>NZ_JBIWFD010000001.1:0-462079 GCF_044762875.1 Peribacillus sp. NPDC096379
TGCCGGGGTGGCGGAACTGGCAGACGCACAGGACTTAAAATCCTGCGGTAGGTGACTACCGTACCGGTTCGATTCCGGTCCTCGGCACCATTTTAAATATATATGCGCCCGTAGCTCAATTGGATAGAGCGTCTGACTACGGATCAGAAGGTTATGGGTTCGACTCCTTTCGGGCGCGCCATATATAGACGGGAAGTAGCTCAGCTTGGTAGAGCACTTGGTTTGGGACCAAGGGGTCGCAGGTTCGAATCCTGTCTTCCCGACCATGAACATCTAACCATTTATTATGGGGCCTTAGCTCAGCTGGGAGAGCGCCTGCCTTGCACGCAGGAGGTCAGCGGTTCGATCCCGCTAGGCTCCACCATTTATTCAAACTTATATTATTTTGGCGGTGTAGCTCAGCTGGCTAGAGCATTCGGTTCATACCCGAAAGGTCGTGGGTTCGACTCCCTCCGCCGCTACCAAAATATAAGGACCTTTAGCTCAGTTGGTTAGAGCAGACGGCTCATAACCGTCCGGTCGTAGGTTCGAGTCCTACAAGGTCCACCATGTATGCTATTTGGAGGTATACCCAAGTTTGGCTGAAGGGATCGGTCTTGAAAACCGACAGGGGAGTCAAATCCCGCGGGGGTTCGAATCCCTCTACCTCCTCCATTTTCAAAATAAATTTTATCATTCTTATTATCGCGGGGTGGAGCAGTTCGGTAGCTCGTCGGGCTCATAACCCGAAGGTCGCAGGTTCAAATCCTGTCCCCGCAATCTGGTCCGGTAGTTCAGTTGGTTAGAATGCCTGCCTGTCACGCAGGAGGTCGCGGGTTCGAGTCCCGTCCGGACCGCCATTTTTATTCAATAGTTAACTTGCTTTTGATATAAATTAATTGGCTTAGTTGCTCAGTAGTTAGAGCACGAAAGATAACTATAATCTTTATTTAAGTTATCAAATTTAATATGGCTCAGTAGCTCAGTCGGTAGAGCAAAGGACTGAAAATCCTTGTGTCGGCGGTTCGATTCCGTCCTGAGCCACCATTATTATTCAATATGTTTTATGGCGGTTGTGGCGAAGTGGTTAACGCACCTGATTGTGGTTCAGGCATTCGTGGGTTCGATTCCCATCAGTCGCCCCATTTACGCGGGTGTAGTTTAGTGGTAAAACCTCAGCCTTCCAAGCTGATGATGAGAGTTCGATTCTCTTCACCCGCTCCATAGAATGGGCCTATAGCTCAGCTGGTTAGAGCGCACGCCTGATAAGCGTGAGGTCGATGGTTCGAGTCCATTTAGGCCCACCATTCCGCAGTAGCTCAGTGGTAGAGCATTCGGCTGTTAACCGAACGGTCGTAGGTTCGAGTCCTACCTGCGGAGCCATGGGGAAGTACTCAAGAGGCTGAAGAGGCGCCCCTGCTAAGGGTGTAGGTCGGGTAACCGGCGCGAGGGTTCAAATCCCTCCTTCTCCGCCATTTGGCCCCTTGGTCAAGCGGTTAAGACACCGCCCTTTCACGGCGGTAACACGGGTTCGAATCCCGTAGGGGTCATATAGAAAAGGTGCATACATCTACGTATGCATCTTTTTTATTTGACTTTTTTAGAATGGTCCTACTATATCATTACTTATTTACTTAATAGATGGGGAGTCCTTTATCCATCTAGCATTTATTGCTTTTTATTAGGATAAACATTTCTGTTCTTTCCTTGTACATCATTTCCTATATATGCTTCATATTCTTCTATAAAGCCTTCTGTTTCCTCTTCATTATCATAAATAGTATCATAACTCTCATGGTCGCCACTGTAGTCGGAAGGTGTCTCCGAAGTTCCAAAACGGGCAACCTCAGCAAAGCTATCTTCTTTGTCAGTGATTTCATTTCCAAGGCGGCGATTTTCGAAGTGGTTTCCTAAAGATGGGATAAGTACTTCTTCTTCTACCGGTCGTGCTGAAATAGTGTTTTGTGTTTGAGCGTGTTCAAAACAATGTAATGTGGCTGGAACTGCTTCGAGTCGTTCCAGAGAAATGGTGTTACCACAAACTTTACAATAACCATAATTTCCTTCATTTATAGCTTCAAGGGCAGCATTAGTTTTCTCAATTTGGGATTTAGCATGATCATTCAACGCCGAAATTCTTTCTTTATCCAAAAGTTCAGTACCCATATCTGCTGGGTGGTTATCATAAGAAGATAGTTCATCTACGGATTCTCTTTGCCCCACCTTTACTAAGGTTTCTTCATTCCTTTTAGTTTGTTGTTGGAGTTGTTCTTTTTCTAAAAGTAATTTTTCCTTTAAATTTTGAATTTGTTTAGTAGTAGCCATTTTATTTCACTCCTTAGGAGATTTTTTTGGATCGTATATGTAACATTACCCGAATAGATGTTAGTAGAAACGTTGAGGGGTATGAAGAAAGAGGGGATTGATCACTTCTTTAACCATTTGATAAGAACAAAAAAGGATGTCCCAAAAGCAAAGGGTCAGCCCCAGCAACAACTAAATGCAGTAAAGGATAAGTGTAAGAAACACTACATACTGATTTAGTGTGCGAGGTCAGACCCTTTTTGACATCCAATTTTTCATTAAACAAAATAGCTAATCAATAATCCTATAGATAGAAGCAAGCCGAAAATGGTGTTTGTTTGAGCAGTTGCTTTCATGGCGGGCATCATTTCAATCGGAATGGTTTTGCCAACAAAGCCTTTTGTTGCTTTTGCAGCCTTAGGGATGCTTAATAGAGTTAGCAGAATCCATGGTGTTACAACTCCTAATGCAACAATTACAATAATCCATAGGTAGGCAATAGCAAACATGATAACCATGAATCGCAAACCTTTTTCACGTCCTAGTAAAATTGGCAGCGTGCGTCGACCGTTTGCTTTGTCACCATCATGGTCACGTAGGTTATTAGACATATTAATTAAGCCGACTAGAATGAGGCTAGGTACTGATACGATTGCAACTGTGCTTGAAACATGACCAGTTTGGATGAAATAAGCAATGAGTATAATGACGTAGCCCATGAAAAATCCTGAAAAAAGTTCACCAAATGGTGTAGATGAAATAGGGATGGGCCCGCCTGTATACAAGTAACCGATAAGCATGCAGATTAAACCAACTGCAGCAAGCCACCATGAGGACACAGCACAGATATACACGCCAAGCAAAAGAGCGATTGCATAAAAGCTGAGTGCCAAATTCATAATCAACTTCGGCGTCATTCCATGGCGAACGATTCCGCCACCAATGCCAACTGATTCAGCGGTATCTAGACCGCGTTTAAAGTCATAGTATTCATTAAATAAATTAGTAGCTGCTTGAATTAATAGGCTGGCAATTAGCATTGCTGCAAATAGGATCCAGTTTACTTCCTCTGCTATTAAAGAGAGCAAGGTACCAATTAGTACAGGGACAAACGCTGCTGTCAACGTATGTGGACGAATCAGTTCCCACCAAATCTTCCAGCTGCGTTTTTCTTGTTGGGGTGAAACGGAATTAGATTGTATAGACATTACACTTCTCCTCTTAAGTTAGCTTGCATTTGTAATCACGAATCAAATATTGGTACAGAATAAGTGTAGGAAAACAAATTAAGTGTGTCAATGTCTATTTGTGATTTTCTTAACAATAACGTTTGTTTGTTTTTAAAAGAGAATATATTAATAGGAAAAAAGTTGTCATAGAACGATGAATAAAGACCGCAATAATTGACATTGAGTCGAAATGAGGTGTATCTTTAAATAGGTTTGTATGCTTTTAAAATGTTGACATTAAGGGGGATTTTTTTTGGCTATCTCACATGAAACTGAATGGTTTTATGGACTTCAGCAAGCTGTGCAAAAAGCGAAACAGCAAAAGCAAAAAGTCTTGTTCAGTGTAGTAAGGAAAATCGATGATTTAGACCCCCTTTCATTTTATCAAGCTGGAAGAGAACGGTATGCAGGAGAACGCTTTTACTGGCAGGATCCTGAAAAAGAACTGACCATTGCTGGTTTAGGTATAGTGGAAAAAATCCAAGTGAAGGCGGATGCTTTAAGAGTGAGAAGGATTGAAGCGAACTGGACTGATCTTCAGAAAAATGCCGTTAAAGCAGGTGTTACTGGAATAGTGGGTACAGGTCCGTTAGTGTTTGGTGGATATTCTTTTGATTATAATAAAACGGATTCCCTGCTTTGGGATCAATTTGGTGATAGTTTGTTTTATATTCCTGCCTTCATGCTATCCATTGTGAAGGGACAAGCATATTTAACGACCAATATTGTTTGCACATCGGAAGATCAAGCAAATCTCTTCATAGATCTGATAAATGAATGGGAAAATGAGATTAGAAATCGTTTGACGAATGTGGCTGTAGGCGTAAATGAGTATTTGGAACAAATCGAGGATAATCCTGAGGGTTGGAAGAGAATTGTTGCAGAAGCCGTTTCACATATGAAGCATTCGGAATTGGACAAAGTTGTTCTAGCAAGAGAATTACGGATTGTGTTTAAGAAACGAATTGAAACAGTTGCTGTTCTTCAGCGGCTTCAAAAGGAACAAGCAGGAAGTTTTATTTTTTGTTTAGAATCGGCAGGGGATTGCTTTATTGGTGCAACCCCTGAGCGTCTCGTAAAAAAACACGGAAATGAATTATTCTCTGCCTGTCTTGCTGGCTCAATTGCTCGTGGGAAAGATGCAAAAAAGGATAGGAAGTTGGAACATGAGCTGCTACATGATCAAAAAAACCTCCTTGAACATCAATATGTCGTTTCCATGATTAAGGATGCACTAAGTTTGGTTTGTAAAAAGCTTGAAGTACCTAAAGATCCGACAGTCATGAAAAATAGGCATATTCAGCATTTGTATACACCAGTTAGCGGAGAATGCGATGCGGATGTGTCTATTTTCGACGTAATAGGCAAGCTTCACCCAACACCTGCAATGGGGGGACTTCCAACAGAACAGGCCGTTGCATGGATCCGTGAGAACGAAGAACTGGAGCGTGGCTTTTATGCATCGCCAATTGGCTGGTCTGATTCTTATGGAAATGGCGAGTTTGCGGTGGGCATACGTTCAGCGCTCATTCAAGGTAATGAAGCCTCCTTATTTGCTGGTTGTGGAGTACTGGAAGACTCTACGCCTGAAGGTGAATACGAAGAAACAGGAATAAAATTTAATCCGATGTTAAGTGCTTTAGGAGGGAACCTTCATGAATGATCGTGATGCGTTAACTGCGTATGCGACGGCTTTTGTCGATGAATTAGCTCAAAATCAAATAAAGGACGTAGTCATTAGTCCAGGTTCACGTTCCACGCCATTGGCCTTGCTTTTGGCGGAGCATCCAGAGATAAAGATTCATATTAATGTGGATGAGCGCTCTGCTGCCTTTTTTGCGTTAGGGCTTGCAAAAGCAATGAAAAAGCCGGTAGCGATGCTTTGTACATCAGGAACGGCAACCGCTAATTATTATCCTGCGATAGTAGAAGCGTTCTACTCTCGGATTCCACTGATTGTCTTAACGGCTGATAGACCGCATGAACTGAGGGATGTCGGTGCACCGCAGACAATCGATCAAATCGGAATGTATGGTAATCACGTGAAGTGGTTTGTCGAGATGGCACTTCCAGAAAGCAGTATGAGCATGGTGCGTTATGCGCGAACGGTTTGTGCAAGAGCTGTAGCGACTGCTGCTAATGAGCCAGCTGGTCCGGTTCATTTGAATTTCCCTCTGCGAGAACCGCTTATTCCGAATTTGGCAGAAGCGAGAAATTATCGTCAGGAGAAACAAGCTACTGTAGCGATTGAACCTGGTACCTTGACATTATCAATGAACCAATTGGATGCGATAGCACAAGAAATTGGGCAAGCTAAACGAGGGCTGATTATATGCGGAGAGATGAAGAATGATGGCATAAAAGAGGCCGTGACAAAGCTTGGCGGAAAACTAGGATTTCCCATTCTTGCCGATCCACTTTCACAGTTGCGAAGCGGTCAACATTCGTTTTCAAATGTGATAGACTGTTATGATACATTTTTGCGTGATGAGCATGTGATGGATGCTTTTCATCCAGATGTCATCCTCCGATTTGGAGCAATGCCTGTATCGAAGCCTTTGCTGTTATGGTTAAAAAAACAGAAAGCCGAGTCCTTTGTCATTGATGGTGGAGCAGGCTATCGGGACCCAAGCGGTCTTGCAACGCGTATGCTGTACAGTGAAGAGGAACGCTTTTGCCGAGATATTGCAGATAGGCTGCCTGAAAACGGTGACCAAGACTGGTTGCAACGCTGGGTTAAGGTTAATGAAGCGACAAAACATGCGCTCCGAAGCATCGTTAATGAAGAAGAGTTGGATGAAGGAAAGCTATTTTACCAATTGAATGAGATTATGCCGGAGCACTCTCATTTATTTGTCGGAAACAGTATGCCTATTCGAGATGTAGATACGTTTTTCTTTGCAAATAATAAAAACATAGAACTTTATGCAAACCGGGGTGCAAATGGAATTGATGGAATTGTTTCGACCGCTCTTGGTGTGAGTACGGTTAAAGAAAAGACCGTACTTGCGATCGGTGATTTAAGCTTTTTCCACGATATGAATGGTTTGCTTGCCGGAAAGCTTCAAGGCCAAAATTTGACCATTTTAGTGATTAATAATGATGGGGGCGGGATTTTCTCTTTCTTGTCGCAAGCTTCGGAAAAAGAATATTTCGAAGTATTATTCGGTACTCCCCATGGTCTGGATTTTTCACACGCGGCTCGTCTTTATAACGCAACGTATCGAAAGATAAAGGATTGGGATGAATTTAACGAGGTCTTTCCTGCATCATTTTCAATACCTGGATTAAAGATTATCGAGATTCCGACAAATCGTGAGACGAATGTTTTAAAACATCGTAATTTGTGGAGTTTTGTTTCCCGGGAAATAGCAGCTGCTTTAAACGGAGAAATACAGTGAAACTTGTCTGTAGAAGTGTCGAGTACCATATAGACATCATAGGACATGGGGAACCTCTGCTCCTTTTACATGGGTTTACAGGTAGCCTTGAAACATGGAGATTTCTTTGGCCGATGCAGAAGAAGTATCAGCTGATTATGGTGGATATCATTGGTCACGGTTCTACAGAATCTCCTCATAATGCTGAGCGATATACTATGCTGGAAGCGGCGAAGGATATTCGAGAAATCTTAGAAAAGCTTTCGATTCAAAAAACGCATGTGCTTGGCTATTCAATGGGCGGAAGGTTGGCGCTAAGTTTTGCTTGCTTATTTCCTGAATTTGTACAGTCACTGATACTTGAAAGTGCTTCTCCGGGACTGAAGACAGAGACTGCACGACAAGAGCGTAGAATCCAAGATGCAAAGCTAGCGGATAAAATTGTCGAAAAGGGCATTTCGGCTTTTGTCGATGACTGGGAGAATATCCCCCTTTTCGATTCACAGAAGAAAATGTCTCAGGAGAAACAAAAGGCTGTGAGAAAAGAGCGGCTCGCGAATACGGAACTGGGTCTTTGTAACAGTTTACTTGGAATGGGGACAGGGGATCAGCCTTCCTGGTGGAATCAGCTTGAAAACTTACCTATGCCAATTCTCCTTCTCACAGGTGAGTTGGATAATAAATTTTGTGACATAGCGAGATCGATGCAATCACTCATGAAAGATTGCGAATGGCAGATAATAAATGATGCTGGTCATGCAATTCATGTGGAAGATGAAGAGAAGTTTGGTAAGATAGTAAGTGAGTTTTTAGCAAAACAATAAAGGAGGATATAACATGACAATTCAGTGGGAAACAATTCGTGAATATCAAGAAATTTTATTCCAAAAATACAATGGGATTGCTAAAGTATCGATTAACCGACCACATGTACATAACGCTTTTACACCGAAAACAGTGTCTGAAATGATCGATGCATTTGCAAGAGCGCGTGATGACTCTAGCATTGGCGTTATTATATTAACAGGTGAAGGCGGCAAAGCTTTCTGTTCAGGCGGTGACCAAAAAGTACGTGGACATGGTGGGTATGTTGGCGACGATGATATTCCACGTTTAAATGTATTAGATCTACAACGCTTAATTCGTACGATTCCTAAACCAGTTGTTGCTATGGTGGCAGGTTATGCGATTGGCGGAGGACATGTACTACACATCGTCTGTGACTTAACGATTGCTGCTGACAATGCGGTATTCGGACAAACAGGACCAACGGTAGGAAGCTTTGACGCGGGTTATGGGTCTGGCTACTTAGCACGGATTGTAGGGCATAAGAAAGCGCGTGAAATCTGGTACCTATGCCGTCAATATGGCGCACAGGAAGCATTGGACATGGGCTTAGTTAATACAGTTGTACCATTAGAGCAATTAGAAGCTGAAACAGTACAATGGTGTGAGGAAATGCTTGAAAAGAGTCCGACCGCTCTTCGCTTCTTAAAGGCTGCATTTAACGCGGACACAGATGGTCTTGCAGGACTTCAGCAATTTGCTGGCGACGCTACACTTCTGTATTATACAACAGACGAAGCAAAAGAAGGCCGCGATGCTTTCAAAGAAAAACGTAAACCTGATTTCGGTCAATTCCCACGTTTTCCTTAATACAAATGGACACGGCAGCTTGGCGGATTTTCTCGTCGAGCTGTTTTTATATACAAAACCTAAATGGTTGTTAAAATGCCACCAGTTACTTTGAAGGATCTATCATTAAGAACGCTACACTCGCCTAATCACAATGGTGGCGGTGTGGAGCCGGAATTGTGGATGCTTTCTCGATAAGATGAGTATCCTGCTAAGTAAGATTGGTTATAGTAGTAAGTCGCGACCGTTCCCATGTCCTTTATACAAAAAAGGGGGCTAAATTTTGATTACAGAAAGAAGAGATCACCATGAATACAACGGAAAGACTACCCAATTGGCTGAAGAAACGAGCTATGCTGTCGCCACATCGACCAGCTGTTGAATTTGAAGGAAAGGTTCTTACTTTTCGCGAGCTTGATTTGCAAGCGGAAGAGATGGCGGCAAAGCTTGCTACTCAAAATCTAAAACGGGGAGATTCTTGTGCTGTATTAATCCGAAATCACAAGGATAGTGTCATAATCATTCATGCTCTTTTTTATCTTGGTGTGAAGATTGTTATGCTGAATACTCGTTTAACTGCAGCTGAACTCATTTGGCAGCTTCGTGATAGTGAAGCAAAACTGCTTGTCTCTGAACAAGCTTTTTTTGAAAAACTAAATGTGATTCAATCTTCCATGCAGGAGTTGCCCATTATTGAAAAAGAGGCGTTGGCTTTTATTAGTGGAGTAGAAGGCGTGCTTATTTTAGAAGAATTTGATTTGAGTGATATTGCGACCATCATGTATACATCGGGAACAACTGGGAATCCAAAGGGTGTCATTCAAACTTTTGGGAACCATTGGTGGAGTGCAGTAGGCTCTGTTTTGAACCTTGGATTGACAGAACGAGATAGCTGGTATTGCGCGGTCCCCATTTTTCACATTAGCGGGCTTTCCATCTTCATGCGAAACGTCATTTATGGCATGAAGGTTGTGCTCGTTGAGAAATTTAATGAAGCAGAGGCCAATCAAATGATCATGGGAAATGGTGTGACGATTATTTCGGTTGTAACGGCTATGTTAAACAGGATGCTTACTGACCTTCGAGGAGATAAGTATCCAGCCACTTTTCGCTGTATGTTGCTTGGCGGTGGTCCGGCACCTAAGCATATGCTTTTGGAGTGCAAGGAAAAAGGCATCCCTGTCTATCAAACATATGGCATGACGGAAACGAGTTCGCAAATTGTCACCCTTTCACCTGAGGATAGTCTACAGAAAATTGGTTCAGCTGGGAAAACATTGTTTCCATCGCAATTGCGAATTGAAAAGGATGGACTTGAAGCAGAGCCGAATCAACCTGGTGAAATTGTTGTAAAAGGACCGAATGTAACTAAAGGTTATTTGAACCGAAAAGAAGCGACGGACGAAGCTATCAAGAATGGCTGGCTGTATACAGGTGATATCGGTTATGTGGATGAAGAGGGCTTTCTGTTTGTCATGGATCGTCGGTCAGATTTAATCATTTCCGGCGGTGAAAATGTGTACCCTGCTGAAATTGAAGCAGTAGTAGGCAGTCATCCAGACGTGTTTGAAGCAGGTGTCACGGGAGTGTCTGATGAAGCATGGGGCCAAATTGCTGTTGCCTTTGTTGTTAGTAAACCGGGTAGTGAGCTAACTGAGCAGAAGATTATTGAATATTGTTTAACACGCTTAGCATCCTATAAGGTACCAAAACGAATCATTTTTTGCGAAGGACTGCCGCGGAACGCTTCGAATAAATTGTTGAGAAGAGAACTAAGAAAGCGATTGGAGGACTAGTTTATGAAAATCTCCTCGATTTCTATCTCTCTTATTTCTGCTCCTTTAAAGCGACCATTCATGACTCATTTAGAGACGGTGACAAAACGGGAAGCACTCGTGATTGAAGTCCAAGATAGCGATGGCAGAATCGGCTATGGTGAAGCCGTTCCGTTTTCAAGCCCTTGGTATACAGAAGAAACGATTAAGACATGTTTGCATATATTAGAGGATTTTTTAATTCCACTTGTGCTGCGCAACCCAATGAAACACCCTAAAGAACTTGAAACATTATGGGCTGGTATTCGAAGAAATTCAATGGCGAAATCCGGTCTTGGACAAGCCATTTGGGACTTATATGCAAAGCAACAGGAAATGTACCTGGGCCAATTATTCGGCGGGATGAGGAAAACGGTTGCGGCAGGAGTTGTCATTGCAGCCGATGATGTGAAGAAGGCTCTTAAGCAGATTGAAGAATTTGCTGCAATCGGTTATCAGCGCTATAAAGTAAAGATTCAACGATCTACGGATGTTGAAGTATTATCGGAAATCCGGCGTCATTATCCAGACATTCCGCTTATGGCAGATGCGAATTCTTCGTATTCCCTTGGAGATATTGAGCATTTGAAAAGGCTAGATGAATTCAACTTGCAAATGATCGAACAACCACTCGGACATGATGATTTAGTAGAACATGCAATTTTACAAAAAGAAATCCAAACGCCAATTTGCCTTGATGAAAGCATCTGCTCGTTTCATGACGCTAAACAAGCCTTAATGCTTGGGAGCGGTAAAGTGATTAGTATTAAGATGTCACGCGTTGGTGGATGGGTGGAGGCTGTCAACATTCATAATCTGTGTGTAGAAAAAGACATTCCAGTTTGGTGCGGTGGAATGATTGAATTTGGCATTTCGAAAGCCCATAATATTGCGCTTGCCTCGCTTAACGGATTTACAATTCCAGGTGATGTATCGTCTTCTACACGTTACTGGGAGCATGATATTGTTGATCCAGAAATCGTTGTGGAGAATGGATTTATAACGGTTCCAGATGGTGTGGGAATTGGTTTTGAAGTGAATGAACAGAACTTGAGAGCCATGACGGTTCATCAGCAATTATTTAAATCGCAATAGAGGTTGTTCAAAAAGTCCGGTAAAAATTGCTGTCGAATTGCTTCGTTACTTATTAATGACCTTCTGTTAAGATCGCGCACATCCTGTGCAAGTCCGGTTCTCGAGCTTCTCGGCTCTTTTTATCCTTCTTTTTGAACACGTACTATTAGAAATGTTGGGCAAGAAGTGAGATATATGTTCACTTCTTGTATTCCTTTTTGAAGGTTCCATAAAATAGGCGGCTGACTGTTTTTTTCATAGAATTTCTCAGTTATAATGGAGGTAATAAGCATCCAGAATCTGTATGGGAGATGATCTGATGACAAAGCCTTATCTAATTGCAGAAATTTTACTAAGACGTGGCCTGCCAGAGAATGTCGTTAAAGAGATCACAAGACTTGCGGAAAATGAAATTGTTTGGTTAAAGAAAAAATGCAGTTTGGATGAAGTGGAACGCTAACTGGTGCTAACAACCATACAAGAACAATCTAACGTTAAAACACCACCAGATACTGTGAAGGATAGATCATGAAGCACGCTGCACTCACCTCATTACAATGATGGCGGTGCGGAGCCTAAATTTCGGATTTAATCTCGATAAAATAAGTATACCTGTTAAGTTGATTGGCTATATGAGTGAGTCGTGAAGACCCGTCCCCATGTCCTTCATACAAAACAAAGGCAAGCTCTGCATATGGGGTTGCCTTTTTAACATTGGTTCAAAGGGAGGGAATCAAGGTAAGGGTTTATAAAAATAAAAAGGATGTCCCAATGGTCTAACCTCGCACTCATCATACAGTGTATCGTGTCACTTACACTTCTTTTAAACTGTATGTAGTAGTTATGAGGAAAGAACGGACATCCATTTCCATTTAGTTTAAAGCTGTTTTTAACGTTTCAAGGTTTTTATCCATTATGCTGAAATAATCTTCTTTGTTGCTGATATCATTGTCAGTGAGTACAGATAAATTATGGAGCTGCAATGATTTTGCTCCAAGTTCATCTTGGATAATTTTTGTTAGCTTGGATGAGATGTTTTGTTCATAAATGATGTATTGAATTCCATTGTCTTTTGCAGTTTTCACGATGTTTTCCAGTTGTTTTTGTGAAGGTTCACTTGCAGAAATGCCAGATACGCTGATTTGTTCAAGACCGTAACGCTTTTCCCAATAGCCGTAGGCTGCATGTGATACGATAAGTTTCTTTGTTTTTGCTGTAGAGATCGTTTCAGAAAATTGACTATCTAAATTTGTTAATTTTGTTGATAATGCTTCATATTGTTTTTGGAAGTAATCTGCTTTGGCAGGCATTTTTTCAGAAAGCTCATCTTTAATAATTTCAGCCATTTGTGCAGCATAGACAGGATCAATCCAAAGATGTGGATCTACGCCACCATGATCATGCTCATGTTCCTCAGTAGCAGCTTCACCGTCGTGCTCATGCTCATGACTATGTTCTTCAGTAGTAGCTTCATCATCATGCGCTATTTCGACTTTTTCACCTACTGCGACAACTTTTGTGCCTTCATCTTCAAGAATCGATTTCGACTTATTGACAAAGCCTTCTAAGTTATGTCCAATGTAGAAAAAGAGATCAGATTGTGCCATTCCAATGATATCCTTTTGAGATGGTTCAAAGCTATGTTCGTCTGTTCCTGGTGGATAGACCGTTTTTACGTCTACAAAATCGCCACCAATTTTTTTAGTAAAATCCTCTAGGGCATAGACAGTTGTGTAAACCATTAACTTTTCTTTGCCATCATCTGTTTGTGCCTCTTGCTTAGTAGTCGCTGAACTACAGCCAGCCAAAAAGGTGGCAAATATAAATAAGATTGCGATACTTAGCTGTTTTTTCATTTTTCTTTCTCCCCACTATCAGTTTTTGTTCATTAAACGAAACCATTACGGTTTAATAAAAATGGATATAAACGAAATCATTACGATTTGACTTATGTATCGTACCTTAATTAAGCTAAAAGTGCAAGAAAAAAATTTTAAGGTCGATGTTTGCAAGGTTTATCAGGAACTGGGTCAATGCCGCCTGGGTGAAATGGATGGCATTTAGAGATTCTTCTTATGGTAAGCCAGCTACCTTTAATGGGGCCGAACCGTTTAATTGCTTCTAATCCGTAATGTGAGCATGTAGGATAGAAGCGGCAGGTAGGTGGTTTTAAAGGAGAAATAACCTTTTGGTAAAATTGGATTCCGAAAATTAATATTTTTTTTAACATAAGAATCAGCCTTCATTCTATAGAATATATATTGGTAACAATATATCATATTTTCATTCAAAAAGATGCTGGAAATCATTTTCCTTCTAATTCAGTTTAAATAGATGAAATAAATCGGGATTAGATGTAGTATATACATATAAATGGGAAGAGGAGTGATACAATGCCTTCAGTAGAGAGCTTTGAATTAGATCATAATGCCGTGAAAGCACCTTATGTACGTCACTGTGGGGTACATAAAGTAGGGACAGATGGAGTAGTCAATAAATTTGACATTCGTTTTTGCCAGCCCAATAAACAGGCAATGAAGCCGGATGTGATTCATACGTTAGAGCATCTGCTTGCCTTCAATCTTCGTGAGCATTCAGAGAAATATGATCACTTCGATATTATCGATATTTCGCCAATGGGTTGCCAGACTGGGTACTACCTAGTCGTAAGCGGAGACCCGACTGTTACTGAGATCATTGATGTACTTGAAGACACAATGAAGGATGCTGTACAAATTACAGAAATTCCTGCAGCAAATGAAAAACAATGCGGTCAAGCGAAACTTCATGACCTAGAAGGCGCGAAGAAATTGATGAATTTCTGGTTATCACAAAGTAAAGAGGATCTTCATAAAGTTTTCGGTTAAAAGACATCCATGAGCATCTGATCTAAAACTAAAACGATGAAAAAGAAGAAAAGGGTATCTCATAAGGGTCAGACCTCGCACTATACAGTATGTGTTTATACTGCATTTAGTTGTTGCGGGTTCTGACCCTATGCTTTTGAGACGCTCTTTTCTTATTGCTTGTCATTTGAAGTTTTGTTTGCTTTATTCTCATCGGGATCTGGTGATGGATCAATTGTATGTTTATAATCGTATCCTTTATTAATGGTAAAAACAGATAGCGCTAAGATTACAAGGACAATAATAATGCTAATAATTATAATCGTTTTCACCTGTATACTCCTTTACAAGTATTTTACTTTTATTATACAGGAAAATCCTACATTAAACCTTGGCTCATTAGGAAAAAATACATGTTTTAACTTAAGTAGAGAGGGAATTATAGTTAATAGGAGGGTGATAACGATGGCAAAAAATAATATTGTTGAATATAAACAAGGTGAAAACCGTAAAGTGGACCAATTGGTTGAACTGGTGAATCAAGAAATCGCAAACTTAAGTGTGTTATATACAAAATTGCATAATTATCACTGGTATGTAGACGGTCCACATTTCTTCTCTTTGCATGTAAAATTGGAAGAACTATATAACGAAGTTACAGCTCATATGGATGAGCTTGCGGAAAGATTGCTGGCGTTAGGTGCAAAGCCTGTAGCGACGCTTAAGGAACAACTTGATCTAGCAACAATTAAAGAAGCGACTGGAAAAGAAGAAACAGAAGCGATGATACAAACAATCATTAATGATTTTGAGCAATTATCACAAGAATATTCAAAAGCCATTAAATTGGCAGAAGAAAACGCGGACCAAGTGACAGGCGATATGTTTGTAGGAATGCAAAAAAGCTTCGATAAACATACATGGATGCTTCGTGCTTATTTGAAGAAATAATATAGTTCTTTGAAGTCTCGCCTAAAGAAGATGTCTCAGGAAGGGTCGGACCTCGTACTCTATACACAGTATATAGTAGTAAAATACTAACTATAATCTGTATATAGTCGTTGCAAGGTGTGACCCTTTCCTCATGGGACAGCCCTTTTTTTAGAGGAGGGCACATGAAAAAGCCCTCACGATCGAATGAAGGCTGTAGTCTATGTATAAAATGCTTTCAATGAATATTACGAGGGTGATAATGGGTAACTTTGGCATTATTCATGCTATCATGTGCAAATTTGCCTTTAAGTGATTCAATAATGTAAATACCAAGGAGGTTATTAATTTCCTGATCGTCCATTTCTTCAAGTAAGTTGAATATCTCCTTCCGATCAAGCTGTTCAAGGACGGCAAAGGTTAGCATATCGATATCTTCTTCATCCCCAGACAATTTATCACGGTATAGGTTGTACAAATCCTCAATGAGTTTCATTTTTTCACCTCTTTTTCAAGTTTTAAATCATGTTTAGTATATGACTTTCCTAATTAAAGATACTTAATCAATTATTTTACACGTTAATTGTATTTAATGGAAGAATAAGTGATGTATGAAGCAGAGTGATGAAAGGGAAAATAATACTATTATAGGGGGGATTACAGTGGGTGAGGATCGAAAGACGTATTATATTTGGCTGCCGAATGGACAAATCTTTCAGGATAGTGAAAGTTCGCCTTGGAATTATAAAATTGAAGCAACTGATGATGAAATCAAGCAGCTTCGTGAATATTTTGATCAAAATTATTCTACAGAAATCGGAAACTTTTACCGTGCGCACATCCCGTTTTTAGAGTATCATCATGATCCAGGAAATGATGCTTATGATAAGACGCTTCATGAAGTGTACGAGTTGATTTATAAACTTGGAGATACCGATGCGAGAAATCATATTGCGAATATGGAGATATTATCTTCTTTTCCTAGAGAAACAGGGAAGGACCTGTAATGGATACCTTATTTGAAAATTCTAGTCAAGGAAATAAGAAAATTTGCATCCGAGGCACGTTAAGGGACCGATAGCTAAAATGTAGCCTTCATCATCCAAGAGTAAAAATTGAAAACAATAATCCATTCAATTGAAAAAGAACAAGTATCATATTAGAAAAGGGTCAGTCCTCACACTCGTCATACAGTTAAATAAAACTGTATGACGAGTGCGAGGTTAGACCCTTTTTTCTTTTATCAACTTATCCCGCATTAACGGGCAGTAAGACCCCCACCTCAAGGATTAGAGGAATCGAAGAAGCGTAGGTGGGGGGACAACTGCCCGTAAAAGCCCGATTGGTTCAACTAACAATCAGTGGGGGATGAAGAAACCCCCCACTGATTGAAGTTTCACTTTATTGTGGAAGGTCAATTTCTTGTGCGGATTTAAGCACTTCTTCAGGGATCGTAATATCCTTCACGCCGTTATAATTACTAAAGGTTGCGTTTGTTTTTTGTTCGAGTGTCACTTCTTCACTGCCTTCAGTAGTCTTGAATGTCATATCCATGCTCATTGTTGTAGGATTGAAGGTTTTCTTGTCAATCGTATAGGAATACTTTAATCCAGTAACATCTACATTTTGTAAATCAAGTCCTAATTCTTGACCAAAGCTCTGTGAAAGTTGTTCTTGCATGAACGCATTGAATTTTTCAGCTGAAGCATTTAGTGATAAAATATAAGAAGAATCGTCTTGTTCAAATGTGAAGTCTTCAATATATTCTTGCATTTTTTTCAGTTCGGCAGCAGGGTCGCCTTGCTGTTCCGATGCTTTAAGAAGTTCTGTTGACATTTCTTCAGGTAGCTTCATCCATGTTCCTTGTGTTGGTTCATACGTAAAGAAACCTTCTTTAGTGAAATAACTTTCTGTTTTCACTGATTCTTCACCTGGCATATTGATGGATATGACTTGATAGAGGGAGATTGGGTTTTGAATGACATCCATGTCAATGGTTGAAGTAATATCCATTGGTTCTGAATCACTACTTGAAGTAATGGTTTGGTCATTCTCCATTTTCACAGTTAAACTCTTCAATTCTTTACTTGCTACAATGGTTTTTTCAAATACTTCCTCAAGAGTAAGGGATTTTTCTTTTGGTGCAGATTGTTCAGTGTTTGGTTTGGTTTCTGATTTTCCGGTTTCGGAAACGGGTGCAGCTTTTTGGCCACAGCCACTTAAAAGTACTACTAGTGCGAAGAAAGGGATGGCTAATGATTTTAGCTTCATTACATCGACTCCTTTTTGGTCATTTACATACATAATATAATAAAAGAGGAAAAGATTGTTATGTAACACTTCTTTTCTATTTAAATAAACCTTTCTACCTAATTTTTTAGGTGGGGAAACAGGGAGAAAGTATGAAAAAATTTTTTGATAATCATGGACATCAAGTTGATTTTTCCTGTAAAGAGGAATTTGGTGATGCTTGGCATGTGCTTGTTTTAACACACTGGAACAAGCAATGGGTTGTAACACGGCATAAAGTTAGGGGACTTGAATTTCCGGGTGGGAAGCGGGAAAAGGGAGAAACGATTGAGGAGGCAGCGGTACGTGAGGTGTACGAGGAAACAGGCGGGAAGGTGGCCAGTTTGCTTTTTCTTGGACAATATCGTGTACATGCAGTAAGTGGACCGTTTATTAAGTCGATTTACTTTGCTGAACTTACTGAGTTAGTTGAAAAAGACGATTATTTGGAAACGGAGGGACCCGTATTATTGGATCAACTTCCAGATCATCTAGAAACGGACTCTCGCTTTAGTTTTATCATGCGAGATGAGGTTATTCCGTTAAGTATCGAGCGACTGCGAAACATTCTACCGGATTGTAAATCTGATAAATAAGGCTAAGGGTCCAGATCCCGCAACGACTATTACTGCGAGGCTAGGCCCTTTTAAAGCGCCTTATCATTTCAGCGGTCATGCTTAATTAATGATTTTTCAAGCAGTTCAACAAGCTGGTACATCACTGTGGCACAGACAGCGATAATCATGAGCGACAAGAGGACAAGGTTGAAATTAAATACTTGGAATCCATAAATTATCAAATAGCCAAGTCCTTTTGAAGAAACAAGGAATTCGCCGACGATGACGCCAACCCAGGAAAGACCCACATTTACTTTCAATGTCGAGATGATGGTTGGAAAGGATGCAGGTAGTACAGCTTCTTTAAACGTTTGAAAGCGGTTGGCGCCAAATGTTTGGAGCACTAATAGGTAGTTCGGATCAACACCTTTAAATGCGGTGTAGACGACGATGGTCGTGATAATGACGGATATAATCGCTCCCATTGTGATAATAGAAGTGAAGCCTGGTCCGAGTGCTACGATTAAGATCGGTCCAAGAGCGACCTTCGGCATCGCATTTAAGATGACAAGATAAGGATCAAGAACTCTTGAAAGAAATGGCGACCACCAAAGAATCGCGGCAAGTAATGTTCCAAGCAAAGTACCAATGATAAATCCAAGTACTGTTTCGAATAGGGTTATGCTTAGATGGTTAAACAAAGTGCCATCACTTATTTTTGTAAGAAACAGGATCCAAATCTTTGACGGTGAGCTGAAAATGAGTTGATCTATCCACTTGAATCTTGAAGCAATTTCCCATCCTGAAAAAAAAGCAAGGAAGATGAGGAGTTGATACAAACGAACCCACCGTCTCTCTTTGACGAGTGCTGCTTTGTATTGGGTGTGGAGTGCATTAATGTTCAAGGCTCTCAAGCTCCTTCCAAATAGTTTGAAATAGGGAGGAGTAGCTTGGATGGTTACGGGCTTGAAAAGGAGTTAACGATCTAAGTTCATTAGGGACTTCAAATACTTTGTGAATTCTGCCAGGGCGGGCCGCAAACAAGTAAATACGGTCGCTCATAGCAATCGATTCGCCGATATCATGTGTAACCAACACAGCTGTTTTACCATATGCCTTCAATGTTTCAGAAACGAGGTCTTCAAGCTTCAGTTTCGTTTGATAATCGAGCGCAGAGAATGGTTCGTCTAGCAATAGGATCTTTGGATCAACGGCGAGTGTTCTTGCTAGCGCTGCCCGCTGTCTCATTCCACCTGACAACTCCCTTGGATATTGATGTTCTACATTAGGTAAGCCGACATCTTGAAGGAGCTTCATCGCTGTTGACAGAGAAGTTTCTTTATCATGTTTCAATAACTTTAACCCCAGTGTTACGTTTTGCTCAATCGTTTTCCACGGAAATAAGTAATCTTGCTGTAGCATATAGCCTATTTGAAGCTCATCCCGTGAAAGCACGGGCTGCCCTTCCAGCAAAACGGTGCCAGCTGTTGGTGGAAATAGACCAGCAATAATAGATAACAGGGTTGTTTTTCCACAGCCACTTGGGCCAAGAAAGGAGATAAACTCCCCTTTCTCGATCGATAAATGAATATTTTGTAGTGCCTGTGTTGCCGTTTGTTTCGAAAAGTACGTATGATCAACACGATTAATCGTTAGAAAGTCCATGATTACTTCGATACCTTTTCGGCAAATGATGTGTTCACTAAGTCTTCATAAGCTAATCTACTTGGAAGCTCACCTGCTGCATCCATAATATTCTGCAAGTTATTCCACTCTTCTTCATCTAAAATCGGGTCTGTTGCATAGGAGCCTTGTGCTTTATAACGATCCACAACGGTTCCAATTAACGTAAGATCTGTGTCTTCAAAATACGGTTGAATTACTTCGGCTACTTCTTGGCTGCTATGTTCCTGCACCCAATCTTGTGCTTTTTTTACAGCACGGGTGAACTTCTCGACCGTTTCGCCCTTCTCTTCTATATAACTCGCTTTGGTCATGAATGTTGTGTAAGGAATATGCCCTGATTCCGTTCCGAATGAAGCGACAATATGGCCTTTTCCTTCTTTTTCAAACAGGCTGGCAGTCGGTTCAAATAGTTGTACATAATCACCTGTACCTGAAGCGAAAGCTGTAGCAACATTGGCAAAATCAATGTTCTGTATAAGTGTCAGATCATTGTGAGGGTCGATGCCATGCTTCTTGAGTACAAACTCACCAGCCATTTGTGGCATGCCACCTTTACGCTGACCAAGGAAGGTAGACCCTTTTAGCATATCCCAAGAAAAGTCATCGATTTTCTCACGAGAAACGAGGAACGTTCCATCGGTCTGGGTAAGTTGGGCAAAATTCACAATTGGATCATTTGCACCTTGAGCGTTCACGTAAATTGATGTTTCAGACCCGACAAGGGCAACATCCGCGCCATCCGATAATAAAGCAGTCATCGTTTTATCGCCGCCAGCTGTCGTTTTTAAGTCGATGCTTAGTCCTTCTTCTTCAAAAAATCCCTTTTCAATCGCTACATATTGCGGTGCATAGAAAATCGATCGAGTCACCTCTGCGACACGCACCTTTGTCAGATCGTCCTTGCCACATGCACTAAGAGCGAGGATTAATAAACAGGCCAATGTAATCATGAATCCTGCTTTTACCCAATGTTTCATCTTCCATTCCTCCTAATTCGTAGGTCATTCACCTAGAATAACGTATGCAGAAGTGAAAAATGTGTGAATGCCTATAAGAGAGAGAAAAAAGGATCGCGCCACTTCATAAAACCAGCATAATTGCGATCCATAATTTCCTATCGAAGAGGAGTAACGGTTCGACTGAAAACGAATCGTATTGTTCTTATTTACGTTTTTTTGGAATAATAACTGTGCGTGTACTTTCATTAGAAAGTAGTAGAGAGGCAGGTTGTAAGTGTTGCTTTTCGCCGAGAGATACGTACAATCAGTCTCTTTTTCACATCATTCCTTTTGATTTATGGTCAGCTTTCGGACATAAATGAAGTGGAATTTATGGTTCTTCACATTTGGTTGAAATTCATGGGTGCTTTAGGGAAACGAATAACTGTCATCATTAACAACGATCTAGTACGATTTTCATTATTATACACTCAACTTTCACACCTTAAAAATCTTGATTAATTATCGGTATCTTTTGGAAGATGGCAGATGCATTTGGAGGAATCGCTCTGCCTAGATTCATTACAATGGTGGTTATATTTCCTTCTATTGTGGGTAGAGATGAGGAGCAACCTGTACCTCCTTTTCAACAGCTGGCTCTTTTTAAGAAGCGCGAAGTGGCACTTGGATTATCAATCACCTTTTCTTGCTTGGTGGATATTCGATTGTTTATACCTATCTTTCTCCTTCTTTGCTAACTGTATTAGGGATAGTGGTACTTTCCTTAGCACAGGTTTGCTAACCTTCGGGATTGAGAGTCTGATCGGATCGAAGTGGTGTGACTGTTAAACTAAATGGTGGTAAGACGTTGCATATGAGTATTTTGTTGTCCCTTGTAACGAATTCGCCGAGTTTTGGTCGACCTTACATGAAGCTCGTTCTGGGCATGTTATGTGCGGTTAAATTTAGTGAAATATAAAATGAAAACTAATAAAACTTTAGGAGGAGTTAAAGATGACACAAAATCAAAATAGAAAAGTGGTATTGGAGCCTGCTGCACAAAAATTCGTAGAGGACACGGCTAACCCGCCGTACCTGTTTGATCTTGGTCCAGAGAAGGGCAGAGAAACAGTAGATGAAGTACAGTCCGGAGAGGTTAAAAAGCAGCCGGTTGAAGTAGAAGAGCTTGTCATTGAGGGAGAGACAACTGGACCTGTATCCATTAAAATATTGCGCCCTGAAGATGCCTCAGAAAATCTCCCTGTCATTTTATATACGCATGGTGCAGGCTGGGTTTTCGGAAACGCACATACACATGATCGTTTAGTTCGGGAACTTGCTGTTGGATCACAATCAGCGGTCGTGTTTACTAATTACAGTCTTTCGCCAGAAGCCAAATATCCGATTGCTATAGAAGAGGTCTATACGGCTTTGGAATGGATTGCTAAAGAAGGCGATAATTACGGGATGGATTCAAGTAATATTACAGTAGCAGGCGACAGTGTTGGAGGAAATATGTCGGCAGCTATTACGCTAATGGCCAAAGAACGAAAAGGTCCAGCTATTCGCAAGCAATTACTTTTCTATCCTGTAACGGATGCTTCATTTGATACGGATTCATACAAACAATTTGCTACCGGATATTTTCTGCGTATGGATGGGATGCAATGGTTCTGGGATCAGTATACATCCGATCCACAGCAGAGAGCAGAAATAACTGCATCTCCACTTCGGGCAACAACAGAACAATTAAAGGGGCTTCCTGAAGCTTTAGTTATCACGGCAGAAGCCGACGTTTTGCGCGACGAAGGAGAGGCATACGCCAATAAGCTTCGCGAAGCTGGTGTAAAGGTAACTGCAGTACGCTTCCAGGGTATCATTCATGATTTTGTGATGCTTAACGAATTCGCAGACACAGAAGCAGCAAAAGGGGCTATAATGCTTGCAAACGCATGGCTGCGTGAATAGAGGGAACATCCCAAAAAAGAAGATTAACTTTTAAAGGAACGAACCTCTTTTGTCATAATCTCCTTTTTGATTTATTTAATCAAAAGGGAGATTATGCTTTCAAAAACCTGAAAGATGGAATGAAGAACGCTTTTGGAAGGAAGCTTCACTCCGCTTCGATAAAGCGACAGTACGAACCCGACTCAATGAATTACACACTAAGTACACCACGTCCTCATGTCTTGGTCTGTTTGCTCCTCATGTTGTGGAACTAAACCTTTACTTACGCATCGGTAAGTTTCACTGTATCACACCAATCGGGCTTTTACCGACAGTTAATCTCAACTAATATTTTTCCTGTTTCTATAAAAAGGAGGTGGGTTGCCTTACTATCTCTTAAAAAAGTCTATATACTACCCGTTAATGCAGGATAAAATGGGGGAGTTGATTTACAATAAAGGAAAATGAGTTTTATGAAAGGGGGATGTATGATGGAGGATGGCATAATAATAACGAAGCAGCGGTTTCCATCACCGCATCCGAATATTCGTCTGTTTATCGTAACGTATCTTTCACAAGGCTTGAAGGTGAAGGGACTTCTTGCTGAGCCAGATGATGATCAAATGTATGATGGTTTCTTATATTTACGAGGAGGCATTAAAAATGTCGGCAAAGTACGCCCGAGTCGTATTGTGCAATTTGCAGCAGAAGGCTTCATTGTGTTTGCACCGTATTATCGGGGGAATCAAGGCGGAGAAGGGGATGAAGATTTTGCAGGCGAAGACCGTGCTGATGGGATCAGTGGCTTTATATTACTCGAACAGCACAAACGTGTGAAACCTGAGAATATTCATATTTTCGGGTTTTCACGAGGAGGAATTATGGCCCTTTGGACGGCAATTTATTGTAAATCAGCTGCCTCCGTTGTCACATGGGGCGGAGTGTCTGATATGTTTCTAACTTATGTGGAACGTGTAGACCTACGTCGCATGATGAAACGTGTTATTGGTGGTACGCCGAGTAAAGTTCCAAACGAATATAAATACCGCACACCACTGTTTGCAGTAGATGAACTAGTTGCACCAGTTCTGATTATTCACGGTGAAAAAGACAATAACGTGTCGATTGAACACGCCTACAGGCTGGAGAAAACATTGAAGGAAAAAGACAAGCCTGTTTGGAGTTGGTATTTTGACGAATTTACCCACTATTTCCCGCCGAATATCAACCGAAAAGTCGTTTGTGATCTAACACAGTGGATGAAAAACCAAACGAGAAAGCAATGTGCTAAAAAGTAAGTAAAGGAAGGGAGGTTTATGCTTTGGGAATGCCAATGGAGTTAAACACGATGATCGTGACAAAAGGCCGTGAAAGCAGAGAGGAAGAAAATCTTTTCCGTTTAACGAAAGACGGCTATCGCCTATACCCAATCGATATTCCAATTGAAGTTCGCAAAACGATCGAAAGTGAAACGAATGGGATAGCCATCATTCAAAAAGTTTCTTGGACAAACAACCAAACTGAAATCACCTATCAGTTGGTGTCATTGAATTCAACCAATTAAACAAGTAGGCTTTAGAGTAACGGATTCCGTTTAGAATACAATTAATGTCATGAACAGTACATATAGAGGGTGAAATTGCGCTGATTTCACCCTTTTCATATTCATTGTTTTTTCTGAAGTTTCATTTTACGCTATTGACGATAAATATTTAAAGTATTATATTATTATAAATAGTTTAATAATTTTAACTTTTCTTATCAAGAGAGGCGGAGGGACTGACCCTGCGAAGCCTCGGCAACCAGCATATCATGCCCGGTGCCAAATTCAGAGGAATGGTAACCATTCCGTAGATAAGAAGGTGGATAAATCTTGAATATAAACATTCAAACTCCCCTTCTGTCCATATGCAGTGGGGAGTTTTTTCTGTGGAAAAGGGGCGGGGCTTCGCAAAATCAGCGCAGCTACCCACCTTCATAAGGTGATGCAGTTTTTAGAACCTGAACCTTTTTCATCGTAGGGTTTAGAGCAGACGCTCATTAATGTTTTATGTTCAATTAAAGTCATCGATAAATAGGACAAGGGGGAGATATACATGACAGCTTTACATATTGCATTATTAGGTTACGGTACAGTGGGGAAGGGTGTTTATAAAACGATTCAAACACATCAGGAAAAGCTTAAGCGTATTTTTAGGAAAGAGGTAAAAGTGGTTGCCATACTTGTTAAAAATATAGAAAAACATCATACACTAGATTCTGATGTTCTGTTAACCGATGATTTTAACAAGATTATTACACTTGAGCAGCTAGATGTTGTCATTGATGCGATCGTTGGTCAAGAGCCTAGCTTTACGTACTTGCAGCAAGCGATGAACAGAGGATGTCATGTTATAACAGCAAACAAAGAAATGTTTGCTTATCATGGAACTCAATTAAAACAGATAGCCAAGGAAAAAGGGGTTACTTTAGGATTTGAGGCAACAGTCGCAGGAGGAATTCCGATTATCCAAACTCTACGACAATTGTTAAACGTAAATAATATCCAAAAAGTGCAAGGGATTCTTAATGGGACTTCGAATTTTATTTTGACAAAGATGCGAGAAGACGGCTGTCCATTTGAAACAGCGTTAAAACTAGCACAAGAAAAAGGTTATGCAGAAGCTGATCCAACAAATGATATTGAAGGATATGATGCCTTTTACAAAGCAGTGATTTTAAGTGAGCTAGCTTTTGGAGAGAACCCGAATTGGGAGGAATCGATTCGACAAGGGATTCAATCAATCACACCTGAGCAAATTGAGCTTTTTTCAGCATTGGGGTATCGATTTAAACATGTAGCTTCTATGGAAAAGACAGAAAAAGGGATCGTATGCTCAGTCAAACCTGTACTGGTCAATGAAACACATCCATTTTATCAAATCGAAGGCGTGCAAAATGCAGTCTCCATTGATGGAGATATTGTAGGCAACATTAGCCTCCAAGGGCCTGGAGCGGGAATGCTTCCAACCGCAAGTGCCATTATCGAAGATTTAGTGTATATAAATAAACATAGTTTTTCGCCTATTTTCTTAGATGAACAAAATGGATTAAGTGTGAAGGTATCCAAGATTTATTGGGCAATGGCAGGAGATGCGGCTGTAGAAAATATTCCTTCTCATATTCAAATCATTGACAGACCTAATCCAAATGTTCTCATTGTCGAAGCATCTTGGGAGGAAATTTGTGATATTCAATGGCCAAATACTTATTTTTATCAAGTTCTTGGGAAAGTATTAACTGAAAATACGCTTGTTAGTTCTTGAGTCAATCTTGTTAAAAAAGCAACATCCGTAGAATTGAATTAGCTGGAACGCTATAGGTAGTGAAAGTCGTACAAACAAGAAGTGATAACCCAAATCCTTACCTATCTGTATGAAGAAGACTATAGAAGTAAAGGAAATGATTTTAAAGCAAAAGAACAGGGAGGCTTTAAAATGAAACTAAATGTGGGTACAGAAGAAGCAATTAAAAGATGGAAAAGTGGTCTGCTATTTATATGGGTATCCTGAGAATAATGGATATGGTATATCATTTAAATATGGTAATAATATGCTTAATGTTAAGAATGATTTAAGATTTCAAGTAGAAAGAAGCGACAGTGTCGTATATTTGAGAAAATAAGTAAGGGTATGATTTCTTTAACTAACGGGTGCAAGAGTTGAAAATCAGGGGTGCTGCGGCAATCCCTTTTTTATTGCACTAACGGGGCAGGTTACTTTAAGAAGGAATTCAAACAATTGGTATTGAAACATTGACATATAACCATATATTTTCGGGAGAATTTAATAAAATGGAGACCTAAGAGATGAGTTAAAATACCTTCTTGAGGATTATAAAATAACGCCTTACACTTTTGGCTTAATTAGTGGTCTTGATGAAAAAACAGTTTTAGAGCTTGCAATAGTACACTATCACTATTCATATAATTTTGCTTAAAAGTATAATGACGGAAAAACAAGAAATAGATTCGAGGTGAAGAAAATGTCTTTTAGGATTATTCTCCAACTTGGTTTTGCTTTAATGCTTTTAATATTTTCAACTGGGGCTACTTTGTATGAAGGGAGTGGAATATTAGAAGACACTTGGGAATGGAAATATACAGCGATTTTTTCTCAGATGAAGAATGGGCCAGTGGAAAACGTAAATGATATTTTGCCAATTGACTATTTTGTATATGCAGCTAAATTTGTGCCTACATTTCCTTTGCTTATGCTACTTGGTGGTACATATCTTATCATCCTTTTGGCGTATATTTTTCTCAGACGTAAAGATAAAATATTTTCATATATCCTATCGTGTATTGGGGTTTTGTACTTGGGATTAAGTAGTTTTATATCAAAATCTCCAACAATTGGTTTGAAAATTTTTTTCAATAGTTTTCTCTTCATTGGCATTTTATTAATTGTTATTGCATTGCTTAGAATTTTTAATTATAAGACTAAAAAAATATAGGAACTCTTATTTTTTATGGAACAAAAGGAGTGCTTTAAAAACGTGGCTGTCTTTGTGATCGCCTTTTCTTATTATGTTAACGCAGTAGTTTATTAAAAAAAGCTTATTTACTAGAAAACGATAAAAAATGAACTGAAGAATTATATAGGGGGTGACTTATTATGACCAAAGATATTGAAATCTTTCCGGTACTTGAAACTAATAGATTAGTATTAAGAAAAGTTGAAAAAGGCGACGCCAACAGTATCTTGAAATATATGTCTGATAAAGAAGTAATGAAATATTATGGTTTAGAACCTTTTAAAACAATAAGCGATGCCTTAAGCGAGATATCATGGTATCAATCGATATTAAATGAAAAGACTGGAATAAGATGGGGAATTACTTTAAAAGAGGAAGATGAGGTGATTGGTAGTTGTGGCTTTCTTAACATGATCTCCCAACATTATCGAACTGAAATTGGCTATGAGTTAAGTAAAAGTTATTGGGGGAAAGGAATAGCAAGTGAGGCGTTGGAAGCTGTAATAAGGTACGGATTCGAACATTTGAAATTGCAAAGGATAGAAGCGTTAATTGAACCGCCTAATACACCGTCACAAAAGTTAGCAGAAAAGCAAGGCTTTATTAGAGAAGGGTTATTGAGAAATTATGAGTTTGCTTGCGGTAAATTTTATGATTTATATATGTATTCATTGTTAAAGCAAGACTTTTAAATACTGTTAGAATGTGACTGGGTTAAGGCTGTAGTTTATATATGTTTCCTAGACCTTGTAAACGGACTTCTCACTTTTTGCGATCTTTTAAATAATTTTAAATTATCATATAATAAAAATAATTATGATACACTATATATGATAATAATTGAGGCAGAAAAGATGTGTGGCTAGTTCGCGTCTTAGCTTGGTGTGGCGCTTACATCTTCTAGGCTAATTTTAGGGGAAAAGGTTGATAAAAATGAGCAGTAGTGAAACTAAAACAGACGTCATTTTAATTGGCGCCGGAATCATGAGTGCGACTTTAGGGACATTCTTGAAAGAATTAGTACCGGAATGGGAAATTAAAGTGTTTGAGAAGCTAGAAAATGCAGGAGAGGAAAGCTCTAACGAATGGAATAATGCGGGAACGGGGCATGCGGCATTGTGCGAGCTTAACTACACGGTTGAAAAACCGGACGGATCTGTAGATATTAGTAAAGCCATAAAAATTAATGAACAATTTCAGGTTTCCATGCAGTTTTGGTCTTATCTTGTAAACAGCAAGCTGATAAAAAATCCGCAGGACTTTATCATGCCATTGCCCCATATGAGTATGGTACAAGGAGATAAAAATGTAACTTTCTTAAAGAATCGTTTTGAAGCGCTGTCAAACAATCCTCTTTTCCAAGGGATGGAGTTTTCTGATGATCCAGCAAAACTGATGGAATGGATTCCGCTAATTATGCAAGACCGTCCATCGAATGAAGCGATAGCGGCAACAAAAATCAACTCTGGAACGGATGTCAACTTTGGTGCTTTAACGCACATGTTGTTTGACCACTTAAAGACTAAAAACGTCGATATCAAATTTAAACATAGTGTTGATAATATGAAACGTACGAGTGATGGCCTATGGGAAGTAAAAGTACGTAATGTTGATAGTGGTAGCGTCGAACGCCATACTGCAAAATTCGTCTTTATCGGAGGCGGGGGAGGAAGTCTGCATTTACTGCAAAAGTCTGGTATTCCTGAAGGGAAACATATTGGCGGATTCCCAGTAAGCGGAATTTTCATGGCGTGTAATAATCCAGAAGTTGTTGCCAAACACCATGCAAAAGTATACGGAAAAGCTAAAGTTGGCGCTCCACCAATGTCTGTTCCGCATCTTGATACACGTTTTATCGACAATAAAAAATCGTTGCTATTTGGACCATTTGCCGGCTTCTCACCAAAGTTTTTAAAAACAGGTTCAATGTTCGATTTAGTAACTTCCATAAAACCGAATAATCTCTTAACTATGTTGGCAGCAGGCGCAAAAGAGATGGCATTGACAAAATACTTGATCCAGCAAGTGATGTTATCGAAAGAACAGCGCATGGAAGAGTTACGAGAGTTTATCCCGACCGCAAGATCTGAGGATTGGGATTTAGTAGTAGCGGGCCAACGTGTACAAGTGATCAAAGATACTGTTGAAGGCGGCAAAGGAACGCTTCAATTCGGTACCGAAGTTATTACTGCAGCCGATGGCTCAATTGCAGCATTACTAGGAGCTTCTCCAGGTGCTTCTACTGCTGTTCACGTTATGCTTGAGGTAATGAATAAATGCTTCCCGCAACATATGCATGAGTGGGAACAAAAAATCAAAGAAATGATTCCTTCTTATGGTGTGTCACTAATGGAGAATCCAGAGCTTTTGCATGAAATTCATACATCAACAGCAGAAGCGCTTGGCCTACGCGAAAAAGAGCTAGTCTATAGTTAACTTTGGATGTAGAAATAAAGATGTTACATGAACAAGTATAAGCAACATTTTCATCGATGAAGAGATTGAAAAGGCAATGATTGAAAAACAGAGATAAAATAATAGAATATCATCGGAAATAAAACACAGAACCTTTGAAATCTATGGATTTAAGGTTCTTTTTTTAGATTCGCAGTTAGAGTCTACAGTGACCCGTACCAAGAGTAAGGGCGAGTTTTCTATGATATTCGTAATACTAAGGCTATAAAAGTATAGATTTTAAGCAAATAAAAAAACAGCTGCCGTGAATTTCTCGACAGCTGGGGTAAGGTTATCTTTACCCTTATTTCCCTTTCCCCTTCCCTTTTCCTTTGCCAGTGCCACCTTTGCCAGTGCCACTTTTGCCAGTGCCACCTTTGCCAGTGCCACTTTTGCCAGTGCCACCTTTGCCAGTGCCACCTTTGCCAGTGCCACCAGTGCCAGTACTACCAGTGCCGGTACCTTTTGCTACTGGATTTCGAGTTAAGAATTCATCCAGTCCTGTTTTTTCTGCTTGTTCAATTAATTCTAAAATTTCGGCTCTTCCCATTTATAAAACCACCTTTCGCTAAAACTCCTTAAAATATAAGGTAGTGTATATTATGAAATCTTATTTTATTTGTCCTATGTCTTTGTTCTATTTTATGTATTTTATTTTATTATCAAATGTACTCCCTTCCTCATAAGATGGAATGTAAAAAAGAAGGTATGATGTTATGCAACATAATATTCCTACAATCAGTATTTTTATTGAATCTAGGCACCTTGAAGAACTGGAAGATAACGTTTGGGATGAGGAGTCTCATCCTGCCAGACTAGTAGTAGACAACACTCCATACGATATTGGTATTACTTATCGAGGAGATCACATACGTAATTTCCCAAAGAAATCGTATAGAATCGACTTTGGAACATATAATGAAGAATTTAAAGGGCGCGAAGTTCACCTAAATGCTGAATATCGCGATCCCTCATTAATTCGAAACAAGTTATCCTTTGATTTTTTTCGAAATATTGGGAGTGTTTCTCCTGATTGTAAGCATGTTGTCATCGAAGTTAATGGAAAGCCTATGGGCATTTATTTACAGCTTGAATCGGTAGATGAATGGTTTTTGCAAAAAAGACAGCTTTCGTATGGTCCAATCTTTTACGCAACGAATTATCATGCTAATTTTTCCTTATTAACTCCGAAACGTAAACCAAAATCATCTTTGCTATCCGGGTATGACCGGAAATTAGGGAAAGCTGAGGATGACCTTGATTTAGAAATGCTCATATATAAAATTAATACAATTTCAAGGAACGATTTTGGTGAAGAAATTGCAAAAAACATGGATGTAAAAAAATATTTGTTGTGGCTATGTGGTGTGGTTTGTACACAAAACTTTGATGGTTTCATTCACAATTATGCACTATATCGAAATGGCGAAAATGGATTGTTCGAGATGATTCCATGGGATTATGATGCAACATGGGGCAGGGATTGGGATGGGGAAATGATGGAATACGATTATGTTCCTATAGAAGGCTATAATACACTCACTGCACGTCTTCTTGATGTAAAGGTATTTCGTGATCAATACCGTCTTATCCTTGAAGAAATTTTGGAAACTGCGTTTACAATTGAGGCGTTAGAACCAATCATTACAAATCTGCACAGGCAAATACGCCCTTATATAACTTTAGATCCATATAAAAAGAAGTCGATCGATATGTTTGATAATGAGCCAGAACTTATCCTACGATATATTTCAAATCGGAATAGATATCTTCGCGAGCATCTGAAGGATTTGACATAAAGGAGGAAATACTGTGGGACCAATCGTTATGAGAAATACGGGGAAGTATGGTCGAGGGATATTTGCAAACCGTAATATTAAGAATGACGAATTAATTGAGGAAGCGCCAGTGATTGTTATTCCTAAAAAAGAATGGAAGGTAATGAGGGAGAGTATTCTCCTGAACTATGTTTTCTGGTGGGAAGAGGATAAAGCTCTCGCTTTAGGATATGGTTCATTATACAATCACTCTTACACTCCTAATGCTGGGTATATAACTAACATTAAAAACCAATCGATAGACTTCTATGCAAGGAAAGATATTCATAAGGGAGAAGAAATAATGATCAATTATAATGGAGACCCAAAGGATCAATCTCCATTATGGTTTAAAGTTAGAGAGTGAAATTCGTTGCCTTGCATGTGGGGGAGTTCTCAGGTCCTTTTTTTTGAAATGATGAAAACTAACGTCAGGTTTTGGTGAATGAGATTATTATTGTCTTCGGAATTAAAAAACGATTGATTACAAGAAATTGTCCATGTATGATAACCCTTTTAAATCCCTTTTGATTTCTTATTAGGAAATGATTATGGAAGGGGAGCTTTTTATTACAAATTTGATTCTTGTATCTAATCAAATCCTATATTAGTTGGCTTTTTTTGCAGTTTTATCCATTACGGTGAACCGTATCGAAAGTGATAGTAGACTCTAAAAGGAAAAAAATGAAGTTCATAATATAACTATAGAATTTATGTATTTAATCCGAAATTCCCCTTAAAACGATTGCTTTACTACTTAAGAGTAAAGCATTTTTTTATTCAACTACCATGAAAATAAACTTCTATAACTTCGAAAAAAGACAATACCTAAGAAGACCCTTCTCATTCGTTAAAAAATGGAGTGAGCCAGAATTTATTGAGCTATGGATTGACTGGATAAGAACCAATATGGACAGTTCACAATATTTTCAATCTCTGTAGTGCAGCAGTGATATTTCCGCTGCATGGATGGTTAACCGGGTGCTTTAATGAAAAAGCACGACTGTCTTGTCTTTATGATATCCGTTCTTATTGTGCAAGCGAGACAAGTTAATGCAAGAATCCCTAACATTCACTCTGATTTACTGCATAGTATAGTCGAACTGCATACTAATAAGTTTTTAATAACTACGCACACCAAACTAATTGTGCGTACATAAAATGCCTAGAAGGTTTGTTTATATCTAATGTAAAGGTGGAAAAAATTTATGGTTTCATATATGGATTACACATCTCCATCAACTCAATACACTTTTGACGTAAATAAAAGTCCCTTGTTCAAAAAAGATAACAACAACTATATTAACGTATTAGGTGTGCAACAGTTGAATACATTGGAAAATGTGTCTCTGCTAGACATTTTCCTAAGTACTAATAATGTCGTAGAACCGCACTATCACCAAAATGCAGCTGAGTTAGTCTATTGTATTTCTGGTGCTGCTACTGTATCGATACTGAACCCATTCACAAAACAACTTCTCAATTACACTATTACACCAGGACAAGTGGCAAACGTTCCACAAGGTTGGTGGCATTATGAAGTAGCTACACTTGATGACACTCATCTTTTGGCAATTTTTGATGCACCAACCCCAGAAGTAATCTTAGGGTCTGACCTCTTAAAATTTACTCCTGCAAACGTCATGTCGCATACTTATTGCATCGATGAAAATCAATGGAAAAAAGCAGTTGCACCAGTTAAACCAACAACATATATAGGTCCATACACGAATTGCAACAAAGTAAAGGAACATACACCACATCAATATGTAGATCAACAATATCAACAGCCGCAATATAATATTCCGCAATACCAACAAACTCCTTACGTACCTCAGTATCAGCAATATTGGGGCTAGCAGATAAAAAAATACAACTATTGGCATGGAAAATCCATGTCCTTTTTACTGCACAGTTTGTGTCTGAAGCGTACTGCAAATTACTCTTCAACATTTTCAACAAATATTTTGGCAGCTTCCCACTCTGCACTGCATCCTTCACAAACTGTCATTGATATATGAATCTTAATATTTAGGAATAGAGAGTTTGGAAGCTCTCTATTGAAAGCGGTTTTTAACGAAATCAGAGGACTATCAGATTGCGTGATTTGACCCTTTGATCTCGATCTCATCTATAATATTTTTGGAAGTAAAATTCAATAAATTATCTTTCTAAAAAGAGAGCCGATAGTTGTATTTTCAAAATAACTATGATAAATTAAATGTGTAATCGGTTACATATGAGGTGAAGCTAAATGGCAACAATAAAGGATGTCGCTAAACAAGCAGGAGTCTCGGTAGCGACTGTTTCAAGAGTGCTAAATAATAATGGGTATGTTCATGAAAATACTAGAAAACTGGTAATCGAAGCCATTGGGCAGCTGAGCTATAAACCAAATGAAGTCGCTCGATCACTTTTTAAAAAGAAATCTAGATTGATTGGTTTATTGCTCCCGGATATTCGAAATCCATTCTTTCCTGAGCTTGCACGAGGGATCGAGGATGAGATACAAGAGCAAGGCTATCAATTAATCATCGGCAATATAGACGAGAAATATCCGAAAGAAATAGATTATATACAAACATTTAAACAAAATAATGTAACAGGTATCATTACGGCAACGAATCTTACAGGTCGTAGCCATTATGATAATCTTTCATCACCGGTGGTTTTCCTTGACAGGACTTTTAATGACCATCCATCTGTCTTTGCAGATGGAATCGAAGGTGGACGAATAGCTGCCTCGGAGTTAGTGAAACGAGGGAGCAAACGGATTACTATTCTTAAAGGACCTGCACAATTACAAACTGCACAAGATCGATTCAACGGAGCAATAGCAGAGCTTCGTGCAGAAAACGTAGATTTTTCTGTGATAGAGACTAGTTCATTTTCTTTTTCAGACGCAGAGATGTGGGCGAAGGAATTATTTGGGAAGTACCCTGATACAGACGGTATACTTGCGAGTAACGATGTGGTTGCGGCTGCGGTTATGCATGAAGCATTACGATTGGGAAAAGCAATCCCAGAGGACTTGCAACTGATCGGGTTTGATGACATCCCACTAAGCAGACTGCTATTTCCACCGCTATCTACGATTAGGCAGCCTGCGTATGATATGGGAAAGGAAGCGGCAAAACTGCTTATAAGATTGATCAATAAGGAAACACATTTTGAAAAAAACATCCAAATGCCTGTAATGTTTATCGAAAGGCAGACGACAAGGAAGGTTGAGAAAAATGGTTAAAATAACAGTAATCGGCAGTTCATCGATGGACTTGGTCGTAACAGCGCAGAAACGACCTGATAAAGGAGAAACGATTCTTGGGGAGTCTTTCAAAACAGTGCCAGGCGGAAAAGGGGCCAACCAAGCAGTAGCGGCTAGCCGCCTTGGAGCAGAAGTGACAATGATTGGCCGGGTTGGCGATGATGATTTTGGGAAAGAGATTATTAAGAATTTCTCAAAAAACAATGTGCTAACGCAATGTGTGGAACGGGTTACAGATATGGAAAGCGGAACCGCACACATAACGCTTGCTGAGGGAGACAACAGTATTATCGTTGTCAAAGGTGCAAACGACATGGTAACGGCGGAGTATATCGAACAGAAGCTAGAGGTTATTCGAGAATCTGATATCGTTCTCATTCAACAAGAGATTCCAGAAGAAACAGTCGAGTATGTGAGCGAAACATGTCACAGCCTGGGGATTCCACTTCTATTAAATCCTGCTCCTGCGAGACCATTAAGCCAAAAGGTCATAGAAAGAGCCACTTATATTACGCCGAATGAACTTGAAGCAGCCGTACTATTTGGGAGTGATGATATTCATGCAGCCTTAAAGCAATATCCAAATAAGGTTTTCATCACAGAAGGAAAAAATGGTGTGCGGTATCATGATGGGGAAAAGGAAGTTCTCATTCCATCTTATCAAGTGGAAGTTGTGGATACGACTGGTGCGGGAGATACGTTTAATGCTGCCTTTGCTGTTGCATTAGCAGAAGACAAAGGGTTTAGTGATAGTGTTCGGTTTGCGAACAGAGCAGCCTCTCTTTCGGTTACGAAGTTTGGCGCTCAAGGTGGCATGCCAACAAGAGCTGCTGTCGAAGGGAGTCTGTAATTTGAAAAAGTCAGGAATTTTAAACAGCCACATTTCAAAGATTTTAAGTGACCTCGGTCATACGGATATGATTGTAATAGCAGACGCCGGCTTGCCGGTTCCAGATGGGGTAGTGAAGGTCGACCTAGCGTTAAAACAGGGGACCCCATCTTTTAAGGAAGTTGTTGATGTGATAAGAGAGGACATGGTCATTGAAAAAGTGATCATGGCCTCTGAAATGGTGGACGGAAATCCAGAAACCTTTGATTATTTGAATAAAACCTTTCATGAAACGAATGTGGAACGGGTTACACATGTGGAATTTAAGGTATTAACAAAACAGGCTAAAGTAATCATTCGCACAGGAGAAGTGACGCCATTTGCGAATTGTATTTTACAATCCGGTGTATTTTTCTAAAAAGAGGTGTGGTAAATGAAAATTTCAATGGAAAACATCTATAAAGCATTTGGAACGAATCAAGTTCTTACTGGTGTTGACTTTGAACTTGTTGCTGGAGAAGTTCATGCTCTCATGGGGGAAAATGGCGCTGGAAAATCAACGTTAATGAATGTGTTGACAGGACTTCATTCACTCGATAAAGGTAGCATAATAATTGATGGAAAAGAAACGTATTTTGCTAGCCCGAAAGAAGCCGAGCGAGCTGGAATAACCTTCATTCATCAAGAGTTGAACATTTGGCCCGAAATGACTGTCCTTGATAATTTATTTATTGGCAAGGAATTAAAATCAGCTTTCGGATTACTGAAAACGAAAGAAATGAAAACGTTAGCAAAAGAACAATTTGATAAACTGGCCGTTTCGATTCCATTAGATAAAGAAGCAGGGGCATGTTCCGTTGGCGAGCAGCAAATGATTGAAATCGCAAAAGCGTTAATGACAGATGCCAAAATCATTATTATGGATGAACCGACAGCTGCTTTAACAGAAAGAGAAATCGAAAAACTGTTCCAAGTGATTGCAGCATTAAAGAAAGATGGCGTATCAATCGTTTATATTTCCCACAGGATGGAAGAAATTTTTGCTATTTGCGATCGAATTACCGTCATGCGAGACGGTAAAACAGTCGATACGAAAGCGATTCCTGAGACAAGCTTTGATGAGGTTGTAAAGAAAATGGTTGGTAGGGAGCTGACTGATCGTTTTCCCAAACGAGATTCAAAGATTGGCGAAACCGTGTTAGAGGTGAAAGGAATCTCTAAGGCAGGGGTGTTTCAGGATGTTAGCTTTTCCGTTCGATCGGGAGAAATCGTTGGCTTCTCAGGGTTAATGGGAGCAGGTCGTACAGAAATTATGCGCGCGATCTTTGGTCTCGACAAGCTGGATATCGGTGAGATCTGGTTGAATGGTGAAAGAGCGGTCATTAAGAAACCTGAACAGGCCGTACGATTAGGGATTGGCTTTATTACAGAAGATCGGAAAGACGAGGGATTAATCCTTGATTTTTCGATAAAAGAAAACATGGTATTGCCAACTCTGTACAGCTTTGCGCCCAAAGGCATTATTAATGAAAAAAGTGAATTGGATTTTGTTAATATGTTGATCAAGCGGTTAACAGTTAAGACACAGTCTGCAGAAACGAGAGTGGGCAACTTGTCTGGAGGTAATCAGCAAAAAGTCGTCATTGCTAAATGGGTAGGAATTGGTCCGAAAGTGTTAATTTTAGATGAACCGACGAGAGGGGTCGACGTTGGTGCGAAGCGGGAAATTTATCAATTGATGAATGAACTGACAAGCAGAGGCGTTGCGATTATTATGGTTTCCTCTGAATTGCCAGAAGTGCTTGGAATGAGCGATCGAATCCTCGTTGTTCATGAAGGTAAAATAAGTGGTGAATTAGCTAGAGCAGAAGCTACTCAAGAAAAAATTATGACATTAGCAACAGGAGGACTGGAACATGAAATCAGTGAATGAAGGGACTCAGCCCCTAAAAACGAATTATCTTAGTACAATGACGCAAAAATTAGGTCCACTACTTGGATTGCTATTGTTGTTTGTCATTGTTTCGATACTAAATCCAAACTTTCTTGAACCTTTAAACTTATTAAACCTTCTTCGTCAAGTGTCGATCAATGCCTTAATTGCGTTTGGTATGACCTTCGTTATTTTAACAGGTGGCATTGATTTATCAGTCGGCGCGATCCTTGCTCTTTCAAGTGCCTTAACGGCTGGTATGATTGTTTCTGGTATGGATCCAATGATTGCAATCATCATTGGCTGTCTACTTGGTGGAATGATGGGTATGGTCAATGGGTTATTAATCACAAAAGGTAAAATGGCGCCATTTATTGCTACGCTTGCAACGATGACTATCTTTAGGGGATTGACGCTTGTCTACACAGGTGGAAACCCAATTACAGGGCTTGGAGAGAATGTCTTATTTCAATTATTCGGTAAAGGCTATTTCATAGGCATCCCTGTACCTGCAATTACGATGATGGTCACCTTTGCCGTGCTGTATATAATTTTGCATAAAACGCCATTTGGCCGAAAAACATATGCGATTGGAGGCAATGAAAAAGCTTCTTTAATTTCAGGCATTAAGGTGCCACGAGTAAAAGTCATGATTTACGGACTTTCCGGATTATTAGCAGCACTGGCCGGTGCGATTTTGACATCACGCTTGAATTCTGCTCAGCCAACTGCGGGTACTTCCTATGAACTGGATGCAATTGCAGCAGTCGTTCTTGGTGGGACGAGCTTAACGGGTGGTAAAGGAAGAATATTTGGCACATTGATTGGTGCTTTGATTATTGGGACATTAAATAATGGCTTGAATATGCTTGGGGTTTCATCCTTCTATCAAATGGTTGTTAAAGGGGTCGTCATTATAATCGCAGTATTACTGGATCGTAAGAAAACAGCATAAGGAGTGGTTATTTTGAAAAAATTATTGGTCGTATTTCTATCACTAACACTCTTGCTCTTAAGTGCGTGTTCAATGGAACCGCCTAACTGGGCAAAGCCTGCAAAAAAAGAAAAAACAACGGATATTAAAATAGGACTTTCGATATCGACTTTAAACAATCCGTTTTTCGTATCTTTAAAGGATGGTGTCGTGAAAGAAGCGAAAGCTCTAGGTATGGACGTGAAAGTGGTGGATGCACAAAATGATACTGCCAAGCAAAGCAATGATGTTGAGGATTTAATTCAGCAAGGTGTTGATGTACTGTTGATTAACCCGACTGATTCAGCTGCCATATCATCAGCTGTTCAATCTGCAAATGCAATTGGCATTCCTGTTATCACGCTCGATCGCTCTTCAGATAAAGGCGATGTCGTAACCTTGGTTGCTTCAGATAATAGTAAAGGTGGCGAAATGGCAGCTGAATATATGGTTGAAAAGCTTGGAAAAGCTGCTGTAGTAGCGGAACTTGAAGGAGTACCTGGTGCTTCGGCAACTCGAGAAAGAGGGAAGGGATTCCATATGATTGCGGATACGAATCTTCAGGTAATCGCTAAACAATCAGCAGATTTCGACCGGACAAAAGGGTTAACAGTTATGGAAAACATCATTCAAGCAAATCCAACGATAAAAGCTGTGTTTGCACATAATGATGAAATGGCATTAGGTGCCATTGAAGCAATCAATAGTTCAGGTAGAGATATTATGGTGATTGGCTTTGATGGAAATGAAGATGCCCTAAATGCAATTAAAGCAGGAAAGCTTGAGGCAACAGTGGCTCAACAACCAGAATTAATTGGCAAACTTGCAGTTGATGCTGGACGTGATGTGTTAAGTGGAAAAAAAGTTGAGAAAATTATTCCTGCTCCGCTTAAGCTTGTAATAAAAGAATAATATGGTTAAAAGGGTTCTAATGAGTAACGATAGATAGTAAACGCTTTATTCGATTGCAGTTCGCAAAACAATCGAAAGTGTAGAGCGGCTCAACTACTATACTGAAAATGTCCTTGACTCCAACTATAAAACCCAGCTAATCTTCTCATGTGAAGTAGCTGGGTTTTATAGTTGTATGTTCAAAATATCTCCTAAAGTGATAGTTTATGAGACAAACGAAGACTTTTTAAGCATAACAGTGTCAGAATTAGATGTTTATGATGAAATAAGAGGAAAGTTTTGTGATCTTTTTGTATAGCATCTTGATTTTAAAAACGCTTGGTTTTGATTTCAGTTTTTCAAACTACCTGTAAATATTTTTAAAAACACCTATGAATCTTCTGGATTTAATTTACAAACTGACTTGAGTCAGATATAATGAATTCCATATCTTCGAGATATAATTTATAATGTGGGGGATTCATATGCCTGTTATTACAAAACAAACTTCAAAGGTAAAACTATGGAGCCGTTCTTTTATTTTTGTTATGTTGGCTAATGCTTTATTATTTGGGGCGTTCGAGATGTTGCTTCCGACCTTGCCTCTATTTGTTTCGCGTATTGGTGGAGATGCTACACAAATTGGATTAGTGACAGGAATATTTGTGTTTTCAGCGATTCTCATTCGGCCTTTTGCAGGTGTTCTTGCTACCAAAATGGATAAAAAATATTTATTAATTATCGGCATCGCAATATGTGCTCTATCTTCTGGGGTATACTACCTTTCGTCAGGCATTGGGATGATGATTTTTGTCCGAGTGATTCATGGCTTTGGTTTTGGCTTAGCTACCACCTATTTTACGACCATCGCAGCTGAAAATATTCCTGAGGATCGTCGAGGAGAAGGTATGGGGTATTTCGGTGTGGGAGAGACGATGGCCATGTCGATTGGACCGTTAATGGGGGTTAGTATCCTAGGTAACAATCATTTCGGAAGTTTATTTATGAGTTGTACGGCATTCATTTTACTGGCCCTATTAACAACGATTTTCATTTCTCGAAAACCTAACATGGCAAATGAATTAAGAACGGTAGAAGTTCCAACCACTACAGTCAAGTTGATCGAAAAACGTGTGCTATTTCCATCGATTCTCATTTTTATGACAGGAATAAGCTCTGGTGGAATCATGTCATTCACTACTTTATACGCAATCGATAAAGGATTTGAAAATGTCGCATGGTTTTTCTTCATTGTAGCGATTGCAGGTCTTCTTGTAAGATTGGTTTCTGGTAAAATGTTTGACAACCTAGGACCTGCTTATGTATTAATCCCTGCTGGAGTGATTAGCATTGCTGGTTTTATTGTCCTTATCGCGGCCCAGAATGAGATTGTGTTTCTCTTGGCTGGTTTTCTATATGGCATGGGATTCGGAGCCATTTTTCCTGCTCTTCAAACTGTATGCTTGAATCTAGTGGAAGAACATGACCATGAAAATGCGATCGGATCCTTTTTTAATTTTTATGATTTAGGAATCGGCGGAGGCTCTATTTTACTTGGTATAGTGGCAAAAACCTTTTCCTATGAGGCTGTATTCTATGTAGCGCTCATTACCTATGTCTTATATTTACTCCTATATCTTGTTCATGCTACTTTCGTTTTACAAATGAAAAAGAAGAGAGAATTAGCCTAGAACTATGACTCTCTCCCATTTTATCTCGGTTTAACAGGCTGTAAAACCCCCACCTCAATTTTTGTGAGAGAATCAAGAAATAAATAGGTGGGGGATAAACAGCCTGTAAATCCCCGATTGGTTCAACTAACCATCAGTGGGGGATGCCCTCCACTGATGGAAGTTTTACTTTATTTTGACTTATGGAGGTAAAAAGATGAGCAAAGAACAGATAAAAAAGATAGCGATTAAACATTTTAACCAATATGGATATGAGGGAACGAAGATGGCCCAAATTGCGGAAGAAACCGGAATTCGGAAGCAATCTCTTTCCTATCACTATTCAACCAAAAAGGAACTCTTTTTGGAAGTTTATCAAGATGTTGTACAAGAAGAACGATTGTTTGTTCAGAGCTATTTTAAAGATCATGCAGAAGAACCTCTCGAACATCAGTTGTATAACTTTTTAACGGAACATAAAAATCGTTTTTTAACGAATCCCAATGCTTCATTTATGCTTGTTTTGTCATCTTTTACGCCATTGGAGGTTTATGACTATGTCATCTCCCAATTCCGTTTATATTTGGCCATTCTTAAAGAAGAGGTTGCAGCTTGCTTTTCCAAGCATACCTGTCGTCTAAGTCCCGAAGAATGTGCGATGGCGTATGCCACGCTATTAGACGGTCTCGATGTCCAGTTATTATATGAAAACAGCCAGGCGTATGAAAAAGTACAACAGATTACTTGGAATATTTTTTGGGCTGGTGTTCAAGGGTAAAGGGAAACTTCTATGAGTGGGGGGCATCCCCCATCTAGCTTCTTTTGTTTCCTGGAATCTTAAGGTGGGGGGCTTACTGCCTGTGGAGAGTGGGATAAAAAGTTGGACACGATCCATTCATTGATAGAAATGGTTGTGGCTTTAAAATAAAGTTCGATACTTTGTAAAAAGTTTGATTAAAAGTCCTGTATTGATATGCAGGATTTTTCCTTGTTCAGCAATCGGGCCAGATTGTTGAATAGTGATTGCCATAAAATATTTGAAAGTATTAATATTATAAGATGTAAGTTTATGCTTTTTATGTAATAATTATTTTGTAGAGATGTAAATTTACAATTCATACATAGTGGAAGTGGGGATCATAATGGCAACGGGAACACATACAGTAGAAATTCCAATAGATGTACAAGCAGTTTGGGAATATGTCAGTGATCTTGAAAAATGGGCAACAACAGTACCAGCCTATAAAGAACATGAAATCATAAATGACAATCAATCTATTTGGACATTTGAAGGTAATGTGAAAGGTATTAAAAAAACAATAAAAGCGCAGGTAGATATTACCGAATGGAATGAACCTTCAAATATTAAGTTTGCACTAAAAGGTTTATCAGATAATTTTACAGGAAGCGGTCACTTTACTGCAGAAGATGTTAATGGTAAAACAACAATGACTTGTACCGTGGAAGTCCATGCAGGCGGATTATCGGGTGCGGTGTTAACACCAATCATTAAATGGGCTGTTCCAAAAGTAGCATCTCGTTTAACAGAATCTATCGCACGTAAAATTGCAGTATTCTCATAGTTTTTAAGGATTGAAAGTCGCTTCATTTTGGAGATACCTCCTCTGAAGCAAAGATGATAACCAATGTAATGATAAAGAGTTTTACTAGAAATTTTATAATTAGCGGAAAGGGGGCTGTCCAAAAATGGACGGCCTCTTTTTTCGTTGTGTCACCCATATACTCATGCTAATTCAAATAATTGATGATGGTGATTTTACAATTAGCAGAGTCTTTATTGGTTTTACTTGCTCCCTTTAATCATTCAGCGAAGAAATAAAATGAAATCATATAAAGGTTTTCGACTTCTACGTTAAATATTGGACTTATTACTAAAATACGTTTGGTACACATTTTACTTAAATTAATGGGAGATTTAGTGAAAGTAGATTTAAGTTGTTTTAAAAGTTCTCATCATGTTTTAGTTATTCCATTAAAGGGCGCGATTGTTGAGCACACAGGTAGAAAATGATCAAACTTTTATATAAGCCAATAATGGCATGACTTGGCGAAAGTCTCTAACCCAAAATGCATATCCCACTTTTAAAAGAGTAGACATATGAGTCTTTCATACGTCTACTCTTTTGCCGCTTTTAAACTCCGTTGCTGTCATTCCTTTTACTTCCTTAAATACTTTACAGAAATAATTATAGCTGCTAAATCCTACCATATAGCTAATATCCGTGATTGATGATTGTCCCTGTTCAATGAGAAAGACTGCTTCATCGATTCTTTTCTTCTGAATATAATCAATGACCGTCATATTCATCTCATCTTTAAATTTCTTTGCTATATAGGTCCGATTAAACCCAAGTTCATCTGCTACTGATTGTAGATTGATCGGTTCACTAAAATGAAGATTGAGATACATGAGCACCTGTTTGACAACCGAACTATGTCCTTTCATCGCAAAGCTTCTCACAGCATTACAATATTCTTCTGTCATAGCCACTTCCAACAGATCTATTTCAGATATGGTGATGGTTTCCTCAATCTTTATGGCAAACAGTTCTGAAATTCCATGCAAATATTGTGGAGCTACGCCACCCTTATTGGCTGCCAACCGAAGCATGCTACTGTAGCTGAAAGCAATGTTTTTTCTTGCTCTTAAAGGATTTCCAGGCACCCTGTATAAGAAATCTCCCGAAAATTCTACGAATGTTTCCAGTGCCTTTTCTGTATTCCCTACCTCAATAAAGTGTAAAAGTTTTTTCTCAATCTCATATCTTAGTTTAATATCAAAATCATCTTCATCAAATTCTTGTGGTTGAAGCTCTTTAGGATTGTCTCCTTCATTGCTTACCATTGTGATTATTTGAGATTTTATAGGAGGATGTCCATAGATATTCACTAAAACATCTCCTAAAGCTAAGTATGATTCTCCTATATAAGCAATGGATTTATAATAGCATTCCAAAGATTTGAACGAACTACTTTCCAAATGGTTTTCCTTGATTACACGCCAAATGAAAGAATCTGTTACCCGTTCTTTTAAAAAAGGACCTACTATGACCATCCCTTTATCCGTTTCATGGGTGATAAGAGCTATGGCGAAATAGGAAAGGGAAAAGGAATCTGTTTGAAAACAAAAACTATGTTTCTTTGCCTTCATCAGTGCTTTTTGAAAATGAGCATACATCCCCTTCCTTGTTTCTGTCATGATGAGGGGTTCTGTGTCATCTGAGATGTGTAGAATGGTTCTGAATTGTTCATCCATGACTTCAACATCCATTTTAAAAGCACTTTTGATCATCCAACACTTTTCCGTTAATTCATTTAGTAAGTTCTCCATCGTTTCCCCTTTATCTAAACTCTCATTTCATTATCACACCATCTTAACGTTCAAATTATTTTTTGTATATATCGATAAGTATGATAATTGCGATTTTTTATTTTGTAAGCGGGAACATTATAGCTTCGATTTTGCATAATAACCAACAATAGTAGATGTGAAAACGCTTTTATCATATTATGATGTACCCATATTAAATATTTTAATCTCATTTTTTTAGGAGGAAATCCTATGGCAAATCGTTCAATTGCTAGTGAAATTCAATATAATAACGCCAAACCATGGCAGCTTGTCGCTTTTGCTTTTAACAATTCAGCAACAAATGCTCAATACTTTATGTACCTTATGTTTTTTATCTATTATTGTACAGATAGCTTAGGGCTGTCAGCTATTATCGTCGGTGGAATGATGACATTTTCTCGTATTTTTGATGCATTTATCGATCCAATGATTGGATTAATGATCGATAAAACGAATACTCGTTTTGGTAAATTCAGACCTTATATGTTTGTGGGCATGATCATTATGAACATCTCTACGGTTGGGCTCTATTGGGGGCTTCAATTAGATAGTAACATCGCCATGTATACATGGATTGCAGTTTGTTACGTCATTTGGAACGTTGGCTATACTTGTTCTACGATTTGTACAAAGAGTGCTCAAAATGTTTTAACGAATAATCCAAAGCAACGCCCACTAGTAAGCGGAATTGACCAGGTTATCATGACTGGACTCGATATTCTTATTTTCTCCTTTGGTATGATCATTTTAAATTATTTTGGTGGGGTAGAGGATCCTTCTTCATTTAGAAACTTTGCTTTTATGATTGCAGGGTTTACCACTTTATTCACGATCATTGCAATGGCTGGTATCTGGAAAAAGGATAATGAAAATTACTACGAAGTAAAGGATATGACTAAAAAGGAAAATCAGATTAAAATAAAAGATTTCATTTCTATTATTAAAGGTAATAAAGCGCTTCAAATGCTGATTGTTGCGGGGTCTTCAACGAAAATTGCGACTTCCATTCAAAGTTCAGCAACGGCTTACTTCTTTATGATTGTCATGGGTGGTGCGGAATTTCAGGCAATCGTCAACGGACCTGCAACCTTTGTTAGTTTAGCAGGTGCCTTTATCGGTGTTGGCTTAGCTGTCTATTTAGGATTAAAAAAATCATTTGTGATTGGTCAAATTCTCAGCATTGTTGCTGCGGCCATCCTTTTAGTCATTCGACCATTTGATGCGGGCTCTGTTATTCTAGCGGTTGTTTTAATCTCTTTCTTCCGTTTAGCCGAGAGAATGGCTGATACGAATCAGATTCCAATGATTGCTGATGTAGCCGATTATGAGCTTTGGAAAAACGGACGTTTCATTCCTAGCATGATTGCCACTGCGTTCTCGTTTGTGGATAAAATGGTTAGTTCTCTAAGTGGTTTATTATTAGGAGCTGTACTTGGAGCTGCACATTATACAGCAGGGATGGAAGTCACTCCAACACTATACTGGTCTATATTAGGACTGTACTTTGGTGCACCGCTAATTGCTCATATCATTGCATTGATCGCGATGAAGAAGTACCCAATTAACAAGGAATTCTATGAAAAAATGACAAAAGAGAATCAGGAAAGAAAAGCAAAGATGGAAATGGGAGCATAGTAGCCATGTAATAACCGAGAGTGCTTTTACAAAAACATATATCTGGAGTGACTTTTATAAGGATAGAAGAGAAACGAATATCTTTTTAGAAGAGAAAAGTGGGATGTATGAACAATTAATGGGTGTTGATATCGATTTGTAAGATCATTTTAGCAACATGTAAATGAATGAAAAAGCAGTAAATGATAAGCAAAACTCTATGGGGATGAAGCAAACTTTGTACAATCTGATCATCAATAGTTAGACAGAAAAATTCATTTGTACATATGAATGCTTCTAATAAAAAGGGACCGTTGCATCTTAAAGGCAACGGTTTTTGTACGTATCATGGATCTTAATGATCGGCCAATAGGAACGCAAAGGGGTGTTTGATCAACAGGATTTTCAATAAGACAGCGCTCTAGTCCGAAGACTTCTTTAATCATGTTGGTGGTAAATCCTTTTTGGGGCGGCCCCTCTTGATAAATTTTCCCCTTAACAATGCTAATGAGATGATCAGCGTATTGCGCTGCTTGATTTAAATCATGTAAAACCATAACTATCGTTCGACCGTGAGTGATGTTTAAGTCACGCAGTAATTCTAATATTTCAATTTGGTGCGCTAGATTTAAATAGGTTGTTGGTTTATCTACTAATAAAAGATCTGTATCTTGAGCTAAGGCCATTGAAATCCACGCTCTTTGCCTTTATCTCCCAGATCATTGATCCAATGTACGATTTGCAAAATCAGTCATTTTTGTTGCCGATAATGCACGTTCTACAATTGAATGATCTTCCGGAGTTTGTCTAGAAAATAAACCTTTATGTGGATGTCTACCGTAGTAACATAGATCTTTGACGGTTACATCTTCTGGGGCCTCGGACCTTGAGGTAAAATGGTTGATTTACCACAACCATTGGACCCAATAATAACGCTAATCTTACCTTTAGGAACTTCTAAACTGATAGTATCAAGGATTTGAGTTGATCCGTAAGAGAGAAAGTTGTTCTGCTGATAATGTTGTCATAATTGATCGCCTTTCTTATGCCTTTTTTCGTTCAGAACGTAATAAATATAAAAAATATAGTGCCCCAATGACTGCTGTAATAATTCCTGCTTGGCATATTGCCCCTAAAGCTATTGTATTAGGTTACTTGAAACTATTGAAGTATCTCGCAATGGAGAACTAAAGGAATTTAAGGGAGTAGGGAAATTTTAAATAGAGGAAAATACTTTAGCATCAATTTATCCCGGCTTAACAGGCTGTAAAACCCCCACCTCAATTTTTGTGAGAGAATCAAGAAATAAATAGGTGGGGGATAAACAGCCTGTAAATCCCCGATTGGTGAGATACAGTGAAACTACCGCTGTGCTCTTCAGCGGTTTAGTTGAACCAATCGGGTTCGTACTGTCGCTTTATCGAAGATTTAGCGACAGTAGAACGGGACTAACCATCAGTGGGGATGAAAAAACCCCCACTGATGGAAGTTTCACTTTATTTAACACCGACGGAGCCAATGAAGGATATAAAATCTATACATATGATTTCCAAAAGGACAAAAATAGAAAATTAATAAAATGATGCTATGTTGGTAAGAAAAGCTGTAATACCAAACAAGAGGAGAAATATAAAAAGCCTGTATCAATGATTACTTGGTAATCATGATATAGGCTTTTTAACTCAAGAGTTAATTATCATTATCTATATTTAACTCACTGTTTGTTTTTTTGATGAGCTTCAATTCGAATTAGCGACTTTGAAACGCCACTTTTAAACCAAGTCCGAGATAGATGGCTCCGACAATTTTACCGCTAAAGCGGCCGAGCCAAGATATCCGTTTAACAAGCCGCCCGAGTGGACGAATGCAAAAGGCGATAAGTGTCGTATAGATCACACCTAAGAATACAAAGATTAGGCCGAGAAACAAGAATTGGAGAACAGATGTCCCTTGTTCAGGGTGAACGAATTGTGGCAAAAATGCTAGAAAGAAGAGAGCTGTTTTTGGGTTAAGAACTTCTGTTAAAATGGCCTGACCATACGTACTTAAAGACGATATCGGGGAAACCTTTGGCAGTTTAGGATCAGATGGCTTTTCTAATATCGCACGAATGCCGAGATAAATTAAGTAAGCAGCACCTGCAAACTTCACAATATTAAAAGCAAGTGCAGATGTCATCAAAATGGCGGAAAGTCCAACCGCGGCAAATATAGTATGAATCAAATCGCCAGTCGCGAGTCCAATACCTGCAATTACGCCTGCTTTACGCCCACCTTGAACAGTGCGAGTGGCCGTAAGAAGAACAGCCGGACCTGGAATTAAAAAGAGCCCAATTACGACTGCAATAAACGCTCCTAAAGTAGAAAAATCAAACATTGGGGTTTCCTCCTATTCCTTCAATACCGTCAAGTATAGTAGAGGATGAATCGTAAATCAACAGCCATTCAAAAGTTTAAAAACAATTCGTTTGGAATGGTATTCATGATCATAAGGAATGTTTAGAATAATATGGTAATATAAAGAAAAGTAGGGAATCAATCGCTTCAGATAAGTGATGTCTACATTTTGATTGTCAGACTGTCCAATTGCTGTCTGAATGATATGAAAATTAGGAAGATGCGTATATAAGTGCATGTTCAAAAAGGAGGATAAAAAGAGCCGAGAAGTTCGAGGAGTGCATCCCGAGAGGACCGTGGAGACAGAGGTTTGAAGCAATTCGCAAGCTTTTTTACCGGACTTTTTGAACATCCCCCTATAATTAGAATGTGCGTCATAAGCTCAAAGAAATGACAAATAGCCATCTAAAGGTGAGTAGAAAAAGAGAATTCAAGGATTACTGAGGTGAAATAGAATGGACAATCAATATTTTGTTGGTTGGGGAACACTTGCCCTTATTAATGCAGGATTAGCGCAAGGTAAAAACAGGACTGGTTTAAATTGGTTTTTATTATCTTTGCTGCTTGGACCAATTGCAACATTGATCTTATTGTTTTCAGAAAAGAAACCAGATTAAACGATATAAGACTATTTAGTTAAAAAAATAATGATCCCAAATCGAAATTGGAATCATTAACGTACATATTATAAAAGAAAACACTTATCCTTACTGAACAGATCCTCGCTTAATTAACGACACATCAATTGTCTCGTTTGTAACCGGCTCATTGGCAATAAGTTTTACTAGATTACCAGCACAAAGCGCTCCCCATTTATGCTTGGAATAATCAATGGTAGCTAAATTTGGCATGATGTATTGGGACATTTCAATATTATCAAAGCCAATAATATGTATGTGTTTTCCAATTTGATACGTTGTTGTTGACAGATAATCATACATGCCAATGGCCATTTCATCATTTAAACAGAAAACAGCAACAGGTTCTTTGTACTCTTTGACGATTTGATCTGCTGCGCGTGCGCCCGAAAGTTTAGAAAAATCCCCTTTAATTTCCTGATAGTGAATATCATCACATTGTTTTACCGCTGTTCTAACAGCTTGCAGACGTTGATGGGCATCATAAGAAATATCAGGACCTGTAACGATATAAAGCTTTCGGTGGCCTTTTTCAAGCAAATAGTGAACGGCTAAAGCGGATCCGGTTGTATTATCCAGAATCACTTGATTAATGTTTTGGTGTTCAAGTTCTCGATCTAAGACGACTAGTTTACACCCTATGTCAGCATATTTAATTAATTCTTCATCTGAAAAACTCCAATCAAGAACAATGGCGCCATCTATTACTTGTTCTGGTAGGAAACGATGAGATTTCATCCCGTTGCAGACGATTAGTTCATAATCAGTGCTGTTAAGTGTAGCATTGATACCTTGCAGAAGCGGTCCAAAAAAATTACCACTGTAATCGGACATTAAAAAGGCACCGATGATTTTTGTTTCGCGTTTTTTTAATGAGCGCGCGGCGGCATTTGGAACATAGTTCAATTCCTTTGCAATTTCCCGAATTCGTGCTGAAGTAGCTTCCGTTATTTTAGAGCTCCCATTTAATGCATAGGATACGGTTGAAATCGAGACACCGGCATGTTTCGCGATATCTTTAATACTTACCACGATAACGTCCCCTATCTTTTCCTTAACGGTATTATATCGTATTTGATTAGCTGAAAAGTTTCAATGTATATCTCATAGGAAAAAGGCATTCGTGATGGATTGAACGACTACTATTCCTGTGTTTAAATAAATAATGGCAATTTTCTAATAAACCATTGAAAACGGTTACCTGAAGACTTATAATAACTCATAGAATCGTATCGATAGCTTTAGTAATGAGATATAAGTATTTTTATATTTTTTTTATCGTTTATCGAAACGTTTCACTAAAAGTAGTATAACTGAAAACTATGAAAAAATGAATCCGTTTTCAATGAAGAAATAAAATCTAAACTCTTTTCATGAAAGTCTATCCACCTAATAAAATAGTAGAAATGGGGATAAAGATGACAGTGATTCCAATAGCAGTTCAAATGTATTCATTGCGTGAGGAAAGTGAAAAAGACTTTGCTGGTACATTGAAAAAAGTTGCAGAACTAGGCTTTGCTGGCGTTGAATTTGCTGGACTTGGAGGATTGACTGCGACAGAAGTCCGTGTGTTATTGGATGATCTAGGACTGAAAGCTGCATCTAGCCATGTTCCGCTTGTCGAGTTGAAACATAACTTGGCACAAGTAATTGAAGATCAGAAGATATTAGGAAGTACCTATATAGTTTGCCCGTATTTAATGCCGGATCAACGAAGTGAAGAAGATTATAATACGCTGATTCCATGGCTAGATGAGGCGGGTGAAACGTGTCTGCGTGAGGGCATTACCCTTTGCTATCATAATCATGATTTTGAACTAGAACGCATGTCGGATGGAAGAATGGCACTGGAGGCGATTTTTGATGATACAAACGCAGACTATGTGAAAGCAGAACCCGACATATACTGGCTGACAAAGGCTGGGGAAAAGCCGGTAGAGTGGCTTAACCGCTATAAAAATCGAACTCCACTCGTTCATTTGAAAGATATGACGACAGATGGAGAACAATTTTTTGCAGAGCTGGGAACTGGCGGGGTTGATATTGAAGCGGTGCTCACTATAGGAGAAGAAGTTGGTGTTCAGTGGTGGGTGATCGAACAGGATCTAAGCCGAACCACACCATTTGAAAGCATGGAAATCAGTATTAGGTATCTGAAAAAGAAACTTCCTTATCTTCTGAATAAATAAAAAGGGGACGAAAGTATGGCGTTAAACGTAGGCATCATTGGTTGTGGGAATATTAGTAGCATTTACTTAGAAAACAGCCGTCGTTTTCCTGAATTTACTATTATGGCATGTACGGATTTGGATATTGAAAAAGCAAAAGCGGCTGCTGTAAAATATGGCATCCAACATATGGGTAGTGTGGATGAAATGATGGCTTCGCCGGATATTGATATCGTATTAAATTTGACGGTTCCACACGCTCATGCAGCGGTAGCGCTAAAAGCAATCGAAAATGAAAAGCATGTGTATACAGAGAAGCCGCTCGCGATTACATTTGATGATGGCAAGAGAATCATGAATGAAGCCCGTCTCAAACAAGTCACTATAGGATCTGCTCCAGATACTTTTCTAGGCGGAAGTATTCAATTGGCCGGTAAGTTAATCGAAGAAGGTGTGATTGGAAAACCGATAGGCGCATCGGCCTTTATGATGTCACGTGGGCCGGAATCGTGGCACCCGAATCCTGAAATTTTTTATCATGTAGGCGGTGGTCCGATGTTCGATATGGGTCCATATTACATAACCGCACTAGTTAGCTTATTAGGGCCAGTCAACAGAATCACTGGATCTACACGTATTACGTTTCCAGAACGAACGATTACAAGCCCGAAGAAAAATGGAGAAAAAATAACGGTTCAGGTCCCAACACATGTGTCTGGCATTCTCGATTTCGTAAACGGAGCGACCGCGACGATTACAACAAGCTTTGATGTATCAGCGGCGCGGACACCGTTCATTGAAATTTATGGAGAAGGCGGTACAATCAGCCTGCCTGATCCGAATCATTTTAATCAGCCACTTCTAGTGAAAAGACATGGCGAAGAAGAGTGGCAAGAAATGAAGCCTGATGGAGACGCTCATGATAATTTGCGTGGCATCGGACTTGCTGATATGGCTAAAGCAATTGAAGTAGGGAAACAACCACGTGCAAATGGCAATATGGCCTTACATGTGCTTGAAATTATGCATGGAATTCACCGCTCATCTGAAGACGGACGCCATTATTTGCTGGAAAGTACATGTGAACAGCCGCCTTTGTTATCGTAAGAAATTGGTTAATAACGAGAAAAGCTAGGAGGATTAGTTGATGAGTACGTTAAAAGTAGGTGTTATCGGCTGTGGAAGTATAGCGAAATTTCGTCATTTACCAGAGTATTATGCTAATAAAAAGGTAGAAATCGTCGCGGTTTGTGACATTGTCGCAGATCGTTGTGAAAAAATGGCCACGCAATACAGTGCTAAAGCATTTACCGACTATAAAGAGGTATTGAAGCTGGAAGAAATCGATGCAATCAGCGTCTGTCTACCTAACTATTTACATGCACCTGTTTCCATTGATGCGTTGAATGCGGGAAAACACGTGCTTTGTGAAAAGCCGATGGCAACGTCAAAGAACGAAGCAGTTGCGATGATTAATGCTGCGAATATAAATGAAAAAACGCTGATGATCGCACATAACCAACGTTTTGTAGCTTCCCATCAAACGGCCAAACAAATTATTGACAGCGGCAAGCTCGGGAAGATTCACAGTTTTAAAACAACATTTGGTCATCCAGGTCCAGAGGCATGGAGTGTGGATGGTGCAGATAGCTGGTTCTTTAACAAAGAACAGGCTTTTATCGGAGCAATGGGTGACCTTGGCGTCCACAAATCAGATTTAATGCGTTATTTACTGGGAGAGTTTACAGAAGTAGGCGCATTTATTGAAACGACTGCGAAGAAGAATACAGAAGTGGATGACAATGCCGTCTGTATTTTACGAACAGAAAGTGGGATTATCGGTACTCTTACAGCAAGCTGGGCATATGTGTCTGGCGATGACAATTCTACAGTTATCTACGGAGAAAATGGAACCTTACGTTTAGAAGCTGATCCAGACTATTCGTTAATTGAAGAATATCGGGATGGCAAAGTGATTCATCATAAGCTTGATAAAATTCAAACGAATGAAGATGGTGGCCAGATAAATTCTCATGTCATCGACCATTTTGTTGAGTGCATTTTGGAAAATAAAGAACCACTCATCACGGGTGAAGAAGGTTTGAAATCACTAAAGGTTATTCTAGCGGCACTTGAGTCACAGGAAACAAAAAAAATTATTTCATTGGAACAGGGAGTGTAATTGAAATGAAATTAGGCGTATTTACTGTATTATTTGCAAATAAATCATTTGAGGAAATGCTTGATCACGTGAAAGCTTCAGGGCTTGATGCAGTTGAAATCGGTACAGGCTGCTATCCAGGGAATGCCCATTGCCCACTTGATGAGCTTTTAGAAAATGAGCAGAAGCGAAATGACTATTTAGAAGCTGTCACATCACGCGGTTTAACGATCAGTGCATTTAGCTGTCATGGCAATCCACTCACACCAGACAAAGCCTTTGCCGAAGAGTCGGATACTGTTTTACGTAAAACGATTAAACTAGCGTCTCTTCTTCAGGTTCCAGTCGTTAACGCTTTTTCTGGTACTGCTGGTGACAGCGACGAAGCAAAACAGCCGAACTGGCCCGTCGTTCCTTGGCCTGCGGAATATGGGGATGTGTTAACATGGCAATGGGAAAACAAATTGATTCCATATTGGAAAGAAATCGGTGAACTGGCTACACAACATCATGTGAAAATTGGTCTTGAATTGCACGGTGGCTTCCTTGTTCACACGCCATATACGATGCTAAAACTACGTGAAGCAACATGTGATGCAATCGGTGCGAACTTAGACCCTAGTCATATGTGGTGGCAAGGAATTGATCCAGTTGCTGCGATAAAAATCCTTGGTAAAGCTGGTGCCATTCACCATTTTCATGCAAAAGATACGTACATCGATCAAGACAATGTCAATATGTACGGATTGACAGATATGCAGCCATACGGAAACGTACAATCACGAGCATGGACGTTCCGAAGTGTCGGCTGTGGCCACAGCATGCAGGAATGGTCAGATATGATGAGTGCACTTCGTACATATAACTATGATTACGTTGTTAGCATTGAACATGAAGATGCGATCATGTCCATTGAAGAAGGCTTCTCGCGTGCAGTAAAAAACTTAAATGACGTTTTGATTCGTGATTCTTCAGGCGATATGTGGTGGGCGTAACAGTATGTGTAATTGAAAAGAGGCAAAGTGCCTCTTTTTTTGGCGTAGAAAGTAAGTAGATTTAGCTGCTCTTATTGTTTGTCTAAGTAAAAAATTTTCATAATGGAATATAATTGGAGTGTAACTAGAAGGTTAAGGAGGAGAAAATGATGTCTTTTAGCTTTACAGGCATTCACCATGTTCAATTAGCCGCACCACCAGGTTCGGAGGAAGTAGCAAGAAAGTTTTTTGTAGGAATTTTAGGATTTGAAGAAATCGAACAACCGGAACCAATGAAAATACGAGGTGGCGTGTGGTTCGGATTTGGAAACTATCACCTTCATATTGGCATCGAAGAACCGTTTTCTCCTGCCAAAAAAGCTCATCCAGCGTTCGAGGTAAAGAATATAGAGGCTTTGAAAATTCATTTGGCTGAAAATAACATTCCTTTTATAGTCGACACAGATTATCCAGGGGTAAACAGAATTTATATCGAAGACCCTTGGGGAAATCGAGTGGAAATTTTAGAGAAATGTATGTAACGAATCCCTTCATAAAAAGAGAAGGGGGGAAGTAATGCAAAACCCAAGGAATAGAATTCCTGGGTTTTGTTTTTCATGATGAAATTATGCTGTGTCCTTATTGTTTATATTGAAAACTTTAAAGGATTGTCTGAAAAGAGTGACGGATGACATCCCCGCGGCTAATGATTCCAGCCAATACCCCATTACGCACGACTGGTAATTTTTTTATTCGTTTTTTTCCTAAAATGGCTGCAATATTTTCAATATCTTCATGATATTCAACTGTGATAACCTTTTTCTTGGCAATATTCAATACGTTTAAATCAAGTATTTTCTTTGCCCTTGCCTCAAATTCCTCATCGTCTCCTTTTAACACGTTCATATAATAGAAGGAGCCTACAATGATATCCTTATGCTTGCCAATATGTCTCATAATATCACCATCACTTATATAAGCGATGATTTCATTTCTGTCATTGATGACTGGAAGCCCGCTTATGTGGTACTCAATAAATTTCTTGATGACGGAACGAATGGTATCGCTTTCGAAGACCTTGTAAACATGACGATTCATAATTTCATATGCTTTCATATTAGTCCTCCTAAATATTAGCCATGGAAAGTGGAACGCGTTACTATGTAAGATCCTTTCGTTTCCCCGATTGTACAAGAAAGACTAAAGTTGTTCTCGTTTAAGGTGAGCGTTTTAATTAATTCAACCAAATTTGAAATTTTGGATTGTTCCGCAATTATCCTCTTAAAATCACTCATCATTTGATTGGGTCTAGAATTCTGATTATAAAGAATTTTCTATGCGATTGGGTAATACTTCATATTTGCTAAAATTTGCTCGTACGTTATAAATTCATTTGTGTAATTAAATTCACTCCCTGTTTTCAATGTTGTTAATGCACTTTCAATTAAAAATTGTTTAGATTCCTCTTTCTTATTCATGGTTTCTTCTTGTATAAAATATAACAAATTTAAATACGTAGTTAATTTCGGATCATTCGGTTCCAATTGCTTCTCTATCACCTTTTTTATATTCAATGTTGCAATAGATAATTCATTGTTGAAAAAATTATTGTGATTTGATTGTGGATGTAGTTGATTCATATTTTCTCGTACGAATAAATGAATGTCCTTGCTGCTAATATCATCTAGAATCGTCATTACACGATCCAAACAATATTTAGCCATTTGCTGTATGGATATCATTCTGTTTAGAACTTTACTTGTATGCATCATATTTTTCAACATCCCACTATAAAGCACCGCACAATCCACCATATATCTTTCTTGGCTTTTCGGGAAAATATTTAAAAAACGTTCATATATCCAATTTAAAAAGAAATATCTCGACTGCTTTATGAATATAATGAGCTCTGGGTCATTGGATACGAACACATCCTCAATGAGTTGAATAATTTTATTTTCCCAGCTAAGCTCCATCATAAAACTGACTTGCTTAATAAAAATGTCCTTGTCTGTAATGTCTTCGCCAATGAGAAGTTTATCTCTTTCTAATTTCGTGTTATCTTGTATCAGATTGAACACCGCTTTAAACAATTCACCTTTAGAAGTAAAATAATTATAAAAAGACCCCTTCGAAATCCCGCTATGGTTCAAAATATCTTGAATGGATGTAGCATGATACCCTTGTTCAATAAATAATTCATATGCTTTATCTATGACATTTCTTTTATTCTTATTCACTATTTGTCCTCCTTTCAAGGTAAGTCAGCTCCATTATTTACTAACATTATACCATGAATAAACCATAAGTATAATTTTATACTCATGGTTTATTTTTTTCTTGATTGTTTATTCTGTAGATGATAGTATGAGTCCTATGGAACCATCGGTACAATATTGGACCGTTGGTATAGGAGGATTAAAAGGAGGAGAATACTTTATATGTCAGAGAAACAAATGAAACCCTCATATGGCATACTGGCCATTTTAATGACAGGTGCTTTCGTAGCCTTATTAAGTAATACGTTACTAAATGTCGCACTACCATCCATTATGAAGGAATTTGATGTCAGTGCTTCAACCGTACAATGGTTGTCAACAGGTTATATGCTAGTAAACGGGATCTTAATTCCGACAACAGCATTTTTAATTAAAAAATATACGGCGAGACGACTATTCTTAATCGCTATGGCATTATTTACAATTGGTACATTAATTAGTGGATTTGCGCCGAGCTTTTCAGTGTTACTTGTAGGACGCATGACACAAGCTTCAGGGGCAGCATTAATTATGCCTTTATTAATGAACGTACTCTATACATCATTTCCACCTGAAAAACGTGGTTCTGCAATGGGGATGTTCGGGATCGTAATGATTTTTGCACCTGCTATTGGACCAACACTATCTGGCTGGGTCATCCAACACTATAATTGGTCCGTATTATTCTTTATGATGGTCCCACTTATGGTTATCGTGTGGTTTTTAGGCTTCTTTAAATTACGCGATCAAAAAGAAAAAAGTAATGATACAATCGATGCCTTATCAGTCGTATTATCAGCTCTAGGATTCGGTGGGATTTTATACGGATTTAGTTCAGCTGGTAATACAGGTTGGGATGCACCAAGTGTATATTTAACAATTATTGTTGGTGTACTTGCATTGATCGGGTTAGTCGTTCGTCAATTCAAACTAGATGTACCAATGCTTGACTTTAGAGTATACAAACATCCAATGTTTGCTCTATCCTCTATCATTTCGGTGACATTAAATATGGCTATGTTCTCAGCTATGCTACTTATGCCCATTTATCTTCAAAACATTCGGGGGATCTCTGCGATGGATTCTGGTTTACTCATGTTGCCAGGGGCATTAATTATGGGGATTATGATGCCAATTACGGGGAAAATCTTTGATAAATTTGGTCCGAAACTATTGGCCTTTGTCGGTTTAGCGATTATCATTGTGACAACCTACTTATTTAGTCAATTAACAGATTCAACTGGGTACACACATCTAGTGGTACTTTATTCCGTTCGCATGTTTGGTATTTCCATGGTGATGATGCCGATTATGACAAACGGTTTAAATCAACTTCCACCTGTTTTAATCCCGCATGGTACGGCGATGAACAGTACGATTCAACAAGTATCTGGAGCGATTGGCGCTAGTCTACTTGTAACCATTATGTCTAATCGTACATCGATACATGTAGAAGATATGATGGCAGCTGCGATGTCGAAATTAACAACGATGCCTACCGGTGAAGCGCTCGTGGAACTGCAACAACATATTGCAATGGAAGCGACGATTTCGGGGATTAATGATTCGTTCTTAGTATCTACAGGAATCGCTGTTGTTGCATTTATTCTATCCATCTTTCTTAAAAGAACAACGTCTCCAAAACCAGTTAAAGATAAAGAGACAGCTAAAGTATATGAAGGATAATAATGCACAGATTTTCTATAGAAGTACGAGGGCCAGAGATCAATCGGATCTCTGGCCTTAAAATTGGATATATTTACTCATACGAGAGGGATCTATTAAAAATTCTAAGATACGGAAACAATTCAAGGAATGAGAGATTAAATGAGTAAAATTCCCCAGTATTTAGAAACCTAGTTAAAAGGATTCAATGAACGGGTTCTTTGGTCAATGAAAAGAATATGCAAAATTATCCACCTATATGTGAGCCATCGATTAACCGTTGCAGACAGTAGAAAATGTTATCGATTATTGTATTTTTCAAGTTGAATCTGAATAAGAACACATGCAAATAGTATACAAATTTAAGCAGAAAAAACTATGGAATGTTCAAACCGTAGTTTTTTCTGCTTATAGAAAAGGTATGAAAATGTTGATGGTTATTGGATACTATTTAGTCTACAGCTTTGGAGTTTGAATTGGATCCCAAGTTCCATAAGCTAAATAGAATCGTGAATAAACCAAGAATCACGCTTGACCAAACCGCTTCATTTGCTATTGAGTAGATATATGGGAAAATGACAAACCAGACGCCCGTAATTACTGAAACCCAGTTTTGCCACGAATTCCAACCAGGTTTGTCATACCCCCACCATGCTGCGATAATCTGAATGATTCCGAAAACTACACTTAACCACAAAGCTCCTGTTTGATCTGAAAAATCAAAAACCCAAGGTGCGATAATAAACCAGACACCGATTAATGCATTTAAGGTACTTCTTGTTTTCATAATTACCCCTCCTTAAAGTTTAGGAAATCTCTAAAGATTTCCTTGTTGAATTATATGTTTAGAAATAATAAAAATTAACTAAAAATAAAAATTAACTAAAAATGAGATTATATATTCAATTATTAATAAAAGGAAAAAGAGGGGAGTTTATCTCGATGTTTTGTTTGTAGGGGGAGGCCTAGGAATGATGATCGTCCTTCTTTTGCTTATGCTAATTAATTGGAAATGAATAAAGCCTACTAACTAGCCTAGAACAAAATTAAGAACTTACTTGGTGTATGCATTCAACTAATCGGAATGGGATTTTGGTATATCCTTGTTGAAATTGTGGTGGTGGAATTGAAAGACTAAACACGCTTAGATTTATAAATCCAAGCGTGTTTAGTCTTTCAATTTTATCCCGCATTAACGGGCAGTAAGACCCCCACCTCAAGGCTTAGAGGGAATCGAAGAAGCGTATAGGTGGGGGACAACTGCCCGTAAAAGCCCGATTGGTGAGATACAGTGAAATTTACCGCTGTGTTCTTTCAGCGGTTTAGTTGAGCCCACAGGATTGTGGGTCACACAGACGTTGATTAGTCTGTGATTCATTGAATCGGGTTCGTAGTGTCGCTTTATCGAAGATTTAGCAACACTAGAACGGGACTAACAATCAGTGGGGATGAAGAAAACCCCCACTGATTGAAGTTTCACTTTATATCAAAGTCAAATAGTCGGCCCGCCAAGATTCTTGATCGTATCAGAAACGTTGGAGAATTTTTTGAAATTGACTTTGAATTTCTCGGCAAGTTCGGTTGCTTTTTCTGTGTAGGCTGCTTGGTTTGACCAAGTTTTAATTGGTTGAAGGACTTCGTCTGGAACCCCTGATATATGAAGGGGGATTTCAAGACCGAAGATATCGTCGTGAACGGTTTCGATGTGATTCAATTCGCCTTCAAGGGCAGCTTGAATCATCGCGCGCGTGTAAGCGAGCTTCATTCGGCTTCCTGTCCCATATTCTCCGCCTGTCCATCCTGTGTTTACTAGGAAGACTCTAGAGTTGTTCTCATCGATTTTTTTGCCGAGCATTTCGGCATAGTGTGTCGCTGGTAATGGTAGGAATGGCGATCCGAAGCATGTTGAGAATGTTGCTTCTGGTGTTGTAACACCCCGTTCTGTTCCAGCCAATTTACTTGTGTAGCCACTTAAGAAATGGTACATGGCTTGTTCTTTCGAAAGCTTCGAGATTGGAGGCAACACGCCAGAGGCATCTGCCGTTAAGAAAATGATAGTATTCGGGTGACCAGCAACACTCGGATTAACGATATTACCGATTCCTTGTAGCTGGTAAGCGGCACGTGTATTTTCCGTTAATGTAGCATCGTCATAATCAGCTACACGTGTGTCTGGATTCACAACTACATTTTCCAACACAGCACCAAAGCGAATGGCGTCGAAAATTTGCGGTTCTTTTTCGCGTGAAAGATTGATGGTTTTGGCATAACAACCGCCTTCGACGTTGAAAACGCCGCTAGACGACCAGCCGTGCTCGTCGTCACCAATTAATTTCCGGCTTGGGTCAGCGGATAAAGTGGTTTTACCTGTCCCAGACAAACCAAAGAACAAAGCAACATCACCCTCTCTGCCGACGTTTGCTGAACAGTGCATCGGAAGAACTCCTGCTTCGGGGAGCACGTAATTCATGACGGAGAAAATCGATTTCTTCATTTCTCCAGCATATTCAGTTCCACCGATTAATACGGTACGTCGTTCAAATGAAATGATGATGAACGTTTCTGATTTCGTTCCATCTACTGCAGGGTCCGCTTTGAAGTTAGGAGCGGAAATGACCGTAAATTCTGCTTGGTGACCGAGTAAATCTTCATCAGTCGGACGCACAAACAATTGATGGGCGAACAAGTTGTGCCAAGCATACTCGTTGATAACCTGAATGGGAAGTCGGTGCTGTACATCTGCACCAGCAAATCCTTTGAATACAAAAATCTCTTCTTTTTGTTTTAGATAGTTTATTACTTTATTGTAAAGGTTTGCAAAAGTATCTTCAGAAATAGGTTGATTCACCGGACTCCAGTCGATTTTGTCTTTGAACACTAATTCTTCCACTATATATTTATCTTTAGGAGAGCGTCCTGTATATTTGCCTGTTTCTGCACGAACTGCGCCCGTTGATGTAAGAACTCCTTCATTTCGTTTAAGAACTTTCTCAACTAATTGAGGAACAGAAAGCTGTACGTTTACATTTGATCCAGCTAATAATTGATGTAACTCATTTGAAATGCCCACAGTATTCATATATGAGATACCTTCCTTCACCCTTATTTATAGAAATAGTATAACACATTGACTTTATTAGTCTATACTAATTATAGTATTTAACACATTTTTTTCTGAAATAGGTATTTTATTCAAGAGATAGACGATATTCATAGAATCAATCAACCTATAATGAAACTATTATTAAGGAAAAAAATCTTGACACTATTCCTTGTAGTACGTTATTATTTTAAATTGTACGGATTCTCTTATCCCGAGTTGGTGGAGGGACAGGCCCTAAGAAACCCAGCAACCTGCCGAAGTGTAGAAAGTTTGCGAAAGATTGATTGCAGATAAAAGTAATTGTCTTTTAATAATTTTGGCGTTGGTGCTAACCTGAGCAAGGTAAAAAACCCTTGAACGATAAGAGTGAAAGGATAGATTCAGTCAATAAACCTTTCCTCAATGACGGGGAAGGTTTTTATGTTTTTCGGGAACACTGATGAACAACGCTGAGAAGATCTGCATCTATTATAGAAACCGATAAGGGAACGAGCTCCGTCAAAACAAAAAAGGTGGATGAGATGGATGGGGTAAAAGCCTCCGTTTGCGTACCTAACACATAATTTCAATAATTAGGAGGAATTAAGATGTCAACAAAACGTCGTCTTTTTACTTCTGAGTCTGTTACAGAAGGCCATCCGGATAAGATTTGTGATCAGATTTCAGATTCAATTTTAGATGCTATCCTGGAAAAGGATGCAAACGCGCGTGTTGCGTGTGAAACTTCGGTAACTACTGGTCTTGTACTAGTAGCTGGTGAAATCACAACTTCCGCATATGTAGACATTCCGCGTATTGTTCGCGATACTATTGCTGGGATTGGCTACACTCGTGCGAAATTCGGCTTTGATGCTGAGACATGCGCTGTTTTAAGTTCAATTGATGAGCAATCAGCAGATATCGCTTTAGGTGTTGATCAAGCACTTGAATCGCGTGAAGGTACGATGAGCGATGCTGAAATCGAAGCAATCGGTGCAGGGGACCAAGGTTTAATGTTCGGATTTGCTTGTAATGAAACAGAAGAGCTTATGCCACTTCCGATTTCATTGGCGCATAAACTTTCCCACCGTTTGACTGCTGTTCGTAAAGACGGCACATTAGCTTACTTGCGCCCAGATGGAAAAACGCAAGTAACGATCGAATATGATGAGAACAATCAACCGGCTCGTGTTGATACAATTGTTATCTCTACACAGCATGACGAAGACACTACGCTAGAGCAAATTCAAGCTGACCTGAAAGAACACGTGATTAAAGCGGTTGTTCCAGCTGACTTGATCGATGCTGAAACAAAGTACTTCATTAATCCAACAGGCCGCTTCGTTATTGGTGGACCTCAAGGAGATGCGGGTCTTACAGGACGTAAGATTATCGTTGACACATACGGCGGTTACGCTCGTCACGGTGGTGGCGCATTCTCAGGTAAGGATGCAACGAAGGTGGACCGCTCTGCAGCCTATGCCGCTCGTTATGTTGCGAAAAACATCGTAGCAGCTGGTCTTGCTGATAAAGCAGAAGTTCAATTGGCTTATGCAATCGGTGTAGCGAAACCAGTGTCAATTGCGATCGATACATTCGGAACAGGAACAGTATCTGAAGATGTATTAGTAGACTTAGTTCGTGCTAACTTCGACCTTCGTCCTGCTGGTATTATCAAAATGCTTGACCTGCGCCGCCCAATTTACAAGCAAACGGCAGCATACGGACATTTCGGCCGTACAGACGTTGATCTTCCTTGGGAACGTACAGATAAAGCAGCAACATTGAAAGAACAAGCTCAATAATAGTAAAAAGAGGAATCCACATTGTGGATTTCTTTTTTTGTGTGGGAAATCTGAAACACAATTCCTGAGATTGGTGGGTAAATCAGGAGAAGCGGTGAGTAAATGGGAAGGAGAACCTCGAGAGCTGTTGGACCATAGACTAATTCTAGAGAAGTAACTTTGCTTGGATATGAATATAAAATAAAAACGACTCCAGTGCTTAGAGTCGTTGAAATAAGATTTTTTATCCCGCATTAACGGGCAGTAAAACCCTGACCTCAAGGCTTAGAGGAGTCGAGGAAGCGTAGGTGGGGGATAACTGCCCGTAAAAGCCCGATTGGTGAGATACAGTGAAACTTACCGCTATGCTCTTCAGCGGTTTAGTTGAACCAATCGGGTTCGTACTGTCGTTTGATCGAAGCGAAAGCGAAGATCTAGCGACAGTAGAACGGGACTAACAATCAGTGGGGGATGAAGACCCCCTCACTGATTGAAGTTTCACTTTATTCTTCAATCCGCTTCTCATTCTTGTAGTACCGTCCTTTTTCAGCATATTCACGGACGATGCGTTTCATGTCTTCCCGATCTGCATCGTTCAGCTCACGGACGACTTTGGCGGGACGTCCGAAAGCGAGTGTATTTGGTGGAATCACTTTCCCTTGGGGCACGAGACTACCAGCACCGATGAAAGCTCCTTCGCCGATTTCCGCTTCATCTAGAATAATTGATCCCATCCCAATGAGTGCTCCTTTGTGGATTTTGCAGCTATGTAGCGTGACTTGATGACCGACTGTGACTTCATCTTCAATGATAAGCGGGTTGTTCGGGCTTTGGTGAAGAACGCTGTTGTCTTGAATATTTACTTTGTTTCCAATGATCGTTGGCGCTACGTCGCCGCGAATCACAGAATTGAACCAGATGGTTGACTCTTCACCGATTTTTACATCGCCCGTTACAACAGCGTTATCGGCGAGGTAGGCACTGGCTGATATTTCCGGCTTTTTTCCTTTATAAGCGTAAAGAATCATCTTTGAACCATATCCTTTCCGTTTAGATGTTTTTTAGGTATTATTTTTACTATACAATAATATGCGATATTTCGTTATAATAAGGTTCAATGATCATGCCAGAAGACTTGATAATTGTTCGTACATTTAATTTAAGATGAAGGTATGATAGTCTGTTGATCCGGGATAAAATAAAGAATAGCAAAGTGTGAATGAAGATTTAGCAACTAGAGATATAGTAGGAGGAGATTTTCATATGTGGAAATGGGAGGCAGACGTTACCCCAAAAGGAGTCATCGTCATCGTTCATGGTGCCATGGAGCATCACGGGCGTTATAAATGGCTATCGCAAATGTGGCGGTCCGCCGGTTACCATGTGATTATGGGAGATCTTCCAGGACAGGGTATGACAACCCGTGCATTTAGAGGACATATTGAATCCTTTGATCAATATTTAATAGAAGTAAAAAGCTGGATTGAGGAAGCGTATCAATATTCACTGCCTGTTTTTTTACTCGGACATAGTATGGGCGGATTAATCGCGATTAGATTACTTCAGCAGGATGAAGTGGATTTGGCGGGGGTCATTCTTTCTTCCCCTTGTTTAGGTTTAGTTAAACACCCATCCAAGCTAATGACTGCAATTTCGTTAGGGTTGAATGTTACGTATCCGACCTTCCGAGTGGAATCTGGCTTATCACCTGAGCTTGCCACTAGAAATGAGGAAGTAAGGGAGTCAGACTTAAACGATTCGTTATACGTGACGAAAGTTTCGGTCAGATGGTACCGCGAACTTACGAAAAACATGAAAGAAGCCTTTGAAGATATCCCTGACTTTCAGGATATTCCGCTTTTGCTCATGCAGGGCGGCGATGACCGAGTCGTCGATAAACGCCCAGTTCGTGAATGGTTTAATTATAATCTTTGCAATGAAAAACAATACAAAGAATGGCCGCATTTATATCATGAAATATTTAATGAACCGGAGCGCGATGATGTATTTCAATATGCGCTAGGTTTTGTGGAAACCAGATTAAAGACGCTTGGATATGTCCTTTAATCTATGGAAAAAGAATAGGTGCCTAAACATCGTTTATCTGATGCATACATGACCTATTAAACGATATTTCGAATGTGAGGTCAGACCATTTGGGATAACCTCCTTGTCTTGTTTGTTTTGGAAAAATACAAAGAATTAGGAGTTTGAGTAACTATGAAAAACGCAGAATATTGGATCGAAAACTTAGCAATGACCCCTCATAAAGAAGGAGGGTATTTTAAAGAAATGCTCATGGCAGAGGGAGAACTGGTTACTGAACATACTACAAAAAGACCGTATTATACAAGCATTTATTTCTTACTCCGTAGTGGAAACCCTTCTCATTTTCATCGCTTGAAGTCTGATGAAATATGGTATTTTCATACTGGAGATCCCTTGAATATACATATCATCCATCCAAATGGAGAGTACGAAATAGTGAGGCTTGGTCTTAATGTGGAACAGGGGGAAGTTTTGCAAGCCGTTGTTCCAAAGGGAGCTATATTTGGGTCAGACGTAGCTGAGACTGCAGATTATTCACTAGTAAGTTGCATGGTTTCCCCTGGGTTTGATTATCGAGATTTCGAGTTATTTACGCAGCGTGAGTTACTCGAAGAATACCCTAGCCATGAGCAAATCATAAAGAAACTTGCTTATGAAGAGTTACCAGAATAAGATGTAAACGAGGTTGGTTTTAATCGAGCCAACCTCGTTTTTTATCCCGTTTGTACTGATCCCATCCATCTAGTTTTACCTGATTCGTGTAAACCCAAGATACCTTGTGCCCTGAAATTGTAAATCACCAATGTCGCCCTCTATCAGCTGACCATATTCAAGGTCCTTCACATGGAATTCCATTCGATCTCCACTATCAACTTCAAATGTGATGTAGTAATGATTATATGCGCGCGTTTCTCCTCCACCATGTATGCTTGTTCTTTTTGTAACAACCTTAGCTCGGACCGTTAATTTAGGGGCATCGTTATTGCTGCTCCAAGTCGAAATCCCCTTAATCACTGCAAAAATTATAATTCCAAAAATAATAGCAAAAGCAACTATAAATAAAATTGGTCCGATTCGAAATATAATGTCACCAGGTGCTTCATACATGTTGATCTCTCCTTTTGGTATTATTTTTTATATACGATGGCGGGTGATGGAAGTTTCAGAAATATGGAAATCACCCATAAATAAAGTGCCAGACCTTACACAATATTAGAGTGTAGGGTCTGGCACTTTAGGGGGACTCTCATCCTTTAAGATATTACTTTATTTTTTCAATCGCAACAATAAACGGCGGCTGATTCACCTGATTGATGAATCCGTATTGTAGAACATGAGCTTTGTCCTGGGGAAGCGACGTGGCATAATCTAGTACGGCGTCTCGTTCAATCGCTCCGCCTATGTGTCCGTGATAGATAACTAGGACGATGACTCCTTTAGGTGCCATGATTTCAAGTAGTTGTTCAATCGCAGCAATGGTCGACTCGGCAGCGGTGACAATTGATTTGTCGCCACCTGGAAGATACCCCAAATTAAAGATAGCAGCTTTAATTTGGCCATACTGTTGCTCTGACACATATGCTTTTACATGCTCATGCCCTGTTTGAATAAGCGTACACTGTTGCAGTAGATCTTCTTCTCGTAATTTCTCAGTCGTATTCACAATCGCTTCCTTTTGAATATCGAATCCGTACACATGTCCGGTTTTACCAACGATATTAGCCAGAAAAGCTGTATCATGTCCGTTGCCACAAGTCCCATCGATTACAATATCTCCTGGTTCAAGTGCCGTCTGAAGCAGAAACCGAGCGAAGGGAAGAATCTTCATAAGTTTCACCGTTTTTCACTTCCATATCATAGTAAAATTTATCCCACTCTTAACAGGTGATAAACCCCCATTATGCGTCGAATTTAGGATTTACGGGTCAAATCCAAAATACTTCATTCCTTTTCAATTATTTGATAAAGTTTCCCTTGCCAGCTATCCCGGCGTTTTAGCTCTGCATCAATCGAGTTTAATACATCCCATTTATTCACGCTCCACATTGGCCCAATCATCAAATCGATCGGACCGTCACCAGTAATTCTGTGAACGATCATTTCCGGAGGGAGTATCTCCAACTGATCGACAACAAGGTTCACATAATCTTCTTGTGTTAAAAATTCGAGCATCCCTTTTTCATATTGTTTGACCATTGGCGTTCCTTTAAGTAGATGAAGTAAGTGTATCTTGATGCCTTGAACGTCCAATTTCGCTACTTCGCGAGCTGTTTCCATCATCATGTCATAGCTTTCAAGTGGTAGTCCGTTAATGATGTGCGAACAAACGCGAATCCCATGTTTTCTAAGCTTAGCGACGCCCTCTTGATACATTTTGTAATCATGAGCTCGGTTAATAAGTAACGCTGTTCGTTCATGGACAGTTTGTAGCCCAAGCTCGACCCATAAATAGGTTCGTTCGTTCAGCTCGGCTAAATAGTCGACAACATCATCAGGAAGGCAATCAGGTCTCGTCGCGATGGATAATCCGACGACACCCTCCTGATTCAGCACGCTTTCGTATTTTTCTCGTAATTCACTAACTGGGGCGTGGGTGTTCGTATAAGCCTGGAAATAGGCCATGTATTTGCCATCTTTCCATTTTTGATGCATTTTTCCACTGATTTTCTTAAATTGAACATCGAGCGGCTCAACCCGATCTCCGGCGAAATCACCTGAACCCGCTGCACTACAAAATGTGCAACCGCCATATGCAACTGTACCATCACGGTTTGGGCAGTCAAAACCGCCATCAAGTGCTACTTTAAAAACTTTATGACCAAAATGCTTTCGCAAATGATAATTCCAAGTATGATATCGTTTATTGTCCATAGCATACATAAACGGCTTTGTTTGATTCAAATCAAAAACCTCCTAAAGCTAAGCTTTGCTTATTATACTACAGACGAGCGCTTCGAAAAGGGGAAACGAAGTAGTGATGTAGTTTTGTAGCCAAATTGCTTAGAAAATAGTGAGGTTCTTGGCTCCTCTCAATAGTGCGCCATTTCCTGCCATTCATCTCTCCATTTGTTTTTAGCGGGATATCTTTTTCCTACAGCGCATATATTCAATAGAGAAAATAATGTGAGGTGTAGAAATGGATCAACAACGAGAGAGGTTTACGCCGATAAAATCGTATGTTCCTTTTCGCGGTTTATTCGATCCTTGTCCGCCAATCGGAGAAAAGTATTACAGTACGCCACCTAATTTGTATTTAGGTTTTCAACCACCAAATCTTGAACAGTTCACACCGCAAGAGGCATTGAGAAAGGGGACGCTATGGAAGGTCTTCTACGATTATTATGACAATCCTTATAAGCGGGGAGGAGATAGCGGTCATGGCTAATACGATGCCGATTGAGTATTATCAGCAATTAGAGGAGATTCAAGCCATCGATTTTGTCATTGATGAATTGGTGCTATACCTAGATACACATCCCACTGATCAGAATGCGATTCAACAATATAATCACTTTGCCTTGTACAGCAAACAAATTAAACAGAAATTCGAAGAGTCCTTTGGTCCTTTACAGAAAGGAAGTGTGAATCATCAGCAGGATTACTGGGCATGGAGCGGACTTTGGCCATGGCAAGTTTAAGCAGAAAACATATATAAGCATTTGTTTCAAAGTTCTACGATGGAAAAAGTTCAAGTACTAAAATTGCATTACCTAATGAAGGTGGCGGTGCGGAGCTGATCGTGGAAGGCCCCGCCCCTTTTCCACAGAGAGGTGAGGAAATCGTGTGGATTTATGAAAAAAAACTGCAATATCCAGTGAAAGTAAGTACGTGTAATCCAACGCTGGCTAAGTATTTAGTGGAGCAATATGGCGGGGCAGATGGTGAGCTTGCTGCTGCCCTCCGCTACTTAAATCAGCGGTATACGATTCCTGATAAAGTCATTGGACTGTTAACAGATATTGGTACAGAGGAATTTGCCCATCTGGAAATGATTGCAACGATGATTTATAAACTAACGAAGGACGCGAAACCTCAAGCATTAAAGGAAGCAGGTCTTGGTGAGCATTATGTCCAACATGATAGCGCGCTATTCTACAATAACGCAGCAGGAGCTCCTTTCTCCGCTACATATTTTCAAGCAAAAGGAGACCCGATTGCGGATCTCTATGAGGATATAGCAGCTGAAGAGAAGGCAAGAGCCACCTATCAATGGATCATTGATATGTCTGATGATACAGATTTAAATGACTCCTTACGTTATTTGCGAGAAAGAGAAATCGTTCATTCCCAGCGGTTTAGAGAAGCGGTAGAAATACTAAAAGATGAAAGAGATCGCCAGAAGATTTTTTAGGGGAAAAAAGACGATTCTTCCATATTTAAGGGGGACGTCTTTTTTGTTGAAATGAAGTTTCAGTTTCTAAATGAATCTGTTTAGATGCCAAATTTTTAAAGTGGAATGATATTTACAATATTAGGAATAGAAAGTATAGTTAAATCACTTTTAATGCCAACTAATCCAATCTAAATTACTTGAAAAGTGCTTACTATATGAAACGCATTAAACAATTTATAGTTTCACGCACAGTCGATCAATGACCTTTTTAGGGGTCTCGTTCATCTCTGCAATAAAGGCTTGAACATTTTTACGAATGTCCTGTACAGACTCATAAAATACATTGTAAACCACAGACGTTTTTAACCACTTCCATAGGCCTTCAATCAGGCTTAGATTCAGACTGTAAGGCGGTAAAAAGAGAAGCGCCAGGCTCGTCTAAAAAAGGTTGAATCAGTTTGGCGTGATGAATGCGGGCGTTATCCAACACCTTCACGATTTTTCCTGTAGGGTACTCCCTTAAAATGTTTTCTAGAAAGCAAAGGAAGGTTTGGGCGTCAAACAATCGATCCTGCATACAAAAAGAGAACCTGTTTCATAATCTAGTACTCCTAACAATTTCACGCTTTGATGTTGGCCGAATGTGGGAATTTTACGCTGTTGCCCTTTCGGAAACCAGGTATACCCGATGGCCAGATAATCCCGGATCGTTGATTCATCTTGAAAGAGAATGGTATCAATTTCGCCATTTTCTAGTTTTTTTTTAGGTCACGAAATGTATCTCGAAAAGCCTCCTGCTTGATTGGATCTGCTTTCGCTAGCGTGTAGGTTGGACGCGTGTGGCTAAATCCCAAGCGATGGAGAAGGGGAAGTACACCACGATCCCAATAACGAACATCAAATTCGCGTAATAATGGACTGGTCCAATTCATATCGGTTTTTAGCCCGACTTCTACAGGCGTTTGATTTAAGACAATTTCCTTCACCTGCGCCTCTTGCTCGTATGTCAAACGACGAGGTGCACCAGGAGAATAACCTAGGTTTAAACCATCGATGTCAAGTTTCTGGTACTTTTTAATATAGGTACTGATTGTATTCTCGTTAAGGTTTACACTCTTGGCAATTTCACGATTCATATGACCCTGTAAATGAAGAAGAATCACTTGATACCTTTGATATAAACGGACGTTCTTTTCTATTTTCAAATGCCTGTTGGATTTCTTCAAGTCGTTTATACTAAATTTGTGTATGCCAAATAACATTCCAAGGTGCTGTGTTTGAAAAAGTTTGGACTGTTTAGTTATAGTTTATGACTAGGCTAGATCCTGGAAATATGATTTGCTTTTGAAAAGTGCATAAATCCAATGTAATCGTTTATTGGCACATGCTATCACAGCTACTTTAAAGGGCTTTCCTTCTTCACGCTTCTTATCATAAAACTCTCGTAATCCCTTGTTACAATGAGAGGTTATGATAATCCTTCAAATAAAATATCAACCAAGCTTACAGTTACAAATAGGCAAATGTCTACTCCTCATGGACCATGGACACATACCCTAATTTTGAAGCAATTTAGGGGGGAGATAAAATGGATAGACAAATCGTTGGAAATTATGGCTACGGTGTGGATATGATGGATACCTGTACCATCATGAGCATGGTGGACATTGCTGAGATTAACCTCAATAAGTAATATTACGGATACATAACTTAAATCCCAGGAGCCAATCAGCAGCTCCTTTTTTTATTATCTGGACGAACCAAGAGAATGAAACCAATTCACCTTAAACATGGGCTTATAGTCAGTAATCTTCATTTAATAATCAGCTTTAATTTAAAGAAGGACGGCCTATGACGGTCGTCCTTCTGTTACTTATTTATTATATAGAAAGTGAACGTGCCTTTAACAATGTTGTAATTAAGGTACCAAGATTTTGCATCTCTTCTTTTATCAATGATATTCACTCCTTTATGGGTTTTACCAACTGTTGATTTTTTATCAACAGTTTTAAATCGTACAGGCAATTTTTGTCAATATAAACAATATAATGTAAAAAAAATAAGGGGTGTTTTTACTATGCCTTGGCTAATCATTATGGCATTTGCCGTTTCATCAAGTATAGATAATTTAGGAGTAGGAATTTCTTATGGTATTCGAAAGATTCGAGTAGGGTTAGGTGCAAACTTTTTGATAGCTGTGATTTGTTTTCTCATGAGTATAGCGGGAATTACATTTGGAATGTGGCTTTCAAATATCCTGCCAGGTATGTTCCCTGTCATTATAGGAGCGCTTTTATTAGTTATTATTGGTGTTCGAATCATACTATTGGCGACACCACGTAATAAAGGAGCATCGGCGGTAGTTTCTGAGCCGAATAAACAGTCCAAAAGTATAAAAAACATTCTTAAAAACCCTGAAGTAGCCGATTGCGATCAGTCTGGTGAAATTGGTTGGGGGGAGGCTGTGATTCTAGGTATTGCATTATCAGCCAATGCATTGACGAATGGCTTAGGTGCAGGATTACTTGGATTTTCACCGCTTGCCATTTCCTTAACAGCTGCAATTGGCAGCTTCATAAGCGTTTGGGTAGGCGTTAGGCTAGGATACAAATTAGCAGATGTCCGAATTGGTTCATTTACATTAGGTCAATTTGGAACGATCTTGAGTGGAGTCATTATTTTGGTGCTTGCTTTTTCAGCATTTTTTTAGTGAAGGCAAATGATTAACAGGGGCTGTGAAGTGTAGAAAAATGTCTTAGTGCCAGAAAGGTAGAGTGATCAATAAACTCACATGCTCTTTTACAAATAGATGTACAGTATGTTAAGAGGATTGATAAGCATTTTTCTATACGCCTGCCTTATAAAAACAGGTTGAAAAACTTTGTGTAATTCAATGAGAGTTACTTACAGCCAACACACTTAAAGTCACTATAGACGTATATAAATGATTCAAATGAGCTATATGTCAATACAGCATTCAAGTTAAAATGGGCATTTATAATATTGAATAAACACTTTTGACAACATAATTCTACTGTTGACAAAAAGTCAACACTAATGTATATTCCCTGATAACACGTATTTTTCTAAGGGGACACTGTACAATTTTTTTCAATGGCTTTGGTAAACAATTCTGTTACTGCTTGTAATTATTATTTATCCCCCCCTTCGTTGGGTTACATAAACCATTTAAATTCAATCGCTCCGTACAATTGTGAATTATTATAGTTTGTATTCAGTATTACGCATCGATTAATAAATAATAGTAGGGACGATGGAGTATGTCTGAAGAAAAGCTGGCTTTTACTACCCAAAAGGAATTTGATGAAAAAAATTAACCAATAATTTATGTGAGACCACATCCCAAAACGATACTCTAGTATCAACGCTCACTTTAACAATTTGGTCAACCAGTGCATATGAAAAATAGAAACACTTCCTTGGAAACAAATGGTGAAGAGTCGAGTTAATATATCGTAGGAGTGGTGAAAATTCGTTGATAAAAAATGAACAACAGCTTGATTATATATTGTTATTTACTTTATTCTGTATATTTATTTATAGCTTACTAGCTGTGTATAGTGGATCAGGCCAATATGAAACACAGGACCCTTTGTATTTTGTAAAAAGACAAGTGATTTGGTATTTCGTTGGCGCAGTGGTAATGGTGGTGGTAGCGAAATTCGATTTTGAATTACTAGAAAAATTGGCTGCCCCTTTGTATTTTGTAGGGATTAGTTTATTGATTCTCGTTCACTTTTTCGGAACGTTTAAAAACGGAGCTACTAGATGGATTAGCTTTGGCTTTTTTGAGCTACAGCCGTCAGAGTTTATGAAAGTGTTTTTACTTATCTATTTAGCAACCATTTTACATCGGTTTGCAAATCGAGGGCTATCCTTCACAGAGAGTATTCTAACGACAATAAAAATTGCTATGCTTACGATAGTTCCGTTCTATTTAATATTGGTACAGCCTGATCTAGGTTCAGCACTCGTTATTGCTGCCATCGCTTTCAGTTTAATTCTTGCTTCAGGAATATCATTCAAAATGATTGCTCTCTTAGCTTCTTGTTTTACGGTTTTAATTGCGTTTCTTGTCTATTTACACAACCACTTTTTTGACGTTTTTTCAAAAGTTATTAAACCCCATCAATTGGAGAGAATCTATGGTTGGCTGAGCCCACAAGAATTTGCTTCAAGCTATGGATATCAACTAACTCAAGCCATTTTAGGAATTGGATCAGGACGTATGGCAGGGAGTGGATTTAATCAGGGAACACAAGTCCAGAGTGGAAGGGTACCCGAAGCACATACGGATTTTATCTTCTCTGTCATTGGCGAGGAATTTGGTTTTATTGGCTCCGCTATCTTAATAAGTTTGTACTTTATTCTGATTTATCGAATCACCGTTATTGCTTTACAATCGAATCATGTGTTTGGTTCATACATATGTGCTGGGGTTATTGGGTTAATCACTTTTCAAATCTTTCAAAACATTTCAATGACCATCGGTTTAATGCCGATTACTGGAATCGCCCTACCGTTTTTGAGTTATGGAGGAAGTGCGCTATTAACGAATATGATTGCTTTAGGATTAGTATTAAGTGTAAATATACGAACAAAAAAATATATGTTCAGCAGGAATGAAAATATGTAAGTCATCTGAGTAAAGACCCGTCCATACTATTTGTAAAATTTTTAAAAAAATGTACATTTTTCATTGGCGATTTGTCAAAGTCACCATATATTGATTAGAGTTTAATAGTTCTTTAAGGATTCTATTATAGGAAGCTTTGCAACTTCCAAGAGCTGTTGCTGTTTGTAGTACCTACTTCTCCACAACTTACGTTATTTATATAGAATATTTAAGTTCAATACCGAAATACTGTGAATGTTAATAAGGAGTATGTTTAGTTCATTTTAACTATAAGAATTTAATAAATTCGAGAGAGGACGTGAGAGTATGACTGAAGGAAAAAAAAGTAATCTAGGGTTTGTGCTAAAAGAATTATTAAAGGAACGTTCATTATCAATGCGGAAACTTAGTGAGCTCACTGAAATCGATACAGCTACAATCTCAAGGATCATAAACGGTAAGCGAAAAGCAACTCCCGAACATCTACGAAAATTTGCAGACATCCTTAATGTGCCAATCACTGAGCTATTTGTAGCTGCAGGTTATGATATTGAGCAGAGGCAGGAAAAGCTAGATTCAGATATCCATATTTCTGTTGACAGCATTCAAAAATTTCTCGAATCCTCTGATATAAATATTAATAATTTTACAATCACAAGTGTGGAACAGAAATTAGCTAATTATGAACAATATACACAAACGGAAGAAGGGAAAGAAACGATTCTTAATAGCTTTGAAGAGAAGCTTCAGAAAGTTGGGAGCATAGGTCCGTTTATTAATCATTTGAAGAATATGTATGAGAAATTCAGCAGGATGAAGGGGACTCCGGGTGAACTCGTCATAATTGGAAGTGCACTTCTATATTTCATTTTGTCCGTAGATGTTATTCCGGATTATATATTTCCGATTGGCTATTTAGACGACGCAATCGCTGTACAACTTGTAACAAATGCACTATCGATAAAAAAATGAGGCGTAACATATCTAATTTGTTTAACATGCAGTTCTAACAATTTAGTTTGAAAAATAACCTGAATCTACTAAAAAGGTTAATTTTAAACAACATTTTTAGGTAAAAGATTTAATTTAAGTGAATGGTGATTTTATATATGAAGAAAAGAAATAGGACTAAAAATAAATGGAAAAGAAACCTTTTCCTGTTGATTTCGCTATTAATCATCGTGATCTTTTATTGTGTTTATCAGTATAATAAAGGATTATCTGAGGCGAGCGATGGGATGTATAAGAATGATGGAACAATGTTTGATCCGTTTCAAGGGAAGGAGCCTCAATTTGGTGAAATTAATATTCTGTTAATAGGATCTGACGCTAGAGGTGATGAACAAGCACGTTCTGATGCGTTAATGATTGCTCATTATAATCAAAAATCTCATAGTTTGAAAATCGCATCTATAATGAGAGACACGTATGTTGATATTCCAAATCACGGCAAGCAAAAAATGAATGCCGCTTTTGCGTTTGGCGGACCAGAACTTGTAAGACAAACGATTAAGCAAAATTTTGATGTTGATATTAATTACTATGCTGTTGTTGATTTTAACGGCTTTTCGAAAATTGTAGATATTATCGCACCTGACGGGATAGAGGTTGAGATTCCATATGAAATGTCTTATGGAATTGGAATGACATTACATCCAGGTAAACAAATTTTGCATGGTAAGGAATTGCTAGGATATGTTCGTTTTCGTCAAGATCGCTTAAGTGATTTTGGGCGAGTGGAAAGGCAACAAGAAGCGTTGTCTAAGATTAAGGAACAGGCTGCCTCTATGCAAAGTGTTGTGAACCTGCCAAAGATACTTGGAGTTGCGGATCCGTACATTGATACAAATGTAGATATAGGAACCATTTTTGCAATCGGGAAAGGTTTGATTGCAGGGAAATCTAAACAAATGGAAAGCTTAAGAATACCTATTAAAGATTCTTATGTTAATGAACGGGTGAACGTAGGATCCGTCCTAAAAATTGATTATGAGAAAAACAAACAAGCTTTAAAAGCGTTTTTGTCACAGGACAATGAAAGGCCCACTAGTCAAGAAAAAAAGAATAGAGTGGTAAGTTTGTCTGATTTCATTGCGTTAGTTCGCTAAGGAATCATGGGTCAGACTTTTGTATTTCAAGGAATAATATGGGTTACTCAATGAAAATTGTTGAAGTGGCAAAAAGAGAATTCCATTTAAGATTCTTTTTTTAACGAATATAGGTGTCTAGACTTGACTTAGATGGCGTCCTTGTGTTGGCGAAGACAATAAAGATCTTAATAGTTCAACGCCTAGTTGCCTGTGAAAAAGATGATTAACCCAGTAAGGTCAGAAAAAGGTTAAGAATATACATATTTTTACGGTGTTGTGAAGAGCAAGAAAATTGATGGTAAATGGGATTGTCAGTAGTGAACATGAATAGGTAAAAAAAACAAATTCAATGATTGCGTATACAATGCACGAAAAATCCACTAATATTCAAATTTCTTCTACCAAGGAAAACTCAAGATTAGTAAATCTAACATTTTCAATCGATTACAAGCACGTGAAACAGTTAGAGTTGAGTGAAAAACAAGAGAATACTGTTTTAGCGAAAAAACAAAGTAAACCCGAAATGGAAAGGTAGAAAATTGCACATAATAAGCACCTGGCACCTTTAAGGATGCTGAATTAGAAGTTGACGATGGAACAGGTGTATACGAAGAACATGAAAAAATCAATTCAATAAGTCATTCTGTTACTAGTTACTAACCAAGGAGTTCATAAAGACTAAATTCCGACTTGAACACTTGATTCCATAAGTAAGTTAGGACTTTTATGATGGGAAACTCTTGATTTTGAAAGTTGAGAGAAATTCGCACATGTTATTTTTCACGCATCTCATAAAGGATAATTAATCATTAACAAAATTCCTATTTATGTAGGAGATAAAGCAGTTCAATAAACTATTTGACCGCTTATAAGATACTTTATATGGTGGCTTCAGAAAGGCGTGGCACTTTATTTTGGATGATAAAACCCTTAATGTAATTGAACATTTGGAGGAGTTGCGAAGAAGGATCATTATTTCTGCTTTATCATTCTTAGTGTTTTTGATAATAGGGCTTTTTTTTGTGAAAAAAATATATTTATTTTTTATGGGGAGTTTCGATGATCCGTTACTTATTTTAGGACCAGGCGATATTATGTGGATTTTCTTCCATATTGCTTGTGTTTTCGCTTTTGCTGGGACCACTCCAATTGTCGCTTACCAATTATGGATGTTTGTAAAGCCTGGTTTACAGCCGCAAGAAAGACGAGTAACTCTTGCGTATATACCGGGATTATTCATCCTTTTTATTGCTGGATTAGGGTTCGGCTATTATTTCGTGTTTCCTAACCTTTTGAATTTTCTTATAAACTTAGGTAAGGATATGATGGTTCCTTCTTTTACAGCTGAAAAATACTTTGACTTTTTAATAAAAACCACTTTGCCATTTGGGATTGCTTTCGAATTACCTCTCGTCATGATGTTTTTAACATCAATTGGTGTTCTTAACCCACATAGCTTAACAAAGTTAAGAAAATATGCTTATTTCATTTTGGTGATTATTGCTTCTATGATCTCACCGCCTGAGTTTATTTCTCATATTTCTGTAGCTGTACCTTTAATTCTCATATATGAAATTAGTATTATCCTATCAAAAGTTGTTTTCAATAGAAGAAGAAAGAGGCAAAGAGATATCGATATGAAAGGAAAATCCATATAATCTAGAAGGTAAATGACTATCGGTATGTGTAATTCATATAGATTTCTCATCAAATTAGGAAAGCTATTGTTTATATTATGGACTGCGAAAGAGCTAGTGCTCCTTTCCCAATTATATTTCCTACAATATTTTTATAACTTACCTAACGTAGCACTATAATGTCTCGACCTTCTTCACCGGCCGTTCAAACAATATGGACTTATACTCTGTGGTGTAACGGGGGCGTGGGACCGTGATCCCATAAATAAACTGTCCGCCCCTATTTATATAAAACAGTTTCCACCTATTTAAGGAAATCAAAGAAAGAGATGATTGTATGAATTACGAATTATTTAAAAGCATCCATAATTTATCGGGTCATAGTTATGCATTGGATACTCTTATGGTCTTTATAACAAATAAAGCGATTTACATTTTGGCTTTGGTACTTTTGGTTCTATGGATCTTTGGTGGAAAACCTATGAAACGGGCAGTATTATATGCCGGTGGAACAGGAGTTATTGCGTTAGTTGTAAATGTTCTTATTGCTCAGATATACTATGAGCCGCGTCCATTTGTCACACATCACGTCCAGACTTTGATTCCTCATGCTGCGGACTCTTCTTTTCCTAGTGATCATTCAACAGGCGCTTTTACGATTGCAATTGCTATGTGGTATCGGTATAAAAAAATTGGTATCCCTCTATTTATTTTAGCCCTATTAACTGGCTTTTCCCGCATTTGGGCGGGGCTTCATTATCCGTTTGACGTAGTAGGCAGTTTAATAGTGGCAATTGTTGTCTCGTATGTGATTGTAAAATTACCAAGATTGTTCGATCCAATTGTAAACTGGATTATTTCTATCTATGACTCGATTTTTAACAAAAGAAGTAGGTCTGATAAATCTAAATCTTCTCGAACATAAAACTTCTAATGATGTGTTAGGTATAGCAGTCTCTAGAGGGTGTCCGGAATGATCTGGAATCTTTGTAATAAATTTTGATCAAAATGAAAAAACTCGTTTTGCTTAACTCATTTTATATACGATCGACAAAAAGGTGAAGTAAGTTCCTTAGTGTTTGAAAAATCTAATTGTCTTGCTTGGTTGCGAATCAAGTATCCCTGATGCTTGGAGGCAGGGGGCTTGTTTTCATAAGCAATATTTTGTATTGGATTAGATAGGAGATTGCCGAACTAACGATTCTTTTTTTTAAAACTACATTAAGACAAGATTATCTAAAAAGGGTCTGCCCTCAAATTCTATACCTCGTTTAATATGTCAGAGATAAACGGTTATAGTAAATGTGGTCAGACCCTTTCACTATGGGGTAACTTCATAGTCATAACACACAGATTTTTTAGAATTTAATTGACATTTTAAATATTAAGTTATATAGTATAGAAAATAAAATTATATATGGATAAATTCTTATCAAGAGATGTGGAGGGACTTGGCCCTATGATACCTCGGCAACAGGTTTTTACTTTTGTAAAAATACTGTGCTAATTCCAACGGACGAAAGTTTGATAGATAAGAAGAAGCCTTTGCTAGATAATTCATAGAAGTGTAATCTTTTATTTGTCTAAGTAAGCCTCTTCTGTCTAATGATGGAAGAGGCTTTTTCGTGTTACAACTTATAATAGGAACAACATGGGGGAGAGCAGATGATTGAATTTCAAAATGTGAAAAAGATGTATGAATCGAAGAAACAAACCGTTGAAGCTTTGAAAGGGATCGATTTAGTCGTTGAGAAAGGCGATATTTTCGGTGTTGTCGGCTACAGTGGTGCTGGTAAAAGTACGCTGATCCGATTAGTCAATTTACTAGAGCGTCCGTCAGAAGGGCGAATTTTGGTAAATGGCAAAGCATTGACTTCGTTAAAGCCGAAAGATTTACGAGCGGAGAAGAAGAAAATCGGGATGATTTTCCAACATTTTAATTTGCTTAATTCGAAGACGGTTTTTGATAATGTTGCGATGCCGCTGATCTTATCGGGTACCCCTGCAAAAGAAATTCATACCCGGGTAAATGAATTATTGGAATTCGTCGGCCTTTTGGGAAAAGCCAAAAATTATCCAGAGCAATTGTCTGGCGGGCAAAAGCAGCGAATCGGTATTGCACGTGCCCTAGCAACCAATCCTTCGATTCTCCTATGCGATGAAGCGACATCAGCGCTCGATCCACAAACGACAAGTGCTGTTTTGCAACTGTTAAAGAAAGTAAATCGGGAATACAACATCACGATCTTGCTGATTACCCATGAAATGTCGGTCATTCGCGAAATTTGTAATAAAGTGGCAGTCATGGAAGGTGGCAGAATTGTTGAGCAAGGTTCTGTGTTTGACGTATTTGCTAAGCCGCAAACAGAGATTGCCCAAAACTTTGTCCGAACAGTGATTCATGACGAAATTCCGCAGAGTTTTAAAAAACAGTCGGAAGGAAATCCGGTTATCTGGAAAATTAATTTTATTGGGGTGAATTCAAGCAAACCATTATTATCAACAATTGCAAAAAAATTTGATATCGATTTAAATGTTTTATCGGCAAATATTTCGGAAATCCAGGAAACGCCGTTTGGTAATTTGATTATGGAAGTGACAGGAGAAGAAAGCGAGATTAAGAAGGCATACGATTATATTCAAGCCGAAAATATTCTCGTGCAGGAGGTAAGTGTACATGAATAACACATTATGGGGCATGGAAATTACGGCAGATCAACTGTTAACTGGATTTGGTGATACGCTTTATATGGTTGCCTTCTCTCTCTTATTTTCAGTTGTGATAGGACTTCCACTGGGAATCTTACTCGTCATAACTAGGAATGGTCATATATTGGAGAATAAGTGGGTATTCAATGTATTGAACCCAGTTATTAATATATTAAGGTCTATACCGTTCATTATTTTACTAGTTGCTCTGATTCCGTTTACTAGATTCGTAGTCGGTACGGCAATTGGGACAAATGCAGCGATTGTCCCCTTGATATTTTATGCGGCGCCTTATATTGCGCGACTAGTGGAAAATTCCCTTTTGGAAGTAGACAAAGGAATTATCGAAGCGGCAGAAGCAATGGGAGCGACGACATGGCAAATTATTTTTCGCTTTTTAATTCCAGAAGGACTTAGCTCATTGGTCCTTACGTTTACAACAGCAACAATCGGTCTTGTCGGTGCTTCAGCGATGGCTGGTGCGGTTGGAGCGGGTGGAGTTGGTGACCTTGCTTTAAGTTATGGGTATCAAAGGTTCGATACGATGACGATGATTGTTACGGTTTTTGCGCTTGTGGTTATCGTTCAATTACTGCAATCAACTGGAAATATCGTGTCCAAAAAAATCAGAAGAAGATAATTGGGGGAATAAAAAATGAAAAAATTATTAATAGCGATCTTAATTCTAACGCTTGCTGTTTTGTCAGCATGTGGAAAAAACGATGTAAAAGGCAGTGCAGACGGCGAAAAAACAGTGAAAGTTGGTGTTAGTAGCGGGGATACACGAACATGGGATTATATCGTTGATATCGCTAAAGAAGAAGGGTTGAAGATCGAGCTCGTTAAATTTAATGATTATATCCAGCCGAATCTAGCATTAGCAGAAGGGGAGATTGATGCCAATTCCTTTCAAACGGTTTCTTATTTTGACGAAACTATTAAAAAGCAAAAGTTGGATTTAGAAGCAATCGGTGCGACAGTTATTGCTCCAATGGGGTTGTATTCAAAAGAATATAAGAAGCTTGAGGAACTGCCAGAAGGTGCAACAATTGCTGTACCAAATGAAGGAACGAACTTTGGACGTGCCTTATTACTTTTACAAGAAGCGGGTTTGATTACGTTAGTTGAGGATTTTGATGGAAACGGTGCATTAAATAAAATTGCAACCAATCCGAAGAACTTAAAGTTTGAAGCAGTGGCTGCTGGCAATACACCGCGATTCTTAGATGATGTGGATGCGTCTGTTATTAATAATAACTTTGCCGTGGAGGCAGGCTTGAAATTAGAGGATTCTTTATTCCATGAAAATGCTACAGCTAAACCATATATTAATATTATTGCTGTGAAAAAAGGGGATGCAGATCGTCCGGAATTACAGAAATTAGTTGAGCTTTATCAATCTAAAAAGGTAGAACAATTCATAGATGATACGTTTAAAGGAAGCCAGATTCCGGCATACGTTTCAGTAGACGAGCTAGTCAATTATAAAGATGCATGGACGAAACCTGCTGCTAAATAAATTGATACAAAATAAAGTCGAAGCCAGATAGGGATAACGAAACTTTGTCTGGCTTCTTTCTAATTAGAAGGAGGCAAGAAACGATGACTATTGTTAAGGAAGTTCACTTGCAAATCATTGAAGAAGATCTTGTACTACATGCAAATACGTATGTTGAAGCAAGTCAAAAAATTCATGCAAATCCGGAAATCGGCAACCAAGAATATTTTGCTTCTAATACGCTTACAGCTTTACTTATTAAAGCGGGCTTCGATGTGGAGCGCGATATTGCTGGTCATGAGACAGGTTTTATTGCGAGAAAAAAATCTGCCAAAGAAGGTCCGGTAATTGCTTTTCTAGCTGAGTATGATGCATTGCCAGGGCTAGGTCATGCTTGCGGTCACAATATCATTGGCACAACAAGTGTAGCAGCTGGAATTTCACTTGCAAAGGTTCTCGAAGAAACAGGTGGGGAAGTGATTGTATTTGGCACCCCTGCCGAGGAAGGTGGGCCAAATGGAAGTGCAAAAGGAAGCTATGTCAAACAAGGATTGTTTGATGGTGTCGATGCAGCTATCATGATCCATCCGTCAGGACAAACTGGCGTGACAAACCCTTTTCTTGCTGTCGATCCGCTTGAATTTCATTTTTACGGAAAAGCAGCCCATGCAGCGGCTTCACCGGATCAAGGAATCAATGCGCTCGATAGCGTCATTCAATTATTTAATGGCATTGGTGCCCTCAGGCAACAATTGCCCTCCGATGTAAAAATTCATGGCATTATTACAAACGGTGGCGATGCCCCTAATATTATCCCTGAATATGCATCAGCCCGCTTCTTTATTCGCGCTGAAACGTGGAAAAAGTGTCAGAACGTATCTGAAAAAATTCAAAATATCGCTAAAGGTGCAGCCCTTTCGACTGGCAGTACTGTTAAAATTGAACGCTTTCAAAATGAAATTTTTAATTTTATCATCAACCCGGTTTTAGATGATTTATTGGCAGAAGAGTTGACCCAATTGGGAGAGTCGATAATCCCTCGGAAAACAACTGGGTATGGCTCATCGGACGCTGGAAATGTCAGTCATGTTGTGCCGACTGCTCATCCGTTTATTAAAATCGGCCCGGATGATTTAATTGCTCACACCAATGAATTCCGTGAATGTGCGAAGTCAGATCAGGGGAATCGTGCCATCCTTACCGGTGCTAAAGCTTTGGCACATGCCGGATACAAGTTACTTACTGATCAAGAATTACTGAACAAAGTAAAAATCGCTTTTCTTGAAGCGAAGCAACAAGAGCAAGTATAAATCTGAAACGGAAAGAAAGTTCCACTTTATAAGATAATAATTGGTTTTAAATTCAAACTTGATTAATTGGTTTAATCGGAATAATATAAATGCAAGTAGACTTTTTATTTGTGTTTACTACTAGACCACTAGAGACTTTGCCCCTTAGCTGTATATATGCAAGGAGTCAAAGTCTTTTATCATTTCAGGCGAGAAGACTCTCACTTCAAGTTTCGTATGAAATTAAGTGGTGGATAGTTCAAGTGTAGAGGATAGTTAGATATTCAATCGCTGTTTGCATAGATAAACGGGTATATTTACTAAAAAGCTAGGATACGAGGATTTTAGTAAATTATATGTCTAGACAAGAACAGACGATTTGGATAGGAATGCAAAAAAGGAAGGGGTAATCCGTAATATGGCCATTTTACCCAACCTCACTTCACCAAAATGATGAATCCGCATTGGCTTTTCTGAACGCTATAAGAGTATGGCATCTTTTTTGTCTGTACTTCGGGGAAAGGAGCTTAGAAAATGAACATTGACCACATTGAATCTTTCATGTATGTTGTCCATTTCAGTAGTATTCATAAAGCAGCAGAGGCGTTGTTTTTATCACAGCCAACGGTTACGGCACGGATTAAAACACTGGAGCGGGAATTAGACATCGAATTATTTGAACGACAAGGGCGAGGGATTGTCTTGACGGAAAAAGGGAAAGAATTCGTTCCGTTCGCTGAGCAGATTATCCATACACTTCAACAAGGGAAGAAGAAATTGAAAAAAGAAACGGATCAGGATGAGGTCGTTATTGGCGCTAATCTTATTACGTCCCAATATTTTATTCCATTTGCACTGCCACTCTGGAAAAAGGCTAATCCCGGTATTCGCTTTAAATTCATTTCAGCGTCTAATGATGCTTTGATGGATCAGCTGCTCCGGAAACAAATTGATGTGGCGTTTATGAAAGAAATCGCACACAATGCGCTGCAGCAAGAACCCCTTCTTGATAATTCCGTAAGACTCGTTGTAAAACCAGGCCATCCGCTTCAATCCTCTTCGAAATTGACCGTACAGCAATTAGCAGGTGAACCAATGGTATTTTTTGAATGTGGTGCGTTTAACTGGAACCTTGTTCACAAAATGTTTGAAGTGGCGAATATTGAACCGCGCATCGAATTTCAGGTCGATCATCTTGAGGTAGCGAAATCACTGATTCAATCTGGCAATGGGATTGGTTTTTTACCTTATTTATGTATGAAAAAGGAGTTGGAGTCCGGCCAACTTGTAGAAATTAATGTGGATCACTTGCTGATGCTAAAACAACATATTCACGGAACATACTATGGGGCAGAAATTCCTTTTTTATGGGAAGACATTCTTTTATCTATCAAAAAGTTCAAAGAGAACGAATCTGCACGAGTACTTCAACCAGATTGATAGATTTTTTGAATGAATCGAATAAATCTTTCTATCACTGGAAGTATTGCCTTTTGGCTGTTGGGGGTGGTAGGATATAGTTTAGAATCTGAATTAATTATTCCTACCTGAAAAATAGGTATTAGAAATAGGAGGAAAGCGCGTATGGGTTATAAACTTGGTTTGCTAGATCAAAGTCCAATCCAAAAAGGAGCATCACCGTTTGAAGCTCTCCAGCAAACTGTACAACTCGCTCAAAAAGCGGAAGAATGGGGCTACTCACGTTTTTGGGTATCGGAGCATCATCACACGGAACAGTTGGCAGGTTCATCACCGGAAGTATTAATCTCCTATCTTCTTGCTCGAACAAATGCGATTCGTATTGGGTCAGGAGGAGTTATGCTTCAGCATTACAGCTCGTATAAAGTAGCTGAAAACTTTCATGTCCTTTCTACACTAGCTCCAGGACGGGTAGATCTCGGAATCGGAAAAGGACCAGGCGGCCTGCCGTTATCGTCAAAAGCACTTCAGTTTGGAACCGTGAATGATGGCGAAGATTTTGAAGAACGGCTCTCTTTTTTGAACCAATTGATTGAAAATTCGGTCGACGAAAACCATTCACTTGCTGGCATTCAGGCTTTACCGGTTCCGCCGGAGAAAACGGAAAATTATTTGCTTGGTGCAAGTGTAGAGAGCGCTAAATTAGCCGCTAAATATGGCTGGAATTTTGTGTTTGCTCGCTTCATTAACAGCGACATTTCCGTTCTTGAAGAAGCAGCCAATGCGTTTCATGCCAGAAACAAACGAGGGCGTCTTCTCGTGTCGGTTGCCGTTATAGCTGCCCCTTCCAAGCCGGAAGCCGAACAGCTTGCTTTGGATCACAAATTGTTTAAAGTTCATCTCAAAAGCGGCCGCACGGTAACCGTTCAGTCGGCAAAACAAGCGGAGACGTTTGGTAGTCAAGCAGGTGAGCCATATGAAGTGTCTGAACAAGAGGCTAATATCATTGCCGGAACACCGGTATTTATTAAAGAAGAGTTAGCACATCTTCATAACACATATCAAGTGGATGAGTTTATTTTGCATTCACCGGTTCAAACAAAAGAAGAACGATTCCGGACGTTTCAATTATTAAGTCCGACATATTCTGAAGAGAAAAAGAATGAAGAAGAGTATATTTTGTAACAAAGCTGTTTGATAGCCCAAACGCTCATTTAAGAAATCAAGAATTTAAAGTTAGAGGAGGAATTTATTATGTCAAAATCATTAACTGTAGTTGTATGGTCAAAAGAAGGATGTCACTATTGTGCAGAGGTAAAACAATTTTTAGAAGAAAAACAGGTGGATTATCAAACCATTGATGTGACAAATCACGATGAACGACGCGATATTTTAGAAGCTAAATATGGTATTCGTCATGTGCCTGTAGTTGAAATTGGTCAGAATGGTATGTATGAAGGGGTTACAGAAATTGGAATCAATCATCTTGAAAAGGTGCTCGCTCCATATTTACAGACTAACTGATTTTTTTACGATTAAAGCTGACTAATTTTATAAGAATAATTATAATTAGCGAGAGGGGAAATGAAAATGTCCGAACAAAGAAAATTGAGATTTGGAACGATTATCCATGGCGTTGGTGGCAATATTTCAGGATGGAGACATCCAGAAGTTCAAGGAGATGCGAGTGTAAATTTTGAATTTTATAAGTATCAAGCCCAGAAGTCAGAAGAAGCGAAATTTGATTTTGTTTTTATTGCAGATGGTTTGCATATTAATGAACAATCGATTCCCCATTTCTTAAATCGTTTTGAACCGATTTCGATTCTATCGGCTCTTGCTTCTGTTACTTCACGAATTGGTCTTGCCGGAACCCTGTCTACATCATATAGCGAACCGTTCAACGTTGCGCGGCAATTTTCTTCACTTGATCATATTAGTAAGGGACGTGCGGGATGGAATGTCGTGACATCGCCTCTGGAGAAAACGGCATTAAACTTCAGTAAAACGATTGAAGAACATCCAGATCACGCAAAACGGTACAAAATCGCTGCTGAATATATCCAAGTCACGAAAGGCTTATGGGATTCATGGGAAGATGATGCATTTGTCAGAAATAAAGAAACCGGTGTATTTTTTGATCCTGAAAAGCTCCATCAATTGAATCATAAAGGAGAATTCTTCTCTGTGGAGGGGCCGCTTAATAGTGCCCGTTCACAACAAGGGCGCCCAATCATTTTTCAAGCAGGTTCTTCGGAAGATGGTAAAAATCTTGCAGCAAAAGAAGCGGATGCTATATTTACACACCATCCTTCATTAGAAGAGGCTAAAGAATTTTATCAAGATGTCAAAAGTAGGGCGGCTGCTTTCGGACGGAATCCAGATGAGATTCTCATTTTGCCAGGGATCGGACCGATCGTCGGTAAAACGGAGGAAGAAGCGGAACAAAAATACCAAGAAATTGCGAACTTGATGACAATCGATAAGGCACTCGCCTATTTGGGAAGATATTTTGAACATCATGATTTCTCTCAATATCCATTAGATGAACCGTTCCCGGAATTGGGTGCATTAGGACAAAATAGCTTTAAAAGTGGTACAGATCGAATTAAACAAGAGGCGAAAGAGCAGAATCTGACACTTCGTCAAGTTGCACTAAGGGAAGCGACACCGCGTACTCCGTTTATTGGAACACCGTCCAAGGTAGCGGATCTTATTCAAGAGTGGTTTGAAGCCGGAGGAGCGGATGGATTTATAATTTCTTCTAGCATTCCAAGCAATCTGACAGATTTTACTGATCATGTTGTGCCTATTCTGCAAAAACGAGGACTGTTCCGGACGGAATATGAGGCCGATACATTACGAGGTAATCTCGGTTTGCCATTCCCGATCAATAGGTATGTACAAGAATCAGTAAAAAAATAATGGGAGGGATTTAAGTGAAGAAATGGCCTACTTGGACAAAAACATTAACGGTTGCCACAGCTTTTTTGCTTCTCTTAGCGGGATGTTCCAATGGAGCAAGCACGAGTAACAGTGAAAATACAAGCGGGAAGGCTGGAACTAAAGAATCAACAGGTGGTGAGCTAACCTATGCATTGGCTACATCACCGGATACATTGGATCCACATCGAAGCGGACTCGCGGTGTCTGTCCGCGCATTTAGAACGATTTTCGATAGTCTCGTTGTGCAGAAAGCCGATAATACGATTCAACCTTGGCTTGCGACAGAATGGACAGTTTCAGAAGATGGAAAAAGTTATACCTTCAAATTACGTGAAGATGTAACCTTCCACGATGGGACACCATTTAATGCGGAAGCAGTGAAATATAACTATGACCGAATTATAGATCCGGAAACGAAAGCAGCAAACGCCTTGGCACTTATTCGTCCGTATAAATCGTCAGAAGTCATTGATGAATACACGATCAAAATTAATCTTGAAACACCTTCTGCTGCTTTTCTGAGCAATTTGAGTCAGGCGTTGCTTGGAATTGTGTCACCGACAGCAGCAAAGAAGGATGGAGATCAGTTCGGCAAACATCCAGTAGGTACGGGACCGTATAAGTTTGTCAGCTGGATAGAAAATGCAGATATTCAAGTCGAAAAAAATAATGATTACAAATGGGCACCTTCCATTGTAGAAAATGATGGAGCTCCATATCTAGATAAAATTACATTTAAAATCATTCCAGAAGAAGCAACGCGAATCGGCAGTGTACAAAGCGGCCAGGTCCTTGCAGTGGAAACAGTCCCACCACAAAATATTGTGTCTTTAAAAGATGATCCCAAAACTCAATTGCTTCAAGTAAATACACTCGGCTTACCGTATACACTCTTTTTTAATCAAAGAAATAAACCATGGAATGATGTAAACGTTCGAAAAGCAGTCCAGCTTGCGATCGATGTTGATTCGATTGTTAAAACATTGTATATGGGCACTTACGAACGAGCGTGGTCGCCTCTTTCACCGGGCATGTTAGGATACGATGAATCACTTGAAAATAGTGTGAAGCCGGACCTAGATAAAGCAAATAAACTGCTGGATGAACTTGGTTATGGAAAAGGGTCGGATGGCATTCGCGAAAAAGATGGCAAAAAGCTTACTTTAAATTATGTTGATGGTTCTCCTAACCGTGAAAAAAGGAATGATATAGCCGTTATCATTCAGCAACAGTTAAAAGCGATCGGAATCGCAGTGGACATTAATATTACAAAAGATACAGCTACGGTTATCTATCAGAATGCGGATTACGATTTGTATGGAAACAGTCAAGTAAATAGTGATCCAAATTCACTGCTTGATATATACCATACATCAGATCCGGAAAAGGAAGCCGCGCGAAGAATGTTAGGTGGAGGCTCTGATCCAGAATTAGATAAATTGCTAGAACAAGGCACAATCGAACATGAGCCGGCAAAACGTGAAGAAATTTATAAAAAAGCGCAACAAATCATCATTGAAAAAGCAGTGATCATCCCCATTTACGTATTTCCATATACGGTAGCTGCATCTAAAAAAGTAAATGGCATAACATTCGATTCGTTAGGCTATCCGCTATTCAATGATGTACGTATTGGGCAATAAGAGAATGAAAAGGAGCTGGTATGTATGACATTAATCAGCAAAACGCTGGTGAGAATTGCAAATTCATTCGTATCGGTTTTAGGCTCCTTAATCCTTGTATTTTGTATCATCTATTTGCTTCCGGGGGATCCAGTACTTTCAATGATAGATCCCTCTGTCGCAACACCTGAAATGATCGAAAATTTGCGTAGGGAATTAGGGCTAGATCAACCGTTTTATGTGCAATTTGCTGAATACTTCACTGCCATTTTACATGGAGACTTTGGTCAATCCTTAATCAATAGTGATCCAGTCTTACCTAAAATTTTAATGCATTTTCCCGCTACACTTATTTTGACACTGACAAGTACCATTTTTTCGATAGTGATTGGGGTAACATTAGGTGTTCTATCCGCCATTTATCGCAATAAATGGATTGATATCTTGGCTCGTTTAGTTGGGTTGTTTGGTATTTCAATGCCAACATTTTGGTCTGGAATTTTACTTATACTGATTTTTTCTGTGAATTTGAACTGGCTTCCCGCGATGGGATCTGACGGCTGGAAAACCCTTGTATTGCCTTCTCTTGCTCTTGGTTTTGTTGGTGCGGGTTTAATAATCCGGATGGTACGAACGAGTATGCTAGAAGTGGTGAATGAGCAGTTTATCGTTACTCTTCGTGCCAAAGGGCTGTCGGAACGGGTGGTCATGTATCGTCATGCACTCCGAAATGCGCTCATTCCAGCCATTACGATTATTGGCATGAATATTGGCGAGATGATGGCTGGCACAGTCGTAATCGAAACGGTCTTTTCGAGACAGGGAATTGGGCGAATTATCGCGGATGCGATTATGGCAAAAGATTTACCTGTTATTCAAGGAGTGATATTTTTCAGTGCGATTGTCTACGTCATTATTAATCTTTTAGTTGATTTATCGTACTCAGTCATCGATCCAAGGGTACGAAGATCTCATTAAATCCTTGAAAGTGCGTGTTTATCCCGCATTAACGGGCAGTAAACCCCCACTGATGGGAGTTTTACTTGATAAAGGAGTGGCATTGGATGAAAGAGGCAGTTAATTCCAAAACGATATGGAACGCCCCGAAATGGAATTTAATCAAGCTTAAAATAAACTTGTCGGCTTCGAATTTATTCGTTTATGTAGCAGGAATGATTGTGCTGTTTATCGTGGCGTGCGCGCTATTTCCGCAGTGGATCGCACCATATTCGCCTACGTATATGCATACAGAATTTATTTTAAGTCCTCCTAGTACATTACACTTACTAGGGACGGATTATTTTGGCAGAGATGTGCTTAGTCTTGTTGTGTATGGAAGCCGAGATTCTTTAATTATTGGCGTTGTGTCCGTTTTGATTGGCGGAGGGATTGGCGGAGGATTGGGCGCGTTAGCCGGTTATGTTGGAGGCGTGGTGGATATGATCTTCATGCGCTTTACTGACATATTGATGACGATTCCGGGTATCCTGCTCGCCTTAGCCATTGCGGCTGCTCTTGGACCGAGTTTAATGAACGTTGTCTTAGCGGTTGCTGTCTCTTCAATTCCGGGATATACGCGGGTAATGCGGGGACAAATGATGAGTATAAAAAAACGGCAATTTGTGGCGGCATCCCGTTCCATTGGTACTCCCAATTGGCGCATTCTAATCTGGCATATCCTGCCGAATTCCTGGTCCCCGCTGCTTGTCATGGCAACGATTGGCCTAGGCACTTCCATATTGGTTGGTTCAGGTTTAAGCTTTCTTGGATTGGGTGTGATTAAGGAAATTCCAGACTGGGGAGCATTGCTCGCTCAAGGAAGAGGCTATTTAACAACAGGATGGTGGATTTCGACATTTCCTGGTCTGGCTATTACACTTTTTGTTCTTTCCGTAAATATAATTGGTGATAAACTCCGGGATATATATGACCCGAAAACGAAGTAGAATGATGAAGTGAAACGAACCATCAGTAAGAGGTCTATTCATCCCTCACTGATGGTTCGTTACACTGGGATAAAGGAGAGGTGCAGATGTCACAATTGCTAGATATACAGCAGCTGAAAGTCGACTTTACAACAAAAGACGGCTATCTAACAGCTATCCGGGATGTTTCTTTTCAAATTCAAGCTGGGGAAACGGTCTGCATTGTCGGAGAATCTGGAAGTGGAAAAACGGTCGCATCTAAATCAATTATGCGATTGATTGATTACGAAAATGGGAAAATAGCAGATGGGAATATTAGACTGAATGATGTTGACTTGACGCAACTTTCTCAAAGAGAGCTACGTGCCATACGTGGTAAAAAGATGGCGATGATTTTTCAAGAACCGATGGCGGCTTTCGATCCCGTGTTTACGATTGGCAACCAAATTATTGAAACGATCCTAGCACACAAACAATCGAGCAAGGAAAAAGCCAGAGAACGTGCCATTTATTTACTACAGCGTGTCGGCATATCGGACGCAGAATTACGGTTAAAGCAATATCCGAATGAGTTATCTGGAGGCATGCTGCAACGTGCAATGATTGCGATGGCACTTGCTTTGGGACCTGATTTACTGATTGCGGATGAGCCAACAACCGCATTAGATGTTACGATTCAGTCCCAAATATTGCAATTACTTCAAGAATTAAAAGCAGAGTTTGGTATGTCGATCTTATTGATTACCCATGATATGGGAATTGCGGCTGAGGTGGCAGACCGAATTATTGTAATGTACGCAGGTGGTATTGTTGAACAGGCAACAACATTACAACTATTTGAGTTGCCACATCATCCCTATACACATGGATTGCTTCAGTCTGTTACAACCATCGACAGTGATCGGAGTAAAAAGCTTTTTTCAATTGACGGCTCGATTCCAGGGTTATCGGATTTTCCATCCGGATGCCGGTTCCATCCTCGCTGCCCGTATGCGACAGAGCGCTGTTTAAATGAAGCACCTCCCTTATTGGATGTAAATAATCGGAAGTCGGCTTGCTGGTATTCAGAGGAATTAGTAAAGACTGATAGCTGGAAGAAGCCTACTTTGCAGACTACATCTGACCTACAGCGTCCTCGGAAAAAAGAGCAGCCTCGTGAAAATTTGTTTACGATTCAAGAACTTAGTAAATTTTATCCGCTAGGTAATCGTACATTCTCAGGAACTTCATCCTTTGTTAGAGCGGTGGACAATGTGTCTTTTACAATTGAAAAAGGGGAAACATTTGGCCTTGTGGGGGAATCTGGAAGTGGGAAATCGACATTAGGACGTGTTCTTTTACAGTTAGAGAAAGCGTCTGGTGGGAAAGTCTTATTTCAGGATCAAGATCTTTCGAAGTTAAGTAATAAAGACTTGCGAGAGACACGAAAGCATATGCAAATGATTTATCAGGATCCATATGGTTCTGTCAATCCTCGCTGGAAAGTTGGCGACATTATTGGCGAACCACTGCAAGTTCATCAATCGTTAAATAAAAAGGAAAAACGAATTAGAGTGCAAGAGCTCCTAGAGGCTGTTGGATTAAATAAAAACAGCTCGGAGCGCTATCCACATGAGTTTTCAGGCGGTCAGCGACAGCGGGTTGCGATTGCCAGGGCAATTGCGCTCAATCCTCAATTTATTTTAGCGGATGAAGCTGTTTCTGCACTAGACGTATCTGTTCAGGCACAAATTGTAAACTTGATGCAGGAGTTACAAGATGACCTTGATTTGACCTATTTATTTATTGCGCATGGCTTAAATATTGTCCGTCATATTTCAGATCGTATTGGGGTGATGTATTTAGGTCAGTTGGTTGAAATTGCTCCGAGCGAAGAGTTATTTAAACATCCTGCTCATCATTATACGAAGGGGCTTATCGGTTCAATCCCGATTGCTGATCCAAGGCATCAAAGAGAGCTAATTTCGATACATGGGGAAATTCCATCCCCTGCAAGCCCTCCGTCAGGCTGCCGTTTTCATACGCGTTGTCCAGCAGCAACGGCTCGTTGTCGGGAAGAACAGCCCTTATTCCATGAAATAGATAGTGGGCATTGGGCTGCCTGTCATTATCCTGCGTAATTAATATACAGGGACGATTGGAAAATAGGGAGCTTTTCCAGATAAAGTGCGTGTTCAAAAAGGAGGATAAAAAGAGCCGAGAAGTTCGAGGAGCGCATCTCGAGAACCTTTCGCGTATGTAGTAATACGTGAGGACCGGGGAGACAGAGCTTTGATGCAATTCGCAAGCTTTTTTACGGGACTTTTTGAACATCCACTTAAAGTTGGAAAGTTCTTTTTTACAATTAAGTCTTTATGATATGTGGAGGTCTTTGTAGATGAAATTTGTTTTGTTTAACCTTGTGAGCAATCACCCAAACGGTGTAACTGGAGAAATATTGACTACACAGCAAAAATTTCAACAAATATTAAATCAAGCTATTTTAGCTGAAGAGCTGGGCTTTGATGGGTATGGTGTGGGAGAGCGGCATGGTGCGCCATTCCTTTCCTCATCACCAGTAGTAATTCTTACTGCGATCGCAGCCAAGACTTCAAGAATTCGCTTGTTGACTACGGTAACAGTTCTAAGCGTGCTTGATCCAGTGCGCGTTGCTGAGGACTATGCCACACTTGATCATCTCTCAGGTGGGCGACTAGATATGATCATCGGTAAAGGCAATGACCCGCGGCATTACCCGCTCTTTGGCATTACCGAAGAGGAGCAATGGGAATCCCTTGCTGAACGATATGAACTTCTTAAGCGCTTGTGGAATGAGGAGAATGTCACTTGGAAAGGGAAATATCGCCCACCATTAAACAACGTAACTACACAGCCGAGACCGTTTCAACAGCATATCCCGGTATGGCATGGTAGCGCGTCAAGCAAGGTCTCTACAGAGCTTGCAGCGAAATATGGTGAACCCATATTCTCATCGAACACCTTTCATCCAAGGGCCAAGTACAAAGAGCTGATTGATCATTATCGCGATCGCTTTGCTTATTATGGTCATGATCCTAAAGACGCAGTTGTCGGATCTGGTGCTGGAGGTTTGTATTTGGCAAATACAACGGAAGAAGCAATGAAACGTTATCGTCCATATTATGACGTTTTTAATGGCACAGATGCAGCGAAGTTCAATCAATCACCCTTTAAAGATCTTGAAGACAATGTTAAGAACGGACCTGCTCTAGTAGGGAGCGCTGATCAAGTAATTGAGAAGATCTTAAAGTACCATGAGGCTTATGGACATCAAGTGCAAAGTATCAGTATAGATGGGTTAAGTGAAGAAGAGCAAAGAGAGCAGCTCGAGCGATTCACCACTGACGTTATGCCAGTGCTAAAACGCGAGATACCTAGCATTATATGGGCAGAAAAATAGAGAGGGGTGAGAATTTTCCTCTAATGAACTTTTTATACAACAAATTTAGGGGGAATTCATCGTGAAAAATAAAAATGTAAACGCAATGGGACTTTTATCTGATGATAGAAAAGAGCGAGTATCTTAATTTACCTGAATTGCTTTTTTTCAATGGTGCTATCACCAGTACGGAGTAAATAAAGGCATTTATAATACGATTGATAACTGTTTATATGAATTTGAAATTATCCATATTCTTTCAAGAAGAGTATATCTCTTGGCATTCCTAAGATTCGTCAAAGAAGCAGGAGCAAGCATTGATCAACATAAAGCTATTCGATTTGGAAATGGGGGACTTATAGGTAAGCTTTAAGAATTTGTAAGTATAGAAGTAAAAAGCGGTATCTCCTGATAATCATCGAATATGGAACCAATTGATCGGGGTATGAGCAGAGTAACGAAACAACGCATTTACATTCCATTTCTGTTTGGTGAATCTTTCGAATGCGCTTTCTCCCCAGAAAAGGGGAGATAAAAATGTTTACTCTTATATATTTTCTGCCTTAATATTTTAAAGAGTTACTAGAAATAGATTATGATGGAATAGTTAGTAAATTATTTAGGGAAATGAGGTTATGTAATGAGTTTAACTGTTAATCCTGTTGAGAGTCTCACAACTGAAGTTGAAGAACACCGTAAAGCAGAACATTCTGTTAGTCCCTTATTCTTAAATCGTTGGTCACCAAGATCATATTCTGAACGTAAAGTTTCAGATGAGGATTTGACAAGTATTCTTGAGGCAGCACGTTGGGCACCATCCGCCTTTAACGATCAGCCTTGGCGTTTTTTTGTAGCGAAAACGGAATCACAATTGAAAGTCTTTCATGAATTTTTATCACCATTCAATCGCATCTGGGCAGAAAAGGCTCCGGTACTTATATTGATTGCATCAATGAAAAATAGAGACAACGGCGATCCAAATGGATCTCATGCATTCGATACAGGTGCAGCTTGGGGGAATTTAGCAATCCAAGCAACAATGCTTGGATTGAGCACACATGCAATGACAGGGTTTGATAAAGAAAAAGCTCGGCAATTATTAAATGTTCCAGAAGAATTAGATATTCAAGCCGTCATTTCAGTAGGCTATCGTGGAGAAAAAGAAGCGCTTGATGAGAAATTACAAGAACGTGAAAACCCTAGTAGTAGAAAACCATTACAAGAGGTTATTTTTGAAGGAACTAAAAATGCATAACCGGAAGATGATTTCAAAATAAAGGCTATCATTGTCGGATAAAATAAGCTACTTAGTGTATAGATTTATTAAAGTATGTACACGTAAGAGGTGGAGGAGAGTGTCTCAAAAGGGTCAGAACCCAATGAGTCACCCTTCTCATTTTTATTCATATCGAATGTCATTGGATATTTTTTTAAAATGGTTTGGTTTAATATGTGGATGAAATTATTGTTCCAGATCTGGAAGAATTACCACTTGGAAAAGAGTTATCTCGCATGAACGGGTAAAGGAAGTGAAATGAAATGACTATTTCATTTATAAATGTGTTATTTCACGGTGACGAATCAAAGTTGAGTTCACTAGCTGCAGAAGCAGTATATAAACAAAGCCCAGAAAGTTATTGGACATAGCAAATACTATTCCTGACATTAATTACAAGGAGATATAGAGAACCAAACGGAGCTGGAAGAAGTAGAGAAAGACTCAAATTTAGTAAAAGAGTTTAAAGTACAATTTATACCTAGTATCATGGTGAATGGTACGATGTTAGAAGATCCTTTTGACTATGAAAAAATTAAAATCCTTATAGACCAAGAGTTAGAGGAAAGTAAATGATGAAAGAAGTAGCAAAAGGTTTAATTAATAAACAGTTATTTCTTATTACGGGAAGAAAAAGGCTAGTGTTATTTCGAATTATCACCTAAACAGAAATTTTTATTATGATAAATATTTAGAATCTATGGTTAGTGTGTTCATTTTAAAGGATAGTCTGTCGGTAGCCGTGCTAGACATTCCAATCGTGTTCTGGCTCCTTCCCTTGTGCTGGGAAGAACAAGTACAAGTGAAAGGATAGTCGTAATGTCCCCGTGTTTGTCCTCTGCAAATTATTAGTGCTGCAAAACCCACCTCGGCAATGGTCTGAAGTGGATTTTTAGCAGTTCAATATTTTTCAATTATCTGGTTTTGGATCCACACGATCAACATCACGTTTCGAAAGAAAATAGGTCAGGACGCCTGATAAGAGTGCCCCTCCTGCGATAATCAGTATACGCGTTTGAAGCTGTATCGCTGAATAATCTTTTCCAAGTTTCCAAGTCGCTAAGATCGTAACACCAATCATAACCAGTATAACAAGGTTGAATCGTTTCATAATGCCACCACCTTTATTAAATCACTTCCAGTATTGTATCACATCCCTCCTTGTCCGCATCCACCTTCGATGTCGGTTGTTTTGCCAGTGGCACTGACGGGGTAACTGAATAACGGTTCCCCTCAATGCTACTGGCATTTGATTGAGTTCGCTTAATGTCAGATATGCCATTGATTTCATAACTATCCCATTTTTAGCTTGAACGTAATTAGTGTGTGTATGGTTCTTGTGAAAAAATTTAATAATGAAAAAGGGCAATTTCGATTTGAATTGTTTTTTTCTTATAGAAGATAGGGTTATGTATGTGTTTAATAATATAAAAAAGTTTCAATAATCGGGCGCATATCCTGTCTAAGGATTAGCGTCCTTTTTTTGCATGAAAGGACCATTTAATAGAATAAGACTCTCGAACAAAATTAGAAATTTATATTAATGTTAGAATGGCTTTTGGGGATTTGTCCTTCAATTATAGTGGCTAGATAGTGTGGTATTAGATAAATTGACAGTACAGACTAATAAGGTAAATTAGTAGAAAGTTTTTTCCTTATGCAACTTACTTGTAGAGTGCTTACTTGTATAAAACTATACAAAAAGATTGCTCTAGACCCACCCATATTTTAGTTGTTATCATAGTCAGGTGCTTAATGGGGGGCAATGAGAATGGAAGAACAAAAGTATAATGATCTTAAATTAGGCGAACGTGGAGCAATCATTAGTATTATTGCGTACATATGTCTTTCTATCATAAAATTAGTTATTGGATATATGAGTGACTCGGCTGCTTTGAAAGCAGATGGTCTAAACAATACAACCGATATCATTGCATCTATTGCTGTACTCATCGGACTCAGACTTTCACAAAGACCACCTGATAAAGATCACGGGTATGGACATTGGAAAAGTGAAACCATTGCATCAATGGTCGCTTCTTTTATTATGGTAGCAGTGGGTCTACAAGTGTTGATTGATGCTATCACCTCTATGTTTCAAGGAGTAAAGGAGTCACCTGATATTATGGCAGCTTATGTAGGTGTTTTTTCTGCACTAGCCATGTATTTTGTATATCGTTACAACAAAAAATTAGCTATTAAAATTAATAGTAAAGCCGTTATGGCAGCGGCAAAAGATAACATTTCAGATGCTTGGGTGAGTATAGGAACAGCAGTAGGTATATTCGGTTCTCAATTAAATATGCCTTGGCTTGATACGATAACTGCCATTATTGTAGGACTAATAATATGTAAAACAGCTTGGGATATCTTTAAACAAGCTTCTCATGAACTTTCAGATGGATTTGATGAAAATAAGATTCAACTTTATCAGGATGTAATCACAAAAGTGGATGGAGTGAAAGGCATAAAAGAAATTAAAGGGAGAAATTACGGGAATAATGAAGTAATAGATGTTGTGATCCTTGTTAATTCTACGTTAGATATTAAAGAGGCTCATGATATAGCTACCCACGTTGAAAAAGTCATGATAAAAGATTATGGAGTATACGATGTGCATGTCCATGTAGAGCCAAATTAGCTAACAATTTAATGTTAGCTTGTTTTACTTCTACTTATAGCTTTTTCCTTGTTCAACTATCGAGCGCGATTCTTCAATAAAGAAGGTCGCTTTTTTCTTATTCAGTAACCTGCCCTTCGTTGAACCTTAGTCCGTGCTGTCGATTGATCGAAGCGTTTGCTGCGATCTTAGCGACAGTAGAACGGGACTAACAATCAGTGGGGATGAAGAACCCCCACTGATTGAGGTTTCACTTTATTCTTATATCTCACATTTCGCCTCAAAGGGTGCGAAATGTGAGTTCTTAGGAGTCTGAAATGCAGGCTCTTTTGTTTTTGCCTTAAAGAAGTAGAGTGACAATTCTTTAATTTAATTGGAATGAACCGATAAATAGACTAGTGATAAATTAGGTGAACATTCGTTCATTCCAATATTTTGTAAAAGTATCGACTTCAGATTCTTGTAAATAGATACTATTTCCAGACATCGTTACAAAAAATGAGTAGAAAGAGGCCATGCAATGCGTAATTTTTTTAAGAATTTTAAGACTAGGTTATTCTTTTTCTTTGCTGTTATTTTAGTCATACCGGCTTTAATTGTGGGATCATTAGCTTATTTATCGGCCAGTAAGGCACTTCAAGAAAATATTATAAACAGTGCTGCTGAGAATATTAATCTATTGGATTCAATCATTGATAGTACCATTAATCCAAAAATACATGATGTGACTTCTTTTTCAGAATCCGTTACGTCCAGCTTATTTGAGGGGAAAAGCAGTCCGAAATTAAGAGAACAATTTACTCAATATACTAACTTGCATCCGGAAGTTTTAAGTATTTATATTGGGAAAAAAGATGGATTGTTTATTCAGGAACCACAAGTAACGACGGCCTCGGATTATGATCCTCGAGAAAGAGATTGGTATAAAGATGCCATAGAACGTAAAGGGGAAGTTCTTATTACCGAGCCATATATGGATGCTGGAACAAATGATCCGATAGTAACCGTTGCTAAGGAGCTAAAAGATGGTTCTGGAGTTGCGGCAATCGACATTAAAATCACCTATTTACAAAAGTTAACGAATGAAGTCAAAAACGGGAAAGAAGGGTATGCTTTTCTTCTAGATGGGAATAAGCAGTATATCTCACACCCAACAGAAGAAAGTGGATTTGCAGTCAAAGAAAGCTTCTATGATATGTTGTACAAAAATGAATCGGGTACATTTTCATATCAATTAGATGGCCAAGATAAGACAATGGTTTATTCGACCAATCAAGTGACAGGGTGGAAACTCGCCGGAACGATGTATGTATCAGAAATCGGGGAGTCCACTGCTCCAATTTTTAATTATACTTTAACCGTTTTAATGATCGCCATCATTATAGGGGCGGTGATTGTTTATTTTGTCGTGCAATCGATCATCAAACCAATTAAAAAATTAAAAGAAAGCGCGATAAATGTAAGTAAAGGGGATTTAACGGAGCAGATTGAAATAAAGTCTAGTGATGAAATAGGGCAATTAGGGGATGCGTTTAATGAAATGCAGAAAAGCCTTCGAACCCTCATTCAAAAAGTCGAGTTTAGTTCAGAACAGCTTGCTGCATCGGCAGAAGAATTAACAGCAAATGCGGAACAAACCGGGGCTGCTACCGAACAAGTCGCCATTTCGATTCAAGAAGTCTCGAGCAGTGCAGAGAAACAAACAAGTGGCGTGGATCGAAATGCCGAATCCTTGAATGAGCTTACGCAAGGAATAGCAAATATTGCCGAAAGCTCATCCAATGTTGCCGAACTGTCCTTACAAACAACCATGCAAGCGGAGGAAGGCGGAAAGGCTGTTCAAAATACGAAGGAACAAATGAATTCGATTCATAAATCGGTTACGGAATCAAACGCAATAATAGAATCACTGTATGAACGCTCTCAAGAAATTTCGTCCATTTTGGATGTAATTACAGAAATTGCCAATCAGACAAATCTTCTTTCTTTAAATGCAGCTATTGAATCAGCGAGAGCCGGGGAACATGGCAAAGGATTTGCAGTAGTAGCTGATGAAGTGAAGAAGCTTGCTAATCAATCTCAAAGCTCTGCGAAACAAATATCTGATTTAATCCAAGATATTCAAATGGATACATTGGATTCGGTTCACAAGATGGCTAAGGTTACAAATGATGTAGGAAATGGATTAACGATATCAGACGAAGCTTTTGAGAAATTCGAAGTCATTTTAAATAGTATGAAAGAAATAACTCCCCATATGGAGGAAGTTTCCGCTACGGCAGAGCAGATGTCTGCTGGAGTTCAAGAGGTTAGCTCGATAGCGAATGAACTTGCTTTCTTAGCAAAAGGAAATGCGGCAACATCAGAAGAAGTAGCAGCCTCAACAGAGGAACAGCTAGCTTCCATGGAAGAGATTTCTGCATCGGCGAAATCACTTTCTCTGATGGCTGAGGAGTTAAAAGAATTAATAGCGGTGTTTAAGTATTAAATGGAATGAATAGGACCAATGACGGTTTTTCGAATGTGCTAATGATGGGTCCATTGAAAAAAACGATTTCTACATTGTGTAGGAATCGTTTTTTTTGGGGTGTGAAAAAATTTAGTTATTGTTTCTTTTACAGATTTTTCCAAACGAGAAAGCCCACTTCTTCAGAGGTGGGATGGTAGTGAAGTCGAAACAGGCATGTCTTTAGACTTGTTCATGTTTCGATTTTTTGTGCTTTAAGCGAACGTATCATCCGGAAATAGAGTGTATGTTCTATATAATTGAATTATGGAGTTATTTAAATAATAAGTAAGGGGGAAAACACGGTGTTTCTGACTCATTCATTAGAAAAACAAACGTGCCGCCATTCCTAATCTTTCAAAAGAAGGTTAAAAAAACTGTAACTACGCTGAGATCGTTTGGAGAAACGGAGCCTACTGGCTTTGTTATTCTGTATCTGTACCAGAAAAAGATACATCATCGTATGCTTTTAAAGCGGCGGGTGGCGATTTAGGTGAAACTCACTTCGTAACTGTAGCGACCGAGGATCAAGCATTAGTAGTTTAGGATCGAGTGATTTGAGGAATAACTTTAATCTGTTAAAGTGTCGGGGCGAAATAGGGTTGATCCTTAGATCCGAAAGGGATTGGGGGAGGAAATGAGAATGTTAAAGGGTTACAGTAAATAGAATCAAAAACGTGTTGACAAATGATAATGATATCCATTATCATTGAACTGGTAATGAATATCATTATCAATAGTGGAGGGTATACATAGTCTTAACGCAGTTCACATAAAAGTTCAGGAGGATACATGTTGAAGAAATCTTATTTAATTCTATTTGTTGCATGTTTTATGTTAATGGCAGCATGCTCGTCCAATTCAGCAGAGGATGCTAATAAAAAGGATGAAGTAGCAAAAGCTGAGAATCAAGAATCTAGTAAAAAAGCAAAAGCTGACGATACTTATAGTTTGGAGAACGATGGTGTCAATAACGCAGAATTAAAGAACGCGCTTAACGATTTTCCAAAGGAAGTGCCTGAGCGTGTAATAACGACTTCGGTTCCGTTAACAGAGATGTTGTATTTGCTTGGAGTAACACCAGTTGGCGTACCAACTTCTACTAACCCTATTCCAGAAGCCTTTGACTCTATTGAGAAAATTGGTTCTCCGATGTCTCCAGATCTTGAAGCAGTTGTAAATCTTAAGCCTGATTTACTACTTGGATCGGAAGCGCTTCGCAGTACATTGGATAAAAGTGTAGAGGGCATGGATTTAAAAACAGCTTACTTACCAACGGATTCTTTTGATGATTTAAAACTGAGCTTTAAAACATTGGGAACTTATTTCAACAGAACAAAAGAAATGAATGAAGTATTAAGTTCATTATTGAACAAGGAAAACGAGTTGATTGCTCAATCAAAAGGAAAAGATTTACCAAGTGTTATGCTGATGATGGGAACTTCTGATTCATTTATGGTTATGAGTGAAGGTTCTTATGTAGGGAGCTTAGTGAAGAAGCTAGGTGCTGATAATATTGCAACTTCTGCTCTAAAGGTTAAAGAAACATATTCACCTCTTAATATGGAGGATGTTGTAGTTGCTGATCCAGACATTATTTTTGTATTGGCTTCAGGTGATCATGGGGCATCCGAAGATATGTTTCAAAAGGAAGTGAAGAGCAATGATACATGGACTAAACTTTCTGCATATAAAAATGATAATGTCCATATTCTAGATTACGAAACTTTCGGCGTTACTTCGATTAAAAATGCGGAGAAAGCGTTAACTGAAATAGCAAACTATTTTTATAAGTAAATGAGGTTTTTCGAGTGATTAGTAAATCTAGAAGCCGAACAATCGTAATCATTACGTTCCTGTGTATGATTGCTTCGGGTATCATCGCCATTGGATTGGGCAGTGTAACTATTCCTGTCCCGGAAATATTAAAAACGATCTTTAGTTCTTCGACTACTGATGTGCATGATACGATCATTTGGGATATTCGTTTGCCACGTGTTCTTTTAGCCATGATTATAGGTGCAAACATCGCAATTTCAGGAGCCCTACTGCAAGCTGTTATGGGCAATCCACTAGCAGATCCGGGTTTAACGGGTGTGACTAGTGGGGCAGCAGTTTGTGTACTTCTTATTATGCTTGCTGCTCCAGAATATACGCAATTCATTCCGATTGCGGCTTTTGTAGGAGGGGTATTTGCTGCGACGATTGTCTATGCTCTTGCATGGAGAAAAAATGGTATTTCACCAATTACTATTATTTTGTCTGGAGTTGCAGTGAATGCGTTATGCGGAGGGGTTATAGGCTACCTGTCTATTATTTATAGTGATCGACTTCCTTCTGCAGTTCAGTGGCTTAATGGTAGTTTAGCAGCGAAGGGCAATAATGCTTTATTCATGGTCTTCCCGTATGCAATTGCTGGATGGATTCTATCTTTCTTTGCTATACGTAAGGTAAACATTATTAAACTTGGTGATCAAGTTGCATCGAATCTTGGTGAGAATGTTCATAGAATCCGTATTGTACTGTCTTTATTAGCAGTATTTTTAGCAGCTATTTCAGTGGCAGCAATAGGGATGATTGGCTTTGTCGGTCTCATAGTGCCACATATGGCCAGGTTGCTAGTCGGGTCTGATTATAAATATTTATTACCCATGAGTATGGCGCTTGGAGCACTTGTGTTGTTACTTGCGGATACGGGCGGAAGAACTTTATTCGCACCATTGGAAGTACCGGCTGGCATCTTAATGGCGGTAATAGGGGGACCATACTTTTTATATTTAATGAGGAGGAGGACATTCTAATATGTTTCGTGTGAATTCTGTGTCAATTCGGTATGAACAAAAGAATGTAGTCAGTGGCTTCTCTTTTCATGTAAATAAAGGTGAGGTAGTGTCGATTATTGGCCCAAATGGTTCAGGAAAGTCAACCCTGCTAAAAGCGATAGCACGTAATATTCCTTATCATGAGGGATCAGTAGAATTCGATGGTGTCGATTTAAAATCAATGAATTCAAAACAAGTTGCTCGTAAAATGTGCATGTTAAGTCAGAAAAACGAAGCTCCAAGCGACATGACTGTGATCGATCTTGTTTCCTATGGGCGCTATCCACATAAGAAATGGTTTGAGAAATTAAACAACGAGGACATGGAAATTGTTCATTGGGCGCTTGAGAAAACACATCTATCTATGTATAAAGACCGAACAGTAGCATCTCTATCAGGTGGAGAATCTCAGAGGGCATGGATTGCTATGGCACTTGCACAGAGACCAAAAGTATTATTGCTCGATGAACCTACAACCTACTTGGATATTTCTCATCAGCATGAAGTACTCGAGCTTGTCCGAGAGCTGAACCGTGATATGGGAATGACGATTGTAATGGTATTACACGATCTCAATCAAGCCTCTTTTTATAGCGATAGGATTGTTGTCGTTAAAGCCGGCGAGAAGGTAATGTCTGGCACGTCAAATGAAGTGATGACCCAGGACATGATTCGGCAAGTGTATCGAATGGATGCTGAAATTCAACTTATTCCTGCAGAGAAAAAACCTCGTATACATTTGCTAAGCACTGTTCGATAGTCAAAATATAACAAAATTTTTGGAGGGATCAGTAATGGGAAAAACGGTTGACTTAGAAAAAAATAAGGAAAAGTATTTGCAATTTGTTGAGAGTCGCAAAAATTTGATTTTGAGTTTGATAGATGATGAAGGAAAGCCATTTAGCAGTTATGCACCATTCGTTAAGAAAGACGGAAAATTATACATATATATTAGCAGGATTGCAGAGCACTACGATCTAATGGAAAAGAATGAATTTGTCGATGCGTTATTAATTGCAGATGAGTCTTCAACACCTAATAAATTTGCGACAGAGCGTGTGCGTTGGACTTGTACATCGAACAATCTTGGCAATGAAGGAAATGAGGACATTTTTGAGCTGTTTAATACGAATCATGGTGAGAAAATGCTGAATTTATTACGTGGTTTAGATTTCTCGATTTTCGAATTGACTCCATTGCAAGGACGTTACGTAGTTGGCTTTGGAATGGCATTCAACTTAGATATTGATGCAAACGTTTTTACGCATGTAGTTGTCGACAAGAAGAAGGATGCTGAAGAGTAAAATTAAAGCAAAGCAAAGGAGGAAAGCTAACATGACCTATACTACAGTACTACCAATTTGGAATGCAACTCGAGGACGTTTTCAGAAAACTGTTGAGGGATTGCCTGAACAAGATCTTAAACTACAACTAGGTAAATCAACTATTGCTTCACTCATTCATCATACGGCAGAAGTAGAGTACATGTTTGCAGAATGGTTTTTTTGTAAAAGTAAGTCAGAAGAGATAGCTAAGCCTTGCTTCACAAATCTTGCAGAGCTAGTTGACCTGCTATCAGCTTCAAATGAATATCTCTTAGAAGCAATGATAGAGTTACCAGATGAAGACTGGCATAAAAGTATGGAATCTCCAATTGGAGCATCAACACCTCTAGAGGCCGTTGGAAGACTAATGTACCATACAGGTATTCATGCAGGACAAATCTCACTTATTCAGAAAAATGGGCAAGCAAAATAGAATAATAAATATTGAACCAGGTGCCGAAGCAATACAAGTTCGTATTGTTTGGGCACCTGGTTCAATTTCATATTGTGTTTAATATTAAAAGTTCAATCCAGACGGCTTTTTTGTTGATTGACAATAAAGATGTTTTGATATAAATAAACTTGTTACATTTACAACAAAGTCGTTTAAAAATGACAATAAAGTTGTTTGAAACTGTATTGAAAATACCAGTTAATAAGGAATATTAGATAAAAACTGTGCAATAAAAAGAGTGAACTATAATCAAATTCATTCTTGGAAAATCATTTATCTTTTTATTGGACGTTCTAAAGTTAATATTTCATCTTCCAGTGAAGAAAATTATTGGTGTTCAACTACATGTTTAACGTCTAAACACAGCGGTATTATAAAAAATAAGGAACAAGTGATTCCTTAACAAAATCTAATATTCTTTCTGCAGCAAATTCAGTTATTTCCTCATCTCTTTCCTGTGAAAAGAAATATTAAATGTCAGCAACCATACACGTGAAACGCATAAAATTATAGGCTATATTTTTATGAAAGTATTATGGTGGAAGAAAAGTATAGGCCTTTTAATTAAGGTTAGTAGAAATTAATTTTATTGCATAGTACGAACATGAACGAAATTAAACCACTTTTACTAGAGTAAGACAGCAATAAATGAGTGTTTGATAAAGTTTCGCTTTATGTAATGGGATCGAGTCAAGATTAAAAAAGGTTTCTGAGTAAGCTGTCGGCATATCATATAGAAGCAAGGCGTTCATAAAGTATCCATCTACTTTGTGAACGCCTCTTTGCGTTAATCACCTACTGAAACGTTTAGAAGAAGTCAGAGAAAAATGGAGGTCGATTCGGAATAAGCGCTTCAAGCTGTTCAATACACGTTTCACTGCCTGCAATTAACCCCGCTAAAACGAGTTCACGAGGGCGTTGATAGCCGAATAAGACAGCTGTTAACGCATTAATGGATAAACGAATCCCAGCATCCGTATCATGTGCGTTCAGGATTTGCCCTGCATGTAGCTGAACCGACTTTTGATTATCTAACAATAAATCGTCCTCGATATGCAAAACAACGCCTTGCTCAATACGATTCCACTGGAAATCATATTGGGCTAAAAAGGAATCTACATCAACAATTCGAGCCATGAAATAAGGGGTCAGCCCGGCTTTGATTCGCGGTTCCTTTAGCATGAAATGCAGCGGATCTCGTTCGAAAATTGTCATTTCAACTTGATCGACCATAGAATCATGCTGGCAAATAAAGTTCCAAAGACTTATTCTGGCATTGCTAGTAAGTGCGATAAATTCCGTTACAGTCATTTTCTTATTATGGACACTATACATGAAATACCCGCTAGCATTATTGTTATCATCATAATAAACCGCAATGAACTGATCTCCATATACATTCTTTTGCCACCATGATGTTTCCCTAACAAGCATGCCGTTAAATTGTTTGGCGTATTGTTCGTAAACACTTTCTAGTACAGCAGAATGATCCTCTTTCTTTAGTCGCTTTATCGTACCGCTAGGGTGATGTTTCATAATAAGGTCAGATTTATTCAATATGTATTTCATCCGGTTAGTGAATAGCTCCCAGCCGAATTTTCGATAAAAGGGAACGGAAAAAGGGTGAAGGAAGGAAACACTCATGCCTTGGTCCTTGATTTGAAATAAAGCCTCTTTTAACAGTTCCTTTACGAAACCTTTGCGACGATATTCTGGATAAGTAGCCACGCCGGCGATCCCACCCATTTTCAGTTGATTCTTCCCTAGATAAATAGAAAAGGGCAGAAGATGCAATTTTGCAGCAAGCTGATCATTTTCGTTAATCCCATAAATTTGATGATGCTGTTTCATCGTTTCGATTCGGTCTTCTATTTGATCCTCCGCTAATTGAAATTGAAAAGCATACTCTGAAAGCTTCATTGCTTCTTTCAATTGGTTTTCGTGGACTTTGAAAACTGTCACATTTAAAACCCCCTTCATATTATTTTCTATACCTTCAGAATAACATGAACAGTTTAAGTCTAAAAATAAAATCCTTTAACTTATTAAAATAATGAATTAAATAAACGATATAAGTAAAGGAGTTGATTTTTTTAGTCCTTTTTGTATGAAGGACATGGGGACTTAGGCTTCACGACTTACTAAAATAGTCAATCTACTTATCAGGCATACGTAGTTTATCCCGGTTTAACAGGCTGTAATACCCCCATCTCAATTTTTGCGAGAGAATCAAGAAGTAAATAGGTGGGGGATAAACAGTCTGTAAATCCCCGATTGGTTCAACTAACCCTCAGTGGGGGATGAAAAACCCCCCCACTGAGGGAAGTTTCACTTTATCGGAAAACATCCAAAATTCTGGTTCCGCACCGCCACTATTGTGATTAGGCGAGTGTAGCATGCTAAATGATATATTCTTCATAGTAACTGGTGGCGTTTTAACGTCATTCAGTTTTTTTTACAGCTGATGAGATACTCAAAAAGGAGAACAAATATGAAAATCAAAAGTAAATTAATTCTTATTCTATTAATACTTGTATCATCTATTCTAACAGTCGGGGGAATCTCTAGTTCGATTACGAATCGAACAATAGAGAAAAATGAAGAAATTAGAAATAAAATGGAGATGCAAAAGACGATCATACATATCCAATATCGGATAACAGGTATGTCAAATGATGAACGGGCATTTCTGTTATCGGGAGAGAATGATTATTACGAAGGTATGAAGGTGAAAGCAGAAGATATCGAGAAGAAAATAAAAAAGTTAACGGGTTTGGATACTGATCAAAAGTATCAGCAATCAATCGAGAATTTAGCAAAAAATTTCACTCAATACTGGACACTGAATCAGAAAGTCATCCAGTCTTATGCGCATCATGCACAAGCAGCAAAAGAAACCCATTTTGGTGAAGAAAGAACGCTAAGGAAAGACATATTAGACCCATCGATTAATCAATATGTCGATCAATTAGAAACAGAAGTTGCTTATTTAACCGAAGAATATGATAGCACTTCACAAATTGGCAAGAGGGTTATTTTAGTGATTACAATTCTTTCATCCGTTGCTGGATCTACACTTGGAATTATCCTATTAGTTTCGATTATAAAACCATTAACGATCTTAAATGAACAGATGCGAGACATTGCTCAAGGTGAAGCGGATTTAACAAAGGCAATCATAATTAAAAATAAAGATGAGTTTGGTGAGTTTGCCGCAACATTTAATCAATTTATTGCATCACTTCGTGAAATCATACAACAAATTGGCAGGTCTTCTGAGCAAGTGGCCGCTTCATCTCATGAGTTCACTGCCAATGCAGAAGAATCCAAAGCTACATCAGAAATCGTTTCGACTGCGATGCAGGAAATCTCAGATAGTAGCAATCATCAATCGAGTATGACTGAAAAAGGTTTGGGCTCCGTTAAATCAGCCCTTTTAGGAATTGAAACGATTAGTTCGAATACGAATGCGGTAGCAGAAGCATCATTAGTCATGAAAAAACAAGCAGAAAATGGTTCCCAGTCGATACAACAGGTAGGAGAACAAATGGAAAATATTCATGTATCTGTTGATTTAGCAGACGAGGGCGTTCACTCACTTGCAAATCGTGCCCTGGAAATTAATAATTTCACCTCGATCATTAATGACATAGCCAATCAAACGAACTTGCTTGCGTTAAATGCTGCTATTGAAGCTGCAAGGGCAGGTGAGTCTGGTAAAGGATTTGCAGTGGTCGCACAGGAGGTACGAAAACTAGCTGAACAATCCAATGACTCAGCGAATCAAATTAACGAGGTTGTTCAAAGTATTCAGCAGGAAACTAGCGAAACGGTTACTAATATCAAGATCGTCAAAGAAAATGTTTTATCGGGCCTGGAATTATCCACTGAAGCTGAAAATCAATTTAAAGAGATCATTGACTTCATTGATCAAGTGTCTTCGCAAATTCAAGAAATTGCATCGGCTTCACAACAGTTAAGTTCTGGCTTTGGGATTGTTTCACGTTCAATCGAAGAAATTTCTAATACAACAAAGGAATCCGCAGGACATACAGATGAAATTGCACAAGCGACAGAAGAACAGTTAGCGGCGATGGAGGAAATCTTAGTTGCTGCATTATCTTTATCCTCTTTATCCGAAGAACTCCAGGAGCTGACCTCGAGATTTAAAGTATAATCTCACGGTTCATCTAGTTTGTTAACCATTCTGTTTAAAATCTGTTGACTCTAACGTTACGTAATACCTTATAGTCAAGATCAGAGGGAGGGAAAACAAATGATGAAAGTAAAAGAGGTAGCTGATTTAGTTGGAATTAGTGTGCGCACACTACATCATTATGATGAAATTGGGTTATTATCCCCGGATGCGATAACAGAATCGGGGTATCGATTGTATTCCAATGATAATCTAGAAACACTGCAGCAAATTTTGTTTTTCAAAGAGCTCGACTTCCCTTTAAAGAAAATTAAAGAAATTATCAAAAGTCCCACGTTTAATCGAGAAGAGGCACTTTTCATGCATCGGAAACTGTTGCTCGAGAAGAGAAGTCGGCTGGATGTGATGATCAGGACGATTGATAAAACTATTTCTTATACAAAAGGAGAAATTCAAATGTCTAATCAAGAAAAATTCGAAGGCTTTGATTTTAGTCAAAATCCGTATGAACAAGAAGCGCGTGAACGTTGGGGCGATGAAGCCATTGATCAATCCAAGGCGAAAGTAGGGAAAATGTCAAAAGATGAACAAGCAGCGATGGGGGAAAAAATGAACGAAATCTATCGCAATCTGGCTGCACTTAGACATGAATCACCAGCATCACCAGAGTCACAAGCAGCCATTAAAAAGTGGTATGATATTCTAAACAAGATGGGTAACTACTCACTTGAAGCTTTCAAAGGACTTGGTCAGATGTATGTTGATGATGAGCGGTTCACAAAAAATATTGACCAATTTGGCGAAGGCTTAGCCGCATTCATGCGTGATGCCATGGCTGTTTATACAGATACGAATCAATAATAAAATGAAGGGCTCTTCGATATGGAGAGTCCTTTTAATCTGCTCCTTAAAGAAATTATTTGATATTCCTTATCCATTTATTCATTGTGTAAATTCCTTTTCTTACCGATGATAATCATTGGTGAGAAGGTCCAAAATATAAAGGATGGTGAAAGTCATCAAATTGGTTGTGTAGGGGGAAAAAAATGGCGACGAGACAATCGGTAGAAAATTGCCTACAGCAATGTGAGGAGGTTCTTCGCATTGCTTCTGACGAGTACACACAAGGTGCAAAGCAAGAGCATTATAATAATGAGTCGTATCTAGAAGCTCAAGGTTTACTACAGACTGCTGCTAATGAGATTGAAACCCTTGTTGCTAGTGGCAATCTTCAGCAAAGAGAGCAATTGAAACTCATGAGAAACCAAATTCAACAAATGCAGCACAATATGATTGTGTTGAATCGCTAAAATATGAGACAATGTTGACCCTAAACTAAAGAGGGAGCGGCTCAAAAGCAAAGGGCAAACCCTATGAGACACTCCCTCTTTAGTCAGCTTTTAGTGTGGTTCATGAAGATCCCAAGCTAACTTTAATGATTCGACAATATAATCGGCAACTTCGCATGCCTCGAGATTATCCGTTTCTACCTTCGAATTATGAAGCGAATAAATCGGTTTTCTAGAATTGAAAAGCTCTTCAATTTCTTCAATGGAACGCCCTTGCAATACCGGCCGGCTATCAATAATCAGGCTGATTCTTTCCTTCCACGATTCCCAAGAGAGGTCTAGATAAATAACAATGCAATGTTCTAAACAAACTTTTCGTATCTCTTCTTGTAAAAAAGCCCCTCCACCTACAGAGATGATTTTCAGCCTTTGTTTACTGAATGCGCTGATTACACTTTTCTCCTTTTCACGAAATGCCTTTTCGCCAATATTTTTGAAAATTTCAGAAGTGGCCATATTGTATTCTTTTTCAATTTCTTGATCGATATCAACAAAATCTCGATACAATTTCTTGGCAACCATTTCACCAATCGTTGTTTTACCCACACCCATAAATCCAATCAACACAATGCTTTTTTCCCTAAGTCTACTATTGTTATCATTCATTCCGCTGGCCTCATTTCAACTATTCCTTTTTTCAGTTCATTGTTCGACAAAAACTACATGTCACTATTGTAAAGGATTTGTTTAATGGATAACACTGTATTTTTGGAATGTTGAATAATTTTAATGTGTTGTTAGGAGATAGGTGAGTGCCCGTACATGGAAGAACGAAGGAGCAAACTTAGCCGAATTAACAGCCAATTTTGTAAATATTCTCCCACCTAAAAAAGTATTGCGCCTCCCGAAGAAAACCTCTAAACTAGGATAGTTGTTGAAATATATATAGAAATCAGGTGCATAATGATGCCGCGTGCTTTATGGGTTTTAATTATTGGAATGACCCTGAATGTGACTGCTTCTTCGTTTTTATGGCCTTTAAATACAATCTATCTTCATGACCATTTAGGAAAAACGCTATCGATGGCAGGGCTTGTGTTGCTTGCCAATGCCCTTGCAAGTGTTGTCGGCAATCTTTGTGGTGGTGGCTTGTTTGATAAACTTGGCGGATACCGGACTGCGATGGCTGGCGTGATTATAACGTTATTATCTTCAGTTGGGATGGCTTGGAATCATGAATTTCTGCCATATGTGATCTTTTTAACGATTTCAGGATTTGGGACAGGTATCGTGTTCCCAGCTATTTTTGCAATGGCTGGTACTGTTTGGAAGGAAGGCGGCAGAAAATCGTATAATGCGGTCTACGTTGCCCAAAACTTTGGTGTTGCAGTAGGCTCAGCTCTTGGCGGTGTGATTGCGTCTTATTCGTTTGAATATGTGTTTCTTGCCAATACAGTGATGTACGTCTTATTTTTCTTTGTTGCTTTGGTTGGATTTAGAGGGATTCAAGGGGATGCAGCGGCACAAGCGTCCATCCTTCAGGAAAAACAATCGACTGCACCTTCTAATAAAATGCTATATCCGCTGCTTGTTTTATGTATTGGCTATTTCTTGTGTTGGATTGGCTATGTTCAATGGCAGTCAACAATCGCTGCATATACACAGGAAATAGGGATTTCACTTAAGCAGTACAGCTTGCTATGGACAGTCAATGGTGCGTTTATCGTTCTGGCTCAACCACTATTGGCACTTGTTATTAAATGGTTTGCGAAAACTTTGAAAATCCAGCTAATTGTCGGCATGATCATTTTCATTCTCTCGTTTGCAGTGGCTGCGACGTCAAGTAGCTTTGCTGGATTCATGACGGCTATGGTGATCTTAACGATTGGTGAAATGTTCGTTTGGCCCGCGGTTCCAGCTGTGGCAGGAGAGATTGCGACAAAAGGGAAAGTGGGTCTTTATCAAGGGATCGTCAATAGTACGGCTACAGGTGGCCGAATGATTGGACCGCTGCTAGGAGGATTCCTAGTTGATACAAGAGGAATGGATATGATGTTCGCTGTATTAACAATCTTTGTTGTATTAGGCATCGGAACTGTCTTCATTTTCGATAAAATGCAAAAGCGTGTAAACGAAGGTAAAAGCATAGTCTATCCGGTAAAATAAGGAACTCTTTCCCAACATCATGCATATATAAAGAAAAACATGATCAGAATAGGAAAGAGCCCTTGCTTTTCCTGTGAAAATTCACTAGAATGACTATATAATTAAATATTCTAATATAGACAGTGATAAGGAGTAGTACCGATTAGAACCTGTGTAGAGAGTTGACGGATGGTGCAAGTCAATCAGGAATGATCGCGAACTCGCCTTTTGAGTTTCAGGCATGAAGGATTAGTAATGCCTGACGTTCATCCACGTTACGGATTTGGAGCGGGGCGATGGTTAAAGTCGCCAATTTGGGTGGTACCGCGGGTTGATTATATACATAATCCTCTCGTCCCTTTTTATAGGGATGAGGGGTTTTTTTATGGACTTTTATTATGGAAATAAAGACCGATGACGGTTTTTATTAAAAATGAGGAGGAAACTAAGATGAGTTTTAAACATAGGTCGATTGAGAAGAAATGGCAACAGTTTTGGGAAGGAAATAAAACGTTTAAAACGGGTGAAGAATCCGGCAAACGGAAATTTTACTCGCTTGATATGTTCCCGTACCCATCTGGGGCAGGACTTCACGTTGGTCACCCAGAAGGCTATACAGCGAGCGATATTTTGGCACGGATGAAACGAATGCAAGGTTATAATGTGCTTCATCCAATCGGTTGGGATGCTTTTGGACTTCCGGCAGAGCAGTATGCACTTGACACAGGAAATGACCCAGCGGAATTCACGCAGCATAACATCAACACATTCCGTCGCCAAATTAAAGCATTAGGTTTTTCTTATGATTGGGATCGTGAAATTGATACAACAGATCCAGACTATTATAAATGGACACAATGGATTTTCACGAAGCTTTTTGAAAAAGGATTAGCGTACATTGATGAAGTAGCGGTAAACTGGTGTCCGGCACTTGGCACGGTATTGGCGAACGAAGAAGTCATTGACGGTTTAAGTGAACGTGGAGGACATCCGGTTGAACGCCGTCCGATGAGACAATGGGTGTTAAAAATCACTGCCTATGCTGACCGTTTACTTGATGATCTTGAAACAGTCGATTGGCCAGAAAATATTAAAGATATGCAACGTAACTGGATCGGCCGTTCTGAAGGTGCTGAAGTGACATTCAATATTGAAGGTCATGATGATACGTTTACAGTCTTCACGACTCGTCCGGATACACTTTTCGGTGCAACCTATGCGGTGTTATCACCGGAGCATCCGTTTATTGACAAAATTACAACGCCTGAGCAAAAAGCTGCAGTTGAACAATATATCTCAGAAGTGAAAAATAAAACCGACCTTGAACGTACTGAGTTAGCAAAAGACAAAACAGGTGCCTTTACAGGTGCTTATGCAATTAACCCAGTTAATGGTGAAAAAATGCCAATCTGGATTGCTGATTATGTACTGATGAGCTATGGAACAGGTGCTATTATGGCAGTACCGGCTCATGATGAGCGTGACTACGAATTCGCAGTTAAATTTGACTTGCCAATTAAAGAAGTCGTAGCGGGTGGGAACGTGACGAAAGAACCATACACAGGCGATGGTCCGCATGTGAATTCTGAATTCCTAAACGGCTTGAATAAAGAAGACGGTATTTCCACGATGATTAAGTGGTTGGAGGATAAAGAAATCGGTACGAAGAAAGTAACATTCCGTCTTCGTGACTGGTTATTTAGCCGTCAACGTTACTGGGGAGAACCGATTCCGATCATTCATTGGGAAGATGGTACAACAGAAGCAGTTAAAGAATCTGAGCTTCCGGTTCTGTTACCGAAAACGACAGACATTAAGCCATCCGGTACAGGTGAATCACCACTTGCAAACATCCATGATTGGGTGAATGTAACCGACGGAAATGGCAGAAAAGGGCGTCGTGAGACAAACACAATGCCACAATGGGCAGGTAGCAGCTGGTACTTCCTACGTTATATCGATCCGAACAATACAGAAGCGATTGCTGATCCGGAAAAGTTAAAAGAATGGATGCCAGTCGATATGTATATAGGTGGAGCTGAGCATGCGGTCCTTCATTTATTGTACGCCCGCTTCTGGCATAAATTCTTGTACGACATTGGCGTTGTTCCAACATCTGAACCATTCCAAAACCTTTTCAACCAAGGAATGATTCTTGGAGAAAATAATGAAAAAATGAGTAAATCAAAAGGGAACGTAGTAAACCCAGATGATATCGTCGATAGCCATGGTGCTGATACTCTACGTCTATATGAAATGTTTATGGGACCTTTGGAATCATCGATTGCTTGGTCTGAAAATGGACTTGATGGCGCCCGTCGTTTCCTTGACCGTGTTTGGCGTTTGCTTGTTAATGATGACGACACAATCACTAACAAAATTGTCGATACAGATGACAGCGGCAAGCTTGAGAAAGTGTATCATCAAACGGTGAAGAAAGTTACAGAAAACTACGAGACTTTGAAATTCAACACAGCTATTTCACAATTAATGGTCTTCATCAATGAGGCATACAAAGCGGACACACTTCCGAGACCGTATATTGAAGGTTTCGTGAAAATGTTATCACCGGTTGCCCCACATATTGCTGAAGAACTTTGGGAAAGACTCGGGGCTACAGAAACAGTCACATACGAAACATGGCCTGCTTATGACGAAGCAAAAATGATCGACAATGAAGTCGAAATTGTGATCCAAATTAACGGAAAAGTGAAAGCAAAACTAATGGTACCAACAGACACAACGAAAGAAAAGTTAGAAGAAATCGCTATGGGCGACGGCGCAATTAAAGAACAAATTGATGGAAAAACCGTACGTAAAGTCATTGCGGTACCGGGTAAACTTGTTAATATCGTTGCGAATTAAGTAAAAACTGACTCACTTTCAGACTGTATTTAGTCTGGGTGGGTCGTTTTTTTGTTTTTATATGATTAAATCATCGGTGATGGTTTTTCTTAAGGGGGCATAAAAACATCCATGAGCACCTGCTCTAAAACTAAAACAATGAAAAAAGTTCAGGTTCTCACATTGTATCACCTTATGAAGGTGGCGGCGGGAAGTTGATTTTGCGAAGCCCCGCCCCTTTTCCACAGAAAAAAGCATCCCGTAATAGACGTGAATGGAATGCTTTTTAAATGAATGTTTTAAGCGCTTCTTCGTAAAGTGATAACCTTGAATTTAAAGTGTGAAGGGAATCATCTGGTAGCTAGTGAAGATTGAAGATATAAATAAGATGAGATTTTTATCTTATAGGGCGTATCGGTTTCATAAAATTGACAAGACTATTCAATCGGCATCCAAACCTCAATCACATTTTCTGTTGCTCCTACTGGATAAATATACTTCTCAAAGTTTGGTGAAAATCTAAATTGGATATCTGATCTTTCATGCAAAGCTTGGAATGTGGGTTTGATTCCTGGAATGCCGCCCTCCACTGTAGCAACGATATAGCGTCCTGCCTCTATTTTCACCTTTTCCCTATTGGAATCTTCTGCTAAATCTTGAATGCCTGCAAGATAGTGTAGTTTCCCTTCACGATCAAAATCGATGCAGACACCGTAAAACGTATCAACTGGAATGTTATCTGTTTTTAAGGTTGCATTTAACTTGTCCCATATTTGCGGGATTTCAGCGGTAGTACCTACGTGTTTATAGCCTATTACCCAAAAACTTTCAATCGTTTCAATCCTCGTTTTCATCACAATCTCCTCCTTATTCCTTATGCAACTTTCCAATCTCTATGGTATACTTCCCATTTTAGCATAACAAAAAGCTGAGGACATGGGGACTTGGTCTTCGCTACTTATTAATAAAATCAGTCTACTTAAACAGGTATACTGATAAAGCATCTAAAATTCTAGCTCCGCACCGCCACCATTGTGATTAAGCGAGTGTAGCGTGCTACAGGGTGGATCCTTCATAGTAAATGGTGGCGTTTTAACGCCATATTCGTTTTGTAGGAAATGTCCGTCAGGTAAGTTTTGGAAGTTCATTTAACTTGTCATACGACAAATAATAAATCAGGATTCATTATGAAATACTAAAAATCAAAGGTGATAAAATGTATGGTTTTCCTTTTTATCTTACGAACCTTTGAGAGCAGGAGGATACCAATGAGTAAAGGGAAAATATTGATCGTCGAAGATGAAAGCAAAATTGCCCGTCTCATTCAATTAGAACTCGAGTATGAAGGATATGAAACAGGAACTGCGTATACAGGATTAGATGGGTTCAACATGTTTCAACAAGGACAATGGGATCTTCTTTTATTAGATGTAATGTTACCTGAATTAAATGGACTTGAAGTGTTAAGGCGCATTCGAGCAACCGATGACCAAACGCCCATTATTATCTTAACGGCACGTGATGCACTGCCTGATAAAGTAAGCGGATTAGATTTAGGCGCCAACGATTACATTACAAAGCCGTTTGAAATTGAAGAATTACTTGCACGTATTCGCGTCTGGCTGCGTCTTCCATCGGCATCACCAGAAGACATGACTCCTACATCTCTTAAAATTGGCGATTTAACGATTGACCCAAAAACACGTGAAGTACGACGAGAGAATCAATCGATTGAGCTAACGCCAAAAGAATATGATTTACTTATCTATTTAATGGAAAATAAAAATCAAGTCTTAACGTTTGACCAATTGTTAACGAATGTATGGGGATTTGATTATTTCGGTGATTCCAATGTTGTCTATGTATACATTCGATATTTACGAAAAAAGATTGACACACCATTTCCAACTCCTTATATTCACACAGTTCGTGGTGTTGGATATATGTTAAAGGAATAATATATGAAGCTGCAAACTAAAATCATTCTCACATCAACCCTTTTAATATTTATTCTTTTGGTCGTTGCTAATAGTTCGGTTTATTTTATTTTTAAAAAAACGATGACTGATAACGCCATTGAACGGCTTCAAGTGGAAAGTAAAAATATTGTAGAAGGATTAAAACCAGCAAGTAATCCAGCGAGTAATCCAGCCACTTTATTACGAGCGTATTTACCTCCTAATGGAATGGTTCGTATACTTCCGCCAAAAGGTAAACCGTTGCTTATCGTTATTAGAGACCAAACTGAACTTAATGTTCTGCCCTATTCATACAAGTCATCTGAACAAACAACCGTAGAAAACATTGAAAATCATTTATACGCCATTTCACACTCACCGATTATTTGGACAAATGGTGATGTCGTGACGCTTGAAGTGACGGAACCATTAGAAGATGTTGAGGATTCTTTACAAATTTTAAAATTCATTTTATTTGTCGCTTCTCTTGTTATTTTAATCCCAACTATCTTGGGCGGTCGTGTATTAAGTCAAGTCATCTTACGGCCGATTAAATCCCTTATTCAGACAATGGAAGAGATTCAGGCATCACGGACTTTCAAAAAAATCAGACGTGATACAAAATCAAATGACGAACTAGATAAAATGGCGAATACATTTAACAATATGATGGATTTATTGGAGGAAAATTATAAAAAACAGGAGCAATTCGTATCAGATGCTTCCCATGAATTAAAAACGCCACTTACCGTTGTAGAAAGTTACGCAAATATGTTAAAGCGTTGGGGAATGAAGCGCCCTGATATTTTGGAAGAAGCAATCGAAGCCATTCATTCCGAGGCCATTCGAATGAAGCAGCTAACGGAACAAATGTTACTCCTTGCTAAAGGCGATGAACAATGGGAGATGCATATAGAGGAAGTGGATGTAAGTTTAGTCTGTAGGGATACAGCAAAGCATCTACAGTTTGCCTTTAAGAGAACGATTTCGATTGATGTACAAACAAATAATCCGATCATTCGTGCAGATGAAAAAAAGATCAAACAGTTACTCTATATTTTAGTAGATAATGCAATTAAATATAGCGAAAAATCCATTGACATTACGATTACTCGCCTTGCTTCTTCCTTATTTATCGCTATTAGGGATTATGGTATTGGGATTCCGAAAGAAGATCTAGCACATGTATATGAACGATTTTTCCGAGTAGATAAAGCAAGGACGAGAGAAACAGGTGGAACAGGATTGGGATTGCCTATTGCAACAAGAATTGTCGCTGCTCATAACGGGAAGATTCATATGGATAGTGAAGAAGGAAAAGGTACAACAGTCACAATTGAATTACCACTTTAAATTTTTTAAGGGGATTCTCAGACTTCTCTAAGAATGCTATGTTACACTATGTTTCAATAACATTTGGAGGTGAAAGAATGAAGAAGAGCGCATTGATAATATCCTTCATTCTAATCATTGGTTTAGGTGGCTGGTACGGTGTTAAAGAAGCATTTACTACTCCGAGTTCTATCCTTCCAGAAGAGAATGTCAGTCAGATGATCCAACAGAAATATGGAGGAACAATTGAGAATATTAGTGTTTTTCAAGAAAAGGATAAGCTCAATTATTCCATTAAATTGCTAAAAGATCAGATTTCATATCAGGTAATTGTCAATGGACAGACAGGTGAAGTACTTGCAATGGTAAAACAATCGACTTCACAAAAGCCTACGGAGCAAATTCCTACAGAGCAAACGCCGGTAGCGCAAAACCCTGCAACACCAAAAATAAATCAGCAGGCACCGATCGCTAAATCAAATAAAAACAATCAAACAAGTCCTTTTTCAAGCGATGCTGTTCAAATTACAATAGATCAAGCGATAGAGATTGCTTTAAACAAATTTCATGGAACGATTCATGAAGTCGAATTAGAGGAAGAAGATGGCCAGCTTGTTTACGAAGTTGAAATCAAGCAATCGGAGAACAAGAAAGTAGAAGTTATAATTAATCCTTACTCTGGGAAAATTGAGTCCATTTCAGTTGATACGAACAATGACAAGGACAAGGACAAGGACAAGGATGATTAAACGTGTAGCGTTCTGCTACACGTTTTTTTGCGGGAGAAAAAAATACTCTTTTTAGTTAAACTCTTCTGTTTTAAGGGATTTTTAAACTTGTTCTTTAACAGAAGATAAAATGGTTTCTAAATATAAATCAAGCAAGTCGGTGATCGACAAAACTTCATTGATTTTAGATAAAGATGTTTATCAGCAGCAGTTTGGCAACTATTAGACATTTAATAATAAAAACTATGAATGCCGTTTTTCTGTGGAAAAGGGGCGGGGCTTCGCAAAATCAGCTCCGCACCGCCACCTTCATCAGGTGATACAGTTCTTAGATCCTGAACCTTTTTCATCGTAGGGTTTGGACCAGACGCTCATGGTTGTTTTTTATAAAATTTTTTTCTTTTCTAAGGGAATTCTAAGATTCTCTTTCATAATCTTTAAACTTGAGACGTTATGATATAACTAACAAACAAGCAGGAGGTTTTAAACGATGAAATTAGCAACAACGATATTAACTGGAGTTTTAGTTGTAGGTGGATTAGTAGGAGGAGCTTATGCAATGGCAGCAAACCAACCGTCAACTGAAAATATGAATAGAGTATCGAAAACAATTAGTATAGATAATGCAAAAGAGATAGCTTTAGGCGTATCTAAAGGAGGTCAAGTAACGCAGATTCATTTAGATCCAGATAACGGAAGAAAAGAATACGAAGTAGAGATTCTCAATCAAGATACAGAATATGACGTGGATATTGATGCATTGACAGGAAAAGTATTAAAAGTCGAACAAGATGTTCAGGATAAAGCTGATATTGATGACGAAGATATAAGAACACTTCAAAATGTATCGGCAACAATTTCAGAAGAAAGTGCAAGGAAAACAGCGTTACAAAGCGTGAAAGGGACTGTAACTAAAACAGAATTGGATAACGATCACAATCGTTTAGTCTACGAATTTGAACTTATGACAGACGGCAACAATGAAGCAGAGGTTAAAGTAGATGCAACTACTGGAAAAGTAATAAAAGTTGAAATTGATGAAGATATAAGCGCACTTCAAAACGTATCGCCAACAATTTCAGTAGAAGATGCAAAAAAAACAGCGTTACAAAAAGTGAAAGGGACTGTAACTAAAACAGAATTGGATGGCGATGACCATCGCATAGTTTACGAATTTGAAATAATTACAGACAATAGCCGTAAAGCAGAAGTTAAAGTAGATGCAACTAGTGGACAAATTTTAAAAGTTGAATTTGATGATTAAGTGATCAATGTGTATCCTAAACAAAATCATATAGGGAATTATTAAAGAGAGGAAATATTGAGGAGCTTCATATGCTGGGGACAAAATGCATGAATGACATTTGTTTTCTCGAACTATACTAGGAGATATTTGTAGGAGACATCACCTTCCTAAAAGAAATAAGAGGGAGATACCAATAGAATAGATAAGAATTTATCCTCAAAAAAAAGGGTGTCTCAAAGTGGAAAGGCAGACCCTTTTGAGACACCCTCTTTTTAGAGGAAATGAATGAGTTATTTTAGTAACAGGATTCTTCTTTATTACAATTTAGGGAGAACTTTCTTTGCCCCTAAGAACATCCAAGTAGTGAGAACGAAAGGCATTGTCAGTGCTGGAAGTCCATAAGGTAATAGCCAAGTCGTTACACTTGCTGTAATAGGTACGGTTAAACAAGCTGCGCATATACCTGATATGGATGCAACATGTTTACCTTCATGTTTAAATACAATCGCTACGGCTAAACTAGTTAAAATGGCATTATAGCCATAAAGACCCATGAAAATTAAGGAATGTTCTCCACCTAGCCAATATGATGTGAGCAAAGCAACGGCATTACCTAAAATGGCAAAGAGACCAAATTTCCAACCAGCCCAAAATACGGCAATAAATAATAGGGCACCACAATAGGGATTATCCAGGAAAAACACTTGTCCAATTCCAGTAAAAGTCCCTTCCAACCAATTTACCTTTCCTGCTATATTTAGTTCCCAGTGTGCTAAATCTTGAGGCACTAATGCGGTACTTAATTGGATCGCCTCAAATCGATAAGAAACAAGGAGTGTAAACCAAGTCACTATTATAAAAGGGAACGTAAGAATTGGAATCCCTGTATTTCTCATAAAATGCATCATGGCAGCTGTTAAAATCGCCGCTACAGCAGCACCAATTAAAACGATAATCCATTGATTGGCTCCTGTTAAAAACAATGTTAGTGCAAGCCCCGTTAGTACAGAATTATATCCAAATAAACCTTGATTCACACTAGCCTCATCGGCTCCTCCCAATTTGCCAATCAGGGTACCAATAATGGCGGATATTAGAGCAATCAATCCCAAATAATACGAATAAAGTGTAAGGGATAGTAGAATGATTAATCCAGTAATAACATTCTCAATCAAGATAACTTGAGAAATTCCTTTCAATGATGCCGAAATTAACGAAAGAAACGTTCCCTCTGTTAATGTAGCATTGTTGTTCTTTTGCATAATACTCACCTCTCGCTGGAATTTTTGATCGTTTTAAATCCACTTGAATCTTTTTCATAAACTTTAAGAAAAACCATTATCCTCTGACACATAACATGTTTCTGTCATGTATCAATATCGATTCAAAGAGAGGGCTAATGTAAAAAAGTACGAACTTACATAAAAACGATTGATAAATCTCATTTTTTTAAAAGATTTTCTGAGATTTTATCATTATATCAGAAAAATAATCTAGCGATCTTCCATTTGAAAAATTTTCGAGTTAAAAAATCTTCCATTTTTCTTCAATACCTTCTTTTTTCTTCAATACCTCCTAACCAAAGTCCATGATTTTTTCATATGAATAATCAATAAAAGAGCAAGCGTCTAAGAATGACTAAGTTCCTTACTTGTCTAGTATTTATCCCGCATTAACGGGCAGTCAAGACCCCACCTCAAGGCTTAGAGGAATCGTAGGTGGGGGACAACTGCCGTAAAACCCTTTCACTTTATTTGCCCGTTCTTCCCTCTCAGTCTAATGAGTGGTTGCTAGTGTGAGAAATTAAAAATACATAAAAAAAATATATGAAACTTGATATATATATAAATTATGATATATGATTGCATCAAGGGAATCAAACATTTATCGACAACAAACGACAAAATAATCAGATAATTTCCGAATGTTTTACTTTTTTTAACAAAAAATGTATGGTATTTGGTTTTTTATTACATTTGAAAATATAGTAAAAAGATGGAAAATCTAAGGGTTTCAACAACGAGAACACAGAATTATCGGACAACGTTATTAAGAATGTTCGATTCCCTTTTTTTGCATCAGAACAAAAGTGGTTCTTTATTAAGGGGAGCTTTGCCCTCGGATGAGTCACTACATAATATCAAGGAGGTTTTACTATGAAATTATTACCACGTGAGATAGACAAGCTCATGATTGTGGTGGCTGGTGATCTTGCTAAGAAACGAAAAGATAGAGGATTAAAATTAAATCATCCAGAATCAGTAGCTCTTATCACGTACGAAGTGTTAGAGGGAGCAAGAGATGGAAAAACGGTGGCTGAATTGATGGAATATGGAGCAACGATTTTGTCACGCGAAGATGTGATGGAAGGTATCCCTGAGATGATTCACGATATTCAAGTAGAAGCGACTTTTCCAGATGGAACAAAATTAGTAACGGTTCATAATCCTATTAGATAAAGTGAAGCCTCCATCCGTGAGGTTTTTTCATCGCCGACTGATGATCAGTTTAACTAGGATAGAATGCGACAGGAGGAATCATAGAATGATACCAGGACAATACATTTTAAAAGAAGAAGACATTATGATCAATGAAGGTAAAACATTAAATACACTTTCAGTCATCAACACAGGCGATCGTCCAGTCCAAATTGGATCTCACTTTCATTTTTATGAAGTAAATGAGGCGCTTCAATTCAATCGAGAAGAAGCATTCGGAAAACGTTTGAATATTCCTGCAGGTGCAGCGGTTCGTTTTGAACCAGGCGATGAAAAAGAAGTAGAATTGCTTAGTTTTGCTGGGGAACAACGTGTGTATGGATTTAATAATAAAGTGGATGGATCTGTTCGAGGAGGGCGTAAGTAATGAGTTACAAAATGTCTAGAAAGCAATATTCACAAATGTATGGTCCGACTACAGGGGACTCAATTCGTTTAGCAGATACAGATATCTTAATTCAAATTGAGAAAGATTATACAACGTATGGAGAAGAAGTCGTGTTTGGCGGCGGAAAAGTAATTCGTGATGGAATGGGACAACATCCTCTTGCAACGAGAGCAGATGGTGTGCCAGATCTAGTGATTACAAATGCAGTAATCCTGGATTATACAGGGATTGTTAAAGCAGACATTGCCATCCGTGACGGGAAAATCGCTGGAATCGGGAAAGCAGGAAATCCTTTAGTGCAAGATAATGTGGATATCGTTATTGGTGCTTCCACAGAAATCATCGCTGGAGAAGGATTGATTGTTACAGCTGGTGCGATCGATACCCATGTTCACTTTATTAATCCAACGCAAATCGAAACGGCATTATCTTCTGGTACGACGACATTAATTGGCGGCGGAACAGGTCCAGCCGCTGGATCAAAAGCGACAACTGTTACTCCTGGAGAATGGAATATGCATCGTATGCTTCTTGCAGCGGAAGGAATGCCAATCAACGTTGGGTTCACAGGTAAGGGACAAGCGGCATCCGAAGAGCCTCTTATCGAGCAAGTTCGCGCTGGCGCAATCGGCTTAAAAGTTCATGAAGACTGGGGTGCAACAGCTTCAGCCCTTGATTATGCATTACGCGTAGCTGATAAATATGACGTTCAAGTAGCGGTCCATGCAGATACACTGAATGAAGGTGGATTCATGGAAACGACAATGGCTGCCATTAAAGATCGAGTGATTCATATGTACCATACGGAAGGTGCAGGTGGCGGACATGCTCCTGACTTAATCAAATCAGCAGGCTATGAGAATGTTCTTCCATCTTCTACGAATCCTACTTTACCTTATACGGTTAATACGGTCGACGAGCATTTAGATATGTTAATGGTCTGCCATCATTTAAATCCATCAATTCCTGAAGATCTTGCATTTGCTGATTCACGGATTAGAAAAGAAACGATTGCAGCAGAAGATATTCTTCATGACATGGGGATCATTAGTATGGTCAGCTCAGATGCACAAGCGATGGGACGAATTGGCGAGGTTGTTTTACGTACTTGGCAAGTAGCAGACAAAATGAAAAAACAACGCGGAATCTTGGAAGGCGACAGTGAGTTTTCTGATAACAACCGTGCAAAACGTTATGTGGCTAAATATACGATCAATCCTGCCATTACACACGGAATCTCTGAATATGTTGGTTCAATTGAAGTCGGAAAAATTGCCGATCTAGTTCTTTGGTCACCAGCATTTTTCGGTGTGAAGCCTGAAATGATCCTGAAAAATGGCTTTGCTGTAGAGAGCTTAATGGGAGATGCAAATGCATCCATTCCAACACCGGAACCGGTGATTTACCGTCCGATGTATGCACAGGTTGGAAAAGCATTAGCGAAAAGCTCGATCACATTCATTTCTCAAGCAGCATTTGATGATAAAGTGCATGAGAAACTTGGCTTGGAAAAAATGGTTCTTCCAGTTCATGGTATCCGAAATTTAACGAAAAAAGATATGAAACATAATTCTGAAACGCCTACTATCACTGTTGACCCACAAACATATGAGGTAACCGTAAACGGTGAACTTATTACTTGTGAACCTGTTGACACTGTACCGATGGGGCAACGATATTTCCTATTCTGAGGTGAAAGCATTGATTATCGAAAAAATTGTGACCAATATTGAACAAATGGCAAAAGAAGATTTAGACAAGCGCCATAAAGAAAAGGTCTATCTTGAAAGTGCTCATTTAGTGAAAAGAATTCAAAGAGTGACAACAGATCATGGCACGGAAATTGGGATTCGTTTAAAAGACCCTCGTGATCTTGTTGCTGGTGATGTTTTATTTATGGATGATAAAAACATGATTATCATCGACGTCTTATCGGATGATTTAATCATTATTAGTCCACGTTCATTGCAAGAAATGGGAACCATTGCTCATCAATTAGGGAATCGTCACTTACCTGCTCAATTTGAAGAGGATGAGATGCTCGTACAATACGATTATCTTGTAGAAGAATTGCTACAAGAACTGAAAATTCCTTTCAGACGGGAAGACCGGAAAGTGAAACAGGCATTTCGTCATATTGGACATAGCCATGAATCCTAATATTCTTTCCTTATTTCAATTATGCGATTCAAACCTTCCAACTGGTGGCTTTAGTCATTCATATGGTTTGGAGACGTATATTCAAGAAGGTAAAGTACATGATCAAGCAACGTTTGCAAAATGGCTTCATGTTTACTTGAACGAGCAGCTCATCTATTCAGATGGGCTTGCTTCTCATCTCGTATATGAGGCTTTAGAGAATAATGACTTCCAAAAAATATGGAAGTTAGACCGAATGCTGACCGTTCAAAGTTTGCCGCGTGAAACTAGGGATGGTACCCAAAGAATGGGTGAACGTATGTTAAGTCTTGTGGAAGCTTTATATGATGTGCCTGTACTATCCGAATATAGAAATCGTATCAAGGAGAAGAAATCCTTTGGACATTCTAGCATTGTCTTTACGATCATCGGCCATCATCTTGGTGTTCCAAAGTCTACGACTACTCTCTATTATTTATATTCCGCTATTTCAAGCTTGATTCAAAATGCGGTTCGGGCCATTCCGTTAGGTCAGACTGCAGGTCAGAAAACAATTCAAGAGTTTCAAAAAGAGTTAGTGAAGGCAACTGAGAAAATTCAGGATCTGGATGAAGCGGATTTTGGTATTACTTCACCAGGTTTAGAATTAGCTCAAATGAAACATGAACGTGTAAATATTCGTATTTTTATGTCTTAATTATTGAAAAAAAGGAAGTGTGTTTTAATGGAACCCATTAAAATTGGCGTAGGCGGACCTGTTGGAGCAGGGAAAACGATGTTAGTAGAAAAACTGACTCGACATTTAGACGGTGAAATTAGCATGGCGGTTGTGACGAATGATATTTATACAAAAGAAGATGCTAAATTCTTAATGAATAATGGAGTCCTGCCACAAGATCGTATCATTGGCGTTGAAACAGGCGGATGCCCGCATACAGCGATTCGTGAAGATGCATCGATGAACTTTGCAGCGATTGATGAATTAAAAGAGAAGCATCCAGATGTTGAACTTATTTTTGTTGAAAGTGGCGGCGATAATCTTGCAGCGACGTTCAGCCCTGAATTGGTTGATTTCTCTATTTATATTATTGATGTGGCTCAAGGGGAAAAAATTCCGCGTAAAGGTGGACAAGGTATGATTAAATCTGATTTATTCATCATTAATAAAACAGATTTAGCGCCATACGTTGGTGCAAGCCTTGATGTTATGGCGTCAGACACGAAGGTTAACCGTGGGGATAAACCGTTTGTTTTCACCAATTTAAAAGATAATTCGGGCCTTGACCAAGTGATCGATTGGATTAAGAAGAATGCACTTTTAAAAGGATTGGAATAAATGGAAAACTGGACAGGGACTCTGCGTTTAGATGTGGAAGAACGTCAAGGTAAGACCGTTGCTAAAAATGTGTATTTCCAGGGCGCGTTGAAAGTCATGCGCCCGATATACCATGATGATTCTGGACAAGCCTGTTACTATATATTAAATCCGGGCGGCGGCTATTTAGATGGAGATCGCTATCAATTGCAATTTTCGTTGAAAGAACAAGCGAAACTAACCTTGACCACACAATCAGCTACAAAAGTTTATAAAACGCCTAATCAACATGCCTATCAGGAAACGGAATTTATTCTGAAAAAAGGCAGTTATCTAGAATATATTCCTGATCCACTTATCATGTATCGTAATGCTCGATATAAACAAAAAAATGTGATTCGGATGGAGCAAGGTGCTACGCTCATTTATTCAGATATTATTACACCAGGATGGTCACCTGATGGCGACCAATTTAGCTATGATCAGCTTCAATTAATGAATGAAGTCTATATGGATGATGAGTTAGTGATGTATGATCATATCAAATTGAATCCAGCTGTTCAAGATATGAAGGAGATTGGCTTCATGGAAGGATACACCCATTTAGGTTCGATGATTGTAATTGGTGAACAAACAAACGCCGAATTACTTGACCGGCTGTATCAGTCAATGGACCATAACGAACAAGAATATAAGCTTGGACTATCCATGTTATCAGTAAAGGGCTTTACCATTCGTGTACTAGCAAACAAAACGCAAACGATAGAAAGAATATTTACTGAATGCCATCAACTGATTAGTGAAGAATGGTTTAACACGAAACCTTCTTTTTTAAGGAAGTATTGATTATTAGGACTCGGCAATCAAAAAGGTTGCCGAGCTTTTTTAGGTAGATCAAAGGATTTTAAATGGTAGAATATGAACGCCATGTGATTAGTCGTTGGTAAGTTTGGTAGTCACGATTCGTGTATGAACGAAAGAATGTACCGAACGCTTAAATGAACTGCGGGTGTCATAAGTAAATTATTTGGTATATACTATATGTGTATTTTAGAGAATAATGAAAGGGTTTTTAATCTCTGGATCAAACAAATAGTTTTAGTTGTGCAACATTAAGGTTGCTCCTATTTATGAATGGGGGGATATGATGAATACTCTTGGATATGCAATACTCAGTGCACTCGGTAGAAAACCATGCTCGGGATATGAATTAGCGCAGTATTTAGATGCGGTATGGCCTGCAAAACATAGTCAAATTTATCCTCGTTTAACCAAAATGGAACAGAACGGGCTTCTTATATTTGAAGAAGTTATCCAAACTGGGAAACCGGATAAAAAAATATTTTCGATTACAGATAAAGGTAGAGAAACGTTAGAAAAATGGGTTATAGAATCTCCATCTGATCCAATTATGAGAGATGAGTTTCTGATTAAGGTAAATTCCATTTGGTTATCGGATGAGGAAAATGCGAAAAAATTAATTCAGGATCGAATTTCAGATCTTGAACAAAAAGTTGCTTTTCGAACAGATACAATAACAGAGTTGGAACAAAAGCATCGGGGAGATACGATGTCTAAGCATTTTGGCCGCTATCTACTCTTTAATCGACGGAACATGATGGACAAAGAGGAGATTTCTTGGTGTCAATGGGTTTTAAATCTAATTGAAAAATCAAATTTTAATATGAGCAAACTAACGTTATGGATGCTCGGTGCTGGCAAGCTTAATCTAATCATTCAAAACATGATTTTTGTCAGTGAAATCTAAATGCCTCATGTAGGAAGTGTTCAAGTCATTTATGTAACCATTCATTTTAAATCTATTTGTTGAACTAACAGGTGCTTAATTTGAATAAGGTTTAAGCAATGATCTTCTACTAAATTACCTACACTTAATAGAAACTAATATGTTATTCCATTAAAGAGAGCAATTCCAGTATAGAAATTGCGCTCTTTTTTTATGTGTAGGATTAGAATCTTGATTAAGAATACCGTTTGTTACTAACTCTTTATACCTGAACCTTTGTTTTACGGTATAAAGACCATTTTACTAATGGGGAAGTAAGGGCAGTGGTAATAACCGCAATAAGGAACAAAATACTATAATCCGTATTAGAAATTAATTTACTACTTAAACCTATGTTGGCAAATATTAAGATCATTAATCCCCGTGCATTCATTAAAGCCCCTATAGCACTGGATTCCCCCCAACTATAACCTATTATTTTTGCATAAATCATACAGGCAAAATATTTGCTTATAAATGCCGTCCCAATAAACATTAAAACGATGACTAAATGATTACTACTTGTAAAAGAGCTTAGGTCAACATTAAAACCAGAACTTACGAAGTAAATAGGAACCAAAAGTGTATTTACAAAATCTGAGATTTTAGTATCTAACTCTTTGGTGACTCTATCTAATCTAGGTACGATTAATCCTGCTATAAATCCTCCAAAAATAGCATGAAGTCCAATTTTTTCTGATACAAGACTGCTACATAAAAAAATAAAAATAAATAATGCAAAAAATTCATTATTTAAGGTATTGTACTTATTTGAAACAATATATTTTAAAATGGGCCTGATAACAAAAAACATGACTAAAAGGTAAATAATCATATAAATGCTCATGCTCATACTGTTAACTGAAAAATTTAGGCTAGCAATGGAAAGGATAATTGGCAGCATGATCCATGCTAGACAATCATCTATACTTGCACCTAAGACAACAAATCTCCCTAACTTTGTTCTAATCATCTTTTGTTGATCTAAAATCCGTACTAGTACGGGAAAGGCAGTTACAGAGATACTAGCTGACATAAACAAAGAATAGATTAATTGAGTGGTAAATGTTTGTTCTAAATAAGGATAAATATGCCAACCGATTATAAATGTCATAAAAAAAGTAGGAATGATCCCCACCAGTGCAAGTTGTATAGCGTTTTTTATTAGCTTATCTTCTATCTTTTCTTTACCTACTTGAATTCCTATTATAAACATATATAAAGATATTCCGAGCTGACTTAATAGGAACAAATGTTCTTTTGTTTCTTTATTGAACAACCACTCTTGGACCCCAGGGAACAAGGCACCTAAAAATGAAGGACCTACTAAAATACCGCCAATCATCTCCCCAACTACTTTGGGCTGGCCAACCACTTTTGCTAGAGTACCAAATAACTGAGAAATAATTATTACAATCAATAAACTCAATAAGAATTGAAACAAAACAGACACTCCTTTTCCTTACTATTGAAAAAGTATATCTGGACTAGTCCAAAAAGTCTATCAAACTTGGGCATGCTCAAAAAGTGAGCATTTGGTAGAACTTTTCAATGGGCACAGAAAGCTCGATCTGTAAGGATACTTTCGAGAAAGTGCGTTTGGTCATAGCAAGAGCAATCGATTGTTCCCGCGTTCTTCCTTATATGGCCACCACAAGGTATATGTGAACTTGGGTATATATCAAACGATTAAATCTTTTCTCATCAGATTACATATTGTAAAGCTGTATCGAAAATCATGTTAAAATAATGAAGATGAGCTAGATTCTGTAATAAGACAATCATAAAAAAACATTCATAAGCATCTGATTTAAAGCTCAAAGATGAAAAAGGTTCAGGTTCTAAAACTTGCATCACCTAATGAAGGTGGCGGAGCTGATATTGCCAAGCCCCGCTCCTTTTCCACAAAAAAAGAGGAGGCGTTAATAAAATGATTAGAGTTGTATGTAAAGCCAAACTAAAACCAGGTGTAAAGGTTGAGGAATATTTAATAATGGCTAGTGAAGTTGTTTCAGAAACCAGAAAAGAAAAAGGTTGTATAACGTACACACTTCATGAAGATATCAATGATCCGACCATCCTTACTATGATCGAAGAATGGGTGGATGAAGAAGCTATAAATCAACACAATAAAAGTGAACATGTTTTGAAAATTGTTCCAGAGCTTAGAAAACTTCGAGAAAGTACAGAAATCAACCTTTATAGAGAAGTGAAATAATTTTCATAATCATTTATTTTTAACTATGGTCATAAGAACTACTAGTTTACTCTATTAAAGGAGCTTGAATAGAACAAAGATCACAGAAATTATCAACTTTTTTATAAAAATCAAAACGTAAAGCTGCTAGACATGAATCCATTTTGATAAAAAGATTTTTCAAAATGGATTGTTTTTATCCCGGTTTAACAGGCTGTAAACCCCCACCTCAATTTTTGTGAGAGAATTAAGAAATAAATAGGTGGGGGATAAACAGCCTGTAAATCCCCGATTGGTTCAACTAACCATCAGTGGGGGATGAAAAAAGCCCCCACTGATGGAAGTTTCACTTTATTCATCAAAAAATATGGATTTGCAAGGTATTTTGGATCAAACTTTATTTCAAAGCAACAGCCGGCTTATAAATAAATAGCGAGGACGATGCAGATGCAATTGTGTATTTGGACCAAAGCCAAGTGCTTTATAATAGCCTTGGCTATTTGCAATTCTTTCATATTATTAGAAAAACTTTAAAAAATTTTTTAGACGATGCTACTTTTTTTGTTTTTGCCCTTATAAAGAGAGTGACAACATAAAAAAGGGGCGAGAATAATGGAGAGACTAAATTTTGAAACGATTAAACATTATCAATCATTCGAGACGATTGAAGAAATGGATCAATCCGTTCGGGGATTCTTGTATAAGCACAAAGCTGAATTATCAGAAGGCACTAACAACGTCTTAACCTTCATTTGGAGACATTCCGTGAAGGTTATTGGTGTAAGCTTTGCTAAATACGATTATATCGCAACAAACGTTGAGCTAAGTCGAAGAACAGTCATTCGCGCCGTTAACAAGTTAGAGCAATTAGGAATCATTAAAAAAATTCCGACAGCGAAAATGAATGGTAAACAAGGCGTGAACATCATTGTCATCCAAACTTTTCAACAACTAGATGATTTGAAAAATAATATGTCACCCCAAGCTGTCACCGTACCTGTCACTCCTAATAAAACAGAGAATAAGCAAAGCTCACTCTGTGAGATTAAAACAAAACCTAATAACGTAACCGAACAGGGGAATCGATCACAGCAGGCTGAAGAATCTATCTCTCAAGAAAAAGTAGATCCAAGCATCCAACAAGAGTTAGACGAAAGCTATTTACCTGAATCGGTTCATAAGGAATTTGTCCAAGCTGCCAAGCCCTTTTTCAGTGCATCTGCCATCTATAAACTTTGGAACCGAGTGCTTATTGCCTATAAAAAAATCAATCTCGATTGCCCGTTAGAAAATGTGATAGAAGAAGTCGTCAACGCCTTTAAACAAACAATTTTTGCGAAACAAATTGGGAAAATTCGCACCTCGTTTGAAGGGTATTTCTATGGGGTTCTTTATGCCAAACTGATTGTAGAAAAAAGACGTGAAAACAGACATCTGCTGCTTGATTTTATAGGGGAAGAATGAATGAATAGAAATCAAATCTCCATACAACCTGAATATTTTTAGTAAGATAAAACGATTCCAGCATCATGAACGAAGAGATTCTTTTCTGTGGAAAGCCTCATGTTTTTTTCATTAAAACTCGAAACAACTTATATAATTGTTGTATAATATAAGCTGGTAATAAGGCATAAACTTCTATTAGGATGGTTCGTCAGCAATAGGAAAGCGTAACGAACATCTTATCGTTATTTTGTAAAAATGTTTTAAGCAGTCGCATAGTTCATATGTATAATTTAGTATAGATTCAAAGTAGAAAGAGAGTGGTCATCATGGGCCGTAAATGGAACAATATTAAAGAGAAAAAAGCGTCAAAGGATGCAAATACGAGTCGTATTTACGCAAAGTTTGGGCGTGAAATTTATGTAGTAGCTAAGCAAGGTGAGCCAGATCCAGAATCGAATCAGGCTTTAAAAGTAGTACTTGAGCGTGCCAAAACGTACAATGTGCCAAAAGCGATTATTGATCGTGCCATTGAAAAAGCCAAAGGTGGTTCTGATGAAAATTATGACGAACTTCGTTATGAAGGTTTCGGACCTAATGGTTCTATGGTTATTGTCGACGCACTGACAAATAACGTGAACCGTACTGCATCAGATGTTCGTGCTGCATTTGGTAAAAACGGCGGTAATATGGGGGTCAGTGGATCTGTAGCTTATATGTTTGATGCAACAGCTGTCTTTGGCCTTGAAGGGAAAACAGCAGATGAAGTGCTTGAACTATTAATGGAAGCAGATGTAGATGTACGTGACATCGTAGAAGAAGATGAAGCGGTTATCATTTATGCTGAACCTGATCAGTTTCATGCTGTGCAAGAGGCGTTCAAGAATGTTGGAATCACTGAATTCACTGTTGCCGAACTAACGATGCTTGCGCAAAATGACCTAACGCTCGAAGCAGACGCACAAGAGCAATTTGAAAAAATGATTGATGCATTAGAAGATTTAGAAGACGTTCAGCAAGTCTACCATAATGTAGATTTAGGTGAATGATACATGAAAGCAGAGGCTGTCCCATCATAAAGGGTTCAGACCCCACATCTATTTTATATCGTTTAAATGAATGACAACGGTATATAGAATGTGAGGTCAAAACCTTTTTGGGCAGCCTCTGCTTATTTAATTTGGATAGACCTCGTTTTTAATACAAGGTACATAATGCAGAGTTATAACACTTTGAATATTAAAATAGCGTTAACATGTCTCTTTAGGAAATCCCTAACAATTAAAAATGGATAACACCGCTAATAATCTCCGAAATGAAAACTTGATTCGAAATAAATTTTACACATACTTACCTCATTTTAATGTTGTCAACTTGGTACCAAGTTAGGATAAAGTGAAACTTCTATCAATGGAGTCATATTGCCCGTTAAGAGTGGGGTAACCCGAGTCAAGCAATTTGAATGGGGGAGAATTAGCAATGAAGGTTGAATTACATTGTCACACGAATATTTCAGATGGGTCTTGTTCGTTTGAAGAGGTATGAGAATTTGCGGCAAATGAGGGAATTCTCCATTTAGCAATTACGAATCATGATACAACGTATGGTTTGTAGGAAATGGTGGAAAAGGGAAAAGAAACTGGGCTAGAAATCATCCCTGGTATCGAAGTTTCAGGTTATGATTTTGCAAGAGGTAGACGTGTGCATCTATTAGGCTATTATGTGAATTATGAACATAAGGCGCTTTTCGAGCGTTGTCAGCCATTGATCGAAAAGCGACATGCAGCATCCGAAGAAATGGTTCGTTCCATGAATCGTGATCCTATAATATTTGCTATGGCTAACCCCACGCCTGAAATTATGCCGGATCGTGCAAAAGCTGCTGGAGCATTAGTCGTAGGTACAGGACGTTCGGATTTTCCGAATCAGGTGAACAACGTACTCGCATTCCCTGGTATGTTCCGAGGTTCTTTAGATGTACGAGCTAAGGAAATTAACGAAGAAATGAAACTGGCAGCAGTTTTTGCAAACGATGCAATGGAAACGGGTGTTTCGCAAAAAAATATAGATGTAGCTGAAATTAAAAAGCGCCTATTAGCCTTAACGGAAGAAAAACAAAATGACCTTGTATAAAACTAGTAGAAATTTCAACCTGATCCACTTACTTAATTAATTGTTATAGTAAATAAGGTGTTACTCCGAGTAATGAATTAGATATACAGATTGTTATTTCGAAATGTGTTCCTCTTTTTAGACTGTTGAGAAAATTTTTCTCAACAGTCTATTTGTGTTTATCGAACATTATAAGACAGAAACTCGGTGTTTCCAGTTTGTGTACTAAAGATAACAATAATAGCATTGTCCATTCTCACCTTATCGAGGCGTTCTTAAACGGTTCGCAGTGTTTTCCAACTGAAAGATAATTTATAAGAATGGTAACAAAATTACAGTTACAGGGTCTTAATGTGTATACGTTGTCACTGATTGGGAAAATTACATTGTGAAGCAAGGGAGGTTAGAGAATGAAAAAAATGGGGAAATGGGAAAAAATACAAAAAAATAAAAAAATAGATTCTCTACCTGCTCATATTAACAAAGATATGTTAAGCTCAGAAATTTCAACAAACGAGAAAGTGTTAAAAGAAAGTTTTCAAAACTGTTCTGATTTTGTCATACGACCAATTTATATATCCGGAGAAACTAAAATCTTTGTGATATATGTGGATGGATTAAGTGATGCAAAGACGCTTGACGAATTATTTTTAAAACCAATGATGTTTGAAGGACTTCCGGAAGGAATGGGAGAAGTTCATCAAATTGGACAAATTTTGAAACAACACCTTGTCGCGATCTCTCAAGTTACCACTGTTTCGAAAATGAGTGAACTTGTTGATGGTGTGTTGAAGGCAAATGTCGGGATAATAGTTGATGGAGAAACAGATGCTTTACTGGCAGAATTGAAAGGATACGAAAAACGAGGTATTGAAGAACCATCGACCGAAGTCGTTATTCGTGGGCCGAGAGATGGATTTATTGAAAATTTAAGGACTAATACAAGTCTTTTACGTAGAAGGATACGGAGTACAAGCCTAAAAACGGAACCAATCACGATTGGTGAATTCTCACAGACTGATGTAATAATTGCTTATATTGATGGTATTGTTCAGGATTCCATTTTGGATGAAGTTCGTACGAGATTAAAGAGAATACAAATAGATGGGGTGCTGGAGTCGGAGTATATTGAGGAATTTATTGAAGATAATCCTTATTCTCCATTCCCGCAAATCCAAAATACCGAAAGACCAGATATTGTAGCAGCGAGCTTGTTGGAAGGGAAAGTTGCCATACTCGTGGATAACACCCCATTTGCCTTGGTGCTACCGATGACATTTTGGAGTGGGTTCCAAGCTGCGGGGGATTATTATGAACGGTCTATGTATGCGACTTTCATAAGGATTATTCGTTTTATATTATTAAATGTATCCATATTTTTTCCATCAATCTATGTTGCCCTAACCACATATCATCCAAAACTCATTCCGACCAGTCTACTTATCAGCATTGCTGCTTCCCGTGAATCTGTTCCGTTTCCAGCCGTAATTGAAGTACTTCTCATGGAATTTATGTTTGACGGTCTTCGCGAAGCAGGCATTAGGTTACCCAAACCCGTTGGTTCAGCTGTCAGTATTGTGGGAGCGCTCGTTATCGGTCAGGCAGCTGTACAAGCCGGGATTGTTTCTGCCCCGATGGTGATTGTTGTAGCCACGACTGGTATAGCTGCGTTTGGCATACCACGCTATAGTTTCGGAAATGCTTTTCAAATGATTCGGTACGTCATGCTGATTCTAGCAGGGTGTCTTGGCTTTTACGGAATTGTCATAGGTTTTATTGCTCTTACTATTCACCTTGTCAATCTTCGGTCGTATGGTGTTCCTTATTTCAGTCCGGTTGCTCCACTCATTCCAAGGGATTTAAAGGATATCGTGGTAAGGGCACCTAGATGGGCATTTAATTATCGTCGTGAATTTTTTTCTGGTCGAAATAAAAAGCGCATTCCAAAAGGACAAAAACCTAGTCCAAAATAGGGGGAGGAATAGTAAATGAACAGACGACTGATTTGTTTTGTAATCTACTCTTCCCTTTTGTTCACATCAGGTTGTTGGGATCGGGTTGAGATAAATGATCGTGCCATTTGGATAGCAACAGGATTGGACGCTATAGAAAAAGAGGGCATTCAATTGAGCGGTCAAATATTAATTCCCTCCAGTATGAATCCCCAAAATGGGGGAGGAGGTAATGGAGAAAAAAACTTTTTATTAATTTCAGCCATAGGGAAAAATGTAACCGATGCAACACAGAATATACAGATGAAACTTTCAAGGAAAGCATTTTATGGACAACGTAGGGTTCTTTTATTTGGGGAGGAATTTGCGAAACTAGGCCTCAAAAATCAGCTTGACTTTACTATCAAGGACTCGAATGCCAGCTTGCGGACCGATGCATTTGTTGTGAAAAAAGGTACAGCAATAGACATGCTTAACCTATCCTACCCATTAGAAAATATTCCTGCTGAAGCGCCATTAAAGGAACACGTTCAAGCTGGGGGGATGAATGATACTTCATATTTACATTTCCTCAAAGCAGCGAACAGTAAGGGGATACGCCCAAACCTACCTGCGATTGAAATTGGGAATTTTCAAGATGGTGAAGGCGTAGGTAAAAAAGGTGAAAAGTCCTATCAGTTGACAGGAAGTGCCATTTTTGATCAAGATCTTAAATTGTGTGGGTATTTAAACATGGATGAATATAGAGACCAGCTTTGGATCATGGAGATCCTGAAGAAACGTTCGCTTACTATTCTAATAGAGGATGGCAATGTCAGTTTGGATTTAGACAAAATGGGAAGCAAAGTCATACCAGAAATCAGCAGAAATAAAAAAATAAAATTTACCATTGTATTGACTGGAGAAGGAGCTGTGATCGAAAATAATACAAATTTAGACTTAACGCAACCCAAAAACCTTGAGTTCATACAAAACGAATTTAATAAACAATATAAAAAGCAAGTTGTTCATACCATTACAAAAGTTCAAACGGAATACGGAACAGATATTTTTGGGTTTGGTGAGGTAATTCATAAACAGATACCGCACCAGTGGGGAGATTTAATGAATGATTGGGACAAAAAATTTTCAGATGCTGATGTCACTGTGAAAGTAAACTTGACCATTCGACGAGTAGGAATGTCAGGTCCATCCTTAAGAAAGTGAGATCAAAAAAATGAAGATCTCAGGAGTCCAAATATTTTGGATAATGTTCACTTTTGTTTCAGGAAATATGCTTATAACGACCATGGGTACAGCAATTAGAGACGCGAAACAAGACGCTTGGATTTCCTATCTAATCGCCATTATTTTCGGGGTATTGATTGTCTTTGTCGCAACCAAAGTGAGCCTTTTGTATCCCAATCAAACCTTAATTGAATACAGTAAAACCATTTTAGGTAAGTGGATAGGAAACATTGTTGTGATTACATATCTTTTCCAATGGTACTCGGTGATTGGCTATAATTTAAGACAATTTGCTGATTTCACAATCACAATGTTGCTCCCAACAACACCTTTATGGGTGTTGATCTTGACAATGCTTTTGTTAGTTATCTATGTCACTGCAGGCGGAGGAATAGAAGGAATTGGCCGATGTAGCGAAGTTTTCGGGATAATACTGGTTTTTTCAGGAGTAATAACATTCATCCTAGCTGTTCCAAATCTCGATTTTAGCAAAATACTACCTTTATATTCAGATTCAGGATTGCGTCCGATACTTAAAGGAACTTTGTACCTTGATTCTTATTTGGGGGAGTCTGTTATGATGATGATGTTTGTTTCATTCATGGCTCAACCACAGCAAGGACCCTCAAGAGCAATATGGGGAGTTGCTCTTTCTGGATTGGCGCTATGTGCAAGTTCAATGGTTGTACTTATGACTTTAAGTCCTGAGGTAGCAGATAAACTAAAATATCCTGTTATAGATGCGATTGGATTTATCTCCGTAATGGGGTTTATCCAAAACGTAGATCTTTTAGTCCTATTAATCTGGATGCTAAGTAGTTTTATTATAAATTCATTGTATTTCTTTATGGCCAGCTACGGAACAGCTCAATGGCTTAAAATCAAAGAATGGCGAAAAACTATTTGGTTTGTGGCTGCTTTTTCATTCGTATATGCCTTAATCTTTCCCAATGTCACAATAACTGAAGTGGAATATATAAATAAGTATTGGATTCCTTTGGTGTTTCCAGTCAATATTATCGGAATTCCTCTTTTATTATGGATTGTGGGAAGTATACGAAAAAAGAAACAGTAGATTCCCCTAATTCATTCTTATAGATCAGATTAAAGTCTTTTTAAAAAGTCGAAGAAAGCACCGCTCACTTATGCGGGCCAAGATGTGGAAGTGAGTCTTTTTAGGATCATTCTTAAATAAGAATTTGCTTTTTGAAATGAAAGCTTAAATGACATTGACCATTCTCCAACAATGGACTGTAACTACTAGTGTCAGAGGGATAATTACAAGTTCCTATTACCTGAGGTGTGATCATTGGAATTACGTTCGGGGTACAGTGGATTATTAAGGTGGATGAAAATATGTTAGGGTCCAAGGGTTTTATAAAATTTTTGATAGAAGGAAAGACGTGTCTGATAGCAGAGAAATCGTTTATATGGACCCAGTTGATGGAGAATACGAAGGCACGATTTAACTAAACTATCCGAAAAGAGGATTACCTGTATACGACATTCTCTATCGAATTTATAAGATACAAGTGGATTACGGAAATCCGATGTTCCAATTAAACAATTAATGTTTTATCTTTGAAGTATTCTCGCTGCTCCCTGTGGCTATATGATACTAAGACGAATGAGACAATGAAGATCCTTGCTTGTATATCACTGAAAGAAGATCCAAAATAAGTATGAGCTTCGACTCCTTTTGAGTTATATCGTTAAGCGTATATCAAGTTGTGCAGGAATAAAAAAGAGTATTCATTTGCTCAATTACGACGTACAGATGCGACTCACATGATCAAAAACGGTGCAACTATTGAAGTAATCCAGAGCTTACTTGGACATGAGAACAGTGAGACCACAAAAATATATGCGCAGCTAATCGGTAAGTTGAGAAACGATTTTTATAGTAATAATTTTTGAAAGCTACTTAAATTAAACTAAATCGAAATCGAGGCGCCCATGTATATATGCGCGTTTGGGTGTATTGGGCCATTTTCCATAAGAAGTGGTTGATAAACCTCCCTTTACCACTTAGCCATTAACCACGTTTGAGTGCGTCATAAACGAATTTGTTTCAACGATGAATAAAATCCTTCATAAAAAGAAACTTAAAGATTAAAAAAACTCACAGATAAAGTGTTCAATTTAACTTTGTTTTTCATAAATTTCTATTAAAGCTTTCTCATTCATACTAAGATAACGTTTCCTGTTATATGTAAACACTAATGTACGAGTAGGATTTGAATCTAATCTCATATAAGCAAGGGAGGTTAGATAAGCACTCCAATGAATAATCATTTCAAGAACTACTGTTAGACCGAGCCCATGCCCGACAAGAGACTGAGCTGTTTCAATACTACTTGTTTCATAAGCAATCTGTGGTTCAAATTTACCCCTCGCACATAATTCTAATACTGTACGACGAAAACCATATTCTTGTTTCAATAAAATAAATGGACAATTTGCAAAAAACTCAATAGGTAAGGCATTTTGTTTGATCAATTTAGTAGAAGACATTCTCTGTTTTATTTTTTCTGGCATCCATTGTTGTGGTTCTTTTGGTAATACAAGATAAAGTGTCTTTTGTATGTATTTTTATATTTTCTATAATGTAGAAAAATATCCCTGAAATAGAAACGTTTGTTCTTAAATGAGCCGAAAGACTCTTTTTTAAAATTTTGTAATTGTTAAAATAATGGTAACAACCAAGATAATGCTACGAATTCATCCTATCAGGAGGGGTAATAATGGAGCGAAAAGTACGATTGATTCCGTATCAGGTAGATGCATTGGTTGAGAAGGTTGCAGAGGTGCCAAAGGGAATTGAGCTTATTCAGGCTCCAAAGCTGTGGGAGAAGTCAAAAGGAAAGGGCATTACGGTTGCAATTTTGGACACCGGTTGTGACGTGGACCATCCAGATTTGCAAGGGCGGATTATTGGCGGACGGAATTTTACGGGAGATGATCATAGCAACCCTGATATTTTCACCGATTATAATGGTCATGGGACGCATGTAGCAGGTACAATTGCGGCTGTTGAAAATGGAGTGGGTGTCGTTGGTGTTGCGCCAGAAGCGAATTTATTAATTTTAAAAGTACTAGATCATCAAGGTTCTGGTCAGTATGAGTGGATTATTAACGGAATCAATTATGCAGTAGAGCAGAAAGTGGACATCATTTCTATGAGCCTCGGTGGTCCAGATGATGTACCTGAATTGCAGCAAGCGATTCAGAATGCTATCGCAAAGCAAATCCTCGTTGTTTGTGCAGCAGGAAATGAGGGAGATGGTCTAGATACAACGGATGAATTAGGCTATCCTGGTTGCTATAATGAAGTAATCAGCGTAGGTTCTGTAGATTTGAATCGTCGTTCTTCTGATTTCACTAACTCGAATAAAGAAGTAGACTTAGTGGCACCTGGCGAAGAGATACTATCCACCTATTTGGATGGGAAATATGCAAAGTTGAGCGGAACATCAATGGCTACGCCTCATATATCAGGAGCACTGGCGTTAATCAAGGAACTTTCGAATAAAAGCTTTGAACGAAATTTGACTGAGCCGGAGCTCTATGCACAACTCATCAAGAGAACTGTTCCGTTAGGCCATTCACCAAAGCTTGAAGGGAATGGGTTATTGTATCTAACAGCTGTGGAACATTTAAAGGAAGTCTTTAGTGAAAAATTAACTTCACAAGTGTTGAGTAGCTGATGGGGGAGTTAACCCTGCTAGCCCATGAGTGGAAAACGATTCAAGCGAATTACTTTAGGAATCTAGAAAATCGACCGTACTATGATGATGAGACAGATAATGAAATGAAGAAAGACTATTATTCTCGCATAGCCTTTGATCATTATTTGAAAAAAAATCTAATTATGTTGCTTCAAGAAACACATAGCAATGAACTCAGGTACACCCCGCATCGTTTTTTATATCCTTGGGTAGATCTTCAGGAAAATGGTGAGCTGAAAAGCCTCTATTCAGGAAAAGGAATGAATCCGCTATCTGTCATAGAAGAGGACCTTATCCTTCATGAAAACCGGGAGAAAGGCCGGATCAGCGTATTTTCAGGAGTAAACCTATTAAACTGCGAGCATGTTGTTCCACAATCTTGGTTCCTTAAGAAAGAGCCAATGCGTGGAGATTTGCATCATCTATTTGCCTGTGAGCCAAGCTGTAATAGTAGCCGTAGCAACTATCCGTATGATGATTTTCAGGATTATGTACCTGAGGCAAGAATTTCAGGTGTGAAGGACGGATGCGGTAAATCAGATTCAGGCAAATTCGAGCCTGAATACGGAAAAGGCATTGTCGCTAGGGCTACGCTCTATTTTCTAACTCGCTATCCAAATACGATTCAGCAAGAGCTGACGAATCTTCCACTTTTGCTAGAATGGCATAATCGATTTCCAGTATCACGATACGAAATGCATCGCAATCAAGCTATCCAAGAACTACAGGGGAATCGTAATCCGTTTATTGATTATCCTGAATTGGCGGAGCAGATCCTAAAGTGAAACTTCAAACAGTGGGGTTTTCTTCATTCCCCACTGCTTTTTGTTATGGAGCATTCATTTTAGTGTATGATAGGCTGTATAGGTTTCTAAAATGTAAATCGAGCAAAAGGGAGGAAGAAAAATGTTAGCTAACTTACAAAAAGGTGAACATGGGTATATTGCTCGATTTGAGCGACATGAAAAACACTCCGTTGAAAAGGTTTGGTCAATGTTGACTGAAAACGAGAAGTTAGCAACTTGGTTTTCCGAGCTTCGAATTGATGAGCTTCGTAAAGGTGGTATCATTAAATTCGATATGCAAGATGGCACTTTTGAAGAGTTTACGATTATAGATCTTAAGCTGAAATCGGTATTGGAATTTACGTGGGACAAAGATCTTGTTCGGTTTGAATTGTATCCGGAACAGGATGGTTGTAAATTAGTATTGATTGAAAAAATTGAAACCATCACGGATCATACGCCAAGGGATCTTGCTGGCTGGCATGTGTGTCTTGAGGTTATTCAGGCATTACTGGACGGTAAAGAAATAAAATCTCGAGGAGAATTATGGAAACAGTGGCACGAGAAGTATGTAGTGGCTATAAAAGAAGTATCTGAAATTCAAGTATAAGTGATATTAATTAATAGTAGATTATACATCTAACACTGGCCGTGTCTTCGGTTGGTGTTTTTTATTGCGAAATGCTTCGTTTTATTTACAGACTGAAAGTTGGTATGAAATGTATGCGTTCTAGCTTGTAAATCATAAATCAGGCTCGTAAAATGCTGATTCTGGCACGTAAATCGGAATTCAGGTGGATAATTTTAATCAGCCGGTACCGAAAGCAACTGTTTTAGTGGACAAGTCTAAAGTTTCCTTTATTCTAGGAAGCTCGAGCCTTCAACCCACTGATAAAGGAAAACCAAAGGGGCATACTACGTTTATATTTAATATGGGAGGATATAAATGTGAGTACAAAAGAGAATGCATTATCTATCTTCGCCTTAGGCGGCTTGAATGAAATCGGGAAAAATATGTATGCAATCGAATATTCAAACGATATCGTGATTATCGACTGTGGTAATAAGTTTCCTGATGAAAGTTTATTGGGAATAGATTTGATTATCCCTGATATATCTTACTTAGTAGATAATAAAGATAAAGTCAGAGCTTTAATTGTCACACATGGACATGAAGATCATATCGGCGGGATCCCCTTCTTTTTAAAAAAGTTGAATGTACCCGTTTATGCCACACGCTTCACACTAGGATTAATTGAAATCAAATTAAAAGAACATAAACTTCTAAGAGAAAGCGAACTTGTTGAAATCAACTCAAACTCAAACTTGAAAATCGGTGAAATGAGTGTAAGCTTTTTCAAAGTGACCCATAGTATTCCTGATTGCTTGGGAATGGTCTTTCACACACCAGAGGGTAATATAGTACATACGGGGGACTTCAAGTTCGATTTAACCCCTGCGACTAATGAGCATCCGGATATTCATAAGATGGCTGAAATCGGCAAAAAAGGAGTCTTGCTTCTATTGTCTGAGAGTACAAATGCAGAACGGCCTGGTTTGACCCCATCGGAGCAAATGGTAGGTGATCATGTGGAAGCTATTTTCATGAAAGCTGACCGCAAAGTTATTATTTCTACCTTTGCTTCAAATATTAGCCGCGTTCAGCAAGTCGTGAATGCAGCCCAAAAAACAAATCGAAAACTTGCACTGCTTGGACGAAGTATGGTTAATGTCGTAGAGGTTGCTATGAAACGTGGTTATTTAACAGTTCCTGATGGAATGTTAATTGACCCGCGGGAAATCAATGAAATGGCTCCTGAAAAAGTGGTTATTTTATGCACAGGGAGTCAAGGAGAACCATTGGCTGCTCTTGCCCGCCTTTCCACTGGAAACTTTCGCGGTGTCGACATTTTACCTGAAGATACGGTTATCTTTGCAGCAGGTCCAATCCCTGGAAATGAACGAAATGTCACGAGTATCGTCGACAACCTGTTTGCACTTGGAGCTAAAGTGATTTATGGATCAGGAAGTACATCCGGAATGCACGTTTCTGGCCATGGGTATCAAGAAGATTTAAAACTAATGCTCACATTAATGAAACCAAAATATTTTATTCCTATTCATGGTGAATTTAGAATGTTACATCATCATCGTTTGTTAGCTGAATCCGTTGGAGTAGAGCAAGGAAACACGTTTATTATCAATAACGGCGATGTCGTTGATATTGAACATTCCATCGCCCGTCATACCCGGAAAATCCCGGTTGGGAATACCTTCGTAGACGGAGGGGACGTCGGTAATGTTGGGGAATTTGTGTTACGTGACCGCAAACAGCTTTCAGAGGATGGAATGCTCATGATTGTTTTAACTATGAGCAAAGCAGAAGGAAAACTGATTTCTGAACCCGATACCATTTCTCGTGGATTTATGGATAAGGATTTCTCGGAACTCCGAAAAGATGTTAATCGACTTACTACAGAAATTGTTAACGAGTTGCTAGAAGCAAATCGAATTTCAAAGAATGTATTGAAAAAACAAATAAAAAAGTCAATCCGACAATATGTATATACACAGACTAAGAAAAATCCAATGATTGTTCCTATACTTATTGAAATTTAATTGGGGGAAGTTTAAAAAAAGAATGAATTGATCTTCAACAATCGGGCGCATTTCTCAAATGAGGAATGCGTCTAGTTTCATTAAAGAAATTATAAGATAGATAACAATAAAATATGTCGAAAGTTTGGAGTGACGCATAGAAATTGTAGTAATTTCGAATACTCTTTAGTCTTATATAGAGGGAGTTACGCGTATTTTGTCATTTTTGCAATGAAAATGTAATCTTAGTTAAATATGTCTGTCACTTTAGGATGATAAAATCAAAGAAAAAGAGATTTTATCGGAGGAAAAATAGTAAATGAAAAAAATTATTGCATCATTTGTTGTGACCGGCATATTGCTTTCAAATCCAATAGCTAGTCATGCTGCATTGGGTGATCAAACATTAAAACGCGGAATGACACATACAGAAGTTAAACAATTACAAGAGGTTTTAAAGAATAAAGGATACTTCACGAATCAGAAAACGACAACATATTTTGGAACAGCTACTGAAAGTGCAGTCAAAAAGTTTCAACAAAGCAAGGGAATGAAAGCGGATGGCATTGTCGGTGCAAATACATATAAAGTATTGGGAGTAGCAAAACAGCCTGTAAAAGCAGCTCAAGTGAAATCCGGCGAATTGGTTAAAGTAGCGAAAAAACAGTTGAATGTCCGGTATGTATGGGGAGGAACTACGCCTAAAGGTTTTGATTGCAGCGGATTCCTAACTTATGTCTTTGAAGAAAGTGCGGATGTTAAGTTACCAAGAACTGTCTCAGGTATTTATAATAAGGGAGTAAAAGTATCCAAACCACAAGTTGGTGATTTAGTCTTTTTTGAAACCTATAAGTCTGGTGCTTCACATGCGGGGATCTATGTCGGGAATAACCAATTCATTCATAGCTCCTCATCAAATGGAGTGAGTATTAGCTCTATGAATAATAGTTATTGGTCTAAAAGATATATAGGAGCCAAAAGAATATAATGAAGTAGATATTGATGCTAGTCTTTTTATAATAAAGACTAGCTTTGTTTAATTTATTGTTTGTTTTTAATTTGTCCTCGTATTCAGAAAGATTGCCTATTATAGGCGGGAGAATACTTCGAGCGTTTAGGACACAGGGTTCGTTTCATTAAGTCAATCTTCTTCAATTGGACACATGATGAGGGCTTTATTCCTTTGCAGGGCTCAATTCCCCTATTCTTAATGGGAAAAGCACGGTTAACCCTGCCGATTATTCTACAGTAGGTTTTCTAAAACATTAGTATTCAAGTACCTTTAATATCTATGTATAAACTAAGGTAAACGTACTAACATAACTTTTAAACCAAGAAAAAGAGTTTATAGTTTCAAATGCCAATGGCAAAAGGAAAGCCAGGGCAAGGTTCACTAGAAAGGTAATTGTGAAATTACCGTTTCAATTCCTTTTCATATAACTGAAGTATACGCTCTATTTCATCGAATCGAACAAATCGAGAAACTCTGTATATTTCCTTACCTTCCACAAACAGAAGTAGAGTAGCAGCAGAGAAAATCATATATTCGGATGTAATTTCTGGCACATCTTCATTAAATACATATACCCCTTTGACACGGGAGTGTGATTTCAATAGTTCAATCACCTTACATTGAACAGACTCACATACACCGCAATTGTCTGTCTTAGATAACAGAATCACCAATGGTTTTTCTTGAATAGCTTCCTTAATTTGATTTAAATTCATCATTTTTTCCATACAATCACCTAACGCCCCTAAACAATTTGAATAGCACTGATTATATCTACTAACTACAAGAAATACAAAACTTAGCCATCCACATGTTTGCCTCTAATGGATTTTCACAAAGCAAAGTTCTCAATTTTTCTTTGAAAGAGTAGCAGGCTTTAGATGTTACCGCTTCCTTATTTTTTACGATATGAATGGGTGAGTACTGTTAATCACTCCTTAGATATAAAGTTAGATGTGGATTTTGGTGGTATCTTAATAAACTGTAGTTAAAAAATTTTACCTTATGATACAATCGTGATAATTAGATTTTTTTCATAATCATGAACGCATGCAAAATTTCAAACATGTACAATAATTACTTATACAAAAATACCAAATTCACATAGTTAAGATAACAGAAGCGGCATATCCTTAGGAAGGGGCACAGCATTTGAATATAAAAGTAAGTCAAAAAATGATTAAAGAAATGTGTGGTATGGTCTCCTTCAAAAGAGGAGACTCTTTTTATCGAGCTAAAAAAGTAATATTTGAACAATATAGTCCCGAAGTTTGTGAAGCAACGGTTACAGGCATGGAAGATTTTCATGTCACCATTGAAAAAGGTAAGCATGGTGAGCTGCACACGAAATGCAGCTGTCCAACGCTAGCTTCCTTTCAAAAGGATTGTCAACATATTGCAGCTGTTTTACTGTCGATTAATGAACATCAGCGTCAAGGGACAATGCCCATTGTCCCGAGCGAGCGTCCATCTGACACGTCAACAAATCAAGCGCTGGCAGAAGATTTAATGACGCTTTTCAATGATCGATCTAAACCATTAAGTGGCCATCAGCTTCACTTTGAAAAAAGAAAAATGCTCGATGTCGAAATTACCTGTCAACCCGTCGTGATAGGAAAGGGTGGATACATGTTTGGAATAGAAGCCAAGATTGGTCCGACCCATGTACAAAATATTCGGGACTTTTTGAAGCAAGTGGAAGCGTGTAATCCATGCTGGCTTTCCGATGCATTCACATATGATCCAAACCTACATTGCTTTCAAAAAGAGACAGATGCTGTAATTTGGCAGCTCATTCAAGTAATCGATGATGAAAAGGTGTACTTGGATGCAGCGCCTGAGAAAGTAGATTCTGTAAGCAATCATCATCTATTACTGATTCCTCCATCTTCTTGGGACAGGATTTTGCCAATTCTAGAAAGAGCACCATTGGTGAAACTAGCGTATGACGGGAATACGTTTGACGATCTTCGCTTAGTGAGTGAACCTGAACCTCGTTCTTTACAGTTTGACTTTGCAGAAACGGAGGGCAAAGGCTATCAACTGAAAATCAAAGGCTTGGATCAGATGATTGTGTTGAATTCGTATCGGTCTGTATTATCTGATGGAAAGGTCATCCAATTGGAAAGTGAAGATTGCAAACGTCTTTCGGATCTAAAACAAATGCTAGAAGAGCAAGGGACGAATCGAATTCCGATCCTTAGAGAGCAATTAGACTTTTTTCTGGACAAAGTGGTTCCAGGTTTAAAAAAACTAGGTGATGTTCAAATAGCTGGAGCGATTTCTGAACGGTTTGTGAAGAAACCACTGATTGCCAAGTTATACTTGGATCGTCTGAAAAATCGCCTGCTTGCTGGGCTAGAGTTTCACTATGAACATATTGTATTTAATCCATTGGACAGTCGGGAACTCCAGGCAGTTTCCATGCTTATAAGGGATGTTGCGAAGGAGGAAGCGATACTAAAGCTGATGGAGGATAGTTCGTTTGCTAAGACCGACGGTGGATATTTTTTACAAAATGAAGAGTTAGAGTATGAGTTTTTGTACCATGTCGTACCCAAACTTCAAAAATTGGTTCAAATTTATGCAACTACGGCAGTGAGAAATCGGATTTCTAAAGAGAATGTTCGTCCTCAAATTAGGGTAAAGGTCAAAAAAGAACGGACCAATTGGCTGGAATTCAAATTTGAAATGGATGGTATTCCCGAGAAACAGATACGTGAGATTCTAGTGGCCTTAGAGGAAAAACGGAAGTATTATCGTTTGCGAAACGGCTCGCTACTCTCATTGGAAACAAGGGAATTTGCAGAAATTAACCGCTTTTTGCATGCACTTCCGATTCAGAATGAAGATCTGGAAAGTGGCTTGAATGTACCAATCGTTCGGGGACTTAGGCTTCTTGATTCAGTTGATGATAGCCATGCGTTCACATATGAGGAGTCATTCCGACAGTTCTTGGCAAATATCCGTGATCCTGGCAGTCTGGAGTTTGAGGTGCCAAAGCGTTTAGAGTCCATCCTGCGAGACTATCAAAAAAGCGGCTATAAATGGATGAAAACTCTTGCCAGCTATGGATTCGGCGGGATTCTCGCAGATGATATGGGATTAGGTAAAACGCTGCAAAGCATCACATTTATTTTATCGGAGCTATCTAACATTCGTAAAAAGAAGAGCCCAGCGCTTATTGTTTGCCCATCATCTTTGACGTATAACTGGCTAAGTGAAATCATGAAATTTGCTCCGGATGTCCAAGCTCTTGTCGTTGATGGGAATAAAAAAGAACGTTTCAATATACAACAAGATATAACGGCTATGGATGTGATCATCACCTCGTATCCATTGTTGCGTAAGGACATTATGTGGTACGAGAAACAATCTTTTCACACCGTGTTTTTTGATGAGGCTCAAGTTTTTAAAAATCCTGTAACACAAACTGCGCGGGCGGTGAAGAAGATACAAGCAGATTATCGCTTCGCCCTCACTGGCACACCTGTTGAAAATTCACTAGAGGAGCTGTGGTCTATTTTTCACGTTGTTTTTCCTGAACTATTCTTAGGGTTAAAGGAATACAGTAACCTCTCAAGAAAAACGATTGCCCGACGGATTCGACCATTTATGCTTCGTAGGTTGAAAGAGAATGTACTTCCAGAGCTTCCTGAAAAGGTCGAGTCGATGGAATCCGTGGAATTACTTCCAGATCAGAAGCAATTGTATGCAGCCTATTTGGCGAAGCTCAGACATGATACATTGAAGCATCTGGACAAGGACACACTTCGGAAAAATCGAATGAAAATCCTGGCTGGTCTGACTCGGTTACGCCAGATTTGTTGTCACCCAGCTTTGTTTGTGGACGGATATAAAGGGAAATCCGCGAAATTTGAACAGTTGATGCAGCTTATTGAGGAATCAAAGCTTTCTGGCAGAAGGGTGCTGATTTTCTCGCAGTTTACGAAAATGCTTGAGCTTATAGGTAGAAAATTAACGATTCAAGACCTACCGTTTTTCTATCTTGATGGGCAAACTCCTTCAGAAGAGAGAGTGGGAATCTGCAATCGATTTAATGCAGGCGAACGAAACTTTTTCCTTATTTCCTTAAAGGCAGGCGGTACAGGACTCAATCTAACAGGGGCAGATACCGTTATCCTATATGACATTTGGTGGAATCCAGCAGTCGAAGAACAAGCGGCAGATCGCGCCCATCGTATTGGTCAAACAAATAGTGTACAGGTTATCAAACTTGTTGCTCGCGGCACAATCGAAGAAAAAATGAATGAACTGCAAGAGAAAAAGAGACATCTGATTTCAGAGATCATCGATTCTGAGGAGAAAATATCGTCTACACTTACTGAAGAGGACATTCGGGAGATATTGGCGATATAGAGGAGATCGGCTCTATAAGAGCTCCTACCGACAAAACGCGGATATTAGATCGTAATTACATTATTTAGAAGATAAAACCCTGATTTTTCTACGCTAAGGAGAAAAATCAGGGTTTTATCCCGGTTTAACAGGCTGTAAAACCCCCACCTCAATTTTTGTGAGAGAATCAAGAAATAAATAGGTGGGGGATGAAAAAAACCACTGATGGAAGGTTCGCTTTATGACTTTCTACAATAAATGATAATTCTTATAATATGAAAGGAGCGCTCATAATTGAATAAAAATAAACGAAATATGCTTATCGCAATATCTGTAAGCATCGTTATTCTAATAATAGGTGGTGTACGGATTAATCAAATTGAAAGGAATTACCAAGCGAACAAACCTATATTAGAGGCGTGCATAGATAATGGAGGTACTGTGGTGATACGGCAGAAACATTTCTGGTCACTCACCTCAGCTACTTGTGATGGTTATGAACAATAAGGTTGTCTGAAAAATAATATAATCGTTTAAAAAAACAAAAAAACTCTTTAAAAATGAAGACCCGATACTCACTATTGAGATTGTGAATAAATGTACTTAAAGTAATGTTGCAGAATAGTTGAAGAAGAATATCCATAAATAAGTAAAAATTATTGAATATCATATAATAATTACAATTAACTTATGTTGTGAATTCAGTTAGCATAGAAATTAATAAAAGGTTTACTAATAAGAGAGGGATTTGATTGAAGACAGAAATAAGGTTTAGAATGGCTACTAAAAAAGATTTAGATAGTATTGTTGAAATGCTTGCTGATGATGTTTTGGGAAGTAAACGTGAGCGTTATGAGCATCCACTTCCTAATAGTTACATAAAAGCATTTGAGGCTATTACATCTGACCCTAATAACGAGTTAGTAGTGGCTTGTGACGGCAATGAAGTGATTGGGGTACAACAAATTACTTTTACACCTTATATAACACATCAAGGTGGATGGAGAGCTACTATCGAAGGAGTGAGAACATCAGCTTCTGTAAGAGGTAAGGGTGTAGGTACTGAACTTATAAAATGGGCAATTCAACGTGCAGAAGAACGTGGATGTCATTTAGTACAACTGACAACTGATAAAAAAAGACCAGATGCGTTAAGGTTATATGAACGGTTAGGTTTTAAAGCAACGCATGAAGGTTTAAAGTTGAAGCTTTAATAATTTTTTTAAAATTATCGGTGGCGTATCTACAATAAGCAGATACGCTTTTTTACTTAATGCTAAGTATTCTTTAATTGAGGAAATTGCTTCTTACCATCCCAAATCAGTGAAAGAAGAATTTGCATAAAACACCCCTTTTTTATGAAGCTACCAGGCTTCTTCAGAAACCGAAAATGCTGACTCATCAACAATGTATAAAACCATGTATAAACGATAAATACGAACACAAACAAACCTCTTGAGCACCAAGGGGGTTTATATTTCGGAAGTTCCGAAAATTGACTTTATGTAAACTAGTTTTGTATAGAGTATTCATCTAATAATTTGAGATCTTTTTCAAGTAACGGGCAGGATAGTTGAATATGATGTTTCTAATTTATAAAGCTAAATTCACAAAAAGTTTTACGGTATAATGTTCAAAAAAAAGTAAGTATGAATAAAGGAGAACTAATGTGACCAATTACGAAAATCGGTTGATAGAAATTATAAAAAATGACGACTACATAATATCTTTATTAAAAGCCGTTGAAAAGTTAAATTTAAATGATGCTTGGATTTCTGCGGGACTCATTAGAAATAAAGTATGGGACGTTTTACACAACATTAATACACCAATAAATGACATTGATGTTATTTATTTCGATAGCACGGATACATCGTGGGAAACAGAAAAAGATTTAGAAAAAAAATTAGAAATTATAGTGCCTAACCAGCCTTGGTCAGTAAAAAATCAAGCAAGAATGCATTTGAAAAATGGATTTGAGCCTTATAATTCTTCCTTTGATGGCGTTGCTCATTTTACAGAAATACCTACTGCAATAGCTGTGAAAATGTGTAATAGTGAACTTAAAATAATGGCTCCATATGGACTAGAGGATTTGTTTGAAAAGATTGTTAAACCTACTCCATACTATCAAAATGAAAGCGAGTTACGTTCAATATATACTGAACGTATGCAGGAGAAAAAATGGGATACAATTTGGATAGATTTATCTATAGAAGCTTAATGTTATTCTTCAGAATGGAAACTAGGTAGATTTGTGAATTATTACACTTAAACTATCGGGTGCTTTAATTCAATAAGCAGCTAAAAGGATCCTCCAGTCGAAGATCCTTTTTTAATACCCATAAGGGTGATTATGTAAACTTTTCTTGAAATAAAATAAGAAGAGTTTTTTAATCTAGCTTATTAAGCTAATGGGTGACATCAGTTCAAGAAGAAGACCCTTTTGGTGGTCTTTTCAATGTGCGAAAATATGCAAAATCATACATTCAGAAAAATCCCTTCTTCAACTAAAGTAAGCAGGTTAGCTTAAGTAGAATCGGTAATTTTTAGGGATTAAATATAAGAGGAATAAATGGTAAAATTATTATAAAGTTAAGAAAATATTTAAGGAGAATAATTTGATACCTATCATGAGCCAATTTATAAACAGAATATTTAAAGACAGAATTAAAAAAATAGTAATTATCCAATTTATTTTGCTGATTCCATTATTGGTGGTTTATTCCTTTATTACTAATAGCATTAATTATCTCTATAATGGACTATTTCAAATTATTTTTGCTTTAATTATTATTTTAAATAGTGTTGAACAATTCATTTTGAAAAAGAAAGGTTTGAGCATCTCTTTTTTCATTTTAGGTATCCTTTTCGTTTATATATCAATTCAAAGTTACAATTTATACCTTTTGAGAAATTAGGTATTGACGAGGATATGGATGATACAGAACTAAATAAAGTAATAGACGAAATTTTTCAAGCTTGGGTTTGGGATAAACTTAATATTTCTTATAGTATAGTTATAGGTGAGGAAAATGCCCATAGTACAGATGATACTCAGTAACAAAAGAGCAATTACATATTTAACTAACAGGGGCAATTGTGAAACAATGGTAGTCGCTTCTTGTACTATTGGTGCAGGTTAGTTCAATAAGAAAATGGTAAGATACTAATCAGTGATGTTGAATCAATTGGACTATCTCTTTACGTTATAAGGGAGTAGAATATAAATAAAAAAGGTGATTACAATTAAAAAAGTAAAAAGTATCCTGTTTTTGTTTCTTGGATTTATATCCCTTGTGATTGGGGTTGCAGGGACTGTGTTACCTGTTCTACCGGGTGGTCCGTTTTATTTATTCGCTGCTTTTTGCTTTGCAAAAAGTTCTAAGTCGATTGAAAACTGGTTCAAAAGCACCTCATTATATGAGAAATACGTTGAAGCATTCCTACAAAAAAAAGGGATGACTCGAAAAGAGAAAATCAGAATCAATTTAATTGCCGATTTCTTCATCGTAATTTCTGTATTTTATGTGGACATCCTGTTAGTGAAAATCCTGTTGGTAGTGAGCGCCCTTTATAAACATTATTATTTCATTAAAAAAATTAAAACAATTAAAACAATTGACCGAAACAGGACGAAACAAAGAGCATGAAACTAGTTTTCTTACAGGGGCAGTAAAAAGAATTATGGCCTAGGGTTACCTTTCAATCCTGATTATTTGGACAAGGATTTCTCAGAAGTGAATGTAGACGGATAAATACCCCCGTGTTTGAAGAAATAAGGTAAGTAGATGAGAAGACTAGCAAATATGAAAGTCCATGATATGTTACAGGCATATGAACGGCTAACAGGCTCACAGGAAGCACCTAAGTTCATTCTATACTGATAAAATGAGAGTGCATCTGTAAACCTCGCTTGTTGTTGGGCGGTACTTTCAACTATAGAGGATACAGATGTTTTTTGTATTTTTTTATTGGTCAAGAACAGATTTACTTTGGTGTTGAGTCATTAATTTAACCATATAAACCTTGTTAAAAGAGCAAATAGAAAAAACGTGTTTTGAAAGAAGATTGATCAAAACACACTTTTAATATATTTCAATTGGTTCATTCTTTATAAAAAGTTGATCGAAACTTAAATAATTATTCTCATTTTAATCTCTTTATTTTGAAATATGTTTGTTATTTCTATAAAACAACGGAATTTGGCTTTGATGAAGGATCGCTTACATTTTTTGTGTAGGTGACCTCTGTGTCTTCCCATAATTTTTCCACAAAAACACTTGGGCTTTTCATATATCCGGCAACTATCATTATGATAAAGCTTAGAATTAAGCCATAAACACCCGGCTGCCAACCCCAACTATCAATAAAGATTGGATTAAAGAATCGAAGGAACATAGATAATGCCGTACCTGCAATCAAGCCTATTATTGCTCCTTCTTTATTAGCGCGTTTCCAGAACAATCCCAAAATAACAACTGGAAAAAGCAAGGTTATTCCATCATAAGTGAATAACGCAAGAAAAACCATTAACCCTAAATCAGCGGTACCGAAAAGTAAAGAAATAAGTGAAATAACAACAACAGATATCCTTGCTATATTTACTGCTCTTTTATCTGAAATGTTACTATTTATTACTTGTGCCATATCTCTCGACACAGTTGTGCTAATTGCCTGTAGTATACCACTAACGGTTCCAACACTACTTGCCATAATTATTACACCTAGCGATCCGAGTGCTATAGGACCGGATTCACTAGCTATCCATAAAAAAGCACCTTGCACATCAGAAAGAGCTTGATCGTAAGAATGAATAAATATAGCAGTAATGACAAAAATAGAAAAGAATATTGCATATATAATTGGTGCGAGCAAAGCAGAAACCTTTATTGTCCGTATGCTATCACTTGCAAATAACTTATTGTATGCCCATGGCCATAAAAACCCACCTAAACCGCTTAAAATCACAATTGATGTCCAATATGGAGTTGGTGGGTCCCAACTAGGACCAGGATAAGTAAGCATCTCAGGATACTCATTAGCTACCATTTCAAATCCTGACGCAAAACCACCAAAATATTTATATACGAAGTAAATCATCAAGGCAGTACCACCAAATATTAATAATAAACCCTGAAAAACATTCGCTGTTATTACGGACCTCATACCACCCAGTGAAACAAATACAGTAACTACTACTATTCCTATGACCATACCCCAAAACTGACTAATCAGGCCATCGGTAGCATATGCAAAAACATACCCCTGAGTTACTATTTCAACTATCAGCCAAGGAATCGTAAATACAATACCCCAAATTCCAGTCAGCATTTGTATAGACTTACTTTGATACCTAAATCCTAATAATTCAGATTGAGTTTTAATTCCATACTTCGCCCCCCATATATATGTTTTGGGTGCAACGTAATACATGACAATCATTGTTATTATTGCATATGCTGCACAATATAAAGCGGTATATCCATAAGTGATAGCCATTCCCGCCCAAGCCGTATACATAGCTCCAACAACCCATGTTGCTAAAACTGAAAAGGTTAAAGCAAAAAAACCAAAAGACCGGTTTGCTGTTGCATAATCTTCAAAAGAACGAACACCTAAATTTTTCCGAATGATGAATAGCATAACTGCAAAGAAAAGAAAAATCATTAATAAAGGAATTATATTCAACGTTTCTCACCACCACTAACGTTACTATGATCTATCGGCGTAACTTCAATATCTAGTTCACCTAATTTACTCTCAATAAAAAATTGTATACCTAGCCCTGTACATAAAAGAGCAATACATAAAAAAAGATAAAATAGTGCAAACGGTAATCCGAGGGTCCACGGCTCGATTTTATTGGCCAAATCAAATAGTCCTGGGAATGTCATACAAATAGTTATTAAAGAGTAGTAAATTAAAAATATGATATTTTTTCTTTTACTAATGATATCGAGCATTTAAATAATCCTCCGAGGAAATAATATTCTTACTATTAAAAAGTTAATTTAAGAGGGGATTATGGTAGAAAACTGTAATCCCCGCTATTTTCATTTGTATGGCTTAATAAAATGCTTATTCTAATTCTCTATACACATTCTTATACTTCTATTTTCGAGTGAATCTCTCGATATTGAGCTGCAGTATGATGGTCTGGTAAACGGTCATATCCAAACAGATTGTTACGGAAAGTGCCTTCTTCGTACTCTTTTCTTACGAGGCCACGCTCTTGTAAAATAGGAACGACGCCATCCACAAATTCTTCAAAGGTTCCAGGTGTGATTGCATAAGAAATATTAAATCCATCAATCCCAACTTCATCGATCCACTTTTCCATTGTATCTGCGACTTTTTCTGGCGTACCTACTTCAACATGACCGACAGAACCAATACCTACGAAATTAGCTAATTCTCTTACTGTCCATTGTTTATTCGGATCAACTTTTGTAAAGTTTTCAACTACAGACCTCATTGCATCATTATCTACATATTCAATTTTGTCATCTGGGTCATATGCTGAAAAGTCAATGCCCGTCCATCCACCTAATAGTGCCAAAGCGCCTTCGTAACTTATATGTTTTTTGTAGTCCTCAAATTTTTCTTCTGCTTCTTTCTGTGTGCGACCTAATATTGGTGTAAGTGATGAAAGGATTTTGATTTCATGTGGATTACGTCCGGCACGTTTTGCTTCTTCTCGTATGGAATCTACAGTTTTTTTCGTAATTTCTGCTGTCGGAGCACTAATAAATACAAGCTCAGCATGTTTAGCTGCAAACTTTTTTCCTCGGCTTGAAGCTCCAGCCTGAAAAATAACTGGTGTTCTTTGAGGAGAAGGCTCACTTAAATGTGCTCCAGGAACATTAAAGTATTTTCCTTCATGTCTAATGTCATGTACTTTTTCCGGATCTGCATATATTTTTCTTTCCTTGTCTACGAGAACAGCATCTTCTTCCCAACTACCCTCCCACAGTTTATAAACTACTTCCATGTATTCATCCGCAATTTCATAGCGTTCACTATGACTTATTTGCTGATCTAACCCGGTATTCACAGCAGCACTATTTAAATAAGAAGTAACAATATTCCAACCTATACGACCTTTCGTTAAATGGTCTAGTGTCGACATACGTCTTGCGAAAATGTATGGATGTTCATAACTTGTAGAAACTGTTAAACCAAAACCTAAATGTTTTGTCACTTGAGCCATAATAGGAACTACAAAAGCAGGGTCGTTAACTGGGACTTGGGCCCCTTGTCGAATTGCTGCATCACGTGAGCCTTGATAAACATCATATATCCCTAAAACATCTGCTAGAAAAATAGCATCAAATCGACCCTTTTCTAATACTTTAGCCAAATGTGTCCAATAATCAGTATCTTTATAGGTTGAGGATTTATCATTAGGATGCGTCCATAATCCTGGTGAATAAAGTCCAGCACAATTCATATCAAATGCATTTAAATAAATCCTTTTTTTTGTCATGTTATTAGTTCCTAACTTTTTAATTTATGATCACTGTCTTTCTAAGTAGACCTTAGGTGTTTTTCCTGGCATTAATTCTTTCCTGATTAAAAGCTGCTTTTTTTATGCAGATCTAACCCTCTATATCACTCTAATAAACGAATGTACATGATAGGAACGATTAATATGAATTTTCTGAATCAAATGCATTTAAAGCATTAACACTGTGAGCCAATGCTGAACCTGCTTTTAAAGCTGTTGCGACCATAATGGATTCAGCGACTTCTTCTTTAGTTGCATTTGCACGCTTTGCTCCTTTTGTATGAACGTCAATACAATATGGGCATCCTGTTGTGTGAGCAACTGCAACGGCGATTAATTCCTTTTCTTTAACGCTTAATCTTCCTTCTTTCATTGATTTTTGATCAAAATCAACAAATGAGCTAAAAATATCTCCATTTAGTTTTGAGAATTCTTTTAATCTGCTAAAGTAAGAGGCTTTGTATAAATCTTCGTCACCATTTCCATCATAAGCGTTTAAAGCATTTACACCATGAGCTAGTGCTGAACCTGCTTTTAATGCAGTGGCAACTAAAATCGCTTCTGACAGTTCTTCCTTAGAAATATCTTGTGATTTTCCGTTTTTTACATGAACCTCGATGCAGTATGGACACCCTGTTGTATGAGCTACGGCAATGGCGATTAATTCTTTTAACTTTTTTGTTAATTTCCCTTCTGATAACGCAAGTTTGTCAAATTGTACAAAGGCTTTGAATACTTCTGGTGCTAGGTCGCTTAATTCTCCAAGGCGATTGAAATAAGACTTATTATATAATCCATCATTACTCATCATTAATTCCTCCTAATATATATCTTAGTTGATGAAACTTTCTTTATTTTTTTCATTATTTGTAATAGAATGCAATCTAGTAACTGGGGTCACCATATATATCTACTAAGGGTCGGCTCTATTTTCAGTTCATCAAAGAACCGACATTAAAATCATACTAAAGCTAGGGCTTGTTATATTTAACAAAATATTAATAAAGTCTATTATCTATAGTATTAATACCTGTTGTGCTTTTACAATTGCTTGATCTAAATCAGAAATAATATCTTCTACTGCTTCTAGGCCAATAGATAAGCGAATGAGCTCTTCAAATACGCCTGCAACTTTTAATTCTTCAGCAGATAATTGTTGATGGGTCGTAGAAGCCGGGTGGATAATTAACGATCTTGCATCCCCTACGTTTGCTACATGTGAGAATAACTCTACGCTATCAATTAAGCGACTACCTGCTTCACGACCACCCTTAATGCCAAATGTCAAGATAGAGCCGTAGCCATTTTTCAAGTATTTGTTGGCAAGTTTATGTGATGGGAAGTTTTCAAAAGCATTATAGTTTACATATTCCACCGATGGGTGATCTTGTAAATATTTAGCCACTTTCAGTGCATTATCGTTTTGTTTGGTAACACGCAAATGAAGGGTTTCTAAACCTTGTAGGAAATTAAATGCTGCATCCGCACTTAATGTTGGACCGAAATCACGTAATAATTGAACACGCAGTTTTGTGGCAAATGCAGCATCCGCTGTGTCTATTCCATAACGTAAACCATGGTAGGATTTATCTGGTTCTGTAAAGCCGGGGAAACGGCCTTGTGTCCAGTCAAATTTACCCGCATCTACAACTACCCCACCAATTGTTGTACCATGTCCGCCAATCCATTTTGTTGCTGAATGTACGACTACATCTGCTCCAAAGTCAATTGGGTTTGAGCCATATGGTGATGGAAAAGTATTATCGATAATTAACGGTAAGCCATACTCATGTGCAATATTTGCTACTGCTTCAATATCTAAAATATTTAAACTTGGGTTACCAACTGCTTCTGCATAAATAGCTTTTGTTTTTTCCGTAATTGCTGCACGGAAGTTTTCTGGATTTGTTTCATCCACGAATGTTGTTTTAATACCATAATTAGGTAATGTGTTCGCGAATAAATTATATGTACCGCCGTAAAGTGAGCCAGCTGCAACGATTTCATCGCCTGCTCTAGTAATGTTTAAAATAGAAAATGCGATTGCAGCCATCCCTGATGAAAGTGCTACTGCAGCAGTTCCTTTTTCTAATAATGCTACACGTTTTTCAAATACGTCCACTGTTGGATTCATAATACGTGAATAAACATTACCTGGTTCCTGTAATGCGAAAAGACGTTGCGCATGGGCAGTATCTTGGAACTCATAAGCCGTTGTACGGTAAATCGGTACAGCGATTGCTCCTGTTACAGGATCAGGCTGTTGCCCACCATGTAATAATAGAGTTTCTGGTTTAAAATGTGTCATTGAATAAATCCTCCTAGTTAGATATTTAAGATTTGACATTACGGTAGCTAATTAATTTAATTGTTTCATTAAGACCTTCTTGATTAATATTTGTAGCTACTATTTTTGCCCCATGTTTTTCAAATAAAATAGCGTCTTCTCTACCTCGCCCATTCGCAGCTTCAGTAATAATAGCCACCTTATTTATTAATCTACTCATTCTTGTATTCCATACAATAAATTTCATAATTCGCTTTAGCCCCATGAAATACAAAACGATTATAAAACACTAAGTTAATATATCCTATAATTCATAGTTGAAAACTTTGTTTAAGGATATAACAATTCTATTGTTCGACACAATAATTATCAATTAATTTTAAATATTCCACCACTTAATAGTTTTGTTAATCTTTAAAATTATAGAGCCGAGGTGCAGCCCGATTTACCACGTCTGGATATCTCGCAGCCCATTCATACGTTTGTTATGCTCCCATGGATCAACCGCAAACAAATTATAATTCAGAAATTATTAACTTTTTCAGTATATTTAATCTCCCTTCGCGTTAAACAAAATTCAAAATTCAAATATTTATGTACCCAAGAAGAGAAGTAATTACAATAAACGATTCTCTTCTTAATTAGATGTAAGTTAAGTATGACATTGGTAAATCGATATAGCATAATACCTGAATTCTATCTCTTGGTATAGCTTTAAACTATATCTATAATTATTATTCTGCGATCACTTCATAAATATTGTTATTCCTCCTATTAAAAATAACTTTTCAACAATCTCCCTTTAATTGAATAATACAGTTGGAGTTTAAGGGTCAAAAGAAAACCCTATATTAATGCAGGGTTTATCAAATTTTGTTTTAAATTATCAAACAAAGAAGATAGGTGGGGGGACAAACTGCCCGTAAAGGTCCGATTGGTGAGATATAGTGAAACTTCCCTTTGTGTTTTTCAAAGGTTTAGTTGAGGCCCACAGGATGTGGGGCACACAGACGTTGCCGCAGGACGCGGCGCACTTAGTCTGTGATTCATTGAATCGGGTTCGTAGTGTCGCTTTATCTTTGCTGCGCGAAGGTATTAGCGACACTAGAACGGGATTAACAATCAGTGGGGAATGAAGAAAACCCTCACTGATTGAAGTTTCACTTTATCTATATTCTGAGTGGGCGTAGGAAATGGATCGAGTTTGAAATCGCTGGTTTAAATGAAAATTTACCTAGGGAGTGAACGTGTTCCTATCCTGTGGGAGGATTTTATTTAAAAGTTTGGAGATTTGGAGAGTAAATCTCCCTCAAATAATTCCTCAAATTCTTAGCCACATAAACAACTGTTTTGAGAATACTTTCTTAGCGTTGGAAATGCAGAGTCCTGATGCTACCCTTACCTATACTAAAAGAGTAAAAAGTTATTTGGAGCAATATGATTTTTTCTACTGTCAATTAAAGCAATGCAGTGAGCCAATTGCTCTACCCCTCGTTTAATTTGACTCTCGTCCACTTGAGAGATGCTTAATCGAAGGAGATTTTCCTTTTTATATTCTGGTAAAAACATTCTAGAGGCATCATCAACATATATATGCTGCTCGTTTAGCATATGAACTACCTGTTTTGCTGTCACATGCTCGGGCAAACTGATGGATAGATAGAACCCGGAAGTCGGTTTAGAAAAATGAGTATTAGCTGGTAGCAATAAGTCACATGCTTCTTTTAGGGTTTGCATTTTAGTACGGTAGACCTCTTTTACTTTTTTGAGATGGCTAGTAAACATCCCACTTTTTAAATAGATTTCTAGCGCACCTTGAGAAAGTGCTGAACTATTAAAATCCGAACTAAATTTATATCGTAAAAAATTGTTAATCATTAATGTAGGAAGAACGACAGTAGCAATCCTTAACCCTGGGAGAAAGATTTTCGAAAAGCTTTTAATATAAATGACTCTCCCAGAAGGATCAAAAGAAAATAAAGGATCTGATTTTGCATTTGGATCAAGGTCTCCTAAAAAATCATCTTCCACTATATATACATCGTATTTTTCAGCTAACTCAACGATTTTTTTCTTTTCGTTATTCGAGTAACAATGTCCAAGTGGATTGTGAAATCTCGGAATAATATAGAAAAATTTTATATCATTATTTCGAAAAATGTATTCCAGACGATCAAGATCAATGCCTTCCATCGATAACTCAATTCCAAAAGTATTGGCTTGTTGTAGATTGATGGACTCAATGAAGCCGAAATAAGTAGGCTGTTCAATTAGAATATTGTCTTTTCCATTTGGAAATGGCATGGAAACTAATAAATTAAGGGCTTGCTGTGATCCAGATACAACGACTACTCTTTCAGGTTGAGTGAACACCTGTAAATTCTGCAAATATTTCACGACCTGTACGCGTAGTGAGTACAGCCCTTGTTGATCGGAGTATGTAAAAAGCTCTTCTTTATATTGTTCAATTGCTTGATTCATACAATGTTGAAATTCAACATAAGGCATAATGCTTTTATCTGGACCAGCAGATAAGAAATCAATTACCTCATTTTCATTCTTCGCATTTTGAAATTCATTTACAACATAGTAGCCGCTTTTAGGAACAGAATAAATTAAATGCTCTTTTTCTAGTTCACTGTAAGCTTGAATGACCGTATTTTTGCTACATGAAAAATACTCAGATAACTGACGAACAGAAGGGAGTTTACTACCTGCGATGAGCGAGCCATCTGCTAGTCGAAGCTTAATTTCTTCCATTATTTTTATATATTTGGGGCTCATATATGGATTCTCCTTTAACTGAACCAGGACAGATGGGTAAAAGAATGGTTTATTTTATAATGTGTACCTATTAGTATTTTAATTATATTAGAACCATTTTTCAAGAAAAGTAAAAAATGGTACAGCTGTAATACAACATAAAGAGATAGGGGTAGGACAGATGCAAAGAGAAACCAGAGAGAAATTTGGATTATTGTTAGGATTAGTCGGTGTCATTTGTTTTAGTCTAACGCTTCCGTCTACAAGTATTGCAGTAGAGTATTTTGGGACTACGGTTGTCGGTTTAGGAAGAACAGTTGTTGCTGCTATTTTAGTAGCTGTGGTATTAATTGTTCGAAAAGAAAAGCTCCCTTCTTCTCGCCAATTCAAAAGTCTACTTATTGTTGCTGTGGGTGCAGTTTTAGGGTTTCCTCTTCTCACTTCTTGGGCAATGGAATCCTTGCCTGTTTCTCATGGAGCTGTGGAATTAGCCCTGTTACCATTAGCAACAGTCGGATTTGCTATGTTTAGGGCAGGTGAAATCCCTTCTCGCAAATTCTGGATTTCCAGTATAATCGGCTCTTTAGCTGTTATTATGTATGCCCTTCATCTTGGATTCGGTCAATTGCAATTTGCTGATTTAGCTTTACTCGCAGCAGTGATTATACTTGGACTTAGTTACGCAGAAGGTGGGAGATTAGCGAAAGAATTAGGTAGCTGGCAAGTGATTGCTTGGGCAATTATGATAGGTGCTCCATTTTTTATTATTCCAGTTGGGTTAAACCTTACAACCGAAATGCTCCATGCCCCAATACATGCTTGGATTAGTTTTATTTATCTCGCAGTGGTGAGTCAATTTCTAGCATATGTTGCCTGGTATAGCGGAATGGCTATGGGAGGAATAGCAAGAATTAGTCAGCTTCAATACTTACAACCATTTTTGATGATTCTATTTGCAACAGTATTTCTAGATGAATCCATCACAGTGTTCACGCTTGTAATAGCAGTGATTGTTGTCTTTTCTGTTATATTGGGCAAAAATGCTCCGGTATCAAAAAAAGGAGCTGTATTAGAGAAAAACTAACTGCCTGTTCAATTGGGATAGCTAAATAATTAAATATGAAAAGATATGAATCGTATGGCATATAGATTATGGAATGACCGAATTGTATTAGATGAAGAAGTTGTGATTGATAAAGAGGATCGTTGTAAAAAACGGTTATCTTATAGAATAATAATAAATTTAATGATAAGAAATGATTCTGAGAGGAGAAAAAACATGTATATTCCTGCACAATTTAAAATTAAAGACGAAACACTTGCTTTTGACATTATGAAGGAACATAGTTTTGCGACTCTTTTTTCTCAACATAATGGAAAGCCTTTTGCGACTCATTTACCGTTAATTTTGAACAAGGATCATTCATACTTATATGGACACTTTGCTCGTCCTAATCCTCAGTCGAAAGATATCCAAAATCAAACCGTTTTAGCTGTTTTTCATGGTCCGCATTGTTATATCTCCCCATCTTGGTATGAGACGAATAAAGCAGTACCAACATGGAATTATGTGACTGTTCATGTTTACGGAGAAGTCGAACTATTAGAGGATGAACATGAGTTAATGAACTCCTTAGATGATATGGTATTGAAGTATGAAGCTCCTGACAGTTCATACAGTTTACAAGATGTAGATGCTGAGTTTCTCGCTGGTATGAACAAAGGAGTTCAAGGATTCAAAATAAAAATCAACAAAATAGAAGGAAAAGCAAAGTTAAGTCAAAACCATCCATTGAAGAGAAAAGAGTTAATTGTTAATCAACTGGAACAGATTTCAAATACAGATGAGCAACAGATTTCATTATTAATGAAAGCAAACCTAAAAAAATAAGGTTGAATGTTACTACACGAACGGGAGTGTTGATCCAATAAGGATTAACGCCCTTTTTGTTGAACTTCTTTAGATCAATTCGTTGACGGAATATATGAGGTAATAAAAGTTTATGACGGAGATGTGTTTACATTAAAGGGACACTTATAGAACATTTTTACTAAAAGTACAGAGAAAATCAAACTAGTTTTAACAAGCCAAACTAAAAAGTCGGTTCCTTACGCGTAAGGAATTCGACTTTTTTTAGATTGAAATCTGCTTAGCGTATATCTCCGCGTTTTGTCGGTAGGACCCTTAATAATCATATTCAATATTGCGCATAACTAAGTGTAAATAAGTGAATGCGAAATATGGGGGATGAAATCGTGAAGCAATTATACAAATTAAGTTCTACTTGGTTTCCAATTTGGTTAATTTCATTACTCATGTTCATTATGGTAAGTGTTTACTTACCTGTTTTTAGTGGGGCGAATCAAAATTTAATAGATGTTCCTTTAATCGTTGTGAACGAAGATAGAGGCCATATGGGAGACGCTATTTTATTAAAACTTATAGAAAAGCAAAATGGAAATTCTTTTAAATGGGAAATCGCTAATAATAAGCAAGAAGCATTGAATGATTTAAAAAATGACAAAGCTTATGGTGCATTAATTATTCCTGCAAATTATTCAAAGGGTCTTTCTCAAGTACAAGAATTACTACTTTCAGGCAATGGCAATGGGAAAGCAGCAACGTTAGAAATTTTATTAAATGAGGGGGTTGGTCAATCAGCATCTATGATTGCTAGTAATACACTTCAAGCAGTTGCTTCTGCCACTTCTGAGGCGCTCAGCAGGAACTTTAAGAATGAATTAAATGAAAAAGGGATTACTCTATCCCCTGACAATGCCTTACTATTAGATACTCCTGTTAAGTTTACTATGAAAAATGTACTGGGGCTTCCGGTTAATCTAAATAAAGGAATGACTCCATTCGTGATGGCCCTTATTATTTCTATTACAGGGCTCATGGGAGCAAATATGATTCATGGATATCTTATGAGGGGAAACGGTATTCTAAAAAAGAATGAATCTTCATTAAGTGAATCAAAAATTCTGACGTCCGAATTGATATTTGGTGCAATTTTATCCTTTTGTGTCTCAGTTATTTTGCAATTATCGGTATTCGGATTTTTTGGAAGCTCCCATGCTACTAGCATACGGATTATTTTCTTGTTCACCTTTTTCTGTTGTATAACCATGTTCTTCTTATTTAAATCGCTTGCCCTGTTATTCGGTGGTTGGGGAATGTTGGTGATGTTCCCGGTAAATATTATGGGGATTTTTTCAAGCGGTGGAGCAATCCCTCTGTCAACCTTGCCAGTTGTTCATCGAATATTTAGTTCCATTCTACCTACTAGATATATGGTAGATGGAATGAGGGCGTTGCTTTATTATAACGGCAGAATGCAAGCGGGACTCGGAACAGCGTTATGGGCACTATCGATTTACTTTATTATTACTTTGGCTATCGTCATTACATTCATTAGAAATACGAATAGAAGACAAGGGCAAATAAGCTGATGAAAAGTCATTTGTTTATCATTCAAGGTTTCCCAAGTTGGTAGTAATGGTTTGCCTTAGCTTGACCTATAAAAGTAAATCTTTTAACAGCTGGTCTTACTGTCCTATAATCCAGTATCGATCCTTCCATTAAAAAATAATAGAAAGATCCCTCTGAATCGAGTGAATCAGGGGGATAACTTTTGCGTGAAAATAGTGATTAAGCGTATGTAACGGTTTTCTGTGAGGTATCCATTGCATGCTTTTTCTGATAACGCTGAAAAAACCAGATTGTACTAGCAAGCCAGAATCCATTAAAAAAAGAGCCTGGGGCCCCAATTGCAAAAGCAATTATGTAACTGATGCCAGACTCTTCCTACTAGTTATTTTGATGGTACATGTTGACTAAAATTAGCTTGATCTTGTTCAATAGCGGATAGTGCTAATCTTTTTATTGTTGCGTCATCCATTGGCGGATTGTGCAGTCCAGCTCTTACATCTCGATAGTATCTTTGTAAAGGATTAGTACGTTGAAGGCTTTTTGCACCGACAATCCGCATGGCTTTATCGACAATCGTAATCGCTGAATTTGTAACAATATGCTTAGCAGCCCCAAGCTCATTTGTGAGATGAACTCTTCGGGCTTCATCATCATAAGCCTCTGCAACGCTATATAAGAAATGTCTTGCTTTCATTAATTCTAAATCAATTTCTCCTAGAAGTTGTTGGACATTCGGTAGCTGGCTAATTGGTCCGTTTAGACTATTTGGCGAGTGAGATTTTGCAAATTGTACTGCGTAGTCACGAGCGGCTTGTGCAATTCCAAGATAACAAGCCGGAATGTGAAGAATCCAACCATTGATTGGACCTCCACTTGGCGTTTCGGGAAGCTCAACAAGTTTGGCATCATCAACTTTAACATTTTGAAGAACAAGATCATGGCTACCTGTCCCTCTCATGGAAATTACGTCCCATGTTTCATCAATGGTTAGTCCTTCTAAATCCTTATGAAGGAGAAAGAATCCAACCTTTTGTTGTTCTTCAATCCATGCAGATACAAGAAAATAAGTTAATACCGGAGACATCGTTGTGAACGTTTTCCGTCCAGTAATAACCCAAGAACCATCTTTTTTGACTGCGGTTGTTCCAGGGCGACCTCCTCTAGTTGGACTTCCTGTTTGCGCTTCACTGACAGAACGATTCACTAATGCACCGTTTTGAACTTCCCCAGCAAAGAAGGACAAGTTCTCATCATTCCAAAGTTTTTTCTCAAATAGTTCTCCAACAGCCCCCAGATTCCAGCCGATAGATAGTCCTGTGGTCGCATCAAAACTGGCCAGTGTTTCCTGAAAAAGGATCATGTCATAAACGGTTATCCCTTCTCCACCGTAAGCTTTTGGTAGCGTAAGACTTGTGTACCCCATATTCACTAAGTCTTGAATATTTTCTTTCGGAAACATTGCCAATTCATCAATTTGTGCAGATTTACTTTTAAACGTTGCTGCTTTGTCATGTAGTTTTTGTAACCATTTGTTTTGAAAGTCAGTTTTTATAAATAAATTAATCATGCTTTCCCTCCTGCTGGGTCTCATTAGATAAGTAGTCAAGGCGAAGTTTTTTATTAGTTGTCTATGTAAATAGATTAATTCGTATTATTCCTATTGGTTTAAATGATAACTTTGCAAAATTATACTGTCAATAAATTTAAAAAGCTTTATCAACATTCTAAATTTAATATCTCGTAAAAACTATACATCTAGGACTCATGGAAGTTTCATTTTATAGAAAATTCAAATAACTGATTGACTTTCAAATAGTATCAATCTATTATGTAAATAACTCATTTTCATACTTTACACACCTAAATAGTATGAATTAAACGGTAAAAGGTGGTGCGGCTATGTGCGGACAAAAGGTATGGCAAAACCTTCATATAAAATTAACTAGCTATGAAGAACGATGTTGTAGCTAAAGTTCGATGCAATAGTAAGATCATGAATAAAAAACATCGATGAGCGTCTGCTCTGAAGCCCGACGATGAAAAAGGTTCAGGTTCTAAAAACTGTATCACTTTATGAAGGTGGCGGTGCGAAGCCCCGCCCCTTTTCCACAGAACAAGCAATCATATAACAAATGATAAAAAGGGGATTTATATTATGAAAAATAAAAAGTTTTTACAAATAGTAGCAACAGGTTTAGCGGTGGTAACTCTATTAGCGGGATGCGGATCAAATGCATCATCTGGTACAGAATCTGACACTACAGCAGGCAATGACTCAAAAGTCAAAAAAGTAAAAGTAGCCTATGACCAAGCGTCAAAACCAATGACTTGGTTAGATGAAAACGGAAATGCAACAGGATATGATGTAGAAGTTATGAAATTGGTGGATGAATTACTACCAGAATACGAATTCGAATACGTTGGAACGTCAAGTGACGACTTATTAGTAGGGGTAGAACAAGGTAAATATCAAGTAGGTGTTAAAAATGCTTTCTGGACACAGGAAAGAACGGAGAAATTTATCTTTCCGAAAGAATTCATAGGGTTGAGCAGTGCAGGCCTTGTGTTAACGAAAGAAAATGAAAAGATTAAAACTCTATCAGATTTTGCAACAGCTGGCTATTCGCTAGCACCCATTGCCGCTAACAACGCGCAATATACAATTGTGGATGAATATAATAAAGCCAATCCAGATAATCAGGTGAAATTGAAAGCTGGAGATGCATTTACAGTGGACGTGGTTCAATGGGTAAATGAAGGTCGTGTAGACGGTGGTGTAATCATTGAGAGTGCATTTGAAAAGCAAGTAACAGCTGAAGATGGTCCTTATCATAATCTAGTAAATGACGTTGTTTACAATGAGTTCGCAGTCATCAAAACTTGGCCATTGTTCAATAAAAAAGAACAAGAATTTGCAGATGCTTATGATGAAGCAATTAAAAAGCTAAAAGAAGAAAAGAAGACAAATGAGTTAAGTTCAGAATTCTATAGTAGAGATTTGTTCGAGGTATTAGATACTGTAGAAAGATAATAACAGTGTGATCGAACATAGTCTTAAAAAAATTCAATCATTCAGACTAAAACTTGTCACTTTCTTATTTTAGGTTGTTGGGTGTGATACCCAATAAATCTTACTAATTAAGAAGTGACAAGTTTTTGTTTGCAGACATGGGGACTTAGGCTTCGCGACTTATTAATATATACAATCTACCTCGTAAATATACTTACTTTATTAAGAAAGTATTACAAAATCCAGCTACGCACCGCCGCCATTGTGATTAGGCGAGTATAGCGTGCTATAGGATTAATCCTTCACGGTAAATGGTGGCGTTTTAACGCCACTCGGGTTTTGTATGTAAGAAAAAGAAGAGGGTGGTAGAGCATGGAAAAGTATTTTGATGTTACATACATAGTAGAATCATTACCAATGTTACTTCCATTTCTTAAAGTGACATTTTTGGTAGCTGGTCTATCGGTTCTTTTCGGGACCCTCTTAGGTTTCATTCTAGCAGCAATGAAAATAGGGAATAGTAAGATTGCTAAGAAAATCGCCTATGGATATACAACCATATTACGATGTACCCCGTCCATTGTTCTGCTATTTCTAACGTATTATGGGATTCCAGCCATTGCAGGTAATTTTGGGGTCAACTTAAATGATGTTGATAAGATAGTCTTTGTTGTCATAACCTTCTCGCTTCAATTTGCAGCTGCTATGTCTGAGGTAATTAGAACCTCGTATGAATCAATCGACAAAGGGCAATTTGAGGCGGCAGTAAGTGTAGGCTTAAGTCCTTCACAAGCGTACAGAAGAATTATTTTTCCACAGGCTTTTGTCGTCGCATTACCGAACTTTGGTAACAGCTTACTTGAGTTGATGAAAGAAGGGGCTTTAGCTTATACAATCGGGCTGATCGATATCATGGGAAAAGCAGAGCTTATTATCGGTGCGAACTATAATACGCATGCCTTAGAAATCTATCTTGCCTTAGCGGTGATTTATTGGATCCTTTCGATTGCGATTGAACAACTATTTTTAAAATTAGAAAAGGTGTTTAGTAAAGGAAAACAAGTGATTAAAACTACATAAGGGGGTGACAGTGTGTCGGAAGGTCTAAATTATCAGTTTTTAGTGGATACATTTTTTGTTGCCTTATCTGGGGTGCCTATAGCACTGATTATTACGATTGTATCATTACTGATTGCTTTGCCATTAGGTTTTTTACTTGCCTTAACAAGAATCAATCGGATTCCGGTTTTAAATCGTTTTGCACAAATATATGTTTCATTTGTAAGAGGAACACCTGTCATTATTCAAATATTTATCATCTATAGCAGTGTCCCTTTATTGCTTGCTTCGATATTTGAAAAATATAACATCAACATGAATGTGTACGATGTCAATCCAATTTGGTACGCTTTCATTGTTTTCTCATTGAATACGACAGCGATTCTTATCGAAGTGTTCCGTTCAGCTTTAAGCACAGTAAGCAAGGGACAATTGGAAGCAGCTTATTCTGTTGGATTAACGAATGTGCAAGCATTTAGAAGAATCATCATTCCACAGACATTAGTTGTCGCCTTACCAAATATTTGTACAGCAACAGTCAATTTAATTAAAGCAACATCTTTAGGGTATGCCATGTCTCTGCAAGAAATTACATTAAGAGCCAAGGTGGCAGCCAATGTCGGCTACAATTATGTTGAGGCTTATATTGATATCTTCCTTGTCTACTTGATTTTATGTAGTTTAGTAGAGTATTTATTTAAGGTATATGAAAAACGATTAAGAAGGTATAAAGCAGTAAATGTCTGAAATGAAATAGGAGGTGGATATGATGTTAGAGATTACAAATATCCATAAATCGTTTGGTAATAATGAGATTTTAAAAGGCGTGGATTTACAAATAGACAAAGGGGATGTTGTGGTAATCCTTGGACCAAGTGGCTCCGGAAAAACAACATTACTTCGCTGCATTAATTTTCTTGAAAAAGCAGACCAAGGGCATGCCATTTTTGGCGATATTGATGTCAATCTTAAAACAGCGTCCAAAAAGCAAATTCATGAAATTAGGCAGAAAGTGGCCTTTGTATTTCAAAATTATAATTTATTTAATAATAAAACGGCATTGGAAAATGTAACAGAAGGGCTGATTATCGGAAGAAAAGTGGCAAAAGATGAGGCGATTGAAATTGGCAAAAAAGCATTGGATAAAGTAGGCCTGGCAGAAAAGTATCATGCATACCCGAGTGAATTGTCAGGTGGGCAACAGCAAAGGGTTGGTATAGCAAGAGCGGTCGCTTTAAATCCAGATATCATTCTATTTGACGAACCAACCTCTGCACTAGATCCAGAACTAGTCGGTGAAGTGTTGACCGTCATGAAAAATATTGCCAATGAAGGAACAACGATGCTAGTCGTCACGCATGAAATGTCGTTTGCGAAAGATGTAGCCAATAGAGTGATCTTTATGGATGCCGGCGTTGTAGTAGAAGAAGGAACACCTAAAGATATTTTTGTGAATCCAAAAGAAGAACGAACAAAGAAGTTCTTAAAAAGGGTTTTGCCGGAGGATTATATCTTTTACATTTAATAACATTATTTGTAGGGCTTTTTCTGTTGAAAAAGGGGCGGAGGTATTACTGCCCGTTAATGCGGGATAAATAAGCGCTACATGAATCCAATTTTCCTATCTCGCCTTAAAAAAATATCAATTTCAAATTTTCAGGCATTGCATTTTTGTTCCAGCGTGGTATGATGACAGTAATTAAATATACATTGCACTAGGGGAGTCTTTAAGAGGCTGAGATGGAACGTTGTTCTAGACCCTTTGAACCTGAACCGGATCATGCCGGCGGAGGGAAGTGGAGATATTAGCTCAGTTAGTTTATATGTGGATATCTACCCCTTTCCTACTTTCAGGAAGGGGGTTTTTGGTTTTATTTCAGAGTGTGTGGCTTTTTAAAACAAATCACTTAAAATGCTCCAAACTATTTTGGCCAATGTATGGGGCACACAAAAAGGAGATGAAACGATGAATTCTATTAGAAAGCTCACACTTACTGCCATGATTACAGCATTAACAGCACTGACTAGTTCCTTTGTCTTTATTCCGATGGGCTTTGCCAAAATCTTTCCGATCCAACACTTAGCGAACGTATTAACGGCCGTTATGTTAGGTCCTGGCTATGCCATTGGTCAAGCTTTGCTCGTCTCTATTATTAGAAACATGGCTGGAACGGGTTCTATCTTTGCTTTTCCAGGGAGTATGATGGGGGCTTTGCTTGCAGGACTATTATTCAGGTATACAAATAAGATTGGTTTCGCTTGTGTAGGTGAGGTCATAGGTACCGGGATTATCGGAGCGCTTGCCTGTTATCCACTTGCCCTGTTGTTTTTAGGGAAAAAAGTGGCTTTGTTTGGCTTTTTACCAGCGTTTTCAATTAGTTCTTTAGCAGGAGCAAGTATTGCGTTTATTTTATTAAAAGTGTTCTTGAAAAATAAATATTTGGAGGGGTTACTCTATGAAAACAGCACTTACAATCGCAGGCTCTGATTCAGGAGGAGGAGCGGGAATTCAAGCCGATTTAAAAACATTTTCTGCCCATCATGTGTTTGGCATGTCGGTTATCACAGCTGTCACCGCCCAAAATACGGTAGAGGTTCGTTCGATTCAAACGATGAGCCAAGAAATCATTCGCGACCAAATATCTGCCGTTTTTGACGATATTGAAGTTCATGCTGTGAAGATTGGGATGCTCGGTTCGGCCGAAACGATCGAAACGGTTGCCGAAATGCTTGATACATATAAACCTCAGTACATTGTCCTTGATCCAGTCATGATTGCTAAAAGTGGGGATCAACTTCTGGAGGAGGATGCTGTAGAAGCGTTGAAAAAGCGCTTGCTCCCAATGGCTACGCTCGTTACTCCTAATATACCAGAGGCGGAAATGCTAGCGGGAATAACGATTCAATCTAAACAAGATTTATATGAAGCATGCCAGATTATCGAGCAATTAGGAGCGAAGGCCATCTTGTTAAAAGGAGGACACTCTGCCGGAGATCCAAATGATCTTTTTTATGATGGGACAAATTATTCATGGTTGAATGGTGAAAGAATTCATACGAAAAATACACACGGGACGGGCTGTACCCTTTCATCAGCCATTGCGGCAAACTTGGCAAACGGACTTGAAATCGAGGATGCCATCCGTCAATCAAAAGAATATATTACGCAAGCTATCCGTGACAGCTTTGCCATTGGGAATGGCCATGGTCCAGTCAACCATTTCTATCAATTTCAGAAAGTACACCAATCATAAAAATTTGGAGGGAATGACTGTGCAAAATAGAATCGAATTATTATTCAAGAAAGTCCGAAGTGCCAATCCGCTTGTTCATCATATAACCAATTCGGTCACAATCAATGACTGTGCGAATAGTACCCTTGCCATTGGCGGCTCTCCTGTTATGGCATCTAGTGTCAATGAGGCCGCAGATATGGCGAAAATTGCAAATGCACTTGTCTTAAATTTAGGGACGCTTAACGCCGATTCCTGTGAAGCAATGATTTTAGCTGGAAAAGCTGCTAACTCTGCACATATCCCGGTCATTCTTGATCCTGTTGGCGCTGGGGCAACACCTTATCGAATCGAGATGGCTGAGAAGATTCTTCATGAAGTGAGGATGAGCATTATTAGAGGGAATGCCAGTGAAATTTATAGTTTAATAGGAGGGAAAAGTCAGACGCGAGGTGTTGATTCAGGTACGGTATCTCTAGCAGGAGCGGACCTTGCTGCGCGGGCAGCGGTAGAACTAAACAGTACAATCGTTGTAAGTGGTAGAACAGATGCAATTAGTAACGGTGAAACGACTGTTTTAGTGAACAATGGCGATCCGATATTGACGAAAGTGACAGGAACAGGCTGTATGGCGACTTCATTAATTGGTTGCTTTGCAGGGGTTACAGATCAGATGCTTGATGCAGCAGTAGCGGGAATTTCCGTCATGAGTATTGCTGGTGAATTAACTGCAAAGAAGCTATCAGAAGGAGAAGGAACTGGGACTTTCCGAATGAAATTAATTGATACGATCTCGCTGATGAACGGAGCGACTTGGATGAAGGAGGTACAATTACATGAGTATGCTACGAGATAATCTTAGCCTCTATCTTGTCACAGAGGAATCGATCCCGCTTGGAAAGCTTGAGCAAATTATTGAAGAGGCCATTCTTGGAGGAGTTACAGCTGTTCAATTAAGAGAAAAAACAGCCGATGGAAAAGTCTTTTATGAAAAAGCGTTAAAAATTAAACAATTACTTGCGGCTTATTCCATTCCACTTTTCATAAATGACCGCGTTGATATTGCGCTTGCAGTAGAAGCAGAAGGCATTCATATTGGGCAAAGTGATATCCCTTTATCTGTCGTAAAGAAACTAGTTCCTGTGTCTATGAAGATAGGTGTCTCTGTTAAAAATGTCCAACAAGCCTTGATTGCTGAAGCAGAGGGAGCTGATTATATTGGGGTAGGTTCAGTCTTCCCAACTGTAACAAAAAAGGATGCTTCAATGCTACAGCATGGAGCACTGAAAATGATTTGCCAAGCTGTTGCCATTCCAGCTGTCGCGATTGGAGGCGTAACCTCTGCCAATCTTCCACAAATTCTCGATAGCGGTATTTGTGGTGCAGCGATTGTATCGGCGATTATGAAAGCAGATGATCCGAGAGAAGCAGCGGAAATTTTAAAAAAACAAATGATGACAGCAATAGTTCTCTAATAATTTGGCAGTTCGATTATATATCGTTTATATGACATGGTAAACGATGTATAGAGTGTGAGGTCATAACCTATAAAATAACTTTTGTCTCTTTTGCATTTCACCAAGTTAAAACAAGCTGATAAGAATCACATGTATATGATCCCTTTCGCTGTAACGCCAGTGCTATTACTATTACTGAAGAAATCACTAAAAATAAAAAATGCGAAAGTCTATGAAAATGACTTTCGCAAAAGGATAAGCTTTTACAAACATAGGTATGATGCTCATGTCTTTTTATATTTTACATCTACTTACTATTTTTTTTAGTACTAGAATAAACCGATCATAACCTCTAACTTCATTTACATTAGAAGCACGGAGTAAATCCTAGACGTTTTAATCATTATGAGACAATTTAATTTTCATTTGATTCATAGGGATTCATGTGAAAATTGAAGCACTATATTTTGAATAACTCCAGTTAGACGTTTTAGTGGCCTATATAGGCTGTCCAATTTGTAAAAGAGAAATGGAACTAAAGGCGATTCTTGTTTCTTTCAGGTTTTGCCCGTAATCATTATAGTTTTTCAATATTAAAACGAATCTCTTTAGCTGCTGCTATCGCCATTTGTTTCGCTTCTTCTTTATTATATGAGGAGGCTAACACGTATCCATAACGATCTCCCATCGATAAAGGGGGCCGTAATATCTTTCCTTTGCGTGGTTTTATAAACACTTCTTGCACCCCTGGATATTTACTAGCACGATTTTTCCCGGTAACACTAACCAATTTACCCTCAATATCTACAGTTAGATACTGTACATACACGTACTTACGATGTTTGATTGTAAGATTCGGCTGATTACCTAAAAATAACTGAATGGTTTCTTCTACTAAATTAATGCCATATCCCACCTCAATCAAGCGATTCATGGCACCGCCAGAAATTCTAGGGTTAATCTCGATTAATTTCCATCTCCCTCGAACGAGACGCAATTCGAGGTGACACGCACCGTTTTTCATGTCAAAAGCTTCTACAATTGTACAAACTGTTTCATAGAGATGATCAAAAAACTGTTTGTCCATATAAGCTAACAAGCTATATCCTGTTACGATAAAACGTTCTTGGAACGTAATTTCTTGTTCAATAACAGCTACGATAGTAATAGTTCCATCGTGTACTAATGTTTCAACTAAATACTGAGGGCCTGTTAAAAATTCTTCGATTAAAATAGGTGTATCATTATACTTATTTAATAGTTTATTTATTGCTAAGTTTAGTTGAAAGATGTCATTTGCCAGTAAGACATCTTTCGATCCAGCTGAAATAGGAGATTTCACTATTAATGGTAGATGATTTTTTTGTTCCTTAAGGAAATCTTTTGAGGAATCTTCTGGTGTATAAACGGTAAAGTAAGGTGAAGATCGGAGGCTTTTAAGAAGATTTCTTGTTAAAACTTTATCCTCCATATTCAGGATTGGATTTGTAGAAACAACGCTTGTACAGAATTTTTCTTCTAAAGCTGCTGCGATGTTTACATAGGGATCTACGAAACTTAAGATTGCCTGTATCACTAGTCCGCGATTTTGTAATTTTTGAATCCCTTTTGTTAACGCCTCAAAATCAGATAGCTCTGTGAAGATCATTTGATGAACATCGGGAAATTCCAATCTTTGATCAATAAAATGCTGTCTATTTGTAAATAGCACGGTTAAATAGCCAAGACGCTCTGCAGCTTTTATAGCTTCTCTGCTGGATCCTGATTTATTAGAGCTAATAAAGATAATCGTATTCATAAAGTCATGTTACCCCACCTGTCTCTGCTGTTTTAAATCTATACTCATAGAATATATAAGTTGGTCTAATATTGTTCTCAATAATTTGAAAAATAGGAATAAAGATTAGCCCTGTTTTATATTTTTAAAGAACAGCATTTTATAAAGGTGGGATAAACGGTTATGACATTAATTGGCATGCTTCACCATCGGGAGGATCCGCAAAAAGTGAGAAGAGCTTATGCTTACTCAGCAGTAGCTAAAGCGGAAGGAATACCCTTCTTTTACTTCACGCCTGGGAAAGTAAATATGAAAGACCGAACGATTAATGGGAAAATATATGAGAACGGAATTTGGCAGGAAAAGCAGTTCCCTTTCCCTGACGTTATCTATAATGCCAGCTATCCTTTAACGGATAAAGCAGAAGAAATCGTGGATTTTTTAGCAGAAATCATTCCTTTTACAAGTCATTCAGTTGGTGATAAATCATATGTTAATAAGCTGATAAAAAAAGGGGAAATGTTTGCACAATATCTTATCCCTTCTATGGATTTAATAGACGCTAAACGATTTATGCAAATGGTCCGTCTTTATCCAAAAGTAATTATGAAACCAGTATCCGGGAATCAGGGAAAAGGGATCGTTTTTATTGAAAAGGAAGGAAATGATAAATACAGAGTGAATGAAACTGGGGACATATCTATTTATACTAAGCAAGAATTGGTCGAATTCACAATTCGAAAGATTCAAGAACAACAGTATCTAGCTCAACAGTTCATTTCCTGTCAAATTAAAACGGGCCAAGTATATGACTTCCGATTGCATGTACAAAAAAATGGCGAAGGAAAGTGGGTCATTACCTCAATATATCCACGCATAGGAACTATAGGAAGCATTGCACCAAATATCGGAAGTGGGGGGTATACTGGTTATCTGGATATTTTTTTACAAAAAGAATTCAATGATTCTTGGTATAATATAAAAAAAACACTTGAATATTTCGCAATAAGTTTTTCGAACCACTTTGATTCTTTGTATGATGATGTGTCATTGGATGAATTAGGGATTGATGTTGGAATGGATGAAAATCAAAAATTGTGGTTATTTGAAGTGAATTGGAGACCAGGTGCGCCAATCATATTTAATTGCGAATTAGATGTAGCGAGAAATACGGTTCAATATGCTAAATATTTAGCTGAAAATAGCCAACGTAATGTAAATGAATGACCATTATAACTTCTTAAGAAGAATCAAGATTGCTTGATGTTCTTATATACTTTTGTTAAAGCATTTATCTTCTGGATAGATGTTTTTTTACATGGCCGTTTACATAAACTTCGTTGCTTTTAAATTATATTTATACTACTATCCTGGGATGATTTCCGTTACAGGTACTCGCTTCCTGTAGGAGTCTCACTCCTTTCACTCCAATCAATGGTAGTGCCAAAATCAACAACGAGCATTTAAATAAAACCGCCCTTTATTATCAAATAATTCCATTTTGGTGCTCTTTTAAAAAATGGCTTGATACAACAGCTTATTTACAAACGATGGCAATTTAAATGAACAATAAAAATGAAAAAAGCACCCATTCGTCGTAAAAAGCGTTCCTACCTATTGAAGAATATTCGGGGTTTATTTAAGTATATTATTTTTTAAAATTTATTTAATAATATATATGAATCAATTTCATAACTCTGAGCCCTTGTAACTTAAGTGTTTTAATGTAATAAAAAAGGAGAACCTCCCCAAATGACGAGATGAGTAAGTGACTAAATTAACTCTCGAATCAAGAGGAGGTCTCCCTTTGTCCCTTATACGACAACAATCCTTATTTGACATGCAAGTTTTATTCGATTTAGAACCTACCCAACGTTTTAATTCGGTTTTATCAGGCATTGGTATTCATCCAATCCTTGATATTGTGATGAAAAAGTCTCGATTCGGACCTAAACAATCACTTAATTACTTCGCGATGATCTATTCGTTAATCATTCGAATCCCCGAGCGCATTCCTTTCATAAAGGACCTAGTAAAGCGTTTCTCTACAGATTTACGATTTAAGGTTGATTGTGGATTCCGGGTATCAGATGAGATTCCATCTGAGGCTTCCTATTCGAGAATGATCACATTGATTGGTGACAATACCTTCTGGCAGAGTGTTTAACTTTGCGGATAATGAAGGCAATTACTTTGCTGTTTTGGAGAGAAAGTGAATGTAATCAAATAAAAAGTGCCAGTACTCATCGAATTTAGAATCATTCGAGTACCTGGCATTTTTTTCTTTGTAGACCATAAGCGCAAGAATGAGGACGCAATAGGCGTAGGCTCCTTGTTAAAATAGAGGTAAACAACCATTAGGAGGAGTTAGAATGACTACCATTCAGGAATTCAATAAATTACATTCGTCAAAAGAAATGTTATTTTTAGGAAATGCATGGGATCTGTTATCTGCTTTAACGCTCGAGAAGGCAGGATTTAAAGCAATTGGTACAACAAGTTGGGGAATTGCGAACTCGTTTGGATATGCAGACGGTGAATTAATTGATTTTGAAAGACATCTTGGAGTCATCAAAACGATTACAGCAAATGTGAAAATACCTGTTTCCGCAGATATTGAGGCAGGCTATGGGGAAGACAAGGAAACGATTATTGAAAATGTTTTAAGGACGGCTGATGTTGGGGTTGCTGGCATCAATATTGAGGATTCATGCAAGAAACAAATGGGGCTCAGAACAATGAAAGAACATTGTCATCTTTTATCAGCAATCAGAATGGCATTAGATAATCATGGATATCAAGATTTTTATATTAATGCTAGAACCGATACATACTTTCAAACAGAAAATCCTTTCTTTGAAACGGTAAATCGTGCAAAGGCCTATGTAGAGAGTGGAGCTAGTGGAATATTTGTCCCTGGGTTGATTGACTATGATGAGATAAAAGAAATCACTTTGACAGTACACGCTCCAATTAATGTATTGTCTTTACCAGGACTTACAAATTGTCATGTGCTGCAGGAATTAGGCGTGCAACGTTTTAGCTTTGGTAATGCATTATCTGATAAAATTATTTCCTTTTTAGACAGCAATGCTGCACAATTAATGGAGTCAAAAGATACCTCATTGTTATATGAGGACTGACTTAGAAAGGGCGGGGAATTCAATGGAGGATACACTCAATCTTTCTTTTGATGAAATGTGGGATAAAGTCATGGCTTGCGATCAAAAGTATGATGGATTATTTTTTACGGCAGTGAAAACCACAAAAATATACTGTCGACCATCGTGTAGATCTAGAAAGCCGAAAAAGATAAATGTGGATTTCTACTATGATATCAACAAAGTTGAGCATGCTGGTTTTCGTGCTTGTAAAAGATGTCGGCCAGAAGTCGATCATTCCCCGCATGCTGAACTGGTCAGAAATGTAATTGCCTTCTTAATCAATCACTATAAACAAAAGTTGGTGTTACAGGATATTGCGAATCATGTCGGTGTAAGCCCTTTTTATCTTGAACGCTTGTTTAAGCAGGAAACGTTAGAAACTCCGCGTACTTATTTGGAGAAAATAAGAATTGATAAAGCAGCCTATCTTCTTTGCAGTGCAAATCGATCAAATCTTGAAATTTGCTATGAAGTTGGATTTCAGAGTCCCTCAAGTTTTTATAAGGCGTTTCGTCGTTTGAAGAATTGTTCACCAAGTGAATATCGTATTCTCGCCGAAAAGGAGCTACTGTAATGCAATGGAGCAATCACGGATCATTTATTGAGATACATCCACCGAAGGAATTCAATTTTGAAGAATGCCTAGTATTCTTGGGCAGGTCTCATAAAGAAGTGTTACATCAAATTAGAGATGGTTTATTATATAAGCTGATAAAAGTAAATGGAGAATTAATCTTGTGTAGAATTGGTTTCACTCAAGATGTAATTCATGTAGACTTTCCCATTCATCCATTGTCTATCACCAGTCATGAAGAAGTAGTAGCGTATATATGGGAATGGTTTGATTTGGATCAAGACTTGAGCCTTTTTTATGAAGTAGCTAACCAAGATAAGATATTGCAACAAATTCACAAGAGATATTATGGATTACGGATGATGTGTATACCAGACTTATTCGAAGCGTTGACTTGGGCAATAATGGGGCAACAAATAAATTTAACATTTGCGTACAAATTAAAGCAGCGCTTTGTTGAACACTTTGGGGAATGTCTTACTTTTGAAGGAAATCCTTTTTGGCTATACCCAACATATGAAAGAATCGCCACCTTAGGGATAGAGGAGTTAAGAACACTTCAATTTACTGTTAGGAAGGCTGAATATGTTATTGGAGTTGCCAAGGCCATGAGAAATGGCGAATTAACAAAAGAAATGTTGCTGCAAGAACCAGCGTATCAGCAAGCACAAAAGTCTTTACTGGCGATAAGGGGAGTGGGAGCATGGACGGCGGATTATGTGCTGATGAAATGTTTACACCATCCATCTGCCTTTCCGATAGCAGATGTCGGTCTTCATAATGCTTTAAAGCTTCAATTAGGGCTTGAGCGTAAACCGACAATAGCGGAAATTAAAGAAGTGGCAACAAATTGGGAAGGTTGGCAAGCGTATGCTACCTTTTATCTCTGGAGGTCTTTATATGAATAAATTAGATTACAAATCTCCGATTGGCGTAATAGAGATAGTGGGCTCAGAGGAAGTGGTTAGTTCTATTATGTTCGTTGAGAGGGATGAAATCATCAATACGGTAAACTATGAAACACCCAAGGTCTTAGTGGATTGTTTTAATCAATTGGATGAATATTTTAAGGGTGAGCGTCATGTATTTACATTCTCTTATAACTTTGAGGGTACAGAATTTCAAAAAACGGTATGGAACGCTTTGACAACTATCCCTTACGCCGAAACAGGGTCCTATAAAGATATTGCTGTTGCCATTAAGAATGAAAAATCCGTCAGAGCAGTAGGAACTGCCAATGGCAAAAATAGATTAAGTATCGTCATTCCTTGTCATCGAATTATCGGTTCAAACGGGAAATTAACAGGCTATGCAGGTGGTTTGTGGAGAAAAGAATGGCTGCTTCAGCATGAGAAGTCTTTTAAAAAGGTAGATTGAAGTTAGGTAATATAACCACAAAAACGACTAAGAAAATACTTTTTAGTCGTTTTTGTATTGGATGAATGGTCCATATGCAGAATGGCCAAACATTACGAATGTCATTGAAAAAGCAAAACATACATTAAATGAATCAATTTCATAACTCTGATTCCTTGTAACTCAAGTGTTTTAATGCAATAAAAAAGGAGGACCTCCCCAAATGTCGAAATGAGTAAGTGACTAAACTAACTCACCAATCAAAAGAAGGTCTCCCTTTGTCCTTTATATGACAACAATTCCCATTTGACATGCAAGTTTTATTCGATTTAGAACCTACCCAACGTTTTAAATTGATATTCATCCAATCCCTGATATTGTGATGAAAAAGTCTCGATTCGGACCTAAACAATCGCTTAATTACTCCGCGATGATCTATTTGTTAATCATTCGAATCACTGAGCGCATTCCATCATTACCTATAATAAAAAGAACGAGCCGGAGTCAATGGGATTTGATAAGTATTTCGTACCGACATGCGTGCGGGAACACTCCTATCGGTACGAGAGCTTCGATGCGAAGTACAAAATGCTGAAATACACACGACCAATTGAATGTCAGAAGTGTCCATTAGCCAACGACAGTCTATGTCAGAAGGTCTATAAAAAGGAAATCACAGATGATCTCAGACGTTATACAGCACCTGCAAGAGGGTCGGTGAAATGGGATGAAAAAATCTATAGAACGAAGTTCCATTGAACGTGTAAATGCTTATCTCAAAGGCTACATTCTACTAGATCAGATATATCCTTGTACAGGAGAGAAAGCCAAAGTTCATTTCAACTTGGTTCATATTGCGTACAATGCCAGTAAACTTGCAGTTGATCGACTCAACCATCTTCAACTATCCACAACGGCGTAATCGGAAATTTCATTCGTTTTTTTAAGAAATCATTTCAAATTCTATTTCTTTATGATTTTTTAAAAGTACGCATTATGAAATCGATTCATATCGATCTTTTATTAAATAAAAAACACAAATCAAAATCATTTCGTTTTATATTGACGGAATATTTTAAACGTAGTATATTCATAAAGTATAAATAGTAATTGTTACGATTTATATCGATTATTAAAATGGAAAAGGAGATCGTTTATTTATGAAAAAGGAACTTATCAAATCAATACTTGTGTTTTTCTTATTAGGTATAGTCCTTACAGGCTGTCAAGAAAAAGTAGATACACCTGTCGAAAATGCTTCCTCAGATTCTGAACCTACTTCTTCTGATTCTAATTCTGGATCTACAGAAGATACCAATCATAACCATCATCACGATGATGAAAAGCAGAAAGAAGTATATTCAGGAATATTTGAAGATGACGAAGTTGAAGATAGAGAATTATCAGATTGGGAAGGAGATTGGCAATCAGTCTATCCATACTTATTAGATGGAACTTTAGATGAGGTCTTACAGAAAAAAGTAGAAACAAACAAAGATAAAACCTTTGAAGAGTACAAAGAATATTATAAAGTTGGGTATGAAGCAGACATTGAACGAATCGTGATAAAAGATGATACGATGACATTTTATAAAAATGGAGAAGGAAAAGCAGGAGAATATAAGTATCATGGATACGAAATTTTGACTTATGAATCCGGAAATAGAGGTGTTCGTTATTTATTTGATTTAGTTGGAGAAGTAGATGGTGTACCAAAACATGTTCAATTCAGTGATCATAGTATTTATCCAACAAAAGCAGAACATTACCATATTTATTTTGGAGATGTAGATCATAGCATTCTTTTAAATGAATTAGACAATTGGCCAACCTATTATTTTTCTAACCTAAGTGGAGAAGAAATTGCAGAAGAAATGAATGCACATTAATTTTTTTCGTTATTTTCCTATTTTAGTTCGATAGAATAAAATAGAGCTTTAGAAAAAAGCAATATTAACAGTTTCTCTCAAATACATATTTAACAGCAAATGAAGAAACGTCATTTTAAAAAAGTTAGATTAAAATGGCGTTTTTTTATTTGCTCAATTTTTATATCGATCTCAACTTAAAATAGTTATTTTTTTCAATTCCTCTTGGGATTTTTTCTCATACAGATAGGTAATGATGTGAAGAAGCTAAGGGCATAACAAAAAGTCTTTACTTATTTTCTTGAAGAATATGATGTGGGATAACATCCAATCCGGATGTTATGTGCAATAAAGAAATAAAAATTAAAGTTTTCCTCGATTATGGGCTAAGTCTTGGAGCAGGTTATATAGCAACTGGTCAATATGAGCGTGTAGAAAACGACAAATGCATATCACACGCTTCATTTCTAAGCTATAGAGTTCATTAACTGGTTAAGGATGTGTTATTATTTTTTGGGAAAGGGATGATGATGAAATGGTTAAGGAAATTCAACTAAATGATACGAAAATCAAAATCACACAATACGAAGAGGAAAAAGAAGAAAATGGAATTCGAATTTCGGTAACTTTTAATGTTACAAGTGACGACTACCATGACATAACAACACTTCTTTATAAAGGAACATTTGATGTAATAGTACCCGAGAAACATCTTGAGTTCCGCGGAACGATCCAAGAATATTCAACATCTATTACAAATCTATACGAAAAAGGACAAATTGGCGAATTTAAACTGACTTTAAAAGAAGGAACAAAATAGAAAAGGGGAATTTCATTTTATGAAATTAAGCATTTTAGATCAATCTCCCATTTCAACTAATCAAACGGCACATGACGCACTACAGGAATCAATGAAACTTGCACGAATAGGGGAGACATTAGGATATTCACGTTATTGGATTGCTGAACATCATGCATTGCCAGGGCTTGCATGCTCCGCACCCGAGGTGATGTTAGGTTATATTGGAGCTAACACAAAAAATATACGAATTGGCTCTGGGGCGGTTTTATTGCCATATTATAAGCCATATAAAGTGGCAGAAACCTATCACTTGTTATCCACTCTATTTCCAAATCGAATTGATGTGGGAATCGGGAGGGCACCGGGTGGTCCTGCTGAAGCATCAAATGCATTATCAGACAACTTTTTGGAAAATGTTTATAAAATGCCCGATTTAGTAAAAGAATTAATTAAATACATAGATAATGAGGAGTCCATATTACCTGCTTCTCCGTTACCGCAAATTAGTCCTGAACTTTGGATGTTAGGAACGAGTAAAAAAAGTGCAAATTTTGCAGCGGAAAATGGTTTAGCTTATTGTTTCGGACAATTTATGAGTGATGAAAACGGGGAAGAAATCATCCAACAATATCGTCATTCATTTCAACCAAGAAAAAAAGGCCAAAAACCTTACGTCATTATGGCTTTATCAGTAATTTGCGCAGAAACTACTCAGAAGGCAGAAGAAATTGCCTTAAGTTCGATTACTTGGCAACTACAAAACGAGAATAGGAAAGGGAGCCGGGGTGTTCCTTCTGTCGATGAAGCTAAAGAATTTCAATTAAATCCACGTGATCAAGAGTCAATTGAAAGAATAAAAAAGAAAATGATTATAGGCAATCCGAATGAGGTGAAAAGTAAGCTAATAAAGATTCAATCCCATGTATTAGCAGATGAAATCATGATTGTAACCATCACTTATTCACCAAAGGATAAGCATCAATCATATCAATTAATCGCAGAACAATGCATCAAATGAAATAGTTGAACAATATAGAAAGGAGGGTGCTCTTTTATAATATCTGTCCCCCTTAATTAATGGTTAACTTCTCATTTCATGATTAATTATCGAATAAATAATTTTCTTACTTGGACTGTTATCACCATTTTATTAATAAATTGAACAGTTCCACTTAAATCATTGAATATCCAATCTATTCATCAAGCGGATTGTGAATTTTCTTTTCTGGTATCTGCTGTTACTTTTTTGTTTGTAAAAAGACTGACAATGACTGTTATGACAATATTTATTGTTAAAGCAATTATCCCAACGTTTAAATCTTGAATCACTTGTGGGAATGATGGAAACATCGTCGCGATCGTCCCTTGTTTAATGGTAATGTATGCCACGGTAATAACGCCAAAAATCATCCCAGTTGCAGCACCTTGTTTGGTTACAAAGTTATTTTTCATAAAGCTAAAAACAATCGCTGGGAACAATTGAGTGATAAAGCTGTATGCCATTAACAGAAAGACAAAGATCGTCCCAAAACCACGTCCCCCAACAGACCATTGCTCCAAATCCATGTTTTTTCCTTTTCTCGCTTGAATACCTAAAACAATTGAAAATAGTAGAAAGTCGAAAATAATGAAAATAGCTGCATTCGTGATGTATCACCTTCTTTATTATTTGGGTCAAGTTTAAAGATAATGGCCATAATGACAGATGTAAGGACGACCCACATGACAATCCAAAATAAAATGAATGGCATTCCAAGCACATAAGGTTCGATTTTGTTAACAAACGGTAACATACCTAACATCCCGATAAACGGTATGAGAGATAGTAGATGGATAAATTTCATGCACATTTCCTCCCTGATTTTTTTGATAAGTAATTCATCTACTCTACTATATTATCAATACTATAAAAATATTATATCGATAAAAATTCTGAATTATTCAAATACATTTGCGGTAAATATTATTTTAAAATATACTTTACGTAGAGTCATGATCTTCCAATTGGATGTAGTAGGCTAAATCACTGTGTAAAAGGGTTTTACTTGCTTACTTTTGATTGTCATTCAAACAATGAAAAGTTTACTAGGAAGATCATACTGAATCATACATAAGAAGGAGAAGGCGAATATGAAAAACGATTTAATGAAAATGTTAGAAGCTCGTAAAGAAGAAATGATCCAAATTCGTCGTTATTTACATGAAAACCCAGAGTTGAGCTTTAAAGAACAAAATACGGCTCAATATATTATTGATTTTTATCAAGGGAAAGACGTCGACATCCAAACGAATGTGGGGAATGGGTATGGCATCATCGTGACGATTAAAGGTGAAAAACCAGGAAAAACGATTGGATTGCGAGCAGATTTCGATGCACTACCGATTATGGAAGAAACGGAACTTCCGTTTAAATCGAAAAATGATGGTGTCATGCATGCATGCGGCCATGATGGACACACAGCTTATATGCTAGTACTTGCCGATTGTCTCATTCAATTAAAGTCATTGCTTTCAGGTACGATCAAAATTATCCACCAACATGCTGAAGAAGTACCACCAGGTGGAGCAAAAAGTATCATGGAATCGGGATTACTAGATGACTTAGACGCAGTTTATGGAGTCCATTTATTCCCGGATAATCCAGTGGGCCATATTGGATATCGAAGTGGGTATGCGATGGCTGGGAGAACGTATTTCAAATTAGCTATCCAAGGTGTTGGCGGTCATGGCTCCTCACCTCATTTAGCAAATGATGCGATCGTTGCTGGTGCTCATTTTGTTACTGCTGTACAAACCGTCATTAGCCGTCGATTAAATCCTTTCGATATGGGAGTCGTGACCATTGGTTCATTTGATGGCAAAGGTTCTTTTAATGTCATAAAGGATCGGATCGAATTAGAAGGTGATGTCCGCTACATGACAGAAAAAACACAAAAGTTGATTGAGCAAGAAATTCACCGTCTTGTCCGCGGTATCGAAACTGAATTTGCTGTTCAATGCGAACTTACTTATACAGCTGATTATCCGCCTTTAATCAATGATCCAGAAATCACCAAAGCTGTTGTGACAAGTCTTCAAAACAGTAAAGAACCAGAAATTAGGGAAATAAGCGAATACCCAATGTTCTCTGGCTCAGAAGACTTTTCTTATTATGTAGAAAAGATTCCAGGTACTTTCTTTTACATTGGCTGTAAACCTCAAGGAGTAGAGAAGGTGTATTTCAACCATCATCCGAAATTCGATATCGACGAAGATGCCCTTCTCGTTGCAGCAAAATCTGTTGGGGAAGTAGTTTGTAGTTATTTTGAATTAGATTAATATAAAGTCATTTAAAAATCTAGATGTTCACAAAGTCACAGACTAGACTTCATGAACGTCTTTTTCTTAGAGGAATGTTTGTAGGTACTATGATCTTACTTTCGCAATCTTTTCATGAATATGGGACTGATAACAACGCCAGTTATGTTACTTCGTTAAAGGACCATTTAATAGAGTAACTTCTATTGGATAGAGCAAGCACTTTTTTTATCTTCACGAAACATATTATTATATGTGTTCTTGAATAACGGATACTTGCGACCAGACTATCAAACTAACCTAGAAAATAGACATAGATATTAGTCGGGATAAGAGATAATTATATAGAATCTAACCAGTTCATCAGAAGCGTTTATATAGGTGCGTTCAGTATTTGCGTTAAATTTAATAGTTTCATCAGTGTTTAATACAAACTTCTCACCTTAAACATTGAGCGTAAGTATACCACGTTGTATAAGTACATATTCTTCACCTATATGCTTTTCGGATATATGACTAAAACAAGGTTTAAGGTCTATAGTGAAAAGTTCAAATTTTTTTTCTGAATGAAAGGGGAAAACGGAATATACAAGATAATTTCCATCAACATCAATCAATGGGTTCAGTTGATTGATGTTTACTTAGCCACAAAACGACTAAGGTAAAAAAAAAATTGGTGAAATGAAAGAAGTGAAGATTTTGATTAAATATAAATGCCTCCATCATGTTAGTCTTACTGTGACAGATTTGGAAAGAGCAAAAGAATTCTATGGTAAAACATTATGTTTAAAAGAAATACAGCGTCCTGATTTTGATTTTCCAGGTGCTTGGTATGAAATAGAGGGACATCAACTTCACTTGATAGTCGATCCCTCTTCACAGACGATTCGTAAGGATAAAAGCTTATCCAGCAGAGAAGGTCACTTTGCTCTTGGAGTTGAGAACTACTATGACACTCTTAAATGGTTAAAACAGAATGAAGTTGAAATCCTTGAAAAACCAAACGGAAAAAGTGGATACGCACAAATTTTCTGTGCCGATCCAGATGGTAATTTGATTGAACTAAATGTTAATCAAAAAGATCGATAAGTAGGCAAAGATAAAGGATGCCATTACTGGCTCTTTTCTTATTGAAGTAACGGGGCAGTTTAGTGGAACAAGGATATTAGAACTTAATTGGAGAATTTAAAATTATAAAGATAAGGAGTGGTGTAATTTGGAACACGAATTAAAGGAGTTTATCAAGAAGTGTGATAAAGCAATAAAGCAGGAAGATTTTGATACTCTGAAGAATTACTATACTGATGATGCGATTCTGGTAGTAAAACCAGATATGATTGCACGAGGAAAAGAGGAAATCAAACAAGCATTTATTAAAATTGCGAAATATTTTAATAACAGTCTTGTCCCAGCACAGGGAGAAATGATTATTTTAGAAGCTGGAGATACTGCATTAGTTATTTCCCAAACGCTACTTGAGGCTGATAAAAATGAAACGGAATATTCTATGGATAGAAGGTCAACCTATGTGTTTAAGAAAAATTCACAAGGCGAATGGCTTTGTGCAATCGACAACTCATATGGTACAGACTTAATCAATATGTAGACTTTTATGCTATTGTTTATGCGTATAATCTGCATTTTTGTTATGTCGAAAAGTTCCTTTTATATGTAGCAAAGATAGTTTATCTCGTTTAACTAACGGGTGATTCGTATTATAAGGTTAGCCAGTTTTTACTGGTTGACCTTTTTTAAATAGAATCTATTATATCAGTAGCCAGGGAAGGACATACGGGTGTGTGGGGCATTCGTTCAGTTAAGAAAGTCTGCTACGGTAGCTTTTTTCTTATTCGACTAACGGAGCAGTTTAGTTAAAGAAGGAAAATATAAACATTAAATAGGAATATTCAAGGATGAATTTAAATATAGGGAGTGGAAATCTATATATGACTAAAATTGGGATTATTCGTCACGGGAGTACACCTTGGAATAAGGGAGGTAGAGCACAGGGGAATTCTGATATACAATTGAATGAAGAGGGGTTATCAGGTGCACATCAGCTTGCAGAACGATTAAGAACAGAAGAGTGGGATATAGTTTATTCTAGTAATCTATTAAGAGCTCAACAAACGGCTGAAATTATAGCAGATAAAATTGGGATACAAATACATTTGGATTCTAGGCTCCGCGAAGTAGGTGGAGGATTAATTGAGGGAACCACTGAAGAGGAAAGGGTTTTAAAGTGGGGGGGGAAATGGTGGGAATTAGATTTAGGAATTGAAAGTGATGATAGTGTTATTGCTAGAGGTCTTTCATTAATTGAAGAGGTTAGCAACAAACATATTAATCAAAATATATTAATCGTTAGTCACGGTTCATTCATTAAACAGATTTTAAAAGTGCTAGTACCTCATTTTAATATTGAAGAATCTCTAAGTAACACGTCTTTCACTTCTCTGGTAAAGTATGAGAATGGATGGGATTGTGATTTGTATAATTGTACAAAACATTTAATTGAAAGCTAATTCTTAACTTAGTATTTACCTATATGTTAAGAGTTTGTAGTTCAACTAAAGGGTACTATAGCATGATATAGGGGTGCTACGGCAGACTTTTCTTATTTAAGTAGCGGGCAGGTTAGTTGAAGAAGAAACGTGTAAAAGATTAAAAAACATACAAAGTGCTTATTAATTTAACTAGTGTGTTGATCCAACGAGGATTAATGCACTTTTTTGTTGAAATTCAGTTTATATTACTTTAATGGTACAACTACAAATATGTGACTTTAACTTGTTAAGATTGTATGATACAGTTCCTTTATCACGCAACCATACAGTTGCGTATGTTTGACAAGCAACCATACAGTTGCTTATACTCAATATATGAATGGGAACAAAGACGCTATATTCAAAGCACTCGGCGATTCGACTCGGCGATTGATATTAGACGAACTATCTGAACGTAACGAGTTGACATTGTATGAACTTACGGTACGTCTTATTATGAAGCACGACCTTTCCATTTCCCGACAAGCGATTGCTAAACATCTTTCTGCATTGGAAGATGCAGGACTCGTAAAATCAAAACGAAAGGGAAAATATAGAGTACTAATGTTCAACAACGAACCACTTAAAGATTTGCTAAAAGGATGGATAGAGTAATTTATTTAAAAACTTCTGACGAATGTAGGGGTTTTTCTGCCTGGAGCTAAATTGTTTGCAGAGCACCAACGTGGTAAATATCAAAGGAGGCAAAAGAAGTATGAAAATCATTGTTACCAGTCTATTCGTACAAGACCAAGACAAGGCACTGGAATTTTATTCAGAAAAGCTGGGATTTGTAAAAAAGCATGACGTTCCCATGGGGAAATTTAGGTGGATTACGCTTGTTTCTCCCGATGATCATGACGGTACCGAGCTTTTACTCGAACCGAATGAGCATCCTGCTGCCAAAGAGTATCAAAAGAAGATATTTGCGGAAGGCATCCCAGCAACAATGTTTGGCGTTGCAGATATTCATAAAGAGTACAAACGATTATTGGAAAACGGTGTGAAGTTTACTATGGAGCCGACAAAAATGGGCGAAGTCACAATAGCTGTCTTCGACGATACATGCGGCAACCTTATTCAGATAGCGCAGAAGTAACTTTGTCGAAATAGATATAACTTAGTTCTAAACGACTTTATTGTTATATTTTAAATTCGGTGAAGTGTTATTATCAACAATTAAACAACTTTATCCCGGTATTACAGCCTGTAAATTCCCGATTGGTTCAACTAACCCCCACTGAGGGAAGTTTCACTTTATGTAAACCCTGTCCTAATATAGGACGGGGTTATATATTTTTAAGGGTTAAAAATAAATGATATTGTTGTCATTGGCGGTAGTTGTGTGATCCTGCCTGGTGTCAATATTGGTGATAACCCAATTGGTGCTGCTGGTTCTGTTGTTACAAAAGATGTTCCTGCTAATACGATAGTAGCTGGAAATCCAGCAAAAATCATAAAAAATATTTAATTTACAGACTTCCCATATGAGAAAGCCCACTTCTTTAGAGGTAGGATGATAGTGAGGTCGAACCAGGCGTTTCTTAAGATACGTAAGTGGTTCGACCTTTTTTATTTTATGTTGTGTTAAGCAAAAATCAATAACTTCCTATTATATAGCCAATCTTTTTATGCATATTTATTGCGTACGGAACATTTGTTCTGTTATAATCATCCTATAAACATAAAAAGCTGAAAGAGCTCGTACCAGAGTCGCTAAAAGGTTTGGAATGAATGGTAAAGATTAAAGAATTGGAAGCAAAAAAGAAAGAACATGATATTACATAAAGGAGTATGAATATGAACAACTATTCAACAACCACTTTAACAATGGTAAGAAATTTTGATGTAGTATCTGAAAGCGTTTTTGATGCATGGTTAAATCCTGACATGATGAGAAAATGGTTCTTTACATTGGAAGGGACAAATAAGGTGGCACAAAATAATCCCAAAGTAGATGGTACTTGGGAAATTGTTGATCAACGAGGTGGAAAAGACTATCGAGCGATCGGGGAGTATCTTGAAATTGACGCTCCAACAAAATTAGTGTTTACTTTTAAAATGCCACAGTTTAGCGATACAGTAGACACGATTACAGTTGAGCTAAAAGAACTTCAACAAGGTTGTGAAATGACATTTTCACAAAATATGGTCGTTCCACATGAAGAAAATTGGACAAAATCTGATATCGAAAAAGCGCTTGGAGAGTATCACGATCAAACTGAACATGGCTGGAATTTAATGTTCATGGGACTTAAGGAATTAGTTGAGACAGGAAAAGTTAGCTATACAGGCTAAAAATCACTGAAAGGTGTGTCAGTGAACTAGATTATGGATAAATGGAAATGGGTGGCGTTTCTACAAGATGTGGAGACGCTTTTTTATGGTAGAGTTAATCTATTATAGAAATTTCGATGTAAATCGATTGAAGTGTATAGAATGTTGATAGAGGTGATTTTCAATGAAAAAATGGACAAAAGACATAGAAATAAACGCTCCAATTGAACAGGTTTGGAAGTTTCTTGATGGTTCTTTAGAGAATATGCAAGAAATCATGCCTCAAGTAGTTGAGAACAAACCTATTAAAATAACTGAAGAAGTGGTTGGCAGTGTATATCGCCAAAGTTATAGAGAAGGAAAACGAATAGAAGAGTATGATGTAGAAACATTAGAATATTCGAATGCACCTAATAAGAAAAAGCTAAAAGTAGGTTTTACACTTGCTAATATGTTTGAAATTACCGCTTTTTATGAATTAAATAGAATGAATGATAATCAGACTTCCTTTAAATATACAGTAACTAATCGTCCGTTAAAGTGGTTTGTGAAAATATTTTTATTGTTTGCTACCGAAAAAGTGGTCGTTGAATTTTTAGAACGTGTTAAAAATGTAGCTGAAGCGAAAAACTTGTAAATAACCTGACATTCATCCCCCCTTATCATTGGGCTTGCCCCTTCAGAAGATAAGAGGGGGTCTTTTTTTTTCAAAACAATATGATGTTAAAGCGCGACCTTTTACCATGAAGGATTAATCCTGTAGCACGCTACAATCGCCTAATCACAATGGTGGCGGTGCGGAGCCGGATTTTGAAGCTTTCTTAGTAAAGTACGTATATCTGAAAAGTAGGTTGTCTAGATTAGTAAGTCGCGAAGCCGGGTCCCCATGTCCTTTATACAAAATAATAAAAAATTCATTTTTTTTCAAACCGTTTGGAAGTTTGTCTCGTTACCTATAGTATAAACAGATTTTTCTGAAAGGAGAGTAGAAAGGCGTGAAGAAGAAGGTTATCTTTCTTGGATGTATAGTATGTATGCTTATGTTGTTAGGCTTTTCAGCAGTCATGGATTCTAAACGGAGTCTTGCAAAAAACGATGTTGTAAAAGTATATGGACCAGGTGGGCCCCTTGGACCAATGAAGGAGTTGGCGGATCGGTTTACGAATGAAACGGGGATAAAAGTTGAAGTAACTGCGGGGCCTGAAGCAAAATGGATTGATCAAGCCAAACAGGATGCCGACATGATTTACGGCGGGTCTGAGTATATGTTGACGGATTTCATACTTAAACATCCGGGCATTGTAAATGAAAAAACCCGTACTGAATTGTATCCGCGAGCAGCTGGAATTTTAGTTAGAAAAGGAAATCCTAAACAGATACACTCTTTGGAAGATTTAACGAAAAACGGTGTAAAGATTGTCGATGTGAATGGAGCGGGTCAACTTGGCTTGTGGGAGGATTTAGCAGGAGGAAAAGGGCTTATCTCTGGAATTAGCAAGAATATTAGGGTATCAGTTAAATCGAGTGCTGAAGCGATCGAACTTTGGGAGAAAAATTCTAAATATGATGCCTGGATTACATATGAATCTTGGCATTATCGTCTTGCAGATGTGACTGAACTGGTTCAGCTTCCAGATGAAGAAAAACTTTATCGAGGAACGCCAATTAGTATAACAAGTAAGACGGACAACAAGAAAGAAGCCAAACTATTTATTAAATATTTAAAATCAGAAGCCTCTCATCAAGTGTTTCAAAAATGGGGCTGGAAGTGAAGGAGTAGAGTTAAATGAAGAAATGGATGTTTATGTTAACGTTAGTTGCAAGCGTACTGTTTTTAGCAGCATGTGGAAATGATACGAAAGATTCTACTAAGGAGGATCAAGCGGTTGCCACCACAGCTGATGAGACTACTCCGAGTCTAAAAGTATTGGAAAATGAAAAAGTAGGAAAGTATTTGGCTGATTCTAAAGAAATGGCACTGTACTATTTTAAAAAGGATGAAGCAGGAAAAAGCAACTGTTCGGGTGAGTGTTTGGAAAATTGGCCGCCCTTCTTGGGGCAGGATTTTAATGTACCAGAAGGCTTTGACAAAAAAGACTTTGGAACAATTAAAAGAGAGGACACTGGTGCAGAACAGGTTACTTTCAAAGGAGTCCCGCTCTACTATTTTGTAAATGATCAGCAAGTAGGAGATGTCAATGGAGAAGGAGTCAAAGATGTTTGGTATATTGTAAATAAGGAAACGGTTTTACCATAATACGAAAACAGGGGGAACGATCAGACTCGTGATTGTTCCTGTTGTTCGTTTTCAAAAATTATTTGGCGAGGAGTTGCAGGTGCGATTGAAAGAAAAACTTGATCAAGAATTAATGGCATTAGTAATTAAAAAGCATCGTCCTGCTCTGGAGGAACTTTATGACCGATATATTAAATTAATCTATGGCTTCGTTATTAAATTTACTAATGGAAATGAAGAAAAAACAAAGGAGATCGTGCAGCTCGTTTTTTTAAAGCTTTGGACGACAAAAAGTAGTTTTAGCCCTGAAAAGGGGAACTTCGTGAATTGGCTGTTAACGGTTACACGGAATGTATGTGTCGATTATGTTCGTAAAGACAGTATTCATGTTCAGAATAACCAACAAATCGGGATGAGTCAGTCAATTGACATAGAAGATCCAAATAATGATATCGAAAATGGACTGATTAACAGTGAAATTACGAAAGCCAAAAATAAGTTAAGCAAGCCACAAAAAAGACTAATTGATTTATTATATTGGAAAGGGTATTCGCTTACGGAAATTGCTAAAATTGAAAATGAACCGATTGGAACGATCAAGAGCAGACTTCATCAGTCACTCAAGCAGTTGAAGAAGTATTTGGAAGTAGGTGATTTGTAAATGAAAATAGAATGTGATAACCTGCTTTCATTTTTAACAGATGAATTGGAAGAAAAAGAAAAAATAGCATTCAGAGAACACTTAATGAACTGCCCAGAATGCGCCAGGGAGTATGATCAAATGACGGAAGCCTGGAAATCATTAAAATGGGATTTTGAAGAAATTGCTCCCCCTGATACGCTTAAATCGGATGTGATGAATTTTGTTTTTGAGGGAGCTAATGAAAATCCTGTGCGCAAGGTGAAGAAATGGGGCCATTTTTTCAGCAGGCAGTTCACACCAGTCACTTCAGGACTCTTCTTGGCTACTCTAGTTTTAGCGATTATCCTGTTTTATTCCAATATGCAATTAAAAAAAGAACTCCTAGCGACCGATCGACCGGTAAAGGTTGAAACAACATTTTCTTTACAGCCTACCGATCAGACTGCTGTAAATATGAAAACTGCCGGAGCTGCATATATCTTGCAGCAAGGTCATGAAAAAAGTTTAGTCGTCCAGATTCAAAATTTACCTGCATTACAAGAGTCTGAGGTTTATCAAGTGTGGCTTTTGAATAATGGTGAACGGACGAATGGCGGCACATTTAAGCCTGATGAAGCTGGTACAGGGTCATTGACTTACAAGCTTCCAGCAAATGATCGATTCAATCAAATCGGCATTACGAAAGAACCCGATCCAAACGGTACACAGCCGCGAGGGATAAAAATAGTTGGATCTTCTTGATCATGAAAGAAGGGTTGACTACACACTCTATACATTGTCTATTGTGTCCATATAGTAGAGGTGGAGATCAGCCCTTTTGTTTTTGACCTATTAGAGTGCGTCTTTAATGACCTTTTTGTAATAAAAAACGGATAGAATGCCAAAAATCGAATACAAGGCGGTATAAAGGACCATAACGATAATCATCGGTGTCCAAACTTCAGAGCCAAATAAAAACCAACCCGATTGAACGGCAAAATAGCTATGGAATAACCCAATGACTAAAGGAATGCCGAAATTAAAGATTTGTTTAGCTTGGATTCCTTTTAATAAGTCTCCCTCTGTGAAACCAAGTTTTCGTAAAATCGTGTAATTTGGTTTTTCATCTTCACTTTCATCCATTTGTTTAAAATACAGGATACATCCCGAGGTAATCAGAAACGTTAATCCTAAGAAGCCAACGATAAACATGATGAGCCCCATATTTTGTTTCTGATTGTTACTTGTTTCAAGGCGAGAATCATTTTCACGATTATCGCTAAATTTCATTTTTTGAAAAATTTCGTTTGCTTTTTCAATCGTTGCTGAATCTTTCATATCAATTCCGATATAAATCGTAGATTCTTTTTGAATGTCTGGATTTATATCATGTTTTAAGCGCTCGTATACCGTTTTGTCGACAATGGCAGTAGGTAGCCCGCCATTGGTGAAATATGTTGAAACGATCGTATCTTTATTTAATCCGATATAGTTTTGCGGTATGATTTCATGTTGTCCCTTCAATTCAATGGGACCAGAGTCTTTTAAAGACATAAATTTCTGTAGCAGATCACTAAACCCGCTAAAACGAACTTCTGTAGCTGACAAATCGATATCTTTCACGTCCTGGTCACTAACAACAGGTAGGGTCATGACATTCGGATCAAAGTCCATTCCCTCGAGACCTGTCTCCAATATTTGCTTAATATTTACATCCACTTGAATAACATCCACGATTTTTTCGCTAAACTTCATTTTATTCGCCTGTAATGCTTCTTTAAATTGTCCTGCATCTTTTTGATTCGCAAATGAAAAGTCGTTAGGGACATAGTTCTCGGCCATTTTTTCTGCAGAGTAGTAGGAAATGTAACTTAACGATAATAAACCAATCGCAAGGGCAGATACGACCGTAATAATAGTCAATAATAAAGCGTTTGATTTCATGCGAAACATAATCGATGATAGGGACAATACTTCATTAATAGTTAAGTAACCGTTTTTCTGTTTGCGAATGATATTGAGAATAAAACGGACAGAACCTTTATATAAAAGATAGGTTCCGATAATGACCGATGCTAGAATGATGGTCATAACAAGAAATAGTTCATTCATCGTTGTGAAGTCGCCCTCAAATAATTTAGATGAAAGATAATAGCCGATTATGATCAAAATCATGCCCGTGATCCCGATGAACATTTCAAGAAAAGACACTTTTTTTACTTTGCCTTCTGTCATGGAAATGGTTCTAAATAAAGATAAAATGGTCTGTCTTTTAATAAATGCATAATTCATCAACATAATAAAGCAATAGATGACACCAAACACAACAAGTGTTTGGATGAGTGCTTGAACAGAAAACTGAAGGGTTGCGATTGCTTCAACACCGGTAATTTTAAATAAAATCATGATGATTAATTTAGATACGGAAAAGCCAAGAAAAATTCCTACCATTAATGAACCGAAATAGAGGATAAAGTTTTCCATACTAAGGATGCGGAATATCTTGCTTTTCGTCATGCCGATTAATTGAAATAAGCCAATTTCTTTACTGCGTCGTTTAATAAAGATGCTATTGGCGTACAAGAGAAAAATAGAAACAATCGCGACAAGTAAGATGGAAGCTGTTCTGATAGCAGCTGCTCCTTTAATCGATCCTTTTGTTTGATCCATCGATGGGTCATATTGCAATGTGACAAAGGCGAAATAGAGTGCGGCACTAAAGATTAAGGCAAAAACATACAGGTAATAATTCTTAAGATTCTTCTTCAGATTTCGAAAGATGAGTTCATTGATGTTCATGTTGCACCCCGCCTAATACACCTTGTGTCCTCATGATGTCATGAAAGAAGGTCTGTCTTGTTTCTTCGCCTTTATTTAGTTGTGTATAAATTTGTCCATCTTTGATAAAGATGACTCGACTGCAATAACTAGCGGCAACAGGATCATGCGTAACCATAATAATCGTTGCTTTGCGTGTTTGATTTAATTCGCTCAATTTGTTTAATAAGTCGGAAGCGGATTTTGAATCGAGTGCACCAGTCGGTTCATCAGCAAAAATAATGCTCGGTTCATGGATAAAGGCTCGCGCGGCGGAGGTACGCTGTTTTTGACCACCGGAAATTTCATTGGGATATTTATCTTTCAATTCATAAATACCTAGTTCTTTTGCAAGTGTAGTAAATTTTTGCTCCGCTTCTTTCTTCGGTGTCTTTGTAATCGATAACGGTAATAGGATATTTTCTTTGACCGTCAGTGTGTCTAATAAATTGTATTCTTGAAAGATAAACCCTAAATGGTGCTTGCGAAACTCGGCTAACTGTTTTTCTTTCATACTACTAATTTCTTTACCTTCAATTTTAATCGTCCCGTTGCTAATCTTATCAATGGAGGAAAGAACATTAAGCAATGTCGTTTTCCCTGAACCGGATGCTCCCATAATACTTACGAATTCGCCTTGCTGAATGCGAATATCCACGCCTTTTAATACTTCTTGTTTATTAAATTTAGTGCCGTAGCTTTTATGGATTTTAACAGCTTCAAGAATATGCATATGTATCCACTCCCTGTTCTTTTAATAAACTTAGTATAATGCGCTTAAGCTTACTTTGCCTTCGATTGAGCGAACAAAGAATAAAAGCATATGACATTTTTGTCACATGCTCGTTATGTTTAAGAATTCATTTCTTTTTGGAAAGGTTAACGTAAAAGTCGTTTCAGCGTAAAGTTCTGAATTGACATGTATATGAATGAGTAATGACTGTGCTGCTTTTTTTGCTAAATATAGCCCCATTCCTGTTGCAGCACGATCTTGATGAGTGGTCGTTGATGTAAAGCCCCTATCGAATATACGTGGTATATCTCTAGGATCAATACCTCGTCCGAAATTTTTTACCTCAAGGATGGTTTGCTCAGCTTGCTCATAACTTGTAATCATGATATCGCTTGCCGTACTATATTTTACTGCATTTGTTAAGAGCTGTCTGATGATAAAAGCTAGCCATTTGGCATCACTAAGTACTTCTTCAATCTCTAATTGGATTTCAAAGCCGATTCCTTTTTGAATACACCATGATTGTAATGTTTTAATTTCAGTAAAAATGAGCATTTCTAAGTTAGTATTTTCTATGTATAAATCATTTTCGATGGATGGAATACGCTTTTGGTGGAGCTGTTGGTCAAGTAGAAGATGAATTCGCAACCATTCATAAGTCAAATGAGTTTTCATCATTACGTCGTCTAAGCGATCAATCATTAAATGCATCGCTGTCAGCGGTGTTTTTACTTCATGAATCCAAGCTAATAATTCATCTTTCTCTTGCTCTAAAGTGAGTAGATTTTGTGAAGCTACCTGTTTTAGTAATTCGGCTTGGTTTGCCATACTATTTTCTATTATTTGTTCAAAAGGACTTTCTGAAGAGGCGATGCTTGTTAAATCAAGATTATTTTCTCGTTCTACTAAACTTTTATAAAATTTCGTTTCTTTGTGATAGCGAAAGATCAAAAAGATAGTAAAAAAGAGTATCGATAAAAAGACAAGATAGAGGATGGGCATAAGTGGAATCGCCGAATCGATATAAGCGACAAAGATCGTTAATACTTGCAGGAGGATAAATAAAATGATCCAGCTGCTTCTTTCGATGAAAAATTTTTTAATCATAGATAGTTGCCTCTTCACTAGCCATGTACCCTTGCCCAACTTTCGTTTCGATAAAGCTTCCTAAACCAATTTCATCGAGTCTTTTTCGTAAACGATTTACATTGACTGTAAGGGTGTTATCGCTGATAAAGCGCTTATCATCCCATAGGCTATTGATTAATTGTTCTCGGCTTACGATCTTATTTTTCTGCTCAATCAGCAGTTTTAAGATATAAATCTCATTCTTAGTCAGTTCTACTGAAGCAGCAGTAGTGGTAACCGTATTTTTCTCATAATCCACCGTTGCACCACACCATGTTTTGAGCTCAATTTTTTCAGTATTGTAATTATAGACACGCCGAAGAATCGCCTGCACCTTTGCAATGAGCACATCAAAATGAAAAGGCTTTTGAATATAATCATCCGCTCCAAACTGCATAGACATTACGATATCAGTCGGATGATCGCGAGAAGATAAGAAGATAATCGGAATGTTGGAATGGGATCGAATCATTCTACACCAATGAAACCCATCGAATTTTGGCAATTGAATATCAATAATCACTAAATCAGGCTTTATTTCTGTAAATTCTTGAATCACTCTACTAAAATCAGTAATCCCATAAACCTCATAAGACCATTGGGCTAATCGATCTTTTATCTCATTAAATAGAGTCGTATCATCCTCAATTAACAAAAGTTTAAACAACTGAATTCACCATGCCTTTAGCTTAACTTTACAATAATTGTATAGTAAATCCTTGGTGTTTGCTATTGTGTTATGCAATCGAGTGCGAAATGTTCCTGGCTCAAATGAAATGTGGTTACACAATTTAGATAAAGGTCAGGTAGTTTTAGATTTCTAAAATCAAAAGTAATGGAATTCAATCCGGAATCATTATCATCATCTGAGCAAGTATTGTACATTTTGCAAAAATTCCTAACTATAGTACAAGCCATTTCATATAAAAGTCATATCATGTTACGAAGAGAAGACCCTAAGGACATGTTGGCCGGAAGCCCTATGACGATCTTTCACTGCAAACGCTCTTTCCTGGACATTATTTTTGCTTTCTCAGCATCCAAAAATTGAGAATATACTGTTCGAAGAAATCAATCCGGTTATCGGTAACTGACCGCCTTCGTCAGGGAATTCGTGAAAGTAACCTATACTTAAAATGATCTGGGAATAAAAGCGCCATATCCCTCCTACATTTGTCACGGGGCGTGAAGTGGAAGTATCAATTTTTTTTAAAAGGATGTTTAGCGAATGTGCCCAATTAATAATGGGAATGAAAGGATACAGTCGAATAAAAGTTCTATGTTGTCCCGTGAAGAGATAAAAGCCATTGAATCCTGGATATCTCAAATAGGGGACTATCATATTTTTACAACGACACAACAACGAATAGTTACTGCTAAAAATACGCTGAAATTCAAGTATAAAATAATTGGACATGGGTTTAACCGAATCGTCTATGATCTCAATAATGGTTATGTATTAAAAGTAGCACTGTCTGAAGTAGGATTAATAGGCAACGCAAATGAAGCCTATCTTTATAATAACTGCACTGAGGAGGTCCAAAAGTATCTTTGTCCGGTTAAGGAGTTTGGGACCGGCTGGCTTATTATGAAGAAGATGGCCACTAATATACCGCAAGCAATCATGGAATATCCGAAATTAATCGAGTTGCAATTCATATTCCTGAGTTACGGCATTATTCCAATCGATTTGCGGTTAGCTAATGTCGCCTTTTCCGAGGATAATGAAATGGTTGTCATTGATTACGGACTATTCACCATGGATCTCAAAAGCCCTGTGTTGCGATGGGGGTTTTAACGTCATATTAGTTTTGTATGCTAGGAGAACTTCAACCTAAAAAAAGTCGAATTCCTTCCTAATAATAAGGATCCGACTTTTTTTTATGGGGGTTCTTAACAGTTATAAAAATTGACTAGTATCTATCCTAGTGGAACTTTTCCCCTTAACCTGTTTTAACGTCGCTACTATAAGAAAGCTAACAATCACTAATAAGAGCCATGAACTCACCTTTCCTAGATGAACGAGACTCCATGCATCGGTTTGGTTTGGATATTCCCAAGCTCCAAAGAACGTTGCGATATTTTCGGCTATCCATATAAAAAATCCGATGAGCACAAAAGACAGTGCGAGTGGCATACGGTAACGAGTACCATCAACCTCGTATGTAACCCATGATTGCCAAAAGACGATAATTACAAGTCCAGATAACCACCATCGAACGTCAATCCAATAATGATGGGTGAAAAAATTCAAATAAATCGTAGATGCAAGAGGGACAACTACCAAAAACGGTGGCCATTTAACCAGTTCAACCGCAAGCCTCCTCCACGCCTGGCAAAGATAACTCGCTACACTTGCGTACATGAATCCGCTATACAAAGGCACTCCAAAAATTTTGAAATATCCTTCCTCTGGATAAGACCAGGAGCCCATATGTACCTTGAAAAGTTCAAGAGTAAGTCCAATAAGGTGGAACAATGTGATAACCTTTAGTTCATCCCGTGTTTCAAGCCCAGAACGCACCATCCACCACTGCATCAGAAGGCAGATGATGAGCAGCCAGTCATACCGTGATAGGAAGGGAAGTGGCATGATTTGTGTAATAGCCAAAGAGGCAAAAATAACGACAGGAAACAAACATGATAGGGCCTGCTCCCAACCAAAACGAACGAGTTGTTTTAGTGCTCTCATGATTTGTGCCTCCAAAGGTTTTTTCTGAATATAGTTAAGTCCTGCTTATTGGGTGTCTTCATCATTTCGGTATTCTAAAAGATCTCCAGGCTGACATTCTAAAGCCTTACAAATCGCCTCTAAAGTTGTTAATCGGATCGCTTTTGCCTTTCCATTTTTCAATATAGAAAGGTTAGCCATCGTTATTCCAACCCTCTCTGAAAGTTCTGTAACGCTCATTTTTCTTTTAGCCAACATGACATCAATATTGATTATAATTGCCATTGTTTTCACCTCAGACTATTAAGTCATTTTCTGATTTTATATCGATGGCTTCTTGTAAAAGCCTTTGAAGAACAGCAGCAAAGACTGCGATCACCATTGAAGCAAAAGCAGGAACCGTTCCGATTATGATGAGACCTGGTGCATCGTCTAGATCTGCTACGAGATAAATAAATGGCAAAATTACCACATACAAACCACTGATTGTTATTGCACAGAATTTGATATTCTTTAGAGATTTAATAGACAATTCAGAGAAAGCTTGGTTCTTGTCAATAGAGCTTAAAAGTTTAAAAGCTTGAAATAATGCAATGAAAAACGGTATCGCTGATACATATATACCTATTAAAATGGGATACAGTATATGGGCATAATCTGGATTTATTGGATTCTTAGGTAACCAAGTTAACCCAAATATACCCAAAGCAAGAACTGGAGTTCCAATGAGAAAAACAGCAATCCTTAAAAATAGTGTTGACCCTCGTTTCATAAAAAGCACCTCACATATTTATTGTCAAATTGAATTTAGCATATATTTTATCGTTTTACAATAAAACATTATTGTTTTTTATTATATTATTGTTGTTGTTAGCAAAAACAAATTCGAGCAGATGTTGATTGTAGTTGATATGCGAGACTCCTGCTTAGAGAATCGTGTTAAGGGAGACCCCGCAAGTGCAAAGCACTGAGAAGGCCTCTGGGTTCGCCACTACAACGGACATCAACCCCAGATTGCTCGTGTACATATAATTGAAAAGTAACTCGACCCAAAAGCTACGCTATTTTGCTAAAGGAAGTAGGCCTAAAAAGGACGACCTTTTTATATGCTTGTCAGGGAGTATGAAGATGTAGCACAAGAATAAATCCATGTAATTAGGAAGAAACTCGTCAAAAAAAAGCAATTGATTTATAATGAATTTGGTTGAAAGGAGATGCAACAATGACTCAAACATTTGATGCACTAGTTGTTAACAAACAAGACCAGCAATTTTCTGTTGGCATTCAATCGCTTTCACTGGAGGATTTACCAGAAGGCGACGTACTTATTCGCGTTCATTATTCAAGTGTAAACTATAAAGATAGCCTCGCTTCTATTCCTAATGGTAACATCGTCAACACGTATCCATTTGTACCGGGAATTGATTTAGCTGGCGTCGTTGTTTCATCTAAAAATCCACGTTTCCAAGAAGGGGACGATGTCATTGCTACTAGCTATGACATTGGTGTGTCACATTTCGGTGGCTATAGCGAATATGCTCGCGTACCAGCCGAGTGGGTTGTACCACTTCCAAAAGGCCTTACGTTAAAAGAAGCGATGACGATTGGAACAGCTGGATTTACAGCGGCCTTATCCGTTCAACGTCTGGAAGAAAATCATTTAACTCCTGACAAAGGAGCCGTTCTTGTGACGGGAGCAACAGGTGGAGTTGGTAGCTTCGCTGTCTCGATTCTCTCTACTCTTGGTTATCAAGTACAGGCAAGTACAGGAAAGGAGTCCGAACACGAATACTTAAAGCATCTTGGTGCACAAAAGATTCTTTCCCGTGAAGATGTCTACAATGGCAAGATTAGAGCATTAGGCAAACAAAAATGGGCAGCAGCTGTTGATCCTGTTGGTGGTGAACCTCTTGCATCTGTGTTAAGCCAAATTCAATATGGCGGCTCAGTAGCTGTTTCTGGTTTAACAGCTGGAACCGAACTTCCCACGACAATTTTTCCGTTTATTTTAAGAGGCGTGAACTTACTTGGAATCGATTCGGTCTACTGCTCAATGGAAACAAGGGTGAAAACATGGAATCGTCTAGCCACTGACTTCAAACCGGCAAACATAGAAGAACTTGTTCAACAAGAAGTAACACTTCAGCAACTTCCTAGTGTTCTTCCAACCTTATTAAAAGGGGAAGCACGTGGAAGAATACTTGTGAAATTGTAATAAAAAAGTTCCTCCACAATCTGGACATATTCTTAAATAACAGGTTAAATTGTGTAAGGCAAAGAAATTGTGAAAAAATGTACTTAGGCTAACGGGCAATTTAGTTAATTTATAACATTTACGGGGCGGTTCATTTTCTTAGTGATAAGCATGCTCTTGTTTTATATGTGACGCAATATAAACTTTAAATGGATACCCCAGGTTAGCGAAAAACAAAAAACACAAGTGAAGATTGATACCACTTGTGTTCTTTGTACGTTCAAAGTAGACCTTATCCTAATCGGTCTCCTTTTTTTACTTTTTGTTGAGGTTCTATAAGAACAACACCCTGCTCTGAATATACACCCATCACTAAAACCTCCGAACTGAAATCAGCAACTCTCATAGGAGGAAAGTTCACTACTCCTAATACTTGCTTACCAATTAGTTCATCCAAATCATAACAATCTGTTATTTGAGCACTACTTTGTTTAATCCCTATCACTTCTCCAAAGTCAATCCACAGTTTATACGCTGGTTTTCTTGCTTTAGGAAATGTTTCTGCTCTGGTAATTTCTCCAACACGTATATCTAGTTTTTGAAAATCGTCGAAAGTTGCCATAGTAATGCCTCCTAAAACTTGTTTATTTGTTTTCGCATTAATTATCCCGGTTTAACAGGCTGTAATACCCCCACTTCAATTTTTGCGAGAGAATCAAGAAATAAATAGATGGGGGATAAACAGCCTGTAAATCTCCGATTGGTGAAATACAGTGAAACTTACCTTTGTGGTTTTCAAAGGTTTAGTTGAACCAATCGGGTTCGTAGTGTCGCTTTATCGAAGATTTAGCGACAGTAGAACGGGACTAACCCTCAGTGGGGGATGAAAAAGCCCCCCACTGAGGGAAGTTTCACTTTATTGAGCTAAAGAATGGTTAGAATGGTTTTGTTCTTCTTGTTTATCTTTAATAACTATTAAGACCCCTAAGAGAATTAAAATAGAACCTATCCAAAAGGTTATACTAATCGTTTCACCTAGTATTAACCATCCTAATAATGTTCCAACAACGGGTTGAAAGAAAAAGAAAACTCCCCCACTGGAGGCATTTAGCATTTGTAATCCACGACTCCATAATAGAAATGCAGTACATGTCGATATTACACCCAAATAAATTAATCCTCCCCAAATGGTTGGATTAGTTAAATCGTTTATATCAATTTGTGGTAATTTTGGTATAACAAAAGGAGTTAAAACAACAACAGCAATTAAAGTAGCATAGGTTGTAACGACAATTTGTGAATAATCACTAGGTATACGTTTTATGAGTACAGACATTAACGCCCATGTTAATGCTGCGATAATAAGTGATACTCCACCAAGCATGCTAGACATATTAATATCATCAATTCCAACAATGGTAATCACACCAATAGTGGCTAAACTAACTGAAATAGCCTTCTTTAAAGTTAAACGTTCTTTAAGGATTAAACTAGCAAATAAAACCATAAATGCTGGTGTTGTAGAAGTTATAATAGCACCCATTTGTGCAGTAGAAAGCATTGTACCTGTTTCTTGAGTAACAATGGAAATGACGTACCCTATAATTGCAATAGCAATTATAATACCAAAGTGACGTCTGTTAATTCTCCAATTTTGTCTAGTCAAAAGGCTAATTATGACTAATGCAACTAGTGCTATTAAATAACGCATCCATACAAGTTCTAATGGTGGTATGACTGCTACTAATATTTTAACGACAACATACATACCTCCCCAGATACTCGAAGCTAATATTAAATATAAAGAACCAATCAGTGTATTTTTCATTTTTATACCCTCCGTTTTAATTTAGACCTTATATGCCCTAACGGAGAGAAACAGCTATTATAGTTTTCTCTCCATTAAGAGTGGGAGAGTGCTACTGGTACATCATTTTCGAATAATGGAGTCCAATACATTTTGAGTCACCTCTAGTCTAATCTAACTGTAGATCTGTCTTTTATTGTAGAAGAAAACTACTAATAATGATGCTGTTAAGGGTTCAGCTAATGAAAGTGTACCTGCCGTTGATGAAGGGACGTGGATAAGTCCTTTGGTAAAAAGAAAGTAGGTAATCTTAGTTGTGATAATCCCAAGATGGAGACTTATAGCGACACCTCAGAGCCCAATGATCCAAGACATATCATACATAAATAAAAATGGAGATAAAAAAATCGCATTCAGAGTGAAAACAACTGCAACGATTGATAGTGATGAATAGTTCTTAACTAATTTTTTACTTACAAAAGTATAATATGCAAACGATACCCCAGCCAAAAGAGCCATCAAGATACCAAATGGGTCTACCTTTACTGCTTGTTTATTTATAAAGAGCATGAAACAACCAAGAATAGATAAGAGGGTAGAATACTACCATCCTTTAGACGGACTCTTTTTTAATACCATCCATTCTAGTACACCAGAAAAAATCGGTGCACTACCAATTGCTATTACAGTCCCAATCGCCACGCCAGTAATAGTGACCGCAGAGAAAAATAATGGTTGGTAAAACGCCATATTTAATGAAGCTAGTATGATTGCTTTAATTGCAAAATGCTTTACATTAAGTTGTCCTCGTATGAGAACAAATAATAATAATGAACCCCATCTACTGCTATTCGAGTCGCCCCTATAGCAATTGGGTGTGCACTTTCAAGCGCAAAAGTCTGTACTGTACCAGTTGTTCCCAAAGAACTGCAGCGAGTAAATCCAAAACGAAGATAATTTTCCATTCATACGATTCACTCCAATAAAAAGAACGTTTAATCTCATAATAGAGAACTATTTATCATTTTTCTTTACTAAGATTAAGATTCTTTTTATCCAAACTTCATTTTTTTCGATACTTTTGTGGAGGGATCGCTTCGGATTTCACGAACCACCTTGTAAATGGGGACGAATTTTCAGTTGTTGCGGGGTCTGACCCTTGGATTTGGAATATCCCTCAAAACATTATACGAGCATGTTGAACCTAATTAAATTTCAATAATGATGGGGAGAATCATTGGCATTCTCTTCGTATGTGTGAACACATATTGACCTACTAATTTTCTAATCTTTTGTTTCATTACATTCCATTGAAGTACATTCTCTTCATTTTATTATTTCTATATTGGGATGACTCATTCAATAAATGGTTTGATGGTCCTGATGATCCGAATTATGTATTTTTGCAAATCCAACCTGAAACAATTCGAATTTTAAATAAACATGGTGAGGCACCAATAGAGCTTGAATTGTAATTGTTTTTAATCATGTTAGAGGCTAAAATGTTACAAAAAAAGTAGTTAATCTCCAATAGATGGAGCCACCCCTCCAATTTGTTAGACTATGGTAAACAATCGGAGGGGGTGTTCATCTTTAAACATACGACTATGTTAAACAAGATTGTTGTTAATAAGATTTTTGGGATTATTCGTGTGAAACCGTGGTTTCACACGTCTTTCAGCTGTGCTAAAATGAGCCCAAAATCAACAGCGTTATATAACATAGCCAAACATTAATAAAAATCTATCAAATAAAGAAAGTGCTTTCAGATAATCTCTTTAGCAAAGTTGAAAAAACGACAATAGATTATATATATATAATACCTGTGCAACAAAGGTAAATACACCTCAACTGGACATCGCCACTCATTCAATTGCAAAGATTATTGGTAGAAATCTTTAATTAACATTGGATTTAAAATTAAGCGTCCCTTTTCATCTTTTTCAATTAAATTTTGCATAATGAACTTGTTCATAATTCGACTCACTGTTTCACGTGAAAAGCCAATCATATTCGCTAAATCTTTGACTTGAAAAGAAGTTAAAAATAATATTTTCTGATTGGATAGTGTTACGGCGTAATTTCTGGCTAACCGTAGTAATAAGTTTATGACTTGCTCCTCACTCGTAAAAAAGATCTTATCTTCCAAACGAGATCGTAAATCAATAATTTGTTCACCAACCATCTTAAACAAAATAGCATAAAGTTTTGGATATTTTTCAAGTAATTGCTCGAAATAAAAAATAGGTATGGAAAGGACGGTAGCATCCTCTAAAACATAGGCGTTCGTTAGATAATGCGTATGATCTTCAAAGAAATAATCTTGTGGGAACAATTCTCCTTCCTTATAAATCCCGACAATTAATTCTCTCCCTTTACCATCAATTTTATATACTTTGATTTTTCCTCTACATAAAAAATAAAGTGATTGCATCGGATCGCCTTGCATAAAGAGGTGGTGATTTTTAACTTTATCTTTCAGGCTGCAATATTTAAGTAAATCATTAATTTGTTCCTCATATAATTCATAAAAAAATGGCAATAACCGCAATTGCTCGTCCAACTGTTTTTTTTCTTTCAACATTGTAAAGCGGCCCCCCCTAATTAACTACTATAAGTGATGTAAATCACGTATTTGAAAATGATTATCAATTATAATGAATCGTGATGTGAATTCCAATTTCGACATAATATGTAAAAATACGTTGATTCGTGATTTTAATCACACCTTATCTAAATGCTATCACCTATAATGACAATTAGTTGATAATGATATTCATTCTCATCTTAATGTAGTTTTCAGAATAAATCAAAACATTATTTGGAATTTTATTAGCTTACTGGATAAATGAGGAAATGTGGTGAGGGCTAGTTTGAGAATACGTGGTAGTTTAGTCATTATTTTTTGTTTGTTACTTATTGTGGGCTGTTCGAATCAGGTAGGTAGTATGAATGAAAACGAACAAGCACGCATTACGGTTACAGATCATGCAGATCGGGAAGTTAAATTTGCTGAACCACCAAAGCGAATTGTTTCACTTGTTCAAGGGGATATGGATATTCTCTATCAACTCGGTGCAGAAATTGTTGGCGGACCAACCGTTAGTAAAGATTTACTCCCAACGGAACTGGCGAATATAGAACAAGTAGGTACAGCACATGAAGCCGATTTCGAGAAAATTGTTAGTTTAAAACCAGATTTAATTATCGGTCACGCTGGGCTAAATATGAAAGATGTAAGTACAGTAGAATCATTAGGGTTGAAGATGTTTTTAACGAATAGCAATAGCTATGAATCCATTCTTGAAGTAATTGATCAATATGGGAAAATACTCGAACGTGAAAATGAAGCAAAGGAAATGATTGCTGAAATAGAAGCGAAGAAAAAGGAAATTGAACAGAAACCATTAACGAAGGATGTTCGCGCATTGATTATTTATGGAACAACCGATTTATTCTTGGCGGCATTACCAACATCTCTTTCTGGCGATTTATTGGCTACTGTTGGTGGAGAAAATGTTGCTAGTGATCTTCCGGGAATTGAAAGTTACCCAGATTATGCACAGTTAAGCATGGAACGGGTCATCGAAGCAAATCCGGATGTCATTTATTTTATTACACATGGTGAGCCAGAAGCTGTTAAAGAGAAGTTCGAGTCAGAATTGAAATCGAATCCATCATGGAAAAAAATAAAAGCGTTGGAAAATGACAATTTTGTCCTCCTACCATATGAATTGTTCGGGACGAATCCCGGTCCAAAACTTGCAGAATCACTAACTTACATAAGGGAGAATTTAGAAAGTATTGCAGCTGAGAATTAGAGTTGTTTTACATCTAGGACCGTAAGGAAGGAGAACGAAATGAAGGAAGCTGAGCAAATTGATGCTGGAAGTGAAGAAAAGATTTTAGATGCGAATCAAGAAGCGAAAAAAGTAGATCCAAGAAGAAAAAAAAGGCTGCGAACATTATGGATATTTACTTTACTATGCGTTTTAGCAATCATCTATGGGATTATGGCAGGTTCTGTACCGATTCCTTTAAAAGATGTTTGGGGCGCGCTATTTTCTACTGCTGATACGATGGAAAGGCAAATTGTTTGGGATTTACGATTGCCGCGATTATTAACAGGTTTACTTGTCGGCGCTTGTTTAGCTGTATCTGGCGCTTTATTGCAAGGTGTTATGCGAAATCCGTTAGCAGATCCGGGCATTATCGGTGTCTCGGCTGGAGCGGGTTTAGTTGCTGTAATTATGATGATCCTGTTTCCACAATATATACAATTTCTACCGTTAGGTGCTTTTTTAGGCTCACTTATTGCCGCATTAACGATTTACTTTGTTGCGTGGGATGGTGGTGTTTCCCCGTTGCGAATGATATTAGCAGGTGTTGCGATTAATTCCTTATTAGGGGCTGTTATGTCAACGATCATGATTTTATATAGTGATCGAGTTCAAGCTGTACTCCCTTGGTTAGTAGGTGGTCTTTCAGGTAGAAGTTGGCCGCATTTTCAAATTATTTGGCCATATGCAGTAATCGGTCTAATACTGTCCATTTTTGCTATCAAACAAGCGAATATTATGATGTTAGGTGATGAAGTGGCAAGATTAGTAGGAGATAAAGTAGAGCGAAGTCGCTTCATCCTTATTTTATTAGCTACTTTTCTAGCAGGAGTTGCCGTTAGTGTTGCCGGTTTAATAAGCTTTGTTGGACTAGTTGTTCCACATTTTATCAGGATGATTGTCGGCACTGACTACCGTTATCTCCTACCGATTTCAGCAATAGCTGGTGCTTTTCTCGTTATGTTTGCTGATACAATCGCCAGAAGTTGGTTTGATCCAATCGAACTTCCAGTAGGCATTCTGTTATCCGCAATTGGTGCTCCGTTCTTTCTTTATTTATTACGAGGAGGGATCAAAGGATGGAAAACATCTTAAAAGCGGATCAACTTTCTTATCGCTACACAGATACATACTGCATTAAAGATCTTTCGATTTCCTTTAACAAAGGGGAGAAGGTCAGTATTATTGGCCCTAATGGTTCGGGAAAGTCTACGATCCTACGCCTTCTAACTAGACTATTAAAATCTGAAACAGGAACCGTTTTGTTAGAAGGGGAAAAGATGAATCGAATGAAAGAAAAAGAGATTGCGAAAAAGCTTGCGATGTTGCCGCAAGTGAATAATCACAAATTAGACTTAACAGTGAGAGATTTAGTAACGCATGGCCGCAATCCTTATTTGAAATGGTTTGAAGAACCGAATGCAGAGCATCAAACACATATAGATTGGGCGCTCGCAGTTACTAATTTAACGAAGTTCCAACATCGGCCACTACTAGCATTATCAGGAGGTGAAAGACAAAGAGCATGGATTGCGATGGCAATTGCACAAACACCGCAAATCTTAATTTTAGATGAACCAACAAGTTATTTAGATATTTCTCATCAAATCGAAGTCATGGAGCTATTAGAAGATTTAAATCGTTCACTAGGTATGACCATTATTATGGTTTTGCATGATCTCAATCAAGCAGCCAGGTACAGTGCTCGCTTGATTGCTATGAAAAATGGAAAGGTGGTGAGGCAAGGTACACCTAGTGACGTATTTGATTCCGATTTTTTTAGAGAAGTCTTTGCTATAGAGGCAACCGTACACTTTGATGGAGATAAACCGATTTGCACACCGATAGGCTTAGTACAAAGAAAACAAAAAAAGATTGGAGAAATGTAAAATGTTTGTAATTACAAATACGTTAAAGGTGAAAAAAGGATTTGAAGAAAAAGTGTTAGCTCGCTTTGACCGACTAGGGGGAATTGAGGAAACACCGGGATTTATTTTGCTAAATGTATTTAAAACAAGAGGAACAAAGGATTATGACGAGTTTACAATTTTTTCGAAATGGGCGTCTAAAGAAGCGCATGATCAATGGACAAAAACAGAATCCTTTAGAAATTCTCATAGTGGTGAACGTTCTGAGTATATTCTTGATTTTAGCTTAGGTTTTTATGATGTAGTGGCAGAAAAAGTAGGCACAAATAAATCACCACAAGATGTTTTATAACAAATAAATTTAGCAAAAAATAAACGATGGAGAAAGAAGAGAATAGCCAAATGTATGGAATAATTTTAATGTCATATGGTGGCCCTGAAAGCATGGATGGAATCGAATCATTTTTCACTCATATTCTTCAGGGGAGAAAACCATCGCCAGAACAGTTAAAGCCAATAACTGCACAATATGTCGCACTAGGAACACCTGATCCATTAAGAACAAAGACAAAACGCCAAGCAGAGGCACTAGAATATGTTCTGAAACAAAGTGGGCTATCAGAAGTGAAAGTGTATCCAGCGTATAAGCATGCAGCTCCTTTTATCGAGGATACAATTGGTCAAATGATTGAAGAAGGTGTTACACAAATTGTCACATTGCCTATGACGCCATTTTATACAGAAAAGGGAGTTGGTCAATATCAAAGAACTGTCCAAGAAGAATTGGCCAATAGACAGCAAACAATCCCTGTTTACCACATTGATAATTGGCATTTGCACCCAGAATATATCACAGTAATTGCAAGTCGTGTCCAAGAGGCATTGAACTGGTTACCACAGTCAGCTCGAGAAGAATCGACGATCGTCTTTACAGCACATAGCCAACCAGGAACAGAAGAAAAGCATGAAGTATATGTGCGCCAGTTTACGGAATTAGCTGAACAAGTAGCTTTGCAACTACATGTAAATAATTGGAGAATTGCTTATAGAAGTGCAAGACACAAACAAAATTGGCTAGGACCTGATATTAAGGATGTCGTTCGTGAAGAAGCGGAAACGGGAAGTAAAGGAGTGGTAGCCTGTGAGCTGCTCTCTTTAACAAACAATATCGAAACGCTTCAAGAGATTGGCAAGGATTGTCAAGATGTTGCTAGTAAAGTAGGCATCCACTACGTGCGTACAGAGTTTCTTGATGATTCTTTCGATTTAATTTGTGCGCTAGCAAATATTACGAAAGAAAAATTAAGTCGATTAGAACTAAAAGTGTAAATAAAGAAATGAAGCAACAATCTAAATTTGGTGATACTTTTTGCTTCACCAAAAAATAAATTTATAAATGATAATGATAATCAAATTCAATATGGAGGCCCGATTAATTATGAAAAATAAAATGATTTTTTTCGTTCTATTAATTGCTGTTTTCTTTGCTTCAATTGCTGTTCCGAATGTAGAGGCAGCTGGTAAGTTAGCGGATGGAACATATAAAGCCAATTACACAATTTTAAAAGGGGATAACGATTCAGCATCAATGGCAAATGACTACTTTTTGAAACCGGCAACATTAAATGTTAAAAACGGTACGATCCAAGTTCAAATCAAAGTAAAACAAAGTGATTGGATTAAAGAATTATCCATTAATGGAAGCCCAGTCAAAGTCGTTAGTCAAGATAGCGCTTCAGATACAAGAGTCATTCAATTTAGCGCAACTGATTTATCAAAACCGGTCGAATCAAAAATGCACGTTCTAATCGAAGACTATAATTATGACAATAAATATACGGTAAGATTCTCATTCGATATGAGCGGCATTCAAGGAAATGCAGCAGCCCCTGCTGAAAAGAACCAAAATACAACAACAGAAAAAACAACAACTTCAGATAAATCATCAGCTTCTGATAAAACATCAAGCACAGACAAATCATCAACTACTGAAAAAACGAAAAATTCAGAAAAAACAACAACTTCTGATGGATCAAGCGATACAACAACTAAAGAAAATAATCAAGCAACAAAAAGTGATTCAAGTGACAATAGTCAATCTGAACCAGTAGCAAACCCAAAAACAGGAGATAACACAGGAGTTGGCATCCTAATCGTCTTACTTCTTTCATCTCTAGGATTAGCTTATAAATTGAAAGCAAAAAGAATTTAATTAAAGGGGATATGTCAGGTGAGTAAGCCATTTCATAAAATCATTTCAATTATAACGATGTTACTGCTTATTGTTAGCACACTCTTTACAACGTATGCACCAGCTAGTGCCGCAACACAAACATTAGCAGATGGTGAATACACAATTGATTTAAAATTTTTAAAAGATAAAACAGAAGATATTTCTGTAATGGATACTTATGTGGAAAAAACAGCAACATTAAAAGTTAAAGATGGTAAGAAATATGTTGAATTAACTTTAAAAAATAGCGATTGGATTAAAGTATTTAGAGTAGGCAGAGATGCAACTGGAAAAGACGTTGATGTAATTAGTGTAGATGAAGAAAAAGACACAAGATTGGTAGGCTTTGAAGTAGATAGTTTATCAGAGAAGCTAGACTTCTTTACTCATGTTGTCATCAATGGAATGCCAGGCCTCCCATCTTTTCAATATGACAGTGAATATACGGTACAATTAAAATTTGACGAATCAAAAATCGTTGCAGTAAATGTACCGGTTCTAGAAGATGGCGACTATATAGTTGATCTTACGGTGTTGAAGGATAAAACAGATGACGCTTCGTCAATGGCAAGATATGTAGAGAAACCAGTACTGATTACAGTTGAATCAGGGAAAAAATTTATTGACCTGACATTAAACACAGTGAGCATGATTCCACAATTTCAAGTAGAACAAGCGGGAGAATTTGTAGATACAGAAGTTGTAAGTGAAGATGCTAAAAATGACAAACGAACAGTAAGATTTGAAGTCGCTAATTTATCAGAAAAGATCAATGCAAAAGTATTTGTAGATACAAAAAGTCCAAAATATGGGATTATGATTCATGAAGTTCAGTTAAAGTTTAACGTAGACAGTATCACTGAGGTAGAAGAATCTACAGAACCAGAAACACCAACAAACCCAGAAACACCAACTAATCCAGATTCTGGAAACGAGCAAACGCCAACAAACCCAGAAACACCTAAAGGTTCAGAAGAATATACGATTGACTTTAATGTGTATAAAGAAGGTACAAATAGTATTTCTGTAATGGACGATTACACACAAAAACCAGCAAACTTAAAAGTGAGAGATGGCAAAAACTATGTTTCTGTAACACTCCTTAATAGTAGTTGGATTAAAACATTCCAAGTAGCAGGAAGCAGTACAACAGTCGTAAGCACTGATCATGCGGCGAACACAAGAGTTGTTGAATTCGAAGTTAAAGATTTATCAAAACCTGTTAATGCACAAACTCATGTATACATCCCTGCTAATGAATTTCCTGGCGGTATGGTATATGACAATCAATACATGGTTCAATTTAAGTTTGATCCATCAAGTAAAACAGAAATAACTGGATCTAATCCAACGCCAATTGATCCTACAGAAAATACGATTAAAGCGAATGATGGTGGGAAATATGAAGGAAATGGCGTTGTCATTCAATTCCCAGCAGCTTCATTTGCAAGTGATTTTAAAGTAACTGTAGAAAAATTAACAAATCCATCAAGTTTACCTTTGGAAAAACTGCAATCTTTAGTTAGTGATGTGCTAGAAATCAAAAAAGATCAATCAGGTGATTTCAAAAAGGCAATCACACTTACATTTAAATTCGATAAAACGAAGGTAGATAACAAAAAACAAGATGTAGCTATTTTCTGGTTCAACGAAACAACGAAAAAATGGGTGAAACTCGATAATATTAAAGCTGATTTTGCAACTGGAGTTGTAAGTGGTGAAGTAAATCATTTCACGAAGTTTGCTGTATTAGCGGTTGACAAGACTGAACAACCATCCGTTAATTTAACAGATATTAAAGGTCATTGGGCAGAAGAATATATTACGTCTCTTGTAAATACTGGAGCGATTTCAGGTTATTCAAATGGTGAATTTAGACCTAATAATCAAATAACTAGAGCTGAATTTACAACTGTTGTTGTAAAAGCATTAGGTTTGGAAGTTGTTAAAGGTAATGCTTTCGATGATACGAAAAATCATTGGGCGAAGGATTTTATTGCAACAGCTAAGGCCAAAGGCATTGTTAGTGGCTATAATAATACCCAATTTGGTCCGGATGATTTAATCAATCGTGAACAAATGGCGATTATGATTGTTCAGGCAGCAGGACTGAAAGCAAAAGCTTCTACTCTAACTTTCAAAGATGCTAAAGAGATTTCGCCTAGAGCGAAAGCAGCAGTTGCTACATTAGTACAAGAAGATATTATGAAAGGCTATTCAAATAATACGTTTAGACCTCATGGCAAAGCTACAAGAGCAGAAGCCGTTGTAGTTATTGGTAAAGCGTTAAAAAAATAATGAGAAGAATAGATGAGTATACCAAAGATCAGTGATAGTTTTCTACAAGAATCATAGATACAAAGATTTAAGATTAAAAAACTTAAATATACTATGCTGCGTGATGAAAACTGCTTTTGCAAGGTATTCTTACTACTCCTTAATATCCAGAGACGATGCTATATTTGGTTTTATTGGATTTTATTGAAAAATATTAAACGGCTGTACAAATCAAGTAAGGAACAACTTTGGTATCTGTTATCATGAGGTCAAAAATAAAGGCTGTTTTCTAAAAGATTGCTGTTATCGAAGTAAAACTAAAGTTTATACTACCTCACTAGCAGCCCGAGGAGGCTTGCCTCTCTCCCGCGGAAAGCGAAGTGTATTCGGGCTGCGGGATAAAAAGCAACAAACTATGCGGAAAAAGCCAAAACAAAAAAAGATTATGATTAAGAAATAAAAAGAAAGTTGAAAAAGGCATTCGTTGCCTTTTTCAATCTTTTTTTACTATTTAAGCAAGTATTTTTCTAATGAGTTAGGAGATGCATTAGATGAATAAAGGGATCATGAAGGCATTAGTATGTTGTGTAATCCTTTTACTTCTTATAACTGGCTGTTCATCTAGTCAGGAGATGGTTCAACCTAATACAGAAAGTGAAAGCAAAAGTAAAAGTGAGAATCGGATCGTCGCTTCAACTGTTGCGATTACGGAAATTATGGACGTACTTGAGCTTGACTTAGTCGGGATCCCAGATACGTATAAGAAATTGCCGGAAAGATATAAAGATGCAGCAAATGTTGGTTTTGTCAAAAATCCAGATCTTGAAGTGATTAAATCGCTACATCCGACCGAAGTTCTTAACGTTTCCACGCTAGAATATGATTTAAAACCGATTTATGAAAATGCTGGTATCGAAGCAACTTTTTTAAATTTAGACAGCCTTGGAAAAATGGAGCAAACGATTTTGTCATTAGGGGAGAAATATGATCGCAATGAACAAGCAAAAGGAATGGTCTCAAAAATGGACGATAAAGTTGAAGAGATCAAAAAGCTTGTAGCAGAAAAAGAAAAGCCAACAGTTCTAATTTTACTAGGAATTCCGGGGAGCTATCTTGTTGCAACGGAAAACTCCTATATCGGTGACATTGCCCGGATTTGTGGTGCGGTTAATGTTGTACAAGGTGAAAAGGTTGAATACATTGGGACAAATACGGAATTTCTGCAACAAACGAACCCGGATATTATTTTACGAGCTGCTCATGGTGTGCCTGATGATGTGGTGAAAATGTTTGATAAAGAATTTAAGGAAAATGATATTTGGAAGCATTTTGACGCAGTTAAAAATGGCCGAGTATATGATTTAGAAGAAGAGATTTATGGAACAACAGGAAATCTTGCGGCAACAGAGGCGCTAGATGAAATGATGAAGATGTTATATGAGTAAATCATAAAAAAAGGGCGTTACGACATGAAAAAAATCATATGGAGTTTTATCATTGTATGTAGTTTAATAGTTATCGTTTTCTTTATATCTGCAGTGTCAGGCAGTTTAAAAGTAACGATTGGTGAATTAATATCTGGATTACTTTCGGGGACGAATGAAAATGTAGCAATTATTAAAGATCTACGTTTCCCCCGTTTGATTATTGCTTTATTTACTGGTGCTGCCCTTGCCGTATCAGGTGTATTGTTACAGGCCGTGATGAAAAATCCGCTTGCTGAAGCTGGAATAATTGGGATTGCAGCTGGAGGAAGGTTTGTCTATATCCTTGTTGTTAGTCTACTCCCCCAATTGTTTTTTTGGACACCTTTATTTTCCTTTTTAGGTGGCGCTCTTGCATGCTTTTTAGTGTTTAGTTTATCTTGGAAATCAGGTTTAAGTCCATTACGTATTATTTTAGTAGGGGTTGCGATTAATGCAACATTTTCTGGATTAGGACAAGCTTTAACGTATTTCGTTGGATTCTCTAGTTTGACACATGCTACTGTATCGGGGCTTTCTTTAAAAACATGGAATGATGTTGATGTTATGGTACTTTACAGTTCAATCGGTTTAGTCATTTCCCTATTTTTAGCTTCTTGGTGCAATGTATTAGCATTGCAAGATAAAACGGCGATCAATTTAGGATTTAATTTAACGAAATTGCGGTTAATTGTGTCGGCTGTAGCTGTTCTTTTAGCAACTGTTGCAACCTCAATTGCTGGGGTCATTGCGTTTGTCGGCCTACTTATTCCGCATATCGGGCGACTAATTGTCGGGACAGATCATAAAGTATTAATCCCATTTTCTGCACTTAGTGGGGCACTATTAATACTAGTAGCCGATACTATAGGAAGAATGATTCTGCCACCAAATGATATTCCAGCGTCCATCATTATGATGATTATTGGCGGACCATTTTTAATAATCTTGCTTAGAAAGAGTGAGAGAATCCATGGAAATTAAAGGAATTTCATTTTCGTATAATCGTAAAACGAATATTTTAGATTCTGTGAATGCAGAAATTGAAGAGGGTAAAATAACAACGATTATCGGACCTAATGGTAGTGGAAAATCGACTTTACTCGGTGTCATGTCAAGAAACTATTTTCCACATATTGGCGAGGTCATCTTAGATGGCAAGGCAATTTCCCAATACAAACCAAAGGAGTTTGCCAAAAAGCTAGCTGTTGTTCATCAACAAAATGAAGCTCCCTGGGATATTACAGTAGAGAAGTTAGTTGCCTTTGGCCGCCTGCCTCATAAAGGTTTTCTATCGCAAAATCAGGAAGAAGATGAACAGGCGATTGAATGGGCATTAACATGTACAAAGTTACATGATAAACGGAAGAACACTTTGGAGCAATTATCTGGAGGAGAACGTCAAAGGGTTTGGATTGCTATGACATTGGCGCAAAGAACGCCACTGCTCTTTTTAGATGAACCAACGACTTATTTGGATATTTATTATCAATTAGAAGTGCTGGAATTAATTAAAGAGTTAAATGAGGAACATGGATTAACGATTGTGATGGTGTTACATGATATAAATCAAGCGATTCGCTATAGTGATAAAATCATTGTTATGAATGAAGGCAACGTTGTGGAAAGTGGTCATCCATTAGATGTCATTACGACAGCGATGGTTAAGCAAATTTATGGAGTAGATGTAATGATCCAATCTGATCCAAGTGTCGGACAATATATTGTGCCCTTAGGAATTAAATAAATTACTCGATTTGAGGTGATGAAGTTTGGGACTGATACGTAAACTACTTATTTTAATTTGTCTAGGAGTAGCCGTGTTCTCACTTTTTGAACTATCGAGAACTTATATGGATCAGAAGCGGAATAAGCAGTTAATTGCCAAGGCACAGGAATATTATATGAATGAAACGCTCATTCCGAGAGATGATACTGAGGAAACACCGATTTCGAAAGATCATAATTCGGAAACAGTCATTCCAAAAGGGGATGATGCTAAAACGAATAAACAAGAGGTTAGGTCTCAGTTTCACTCCTTATTAAATTTGAATACCGATATAGTTGGTTGGTTAGAAATTGATCATACACAAATTAATTATCCGATTGTACAAGCGGACGATAATACGTATTATTTACATCGCAATACTGAGCGGGAAGAAATGGCTATGGGCAGTATCTTTATGGACTATCGCAATGATATTTCTACAAATATGAAACATACGATTCTTTATGGGCATCGTATGAAAAATGGATCGATGTTTGGTGAATTAGATCAATATTTAGATAACGAATTTTTTCAAAAAAATCGTCATTTTCAATATGATACATTGTATGAAGGTTTTGAAGCTGAAATTTTTTCAGTATATATGACAACAACAGACTTTGATTATATTCAAACGGATTTTGCTGATCAAAAAGAGTATGCTTCATTTTTACAGATGATTCAAGATAAGTCGTTGTTTCCGACAGATACTGTCGTAGGTGCAGATGATTCCATCCTTACTTTGTCCACATGTGATTATACGTTAGACAAAGAAGAAGGTAGGCTTGTGATCCATGCGAAACTAAAGAAGAAAGATGATCATCTATAAAATTATTGTTCAACAAATTGAGTCAGTGACAAAGACTCAGTCGACGGGACTTCACAGTTACACTTTGTTGTTTTTGGTTAAAGCGTACTTTGTGGGCAAACATACGAAAGAGTCCCTTATTAACAGCCTGTAGGATTGTTTATGGAAGGGTCTTTCTGTATTTTTGTGACAGAAAGAATGAGACGACAATTATGTTAAGTTAACGAGATGATTGGATAAAATGATTCAGCTACTATAATAGACCTTGGATTAGTACATACAATAATAGTGATCCCCCTCCTATAGCCAGTCGAGAGTTGCTCCGATCGCGATCGGATGTGCATGATCAGGTGCAAAAGTCTGTGCTGTACCTGTTGTTCCCCAAAGGATTGCTGCAAGCAAACCCCATAATGAAGAAAATTTTCCTGTCAATTTCTTTCACTCCAATAAAAAAAGATAAGAAGAACGATTAAACATATCATAGAAAATGAAAGGACATTTTTCTTTACTAAGTTTAAGGTTCTTTTTATCCAGTTTTAACTTTTTCGATACTTTTGTGGAGGTTTTCCTTCGTATTTCACAAACCATCTTGTAAATGAGGAAGAATTTTCAAAGCCTAATTCTTCACTAATGCTTGATATCGACCATGATGTCTTTTTTAATAATTGTTTAGCATCGTTTAAGCGTAGCTCAGTGATATAAGCTTTTGGACTTTTACCTGTTTTTTGTTTAAACCATGATGAATAATAGACTGGATGGTAATGTTCAATGTTCGCTAATGTTTCAACTTTAATGGGCTCCTTATAATGTTTGTGAATAAAGTCAATAGAAGGAGATGTTGATACTCGTAACTTTTGGGCCACATATCTAGTCAAATCATCTAATGCAGCTGTTATGTTCTCCTGATCTTTTGCCTCTTCCAATAATAAAAACCGAATGGACGACCATTGTTTGTCTAACTTCATATACATACTCTCTGTTTTACTAGGTAAATAATGGTTTGGGATATCTAAGATTAAAAATTCATTCCTGTCAGTAGAACGGTACATATGATTGCACTCAGGAGGCAGATAAAAGCAGTAATCTGAGTTAAGGTTTATGTTTTGCCACTTCGTTTGTAAATCTAAGGAGCCTTGCAATGGAAAGAGGAATTGACCAAAATCATGTTGGTGAGAATCAAATTCTCTTGAATATGTTCTTTTCTCACAAATTACTTGTTTACCACTCTCCATCTTAATCCCCACCTCACTCCTATATATTAATTTAGATTATACCATTATCGATATGGATAAATAAGACTGATGGAATTTCAGACAAGTAGTTTATTTTTTTCAGAAGTTAAAAATTTACTTTCCGTTAATCCTATGATACATTAACCAATAAACCAAACATCCTACGTTTCGAGGAGGTCCGATTACGGAATGATAAAAAAGACTAAGCGTCTAACGTTAGTGGAACAAGTAGCAATCCAAATTGAAGATTTGATCGAAGCTGGTCAATGGGAAGTAGGAAGTAAACTGCCGGCAGAACCAGAACTAATGGCGAAGTTTGATGTTAGTAGAAATACGTTAAGAGAGGCAATTCGAGCTTTAGTTCATGCTGGTCTTCTTGAAACAAGACAAGGTATTGGGACAACGGTGAAATCATCGAGTAATCTCGGGATAGCTTTAGAGAGGAAAATTCAAAAAAGCGATCTAATTGAGACTTTAGAAGTTCGGTTAGCTTTAGAAAAAGAAGCTGCACAGTTAGCAGCAGAGAGAAGATCTAATGAAGATTTAAAGCGGATAGAGGAATGCCTTGAAAAATGCATCGAAGCTGCGAAAGATAAGGAACCTCAGCATTTTATTGACATGGATATTGCCTTTCATAAATCAGTAGTAAAGGCTACTCATAATCAAATGTTTATTGAACTATATGATCACATTACAGATTCTTTACAGAGTTCGATTCGCGACATCATGAGTGTAAGAGGTTCATTGAATGATGAATATGAAGTTCATTCAGATCTTTATGAAGCGATTCGATTACAAGATACTCAATTAGCTATTAAAAGCGTAAATGCTTATGTGAAGAAAGCAAACGACTCACTTTTTACAGTGATGGAGGGAAAAAATTGAATAAACCAGCTTCGCAAATATACACACAACCTTTAACAAAGGGTCGATATTGGATCTTACTATTGGGGATTATCTTAGTTGGCTCCAATTTGCGAGCGCCTATTACTTCTGTAGGCCCATTACTATCATCAATAAGGGAAGATTTAGGGTTATCTAACTTGGTAGCGGGTAGCCTTACGACCGTTCCGTTGCTAGCATTTGCGCTATTTTCACCATTTGCATCGAAAATAGCGAAAAAACTTGGAACTGAAATGACCATTTTTCTAGCATTACTTGTTCTAACAATCGGGATCGGAACTCGTTTCCTTCCAGGGACAAGTTTCTTGTTCATTGGTACGGTTTTAGTAGGACTTGCTATAGCGATCTGTAATGTATTGCTTCCAGGACTTATTAAAAATAATTTCCCTTTACAAATGGGATTAATGACTGGTATTTATGCAGTGTTTATGAATGTATTTGGAGCGTTGGGTTCTGGTCTAAGTGTTCCGATCTCTTCGATAGGAAACGTCGGTTGGCGAGGATCTTTAGGAGTTTGGGGCCTTTTATCATGTCTGGCTATCATCATATGGGCCTTTCAATTAAACAAAAATCAAGACATTCATTCAAACGTACGGAAGCAACCAACTAAAACGAAAAGCATCTGGAAATCTCCCATCGCATGGAAAGTTACCGTTTTTATGGGAGGCCAATCCTTCATTTTTTATACAATGATGACATGGATGCCTGAAATCATTCAGAATAATGGGTACAGTACAAGTGAATCTGGATGGATGCTCTCCTTATTACAATTCGCGATTATCCCCATAACGTTTATTATTCCAATCATTGCAGGGAAGTTGGAAAATCAACGGGTTCTGGCAGTATTTACGGCAGTCTTATATTTTATTGGTATTTTGGGATTATTACTAGGCGTTTTCTTGCCATTGTCGGTCATAGTTATTGGAATAGCTAGTGGAAGTGCATTTGGCTTGTCGATGATGTTTTTTACATTACGAACAAACGATAGCCAGCAAGCTTCTGAACTTTCAGGGATGGCTCAGTCCATTGGCTATCTTTTAGCAGCTCTAGGACCAATTGTATTTGGCTGGCTACATGATGTAACGAGCGGATGGAGTGCGCCACTTATCTTCTTATTACTAGTTATGCCGATCATTCTCTTGATTGCCGGACTGGGCGCGGGGAAAGGTTCTATCGAAGATAAGGCATAAAGATTTTGTAGGCTGTGAAGGATAAAAGGTAGAGAACACATGAATCATTGCGAGTTCTACAGGTGATTTATGTATCTTCACTACATGATTCATTTAATAAACCGCAAGAATAGTTGAACAAGAATGCTGTCCAACATTTTGTTATTGGTAGAATAAGAATGTAATAGGAGGATAAGTGTGAATAAATATCTTCAGTCGTTTTCTATGATTTTCTTTGGAATATGTGTACTTTTAGGATCTTGGTTTATTTCACAATCATTAAAATCAAATCAAGAAAAGATATCAAAAGAAGAGCCATACAGGTATGAACTCCTTTCACCCAATGAAAATAACCTGATCATTTTTGATAAACAAAGTGGGGATTATTGGAGAAAGTTCATTGAAAGCGATGGAGGACCTATTGAGTGGGAAAAGCAGCCTTCACCAATTTCTAAGACTTTAGAATAAAATATATTCATGAGCGTCTGCTCTTAAGCCCAACGATGAAATAGGTTTGCAAAAAAGGGGAGGGGCTTCGCAAAATCAGCACCGCACCGCCACCTTCATAAGGTTATCCAATTTGAGAACCTGAAATAAGGAGGCTATGCGCTTTTTCGTAATTGAAGAAGATTCGTTGGCTACGTTGACAGACTCAAAAGTTGATTGCTTTCTCTATAAATAAGTGCTACAATCACACTAATATAAATCGAAAGGGATGATGGGTGGACGATGGATAACTAATCTTATTTTTTAGAATTTGAAATTTTATATTTCGAATGATAATCATATAGGATTAGTCTACCCATTTTTCTACCATCATTAGAGCTATTAAACGCGATAGCTTATTTCAGTTCGGTAAAATGCGGCTAATCCTTCCAAATGAATTGGGAGGATTTTTTAATTCTCCCTAAAAACGAAGGGTGATTAGAATGAAAGAATTACTGCAATTACAACATATATGTGTTGAAATAAAAGATCAGACAATTTTTAGAAACGTGAATGAAAATGTGCAACAAAGGGATGTTATTGGGATTATTGGCAAGAATGGTGCTGGGAAATCTACTTTATTGCGGTTATTGAACGATGATGTTTTGCCGACAGAAGGACAAATTAAATATATACAGAACGATCTTAAAACCATTATGGTTGAACAAGAAACCGAATCGCATTCCTTTGAGGAGATTTCTCCAAAAGAAGTTACATTATTAGAGACGTGGCATGTTCCAACTCATGACTTCTCAAAATTAAGCGGTGGAGAAAAATTAAAAGCGCGACTAGCAAAAGGACTTGCACAAGATACAGACATCTTATTACTAGATGAACCAACAAACCATCTTGATGAGCAAAGCTTAGAGTTCCTCACTAACCAGATAAAAAATCATAAAGGTACGGTGATTCTTGTATCGCATGATCGTTATTTTTTAGATGCCGTTGTAACAAAAATTTGGTCCATTGAAAATAAAACGCTTATTAGTCACAAAGGTAACTATTCTAGTTATCTGAAATTCCGTGAACAGCAAAGGCTTACGCAACAACGAGAATATGAAAAACAGCAAAAAATGGTTGAACGTATTGAGGGGCAAATGAATGAGCTTACTTCTTGGTCTAAAAAAGCTCATACACAATCGACGAAAAAAGAATTCCCTAAAGAATATTATCGGGTAAAAGCAAAGCGCATGGATGCACAAGTAAAATCAAAACAAAAGCGTCTTGAAAAAGAACTTGAAAAAATAAAAGTGGAGCCTCTTGATTCAGAATATAAAGTGACCTTCTCAATGAAAACAAATAATAGAGTAGGAAAACGTTTCTTAGAAGTTCAAAATTTAACGAAATCGTTTGACGGACGAACACTTTTTAAGGACGCCAATTTTACGATTCAACATGGTGATAAGATTTCAATTTCTGGCCCAAATGGTAGTGGGAAAACGACGTTATTGAAAGTAATTCTCGGACAGGAAACCGCAAAAGGGGATGTGTGGCTTTCACCATCTGCAAAAATTGGTTATTTAACACAAGAAGTGTTTGATTTACCACTTGAACAAACACCAGAGCAGCTATTTTATCAAGAAACCTTCGAGGCAAGAGGAAAAGTTCAAAACTTAATGAAGCATTTAGGATTTATGGCTTCTCAATGGTCAGAACCCATTATGAACATGAGCATGGGTGAACGTGTGAAGTGTAAGCTTATGAAGTATATTCTAGAAGACAAAGATGTGCTTATCTTAGATGAACCAACGAATCATCTAGACTTAGCTTCGCGTGAACAACTAGAAGATACGTTAGCGCAATATAATGGTACGCTGTTGGTCGTATCGCATGATCGCTATTTCCTAGAAAAAACAACAACTACAAAACTTGTTATTTCGAACAGTCGTATACACAAGCAATTGAATGAAGTGGCGCCAAAAAAAGATAATAAGGAAGAAAGACGTTTACAGCTTGAAACAGAAAGGCAAGAAGTTTTAGGCAAGCTTAGTTTTATGACCCCAAATAATAAAGAATATGCAGAACTTGATCTGAGATTTAACGAGCTTACGAAACAAATAAAAGAGCTTTACTAACGAAAAAATGACTTCTCAAAAACGTCTCAATCAGATTGATCGAGATCTGCCATGTTGAAAGTATTACACATTGCTAAATAAGACGATTTGCTTTAATTAGCATTCGTCTTATTTATTTTGGCTTCATTCCATAAGTTCCAAACAATTGCTCGTTATTCGATGGTGGGAGCATAACCTTGAAACAAAATCTAAAAAGTGTATTGGGACAACTGGCCCGGTTTAATTAAGAGAAGCCAGATAAATTTTGTCAGATACCTCATGTTTTTGTTTGTTTTATACCCCTGGTGGGTATATTATATTTATAACAATAAATTTAAGAATTCGAGGTGTTTTATTATGATGAATAAGCAACTGATTTTTCTTAGTGTCGCTACGATTATTGGTTTAAGTGGATGTGGAAATGATACAAGCGACGAGAATCATTCCAACAACAATGAGCATGCCAAACATGAAGAGATGGATCATAGTTCCCATTCTAGTTCAGGTGAAGTTCCTAAAGATTTGAAGGAAGCAAAGAATCCAACGTATAAAGTTGGCAGTCAAGCATATTTGAAAACAGATCATATGAAAGGGATGGACGGTGCTAAAGCAACAATTGTAGGTGCTTATGATACGACGACTTATGCTATTTCATATACCCCGACAACAGGTGGGGAAAGAGTGGAAAATCATAAATGGGTTGTTCAAGAAGAAATTAAAGATGCCGGTGAGGAAACGTTCGCACCAAGAACGGAAGTCACCATAGAGGCAGACCATATGGAAGGCATGGATGGAGCTCTGGCTGAAATTGACTCAGCCGAAAAAACGACTGTCTATATGGTTGATTACACGCCAACTACTGGTGAAGAAAAAGTAACAAATCATAAATGGGTAACAGAAAGCGAACTATCAACTAAATAAAGAATCATCTCCTTTTTTTGTAAAGAAGTCCATCCTTTAGTAGACTAACAAATAGATATAATGCCAATATAAAAGGTGATGTAAATGGACCGTGACATTCAAGCATATTTTGAGAACTTAGAAGCAAAGGACAAAGAGGTTCAATTCGAAGCCTTTAATGTAATTTTAGCAGCTACAACTGAAAAAGTGGACTGGGCTTATGAAGTTTGGGATCAATTACAGGACTGGTTAACAAGCCCTGATAATCACAGAAGATCCCGGGCTGCCCAGTTCCTCTCTGGTTTAGCAATTAGTGATCCTGAGAAGCGGATGCTAAGTGATTTTCCAGCTTTATGGGGAGTAACCAAAGATCTGAAATTTGTGACAGCCCGTCACAGCTTGCAATCAATTTGGAAAGTCGGCTTAGCTGGACCGGAACAAAAAGAGATGTTGATGCAGCATATTGTTGATCGTTTTCAAAACGGAGCAAATGAGAAACATTACACGTTGATTCGCTACGATATGATTCAAGGCTTGAAGAATTTATATGATCGAGTAAACGATGAGCAAATTAAGCAAACAGCCATGGAATTAATTGAAACAGAAGAAGATAGCAAGTATCGCAAGAAGTATCTGTCTGTGTGGAAATAATGTGAGTACTGTTACTGGAACATAGAAGCTGTCTTTATGGCTTTCAGGACTTGAATTTGTCATTCAATCAATTAGACGAATGGTTGATTACTACAAATACGAACAATACTCATCTTGAAGTAATAAGCTATTCAACCTGTCATTTTTTCATTATTGAAGCAGTCATTTTGATAACAATGATAAAAAATTAAAATAATACACAGAATAAATTGATAACTCTAAATACTTGAGCTATATTTGCACTGTACATATTTTTAAGGGGGAAATGAAAATGGTTAATTTTACGTGGCAGGGAATTCCAGTAACACAGTTAGGAAACGACGTAAAGGTTGGAGATAAAGCTCCTGAATTTACAGTACTAGCGAATGACTTATCACCTGTTACACTCGCTGAGTCAAAAGGGAAAGTTCGTTTAATTTCTGTTATACCTTCTATTGATACTCCTGTTTGTGATACACAAACACGTCGTTTTAACGAAGAAGCTTCTAAATTAGGGAATGTACAGGTTCTTACTATTAGCGCTGATTTACCGTTTGCACAGAGAAGTTGGTGTGCAGCAAATGGTATTGAGAATGTACAAACATTATCAGATCATCGTGATCTGTCATTCGGCGAGGCATACGGTGTTGCTATCCAGGAACTTCGCTTATTAGCACGTGCTATTTTTGTTGTTGATACAAACGACAAAATAACATATGTTGAGTATGTTAATGAATCAACCGACCACCCAAATTACGAAGCAGCATTAGAAGCAGCTAGAGCAGTATTATAAACAAGTAGAATTATTTTGGTAGCTCATACATTTTTCAATATTTCGCAGGTAGGCACAATTCTTGTATAAGAAATTGTGTCTTTTTTTGTTATCGTCTTGAAAATGGTTTTGCAGCATATTTCACAAATTGCGACACTAGGAAAAACGACTAATGAGTGACAAAAGTAAGCTAGAGTCGGTCATATAAGAGCTTGAAAAACAACTATTGTTTCACTGGGCTCTGCCAGAAAAAGTAGATTGCTAGCCACCTAACAAGCATGAACTTGGTGGCTGTCAATCTTTTTTGTGAGAATAAGTATGTTGATAAATTGGATCACAAGCTGTAAATAATAAAAATTTTAGAAGAACGTTAGTTCGTAATAAACGATGAATCGGAATTGGAAATAGCCGACTAGTTATTTTCAAACTGCCCCTAAAAGTATTGCAAATGTAGACGATAATAATAAAGGAATTATTAAGTTGGTTTTTGAATATTTCAAAATACAACAATCAAATAGGGGGACATATATATGGAAAAAACTAGAGCTACCAAGTTTCGGTTTAGCTTGAGGAAGAAATTGATTTTGTCGTTTTTAGTCGTTTTGTTACTGCCAAGTATTACGATCTCTATTTCTTCGTATCAGAGTTCGCAAAATAATTTGGATCAACAAATGATGGAGACGGCGCAAAAGGATGTAGGAATCATTAATCATTCAGTAGAGCAATTTATTCGTTCGCATATAGATAATGTCAATTATTTAGCGAATTCAGTTGTCGCTTCTAATATTGTCGAAGATGATGATGTTCAAATAAGAAGATTGCTAGATACAATACAGAGCGACAAAGCAGATGTTGAACAAACATTTATAGCAACAGAGAAAGGGCAATTTATTAATTCGCCGTCTACAGTAAAAAATCCACCTGGTTATGACCCAAGAGTGCGACCTTGGTATCAGGATGCGATGGCTAATAAGGGTCAGATACTTATTACAGATCCACGCGTATCGCTAGCGACTAAACAAGTCGTCATTACGATAGCCAAAGCAACAACCGATGGAAAAGGGGTTGTTGCGGTTGATCTTAAGTTGGAGAGTTTTATCAATTTAGTCAATCAAATCAAAATTGGCAAACAAGGTTATTTATATGTAATCGATAAGAATAATCATTATATTACCCACCCGACGATTGAGGTCGGCACAAAAGTAGAAGACGATTTGTCCAAAAAATTGCAAGCGGCCCAAACAGGCAAGTTTAATTATATAGCAAATGGGGAGCCGAGGAAATTAGCGTTTTCTACGAGTGAATTAACAGGTTGGAAAATTGTCGGCAGTATGAATCAAGGTGAAGTAGCTGATGCAGTTAAACCCATTTTAAAAACAACATTAATCGTCATAAGTATTTCGATTATACTTGGGGGCTTATTGATTTTATTCATCATTCGCTCAATGATTCGTCCAATTACGGAGCTAGTCGGGGCGGCGAATAATTTGAGTCAAGGTGATCTAAGTGTTCGTGTTAATTTAACAAGTAAAGATGAGCTTGGTCAGTTGGCCCAAGCATTTGATCAAATGCGAAAAAGTCTTAGTGAGATTATTCTCGAAGTTCGGGAAAAGTCGAGTAGCTTAGCAGCATCTTCTGAGCAATTAAATGCAAGTACAGAGCAGAACACGTCTGCAACAGAACAAATTTCTTCATCGATTCAGGAAGTGGCTGCAGGTATGGAGAGTCAGTCTACTCAGATTGAACAAAGCTCAAGAATGGCTGGGGAAATGTCAGCATCGATTCAATATATTGCAAAAAGTTCACAAGAAGTTTCGCAAACGGCAACCAATGCATCATCAGCTGTAGAAGTAGGAAATAAAGCGATCGAAACAACGGTTGGACAAATGGAATACATTAAGAAAACGGTGAATGAAATATCAAGCAGCATCCAAGTTTTAAATAGTCACTCACAAGAAATTAGTAAGATTGTAGACGTGATTACAAATATAGCCGACCAAACAAATTTACTTGCACTTAATGCAGCGATTGAAGCGGCTAGAGCAGGTGAGCATGGCAAAGGCTTTGCTGTTGTTGCAGATGAAGTACGTAAGCTTGCCGAACAATCGGCACAATCAACCGATCAAATTAGACAAATGATTGGATCGATTCAGAGTGAAACATCCAATGCAGTGAAATCTATGGAATCAGGAACAACAGAAGTAGACAAAGGAATTGAAGTAGTCAGTGATGCAGGTGCATCCTTTGCGGCTATTACAGGTTACTTTACGACAATAACCGAACAAATTGAACAAGTAACATCCAAAGTCCAAGATATTTCCATTGGAACAAAACAGTTTGCTAACACTTTTGAAGAAGTTGCAAAAGTAGCAGACTCTACAGCAGGTGGCGCTCAAAATGTTTCTGCTTCTACACAGGAACAATTAGCTTCTATGGAAGAAATCAGAAGTTCGGCAACTTCTTTATCACAAATCGCCGAGGAATTGCAGGATATCGTGGAGCAATTTAAACTGTAACATTGGGAAACACATAACAAGTCTTTAAAAAGGTAGCTCTAAAAAGGTCTGACCTCACGTTCTATACACCGTTTATTACGAAATTATACTAATAAACGATATATAGCAGATGTGAGGTTCTAGACCTTTTTGTTATGGGGTTGCCTCTTTATGTATAAACTAATAACACCATGTCGTTTCCCTACTTTTTAGCCGTTTTGTCCGAATAATATTGATGGTTAAAAAAAGTAATTAAAACAGATTGCCTTAAATGAAAAAAGACTACGTGATTCAAGCAGAAACGATTCAAAATGTAATCTCAAATAAGGACAGTACCTTCTCAACGAAAGGCACTTAAAAAGAAATAGAAAAAGAAATTATCCAAATGGTTTGAAAGGAAGAGAACAATAATCAAATAAAAGCGGCTGAAAGTTTAGGAATAAATAGGGAAACTTTCTGCTTTTTTACGATGATTAGTTGCAAAATTAAACAATTTAATAACATTAGGGAAATGTAAACGAAAACTGTTGCAATTGGAAACGTTTTATCTTAATATAATGAATGCAACCGATATTTTCATATAAATGATTTTTCTAATAGGGTATTAAAGTTGGAAATTAAAGCAACGTTAGTTCGTATTCCAGGAGGAATGATGGTAGTTCCACTTCTTCTGGCAGCATTAATTAACACATTCGCACCCGGCTTTCTAGGGATTGGGAATTTCATACAAGCATTATTTGTTGATGGTGCTAGTACTTTAATTGCGTTATTCTTATATTTCTGTATTATTACCGATTGTCATTGGTATGGTATTAGGGAATTTGGATCCTGAAATGGAGAAGTTCCTTCCAAAAGGTAGTGATATGTTAATTCCGTTCTTCGCATTTGCTTTAGGTATGGGAATTGACCTTGAAAAAATTAATGAAGGCGGATTATCAGGTATTTTACTTGGCGTGTTAACAGTGGTATTAACAGGCGGAGCTGGTTATTTAACATTCAAATTCCTAAAGTGGAATCCAATTGTGGGTGCTACTGAAGGTTCAACAGCAGGAAATGAAGTTGCAACTCCTGCAGCAAGCGTTGTTACAACCGCTATTTCGTTTCCGATTTTTGTATGATTCCTAGCTGGACAACTTACGAAAAAAGGAAAACAAAAGAAATAAACCTTCTATAATTTATGTTCAAAAGAGGTGTAAGTATGAAATTAGCTATTATAGCCGATGATTTGACTGGTGCCAATGATAGTGGAGTTCAATTAGCTCGTCACGGTTTAAAAACGACTGTTTTATTTGATATGGATGAAACAAGCGTTAAACAATATGAAGCTGTTGTTTTTGATACGGATAGCCGTTCTATCGATCGAAAAGAAGCTTATGAAAAAGTAAAACAAATAGCAGAATATCTCAAAGATGCAGGATTTAAAAATATTTTCAAAAAACTCGATTCAACAATGAGGGGAAATATTGGAGCAGAAATCGATGCGGTATATGATGTTGTAAAACCGGATTTTGTTATGATCGCACCTGGCTATCCTAAAAACAATCGAACGATTCTCCAATCTACACACTATTTAAAGGGTGTTCCGTTAGGAGAAACAGAGATTGCAAAAGACCCTAAAACACCTATAACACAATCATATTTACCCGAACTTTTAAAAGAACAAACGAAACATACAATTGGTACGATTACAGTTGATGACTTAGAACATGGGGAACAATTTGTTCAAGAAAAAATTAAGGGTTATTTCCAAAAAGAGATAACATACCTTATCATTGATTCAACAGAAGAGTATCACCTTAAACAAATTTTGGACTACACCCAAAAATTAACCTATCAATTTACTTGGGTTGGGTCTGCTGGGATTGCCAATTATCTTCCTGACTACTATGCCATTCCAAAAGGAAATAGCGTATTGGCTATTCCTAAAAATACAAATCCAACACTTACGGTTATTGGGAGTGTGAATAAAAATTCTAGAGCACAGATGAAGGTGCTGTTAGAAAAAACAAATGTCTACGCAATCCCATTTGAATCTTACAAAGCCGTCGCCGATAATATGGAAAGAACAAGTGAAATCAGAAGAGTCTATCATGAAGCTATGCAAAAAGCAGAAGAGGGCTTAGATGTTTTGATCTATTCCACAGGGGAAAAAGAAGATATTGAAAAAGCATGGAGTACAGGTGAAGCAAAAGGGCTTAGCCATACTGAAATTAGTAATGAAATTGTAAAAGCAATTGGTGCGGTTTGCTCTGTACTCTTAGAATCAGGAATTTTCACAGGTGTTTCCATGACTGGTGGAGATACGGCTAAACAAATTTGTACTTTATGGGATGTTAAAGGTTTTGAATTACTAGACGAACTAGAAATCGGTGTACCTATTTCTAAGTTTTTAGGAAATGATAACATTTATGTGGTCACTAAAGCTGGTGGCTTTGGTGCAGAAGATGTTTTCATACATGCAATAACAAAATTAAAGGGGGAAAAATGAATTATGAAACCAATTATCGGAATTACTATGGGAGATGCTGCAGGTATTGGACCTGAAATCATCGTTAAATCTCTTAATCACAAAGAAGTATATGAAAAATGTAACCCATTGGTTATTGGGGATGCAAAAATTTTAGAAAAGGTAAGTCCAATTGTCCAATCAACAGCAACAATCAATATGATTAAAGACCCTTCTGAAGCTAAATATGAATATGGAACAATTGATGTAATCGATTTAGATCTTTTACCTGCTGACTTACCTTTCGGAGAAGTTTCAGCTGCTGCAGGAGACGCAGCGTTCCAATATTTAGCTAAATCGATTGAATTAGCTAAAGAAAAGAAAATTGACTCGATCTGTACAGCTCCTTTGAATAAAGAAGCATTGCATAAAGGTGGTCATATCTATCCAGGGCACACTGAAATTCTTGCTGATTTAACAGATACAGAAGACTTTTCAATGATGTTAACGACTCCTAACTTAAGAGTGATTCATTTAACGACTCACATGGGATTAATAGAAGCGATTGCAAGTATTAACCCAGAAAGAACGTATACAGTTGTCAAATTAGCACATGATACCCTTGCAAAAGCGGGCTTTGACAACCCTAGAATCGCCGTTTGTGGAATTAATCCACATGCTGGAGAAAATGGTTTGTTTGGTAATGGAGAAGAAGAAGAAAAATTAATGCCTGGTATTGAGAAAGCGAAATCCGAAGGCATCGATGTAACAGGTCCACTACCAGCTGATACATTATTCTTCAGAGCTGGCAGAGGCGATTTTGATGTTGTCGTTGCATGTTATCATGACCAAGGACATGCGCCTGTAAAAGTAATGGGTATTGAAGAAGGTGTTAATATAACAGTTGGCTTAAAAGGCGGCATCATTAGAACGTCTGTCGATCACGGTACAGCATTTGATATCGCTGGTAAAAATATCGCTGATGACAAAAGTATGTTAGCGGCTATAAATTCAGCGATTGAATTAGCACCTAAAAGATAAGATCAACTTCAAACGGTGGAGCCTCATCTTCCACTGATTGTGATTAAATGTATTGTAAACTCTAAAACGTGTAGGTATTCTACTCGTTTTAGAGTTTTTTTGTTTTTGACAGATTACTTCATTCGTCTGTCGTTATCTAGCAAAAGCGGTTTACCTATTAAAGATGAGTTAGGGTGATATGGTAGTTTGGGGTGATATGAGGAAAGGGGAAACAGAAATGCCGTGATCGGATCACACAAATCCCCAAAAAAGAACCTCACTAGTAAGTAAGGTCGAATGATAACTAAAGAGATTATAACAAGGTGGATAGAAGAGATACTTTTTTATATAACGTTAATATCTCTTTACTGTACGGTTCCCCAGCCTCATTGATTTGCCCTTCCATATCGGTCAGGAGATCAGCTAATTTTAGTGCTTTTTGTCTGTCTGAAATATAACTGTTGCGAAGGATCGATTCGTACTTTTCGTTGTACTCAGCAAGCGTCATTTTATAAGTCCTCCTTAAAGTGCAAAGTAATTTAAGTCGTCTATTATTTCTTCATCCGTTATTTCGATGTATGTTAACGTTACTCCTGTACGGCTACCGTTGTTTCTTTTTTACGATGCTACTTGTCATGACAGTACCCGTGTTTTCAACTAGTGAAATCAACGGATTGAACGAACTATATTTAACCTAAGTATAGCATGATTCCCCAGTATGTTCAGTAATTAGGAAAAATGAATGGAACGAATCATACCAATTCAAATAATTGAAAAATCCGATTAGTTATTACAAAAACGATTATAATGATAGTGTTAGGGATTGTATAAAAGGAGATTTGACATGCCTGTTATCCGTTATCAACAATTGATTAAAGCACCAATTGAAGTATGTTTTGACTTAGCGAGGAACGTGGATATTCATACTCAAACAACATTGCAATCAAAGGAAGGAATCAAAGATGACGTTACAACAATTAAAATATGTGATTGAAGTGGCAAGAAGTCGTTCGATTAGCAAAGCAGCACAGAATTTGTTTATTAGTCAGCCAAGCTTATCAAACGCACTAAAAGAGCTGGAGAAAGAAATGGGGATTACGATTTTTTCGCGAACCAATAAGGGAATTATGATTACTCCTGAAGGCTCGGAGTTTTTAGGTTACGCAAGGCAGGTGGTTGAACAGGCAGAGCTTCTTGAAAATCGCTATTCCAATACGCAAGCACCTCAACAGAATTTTTCTGTATCAGCTCAACACTATGCATTTGCGGTGAGTGCCTTTGTACAACTACTAAAAGATTATGATCGAAAGGAATATGAGTTCACTTTACGAGAAACGAAGACATATGAAATCATTGATGATGTGAAAAACCTACGTAGTGAAATTGGCGTTTTATATGTAAATGAGTTCAACAAAAAGGTGATTTATAAATTTCTTAGAGAAGGAAATTTAATATTTCATGAGCTATTTGAAGCGAAACCACATGTCTTTATTAGTTCAAAGAACCCACTTGTGAAGCAGGAATATGTGACATTATCTGATTTACGCCCGTTTCCATATCTCTCTTTTGAACAAGGAGATTATAATTCCTTTTATTTTTCTGAGGAGATTTTAAGCACTCTTTCTAGACCAAAAAATATTCGGGTTAGTGACCGGGCCACTTTATTTAACTTACTGATTGGATTAAATGGCTATACGATTTCGACAGGTGTCATTAGTCATGAATTAAACGATGAAGACATTATTGCGGTTCCCTTGAAGGTGGATGAACGGATTACCGTTGGATATATTACTCACAAAAATGTAACGAACAGTACACTGGCCAATATCTATATTCAATATTTACAAGAAGCAATCGCAAAAGAACAATCATAGCTATAGTTAAAAGCTATGGCAAGAGATAGATTTTACGTGTTACGTTATACTGATTTTTCCGTGCTATACTTACCTCATATCAAATAAGAAGACAACTAGTTACGGTAATTACCCCTCTTCCTATTTATGAGAAGAAGGTTTTTTTATATTAAAGAAAGAAGGGCATCATGTATGATAAACACAACAGTTAAAGCGCCATTTAGGGCCGATCATGTAGGTAGTTTTCTAAGAACAGAACCGATTAAAGAAGCAAGAAAGGCTTATGTGAATGGGGAAATTGATAAAGATGCTTTAAAGGCTATAGAGGATCAAGAGATCGAGAAACTTGTACAAAACCAAATTAAGGTAGGGCTTAAAGCAATAACGGATGGTGAGTTTAGACGTTCTTGGTGGCACTTAGATTTCCTATCAGGTTTAGAAGGGGTAGAACTGTTTGAAACGGAATATGTAAGTAACTTCAAAGGTGCTAGAACAAGAAATAATGCTATTAAAGTGGTTGATAAAGTAGGCTTTGATAATCATTATATGGTAGAACACTTTAAGTTCTTACAAGAGGCAGTGGACAAATATGGTGATGGAAGTCAAGTTGCTAAGTTTGCCATTCCAAGTCCCAATATGTTATTCACTAGGATTCAGGGTGATGAGTATTATAACGGGAATAGAGAGCAATTCTATAACGATACCGTAACAGCGTACCAAACAGCCATTCAAGCTTTCTATGATGCAGGCTGTCGCTATTTACAATTAGATGATACTTCTTGGATTGATTTTGTTTCGGAAGAACGCATAAAAGCAGTCGTTGAAAGACTGAACATGGAAGTTAGTGACATCATCGATACTAGAGTAAGTTGTTTAAATGATGCTATTGCTAAGAAACCTGATGATATGGTCATTACCATGCATATTTGTCGTGGAAACTTCAAGTCTACCTATATTACAAGTGGTGGATACGATAATATATCTGATGCGATATTTGCTAACTTAAATGTAGATGGACTCTTCCTAGAATATGATGATAACCGTTCAGGCGATTTTGAACCATTAAAAAACTTTAAACGTGATGACCAAACAGTCGTACTAGGATTGATAACATCTAAATTCCCAGAACTAGAAGATCCAGAAAGTATCAAAGGTAGAATAAAAGAAGCAAGTCAATATATTCCTTTAGAAAACCTAGCATTAAGCCCGCAATGCGGATTCTCTAGCACGGAAGAAGGAAATATATTAACAGAAGAAGAACAGTGGAATAAAATAAGTCACATGATTAAAATTGCTGAGAGTGTGTGGGTAACAACTGAAAGTGTTTCGAACTAAATAATAGATTTGTAGAACCTCTCCCTCCTATTAGTAGGTAGGGGAGAGGTTTACTTAAAAAACGTATCATGCCAAATTTAATGTTGGATTATATATATCTTGTTATAGTTTAAAGCTATAACAAGATATAGTTTTAAACTATATGGTTTGCTCCGCGCTACACTTACTTGCATAACAAGCGATCATGCTGGCATCATCATATAGTCATTTTATTGGGGGTATATTATGAATCCTATTTCTTTCTTTGAGCAAAGTAAATTAAAACCGTTCCACATTCTGTTAGTTTTTTGGTTATTTATCATTCTGATGTTTGAAGGATATGATGTCGTAATCTACGGCGCTACCATTCCCTTCTTAAAAGAATCATGGGGGATTTCAAATATGGTAGCCGGTTCCATCGGTAGCTATACAACCATAGGCACAGCTGCTGGTGCGGTACTGTTCGGTCTCTATTCGGATCGATTTGGTCGTAGGCGTATTATTATTTTAACGACACTGCTGTTTAGTATTTTTACCATGCTTTCAGGTTTTGCACCGAATGCCATCATCTTTACGATTTGTCGCGTGATTGCCGGCTTTGGGTTTGGTGGGGTTATGCCGAATATCGCTTCACTTATTTCTGAATATGCACCATTAAAATATCGTGCTGCTATCATTTCTTTTATTTTTTGTGGCTATTCAGTTGGTGCGATGGGTGCGTCCTTCATCGGTCAAGCGTTACTGGCTGATTTCGGATGGCAACCAGTTTACTGGATTGGCGCTATTCCTTTAATTTTTATTCCATTCATGTTAAAAGCGATTCCAGAATCACTTGACTACTTGCTTAATAACAAACAACATGACCGCATTGCGATGATTGTCGATAAAATTCAACCAAGCGCTGCTACAACACTCGATTTTACGTATAAAAAGGTAGTACAAACACAAAAATCACCCGTTAGTGCTCTTTTCACCAAAAAGTTCGCTGTTACAACGATGATGTTTTGGTTAGCCTGCTTCTGTACATTCATTTTAATGTATTCACTTAATACTTGGTTACCTACATTAATGCTGCAGGCTGGTTATAACTTATCTTCAAGTTTAATGTTTGTTGCTGTATTACAAATCGGTTCCATTGTTGGCACATTAATACTTGGTAATGTCATTCAAAAAATAGGATTTAAAAATGTGTTAATTCCGCTTTATTTGGTTGGTGCTATTTCTTTAACACTAATTGGCTTTTCTACGAATCTATATGTCGCGTACTTTTTAATTTTTCTCATCGGTGCTGCAACAGTTGGTCTGCAAAATATGTCAAATGCATTTGTTGCTTCGTATTATCCTGTCAACATTCGATCGGCAGCACTTGGAAGTACAATGGCCTTTGGTCGCATCGGCTCCATTGTGGCTCCGACTTATGTGGCGGTGTTACTGACCATGAACCTACAGCCACAATTTAACTTTATCGCCATTGGAATTGCTGCTATATTCGGTATGATTGCATTGTTATTTGTTAATGACAAACACGCCGATTATCAAACTGTCCATGAATCAGAGGTAAACAACACGAAAATAGTTCAGTCATTATAAAGCGAAAGGAGGTCGGGGGAAATTCGGACCTCCTTTTTGCATTCGATTTTATCCCGCATTAACGGAAAGTCAAAACCCCCACTGATTGAAGTTTCACTTTATATGTATGCGCCAAATAACAGACTTAAAGAATTTACCAAACCTCCTGTTAAAATCATATCTAGTCACTAAGCTCAATATATGAGATTTTGTTACTTATACAATAGGTGGAGACGCTTTTTGACCTAACCAGCTAATAGAGACTCCTCTGTTATTCAACCGAAGGGCGCTTTAATGAAGTAGCTAAAGTCTAATTTCTCACTTGCAACACCGAGAAATTAGGCTTTTTTATTTGGATTTCCTTAACATTAACATTTTAAATCCGCATTATCCTGACCCTACTCCTAAATCGCTTTTTACTTATTTTGATCTTACCTCGATCGTCATTTTTCTATTTATGTAGGATTTTTAAAGTGTTATAGAACAATCGATTGTTTTTTATCGATATATCGATTATAATTACCGATATAATTAGAGATGGAGGGATATGATGAAAAAGCGGAGAGGGTTTGTACAATTAGCCATCTTACATTTACTCAGAGATGATTCGATGCATGGTTATCAAATCATGAAGGAATTGGAGGATCGTTCGGATGGCCATTATTTGGCTAGTGCGGGTACAGTTTATCCTGCACTTCAAGAATTACAAAATCAGGAAATGATCGATCTTGAGCCTGAAACAGACAAAAAAGTCTATTTTATTAATCAAAAAGGAAAAGATCGTTTGGAGGAGTTTGCGAAGAGTGGAAAAGGAGATTTCTGGGTGGATTGGAAAGAGTGGTCGATTTGGCGGAATTCAACAGAGTCCGTTCAGCTAAAGGAGGCTATCGATCTGTGGGAAGTCGAGATGCGAAAAGCAATGAAGGGAGCAAGAATGAATGCAGAAAAATCTGTAGAATTAATCGCCTTTTTAAAAGAAATAACCGAGCGTCTAAAGAAAGAAAACAGGTAGGGAGGGGGAACTTAAATGAAGTCCTTGAGGAAATTACTTCAATATGTAAAACCCTATACACTTTTCGCCATTTTGGGGCCGTTCTTGATGTGCATTGAAGTAGCGATGGATTTGCTACAGCCGACTATCATGCAGCATATCATTGATGTGGGAATCGCTAATCAAGACAATGCTTATGTCATAAAGCTCGGGCTGCTCATGTTATTGACAGCTTTTGTAGGGTTAATAGGAGGAGCTGGCAGTTCCATTTACAGTACGAAAGCGGCTGTCCATTTTGCAACAGATATTCGTCGTGACGTGTTCAGGAAGACGGAGCAATTTTCCAATCAAAATACCGATTCATTTGGTACTGGAAAATTAATAACCATTGTGACGAATGATATTGCGGCAGTTCAGCAGGCACTTATGATGACATTGCGTGTTTTTGTACGTGGACCGTTGCTATTTATTGGCTCAGTGGTCATTGTCTGGTTTACAGCACGTGAATTGTTTCCTGTGTTATTCGTTGCCATTCCGGTTTTAATTGCTTTTATCTATTATTTTTCTGCTAAATCAGGCAAATTGTTTGCAAGAGTGCAAAAAGCGATGGATCAGGTTAATACAAAACTTCAGGAAACTTTGGCAGGTATCCGTGTTATCAAAGCGTTCGATCGTCAAGATTATGAGAAGGAAAATTTCAAAACGGTAAATGATTCGTTAATGAAGCGGAATATGTCGGCCGAGCAAGTCATTCTTACGCTCATGCCTATTATGTTGTTCGTAGTGAATATTGGTGTTGTTGCGGGTCTATGGATGGGGGCGATAAAAGTGAATGAAGGCACACTTCAAGTCGGCGTCATCTTAGCTTTCATTAATTATTTGAACATTATTATGAATGGATTAATGACGAGCAGCCATGTGTTGATGCAGATTACTCGTTCCTTTACTTCAGCAGATCGGATTCACCAGGTACTTGATACGGAAATTGATATTACTGAACCTGAAAGTCTAGCTCTTCTTCCAGCAATACGCGGTGAAGTGGAGTTTAGACAGGTGAATTTTAGTTATAGTAAAAATGGAGAATATGTGTTAAAAAATATTTCTTTTCAGGCTAAAGCAGGTGAGACGATTGGAATTATCGGTTCGACTGGTAGTGGGAAATCGACGCTCGTAAAATTGCTTCCACGCCTATACGATCCAGATTCGGGAGCTATCTTGATCGATGGGGTCAACATAAAAGAATATCCTCTGGAAAAACTGCGAACAGCGATTGGTTTTGTTCCGCAAAAAGCCACGCTGTTTTCCGGTACGATTGAGGAGAATTTACGCTTCGGCAAAGAGGAAGCAACAACGCTTGAGATGGAAAGCGTGGCTCAGTCTGCAGCTGCAAGTGAGTTTATAAATAGATTTGACGGAAAATTTGCCCATGAGCTCATGCAAGGAGCGACGAATTTGTCCGGTGGCCAAAAACAACGTCTATCGATGGCGCGTGCATTCATCCGGGAACCGAAATTTTTAATCCTAGATGACTCAACTTCGGCCATTGACGCTTTATCGGAAACAGCGGTGCAACAGGCATTAAAACAAGATTATTCAGATACAACTGTGTTCATCATCTCTGCAAAAATTTCATCGATTATGGATGCCGACCAGATTCTCGTCGTGGATGATGGAAGGATCGAAGCAAGTGGAACACATGAAGAATTACTTGCGAAAAGCCGCGTCTATCACGATATCTATATTACGCAAAGCGGGAAGGAGGTCCATTCCTATGAGTAAAACTTCCTCACAGCCTGTCCCGAATGTAATGGGTCGCGCCCGTGGACCAAGAGGGTTTTCCGGACCGGTTGTTAAAGCGAAGGATAAAAAAGGAACGGTTAAACGAATTTGGCGATATATGGAAGTGCAAAAAGTAGCGCTGATCACAGCGATTATTTTTGTTATCTTTTCTACACTATTAGGCTTATTAGGTCCCTATTTGATTGGGGTCATCATTGATGACTACATCATTCCAAAGGATATTGATGGGACTCTTCGGCTTTTGGTATTATTAGCTTCTGTTTATACGGCTATCTCAATATTCACCTGGTTGCAAACGTTTTTGATGGTCCGCGTATCATTACAGACGATTCGGATATTACGTCAGGATTTATTTAATAAATTTCAGGTATTATCCTTAAGGTTTTTCGATAAACGTACACATGGAGATTTGATGAGCCGAGTGACAAATGATATTGAGAGCTTGAATAATGCGCTCAGTCAAAGCGTTATTCAAATTTTTTCATCCATCTTAATGGTATCGGGTGTTACGATTGCGATGTTTTCACTTAATTGGGTGCTTGCCATTGTGACGCTGTTGATCATTCCAGTGATGATCTTTACGACTAAAAAAATCATCACATACAGCAGCAGTAATTTCATCAAAAGACAGCGAGACTTGGGAGAGTTGAACGGATTTATCGAGGAGTCCATTTCAGGAAACGAAGTGATTACACTCTTTGGGAAAGAGGAAAAGACGATTGCGAAATTCTCGGTGGTTAATGAAAGACTGCGCCATTCGGCAATGGCGGCAGATACGGTATCAGGCTTTCTTGGACCGATTAATAACTTCATTAACAATGCGGGACTAGGATTAGTGATTGGGTTTGGCGCGATTATGACGGTTCAAGGGATGACATCTGTCGGGATCATTGCCGCCTTCGTCACGTATTCCCGCCAATTCTTCCGGCCTATTAACCAACTATCCAGTCTATTGAATACGTTTCAGTCCGCGATAGCTGGCGCTGAGAGGGTGTTTGAAATCATGGATGAAACTCCAGATTTGAAGGATAAAGAGAATCCGATTGCAATCGATTCCTTTCATGGTGATGTCGAATTTTCCAATGTTCACTTTTGCTATGAGGATGAAAAGCCAATCTTGAAAAATATTAATTTTAAAGTAAGGGCAGGCGAGAAAATTGCCTTGGTAGGTCCAACTGGTTCGGGTAAAACGACCATCATCAATCTGTTAATGAGGTTCTATGACATTCATTCTGGTGAAATAAAAATCGATGGTCAGGACATTAGAGATTATAAAATTAGTAAGTTGCGCAAAAAAATTGGTATTGTGCTTCAGGATACCTTTCTATTTTCCGGGACCATCATGGAAAATATCCGTTATGGACGTTTGGAAGCAACCGATGATGAAGTCATTGCTGCGGCAAAAATGGCTTCTGCTCATGGATACATCAAGCATTTACCCGAAAAATATCAAACGTCAATCACATCTGGTGGCTCCAACATAAGTCAGGGACAACGCCAATTGCTTGCGATTGCCAGGGCCATTTTAGCGGATTCAGATATATTGATTCTTGATGAAGCAACATCTAGCATTGATACCAGAACCGAAATTGAAATCCAAGAAGGATTGAATCGCTTAACTGAGGGACGGACAAGCTTTGTAATTGCCCACCGCTTAAAAACAATTGAGAATGCCGACCGGATTTTGGTTATCCATCATGGCGAGATCATTGAATCGGGTACCCATCAGGAACTGTTGCAGGAGAAAGGCTTTTATTTTGACATGTATGATAGTCAGTTTAATATTTGAGGATGAATACTCCCGCCACTTAACTTTCTAACAAAAGTTTGAAGTGGGGGGAAGAACCCCCCACTGATTGAAGTTTCACTTTATTGTTGTATTAAAGTGTTCATTAATCTTTTGACAAGTTTCGAGAAGGGCAGTTGCTAGCCTTTCCTCATTACCATAAAAACGAGTTGCTGGGAGTGGTATAGAGACAGCACTTAGATTTTTCATACTATCAACAACAACTGCGCCTACCGCACAAATTCCATGAATGTGCTCTTCTTTGGTAAAAGCAACACCTTCTTTACGAACTACTTCTAACTCTTTTAACAGTTCATCCCGATTCGTCATCGTTTTATCTGTGTACTTTGTTAATTGATTGGGTAGGAGCTTTTCAACCTCGGTTGTAGGTAGTGAGGCGAGTATAGCCTTTCCATTTGCCGTGCAATGTAATGGAAAAGATGCTCCGGGTTGTGAAGTCGCTTGTAGTGGATGTGAAGCGATAATTTGATCTACAAAAAGTACCTTTCCGTTATCTAAAACTGAGAGGTCGACGGTTTCATTTACTTCATTTGATAGTTGAATTAAAAATGGCCTAATTTCTTCTCTAAGGTCACTATGGACAGCAGCAGCAAGCATTGCAATCTCAGGACCAAGACGGATACCGCCGTAAGCAGAGGCTTGTGCGACAAAATTTTCATGTTCTAGAGTTTGAACAATTCTTTGCACTGTTGATCGTGCTAATCCCACTTCTTTTGCAATCTGAGATAGGCTTAATCCTTTTGGATGATCCCTAAGAGTCCTCAGTATGTTAGCCGCCCGAGAAATAACTTGAACGTTAGATGTCTTATTTTGATCTTGTTTATCGTTACTCAAACGTATGTACTCCTTCCATCTTATCTCCCCATTCAATTATATCTGAAATTTTGATCTTTCATATAGAATTTCTGTCATTGATCAAATATGTAGAAGTTAGCTTTCAAGTTTTTTGTATGAAGGACATGGGGACATGGCTTCGCAACTTACTCATAAGCCCGTCTCTTAGCAGGTATACTGATTTTACTTTAGAAAGCATCCACAGTTCCGGCTCCAAAACGCCACCATTTACCACATGTAGCTTGTTACATGTGGTAAATGGTGGCGTTTTGTATCATAACTGATGATTGTATGAAGAAAAACAATCTGATTGACAAAGGTGTTATACATTCATTATACTCAAGTTAACCAAATAACGATACAAGTGTACCACATAGTGGTTCGTAATTCATTTAGTTTGTTGCATACTAGTGATTTGTTAACGAAATTTTTTAAATATTTAAGAATTAGAGGTGGATAGATATGGGTTTGGTAAAAGTCGGCGTAATTGGAGTAGGGAATATAGGCAGCTCACATGTTCAATTACTGGATAAAGGACAAATCGAAGGGGCAACATTAACAGCCATTTGTAGTCGTAATGAAAGTCGAATTGAATGGGTGAAAAATAATACACAAGGAGATGTGCAAATTTTCCGGGATGAAGAGACCTTTTTTAGTGAATCAGGAATTGATGCCGTTCTAATTGCGACGCCCCATTACAGTCATCCAGACCTAGCAAAAACAGCCTTTACGAATGGGATACATGTCCTCATTGAGAAACCAGCAGGGGTTTATACAAAAAATGTGTTGGAAATGAATGGAGCAGCTAAAGCTAGTGGTAAAGTATTTGGTATCATGTATAACCAAAGGGCGAATCCCCTTTATCAAAAGTTACGGGATCTTATTCGTTCAGGAGAACTTGGTGAGATTAAACGAACCAATTTGATTGTGACGGATATTTACCGTTCACAAAGTTATTATGATTCAAGTAAATGGAGAGCCACATGGAAAGGTGAAGGTGGAGGTGTTCTATTAAATCAGGCACTTCACCAATTAGATATTTGGCAGTGGACGACAGGGGATATGCCCAAACGGATTCGTGCAGTGTCTAGTGTAGGAAAGTACCATGATATTGAGGTTGAAGATGATGTAACAGCATATGTCGAATATGATAATGGGGCGACGGGTGTATTTATTACTTCAACAGGAGAAGTTCCGGGAACGAATCGCTTTGAGATCATTGGAGATCGCGGGAAAATCGTTGTTGAAAATGAAGAACTTACCTTCTACCAATTACCACAATCAGAACGTGAATTTAATAAGACCTACAAAGGTGGTTTCGGTCATCCAGAATGGAAGGAAATTGATGTTTCTGTAAAAAGTGAAAATGCAAATCATGTAAGGATTATTCAAAACTGGATTGATTCGATTCGTAAAGGTTCACCTTTACTTGCACCAGGTGAAGACGGGGTAAAGGCATTAGAAATTGCCAATGCCATGTACTTATCTTCTTGGTTAAATGAAACAGTAGAATTACCTGTCGACCCCAACTATTATTTTGAAAAATTACAAGAGAAAATTAGTACTTCTACATTCGAGAAAAAGAATGTAACAAACGCAACATTAGATGTAAAGGGGACTCATTAATATTTTTAACTAGTGGTTTGTTAGAATCGGAAACGAGGCTTTTGTAAATACAAAATAATCAGTTTAGAAAAATATTGGACAATATACTTTATTGTTTTGGAAATAGGAGGAATAGAGGTGAATACATCGAAATTATGGACAAAAGATTTTATCATCATGTCCGTATCCACTTTTTTTGGGAGTTTGACCTTTTATTTATTAATAACGACTTTAACTGTTTATGCGATTGAAGAATTTAACGCTTCACAAAGCATGGCGGGTCTTGCGTCTAGTATATTTGTCGTGGGTGCACTAGTTTCACGTATTTTTGTTGGAAAATATATTGAGATTGTTGGACGTAAAAAGATGCTTTATGGCGGATTATTTTTATTTTTGATTATGATGTTGTTATATTTTATTGTAGAAAACATGAACGTATTATTATTTATTCGTTTTATTCATGGAGCAGCGTTTGGGGTGTTTACCACAGTTATAGCAACCGTTATCATGGATATTATTCCGAATGAACGTCGTGGAGAAGGAATAAGCTATTTTTCATTAAGTATAACCCTTGCAATGGCGGTTGGCCCCTTCTTAGGTCTTTATATCAGTGAACAAGGAAGTTTTACGATAATATTTGTAGCTTGTACACTTTTCTCTCTCATAAGTACTATTATCTTATTATTTGTGCATATCCCTGAAGGAAACATCACAAAAGAACAGCTTGATGCGATGAAAGGTTTTAAGTTGAAAGATTTTTTCGAAATAAAGGCTGTTCCTATCGCTATCATTATGGCAATTATGGGTTTTGCTTACTCAGGTATCCTGTCATTTATGACTTCTTATGCAAAAGAAATTAATTTAATGGAGGCTGCAAGTTTCTTCTTTCTTGTATATGCTGTTTTCATCTTGATTTCAAGACCATTTACTGGACGGCTATTAGATAAAAGAGGGGATAACATTGTGATGTATCCAGCGTTACTATTATTTGTGATCGGATTAGTTACTCTTAGTCAAGCCAACCAAGGATTCATTCTCCTTTTAGCAGGAGCGCTAATTGGACTTGGATTTGGAACGATGACTTCTTGCTGTCAAGCTATTGCCATAAAGGAATCACCGCGGCACCGAGTGGGGCTTGCAACCTCGACCTTTTACGTGTTTATAGATTCAGGAGTAGGAATTGGCCCTTTTCTATTAGGGTTTATCATTCCAGTCGTTGGTTTTCGTGGCGTGTATTTAACCTTGGCAGTGGTCGTATTTGCGAGTATTTTTTTGTATTATGTACTCCATGGAAAAAGGAAACTTACAGAAAACAAGATCCTACAAGCGAGCTAGTATTTACGGGGATTTGAGGACAGTGACTTATAAAAAAACAATCTGGCCCCTTTCTTAAATAAGAAGGGTGTCATTATATATAACAATCTAACTATTAAAAGTATTGCCTTATAGAGTGGACTTGTATTGTTTGGATGACCATTAACTGGCTTTTACAAGTAGAGACATGGGGATTTATAGAAAATATAGAATGAAGATACATACGATATGGGGTGGGATTGAATATGATTAAAGGGATTAATCACGTAGGATTAAAAGTAGTAGATATGGAACGTTCATTGGATTTTTATTGTAATAAACTTGGTTTTAAGAAAGCGTTTAAATTGAATCAGCCAAATGGTGAACCGTGGATTGAATACGTGAAAGTTGCTGAAGGGTGCTTTATTGAATTATTTTACCATGGTAACAAAAGCGTTAAAGAAAGAGAAAATCATATTTGTTTTGAAGTTGAAGATATCCACGGAACAGCGGAAAATTTAAAGAAAAAAGGAGTAACACTAGCAGTAGACATTACTCAAGGGATGAGTTTAAACTACCAGTTCTGGGTAGTAGATCCCGATGGGAATTGGATTGAGTTTATGGAGATGCATCCAGATTCATTACATATGAGAAGTTGATGAAGAAGAAAAGGAACTTAATATAATACGACAATTATAAAGAGAGAGGGAGTTAATAAAGTGATTAGAGTTGTTTCTGACCACTCCCAGGGCTAAAGCTGATGGGGTTCTTTCTCACAAACATCCCACTTACTATCTTCCATAAGAAGTGGGCTTTTTCATTAGGGGGAATTCTGTAAAATGATTTTCATAATCAGTTGTTTCTATTTATAAAAGAAGGGGGACTATTATCGTGAAATTTGAAAAAGTTCGTTGGGGCATTATTGGATGCGGTGATGTGACGGAAGTGAAAAGTGGACCAGCATTCCAAAAAAGTAAAAATTCAGAGTTGGTTGCCGTTATGCGGAGAACCGGTGAACTAGCAAAAGACTATGCGCAAAGACATAATGTTCCGAAATGGTATGATGATGCCGACGCACTTATTAACGATCCAGATGTCGATGCTGTCTATATTGCAACACCACCTAGTTCACATAAAGAATATACAATTAAAGTTGCAAAGGCTGGAAAACCTGTTTATGTAGAAAAGCCAATGGCACTCAATTTTGCTGAATGCAATGAAATGGTAGCTGCTTGCAAGGAGGCTCGCGTTCCTTTATATGTTGCTTACTACCGTAGGGCGCTGCCTCGATTTGTAAAAATAAAAGAGTTGCTAGAAAATAAAGCGATCGGAGACGTTCGTTTCGTATCAATAACACAGTATCAAAAAGCTTCAGAAGATGTGTTGGACTCACAAAATCTCCCGTGGAGGGTTCAACCTGAATTGTCCGGAGGAGGACTGTTTTTTGATTTAGCCAGTCATACGCTCGATTTATTAGATTTTTTACTGGGACCTATTAAAGATGTTCAAGGTTTTACTTCAAATCAAGCAGGCTATTATAGTGCGGAAGATATCGTTACAAGTACCTATCGATTTGAATCTGGAATTCATGGTGTAGGAAATTGGTGTTTTTCTGCTTTTGAAGATGTGGATGTGAATGAAATCGTCGGCAGTAAAGGGAAAATTACCTTTTCCACCTTCGGAAATGATCCCATCGTTTTGACTACTATTAGCGGAACAGAGCAGTGGAATTTTGAAGCGCCACAGCACGTTCATCAACCCCTTGTAGAAACGATTGTAGCTGACTTAACAGGGGATAGCGGTCAGTGCCCAAGTACTGGAGTGACCGGTGCGAGAACAAACTGGGTCATGGGTGAAATAAGCTAGGTAGAGAATTTTTTGATTAGGGATGGGAAAAGGAAGGTAAGATCTGAAAAAGAAGGAAGCTAACATTAAAGTTAATGATTTCTCAAAAAGATTGGGTGCTTAAATGGCATCCAATCTTTTTTGGAAAAAGCTATCAAAAACCATCAAATAATATTCATTAATATCCTTAGCATACAATATTTAAAGATTAAACTTCTATCCGGACTGGCGAACAAGATGATCGGCAAGTCTTATAGCCAAAGCAGTACCGGAAAGAGTTGGACCAGCTGCTGTCAGGGTAGGGAGAACACTATTATCTGCTACATACAAACCTTGAACCCCATGTATTTGACCGTGACGATTTGTCGCTGAAGTTGCGGGATCATCCCCCATTCTGCAAGTACTAGCTTCATGCATATCTGAGCCAGGCGGTCGTAGAACTAAAGTAGACTCATCAAGAGTCACTCCCATTGCTGTGGCGGATTGCCTAATTCCTTGCTCAACTAGGCTGGCTGTCTGACGGTCTTGATTACTTAAAGAATATTGAACTTGTTGTAAGGGTACACCGAATTCATCCTTTGCGGACGGATCAATGTACACTCTGTTCTCAGCACGGGGTTCAACTCTTCCAAAGGAAGCATAGACAACCATGAGCTGATCTTTAAGTGCCTTATCTTCAAATTGCTGATATGAAAAATATTGATCAGGCCCAAGAATCTGAATTTGATAAGGAGACTCTTTCGTCTCAAATTTCAAAACAGCTAGGTTGCCAAGTTTATCAGAGAACTCCCATCTACTGATGGTTCCGATGGCAATGATGGACACATGGCCTGTTAAATAACGGCCGATAGCAGGCCCCTGGATCCCAGAATTAAGCAATAGACGTGGAGTCTCTAAAGTACTCGCAGATACTACCACATTTTTTGCTCGAATTGTGTGAGCCTTCTTGTCTTCAGAAAAAACCTCGACACCAGAAACTCTCCCATTCCCTGTCAATACTCTTGAGACATAAGCATTTACTGCGAGATCATATGGCCGGTCAAACTTGGCAGCGGCCAGAGCATTGATCGAACTATACCAAGGATTTGAATGAACTTCTCCTTGCCGGGAAGGTGTCATATCAAAAGCAAGTGGCATATCATCTGCTTCCAAAATACCACCTGCATGGAGTTGTTTTAACATCCTATTTTGCATCGATGAACCTTTAGCAAAATCCGTTGTGACATGCAATAATTTCTCAGCCATCCCATAATACACATTCAATTCCCCAGGATGGATCGGCCATTTATTAAGCTCAGATCGAATAGGTCTCGGAGTAGCTGCATTCCAAAACAAAGACCTCCCCCCAAGCGCGTATATCATTCTGGCTCCTGAAAATTGGGGTAAACGATCTTCGAAAATCGTTGAATTGTCTGGAAGGAGCTCGTCTCGGGCTGTATTTACATTCTGTGTGGGAATGTTAAGGGCGTGAGAATGAAATAACTTATCTCCCTTTTCTACTATTCCGATCTTTTTAGCCCCTTGATTTTTCCAAAGTTCACAGAGCCTCTGTAAAGTTGCTCCCCCACCAGGACCGCTTCCCACAATAAGGACGTCGTAATTTGTCTTTGACATTTCTTCAAGTGACTTTGTAGGAATCCAATTATTTTTATATTTCACCACCATAGCCATCACTCCCTTTAGAAACATTTCTTTTAAAGGTATGCTCGACTGTTTATCAATATGAAATGTAAAAAAAACAAGAAATAGTTAAAAACTATTCCTTGTTTTACTCTCTCTTTAATCTTCAATAGGAAACCATCCAGGTGTGTTCACAATCACTTGCCAAAGAGGATCTGGCACGATAAGACGAGATTGAGCATCTTTTTTTAGTTTTGTCTCAATTTCAGACTCTCTTCCTTGCTTAACTTTCTCAACCCAATCAGGGTCGATGATGAGTCCTCGACCGATTGCAATCATTGAAACACCACTTTGGATAGCTTTTAAAGCATCTTCTGCTGTGTAGATTGATCCTACACCAATCACAGGAACTCTTTTTCCAACTCTCTCCTGAATAATTTCAAGGCGAGATCGGGAATCTTCAACACCCCGTCGTGGAGATGACCAGAACTCCCCTAAGGAGACATGGAGGTAATCAAGCTCTTTACTAGCCAAAACATCCACTAATGCAAGAGTGTCTGCCATTGTAATTCCTGGTGTTTCAGGTTCCTCTGGTGAGAATCTATATCCAACGAGAAATGGTTCTTTCGCATGTTTGGCAACTACCTTTTTCACTTCATCTACAACAGCAATTGGAAATGTTAATCTTTTTTCAAAACTGCCGCCGTACTGATCTTCACGTCGGTTGGAATGTGGTGAAAAGAACTGCTGAATTAAATATCCATTAGCTCCATGTAATTCAACCCCATCAAATCCAGCTTCGATCGCTCTCCGGGTAGACTCGCCAAAATCACGAATAATGGATTGAATTTCTATCTCAGTCAAAGCGCGAGGAATTTGATCTGACACTACGCCTTGTTCTGCCGGAACAGCACTAGCGCTTACAATTTCTCCATCTGGAACTAAATCTGGCGGACACATCCGACCACCATGGAAAATTTGCAGGACTGCTTTTGCTCCTTGTTCTTTAATAGCAGAAGCTAGTCTGCGTAAACTTGGAATCAAGTCATCACGATCGCTTCCAAATTCACCCTGAAATCCTTTTCCGTTAGCTGTGACATATGCACAAGCTGTGACAACCATTCCGACTCCATTTGAACGGCGACTATAATACGCTATTTCCTCATCTGAGACTGTACCGTCTTGATTTGAAGAAAAATTGGTCATCGGTGCCATAATGATACGATTATCTAATAGAATTCCACTTCGCAAGGTAATTGGTTGGAATAGTGTTTCATATTTTGGATTCATAATTCTCGACCTCCGTATATTAGTGAACCTCTTTATTATACTTTTACGATATAAAAGATACAGTAAATATGCTTAAGTATTATTCAGTAAATTATTCATGGGAAAAGAGAGAACCAGGTTACTCCACAAGGACGCATTTCTATAATTGTGAAGTATTACACAAAATAAAACCCGCTTTTATTTTGTGCTACAGAATGAAATATAACGTATCATCACCCTAAATTTGTAGAGTTAACTTTGCAGAAGCTTTGTATAATCCTGCAATAATATACTATATGCTATTTAATTTAAGATGTATCATTCTATGAAGATACCTCGAAAGGAGTTACCCTCATGGATATTACATCATTATTATTTTACAGTTTTATTGTTACATTTACACCAGGACCTACTAACCTCGTCATATTATCGACAGTGCATAATTTTGGGCCAAAAAAGGCAGTGGAATATACGTATGGAGCAACGATTGCTTTTGGTTCATTACTTGGTATTTCTGCTATGTTGAATACGGTGCTTATAACGGTCATACCAAAAATTTTAATTGGTATGCAGATTATCGGAACCATTTATATGTTATATCTCGCCTATCAAATTTACAAAATGGATACATCAGCACCAACTGACAACAAAGCTGGCACTTTTATCTCAGGCTTTCTTATGCAGTTTTTAAATCCAAAGGTAGTACTATTTACGCTGACTGTCATTCCTAGCTTTGTTTTGCCTTATTATACCGACATATCAGCTGTGACAATAAGTGTTATAGTTATAACGATCATTGGATTTTTAGCATTTATTACATGGGTTCTTTTCGGTGCAATCTTCAAGCAGTTTTTACAGAAGTATAAAAGAACAGTTAATGTAATAATGGCATTATGTTTAGTTTATGCTACAATCATGATCTGGATGTAGGGTAGCATTTAAGAGGTGAATTAAGTGGAGAAATTTATCTATAAAAAGTCGGCAGATATTACTGCGTTGTCAGCGAGTATTACTGATTTTTCATATAAAAAGCACTCTCACAAGGAGTATGCAATAGGTGTAACATTGCGTGGTATTCAACATTATAACTTGGATGGCAGTTTACAATTATCCTATCAAAATGGTGTTATGCTTTTTAATCCAGAACAGGCACATGACGGAATGGCACATGATGAGGCAGGCCTTGATTATGTGATGCTATATATTGAGCCACAATTGTTTTTAGAGGCTACTCGGAAAAAGGATATCGTACGTTTTTCAACCCCTATTGTGTATGATTATAGACTTGAACAAAGAATATTAAGTCTTTCTCATGCAATATTAAGCGAAAAAGATGAGGCTTTTTGCAGTGAATTATTCTTATCCCTTACAGATAGCCTTATTCAAACGAATCTTTCTACAGGCCTTAAGAAAGATAACGTTCTAATTGGAAAAGCAAAGGATATGCTTCATGCCAACTTAGAAAATGTACTTAAACTTGACAAGATATGTAAAGAACTTGATTTATCAAAATTTCAGTTTATCAGGTTATTCAAGGCTCAGACTGGAATTACACCATACCAATACTTTCTTAACTGCAAGATAGAACGTGCCAAGCAGTTAATAGAAAGAAATAGAGATATTTATTCTGCCGTAGCTGAATGTGGTTTTGTTGATTTAACCCATTTAAATAAACACTTTAAAAGCGTATATGGAACAACAGCATTTGAATATATGTCACATTTAAATTAAGAGGGGAATAAAATTGTCTTTAAAAGTAGGCGATATTATTAGATGTTTGCCAAAAAGAGTCCCACTGCTTTAGCTGTGGGATTGGTCAATCTTAAAATGAGTATGTTTCGCCGTCATCTGGCACTAAAACATTAGAGGAGATTCCTTTTTCGTTAACAAAGCTTTTTAATTCTACTCTGGATAATGTCCAATGATTGACAGCTTCCATATGGCTAGCAATAATTTTTGCGTATGGGGCAGCCTTATGCACTTCATGGACATCATCTTTCCCCATTACTAGAGAACCGCCTTCTAGGAATTGATTATCTCCAGCGTTTACAACAATGATTTCTGGTTTGTGTGTTTCGATTACTTGTTGAATCGCTTCATACCAAACCGTATCTCCAGCTACATATAAAGTTTTTTCATTTGGGTGTTTGAAGACAACGCCACACACTAGACCAGCAACTTTCAGTATTTCTCCTCTTCCATGCTCACCTTTTGTTTTAGTCAATTGGATACCCTTAAAAACTGTATCTTCATGTAAAACTTCTACATTTTGAAAACCAGCGTTTCGAATTTCAGTAGCATCTTCTTCATTTTGTACAAACATTTTTATATCTTTTGACAATACATCTATGGCAACATCATCCCAATGGTCTAAATGTAGATGCGTTACAATGACAGCATCTACATGATTAATGATATTATCAATTGATGTTGGTAAGCTAACTAAAGGATTATTTTGATCTTGTCTTAATGAATTGGGGAAAGGCGGGTAAGTGCCCTTATCTGCTAAAAATGGATCAATTAAAAACTTTTTCCCTGCATATTCGACAACTAGTGTAGCATTTCGAATTTGTTCTATATTCATATTTATAACTCCTTTTTTTGATTTACGTATAGTTTATACTATGACTAACTAGCAGATACATAGATAAAATCAAGTCTTTTTGCTGTTTGACTTGATAAATGAAAGGATTTGAATAAATGTTAGATAGCACGGATATGCGTATCTTAGACGAACTATCCAAGAACAGTCGGATCACTATGAAAGAATTGGGGGAGAGAGTCCATTTGACTGGGCAAGCTGCTTCAGCAAGAGTTGCGAAATTAGAGGATAATGGGATTATTGAGGGATATACAATTAAAGTGAATCAAGTTAAATTAGGGTGTTTTATACATGCTTTTATTACGATCATTACACAAAGTATGTATCATCAACCTTATCTCTCATTTATAAAAATACAAGAACAATACATAATAAATAACTATAAAATCAGTGGGGATGGTTGTTACCTTCTCGAATGCAAATTTCCATCTAATGAATTATTAGACCAATTTTTAGAGGACTTAAACGAGCATGCAAACTATAAATTATCGATTGTTATTAAGAAATAGCGCAGTAATAAAACTGACGAATGCTTGATCTGGGGTTTGATAATCCGGGATTTTCCGCAGCAACTCATTCATCCATGTTTCCACATCATTCAAAGTGAGGAGAACATAGTATCAACATACATGAAGTGGATTCCTGCATAACACTCATGCGCTTAGACGGTAGTTTTGCTGACAAATGGTAGTTTGTTATAGGATAATGGTGATGTATTTGATGGGGAAAATATTAGGGGGGAACTCCAAAAAGAAGGAAGTGCTAAACGATGAATTTAGAAATGGTTATGCAGGAGCTTGAAGCCCTTGGCAAGGAACGAACTAAAAAAATGTACATATCCAATGGTGCGCATGAGCCGCTTTTTGGCGTGGCAACAGGTGCAATGAAGCCAATAGCTAAGAAAATAAAAATCAATCAAACATTAGCTGAAGAGCTTTATGCCACAGGGAACTACGACGCAATGTACTTTGCAGGCATTATTGCAGATCCAAAAGCAATGACAGAGTCGGATTTTGATCGTTGGATGGATTTGGCCTATTTTTATATGCTGTCCGATTATGTGGTAGCAGTAACTTTAGCGGAAGCAGATATTGCACAAGAAGTTGCTGATAAATGGATCGCAAGCGGTAAAGAGCTGAGAATGTCAGCGGGCTGGAGTTGTTACTGTTGGCTTTTAGGGAATCGCTCAGACGTTGAATTTTCCGAGAGCAAGATTGCCAACATGATTGAAATTGTGAAAAATACGATTCACGATTCGCCAGAACGAACGAAATCTGCTATGAATAATTTTCTATACACTGTTGGGATATCATATTTGCCGCTCCATGAAAAGGCGGTCGAAACTGCAAAGGTAGTAGGTCCAGTAGAAGTCAAACGGGACAAGAAAAAAAGTAGTTTCCCACATGCTTACGAAAGTATTCAAAAGGAAGTAGATAAAGGGAAGCTTGGTTTCAAACGCAAATATGTAAGATGTTAAACAGTAGACTCTCATCAGGAACAATATTTAAATATCGAGGGCGTTGATCCAAGATGGATGGATGCCCTTTTTTTGTTGTAGTTATTTAACAATAGGAGCAGATTCGTGTAACAAGTTATTAATGGAATAGTTTAAAGGTATAGAATGTCAGCCCAGAGATATTTTAGAATACAAAAGTAATGAAGACAATCAAGAATAATAGACAACAAATTTCTTCAAAAAATGCAGAGTTCCATGTTAAAGTGAAATAAATGAAAGGTGTTCACAATTCATCTTTGTGAACGCCTATTTTTTATCAAAGATACAGATTCTTTTTGAAAAATATTACAATTATTCAGAAAATTATATTATACTATAATAGACCCGAAAAAATGATAGCGATTACAACTTGGCGAGAGGAGACTTTTTATGTCTATTTCCAAAAGTGCATTACAGGATCCATACACAAACGAAACACATCAACAAATGGTAGGAAAGAACCCTGCTCAAAAAGCAAAAAAACCAAGTGAAATTTTGCTAATTACGGTTTTAATGTTTGGTTATTCCTTGCTTTACATGGACAAAAATATGATTTCGACAGCGATTATCCCTATTGCAGAGCAGTACAATTTCACAACAAGTCAGACAGGATTAATAATGAGTTTGTTTTTCTTAGGCTACTCCTTAATGCAAATTCCAGGTGGATGGTTAGCAGATAAAATTGGCTATAAAAAGGTATTAATTATATCTCTTTCACTGATTACTGTATTTACATTTGCATTTGGTTTTGTAGGAAGTCTTCTTTTATTTATTTTGATTCGTTTCGCAGCAGGTGTTGGACATGCAGGCTATCCATCAAGTACGTCAAAAAGTATTGCAGTGAATTTCTCGAAAGATAGGCGGACTTTTATCCAATCTCTAATATTATCTACAAGCGGAATTGGAGGAATCCTAGCTTTCCTATTTGGAGCAAGACTAATAGATTTGGACTGGCACTATGCTTATTATGTATTAGGTACATTATTTTTCATTTCGTTAATATTGGTTATTTTCTTTGTGCCTAACGGTACTACAATAGAGAAAAGGAAGGTTGAACCAAAACAAACTAGTTTTAAATCAGTCATTTTGAATCGAAATGTAATCACTCTATTTATGGTTATGGTTTTAGTCAATCTGGCTTTTTACGGAAATATGTCTTGGCTGCCATCTTTCTTAAAAGCAAAATTCGCATTATCGATAAGTACAGTTGGAACGATCCTGGCTATCAACGCAGTTGGGGGAACAATCGCTTCCTTATTAGCAGGCATTTTATTGACAAAATTTTTTGTTGATAAAGAAAAAGTATTATTTTTAAGTAGTTCGATCCTATCAGCTGCAGCGTTTGCAGGTTTGGTGCTTTCTGATTCATTGGCAGTATCTATTGGCTTGTTATATGTACTTACATTTTTATTAACCATTATCTTTGTTGGGGTATTCTCTTGGCCACACAAAATCCTGCCTGAAAAAGTAATTGGTTCATCCGTTGGGATTATCAATACGGGTTCGACACTTGGTGGCTTTGTTGCCCCAATGACTTTTGGCGCTTTAATTACTCTATTTGGCGGATCTTTCTCAATCGTGTTTATTAGTTTGTCAGTAGTGATGGTTATCGCCGGGTTTATTGTTCTTGCGGTTAAAACAAAATAACGGGAGGATCGATCCATTATAAAAAAAGAAAAGTGGAAATGGATATTCTAGTACTGAAAAAAGTGAAAAATATAGGTACATAAACACGCTTTTTATTTGCTCTCGTATCAAGATTTATAGAGTTCATTCAATCAAACTTTATTTCAAAGCTACATGTACAGCTTCAAGTGTGGGACAGCATTTGTTCCATTCTAAAGAACGTAGAAAGAAATAGTATGAATAAACTATAAAAAATAAGAAGACCAGAGATATTACTCCATCAAAAATGAACATTTTAATGGAATAACATCTCTGGTCTTTTATAAAACTCCTTTAATTGCGATTATAAACTCATATAAGAAGTATCCCGCAAAACCTATTAAAATAAATCCAGCGATGATGGATACCCATTTTATCATCGTTCGATTCATAATTTTTCTTGTTATCGTAACGATTAATAGGAGACCAATATCATGGACTAGGATACCAGCTAATAAACCTGCCCCAACGATTAAAAATTTTGTCGGTTGTATAGACTCATAGGAATCGGCAAGTACAGCTCCAAAAACGGAAATCCAAAACACGAGATTTCCTGGTGAAATGGCTACTAGTAGTCCATTACGATATGAGCTAAAAAATGATTGATTCGGTCTATCACCAGTTAATGTAATATCCTGATCCGAGTTTTTGATAGAGTCATAACCTAAAAATGCTAAGAAACAGGCCCCAATTAGCCACATAGGTATTTGAATGAAAGGGGTAGAAAGTATAGATGCCAATCCTAAATATAAGGAAATAATTAATAAGAGATCGACCGTCATTCCACCTAATCCTACAGCCCAACCATGTAAAAAACCCTTTTTTAGACCTTGCTTCGTCATTTCAACAGTCATTGCTCCTACAGGCATGGCAATTGCCAGACCAGCTAGAAGATACGTAAAAAATAAACTCAAAAAGAACACATCTTTCAAATTTGATTCCTTCATACGTCCGTTTATATACATAATATTAGCATAAAAATACAAATGAAACATAAATAATTATGCAAAAATAAGTAATTTTATTCAATCTCATGTACACATACAATGCTTGACCCTATTCTATTTGTATACGGGATATGAAACTAGGCTCTAGACTCGTTGATTGTTTTCCTAATACCTTTACTCATAAACGACTTTTTAAAATCTACCTTTGCAGTTAAGACACCGAATAAAACAAGAGCTGCCCCTAAATAACCCCTTGCTGGGAGTACTTCTTCTACGAAAATAAAAGCAAGGAATGCGGCAAAAATGGGTTCTAATGAAAAGATAAGCCCCGTGTGTGTGGGTGTCGTATATTTTTGGGCTGCAGTTTGACCGATAAATCCAATGGCGCTACATAGTATGCTTAATGCCAAAATCGAAAACCATGATGTAGAAGTGCTAGGAAGATGTGGCTGTTCCCACCATAAAGAAAATAGTAGCCCCCATGCTCCGGTAAAGCCAAGTTGGAAAACTCCAAGAGTAATGGAATCCACATTCTTCGTCAATTTATCTGTAGCAATAATGTGGATGGCATAAAAAAGGGCACCTAAAATGATGAGGAAATCTCCAGAACTAATTTGGAAATCATGATTTAACGTTAACAGAGCAATTCCTACTATCGAGAAGACTACGCCAAAAGCAATTCTTTTTTCAGGTTTTTTTCTAAAAAAGAGGGCTAATAATAACGGGACAAATACGACTGTAAGACTAAATAAAAAGCCTGCATTGGAAATGGAGGTGGATGTTAATCCGATCGTGACAACAGAAATTGCCAAAAATAAGATGGACCCTAATATAAATCCAGATTTAATCGTTTGAAAATCAAGATGCATGAAGCGTTTGTAAAAAACGACCCCAGCTAAAATAAAGGCGATACCAAAGCGTAAGGCTATCAAGTTAAATTCCTGGATAGAATCAAGCCCCATCTTCATAAATAAATAGGATGAACCCCAAAACATCGTAACCATAATCATCATAAAATCTGCTTTCAATTGAGTGTTCATACCAATCCTTTTTAATTTCTCTAACTTTTTAATCCCATTCATTTTTCATCACCTAACCTATCACAAATTGATCCCGGTTTAACAGGCTGTAATACCCCCACCTCAATTTTTGTGAGAGAATCAAGAAATTAATAGGTGGGGGATAAACAGCCTATAAATCCCCGATTGGTTCAACTAACCATCAGTGGAAAAAAACCACTGATGGAAGTTTCACTTTATTAATTTTTAGTATAATTGTAAAATTCAAATAAGAAAAATGAATGTTTTTAAGTGATTAGATGAAAAAAATTCATGTAAATGGAGTGATGAAATTGTCGCTTGCGAAGTTTGAGATATTTAATACCGTTGTAGAATTAGGGAGCCTTACTAAAGCGGGAGAAACACTCGGTCTAACTCAATCCGCTGTTAGTCATGCCATTGCTAGCCTTGAATCAGAATGGGGATTTTCTATCCTTACTAGAGGGCGTGCAGGTGTTAATTTGACTAGTAACGGAGAGCATGTCTTACGATACATACGTGAAATTCTAAAATGGAATGAAGAAATGGTTCAAGAAATAGCTAATATTAATGGTCTAGAAATTGGTGTAGTACGTATTGGCACATTTTCAAGTGTTTCGGCCCAATGGCTGCCTGAAATCTTGGGGAATTTTAGTGAGTTGTATCCTTCCATCGAAATTAAGCTGCTAGAAGGGGATTATGATGACATTGAGTATTGGATATCGAATGGAATTGTTGATTTTGGTTTTGTCTCGATCCCGACCTCCTATGCTTTTGAAGTGATTTCCTTAAAAAAAGATCCAATGCTTTGTATCCTCTCTGATGATCATCCCCTTGCTCACCAAAGTGAGATAAGCTTTGAAAAAATCCAAGAGGAGCAGCTAATTATGTCGAAGAAAGGGAGCGATAATGACTTAAGGCGGATCTTAGCAGAAAACAATGTAACACCTAAAATTAAATTTGAACTTGCCGATGATCAAGCCATATTTTCAATGGTTCAACATGGGATGGGAATCAGTATCCTCCCTGAAATGGCTTTATATCGAATTCCCAATAATGTTCGCATCCTTAACTTAGAACAAGAGAATTATCGCACAATTGGTATCGCTGCTACATCTTTTAAAACCCTTGCTCCAGCCACGAAAAAGTTCATTGAATATCTGAAATCATGGGCAAGTGATCCTACACACTTTCATTCGATATGACATACCACAAGTTTTATTGAAGGAATTGTAGCGTTCAAAATATAAATCGCAAAAATGAAAGCAAAAGCTAAATTAGGTCAAAATATCATCCTGTGAAACGACAAGAGTTAATTATTAAGCAGCTTGAAAACACTTTGAAGGAAGAAAAAAATAAGTAGCCTCGCTCATGAAAGGGGAATTTTCAAAAAATGTAATTGAATGTTATTAAACTTTGTAGTGCTTTCCTATAGAAAGGAGAAAATTAATAAAAGTACATTGCTGTGAAACCATGACAAAACAGGTCAACTTTAAATGCGAGGAACATTCTAATCCATTTGATTGTCCAGATAATCAAAGTGTTGGTTTGAAATAAAGTCACGATGTTTATAAAAAAGATGAGATATTTTGAATAAAGTCGCGACGATTTTAAAAAAAGTTGCGAAGCTTTACCCCTTTGAATTTTTATCTAAAGGGGTGTTTCGTTGTAAAAGTACTAACTTAATTAAGTAGTTCAGTGTAAACTGAATTTATAGAAATAATTGAATGATATATGGAAGTTTGTGAACAAATGTACTTAAACTAAGAAGCAGAATAGTTGAAGAAAATATTGGGATATTCCGGTAAAATATCATTAGAGGGAGGGATGGTTTTGAAAGAAAATAAACAGGCTCTGTATTTCAATATGATTTGGGTACAATCGGACCTGTACTCATTCTTTTAGCTGCAACGAGGTATATGATTAAAGAAAATGATTATATCGGATACATAAGTATATATATTGGCTTTCTATTAACGATTATCTATATCAATTACTTAGAAAAGAGAGCAGGAATAAGTAAAAAATTGACTTGGATTAGAGTTATTGTATCTATGATTTTATTTCTTTCTTTTTCATATTTCTTATTCAAGTAACGGGAAGCTATAGCGCCATAAAAAGGCCGCCAATTGGCGGCCTTTTTTACAATTTTTTGAATGTATGAAAATATGCAAAATCATACATTCAGAAAAAACCCTTATTAAACTAACTAGCAGTTTAGTTTAATAAGGGTTCCATTTAAAAAGGAACCGCGATTGGCGATTCCTAAGATTATTATTTATTTGCTGCGTTTATGGTACTAAGTGAATTGTTAAGTGCTGTTTTACACTTGTTTACATCAGGATTCGATGAACGAACTGCTGCTAATACAACATCAATTGTTCCATCAATTTTCGTCCATGTAGCGCCATCGATTTTTCGAAGCTTAGGTTCCTGTGTGTCCCATTGATGTTCTAATTCATCTGCCCTTTTTTTCGCTGAAGCAAAGTCATTTTTGTTTACAGTGTTTAGTATATCATTTTCGATTTTTGCAAAATCGTTTAACTGTCCAGATAATGTAGTTTGTGAGGCACCAGATTTTGATGTTGATTTATTTGCACCTTTTAAGACACTAAGTGAATTAGTAAGTGCTGTTTTGCTTTGATTAATATCAGGTTTTGAAGAACGAACCGCTGCTAGCACAGAGTCAATTGTTCCATCAATTTTTATCCATGTAGTGCTATCAATTTTTCGAAGCTTAGGTTCTTGTGTATCCCACTGATGTTCCAAATTATCAGCGCCTTTTTTTGCTGAAGCAAAGTCGTTTTTATTTACAGCGTTTAGCATATCATTTTCAATTTTAACAAAATCATTTAATTGACCCGCTAATGTAGCTTGCTCTGCAGCACCTTGTGATGCAATATTATTACTGCGCCAGTTATAACCACCTATACCAACAACTAAGAAAATCACGAGTACAACAATCGTTTGTGTTAGCACATGTTTCTTATTTGCATTACTTTGGTTTGTTTCCGCTATATCACTTTTAGCATTTGTATCAATTTTTGAAACGGCAAGGAAAACGATGATTGCTAAAATAGCGATAAGAAAAATCACACTCGTAACGGTTGTCCCGAGTCCTAATCCGCCATTTACTTTTGGTTGAGATAGGTAATCTCCAATTGACGCTCCAAGCGGACGAGTTAAAATATACGCAATCCAGAAAGCTAATACTCCGTCAAGTTTCAAAAATTTATAAGCTAAGAACACAAGAGCAATAATAATAACAACGCCTATTCCTGTGTTAAGATAACCAAAACCAAGTTGTTCGGAATATAAATCGCCGACCGCTGTTCCAAGTGCAAAGGTGAAAAGGACCGTAAGCCAGTAGAAAACTTCTCTTTTTCTAGTAAAAATCGAGTGGATCGATAGTGTTTTTTCACTAAGATACCAAAATAGAAAAGTCAGTCCTAGTAACACCGAGAATACAGCTGTACTAACCTCAAGTGGTACGCCCATATTATCTGTCAAATTATCCGTTACAAGTGTTCCAAATACGCTTATAAGAACAACTGTTACCCAGTAAATGGCTGGAGCATATTTGTTTGCTTTAAATTGAAAAAACAATGCAATAAAAAACGCAACTCCCATAATAATGGTAGTAAGAGTTAAACCAAGTCCAATGTTGAAATTGATGTAATCAGCAAATGTTTCACCAACAGTTGTACACAAAACTTTGATGATCCAAAAGAAAACCGTCACTTGTGGCACTTTGTTAAGTAAAATTTTCATTTTATTTTGGTTTTCTTGCATATATAATTTCCTTTCTTTAAAGTGGTTTCCCACAACTTAATTTTATTTCTCTCTCTAAATAAGGATACCCATCCAAATCCAAATTAATCATTAAGGAAGCCTGCGCTGTTTCTCCCACAGTGGTTGCCATAATCTTGACGATTCCAAAAAATATGGTGACTTGTGATTCTTTGCTTATCATTTACCGACCTGAAGGTTGGACCATTTCAGTTTGTTCAGAAAATGCTAAGTTTTCTTTAAAGGAACTCATCTCCTTTTTGGAAGTAGTCATTGTTACAAAGCAATTTCCATCTCTTATTTTCATTTGAAATGATGTTAGTCTCTATTATATTAGAAATGGGGGGGCTATTTATTAAAAACTGATTAAAATTAACTTAAGTGTCTATTAAGTATAAGCGGCATTTTCTTATTGTACATACGGTCCAGGAGTGTTGAAGAAGGGAAAGTAATTTTTCATACTGGGAGGAGAAAAGGATGAGAAGGGATTACTTGAAGTTATTTTACCAGAAAGGGTAAATATTAAGCTTTCAAGTCTATCCCAATTTCATTGTTGATGGTATCTCAATCTTTTCCTTATATTATCCATTCATCAGGTTTTACAATATTGTAAAACCTCCTTTCGGAAAGTTTGTGAAGAAATATACTTAAAGTAACGGGGGGGGGGCTTTAGTTGAATAAGTATTACTGAAATGATCAAACTTTTTTATAAAATCCAAACTTAAATCTGCTGAATAAGAATCCAGTTTGATCAATCTTTTTTCAAAATGGATTCTTTTTATTTATTGTAAAATGTGGGTTTCGGAGATGTTTATAATCAAACTTTATTTTAAAGCTAAACAAATATATTACAACGACAAGTTTGGTGAGTATGGGTTAATAATTCATGATGGTGGGACATCTAGTTTAATTATAGACGATTGCCCGTGGTGTGGCACAAAATTGCCAGACTCAAAAAGTGATTTGTGGTTTGATACTCTTGAACAATTAGGTTTTGATGATCCGTTTGAACTAGACATTCCTAAGAAGTCTAAATATGCTGAATGGTACAGAATGTAATAGAGGTTGTTCAAAAAGTCTGATAAAAAAGCTTGCGAATTGCAACAAAGCGCATCTTTGACCTTCTGTTAAAATCGTGCACGTCCGTTCCTCGCGTATTACTGCATCGATCACACCTCGAACTTCTCGACTCTTTTTAATCTCCTTTTTGAACACGTACATTAAGTCTGATTTGTGGCCGACTATTTGCAGGGAAATTATGATCACCGCTTCGGGTACTTACGAACACGATGAGGAAAATTGAAGATGACCAACTCGAAGAATGTGTGCCAGTGATGGACACAAAGGATGAATTCTTACAGCCGAGTTTAATTTATTAATAGATAAATTTCTGTATTTGGCTATGTTTAATCCAATACGGTTTTCTTTCTTGTTTTTGCTTCCAGTAAGGTGATTTATGTAAACTAGCTTGTTATATTCTTCAATAAAATAGGAATTATAGTTGAAATACCTAGTACAATCTGTTGTGTGCAACGGGCTTCCTTCTTAGAGTGTTGTTTGTGTTAAATCCAATTTTAGCAGAATCATTAAGTAATTTAATCTAATATTCATTAAATTTTCATGTAAATAATGTATTGTTTGAATTGTATTTTACGAAATATTAGAGAGGAAGTAACAAGGCTTATGATGGGGTTCATTACAGCATTTTAAAGAGGACTTTTGGTGTCATTGATTACCGATGTTGAGTAAAACAAAAAAGGGGATGAAATCATTGGTGAAAACTCCATCTATTACTAAAGCAACCGCATCACGAGGCCGGCAAATGTTGAACAAGGTTCCAGAAGTCACGCTCTACTTCTGGATTATCAAGATTATGGCAACGACCGTAGGAGAGACGGCTGCAGACTTCCTAAACTTTAACCTGCACTGGGGATTGACTAATACAACCTATCTTATGGCTATCCTCTTTCTTATCACACTGTTTTTCCAGTTCAGGGCGAGAAAGTATGTGCCAGGGATCTATTGGCTCGCAGTCGTGCTTATAAGTGTTGTCGGCACACTAGTCACGGACAATCTCGTGGACAACTATGGGGTCGCACTAGAGACGACCACCGTTGTCTTCGGTCTTGCGCTACTAGCAACTTTTGCGGTTTGGTACGCGAGTGAGAAGACCCTGTCTATTCACTCAATCTATACGACAAGGCGGGAAGCGTTCTACTGGTTGGCCATTCTATTCACCTTTGCCTTGGGGACTGCAGCTGGTGACCTCATAGCAGAGGGACTCAACTTAGGCTATTGGATTTCAGCTCTACTGTTCGCTATAGTAATCGGGGTGGTGACCCTCGCCTACTACTTTTTCAAGATGAATGCAGTGCTGGCCTTCTGGATTGCCTACATCTTGACCCGTCCTTTCGGCGCCTCTCTTGGCGACTATTTGTCACAATCTCGTCATGCTGGTGGTCTTGGACTGGGTACGATGGGTACTAGCGCAATTTTCCTCGTAATCATCTTAATCTTGGTCATCTACTTGACCAAGACGAGAATAGACGAGAACCCGCGATTGAGCTCAGAAGACTAAAGAACGAGCTGATTTTTGTTTCGTACATTTTTTAATAGGAAAAAAAAGAGAGCTTTCGTTGAAGTGGATAGAAGGGTGTCTCATAAGGGTCTGACCTCGCACTCTAAATCAGTATGTAATGTTTCATACGCGTATCTTGTACTGTATTTAGTTGTTGCGGGGTCTGACCCTTTACTTCAAAACACTCCCCATTTCAATTAGTTTCTGGTATACTTCCTAACCTATTAGCTAATAACTTATAAATAGGCACTTTGTAACAGTTGTTTGTTAGACTGAATCTGGGTTATATAACCGTCTTTCTTATATTGGGATTTTGGTCTCCATGATAGAAAAAGTCTATTCCTACACGAATATTTGTGTACGCATCGATACAAATTGTAGCGTACATTACTATTTTTACATCGGAGAATAGTAGCATGTCTTGTACTTACATAAGATATAGATAGCCATGGAAGGCAAGCGAGGAGAAACATATGAGGTGAATAAGTATGAAAAGTTTAAATAAAGCAAAGATATTTCAATTAATAAAAGTTATTTTTCCATTGATTTTATTAGTCCTGGCGGTCTTTGAAATGAAAAAATTTACAGGAAACATAGACGTTCAATTGGTACGTCATGAAGTAAGCCAATTGCATTTTGCTATGACGCTTTTCGTTCTTTTACTTGCATTTTGCTCCATTTTTCCTATGGTTTTTTATGATGTATTTTTAGTGAAAATATTAGGGATTAAAGTTCCTTTGAAAGAATTGGTAAAAAAATCTCTTGTTGCGAATACCTTTTCAAACTTAATTGGTTTTGGAGGTCTTGTTGGAGTTGCGTTGAGAACCTATTTCTATAATGAATACGAAGATGATAGGAAAAGACTGGTGACGAAAATTGCTTTTGTTTCACTTTTTACCCTTACAGGTATCTCTTTGCTTTCCTGGATTGTACTTGTCGCTTATAGGAATTCCCCTTTTATTCAAGATACAAGATGGCTTTTTTGGGCCGTTGTAGCCGTAGGTATGTATTTGCCGATTTTTATCATTGTCCATATTATCCAACGCAAAAAGGCAACTGGTTCAGCTACTGATTTTGGAGTTGTAATAAAACTACTCCTTGTTTCTTTGCTTGAGTGGATAAGCGCCTTCCTTGTTATTTGGTTATTAAGTTTTATTTTGAAGCTACCCCTTTATTTTAACGATCTTATTCCTGTTTTTATCGTTGCTTCATGTGCTGGTATTATCAGTATGATTCCTGGGGGCTTTGGATCCTTTGACTTAGTCTTTATTTGGGGAACTCATGCATTGGGTGTTCCGGATGAGAAGGTGCTAGTCCTCCTGCTATTTTATCGTATTGGCTATTTTATCCTTCCTTTTTTCGTAGGAGTTTTTCTTTTTATCAAAGATTTTTGGAACAAGTGGAATAAATCATGGAACAATCTTCCCAATGTGATCATAGTGAGGATAAGCCATGTACTATTAACCTTATTGGTCTTTTTTTCAGGAATTATTTTGCTTCTGTCAGCTGCAGTACCAGGAATTGTTGAAAGATTACAAATTACTCAAGAGTTTTTATCCTTTCCAATCATGAATATCTCTCATCAGCTCTCCGTTGCAACTGGTTTTATTCTGCTCGGTTTATCCCGAGGTATTCAGTATAAGGTGAAACGGTCATATCCGCTAACGATGGGTGTCTTATTTTTGGCTGCCTTATTTTCATTCTTTAAAGGATTTGATTATGAAGAAGCATTGTTCCTTTTGATTGTTATCGTGCTCCTGAGAATGTCCAAAAAACGTTTTTACAGGGAAAAATTGATATTAAGCTGGGGGAAAATGATTTTTGATATAGCGGTGTTTGTCATGATTACCTTCATGTATGTTTTAATTGGATATCTAAATTTACCTTCCGCCAAAATGAAAGTGAATCCAAAGCTGTCGCCTTTTGTGATTCAAGATTCTCATGATCTATTTACTAGTGCTTTAATTGGCTTGCTTATCGCCTTATCTATTTTTATCGCAGGTTATTTGTTAAGTCGGGATAAAAAATGGAGTATGGAAACATCCCTTGTTCAGGAAGAGAAAATTACGGAACACTTAGAAAAATTTAATGGAACGGTTCTAACCCATTTAATTTTTTTACATGATAAATATATTTATTGGAATAAAAAGAACAACGTCATGTTTTCGTATCAGATATATTCTGACAAGCTTGTGGTTCTTGGAGACCCTATTGGTGACCGTGATGAAATGCTTCTTGCAATAGAAGAATTCCGAGAAACGTCGGATCTTTATGGATTTACACCTGTTTTTTATGAGGTCAGCAATACGATGCTCCCTTATCTTCATGAAAATGGGTATGACTTTTTTAAACTCGGTGAGGAAGCTTATGTTGATTTAGACAGTTTTTCATATAGTGGGAAAAAGATGAAAGGAGCCAGGGCAGTAAAAAACAAGTTTGAACGAGAGAATTATCATTTTGAGATTGTTGCCCCTCCTTTTGATGAAGATTTCATGAAGAAACTTAGGGGAATATCAAATGAATGGCTCAAAGGAAGAACGGAAAAAGGTTTTTCCCTCGGTTTTTTTGATGAGGATTACCTTAATAAAGCTGAGATTGCCGTTGTAAAAGATGAAGGAAAGAGGATCCTTGGATTTGTAAACATTATGCCAGTTTATGATAAAAAACATACGGTCTCTTTGGATTTGATGCGATTTGGTAAGGATGCACCCTCTGGGACAATGGACTTTGTTTTTCTATCATTATTTGAATGGGCAAAAGAACAAGGATATAAATCCTTTAATATCGGGATGGCCCCATTATCGAATGTTGGGATTTCAAAGTATTCATTTTTAAGTGAAAAAATAGCTTCTCAAATATTTATGCATGGTCAATTTCTCTATTCTTTTCATGGTTTAAGAAAATTTAAAGAAAAATATGCCGATACATGGCAACCTAAATATTTAGCTTACCGTAAAAAAACGTCATTACCTTTTACTATGACACAAATTACCTTATTGATTGGAAAGAAAAGAAAAAATTGAGACACTAGTTATTAGAAATACTAATGTTTGGCATGATTTGAAGTATGAGGTGTATGAATCGATTGTGCAATTGTCGGCTTCTTTTCAAATAGGATGTTTGCTTTTTAGCGTGTTACTTCCCGAAATGATGTTGAAAACTTTAGATGGAGCATTTAGGATGTAGTTGTTAAGTGAATAGACGATGATTTTAGTTAGATGAGGCTCCTATGCTGGAGATATGCTGCTATTAGAAACGTCCAAAGACGCCAATGGTCAACAGGAACATCGACCTAAGGTGTTTTTTTATGCAGCTAGAACATCCTGGTGCATAGTGCAAAGCGTAACGATTGATGGATTGTATGGACGTTTATATACTCTAACTTTAGCATTATGGACTATATTAATTTTTATGATATGGCATCAAATCTATGTAGAAAAAATATATGAATTTGGGTACACGCAACAAAGAGTAGAGAAAATTGGGGTAAATTAAGGAACGGTAGCGTACCATTTTGTTTTTTTCACCGGTTAGTTGACCGGTGAAAAAACAAAGTCTGACTTTATCTCTTTATTTCAAAGATGGGAAACTCTAAACATTGTAAATCAAAATAAAGAAACGCCCTGTAGTGATCAACAGAGCTTTCCAACGGTTAACATATCTAACTAAACTATAACTCTCTACTAGTGAGGAGTGACAATGGCATCTTATCCTATCTAATGTTTATTTAAAGATAACAGCCATTATTTCGTCTATCGTCATTCCACTATCTACTTCATAAGTACCTGGACGTAACTTGTTAGATAAGCCACGATTTTCCACTTCTTTCGAGAAATTAATCTCAGGACCAATGCTTTTTGTTGATTTAAGGATCTTTTCAATATCAATGCTAGTCATCCCTTTAGATACTGACAAAATGGTACGATACACGACCTTTTCCTCGGCTGTTTCTGCCTCAGTTGGTTCTTCTTTTATCTGCTCTTTAGGTGTTTCGTTGGCAGTAATTTGCTTTTTCCACTCTTCTTCTGTTTGAACGATATAGCCATCAGCGGTTAATGAGTTGATCATTTCGTCTTCTGATGGTATTTTAGCGGATTGTACATTGTTCGAACCAAGGAGGTACACAATCCCGCATATACTGGTTGAAAGTATAAGTCCACCGGCAAAGCTACGCATTAATTGTGCTTTCATCGACAACATCGCTCCTCTCATCCTTTGATTTTATGTAGGGAGCTAGTAATCTTTTAATCTCATTCTCATTCAGTTGGCTTTTTTCGGCAATGCTTTCCAATGAATATCCGCGCCTATGTAAGTCGATAACCTCACGCAATACAAGCCGCTGTTTTGAAGCTCCTGTTTTTTGAGCAATTATTTCAGTATCTATCTCGACGTTTTGAACTTTCTGTTGTAACTGATTTAATTCTTTCAAAAGTGAAATCGTAAATTGTTCCATTTTTTGTTCTGCCTCTTGTTCCGCTTGCTTTGATTTAATAAACGACAAGATAAGTAGAACAACTGCTGCCCCAAATAAAAGGGCTAACGTCCATACCATCATTATGTGACACTCCTTAACTAGAATCTATTTTTCTGCATTGTCTTATTATACATCGCTATAAATAACAATTCGAATTAATAGTAGAAAATAAAGCAATAGTCTTAAAAAAAGTGGTTAGATCGTGCTAGTTCGCTCCAAAATATTGTAAAAATGATTATTTATTGAAAACGGTCAGTAAAAGCTACCGATCGAAGAATGAATTAAAGGAAGAGATAGATACTAAAAATGATTGGAGGTGTAAACATGGAGCAAAAGCCTAATCATTATGATGGTAGCGTTTCTTTTGACTATGCTGTAAACAATGAGTCTCATTCAAATGAACCTTATCAAATAACAGATGAAATGCGATTAAACATTGGCGGTAACCCATATTTCTTTGAAATTAAATAAATAAGAAATCATCTTTCTTAGCATTGGTAAAGTCTATAGGGTACTTTTCTAACTGCCTTTACTTGTTTTGAGAAGTTCTTTTAGATGAAATCATGCAAATCTTGGTTCATTTTTTGTTTTTTGCTCAAACATACGATAATAAATCTAAAAAGTAGAAGGTGAAGGCAGCATGGTAAAATTATTATACATCACAGCTCATCCTAATGATGATACTCAATCTGTCAGTATGGCAGCGGGTAAAGCATTCATTGAGACATACAAGGAAGTACATCCAAATGATGAAATCGTTCATCTTGATTTATATCAAGAACATATCCCTCATCTCGATACGGATGTTTTCAGTGGCTGGGGGAAACTCCAATCTGGTAAAGGATTTGAAGAGCTCTCAGCAGAAGAAAAATCCAAAGTGGGACGTCTGAATGAACTGAGTGAACAGTTTATGTCCGGGGATAAATATGTATTTGTAACCCCCTTATGGAATTTCTCATTCCCTCCAGTAATGAAAGCGTATATTGACTCTGTTGCCGTAGCGGGAAAAACATTTAAATATACGGCTCAAGGTCCAATTGGTCTTTTAACAAATAAGAAGGCCCTTCATATTCAGGCGCGTGGCGGTGTATATTCAGAAGGTCCAGCAGCTGAAGTAGAAATGGGTCATCGCTTCTTAAGTGTAATTATGAATTTCTTTGGTGTGCCTTCTTTTGAAGGATTATTTATTGAAGGTCATAATGCTATGCCCGATAAAGCACAAAAAATTAAAGAAAATGGCATTGCTCGTGCTAAGGATTTAGCGCATACTTTTTAATTAAATGGAAGAACGAGAGGCTAATTCAAAGATGGGTGTCAAAACGTTTTGATCCTTGTTTTAGATTAGCCTCTTTTGTATAAAGGACATGGAGCGGGGCTTCGCAACTTATTAATATGACTAATCTACTTAGCAAGTATCCTTTTTTAATATAGAAAGTCTTTAATTCCGGCTTCGCACTGGCACCATTGTGATGAGGTGAGTGCAACGTGACACTTGATTAATCCTTCATGGTACATGGTGGCGTTTTGTAAACAACTTAAATAACCGAATAAAAATAAAAATAATTTTCTTCTCTTTTAAAACCAATTTTTTCGTACAGACTTTGTGCGGGAATATTTTCTACATTTGTCTCAAGTAAAACTCCTTTTGAACCTGTTTCCTTAGCAAAGTTAATTGCTTCTTTTAATAATTTCTCACCAAACCCTTTTTTTCTCGCAGTTTCTTTCACATATAAATCGTTTAACACCCATGACTTTTTCATACTTAATGAAGAAAATGATGGATATAACTGAACAAAACCAATCGGATGATTCTCATCAAAGGCTATAAAAACGACGGATTCTTCGTTCATTAATCTTGCTTTTAAAAACTCCTTTGCCCCTTCAATATTAGACTTTTGTTCATAGAACTCTCTGTATAAATCAAACAGTTCTGTTAGCGGATCAAGCTCATTTAATGTTGCTTTTTTAATGCACATGTATGGTTCCTCCTAATATCGTTATAAGAGTAATCTTAATTTACAAACGATTCAAAAACAATGGAATAGTAAGAAAAATAGTAATGATGCACGCTATCATCCTAGTTGTTTCCGTTTACATAGGCGATGTTTCCGTTTTCAGCGGCTTTGTCAAAAGGGCTTCCATACACGATAATAAAAGCATACCATATAAGAAAGGGGATCATTTAAATGAAGAAATATGTAAAATCAGTAACAGATGCAATGAAGGTTTATGGGGAAAAATATACTAAAGTTTGGAATTATGGCGTGAAAATGGACGAAGCAAAGAAAAAGAAATAAAACGTAATGAGAAAAAATCATATTCATAAAAAGACTAATAAAGTAAGGATGGATATAGTGAATTTATCTGGTCAAAATTATCAAACTACTTCATATGATTAACCGATTCTCAATAATAAAATTGAGAATTTTTTTATGCCCCCAAAAATGGCCTTCGTAAATACATAAACAAATAACATTACTAGTATATCGAGCAAATAGCTCCGATTTTAAGTTTGATCACATTACATAAAGGTAATTATTATCAAAACTACATCTTTAGTTTAAAGACTACCAACACAGGATAATTAAGTAATGTAAGCAAGATAAAAATCTATTATAGGAGTGATTAATATGGCTAACAACGATAACAAAATGAGTCGAGAAGAAGCTGGTCGCAAAGGCGGAGAAGCCAAGAGAAATAACAATTAATTTGTTTATAGACTGAGGAGTTGTCTATTGAGATGACTCCTCGGTCTTTTTTTATTCTGTCATTTTTCTCGTTCTTGTCACAATATCTTTGGACTGTGTAGTAATAAAGTCAATTTATGGTGTTAAAAACTGTCTTATTATGTTACCCTTTTTTATAAAAATGGTTACATAAAGTAAAAGTAGAGTCTTATTTACTCATTTAACGGGTGCGATTAAGTACACCGTGTTCTAAGGGTGTAATAATTTAAAAAGGAAGTATTGCTTTCACTTGGAATAAGGAAAGGCAAAGTTTAAGAGGGCACTTATACTGAGGAAATTTTCATAAAATCAATTAGTATCATTAGAAATGAGGAGTGAAGTGAATGGTGAAATATATAATTTTTGATTTTGATGGAACACTCGCCGATTCAAAAATGGCTTTCATCTCAAGTTGGAATATTCTTGCTGGAAAATATCGCTTTAAAGAAATAAAGTTTGATGATATCGAGACTTTGAAAAAACTTTCGATAAAAGAAAGATGTAAATTGTTAAATTTTCAAATGTATAAGCTGCCAATCATCATTCCTCAATTTTATAAATTATACCGAAAATCAATAAATGATATTAATTTGTTTGATGGAATTAAGGACATGTTATCCGGCTTAGAGAAAAAAGGATATAAAACAGCGATCATCTCTTCTAACTCAAAGGAGAATATATTATTTTTTTTAAAACGCAATCAAATAGACTGTGTAACAAATGTGCTTTGTTCTAGCAGTTTATTTTCAAAAGATAAACTAATTGAAAAGTTTTTAAGAGAGAATCAATTGGAGTCTTCTGAAGTGATTTATGTAGGTGATGAGAAACGAGATCTAGTTGCTTGTAAAAAAGCAGGAATTAAGATGATCTGGGTAAGTTGGGGGTATGATTCAATAGAAGCGATTCAAGGGGAGAATCCCGACTATAAGGTGCATAAACCTTCAGAAATATTGACAGTTATGTAAGTAATCTGTGTGTAGTATATGGGGGCGCTGCTTGATCGGAAGGTCGTAAAGATTGAACCGTGTAGTGATATTTGTGTCCGGAGTTAACCGATATAGAAGGAGAGTGATTGCGTTGGATGCGAAATATATTACATTTTATGAGTTCGGTCAACCAGAAGCAGTATTAAAAGTGGAACATAAAAAAATTCAGCGCCCTAAAGAAGATGAAGTGCTTGTGCGAATGTTAGCACGGCCTATTAATCCCTCAGACTTAATTCCGATTAGAGGAGCGTATTCCCAGCGTATTGCACTACCTGTTATTCCTGGTTATGAAGGAGTGGGGATCGTAGAAGAGGTGGGTTCTTTAGTATCGAATCATCTTGTTGGGAAGCGGGTTTTACCTTTAAGAGGAGAAGGTACTTGGCAAGAGTTTGTCAAAACATCCGCACAGTTTGCCGTTCCAATCCCTGATACGATGGATGATTTTATCGCTTCTCAGATGTATATAAATCCAATTACAGCATGGGTAATTTGTACAGAAGAGTTGAGATTGCAACGAAATGATATTTTAGTCGTAAATGCTTGTAGTTCTTCAATCGGCCGAATCTTTGCCCAATTATCGAAAATACTTGGCTTTCGGTTAATTGCGGTAACGAGAAATCATACATATACAAAAGAATTACTGAACCTTGGCGCGAGTTATGTCATCAATACATCTGAAACACCATTGCGTGTAGCGATGATGGAGATTACCAATGGACGTGGTGCTGATGCAGCGATTGATTCTATAGGTGGTTTCTCTGGTACTGATTTAGCTTATTGTGTACACCCCGATGGGATCTTTTTATCGATCGGTCTTTTATCGGGCGTTCAAGTAAATTGGGCAGAAATTGTCCATCAGGCAAAAGTAAAAGCGAAAATCTTTCATTTACGGCATTGGAATAACAGAGTATCTACGGAAGCTTGGCAAGAAGCCTTTCAACAGATCATCACATTCATACAAGACCATAAATTAAAATTAATGATGACAGATTCTCAATATGATTTAGTAAACGTAAAAGAAGCGATTACCGTTGTTGAAACTTCTAAAGCTCGCAAAGGGAAAGTGTTTTTAACAAGCTGATAGGAGAGCATTGAATGAGGAAATAAGAATTTCGAAGTGATTCATGCGTGCGATCCAAAACTGTAGACCCATCCCATCATGATTGTCCAAGTAAGAGGATGAACCGATTTACAGGGTCATTTGATAAAGGGATATGCTATGAGTGGTGTTCATTTTTGCACGATATTCATTGGAGCGGATCTGGGAGACACCTTGTGCAAAAGAGAGCGCCAAGGAGACTCCCGTATTGACCGCAGAAAGAGAATGCTTTTCGCTCCAATCAACAGGCAAGTTTTAAGATAAATACTTAGCTTGATTTAATTTTGGTGCTTCTCTATTACAAACGTTTTGAAATGGACACGTTGGGCATTCATTTTCGTTATAGATTTCACTATAAATAGCTGAATCTTCTAGAAAATGCTTCATTAACAGTAAATAACTTGTTCCTTCATCAAGCGTTTCTTGTGTCGGACGAAAGATATGTTTCTTTTGGTCAATTAAAGTGATCACTTCAACCCGTGTTGGACGTATTTGAAAAACTTTTTCCGAAAATACTTGAATTAAGAAATAATAAAGCTTTAACATTTCTTGATCAGCTTGAACTACATACTTCTTCACAACAAATGAGGAGTTAGAAAAATTAACTACATCAAAGGTTAAAGCGAGATCAACGTCTAGTTCTTGAATATGAGTTTTATACTTTTCAAATAACAGTAGAGGTGGATCTAGATTTGATACTTCTGTTAAATCTTGTAATAAATAATCCGTTACTTTAGCCACTACTTGATAATATTGAATGTTGGATTCAAAAAATTGTGGAGAAATCTTCAGCCAATGTTGTTCTATTAACTCAAGCACTTTTGTTGCATGCCGGTGTTCAATTGGGAGTTGATAATAGGCGTACACAATCCGGTGAACGACTTGTTGAACGACCTTCCTCCAATCTAAAGGAGACTTCTTCTTTTCTATATATTCGTAATAAAACTTATATGGGCAAAGAATGAAATCTTTTAAGTTTTGTTCTGTTATCGTACGGATTGAGATCATATGATTTTTCATTTCAAGATGCCTCCTAAGAAGTTGCAGTGATATTTAATCTGTACATTTCTTGAGAAAAACCTTACCAAATTGTTTGCAGCGTTCAACATCTTCACCGATAGGATCGAGCTGAACCTTTAAACCTTCAAGTACTACATCAGCTCCACATTCTTGCAATTTATTCATCAATGTATCAACAGCTGCCCCAAATTCGGGATAGAATGAATCACATGAACCAAAAACAGCTGCCTTTCTACCAGCTAAATTTAGTTGATCCATCTCGTCATAAAAATCTAAAAACTCATATGGGAGATCGCCGTTTCCCCAGGTATAAGCACCAAGTAAGATTCCGTCATATTGTTCAAGCTCAGAAGGGTCAGCTTCAAGCACATCTTTTACAAGGATATCGCCACCCTCTTCTGTTATCGCTTCTGAAATAATCTCCGCCATTTCCTCTGTATTTCCTGACATACTAGTAAAAATTAAAATATATTTTTTCATTCTTATGCTCCTCGTTGAAGTTATTTATCGTTTTAAAGTTAAGATTCTAAGCAGGGGATAAGTAAATAGAAGACGATGAATGTTTACTGTGATGGCATACGCAATAAAATTTTTTGATGAATTGGAATTCGACTGAATGCTGAATACATACATAAATACATGTACCTATTACTCTACGTTTATCCCGCATTAACGGAAAGTCAAGCCCCCTACCTCAAGGCTTAGAGAAATCGAAGAAGCGTAGGTGGGGGACAACAGCCTTTACTCTAGTTGCGGCTCCTAGCCCCTCGAGGTCATAAGCTGTAATACTCTGTGATTCATTGAATCGGGTTCGTAGTGTCGCTTTATCGAAGATTTAGCGACACTAGAACGGGACTAACAATCAGTGGGGGATGAAGAAAACCCCACTGATTGAAGTTTCACTTTATATAGTTATACTTGTCTAAACCTTCATCTTCCCCACAACATGGACATAAATCATCATAAATCGCACATTTCTCTATATAACCGCAATCATTACAAATCAAGACAAACACGAAGTCATTAATAGGAAATGATTTTATTGGAAGCCACCTCCTTGCTGAAAACGATTATCAATTACCTTCATTCTAATTGATAATGATTATCAAAATCAACAATTTATTATTTTTTTTGCAGTTTTTGACGCATAGTAACAATCGTTTAGATGTTTGTATGGAGGAATTTACATAGAAATTGGCAGTTGCTGTAGTTTTTATTAGTCATGATACATGATTTAAATTTCAATGAGGTGTTATAAAAATACAATTGTATTTTTCAGATTTACAGTTGTTTTTTGATATGGTAGTATATCAATATCGATTTAGAATTTTCTAATTTAAAGGTTTTTTCTGTAAATTTAGTTTTTTTATTATAATGAAAATTTTATTATTAAATATTAGTGTTTTTTGCACTTATACTTCTTTAGGGGATGAACGCTCATGAGTATCCAAAAAAATACAAATTCGTTAAAGGCAGCTGAAATAGTAGAGCAAGCAGTTGGAATATATGAAGAAGCTGTGAGATTAAGAAGAAAAATCCATGAAAATCCTGAGCTTGGATTTGAAGAGTATCAAACGGCTGAAATGATCGCGACTTATTTACAAGAGCTCGGAATTGAAGTGACAAGAGGAGTCGCTAAGACAGGTGTTGTTGGAATTCTACGTGGAGTGAATGAAGGACCGATACTTGCTTTGCGAGCGGATATTGATGCTTTACCTATTCAAGAGAAAACAGATGTAAGCTACAAATCAAAAAAATCAGGGATTATGCATGCTTGCGGACATGATATGCATACCGCAATGTTACTTTCTGCCGCTAATATTTTATCTCAAAATAAGCAACATATTTCGGGCACAATCAAATTTATTTTTCAACCTGCTGAAGAGATGAAGGGCGGAGGAATCATGATGGTTGATGAAGGGGTATTAAGTAATCCTCCCGTTGACCATGCTTTTGCATTTCATGTTTGGCCTGAGTTACCAACTGGAAAATATGGATTTAGAAACGGTGCGATTATGGCAAGTATGGATACTTTTGATGTTGTTTTAAAAGGTAAACAAGGTCATGGGGCAGCACCTCATCAAGGAGTAGATGCAATTGTAGGTGCAGCTCATGTTGTAACTGCTCTACAAACAATTGTTAGTCGGGAAACAGATCCAGTAGATTCGGTCGTTATTACAATCGGAACAATTGAAGCGGGGGATGGCTATAATATCATTCCTGAAAAAGCTAGTTTTAAAGGAACTGTACGAACACTTAATGAAAACACTCGTAAGGAAGTAGCGGAAAGTATTCAACGAATTATTGAAGGAGTGGCTTCTGCTCTTAAATTAGAAGTTGAAATAAACTATAACTTTACAGTTGGGTATCCTGTTACTATGAATGATCCAAAATTTAATGAACATACTTGTGCTATTGCTACTGATTTATTTGGAGAACATTCAGTGCAGTGGCTGAGTAAACCAAGTATGGCTAGTGAAGATTTTGCTTTCTATTTAGAGAAAGTCCCTGGCACATTTGTCTTCCTGGGCGTAGGAGAAAATTCAGAGAATCCTATGAAGTTGCATAGTGACGTATTTTTACCAGATGAAAAGGCGATGATCCAAGGAATTTCCCTTATCGTTGGACTAGCAATAAATACTACTGAAAAAATTCAATAAGATAAAAAAACATCTATGAAAATGATGTAAAAGGTTAAAGTTCTAAACATTCAATCACCAAATGAAGGTGGCGGTGCTGAGCAGATTTTGAAAAGGTACCGCCCTTTTGCACCGGAAATAATCATCGTTTTTTTCTGAGTTAGCACAATTTACAGAAATGGAGTGAAAAAAATGCAAGACAATTCTTTACGTAATTGGAAAATTCATTTATTTGTTTTGATATTAGTATGTTTGACAGAATTTATCGGCGTAAAAACGCTTAACATAGGAATTGGAGCAATTGCGTTATTTCCAATGTTGTATGCATTAATTATCGGAGCAATTATTAGTTTACCGTCTTTAAAAATTTTAAAATTGAAAGAAATGAATATAGCCGCCAATATTTTAGGGATTTCATTCATGCTTTTTGTAGCCAAATTAGGCATGTTAATGGGACCATCATTACCAAAGATATTTGAGGCGGGACTTTCTTTAGGATTACAAGAAGTAGGACATTTTGCAGGGACAATCTTATTGGGGCTACCAATTGCTTTACTACTTGGGATGAAAAGAGAAGCAGTCGGTGCCACTTTTTCAATTGATCGAGAACCTAATTTAGCCATTATTGCTGAAAAATACGGCTCTGATTCACCAGAAGGACGGGGAGCACTAGGAGTATATGTTTGTGGTACTTTATTTGGGGCTTTATATCTGTCAGTGTTAGCGAGTTTTATGGCCCAAACTGGTTGGTTTCACCCTATTTCACTAGCCATGGGTGCTGGTGTCGGTTCAGGGAGTATGATGGCTGCTATGTCTGGTGCATTAGCCGTTATATTCCCGGAATCGGCAAAGGATATCGCTATTTTTGCTGGTGCCGCTAACTTAATTACAACCATTTTAGGGACGTATATTTGTGTATTCTTTTCTCTGCCATTTACAAACTATTTATACAAAAAACTTGAACCTATTTTGGGGAGAAAATCAAAACAAGATCAAATGAAAAATATTTGAGTGTAGGACATAAAAGAGGAGATTTTATATGAAAGATAAAATATTGACTTTTGTAATGATTGGAATAATAGCCCTTATGGGAAATTGGATTGGATACAATGTTTCTCCTATTGATGCATTACCAGGTATGATGATTATTGTTGCGGTTACGATATTAGGGTTCTTTTTCGCTAAAATATTCCCCATTAAATTACCAACCGTTATTTGGGTGTCTATGTTAGCATTATTGATTACAACTCCCATTTTCCCTGGAAACGAATCAATCGTTAAAGTAACAGAACAAGTGAATTTTATGGCCTTAGCAACACCTATTTTGGCGTATGCTGGCCTTTCTTTCGGGAAAGATTTGAAAGAGTTTAAAAAATTAGGATGGCGTATTGTTGTCATCTCACTAGTTGTATATACAGGGACGTTTTTATTATCTACTCTAGTAGCCGAAATTGGTTTTAGATTAACGGGTAAATTTCATTAATTTTTCGAGATCGTGTAACAAGTGGATTTTGTAGGGGAAACGGAACTTACTGGGAAAAAATCGTAACACCTGATAATTCAGGTTATGAAAAAGCGAGTGAAATGCATGACTATTTCACTCGCTTTTTCTGTAGTTAATTATGGCTGCTCTTCAATCAAAGGTTTTACTTGAAATTCTTGTTCAACGTGGTTCGTCATTAAGTCATACACTTTAGATTCCAATTCTTCAAGATCATCTTCTTCAAGATTGCCATGTGGTTGAGGATGGAACCATTGAATTTCTTCATTATGGAAAATGCCTTGATAATTATCGCCTTCATGATTCAGTTCAAATTGATGACGCTCATGAACTTGATCTTCAAACAAAGGTTTCACTTTAAAATCTTGATATACATGGTTTGTCATTAAGTCATGTACCTTGGCTTCCAAATCAAGCAGATTATTTTTTTCAAGTTGTTGTTTAGGTTGAGGATGTAACCATTGAATTTCTTCATTGTGGAAAATCCCTTGATAATTAACGCCTTCAAAATTAAGTGCAAACTGATGACGTTCAGGAACTTGACCTTCAAGCATTGGGTTTACCGTGAAGTCTTGATCCGTGTGGCTTGTTAACAAGTCATACACTCTGGATTCCAAATTTTGAATGGAAACTTCTTCTAGTTTAGTATTCGGTTTGGGGTGAAGCCAATGTATTTCTTCATCGTGAAAAATCCCTTGATACGTATCTCCTTCAAAACTAAGGGTAAAGTGTTGGCGTTCATGAACTTGATCTTCAAATAATGGTTTCACTTTAAAATCTTGAATCATTATCAAAACCTCCTGTAATAGTTACTTTTACTATTTTTCCCTAAATGGTTTTAAATTAATCGATATCTGTTTGGCTATATGCATGAAATAGGAATGAAAGCTTAAAATTACTTACTCAACATCATGGTTAGTACAAACTTTCCTACATTGGTCAATTTTTAAAACTTTTCCGGTTGATGCATCAATATCCATATCATATCCTGTATCTTGCTTTTCAATAGAAATCTCGTATTTAATAATTCCATGATCGAAAATGGTGTGAGTGTTCGTTACTAGACCACCTTTTGAGGTGTCTAAGGCGATCATCTTTGCTGATAATTCATTGATCGTTTGTACTTGTGCATTTGTTGGTTTCGTTATTGGTTGGTTATCAATTATTGTATGAGCTCCTAGACCAACTGCGATTAAGGAACCTTTTATTAGTATTTTCATTGGGTCCATTCTTGATAACCGCCTTGTTTTGTTGATATTTGTATCATACCCAAATGAGTTTAAAGAAAAAGAAGAAGAACCTTAAAATTTCCTTAGAAAAGTAAAAGAATATAAAAAGTTTATTTAGATGGGGTATTTATCCTGTATTAACAGAAAATCAAGACCCCCACCTCAAGGCTTAGAGGAATCGAAGAAGCGTAGGTGGGGGACAACTGCCCGTAAAATCCCGATTGGTGAGATACAGTGAAACTTACCTTGAATCAGGTTAGTAGTGTCGCTTTCCCGAAGCGAAGTGGGGTATTAGCGACAGTAGAACGGGATTAACAATCCGTGGGGGATGAGGAAAACCCCACGGATTGAAGTTTTACTTTATTTATTGCCTGAATATCAAGGGAAAGGAATAGGTACAGCTACGTAAAAAGAGGGCATAAAAAACTTAGAAGGTGTCAAAGTCGTCTTTATCAACGTAGAAAAAGAGAATAAAATTGGCACAATCCTTTACAAGGCTAAAGGGTTTGAAGTTGTCTCAGAATTTGATGGTCATCTATTAAAAACAGTTAGAATGGTCTTAAACGCTGCCAATAACTATAGGCTGTCAACTCTCAGGCAGCCTATAGTTATTGGCAGCGTTTATATATTATACAATGTTGGTTTTCTACAATGAGGGCGTTCTGAAATCGACCCGTGTTTTCTCGTATTTGTCGCGTCGCGGTTTCGGTTGCATAGGTCATGACAAATAAGCTCCACTTTAATAGATGTTGTTTTCTTATCAAAGAGCATTCATGTTATAAATGTATACATCAAACAAGCTTCTTTTTAAGCGGGATAGTAGATCGTCATGCTTAATCGTGTTAATGTTTCCCCGGAATTATGGTAGCTATGAGGTCTATCAGCTTTGAACCTGATAGAATCACCACTACTTACTGTATATTCAATGTTATTGACATTGATAGTTAATTCTCCATCAAAGACGGTTAAAAATTCCTCCGTTCCCCCTCCATGTGAATCCGCACTTAGAAACCCACCTTTATCTATCTCGACTGCATAAACTTCGAAGCGTCTATCTTCTTGAAAGGGAAAATAGGAATAAATTCGATACTTCCCGTTATCTTCAGATAATGTTTGAACTTCATTTTTTACAATAACTTTTGTATCTGGTTGCGGATTATTGATTAGAGATGTAAATGAGATCTTCAAACCATTTGCAATTTTCCAGATCGTTGTTATCGTCGGACTTGACTCGCCTCTTTCGATTTGACCAATCATCGTTTTACTTACGCCAGTTAACTCTGCGACTTTCTCAAGGCTTAATTTTTTCTCTTCTCTCAAAGCTTTTAAGTTTTTTGCAATAATAAGATTTATTTCCTCCATGAAGTACACCTCCTATATTTACAATATAACGACTATAACGTACAATAAAAAGTAAATCTTTATAAGGTCCATTTCAGTCATTATAACATACGTTTAGAAGGGGGCAAGATTATGCCATTATTATCATTTTTGCTTTATGTTTTTATTTCGAGTTTTACACCAGGTCCTAATAATATTATGGCGATGTTATTTGCTAATAAATCCGGGTTTAAAAAGACACTTAGGTTTTGTTTAGGAGTTGGTACAGGTTTCTTCGTTATTATGTTATTGAGTAGTTATTTTAATCTTTTGCTTAAAAATTTCATACCGAAAATCGAATTTGCGATGACGATTCTAGCCGCCGTTTATATGGTCTATCTGGCTATAAAAATTGTAATGAGTAAAAATCATGATAACGACAATGAGGACGATAAGCATAACCGTTTTTTCTCAGGTATGGTTTTACAATTCGTAAACCCGAAAGGTATTTTATACGGTATAACGGTCATATCAACTTTTATTCTTCCTTATCACAGTTCTAATTTCAGCTTACTAGCTTTTTCAATATTCCTGGCTTTTGTTGGTTTTCTTAGTACGATGTGTTGGAGTATGTTCGGTTCCTTATTTCAAATGTTCTTAACTAAGTATAGAAGTCAGTTTAATCTGGTAATGGCTTTGTTATTGGTTTATAGTGCAGTCTCGATCCTTGTTGAATAATAAAGGGGGATTTATAAGGAGTTTTAACGACCAAGGGGTTGCTAGCGCAGCTCTTTTTTTTATCCCGCATTAACGGAAAGTCAAGATCCCCACCTCAAGGCTTAGAGGAATCGAAGAAGCGTAGGTGGGGGATAACAATCGGTGGAGGATGAAGAATCCCCCACTGATTGAAGTTTCACTTTATTGAACGATTATCGATTATTTATCTTCTTTAATTCATGTAAATGGCCTGAAATCGTGAATGATGAAAAAGAGATTGTAGGTCGTGTTTGGAAATATATAGTATGATTAGGGTAGAGAGAAAGCATTGGTAAAGGGGAAAGGACTTGTGATGTATAAAGATAGGAATTTAATGATCAGACCAATTAAAGAAGAAGATTTATATTCTCTTTGGGAAATCAAATACAAAGAGGAGTCACCTGAATGGAAGAAATGGGATGCACCTTATTTCGAACATAAGGCTCTTTCGTATCACGATTTCATAAATGACAAAGCAAAACTTATTGATCAGGAACATTATTGGGGAATAGAAGTGGAAGGGAAAATGATCGGTACAGTTAGTTATTATTGGGAACATCAACCTTCAAATTGGCTTGAAATGGGAATAGGTATTTATCATCCTCATTATTGGAGTGGAGGGTTTGGGACAAGAGCGCTCAAGCTATGGATTACCCATTTGTTTACCACTTTGCCATTAGTACGAGTAGGGTTTACAACTTGGTCAGGAAATTATAGGATGATCAAAGTTGGCGAAAAACTGGGGCTGACAATGGAAGCAAGACTTAGAAAATGCCGGTACTATAATGGAGAATATTATGATTCGATCAGGATGGGCCTTTTACGAGAAGAGTGGGAAGCAAATCCTGTATACACGGGTAACTAGGCTTTTTATGGCACCCATTTTTTCCTGATATAATGAAAAGTTACAAAAAAATAGTTTTAAAAAAGATAAAGGGAAGGAAAGAATGAAAAAACATTCGTTGTGGGGAAAACGATTATTTGGGGCAGGGTATTTATTTTTTATGTTTGGCGTTGCGCCTATAACCGGTGTATTAAAATATTCTGCATGAACGCCAAGTCAAGCAACAGCAATTGTCTATATCGGAATCGGAGTAGTGATGATTTTATCAGCTAATTTTCTGAAAAAATAAGAGTGCTTGATATGGGGGGTTAAGGCATGAAGACCTCACTAGACAATGAATGATTAACATAAATAGCGAATCTAGCTTCTTTACCTGTAGAAATAGAAAAGAAATATTGGGAATCTGTAATTTTGAGGAGATGCTTACATATGGAAAGCGGTTCTGTGCTAAAAGAGTTGTTATACGATTTAGAAGTACAATTACTAACACCAGAAATTCGTCAATCTAAAATAGAACTTGAGAAGTTATTGGCAGATGATTTTATTGAGTTTACAAGCTCTGGTAAGAAGAAAAATAAACAGGATTGTCTCGATGGTCTTGCCACACCACTGATGTATGTATTGAACTTTGAGATCAAACTATTATCGTCAGATTCAGTGTTAACCATGTATGATTTGAAAGATGAAACGAGAATGAAAGAAAGTTTAAGGAGCTCGGTATGGAAACAGATAGATGGTAGATGGCAGATGGTTTTTCATCAAGGTACGATAAAAAGTTCGGAATGATAAATTAGGTAATCGTGTATACAATTTCTCAAAATACATATGAATATAAACAAAAATAAGAGGTTGCCCCATAAAGAAAGGATCAGCCCCCACATTTACTACATCATTCACTTGATACAATAAATAATGTTTAGCGTGTGAAATCAGATCCTTTTTTGGTACAACCACTTATATGTTTGTTTTAATCAGCTTAACGGCTGTTTCGACAATGCTTTCGCATGAAGAGACCGCTTTTGCCAAGCCATCGTTATGAATAATGTAATGACCAAGAGAACAAGTCCTAAAATGAACGGATACGTAATGCGCACATCATACATCAATCCGGCAAGAGTTGGTCCAAGCACATTCCCAATGCTCATATATGCGTTATTCATTCCCATCGCAAAGCCTTGTTCGTTCCCTGCCATCTTAGAAATCAGTGTGTTTAGGACTGGTCTGAGGATGGAGGTAGAAAGGAAGATGATGAGAGAAATTCCAAAGAAAAGCGCATAACTAGAAGCAAAGAGTGAAAGTAGAAATCCGATGGCTGCGATGCCGATAAAAATATTTAATACAGAAACTTCTCCAAAACGACGAACTACCCGATCCACGACAAAAAGCTGAACGATTACGCTAACGATTCCAGTAGCTGTAATCATCGTGGCAATTTCCTGAGGTGTCGCACTAAATTGATTGTCGAGATAAAGACCAATTATGGATTCATAGGCCATTAACCCAAAGCTCAGTACGAGGGTAATAATAAGCGGAATAAAATATGGCTTCTTAACAGACGTGGCAATTTGGCGAAGCATTGATTCTTCTTCTGCCATTTCCGTAGCTTGTGCTACTTCTTTCGTTTCACTTTCCTTTAAAACAAAAATTGAAAACACGACAGCAGCAAGTGACACAAGTGCAGAAATTAAAAACGGAACCTTTAAACCAAAGTCAGCTAAAAATCCACCAATCCCTGGTCCAACGACAATTCCTAGTGACATGGCCGCAGATACTAAACTATTGCCCTTTGCTCGCTGATCGAATGTCGTAATATCAGCTACATAAGCAAATATAGCTGGCACAAGTAACGCAGCACCAATTCCGCCGACAACACGAGAAGCATACAGCAGCCAAATGGAATTAACGGCATAGAAGATAAACATGGACAGCGTCAAGCCAACTAGTCCGTAGATAATCATCTTTCTACGACCGTATTGATCCGTCCATTTTCCCGCAATCGGAGAAAAAATAAGTTGAGCTCCTGCGAAAATTGCAATCATAAGTCCTGCAGCAGTTCCACCTTGATTAATGGATGCTAAGTATGCTGGTAAAATGGGAATAATAATTCCAAAACTTCCTATTGCTATAAACATATTGATCATAAGAACGATCATCTTTTTACGTTGTTCTGTTGACATATATTACCTCTCTTTCTACAGTTACTCAAATCAACCATTTAATTGGCATGATTCATTTTTTGGCACGCTCCCTATCTTATAGTTTTTGATGGATTGTTGTCAATTAGAAAGGATTGTATAACATGGATGATTCAGGTGAATTATTTATGTTGCATACAGGGATTAAGGAGCGTGACAGCTTCTCACAGGAATTAGTAGAGCCGTGATTGGTTGCATACGACTTAACTAACGTGCAAACATGCATGAGAATGTATTGTCTTAAAGGAACCTATGGCTGTAAAAACATTGCAGAACAGTTAAAAATTAATCCTGCTACTGAAACAGCAAATGGATCGGCTTGAACGGAAAAAGTTAATTCAACGAGTACACGGCGAGGATGACCGACATGTCGTTCATATCCAATTCACTGATACTGGGAGAGAAACATATCATTCCATACATCGGCGCTTTTCAAACATGTTTCGCGATTTTTATAACGTTTTAAATGATGGGGAACTGCAACAACTTGAGCAAATCGTGGTATAACTAACTGCGCACGCCACGTTACGTACAGAGAATGAGATGGAGAATGCGTGAAGAAGAGCTTTTATATAGAGCGATCCAGTCTCTTCTATTATATAAAAAACAATTCCGCAAAGAGTGAAAGATTGTTCAGGGATTTTATAGATCATTACTGTGCTCTTACAAAAATAATAAATAATCTGAAAGCTGTTTTTAATTGATAAATCTATTTCAGTATATTTAAAAATAATAACAGTCGTATTTGGGGGATAAGAAAAGGTGGCTTCGAATAAAGGTAAGCCACCTAAGAATTCGTTGATGTTAGCTGTTTTATTTTTTTAGATGATAAGGTACAGTCGTTATAACCACGTTTCTGCGATAAAGCAAGAGTGTACGAATCAGTATACTTGATTGGTTATGAAGAATATTGTGCCAGCCTTTCTTAGGGATAAATTGTGGAATAATGACTGTAACTTGATAATTCGATTCACTTGCTTTATGTTCAACGATATCAATAAATTTGGTCAGTGGCTGAATGATACTTCTGTAATAAGAATGCAGTGTCACAAGTCTAATATCAGGTTGCCATTTTTTCCACTTTTCTTCGAATTTCTTCTCATCTTCTCTTTCAAAAGCAACATAAACGGCAATAATCTGTTCTGGCGAGAGAGATTTAGCATAGCTTAATGAGTTCTCTACGACTTGAGTAATGCCAGCAACAGGTACTATCATTACATTGCCTGCAATTGGTATGGAAAGTTCAGAATTGGCAACCCTGAGTTGATCACTTACTGCTTCATAATGCTTTTTAATTTGATAAAAGATAAAAATGATGATCGGTAAAAAAATTAAGACTGGCCAAACCTGTGTGAATTTAGTTAAAAAGAACATGAGCATAACGATAAAGCTAATCAGGGCACCGATTGTATTAATCGTTAGCTTAGGGATCCATCCTTTAGGCTTTTCGCGAATCCATTTAACGATCATGCCCGTTTGGGACAAAGTAAATGGGATAAATACTCCGACAGCATAAAGTGGGATAAGATGTTCTGTTCGTCCTTTAAAAGCGATAATTAAGATGACAGAAGCAATCCCAAGTATCATAATTCCATTAGAATAGCCTAAACGGTCACCTCGAATTGTAAACATTCTTGGGATAAACTTATCTTTGGCAAGGTTAACTGCTAACAAAGGAAAAGCAGAGTATCCCGTGTTAGCTGCAAGGATTAATATCATAGCAGTTGTACCTTGAATAAAGTAATACATCAAATTTCGCCCAAATGTATCTTCAGCAATTTGAGACACAACAGTTACTTTCTCGCTGGGAACAATTCCGTAATAATAGGCTAAAAATATCATTCCACTAAATAAAACAGCAAGCAAGGCCCCCATCGCAATGAGGGTTTTTGCGGCATTATTAGGAGCTGGATTTTTAAAGTTTGGTATTGCGTTGGATATGGCTTCAACCCCTGTTAAAGCAGAGCTACCTGATGCGAACGCTCTTAGAAGAATAAATAAGCTGATTCCCGCTACCGGTGTACCGAGTGGTGTATGCAAGGCTGGGGGAACTTGCCCCGAAACTATATGGTAAATACCTACTCCAATTAATATAAATAACGCTAAAACAAATAAATAAACCGGATAAGCTAAGATAGAAGCAGATTCAGTTACCCCTCTTAAGTTCAAGAGAGTAATAAATATTACAAATATAATGGCAATCTCTACATTATAAAAATGTAATGCAGGAAAAGCAGAGGTGATGGCATCTGTACCTGCAGACACACTTACTGCCACGGTTAAAATATAGTCCACTAGCAATGAACCGCCCGCTATTAACCCTGGATTCATACCTAGATTTTCTTTCGATACTATATAGGCTCCTCCCCCGTGAGGATACGAAAAGATAATTTGTCGATAAGACAAAATCAAAGCCGTTAATAAAATCAATATCCCTAAGGCAATAGGAATCGAATACCAAAATGCTGTAGCGCTCACTGTAACTAGGACAATCAATATTTGTTCTGGACCATATGCAACTGATGATAGTGCGTCAGAGGAAAGGATCGCTAATGCTTTCGTTTTGTTAAGCTTCTGTTCCCCTAATTCAGTTGATTTTAATGGACGTCCAATTAAAAATCTCTTTACTGAAGCAACCATTGATATTCACCACCAAATAGTAATAAGTGTACAATTCCTAGACATTTAAATAATTATCTCGGCAAACAGCATCATTACATAATTAAAGTGGAAACATACCTACAAGTCATAGTTGAATAGACTTGTAAACAGCAATTTTTTTCTCACAAGTACACCTTCCTTCTCAATATTTGCTTACGAGGTTAGCTGTCGGATTTGGGCCTTGAGTAGCCCTACCTTAAAAGGATTCACCCCCTGGGTTATGTAACAACCCATAATATCGGTTCCCCCGTACCATATGGTTTCAGCAACTTAGAAATTTGAAACTGGAGATTATCATACTCCCGTGTTTTAAAAAAGTAAATGAAAAATGTGAAAAATATGAAAATTTAAACGTGGAGTGTTATTTTCAAAATGAATGATATTCCTTCTTGTGTGAACAATAGCTAATAATATATCAAGATAGTGTAGGAGAAATAATATGTTTCAAGAAAATAATCCTTTATTATCAGATGATTTTTTAAATGAAATAGTAAGAAAGATTATCCAAGAATTTGGTGGCCCTATAAAGGAACCAGATGAGGATCTGACAACGAACGATTTGAATAATAAAATAGAAGAATAGGCGTTGTCAAAAGCGCCTCAATAAGTATAACTAGCTACAGTTTCCTTGGTGTTCTCTTTATGTGTTCCATTTTTTAAAAAGCGGCTTTACAAAGTTTATTTGAGCGCGTCTATCCTTGATGGGCTTGACCAGTTCTCGCCATTAAATGATCTTGGTATAGCGGGAAAGATTTAATAGGACACTTTTTGAGTCATCATTAAGGGGAACAACTCTTCTTTAGATTGTATTTCCCTGCACGTCAGAAATTGACTTTTTCCTATATTATGATATATTAATATAAAATTACTTTAACGCTCGAAAGCGTTAATATAGAATAGAATAACTTGATTTTGATGTAATTGAATAGTAAACAGATATTCATTAGGAGAATGGAAAATATAACAAATGAAAGAAAGGTATGAACATCGTGGGAGAAAATCATCATGATTTAAGAAGGGGCTTATTGCCGCGACACGTCCAGTTTATTGCATTAGCAGGAATGATTGGAACAGGTATTTTTAAGGGAAGTTCAGATACTTTAAATTTGGCTGGTCCAAGTGTAGTAATAGCCTATTTAATAGGTGGACTCTTATTATTTATTGTAATGGCAGCCCTAGGAGAAATGGCTACTGTTTATCCCAATTTAAATGTGCAACACTTAATAAATAAAGCTTTTGGATTTCGAATCTCCTTTATCGTAGGATGGCTCTATTGGGTTAACTGGGTAATTGTGACCGTTGTAGAGTTGATAGCATCTGGAAGCTTTTTGCAATATTGGTTTCCGAATATCCCATTATGGTTTTTAAGTTTAATTTGTACAGCCCTAATAGTAAGTATTAACTTGTCTCAAGTAAAATACTATGGGGAGCTCGAGTTTTGGTTTGCAGGTGTTAAAATTATCGCCTTAATTGCTTTTATTATTTTAGGTTCTTTCATTTTACTAGGAGTATTCTCTAGTACCATTCCAGTTGGATTTTCTAATTATACGGCACATGGCGGTTTTTTTCCTCATGGAATTAGTGGAACTTTAAGCGCATTTTTAGTTGTCATGTTTTCCTATGGGGGAGCTGAATTAATTGGTATAGCTGTCACAGAGACAAAAGACACGAAGAAGGTCTTACCGAAAATAATTAAAGGAACCGTATGGCGAGTCATTCTATTTTACATCCTACCTATTCTTATTATTTGCGGTATCATACCTTGGGACAAAGTAACGACAGAAGAAAGTCCTTTCGTACAAGTATTCAGTATCACAGGACTTCCTGGAGCTGCACATGTAATGAATTTCGTTCTTTTAACAGCTGTACTGTCCGCTGCAAATTCAGGAATATACGCGACATCTAGAACTTTATTTACTATGTCTCAAACGGGGGAAGCACCTAAAGCATTTTCTAGAACAACAAAAAATGGAATCCCGTTAAATGGAATAGTAATCACTGCATTATGTATATTAGTTGGTGTGTTTTTATCTTATTTAACTCCTGATCAGGTCATAAGCTATCTTATGACGATTCCTGGTTTTACCGTGTTATTATTATGGATCAGTATTTGTTGTGCACAATTGAAGCTTCGTCAGCAATACACGGACACACCATTTTTCCGTGTGAAATGGTACCCATACACAACGATATTTGCAATCACGGCTTTAACTCTTATCTTTATTACTTTTATTTTTAATAAACAAAATGTGATTGGTACCAGTGTATGTCTGATAATGGTAGGATTAATTGCCATCCTTTCATTTATAAAGAAACAAAAAAAGTAAAGCTAACTTCATAAAATAAAGCAGTCCAGGGATTTCAAATGAATTCCTGGGCTTTTCGATTTAATAGACTACAGCGTAGACTGAAGGGAAGTATCCCTCGGTGAGTTAAAAATTGCAATGGATTTCAATTGTCATGGATTAATCTGTTTGAATAAGCTGTTTTAAGACTTTCGGTTTATTTTACGGCTTTACAATAATAGAGAAGCTCTTTCAAGTGAACCGTTTTATATATTGGGATGGTGTGAAAGATGTCATTTTTTTGAAAACTCTACTAAAATAATTGAGATCATTGAATCCGACCATAAAAGCAATTTCTGTAATCGATACATTTCCTCTTTGGAGGTATAACTTAGCTTCTTCTACCCTTTTTTGATTAATATAATCGATGATATTCATAGTCGTCTCTGACTTAAATTTGCGAGAAAGATGGGAAGGATTCACGTGTAAAGTAGCAGCGAGATCATGAAGTGTTAAAGGGGTTTCTAAGTGTAAATGAATATAATCAACTGCCTTTTTGACGATGAAGCTATAATTACGTGTTGAAAATGTTTGGACAAGTTCACAGTATTCATTAATCATCACGATACCCAATTTCTTTAAATGAGGTAGATTCGGTGCTCTTTCAATCAAGATAGCAAATTTTTCTGAAATAGTATGAATATAAATGGGATGTACTCCTCCTCTTTCAGCAGCTTTTCTACAAACCGTGTTCATAACCAAAGTTATATTTTTGGCAGATCTAATCGGACTTTCGGGGATTCTATCTGAAATATGTAAGAGACTATTACTTTCATTTGCAATCCGAGCGATTTCTTCTCTGTCTCCTTTTGCGATCGCATCCATTACTCTCTTCTCAAATTGATATCTAGCCTCGATCATCGTTTTACTTTCAGCAATATTGGTTTTTAGTTGCTCTTTATTTAGTGGTGGGGTGATGATTTCAGAGGTTATGAGTTGTGAATCAATATGTTTATGGATACACATATTAACAAGTAAATCGCCGATGCTATTAGAATCCATACTACTAATAACGGTTAAGGATGTATAGAATTCTTCGAGCTGTTTTCGTTCACTAACAGGCAGCTTGTTTGTAGATAAAATATCACTAATAAATCCAATACTAGGAATACTTGAAATAAAAGGACCTATTAATGCGGAACCATAAAATATGCTATTTCTCCAAATACCAGCTGCAATATACTCAAGGCCAAACGAATTTACATGATAATAGTAGCTATTCGTTTCATTCTTTCTTAGTGTTTCATTAATTGTAAAATACTCATTGTTGATGTTTTGTAGTACAGCGGGAATATGATGATTAACGAGCTGTAAAGTAGCATTCCCGTCTTTATCAATTAACCGGACATCCATTTTAGTAATCGCATTTATTATCGTACATTTTTTATAGAAATCATTAAAATAAAATCCTGATTCCTCTGACATATAATCACCTCTTCGATGGATTCTTTCAATTATTATATCTGTAAATATGCAAAAAAAGTCGTTTTTATGCTAATTATGTCAAAAAAATGCGATTATAAATATTAACCTTACAATATAATGAACGTAAGAATACGGAATTAGTCATGAAGGTACTTATAGTTGATAGTTGTTTTATCTGAAATGTAATCGTTCCCATATATGAAAAGATAAATTTAGGAGGAATTACAATGAGAAAAATTATTAATATGAATGATGAATGGAAATTTATAAAGCAAGATGAAGGACAAGCAATGGACCAAGCTTATAATGATGAAAGCTGGGAAGTTGTTCATGTACCCCACACATGGAACGCTATTGATGGAGCAAATGGCTTTGATTTTTATAAAGGGGCTTGTTGGTATCGAAAAGAGTTTGTCGTAGATACATTAGCAAAAGGGAATAAAGTATATATTGAGTTCAACGGCTCTAACAGTATTACGGATGTTTATATGAATGGCCAACATCTGGGACAACATAAAGGCGGTTATTCTACTTTTAGATTTGATATAAGTGATGTGATTCAATTTGGAACGAAGAACACACTAGCTGTAAAGGTAGATAATACTGTTGTTGATGATGTTTATCCACAAATGGCCGATTTTACTTTTTACGGTGGGATCTATCGTGATGTAAATCTAGTGATTGCTAATCATGTTCACTTTGATTTAATGGACTATGGTTCACAAGGAATCTATGTCATTCAAGAAGAAGTAAACGAAGAGAAGGCTTCATTAACGATTAAATCTAAAGTAGTCAATGATCATGAAGAAGAAAAGAAAGTAAGACTGTGGGTCGATTTAGTAGATGCACAAGGAAAAACAGTAGCTTATGCTGCAAAAGAAGTCGTGCTAGCTTCACGTGAAACAAAAGAAGTTGAAGTGCCAGTTGTGATCGATAACCCAACATTATGGAATGGTAGAAAAAATGCGTATATGTATGAAGCGAAAGTATCTTTGCAGAGCTTTAACGATACTGTAGATGAGCTATCGATTCCTTTCGGAGTAAGATACTTTGAAGTGGATGCTGAAAAAGGTTTCTTCTTAAACGGTGAACATCTTGCTTTAAATGGTGTTTCAAGACATCAAGATCGCAAAGATATGGGCTGGGCAATTACTAAAAAAGAACACGAAGAAGATATGGACTTAATTAAAGAGGTAGGGGCTACTTCAATTAGATTAGCTCACTATCAACATGACCAATATTTCTATGATTTATGTGACCAAGAAGGAATGGTTATCTGGGCTGAAATTCCATTTATTTCTGTGATGTCAAAAACGGAATTAGAAGGAATAAATGCCAAACAACAAATGATTGAATTAATTAGACAAAACTTTAACCATCCATCAATTATGTTCTGGGGAATTCAAAATGAAATCCAAATTAGTGGTGAAAGACCAGAACTTAGAAAACTTGTGAAAGAATTAAATGAGCTAACAAAAAATGAAGATCCAACAAGATTAACGACAATGGCGAATGTGATGTTCGTGCCAGATAAAGATGATTATAACTATATGACAGATATCGTTGGCTATAATAAATATTATGGTTGGTATCAAGGCAAAGCAGAAGATTTTGCCGGTTGGCTTGATGGATTCCATAAGACGAATCCTACGGTGAAATTAGGGATTTCAGAATACGGGGCAGAGGGTATTTTACAATATCATAGCAATGATCCGAAAGTAAAAGACTATACGGAAGAATACCATACGCTCTATCATGAAAAGGTTTGGAAAATTTTCTCGGAACGTCCTTACCTCTGGTCCACATATGTATGGAATATGTTTGATTTCGGTGCCAATATAAGAGATGAAGGCGGCGTTAAGGGAAGAAATAACAAAGGGTTGATCACATACGATCGTAAGATTAAAAAAGACGCGTTTTATATGTATAAAGCAAATTGGTCAGATGAAAAATTCGTGCATATTACAAGCAAACGCTATATCGATCGCGCTGATCGCGCCATTTCTGTTAAAGTGTATTCGAATTGTGAGGAACTCACGCTTTATGTAAACGGCAAAGAATTAGAAACGAAATCAGGTCATAGAACCTTTACTTTTGAACATATTGAATTACAAGATGGCATGAACGAGATCAAAGTTATTTCGAACCATGATGGTGTTGAATTACAAGATGTAGCTAAGTTTAACAAAGTGACAGAACCTAACCCAAGTTATGAGGCTCCTGAAGCGGAAACAGGTGGACTAGTAGCAAACTGGTTCCAAATGCCTGATCTAGGTGATGATGAAGAAGTTGAAGAAATTCACATTACTGATGATGTGTATTCAACAGCTGACACATTTAAAGATCTTATGGAAAATGAAGAAGCGAAAGCCGTTCTTGAAAAATATTTAGGTAATTTCTCAGAACACCCAATGTTTGGAATGGCACAGGGAATGCAGTTGGATTTCATCGCGTCTATGGACGAAGACTTGTTCAATGAAAAATTGATGTATCGACTAAATAAAGAACTAACACAAATTAAAAAGTCATAATTGAAGCGCAATTACGAGTGGCAGATTCGTGGATCAGCATCTGTAAGTAACAGTACGCTCCTAGCAACGTGAAAGATGTGAATAAGTGGAAAAAGAGTTGCTTACATGAGCAACTCTTTTTCCACTTATACGAGATTTATCGCAATCGGCTTTCGACGCTCAAAAGTGAATATCGATGTAAAACCACATTGTATCGCCATATCAACAGCATCCTCAAAATTCGAACCAACGGCGTCCGCAAAATGAGAATCAGAACCGATTGTTAGAATTTCGCCACCTAAATCTTTATAAAGTTGTACGATATTAATAGAAGGAAGAGCTTGCTTCAAGTTTCCTCTAAGTCCTGAAGTATTAATTTCAATGCCAATGTTTCGTTTGATCGCCTTCATTAAAATCGCTTCTAATATCTCTTTGTGATCTTCAAAATGATACATGCCAATCGTTTTGACGGCATAGCGTTTGAGTAAGTCTAAATGTGCAATCACATCTATATCTGCTGAACAAACCATCTTGTACACTTCTTCAAAATAGCTTTGATACGCTAAATAGGTATCCTTATTCTCCAAAAATCTACGTAATTTAAGGTTGTTAATATTATGTACAGACCCTAAGATGAAATCTAAATCCAACGGTGACAGTGCCGCTTCATATTCCTGTTTAAGCAGGTGTGGTTCACAAAGTTCAATTCCAACTTTGATAACCAAGTGATTGCCGTATATTTCTTGACATTCCTCGATCTCGTTAAAATAATGTGTGAAATTCATATGACCATAAGTAGGAGCAAGGGGGTTAACCGAAAAGTGTTCCGTGAAACAAATTTCTCTGATTCCTTTCTCAATGGCGGTTTTACATACATCTTTCATGGAAGCGGTAGAATCAAACGAATGATTTGTATGGTGATGATAATCGATTAAATACATAGCAGGGCATCCTCTCCGTTCATGACTGATGATACATGATTCTAACAAAAGAAACAGTACGTGGCAATGAAGGATGTCTACTTAATGGGGGAAAGAACGCAGTATACTTGTAACTCCAATTAATCCTTATATTTTTATCAATTTTGGAACGAAGGATCGTAGAACATGATATGGTTTATATGATGATAACTGTACTCAAATTCATATAGAAATGTAATGGAGGAAACACAATGAATTATGACAAAGCGCAGCGAAAGCAAATAAATAAAGTAGTGGAGTTTATTGAAGATCATATAGATGAAAATCTTTCGCTAGACCAGTTAGCTAAAGTATCTACGTATTCTCCTTTTCATTTTCAACGATTGTTTAAAGGGATCATTGGCGAAACACCGGCTGGCTATGTGAAACGTCTTCGTCTTGAGAATTCTGCACATATGTTGATATATGAACAGCAGATCCCGATTACTCAAATTGCGTACATATGCGGTTTTGCGTCTCTATCATACTTCACTTATTCATTTAAAGCATATTTTAATATGAGTCCTAAACGGTGGCGAGATGGTGCTTATTTAGAACGGTTCCCCAGAGAGTATGATAGCAAGAAATCTAAACTTTTAAGCACAAATACGAAAGTAGAAAATGATCAAAACCCTTATACTGAATTTAAGTGGCTAGACTTATCAAAAGTGAAAATCGTACATTTTCCAGCGTGCACAACTGTTAACAGGCATAATATTGGCTCTTACATGAATGGAATACCAGACGCATGGGAAGATATTTATCGATGGTCAAGTGTGCGAGGGTTAATCAAACAAAATACAATGATCTTCGGTGTCCCAAGGAACAATCCGTATATCACACCTCCAGAAAAAAGTCGCTACGATTGTCGTATAACCATTCCTCATGGTGAAGAGGTCAGACGGGATGACGAAGAAGTATATCCTTTTAGTGGTGGGAAATATGTGTTGTATGAGTTTGACGAGCCTGTCAGTTATCGTGAAAGAAGTAAACTGATAGAGTGTTACTCAGAGTTGTATAGCTTTTGGCTGCCCAAGAGTGGCTACAAGTATTTAGGAAATCCGATTGAACTTGTTGTAATTGAAGAAGTAAGGGGCACATTAACTCTTACTTGTAAAATCAGTGCAATAGCTTTAGCCATTGAACCAAAATAGACCGGAGGAATTGTATGTTATTTAATGTGAGTGAACTTCATTATATGGCAATTATCGCAGGTGGATTCTTGTACATGATATATGGAACCATCTATTATTCGATATTACTAGGGAAGAATAAAGAGGGTGGGCAAAGTGAAGGCCCATTGAAATATATTATCTCAGTTATCGTTGCATTTATTAGTTCATTTTTTGTTGCCCTACTCGTCCAAGTCTCTAGCGCTGAAGGATTAATAGAGGGGGCAGCTGTAGGTATTATCATTGGGATCCTCATTATGATTGTTTATTTGAAAAATACATTATTTGGACTTGTAACGAAAAAAGCTTTTTTACTTGTTATAGGCGACCACCTTATCATTTTTACGTTACTAGGAGCGCTGCACGGTCTTTTACAATAATATCAGAAACAATTGTTGTAGGTTTTGATAGGGTAATTAGCTACAAATCAGTCAATGGTTCGTTCTAAAAATAGGCGCTTTCCTTTTTAAGGATAAGCGCCTATTAGGCATGAAATCCATAATACTTAACGACAACAAATTATCTATTTATCCAACCTAATAGGCGCTTTATGATATTCAGTTATTTCCTAATTTATAAGTAAAGAAAGGCAGAATGCACGAAAGTTAATGCGTTCTGCCTTTCTTAGTCTTTAAAATTCATAATAACGACGAAGTAAATACGAAATCCATTTACAATGAGGATGATTTCGAATATTTTCTAGTAATCCTTTCACAATAGCAGGACTTAAAGTTGGTTCAAGAAGCTGTTGCTTTAGCAGGATTAACGATTCTTTTTCAATCGACTCATCAATTTCTTCAATTTTTTGCTCGATGTTTTCGAGTATTTGTTCCTTCGTTACGTCTTCTTTCGTTGGATGGTTAATCATTTCAACAAGATCTTGTGAAATAAATGGGATGGTAGTATGTCTTGCTAGTAAATTTGTTTTTTCCACAAGGGATTGAGACAGTAACTCCAAATCTAAAGGTACGTTATAGAATAAAAATAACTGTAAATAAGTACTCATGAAGCCTTTGATACAATAAATCAAATCATATTTGATCAGTTCGACTTCTTCTCTATATAAACGTTTAATCATTGATAAGATAATTTTCTCGTTTAATTGATTATAGTTATGCATTCTTTCGATTAGTACTTCATTAAATGACAGTATTTGCTCTTTAATAAGAATTTTGGCGAAATCAGAATGCTTATGAAACGTATGAAACATGGTGTAATAAAATTCGTATAAAAGTTTTTTATCATCATTTGTGTTTCTGACCGTATAGTCAATATCAGAAGTGATTTGCATCATAAAATGATCAATCAATGCTAAAATCAATTCGTCCTTTGACTTGAAAGATAAGTAAAAAGAGCCTTTGGAAATCCCGCAATGTTCTGTTATTTGTTGAACAGAAGTGGCTTCAAAGCCTTGTTTTGCAAAAAGATCTAACGCCTTTTCCATAATTAATTGTTTTTTAATCATTATTTATATCGCTCCTAGATACCCTATCGTTGACAAATGACTCACTAGTCATTACTATAAATAAATAAGCTTGATAAGTCAATTTAAGGTGGGTGTAATAGTGAAAGGGTTAGTCAATTTTGTCTTAAAGAATAAACTAGCGGTATGGCTGCTTACTATTATCATTACAGTATCTGGTATTTATTCAGGTACAAAAATGAATATGGAGACGATTCCTAATATATCGATTCCTTACTTAATGGTCATGGACGTATATCCTGGAGCAACTCCTGAAAAAGTAATGGAAGATGTGTCCATGCCGATAGAGAAAGCGGTAGAAAATCTTGAAAACGTGAAATCCGTTTATTCAAATTCCTATTCTAACATGGCAAGTATTCAAGTGGAATACGAATACGGTGTGGATATGGACGAGGCGAAACGTGCCTTGCAATCTGCGTTAGATGCAGTGAAATTACCAGAAGGAGCACAAGAGCCGACAACTACAGCGATTAGCATGAACATGATGCCAGTTGTTGCCTTAAGTGTAAGTAGTTCAAAAGAAGATATCGTTGAATTAACGTCAACGGTAGAGGAAAGTTTACTGCCAAAAATCGAGAAAATCGATGGTGTTGCGTCGGCAGCGATTACAGGTCAGCATATTGAAGAAGTAGACCTTACGTATAACAAAGCAAAAATGACTGAACTCGGCTTAACAGAAGATCAAGTAAAGCAAATGATTCAAGCGAGTAACGTAGCTGTTTCACTAGGTCTTTACGAGTTTAAAGCAGGAGAACAAGCCGTAGCAATCGACGGTAAGTTCATGACAGCTGATGAATTAAAGAATATGCTTATTCCGGTAACACCAACAGCTGCAAGTCCGTCACCATTTGTGAAATTGAGCGATATTGCTACCATTGATGTAGTTGGTAAAGTACAATCCGTTTCACGTACAAATGGCAAAGAGGCTATTGCGATTCAAATTGTCAAAGGGCAACAAGCAAACACTGTTGATGTTGTAAACAGTGTGAAGAAGTTAGTGAAAGAAGAAAAGGCAAAATACGATGGTCTTGTCATCGATGTAACGCTTGACCAAGGTGCACCAATTGAAAAATCCGTTTCAACGATGATTGAAAAAGCGTTATTTGGTGGTTTAATTGCCGTATTAATTATTCTTCTATTCCTACGTGATTTTAAATCAACGATTATTTCGATCGTATCGATTCCCGTTTCAATTTTCATGGCTTTACTGATATTAAACTGGATGGATATTACGCTAAATATTATGACACTTGGTGCGATTACGGTTGCCATCGGTCGGGTAATTGATGACTCCATCGTAGTCGTTGAAAATATTTATCGTCGTTTACATTTAAAAGAAGAGAAGTTAACAGGTCGCGCACTTGTACGTGAAGCGACAATTGAAATGTTCAAACCAATCATGTCATCTACATTAGTAACAGTTGCGGTATTTGCGCCACTTATCTTCGTTGGTGGTATGGTCGGCGAGCTATTCATGCCGTTCGCATTAACAATGGCGTTTGCGCTTTTTGCTTCATTAATTGTTGCGATTACAATCGTTCCGGCACTATCTCACTTCTTATTTAAGAAGAAGTTATATGGTGAAAAAACCGAAAGTAGCCATAAAGAGGCTGGTAAATTAGCGAAATGGTACAAAGGGGTCCTTAATCGGGCACTGAATCATAAAGTGATTACTTCCCTAATTGCGATTGTTTTATTAGCTGGTAGTTTGGCGTTAACGCCTTTAATCGGCTTTAGTTTCATGGGTAGTGAAGAAGATAAAGTGATGTACTTAACGTACACACCAAAAGCAGGCGAGCTTAAGGATGATACATTAGCAAACATTCATGTTGTCGAAGAGAAGTTACTTAAACGTGATGATATTGATATTGTTCAAGTTTCTGTAACAGATAGTGGCGATCAGATGTCAGCGATGATGGGTGGCGGAGCAGGCGGCGGATTAATGTACTTAATCTTTGACCCGGAAATGGATAACTTTCCAGAGGTTCGCACAGAAATTGAAAAGTATGTGACGAACATTGGTCAAACAGGCGAATGGAAGAGCCAAAACTTCTCATCTATGTCGGGATCGACAAATGAAGTAAGCTACTCATTTTATAGTGAAAATCTAGATAAACTAAATGAAACGGTAAAACAAGTAGAAGACGTAATGAAGAAAACGGACGGTTTAAAAGATGTTTCTTCAAGTGCAGAAGATGCCTATGTTGAATATACGTTCAACGTAGCACAAGATGAATTGCTGCAGTATGGGTTAACAACAGGGCAACTCGTCATGATGTTAAGCCCAGCAAAAACACAAGATGTTTTAACAACGGTTGAAAAAAATGGTGATACATTAGATGTAATTGTTCAGCAAGAACAAGCTGCACAACCAGAATCAATCGATGATATTTTAGCAACACCAGTACCGGTAGCGCAAGGCAATACAATGCCACTTTCTGAGCTTGTAACCGTGAAGAAAGGGACAACTTTAAATACACTTGCACGTAGTAAAGGTGAATACTACGCAACGGTTTCAGGGGAAATCATTGGTGATGATATTTCCAAAGTAACAGCTAAAGTAGATAAAGAGATTGATCAATTAGATTTACCTAAAGGTGTTACAGTGGATGTTGCTGGTGTAACGGCAGACATGACTGAAACATTTACACAACTAGGTGTAGCTATGGCTGCAGCAATTGCGATTGTGTACTTCATCCTTGTGGTCACATTCCGTGAAGGTGTCGCGCCATTTGCAATCCTATTCTCGTTACCATTTGCAGTGATTGGTTCATTTGTTGGTTTATTAATCGGCCATGAAACGATCTCAGTCTCTGTTATGATGGGTCTATTAATGTTAATCGGTGTCGTTGTAACGAATGCCATTGTACTTGTAGACCGTATTATTCATATGGAACGTGATGGTATGAATATGCGTGAAGCGATTCTTGAAGCTGGCGTAACGCGTCTACGTCCAATCCTCATGACCGCAATCGCAACGATCGGTGCATTAATCCCATTAGCGATTGGCTCAGGCGGCGGTGGATTGATCTCCAAAGGCCTTGGTATTACAGTAATCGGTGGTCTAGCAAGTTCGACGTTATTAACATTAATTGTTGTACCAATCGTTTATGAAATCCTATCGAAGCTATTCAAGAAAAACCGTAAAGAAGTAGAAGAGAACTAATGGTTTAAGCCCTACAAGAACATGATCTTGTAGGGCTTTTTAAACCCCAATTTGAGGGGGACTAAATTTAATACGAACAGGTAGATCAAACATGCTACATCAGTTTGGAGACGCCTAGTATGCGTTCAAAATAACGACCTGTTTGATTGTGTGTCAGCTCATGCTATAATGAGAAACTTAGGATAGTTACGACTTTTGCTCATGATTGAACGGATGCCAAGAAAAGCCTCCGCTAAAGCGTAAATATGGAGGTGTTAGAGAATGAATAAACGATGGACGATCAGTAAGATTAAAGAATTTGTTGCGAACAATTCGGAAAGTAAGTTACTATCGACGGAATATCACGGTTTTTCGCAAAAGTTACTATTTAAATGTGCATGTGGTAGCAATTTTGAAAAAACATTTACGAAATTTAAAAATAATAACCAACGTAAATGTGAAGTGTGCCAACCGACAAAAGCGTCACGCTAAACGTATAGCGAATAAACGAAGTGCCGATTTCTATTAAGATAGAAGTTGGCGCTATTTTTATTGAAAAGAGACCGAGGCTTATCCTAAAGACAGGGCAGCCTCGGTCTCATCTGATTAATTCACTTCATATTCCCTCACATTGCGCTCGACAACTCTTGCTCCTTTTGCGCTAATGAATGATCCGGACGCTGTTGTGAACACATTGCTCGCTATGACTGCATCCATAGCCGTTTTCACTTTTTCTACGTCAACGGGTTCAATTGGATCGGCAACGGAAAGTGTTGCTGATTTACCGCCTTCGGTTAGAAACAATAATTCTAGTGTTTTTGCCATTTTCTTCACCCCTTTCATTTTTTAAAAATTAATTGGATAGAACCGTTGTCCCAATTTGAGCGACTTTTGAGAGAGGATGCATTTGTAACCCTGCGATTGCTTGAGTTGCCACTAAAATATCATCTGACGCAGCATCTGTTTTTACATTGGAAAATGATTTACGCTTCACAATCGGTATGCCTTTTTCATCCATGCCTGTTTCAAACTCTAAACGGATTGTTACAGCTTCAAGAATTTCAATTGCCACGTTGCTCACCTCCTTTCACTTTCTTTATAAGCGTTAAAGCAGAAAAAGTAGCATCGGGGGGGAAGTTTTTAAACGAGTTTATAGATTGAATTCCGCCTTTTTTAAAATTAATATCTGAAAACTTTAACTTCAATCAGTAGTTGCGGCCCAGGCTGCAGCGAGTTAATTTCCAAAGGTCTTGGTATTACAGTAGTCGGTGGTTTAACCAATTCGACGTTATTAACATTAATTGTTGTACCAATCGTTTATGAAATATTATCTAAGCTACTCAAGAAAACCGTAAAGAAGTAGAAGAGAACTAATGGTTTTAGCCCTACAAGAACACGATCTTGTAGGGCTTTTTTATTTAGATGAAAGTTATATCCGTTAAAAGGAATAACGCATAGAATCAAATAACTCGATGCGTTAATTTTATAATTCATTAAACCATTCATCATCGACAGGTTCTAACCAATCCGTTTCTCCCGGTGTCATTGCTAAGTGTACAAACCAACTGTCTTTTGTCGCACCATGCCAATGTTTTACATTCGGCGGAATATTCACCACATCTCCCGTTTTGAGTAACTGAGCTGTTTTTCCTTCTTCTTGATACCACCCCTCACCACCTGTAACTAACAAAACTTGTCCAACTTTATGAGCGTGCCAGTTATTGCGAGCTCCTGGAGCAAAGGTTACATTCCCGATTGATGTATTGAGGGGCGCCGGATCGGTAAACACCATTTGTAAGTATGCATCCCCGATAAAGTTTGCTTCAACTTTTTGTCCTAATGGAAAGATTGTGCTATTACTTAATTGTTCATTTGTCATTTTTTTAATACCTACTTTCTTTAACTTTTCTGTATTTAACTTTGTCTAATTAAAAAATGATTATTCATACTTCATCCATAGCCCAGCTCCTTCAAAACCATCACAACTCTACTTTTTTACAGTATATCGAAGCCAGATACTATCATCACAAACAGGCTCGACACTTTTAAGTGAAAATGCTACAGGCGCTTTTGGTGGTAAATAGTCTGCCTTTTCAAAGAGTGTCACAGTACTCGGTTCGCCATCAGTCACTGGTGCCATCACGATGCTTAATTCATCTATTAATTCTTCCTGTAAAAATGCCCAGTTGATAAAGCCACCACCAGATAGCATGAGTACCTCAATCTCAAATAACGATTTTAGTTTTTCAACAGCTAACGTACAGTTTAAGCGATCGACACCAGCAAAAATATAGGAGATTTCATACTTTTGTAAATACGCGATATAGGCATCAGACACCTTATTTGTCAGTACTTCAATAATGTGTGCTCTCGGTCTTTTCATGTAATCAACATAATTTTGTGTCCATCCTAGCTTGCCAGAAGGGTCAACAGAGACAATATACATTTTGGCATTTTGCTTTGCGACATAATCTGTCCGGGGATAAACAAGAGCATTTTCATCAAGCTCTGGTTGATGCCCCTTCGTAAAATTCTCCTCCATTGTGACACGTCCGCAAAGCCATGCATGTGGCTGAAATGTAGCATTTGTACGCTCATATTCTTGATCTGCCAACCTTATTTCAGGTAATTTCATAAATGGACCTGCAATTTTCCCGTTTAACGATGTCATCATATGACAAACGATATAAGGACGATTAGCACTTTTTACATCATATTGTGTGCCCATTTTAAGACCTCCACTATTAAAATTACATTAACCGACTTGTACTGTTGGACGAACAATTATTTCATTGATGCCTACCTCTGCTGGTTGCTCGATAGCAAATGCGATTGTATGGGCAATATTGTCCGCTTCAATCGCCACTTGGTAGAAATCATCTAGGCCTGCTCTCATTTCTGCATCTGATGTAGTGTCTAATAATTCACTGCTAATAGCCCCTGGCGAAATATTTGTTACACGGATATTTGTACCACTCATCGCTTCTTCTTGACGTAATCCTTCAGAAATGGCTCTTACCGCATGTTTTGTACCACAATATACTGTTCCACCTGGATAAATATTGTGTCCTGCTACTGAAGAAAGGTTGATAACATGACCTGATTTACGTTCTCTCATGGAAGGTAGCACTGCTGCAATTGCATAAAGAACCCCTTTAATGTTTACGTCAATCATCTGATCCCATTCCTCAATTTTTTTCTTGAATAGGAAAGCTTGTGGCATAATGCCCGCATTATTCACCAACACATCGATTTTTCCAAACTGTTCTAGCGCATATGCAGCTAGTTCTTCCATTTGTTCATGGGAAGTCACATCAGCCATTTTATAAATCGCTTGCCCACCATCGTTTTGAATCTCTTCTTGTAATTTTTTTAAACGGTCTTCACGACGAGCTGCTAGGACCAGCTTTGCACCTTGAGAGGCAAGTTTTTTTGCAGTAGCTTCTCCAATCCCACTAGATGCACCCGTAATAAGGACAACTTTATCTTGAATATTAGACATCCTATTTAACATCCTTTCTTAAATAAATGAGTCTTTAAATTTTTATTTTTACTCTTCTATTTGGCCGAAGGTAGTTAAGTTTGATTTCGACAAAAAATACATATTGATGCATTAATGCTCATCTGTGTATAATGTAAAATAAAAACAGGGTGTTTTCAATGACCAAATGACCACGATTCGTGCATTAGCGCACAAATCGATTCATATTGTGCAATTATTTTTAAGAAAGTTTGGTGACTCTCACAATGTCTAAAGTAGATAGAAGAATACTCAAATCGCAAGAAGCGATAAAAAACGCTTTTGTTGAACTGATGTCTGAAAAAAGTTTTGATGAAATCACGATGCAGGATATTGCCGACAGAGCAAATGTTGGTCGAAGAACCATCTATCTTCATTACATGGATAAATATGATCTACTAGATAAGCTTACAGAAGAACATATTAACGAACTAAGTAAACTGTGCGAATTGGCAGCTGAAATGAATTATATAGATGCCGAATTGTTATGGTTCGAATATTTTGAGCGCCATTATTTATTCTTCTCAACGATGTTAGCGAGTAAAGGGGCTCTTTATTTTCGTAGTCGGTTCCTTGAATTTGTCCTCGAAGAGTTAAAGAATGAAGTGGATATAAAAGAAGGAAAAAATCATGGCGAAGATGTTACTCTTCAATTTTTTGGAGCAGCGATCGTAGGTGTAGTGGAATGGTGGTTCAAGAATGGAAAGCCTTACTCACCTCAAGTGATGGCAGAACGAGTGGGGAGTTTGTTAGATAGGAATCTATAGTTATGCCATATGGAAAGAGTTAAAAATCATATCGAATATTAATCAGGAGGTAGAAAATGGAGTTAAGAGTACTGCGGTATTTTCTGACAGTTGCACGTGTAGAAAGTATTACTCATGCAGCTGAAATTTTACATATAACACAGCCCACATTAAGCAGACAATTGGCGGATTTAGAAAAAGAGTTAGGAGCTCAACTACTTGTACGTGGAAAAAGAAAGGTATCGTTAACCGATGCTGGTATGCTTTTATGTCAGAGAGCAGAAGAAATTCTTACGATTTCTGATAAGACAGAGAAAGAATTTAAAGATCAGAAAAATCTAGTTGGAGGAACAATATCTATAGGCAGTGTTGAATCACTGACATCGCAAGTTTTATCTAAATTGTTAAAAGCATTTTACAATGAATATCCACAGGTAAGTTATCATATTTTTAGCGGAACAGGGGATGATATAAAAGAAAAAATAGATAAAGGAGTACTCGAGGTCGGAATTTTATTAGAGCCTATCAATATTGAAAAATATGATTTTATCAGATTGCCACTAAAGGAACGATGGGGAATTCTTACAAAGACAACGTCTCCTCTTGCAGAGAAAGAATATGTGACTCCAAAGGATCTTATTGGAGTGCCTTTATTCATTTCTAGTCGAACTGTAGTACAGAATGAAATTGCTAGTTGGTTTTCCGATGAATATTCTCAATTACATTTTGTAGCTACCTATAACTTAATTTCAAATGTAGTTAATCTTGTGGAAAATGGTATGGGAACGGCAATCTGTATTGAGGGTGCTCTTATGATGAAGGATTCTGAACATCTTTGTTTTAGACCGTTTCATCCTGAACTCAAAGTAGGCTGTGTCATTGTTTGGAAAAAACACAAGATTTTTAGTCCAACTACTACTCGCTTTATTCAATTTATCAAACATGCCTTACAGGCATAATAAAGCATAGATTATAGGTATTGGATATAGTTATTTATGTGGTGCTAATATAAAGGTGTAAACGGATTCAGCCTTTTATTATTGCCGATAAATAACTTTTTTATTTTGTAAAAAAGTTATTGGACTAGTTATGTTATGGAGGTGAATAAGGTAAAAGAAATTTTAAGCAGCGGTTATGACATAGAGGGTAAATCTTGTTTTAGAATTTATCTTTAAGCACAATGGAATAATTAATTTTACTCTTTTATTTTTACTTTTTTGTATCAGCGCTTTCTTAACATAACTAGCATTCAAGTTGGAATCGTCTGAAGTACACAGAGGGAACAGCCATAAATAAATACCAAACATACATATTCTTTTTGAATGCGTACTCATTGTAATAATTTACAGTTGATCAGTTATATTAGCAAAAATTTTAAAGAGAGAGGGCATTGTTGTATGAGCAAAAAATATGAAAAATTAGCTCAGGATATCGCAGACAAAATTGGTGGCAACGAAAATGTTTCGACACTAACCCATTGTATGACCAGACTTAGATTTGCACTAAACGATAATCAAAAAGCGGATCTAGAAGGTGTTAAAGCGTTAGAGGGTGTTATTAATGTCGTCGAAAGTGGAGGACAATTTCAGGTTGTCATTGGGACACATGTGGAAGAAGTCTACGAAGAAGTCATTAAGCATTTAAAACCCTTAGAAAATTCCGAGGGTAAATCGTCTAAAAAGAATAAAGTAGGTCTTTTAGACAAATTAATAGATTTTATTTCCGGAACGTTTAGTCCAATTGTTCCAGCTATTGCTGGCGCAGGGATGATAAAAGCACTTTTAGCTTTACTCCTTTTGTTTAATTTGATTTCAAGAGATTCCCAGACCTATTATGTAGTGAATTTTATAGCCGATGCCGCTTTTTATTTCTTACCGTTTTTGTTAGCTTATTCAGCTGCAAACAAATTAAAATGTAATCCTGCCTTGGCAATGGTGCTAGCGGGAATATTACTACACCCTAATTTTGCGCAATTAAATACAGCTGGAGAGGCAGTGGAGATCTTTGGAATGCCTATGAGACTTGTTTCATATGGCTCATCTGTTATTCCAATTCTATTAATCGTTTTCGTGCAGTCTTATATAGAACGATTTGTAAAAAAAATAATTCCAGATGCAATAAAAATTATCTTTGTGCCGATGATCACCATTTTCGTAACTGCAATCTTAGCTTTAACAATAATAGGGCCACTCGGTTCTTTTGTCGGAGATTATATGGCGATGGGATTTGAGTTTTTAGGATCTCAAGGAGCTTGGTTGGTGATTTTCTTAGTTGCTACCCTTTGGCCAATACTCGTTATGTTTGGTATTCACCATAGCATTGTTCCTTTATCTTTAGCACAAATAACAACAGCAGGATATGAAAATATTTTAGGTCCAGGAGCCATCATTTCAAATATTTCACAAGGTGTCGCTGCATTAGTTGTAGGTTGGAGAACGAAAGATACATCATTTAAACAAATCGCAAATGCTAGTGGAATTACAGGTTTGATGGGAATTACAGAACCAGCACTTTACGGTGTTAACTTACCTAAAAAATATCCTCTAATTGCTGCTATGATTGGTAGTGCTTGTGGAGGGCTGTACGCAGGATTAATGGGAGTTTCACGTTATGCAACAGGTGCGTCAGGTATTCCAGCCATTCCACTTTACATCGGAGAAAACATTTGGAATTTGTATAGCATATTAATTGCATTAGTAATTACAGCTGTTGTTACTGCAGTAGTGACCTATGCCTTAAGTCTTAAATATGAAAAAGATACACCTAAGCAGAAGGAAAATAGCAAAGATGATAAAACACTGAGAATTAAAGATACAGTAATAACAAATCCAATTAAAGGTCAAATTGTTGCATTAAAGGATGTAAAGGATAATGCCTTTGCCTCAGAAGCGATGGGGAAGGGAATTGCGATTGAACCAAGTGAAGGAAAAGTGGTTGCCCCTTTTAGTGGGAAAATTGTTTTACTATTTCCTACGAAACATGCAATTGGTTTATTATCGGATGACGGGGTTGAGATACTTATCCATGTTGGATTGAACACAGTTGAATTGAATGGAAAGTATTTTGAAGCACACGTTGAACAGGGTCAAAAAGTCACCAAAGGACAGACTTTACTGACGTTTGATTTAGAGAAAATTAGACAGGCAGGATATGTAACTCAAACCCCGATTATTGTTACGAATACTCACAATTATTCTGATGTGATAACAAATAACAGCAATCGAAATATTGATTTTAATAATGAATTGTTAGTTTTAAAAGGATAACATTATTTAATTAAGGAGTGTATGTAAAATGACTTTAAGAAAAGATTTTCTGTGGGGAGGAGCAACTGCTGCGAACCAATGTGAAGGTGGATATTTAGAGGGGAATAAGGGATTATCTACGGTAGATGTTATTCCAGCAGGTAAGGACCGCGTTTCTGTAATGAAAGGTAAAATGAAAATGCTAGAATGCGATGACCAGCATGATTATCCAAGTCATGAAGCCATTGACTTTTATCATCATTATAAAGAAGACATAGCTTTATTGGCAGAAATGGGTTTCAAATGCTTCCGATTATCTATTGCGTGGACTCGAATCTTTCCTAATGGCGATGATGCAACACCAAATGAAGAAGGTTTGAAATTTTATGAAAATGTTTTTGATGAATGCTTGAAATATGGTATAGAACCTTTAGTTACAATCACTCATTTTGATGTACCTATACATTTAGTAAAAACAATCGGTTCTTGGAGAAGCCGTAAAATGGTAGATTATTATGAAAGACTATGTGAAACCATCTTCACTCGTTATAAAGATAAAGTAAAGTATTGGCTTACTTTTAATGAGATCAACATGTTATTACATCTACCTTTTGGGAGCTCGGGATTAGTGTTTGAAGAAGGAGAAAATGAAGAAGCTGTAAAATATCAGGCAGCCCATCACCAATTAGTGGCAAGTGCAAAAGCAACTGAAATTGCCCATAGAATAAATCCTGAATTTAAGATAGGTTGTATGTTAGCAGGTGCCAGCACGTATCCTTATACATGTGCTCCAGAAGATGTATGGAAAGCCATGACAAGAGATCGTGAACATTACTTCTTTGTTGATGTGCAATCCCGTGGGGAATATCCGAATTATGCAAAAAAGATGTTTGAAAGAATGAATATACACATAGAAATGCAAGAGGGTGATGTGGAACTTCTAAAGAAAAATACAGTAGACTTTGTTTCATTTAGTTATTATGGATCACGATTAACAAGTGCTGATCCAGAAGTAAATACACAAACCGCTGCTAATCTATTTCCAACATTACGAAACCCATATTTAAAAGCAAGTGAATGGGGATGGCAGATTGATCCACTTGGGCTTAGAATTACATTGAACGCATTATATGATCGCTATCAAAAACCATTGTTAATAGTGGAAAATGGATTGGGAGCCGTAGATACACCTGATGAAAATGGGGATATCGAAGATGAATATAGAATCGAGTATATTCGTGAACATATCAAAGCATTGAAAGAAGCGGTAGAAGAAGATGGCGTGGACTTGCTAGGCTACACTACCTGGGGATGCATTGACTTAGTAAGCTCTAGTTCTGGAGAGATGAACAAAAGGTACGGGTTCATCTATGTGGATAAAGATAATGATGGAAACGGAAGTATGAGACGAAGTAAAAAGAAGTCATTTCATTGGTACAAAAAAGTAATAGCTAGTAACGGTGAAGATTTAGAATAAAGACTTAAATAATAAATTTCAGGTTTAAAGGGGCTTTTGCAAAAGACTGATCTTTACGGGCAGACCATATGTGTATAAAAAATCAGCCCTTTTAAATAAGTGGCACGGGATTGTTACTACAAGCAGGCAAAACTTAAATCGCAGAAATTAAGCACGCTTTGTGTCTTCAATTCTAGTGATTTAGGTTTTTCCTTTTTTGCTAAAATCAATTTAGCTTTAACGAAGTAACTTAAAATGATAGATGGAATAACATGAGATCTTTTACTCAAGGAGGAATGCAAATTGGAACGCCTATGGACAAAATCGTTTATTCTCATGACCGTAGGGATGTTTTTCCTATTCACAGCATTTTATATGTTGTATCCAACATTGCCACTGTTTATTAAAGAGATGGGTGGCAACGAATCACAGGTCGGTCTGGCAATGGGGGCTTTTATGCTGTCTTCTGTTATTTTTCGCCCGTTCGTCGGATGGCTGTTGGACCGGTTCGGTAGGCGCCCGTTTATCGTCTGGGGACTGCTATTCTTCGCTATAGCAATGTACATGTACAATTGGATTGGCGGAATCGCTGTTTTAATGGTCCTCAGAATATTGCATGGGGTGACTTGGGCCGTTTCCACAACCGCGATTCTCACCGCGGTTACGGATTTGATTCCGTCCAAACGCCGCGGGGAAGGTCTAGGGTGGTCTGGGATGGCGATGACTTTAGCTATGGCAATCGGTCCGATGTTCGGTCTATGGGTTGCACAGAACTTCTCGTATCATTCTTTATTTCTACTAGCAGTTGGAATCTCTGCCGCAGCTCTGTTCTTAACGTTTGGAGCCAAAACGTCTTTTAAGCCTCAAACGAGGGCAAGGAAAATCGAGCTTTTCGAAAAATCGGTCTTGCCCGTTATGGCATCAATCTTTTTGCTGTTTATCGCTTATGGCGGCATTACCACCTTTGTACCGTTGTTTGCCGACTCGATCCAGGTCAATTCCGGGACATTCTTTCTCGTTTATGCAGCCGCGCTTGTCCTAATCCGTCCCATTGCGGGGAAACTTTCAGACCGGTACAGTGAGACGTTTGTTATTATACCTGCACTAGTGATTACGGTTTCGGCTTTGATTGTCTTGAGTTTCTCGACCAATTTGTTCGGCGTGATCATTTCGGCGGTTATGTACGGGATTGGTTTCGGTTCCGCGCAACCTGCTCTTCAAGCGGCAACGATCCGTCTTGTCAGTCCAGAACGTACAGGGGTAGCCAATGCTTCATTTTCGACTGCTACCGATCTCGGAATCGGACTTGGTGCAATCATACTAGGTTGGGTTTCCCAGTACACGAGCTACCAAGTATTGTTCACGGTCAGTGCCGTGTCGGTCGTGTTTTCCCTGTTGCTGTTCATTTTCTTTGTAAAGCGTTTGTTGAAAAGCAAAGAGCTTAGCCAACTTAAAACAGGTACTCTATCCTAAAAATAGGTTAACCGCTGCATCTCGCAACAAAGTATGGCGGCTCGGTGAACCTTACCATAAGTAAATAAGGTTTTTAAGTAAAGGTGTCTCCTAAGACTAGATAAAACGGAATACACTATATGGTGGGATAATTTTGGTGGAAATTTCAACAAAATATTAGATACCTAATCGTTCGCTAACATGTGAAGACCATTGGAGAAAATTCTCTGATGGTTTTTACTACTATGTAAACAATGCAGTGAAGGAATTCCTGTATAGATAGTAGTAGGATAAATAATAGGTAAAATACACGTTCATTTTTGTTAAACAGAAAAATAGTAACGGTAGTTTCCTTGAATAAGTATGTTTCTATTTAGGAACAAGTATGCTGTAATAGTGATAGAACAATCGTTCATCCTGTTCTAAGTAGTCAAAGAAGTGAGGAATTGATCGTGAAAAAATTTAAGAAGTTTTACTTAGAGATTACAAGTGTATGTAATCTTGCATGCAGCTTTTGTCCGCCAACAGAACGGCAGAAGCAATTCATTTCTGTGGAGGATTTTTCTAAGAGATTAGACCAAATTAAACCGCACACAGACTACATTTATTTACATGTAAAAGGTGAGCCATTGCTCCATCCTAAAATAGGCCAATTGTTAGACGTAAGTCATGAAAAAGGGTTTAAAGTTAATATTACAACCAATGGAACATTAATTAATAAAAAGAGAGAAAAATTATTAAATAAGCCTGCGCTAAGACAAATGAATTTTTCACTCCATAGCTTTGATGGCCATATTGGTTCTAAAGATAAGGAAGGGTATGTGAAAAGTATCCTTTCTTTTATTAAAGAAGCAACGAGTCAATCAGAAATGATTGTTTCCCTGAGATTATGGAACCTTACACAAGACAATACGACGAATATTGAAAGAAAACGAAACAGAGAATTACTAGAAATGATTGAGAAAGAATTTGATTTAGACTACAAAATTGAAGAGAAGGTCGTACCAGGAAGCGGCGTGAAAATTGCGGACCGCATCTTCATCAATCAAGATTACGAGTTTCAGTGGCCTGCGTTACATGAAGAAGAAGATGATGGGAAGGGCTTCTGCTATGGCATGCGAAATCAAGCAGGTATTTTAGCAAACGGAACTGTTATTCCTTGCTGTCTAGATGGTGAGGGAGTGATCAACCTTGGAAATATTAATGATGATTCATTTTCTGATATTATCGAGATGGATCGAGCAAAAAAACTTGTAGACGGTTTTTCACGAAGAGTGGCAGTGGAGGAACTATGTAGAAAATGCGGATATCGCAAAAGGTTTGGAAAATAGATAGGCAAATGGCTAGGATTTAGTAAGTTAGATGAAGTCATTCCAACTCATTATCTCATTTAGATATAACGCGAAATGCTTGGAAAATAAAACGAATCATTAGAAAATGATTATGTTAGATCGTATTAAGAGGCCGAGGCTGTCCTAATTACAGGACAGCCTCGGCCTCTTTTAATTAATTCACTTCATATTCACTCACATTGCGCTCGACAACTCTTACCCCTTTCGCGCTCATGAATGATCCGGACGCTGTTGTGAACACATTGCTCGCTATGATTGTATCCATAGCTGTTTTCACTTTTTCTACGTCAACCGGTTCAATTGGATCAGCAACGGAAAGTGCTATTGATTTACCGTCTTCGGTTAGAAACAATAATTCCAGTATTTTTGCCATTTTCTTCACCCCTTTCTTTCCTTCGAAAATTAATTAGATAGAATAGTTGTCCCGATTTGAGCGACTTTTGCAAGAGGGTGCATTTGTAACCCTGCGATCGCTTCAGTTGCCGCTAAAATATCATCTGAAGCAGCATCTGTTTTTACCTTGGAAAATGATTTACGCTTCACAATTGGTATGCCTTTTTCGTCCAAACCCTTTTCAAATTCTAAGCGGATCGTTACAGCTTCAAGAATTTCAATGGCCACGTTGCTCACCACTTTTCACTTTCTTTATAAGCGGTAAAAGATAAAAAGTAGCATCGGGAAAAAGTTTTTAAAAGGGTTTCTAGATTGAGTGATTGTATCCCGACTTTTCTATGGAAAAGGGGCGGTTTTTACATTTGAAAATAACTAACTTTGTTTTAACCCCGTTCTAAAATCAGAACAGGGTTATGCGTGTTTGTGGTTTTAAAATTAAAGAGCTATATTGTCTTACAAAAGCGACTAGCATTTATATAACATTTATACTCACAACCCGAATTTAATTTGAAAAAAATGGTGTTATATAAGGGGTTTTATTAATAGATTATTAAAAAAATGTTATAGATTAACAAGATGTACCGTTATTTACAATTATCAAAAATTAAAATCAGTTAATATGAGATTTAAATCGATGGTATCCAAAAGAGTACACTGATAATGGTACTTTCTTATATTCACGGATGCATTAGATGAGAGTAATTTAGGATATAAATCGAAAAAATTTGGAGGTGTCTAATGTTATTGAGAGAATAATAATAACAAATTTTAACATGGTTCGAACGTTAATATTTGTAATTTTCAGAATGTGATAAAAAGCAATATGCGTGTAAATGAATCATCTATCGTAACATAAAGCCAATTAGTAGAATTTGTTGGACTAATATAAAGGGAGAAGAGATATGGAAGCATTAAAACTTAATGAAGAACCTCGAAAACATAATGAAAAGGAAAGTAAACGTAACAAGACCTCTATTTATCGAATCGTTTGGAGATGGCATTTTTACGCAGGACTTATATTTTCCCCATTTTTAATTATTTTGGCTTTTAGTGGTGCAGTATATTTATTCAAGCCACAAATAGAATCCTTTCTATATCAGGACCTCTACTATGTGAAGGAGAGTCATTCATCTCTGATTTCTCCTTCAGAGCAGATAAGTCTGGTAAAAGAAAAGTACCCTGAAGGGATTGTAAATTCGTATAAAACGTATGATGACCCATTACGAACATCAGAAATTAGTATTTCTAATGCTGGCCAATCACTTTCGGTATTTGTAGATCCATATACAGGTACAATAACTGGATCGCTAAATTCAGAAAAGAAATTTACAGAGATATTTAAAAAGCTGCATAGCGAATTAATAATAGGTGGTACATTCGCCAACCGCTTGGTGGAACTTGCTGCATGTTGGTGTGTAATCTTGCTTATAACTGGTCTATATATATGGTGGCCTAGAAATAAGGCGTCTATCTGGGGGACTATTCTACCTAGATTCAACAAGAAAGGCCGGATATTCTGGAGAGATATGCACGCTGTTCCTGCCTTTTGGTTATCGATATTTGTTTTGATTTTAATAGGGACGGGGCTTCCATGGTCAGGAGTAATGGGTGAACAAATAAACCGTTTCGCTACTGCTACTAATACAGGGACTCCTCCTTATGCGTACAGTTGGGATGCAAAACCAGAGTCTATCATTAGAACGAAAGATGTTGCACAAGATGGACCATGGGCAACTGAAAATTTGGCAGTGCCTTCTTCTGAAACAAGTAGTTATTCGACTATTTCACTGGAAGACGTTTCTTATATTGCTGGAAATAACAAGGTGGCAAAGCCTTATACCATATCTATGCCACAGTCTGAAAAAGGCGTATATACCGTCACAACTTCCCATACAAAACCAGGAGATAACGCGACATTAAACATTGATCAATATAGTGGAGCGGTATTAACAGATGTTCGCTTTAACGATTATGGAATTACGGCAAAGGCCATAACAGTCGGCATTGCATTACATGAAGGAAGATTATTTGGATTAGCCAATCAAATCATTGGTCTCATTGTATGTATGGGATTAATAGGGGTGGTCATTAGTTCATTTATCATGTGGAAAAAACGTAAACCTTCTGGTAAATTAGGTGCTCCTTCTAAAGTTCATGATAAGAAATTAACTAGAACTGTATTTTTTATCATGCTTGTATTAGGAATAGTCATGCCGTTAGTTGGTATTTCTATAATTTTGGTGTTTTTATTAGATCGTTTTGTTCTACCTAAATTTAAGCCGTTAAGAGGATGGATAAATTAATAGAAGAAGAGAGGATATTTGAGTACCATGAGAAAATATATTTTCATACTATCTGCATTTATACTTGTTTGTATGATTAGTGGATGTAATGCAACTAGCAGTTCCTCTCAAGAAAAAATGCAAGTGATTGAAGCGGACATCATACTATCTGATGCTGTTTCATTGAACCAAGAATGTATATTCAAAGTTCATGTAACGCAGGGATCAAGCAATGTAGATGATGCACAAGATGTTCAATTTGAAATTTGGAATGCTACTACTCAAGATAGTGAAATGCTTCAAGCTGATTTTACAGGTAATGGAACATATACTGTTTCTAAACAGTTTAGTAAAGATGGAATCTATTATGTTCAAACTCATGTCAATGCCAGAGGACTTCATGTCATGCCTAAAAAACAACTTATTGTTGGGGAAGTCTCAGAAGAGGAAATAAATGCTTTAAGAGAAGAGCCTGTTAAGAAAAGCAATCATCAGGGTCATCATCATTGAACGATTGATTTAGATAAGAGAGATGTATGACAACACCGGTTTATTTTCCCCCATTATTATGGGTTATCCAGTTACAGTGGCAGGGGAAATTCCTGCCTTTTTCTTTTAGGAGAAAAGTTTCACCCTTGATATTTATAGAAAAGAAGTCTTTCAATTACTTTTAGAAATGCTCCAGGTGAACGAATCTCGTCCAATGGTGCATGTATGTTCATTAGTTTTGACAGCAATCTACCAAGTTCACCAATTTTTCACATGTTTTATCATGCGTCTACTTGTTTTATCTTCTAAACTTAAATATTCTTAAAGGAAATCTATATGAAAGCGAGGAAACCAAAGCAATGAAAATATTGAACTACATAATGTTTCTCCTCGTTTTATCATTATTCATGCCCGCTGTGTCTGTTGCAGAAGGCACTTTACAATCTAAAATCGACGAGGCACAAAAGGGTGCCACAATTGAACTAAATGAGGGGGAATATGAGGAAACATTGGTAATTACCAAGCCAATAACCTTAAAAGGAAAAGGTGAAGTCCTTCTTCGATCTTGTCAATCTGATCCGGTAGTTACAATGAGCGGTGAGTCAGTTACTCTAAAAAATATTAAAGTGGAACACTGTGGAGATGAAAAAGAAGATACAGCCATTTATGTTACTGGTTCCAATCATAAACTGGAGGGACTTGCTATTGAGACGACGCGTTTCGGTATTAGACTTGATCATGCGAATGGCGTAACGATCCAAGATAGCGAGATTGTTGGCAGGAAGCAAGGCAATGGGATTGATTTATGGAAATCCAATCAGAATACGTTTGAAAATCTTAAAATTACCAATGTTACGGATGGAATTTATTTGGAGCAAAGCAATGGGAATACTATACATAGGAATGATATCCAAATATCCCGTTACGGTATGCATCTCATGTTTTCAAATGAAAATGTACTTGACGAAAATGCATCTAGAGCGAATATAACAGGGACAATGTTAATGGAATCAAAGCGGACAGTCGTTAGTAATAATAAATTTTTGTCAAATAACAAAAGTGTGAATGCACAAGGACTGTTAATTTATTTGTCTATTGACACTGAAGTGATTGGAAATGAGTTTATCTCCAATCGTGTAGGCATTTTTATTGAAGAGGCTGAAAATAACCGAATAGATTCCAATAAAATCAAGGACAATTTTATCGGGGTACAATTTAAAAAATCGAACGGAAATAATATAATGCGTAATACATTTGTTGGAAATGTCAATGATGCACAGGCAATAGAAAGTGCAAATAATCAAGTTAATGGGAACTATTGGGATGCAGCAAGCAAGGTTGATGTAAATGGAGATGGCAAGAGTGAAATTGTCTATAGCGCTGATCCGTATTTTCTTACTTTGACAAACGCAGTTCCAGAATATCAGCTATTTTTCCAAGCACCAGGGCTTATCCTGTTACAAAATATATTGAAAAGCCCGGCTGACCAATTGCTTACAGACTCAGCCCCTTTAATGAACATGACGATAGAAGTCGAAAAAGAAAGATCAACGAGTTTTAGTTTATGGATCATAAGTGTAGTAATGATTTTATCCAGTTTTAGTCTATTTATATTTGGGAGGAAAAGAAGATGAAGAAAAAACTGTTTAGTTTTATTGTGTTGGCAGGATTAATAATGATTCTTGCAGCGTGTGGAAATGATAAAGCGCAACCAGTTGCTATTAATGAAGCAACGGACACTTGCGAAACATGTAATATGGCTGTTATTGACAACCAATATGCTACCCAGATCATTTTGGAAAACGGAAAATCTATGGTTTTTGATGATGTAGGTTGTATGTACGAATGGGTAACTAAACATGAAAATGAAAAAATTGATGCTGAATTTGTCCGTGATTATCATGATAAAGAGTGGATGTTAGTGGACGATGCAACTTATGTATATAATCAATCGGTTAAAACGCCAATGGCTTATAATGTAATATCATTTAAAGATAAGGCTACTGCAGAAGAGTTTGCTGCGGAAAATGAAGGCAGTACGATAATGACTGCCAATGATTTAGCTGGCCATGATTGGAAGCAAAAGCAAGACAAAGCGAACCATTTACATTCAGACGGTGCAAAAGATGATCATAGCCATTCTCATTAATAAATAGAGGGCCGGCTCCGTTTTCGGACGGTCCCTTTTTCTTATCAAAAAGCTTCTTTTAATACTATGGGAAGAAATTAGTGGATTGAATTTAGACAATAAAGCTATTTATGGTGAAGAATTTTCGAAAAGAGGAATTAAGATGTGGAATATTTGGCACTCTGAACTGCGCATGACGATACGACAGCGATCTTTTTATTCTTTTTTAGTCTTATGGGTTACTGTACTTTCTCTCTTATTTTTAGTGCAAAGTAGCGCTCCATCCTTATCTGGATATACAAATATGACTGGAACTGTGGTCAATGTTGCCTTATATATCATTCCGCTTTTCATGTTGATCATTGGTTCCTTTTCTATCGCCAATGAAATGGAAAATGGACAATGGCGGTTGTTGAATACCTATCCTTTATTTTCTATATCGTACATATCAGGGAAAATAGGTGGTCAATTCACTGCTCAAGCGATCGTGTTTACGTTTAGTTATGGAGTTAGCTTGGCAATTGGACTAGTAAGTGGAAATGGTTTTTCTAGTGAATGGCTTCTGTCAATTTACTTTTTTTCTATGAGTCTAATTTTTTTCTTTCTCGTCCTTGGTATAACACTTGGATGTATCGTATCGACAAGGTGGCAGGCGTTATCAATATCAGTCATTATTTGGTTTTTCTTAATCATGATTTGGCCGACTGCGTTAATTGGTGTTTTAGGTTTGGTCCCTTATCCATGGATTGCCCCGTTAATGAAACTAGCCCTATTTGCCAATCCAGCTGAATTTATTCGGGTGTCCTTAGTCATAAACCTTGATGGAGGAGCTGTTTTTGGGCAAGCATATGATTCACTTGTGCCCTATTTAGACCCACCGTATGGAATTCTTAATTATATTTTATATTTTATTGGATTTATGGCAATTACATTATTGTTTTCGATGCTCATGCTGGAATGGAGGAAAAGGCGATGACAGGATTAAAAGTGGAAGATGTCTCGAAAGTTTATAAAAAAAAAACAGCGTTATATCCATGTTCCTTTGAAGCAACGGAGGGGATTTGTGTTGTTTTATGCGGTGGAAATGGTGCTGGCAAAAGTACATTACTGCAAATCATTGCTGGTATCCTTTCTCCATCAAGTGGCACAACCTCTATTAACGGGAAAGGGATTATCTTAAACCGTGAGAATTATTTAACCGAAATTGGTTTTATGCCAGATGATTTCCATGCCCAGGAAATGATGACGATTGAAGAGTTCCTTAATTTTTATGGATCATTCCGGAAAGTGAAAAAAGATCGAGTAAACGAAGTAATCGATTTGATCGGTCTAGTTGACAAAAAACGTGAGTTAGTAAAAAGCTTATCTAAGGGAATGAGGCAGCGTCTAATATTCGGTCAATCAATTTTAGCCAAACCGAATGTCTTGTTATTAGATGAGCCGACAAACGGATTGGATCCCTACTGGGTAAATCGGTTCGTTGAAATTCTTAATCAGATTAAAAAAGAAGGCACAATCATTGTTTTTTCTACACATATGATGGATGTAGCAGCTGAGACGGGTGACGTCATTCTATTTATGAAACAAGGGGAAGTCATTGAGACAATCCATAATGAAAACAAAATAGAAGAGACGACGATGAAGTTGATGAAGCTTCATCGCCAATGAGAGTAGCTTAAGCGCTCCTTCCTCAAGTGGATAAAGCTATTTTTCACCTGTATACCCTGCTGTCGATAAAATCCGCACTTTTACCTGCGGCTAGCAAACCTGTGAAATTCGGTGCTAGTAGTGCTGCCCCGATTGTTATGCCTGTTTGGATTTTAAAATTAAATAACTTGATTGTCACTTTACACAAGGAGACCGAGGCTGTCCTAATTACAGGACAGCCTCGGTCTCCTTTCATTAATTCACTTCATATTCACTCACATTGCGCTCGACAACTCTTACCCCTTTCGCGCTAATGAATGATCCGGACGCTGTTGTGAACACATTGCTCGCTATGACTGTATCCATAGCGGTTTTCACAATTTCTACATCAACCGGTTCAATTGGGTCAGTAACAGAAAGTGTTACTGATTTACCACCTTCGGTTAGAAACAATAATTCTAGTGTTTTTGCCATTTGCTTCACCCCCTTCTTTCCTTAGAAAATTAATTAGATAGAACAGTTGTCCCGATTTGAGCGACTTTTGCGAGAGGGTGCATTTGTAACCCTGCGATCGCGTCAGCTGCTGCTAAAATATCATCTGAAGCAGCATCTGTTTTTACATTGGAAAATGATTTACGCTTCACAATCGGTATGCCTTTTTCATCCATGCCTGTTTCAAACTCTAAGCGGATTGTTACAGCTTCAAGAATTTCAATTGCCACGTTGCTCACCTCCTTTCACTTTCTTTATAAGCGTTAAAACGAAAAAAGTAGCATGGGTAAAAAAAGTTTTTAAAAGGGATTCTAGATTGAAAGATTGAATTTCAATTTTTTAGAGCATTAAAGGAATCCGCTTCAATGGTCGCTTAGAGCCTTAGTCTTGCGGTCTTATTCGGTGTATTTACTATTTAAATTGACAGAATAATTCAGTTCCCTTATGGTTGAATGGAAATGGAAATAGATGGGGGGTAATGGCTGACGGTAATGTGGAAAGTAAATAATCGCTATTATTTCGCTAACACAAAGGGGAAAGGGAGTAGCATGTTTAGAGAGAATAGGGAGGAGAACAGGACATGTGGTTTTTTTTCGCAGGAGCTGCGGCTATTTGCTTCGGGATTAGGGGAATTCTTTATCAATGGACGTCACAAAGACCGATTGATCGTAATCTATTACTTTTAGGTGTCTACATATCTGGTACTTTGATTGCTTTGATTAGTAATGTTATCGCCAAACAACCTTGGTCAATCGGTGCATGGTATGGAGTTTTAATGGGATTGTTTTCATATATAGCCAACGCTTCTATGTATAGAGGGTATGCGGTGGGTAAGGCCTCGATTATTGCTTTATTTTCAGGACTGCCGCCGCTAGTTGTCGTAATTGTTGCCTATATACTATGGGGAGAGGTTCTATCAACCTGGCAATTAACCGCGTTTTTTATTGTCTTACTAGGCCTGATCCTTATTAAATATTCACAGGATTTAAAGCTCAATCAGTTAAAAGGGATTCAATGGGGAATTCTAACGATGCTTTTCTTCGGCTTTTCAGATGTGTCCATCAAACAATCAACCATTGCTGGCGCAGCTACACTACCTGCATTAATCATCATGTATGTAACCGGAACAGTATTGTTTGGTATTACCTGGGCCATTACCTATGCAAAGAGTAAATCTACTGTTCAGGAAAAAGATCAGTATGAGGAAGCGCCAAACAAGACTACACAACAAAATAACATTCCACACTGGACTTTGAAAAGAACGTTAGGCTGGGGAATGTTTGTAGGGATTACGAATATAGCGGGCATGATGTTTCTCTTTCCCGCATTCCGCGAAGGGATCACCGGAATTGTTTCGGCCATTAGTGCAATGAGCGTTGCACTCGTCATTTTATATGCTCATTTTTATTTGAAAGAAAACATGAGTAAACGTGAAATTACGGGACTTGTCGTTACAGTTGTAGGCATTCTTGTCTTACGTCTAACCTCTTAAACAAGTACGCAGATAAAATGTTTATTCAAAAAGAGCAAAGTCGTTTAAGAGATGATAGTCTCTTAAGTTTTAAGTGTAAGGAAAATGAATGGGTAAAACTATTAGATGGAGAAGGTGGTTAAACGTATTAGATATAAACTGATCATGATTCAGCATTAAAGGACGGTCTGGAACGGTATTCGATTTATAATCGTAACGTAAAATATGAAATTGGTTTAAAGAAAAGAAGTAAAGGTTGAGATGAAAAGTCGATGTTACAAGAATCGCTCAATATGGAAGTATACACAAGAGAAATCGAGAAGTAATGGGCTAAAGTGAAGAGCAGACCGTACTTAAACGTACAGATACAAGCAGCATTATGATTGCAGCAAAGTGAAAAAAAGAAAAAAGCTTGCAGAGTGGTCAGATTGAGACCTGTCCTGCAAGCTTTTTTTGAACTAGAAACAAAAGATAAAGAATTTTCGTGAAAAAAAGAAAAATTTTACAAATAATTAATAATGTTGGGATTTAAAGTAAAAAAAGATAAAGAATTAGTAGGTGAAAACGCTGCAATTCATTAAAATATCGGGAATTGAATACAGAAAATTTATAATATAAATCAACGGATTAAATATGTCAAGAATTAGAAAATAAAACGAGTTGAGTTTTAAAGAGTTTAAAGGGAATTTCTCCATTTAGTAATTGAGAGAGTTTTACAAAAAGAGTGCTTCATAGGATAATAGGAAAAGATAACCATTACATTAGTTGGATAAAAGAGGTGTGCGACATGACATATCAAGAAATGAAAGTCACGATACCAGGTAAATACTTCCAATCTTTCGGGAGGAAAGTCTTGATTTCACAAATTAAATTCCAGACATTGCAAGCGATTTTTGAGATTGATCAAGAGGTTCAAAGAAAGTTAGATGTAAAGCGAAAATTTGAAATACGGGATTTTATTATTCAAACATTGGAGGAAAATGATTTCTATTTCTCGCCATTTATCTTTTCTAGTAGAGGAAACATTGTCGAAACCGATGGAGGTGGCGAACTTTCAGATGGTTGTAAAGTGTATATACTTGACGGACAGCACAGAACTGCAGGATTGATCGCGGCGATTACTCACCTGCAAGGCTTACAAGAAACGGCAGAACTAATGGATAATCAAATGGAATTAAGGAAAGTTCAAGCACAAATAAAGAAGTTGAAGGGATACCCGATTAGCGTCCAAATTTATCTCGACTTAGACAAGCAAGAGGAGCAGCAACTTTTTTCAGATTTAAATACAAAAAGAAAAGAACCGCATTTAGGCTTGGTGATGCAGTATGATCAGCGAGACCATTATGCAGACATTACACGGCAAATTGCAAGCCGCTTGGCATCTAAAATGGAGATTGAAGATAAACTATCACGGATTTCGATGAGCAACTCGGCGCTTACTTCCCTCACAATCATGAGACGCTGTTTGCTTGCTCTTTTCGATGGAAACTTAACGGTTAGTACAAAACGGGTCAAGCTCGGAGGACTTACGAATGAAGAAGCTGTTACAATCGGAACGGCATTTTTTGAAACTTGGCTCACGATTTTCCCGAGGAATCCAGCGAATCGAAAGAAATTCACATCTGGCTATAGCGGTATCCAAATAGCACTTGGTTTGACAGCTTTTCTATTGCATAAACATCATAAACTCACCTACGAAGAAGCATTGCAGCAGATGGAGAAACTTCAAATATATTGTACATGGAAGCATGATGATCCACACTATCCTCACATCTACGACCAGCAAAAGAAACGAATTAATAATCACTCAAGAACGACAAGCATGCAAAAAACAGCGATAGCATTTTGCGACAGTTTGGAAAAAGAAAGGACATGGTAGGATGAGCCTTCAGGAATTACGTACAAAAAAAAGAAGCATGACTTCCTTTTCTATCGAAGAGCTAATCTCTCTCGTTCGAAATGGCCAAATACAGGTAAGAGAGACAGATCAGACAAGGGTCCGCTCTATCAGAAATTATTTATTGGAAAACGCCCTAACAGAAAATATTTATATTCCACCATTGATTGTGAACTTGGAGGAAGGAGAAATCAACGATTCATCTACAATGAAACTTTCAATTATTGACGGTTCACAAAGAATGAAAGCCTTCGTACAGCTAGAGGACAGCATTTTCAAAGCGTTAAAGTCATTTGATGATACGAAGGTAGAACAAGCCTATAAGCTGAAATACCTCATCAAAGAAACGCATATCGCACTCCAAGTGTTTGAAAACCTCTCAGAAGCAGAAGCAGCGCAGCTTTACCTTGATGTGAATTTAAAAGGCAAGAAAGTAGCTCTCTCCAAGCGGATATCTTTTGATTCCCGGAACCATTTGAATGTCATCACAAATCAAGTGTTGCAAAGTCATCCAAATTTAAAAATAGCCGGGGTAGAGTTGGAAAAACAAAACATTATCCGACCAAAAAATAAAAATTTAGTTTCGCTATCCCAGTTAAGGCAAATCGTTGGTATCTTCATCACCGGTCACTTCGCAACGAACATTGAAGACAAGATCAAAACAACATATTTACAAAACGGGGAATACCTCCAACTCATCCACCTTTGGCTTGACCAACTCTTTAAGCTATGTCCGCCAGAGGAAATCGGTGACTATCACCAGTCTATGTTAGCAAGCTACCCAATCCTAACCGCCGTCGCTCAATTTGCCAACGACCAAATGGAAAATCAGCCCTTCACAAATCGACAAGAATACATCGTGAAGAGGATGGAGAGTTTACAGGATGTAGATTGGACACCGGATAATCCAATCTGGAGAGAAGTATTTAGTGGAACGATGAAAGGACGAAAGCCACTATTTTATCTGGCCAATGACAAAAGCAATATGAAAAAACTAAGAACTTGGCTTTATTCTTGTGGGAGGTGAGATTTATCTGAAAATGGGAAATAATACAAAAAATAACCCATGAGCAAGGGTCCTCCGAAGACGTTGCTCATGGGCGTTTCAGTCAGGATGAATCCTGTCTTATTATCTAGTATACCTTTTTAAAATCATTAGTAAAGAATTGGCGATTAAAAAGGAAAACAGATCAAGTAGAGAAAGTGTATGGAAACAGAAAATGTATTGTGTATGGATGATAGAAATGAAGGATTGGTTTTAGCTAATAAAGTGAAACTTCAATCAGTGGGGGGTTTTATCCCCACTGATTGTTAGTTGAACCAATCGGGCTTTTACGGGCAGTTATCTCCCACCCTCGCTTCTTTGATTCCTCTAAGCCTTGAGGGAGGGGTCTTGACTTTCCGTTAATGCGGGATAAATCGGAACAAAGGAACGTGTGAATAATCAATCACCTAAATGAGGAGTGTCAATGATGTTCAGTAAACGATTCTATATAATAAACAGAGAAACAGTATGCTTATTTTCCGAATATGACAAGCAAGGAAATGAAAATACGAGGGTAATAGAAGGAAAAGATTCTATCCTTGTTAAAAAGCCAATTAAAGATGTACTCGAAGAATCCTTTAACTATTATGCACGCGATTTAGATGGGGCCATAGTAGGAGCACGTTCGATTCTTGGCGGGAAATACTTTTTACCAGTTGCACTGAATGCCGAGCATGGGATTATTCTAGCTCCTTTCCATACATCAAATAGTAAAAAGAAAATCTGGATTGTTACTCCAAAAATCATTAGACCTGAAGTAATTTCTAATAAAAAAACAATTTTACACTTAATGCATGGACACAGCATTACTATTTCACTAAAAAGTGAACAAGTCGATAAACGGCGCGGATACGCAGCTGTGCTTCAGATTACTTTACAAGTACGTCATACGATTGAAAAAAGCAGGACTTTACTATATGAACCAGGTAGCGGCCTTACAATAATAGAAGAAAAGGGAGAATATAACTTGCATTTGAGAAAAGAGGGGAAGGAAGAAGAGGAATAAAATAGACGGAGGAGGATACCCCAAAAGGGTAACGGGTTCTCTTTTGGGGTGCAAACATTGCAAAACACATCACATTTTTTGTCACTAATATCAATATAATTCTCAATAGAATTCTGTAATTAAATAACAATAATAAACGCAGAGAAGGGATAGCTTAATCGGTATCCCTTCATCTTAATTTCACTATCTAATCCCGTTGGTTGAAGAAAGTTGTTGTCTGTTTTTATTAAGTGTCTTCGTCGCTTTTGTACTCCAAAATATCACCTGGTTGACAATCCAAAGTCTTACAAATCGCTTCTAATGTTGAAAAACGAACCGCTTTTGCTTTCCCATTTTTCAGAATGGAAAGATTCGCCATCGTAATCCCAACCCTCTTGGAAAGCTCCGTTACGCTCATTTTTCGTTTTGCTAACATCACATCAATATTAATAATAATTGCCATATCCTCCACCTCAGACCGTCAAATCATTTTCTGATTTTATGTTAATCGCTTCTTGTAGAAGCCGTTGGAGGATAGCAGCAAAAACGGCGATAACCAACGAAGCAAAAATGATGATGAGTCCCATTAATCCAATAGGAGGGTCAACTTTCTTCGCTATAAAATGAAAGAGTGGCAAACCTAATACATACAAACCACTGATTGTAATCGCACAGCACTTTATGTTCTTTAAGGCCTTTACAGATAATTCCGAGAACGCGGTGCCCTCGTCAATGTACCGTAATAGATTGAAAGCCTGATAGAGAGCAAAGTAAAAAGGCACAGCCGCTCCGTACATCACGATGAAAACGAGATATTTCATTGAGGCAATATTTGGATACAAATTTGCTGCGAAATTCGCCAGATGAGGCACTAAAAATATGCACAATGCAAGAACTGAGATTCCCATAAAAATAACAGCTAGCTTTAAAAAGAGTGTCGTAACTTGTTTCATAAAAAGTACCTCGTTAATTAAATTTTTTCAACCCGTTAATCATTTTTTGACTTAATATCTGGGACATTTTTCAATGGCTTTTGAAGGGTATCCACAATGGCTGCGATGATACTTGTTGCTAAAATACCCATTAGACTTAGTGATATAGGACCTGCTGGGTCGTCTCCTGTGATTTTAGCAAGCACCTTTAAGCTTACTATTCCTAACAGAATGAGGAAAATGACTGTAAAAGCACATTTTTTTATAACCTTCAAAGATTTAAGGGATAATTCAGAGAAAGCATTGTTTTTTTCGATATAGGTTAGTAGTTTAAATGCTTGATACAACGCAACAGAAAACGTAATACAGAATCCATATGCACATACTAAAAAGGGGATTAGGAAATAAGCCGTATCTGGATGTACCTTTGCATCTTTAATGGCTATCTCAGGCAACCAATAGATACATAAAGCAAGCATCGCAATTCCAATCAGAAAAATAATTACCTTTAAGAAAATGGTTGAACCTTGTTTAACATTCATTTAAAGCACCTCACTGATTTAATAATAAAATGACTTTAACACATAATTTATCGTTTTACAATAAACTCATATCGTTTTTAATTATATTATTATTGTTATATCCTTTTAATTTTGACAAAAATAAAAAGCATTTCTCATTACAAAGAAATGCTCTTATTTTAAAATGTTAAATTTACAACTTGTTAAACAAAACTTCCCAATAGTTTAATAAAGTAAATCAACAACGAAAGATAACAGAACCTACTTAAAATAAATAATATCCTTCATCGTAAATTGTTTATCGGCAATTCCCAATCTTTGAGCTGGTGTAGCCTTCACTTTATCCCATGAATTGTATGGCAAACACCAAACAATACGTCTCCAAACACGGAACGAGGAAAAGACATTATCTTCAATGAAGCAAGAGGAATCAATTTTCATTTATTTGTAAGGAAATACAAAATGATTGATAAGAAAAGAGAACCTTTTATTTATATTGGCAAAGGAAATGCAGTTGAATATGAGGGAGAGAAGCCAATAACGGTGAAAATTAAATTAGAGCATGAAATCCCTGAAAACTTGTATAAGGAATTCACGATAAAAATATAGTCTTCTCAGTTGAGAAGACTAATTTTTTCAGAAAGTAATTGTTCAACGGCAGGTATATCTGCTGGTGCCCATTTTAATGAAGCTAAATTATCTCTTTTTAGCCAGATGAATGTAGAGTGTTCGTTTGGAAGGGGTCTTCCATCAATAATTTTGCATTTTATGGAGAGTAAATGAATAATAAAGGTTTCATATTCATGAGTATGATCATTAAAGAGTTCTGCTGTTTCGATTTTGCATGATAATTCTTCATCAATCTCACGTACTAATGCAGAATAAATATCCTCATCCTTTTCTACTTTGCCGCCTGGGAATTCCCACATATTTGGAAGAGACATTTCGGGAGATCTTAAAGCACAAAGGATTTCATTTTGATCGTTCTCGATGATTGCTGCAACTACCTTAACTACTTTTTTCATAGAAACCTCCACTAAGTGTTATTTTGTTATCATATCATGTTTAATCGGATGATCCCAAATAGTTTGGATACTAGTTGCATACATAGAAGTAGCCATGAATTTACGCTTCTTTCTTTGAGTGTGGTAGAAAAGAGAATAATGTTATAGTTTTTTTGTTAAACTACTTGTTCGGTGAAGTGTCCTAGAAGTGATAGAAAGAATGAAGAGCACTAAATGAAGAAAATACATTGAGAAACGTGAGAGGAAACCTTTTGAGGAGTTGTTAGAGTGCATGAAGGGTGATCAAATTTGAAATATTTTGATAGCCATCTGGTAATGATAAACTTACAATCGGGTAATGGATAATATAATTTTATGATAATATTGAAAAGGCTTTCAAAAGATGATATTATAATCACGTAAACGTTTTCGTTATTTTATTTTACGAAGTAGGTGGGAGTATGGCGTATACCATCAAAGATGTAGCCAAAAAAGCAGGTGTGTCTATAGCAACTGTTTCTAGAGTTCTTAATAATCAACCTGGTTTTTCGGAAAAAACAAAAAAGAAGGTTCAACATGTTATTGAAGAACTGGGGTACGAACCAAATGCTGTAGCAAGGGGTTTAATCAATAATAAGACACATACAATAGGGGTGCTCTTTCCTGAATTATCAAGTATGCTGGTAACAGATTTCTTAAACGGTATTGAAACGATGGCCCATGAACTTGGCTCAAGTGTAATTGTCTGTCATACCGAGGCTGATGGTGAGAAAACAATGAAGTACCTTCAGTTATTAAATGAAAAAAGAATTGATGGCATAATTTTTGTAAGCGCCATCTTAAAAGAGGAGTATTACAATTATATAAGAAAAATGGGCATTCCGATGGTTCTCTTATCTACAGAATCTTATTCTTACCCAGTACCTTATGTAAAAGTGAATGATCAGCATGCTGCTTATTCAGCAACCAAATACCTACTTAATAAAGGGCATAAAAAGATAGGGATGATTAGCGGTAACAAAGATGACCTAATTGCTGGTAAGCCACGAATTATGGGATTTGAAATGGCTCTTAAAGATCAGGGTATCGCTTTTACAGAGAATAATATTATCTATAGTAAGGGATTCGGTTTTCAAGATGGATTAGATGGCATGGAGAAGCTTATGAAGCAATCACCTGAAATATCCGCTATCTTTGCGGCTAGTGATGAAATAGCCTTTGGAGCATTGTCTTTTGCATATCAACATGGAATAAAGATTCCTGACGATGTATCGATAATTGGGTATGATAATTTGAGTATTGCAGAAATGGCTATTCCACCGCTAACCACTGTTGGACAACCTTTAATTAAAATGGGGAAGACAGCAGCAAGTATGCTTTTTGAAATGCTTGAATCTGGAAATGTTTTTGTTGAGAATCGGATTTTACCACATGAAATTTTGGAAAGGGAAACGGTAAGAGAAAAGCGTTAAACTTTTCTTTTTACTCTTTTACGTAAACGTTTACGTTGGGTGGAAATTATCAATCTCACATTTGGAGGGAATATTATGTTTAAAAAAATAACTACAGGTATCGCTACAATCGCTTTAGGAACTATCATTCTAACTGGCTGTTCATCCTCTGATTCAAGTGATGGTGTTAAGCTAGAGCTTTTTTCGAATAAATCAGAGAGTATTGATACATATAAAGAACTTATAAAAGAATTCGAGGCAGAAAATCCTGATATTAAAATAGAATTTAATTCACCGCCAGAAGCTGAAACGGTGTTAAAAACACGTCTAACTAAAAATGATTTACCAGATTTGATGTCTATTGCTGGTAATGCCACATATGGTGAATTGGCGCGTGCTGAAGTTTTAAATGATTTCACTGACTCAGATTTAGTTAAAACTGTACAACCTTCATATATTGATATGATAAACCGTTTGGTTGGTTCAGAAGTAGAAGGCGTATATGGTCTTCCGTATGCAACGAATGCAAATTCTGTTATTTATAATAAACAAAAATTTGCTGAACTTGGGCTTGAAGTTCCAACTACTTGGGATGAATTTATCGCATTACTTGAAAAGGTAAAAGCAACCGGAGAGACACCTATTTATTTCACATTAAAAGATGCATGGACTGGAATGATTAGTTGGAACTCGCTAGGTGCTAACATTGCTGGTGAAGACTTTGCTGAAAAGAAAAATGCAGGCGCAACTTCATTTGTCAAAAGCTATGATGAGGTTGCTGATAAAATGTTGAAGCTTATCTCATATGGTCACAAAGATAATATGGGCGTTGCTTACGGCGACGGAAATAATGCATTTTCAAAAGGGGAGGCAGTCTTGTATATCCAGGGTAACTGGGCGATCCCTGAAATCTTAAAAGCAAATCCGAATATCGAACTTGGTGTTTTCCCGATGCCTGTCAATAATGATCCAGCACAGAATAAATTAGTTTCTGGTGTTGATGTCTTACTGACGATGAATAAGGAAACGAAACATAAGGACGAAGCAATGAAATTTATTGAATTCATGATGAAAGAAGAAATCTCTCAAAAATACATTAATGAGCAGAAGGCTTTCTCAGCTATTGCAAACGTTTACCAAGAAGATTCTGTTTTTGAAGGAATAAAAGGAAACTTTGAATCAGGTACAATTACGAGTTACCCTGATCATTACTATCCAGCGGGAATGGGTGCGGAAAACCTCGTTCAGGAATTCTTAATTAAACAAGATAAAGCTGTCTTCCTGAAGAAACTGGATAAAGAATGGGAAAAAGTGGAGAATCGTTGATTTCTAGATTATGAGGATGGCCCATAAAAAAGGAGCAAACCCTTTTTGAGTCATTCTCATCTTCTAAAAAAGGAGATGTCATCATATGAAGAAAAACCATGTATTCATGGCTATTGCATTGCCTGCTCTTGCTCTTTTCTTTATTTTCCATACGTATCCTGCTTTGCAAGGAATTTTTTATAGCTTTACAGATTGGAAAGGGTATGGAAGTTGGAATTTTGTTGGGGTAAAGAACTACCTGAATGTCTTTAAGGACAACCGTGCAGGAGCAGCCTATATTTTTACCTTTCAATTTGCCATTGTTACTACGATTGTTGTAAATATTATTAGTTTGCTCATTGCTATTGGCCTTAATTCTAAGATTAAATTTCGAAAGACGCTTAGGGCCATCTATTTCTTACCCTATATCTTAAGTATTCTGATCATTGGTTTCATTTTCAACTTCATTTTTGCTCATTTCCTACCACAAATCGGAACAGTACTGGGTTCAGAATTACTCTCTAAAAATATTCTTGGTGATCCGAATTTAGCCTGGATTGGTATCGTCATTGTTGCCGTTTGGCAGGGTGTTGCCTTTAATACCCTTATTTATTTAGCTGGGCTGGTCACGATTTCAGAAGACTTATATGAAGCAGCGAGTATTGATGGAGCAGGTATCTGGAAGAAGTTTTGGAAGATTACATTTCCAATGATTGCTCCTTTCTTTACGATCAATATGGTGTTATCGATGAAAAACTATTTAATGGTATTCGACCAGATTGTCGCTATGACAGGCGGAGGACCTGGTAAATCAACAGAATCGATATCTTTGCTCATTTACCGCGGAGGATTTGAAGGTGGCCAATTCGCTTATCAATCTGCCAATGCTGTCGTGTACTTTGTCGTCATTGTCATCATTTCTATTATTCAACTCAAAATTTTAAATAGAAGAGAGGCGGCTAACTAATGACTCGCAAGAAAACAAACTGGATAATTACCGTTCTCTTAATTTTAGGTTCACTTTTTATTCTTTTCCCAATATATTTAGCGATTACGATTGCTTTTAAAACACCTCCAGAAATGGCAGGGAATTTACTTGTACTTCCGAAGTCTTGGTCATTTGATAACTTTAAACAAGCCATTGAAATGACGAATTTTTTCAATGCCTTTAAGAATAGTTTTTTTATTACATTCTTTGTGGTGATTTTTACGGTTTTAACCAATTCCTTAGTTGCTTACGCTATTGCAAGAAATTTGCATAAGAAGTTTTATAAAACATTGTACTTTTATTTTCTTAGTGCCATGTTCATCCCGTTTCCCATTATTATGCTCCCGTTAGTTAAACAAACAAGTGCCTGGGGAATGGATAATTTAGTTGGTTTAATTGTTTTATATGTTGTATTTAATTTATCATTCAATGTATTTATTTATATCGGGTATATAAGGTCCATACCGGTTGAATTGGAAGAAGCAGCGATTATAGATGGTGCAAGTACATGGGGCGTATTCTGGAAGGTCATCTTCCCGTTATTGGCTCCGATGAATGCAACAGTAGCTATTATTACTTGTCTTGGTGCGTGGAATGACTTTATGCTCCCGCTCGTGCTTTTAAGTGACCAAAGCATGGCAACATTGCCACTTGTACAGTACATTTTCCAATCACAATTTAGTACGGATTATAATTTAGCATTCGCATCCTATTTAATGGCTCTTGCTCCGATGATTTTAGTGTATGTCTTTGCTCAAAAATGGATTATTAGTGGAGTTATGAGAGGCTCAATTAAATAGAGTATATTCTAGCATATTGGAGTGAAAAACTTGGAAAAGTCATGGTGGAAAGAAAGTGTTATTTATCAAATCTATCCTCGAAGTTTTAAGGATAGTAATGGGGATGGAATCGGCGATATTAAAGGAATAATTGAAAAACTCGATTATTTAAAAAAACTAGGGGTGGATGTGATTTGGTTATCACCGGTGTATAAATCACCTAATGATGACAATGGATACGATATTAGTAATTACCAAGAAGTTATGGATGAATTTGGAACTTTAGAAGATTGGGATCAATTATTACATGAAATTCATTCACGGAGCATGAAGTTGATTATGGACTTAGTGGTAAACCATTCTTCAGATGAACATGCTTGGTTTACAGAATCTAGAAAATCAAAAGATAACCCATATCGTGACTATTATATTTGGCGTCCTGGTAAAGATGGCAAAGAGCCTAACAATTGGGAATCTGCATTTAGTGGTTCTGCATGGCAATATGATGAAGATACTGATGAGTATTATTTACACTTATTTAGTAAGAAACAGCCCGATTTAAACTGGGAAAATCCTACTCTACGGAATGAAGTATACAAAATGATGGCTTGGTGGTTAGATAAAGGAATCGACGGATTCCGCATGGACGTGATTAACTTTATTTCTAAGGTGCCTGGCTTTCCCGATGCGGCGAATCCAGAGGAAAAAGCTTATGTGGGTGGCGGACAGTATTATATGAATGGCCCTCGTATTCATGAGTTTTTACAAGAAATGAATAAGGAAGTGCTATCTAAATATGACATTATGACGGTCGGTGAAATGCCAGGTGTTGATGCTGAAGAGGCAAAGCTTTATACAGAACAAAACCGTGGGGAATTGAACATGGTGTTCACGTTTGAGCATATGGATCTCGATTCAGGCCCTAATGGAAAATGGGATCTAAAGCCGCTCAACCTTCTTGATTTAAAAGAAAACATCACGAAATGGCAAACTGGTCTTCATGGTGTCGGATGGAATAGCTTATATTTAAATAATCATGATCAGCCCCGGATGGTTTCTCGATTCGGAAATGACCAGGAATACAGGAATGAATCGGCTAAAATGCTGGCAACCTTCCTTCATATGCTTCAAGGAACTCCTTATATTTATCAAGGGGAAGAAATCGGCATGACGAATGTTCGTTTTGGAACAATAGATGAGTACAGGGATATTGAAATCTTGAATATGTACAAAGAAAAAGTGATAGATGGCAATATGGATAAAAACAAGGTATTGGAATCGATTTACGTAAAAGGAAGGGATAATGCAAGAACCCCTATCCAGTGGGATGATACAGATCATGGAGGATTTACTAGCGGTCAGCCATGGATCAAAGTAAATCCGAACTATAAGCAAATTAATGCTAAGCAGGCTATACAGGATCCAAATTCTATTTACCATTATTATCGTAAGCTAATTAGATTGCGCAAAGAAAATGAAATCATTGTGTATGGAGAATATGAGCTAATTTTGGCTGAACATGAACAGATCTTTGCTTACACGAGATCATATCAAGAAGAGAAACTTCTTATTGTGACGAACTTTAGTGAAGAGCAAGCGGAATTTGTTATGCCAAAGGATTATACGTTTACACCGAATGAGCTGCTCATTAGCAATTATGTTTTAGAAGAAACAGAAGCGAAACGAACATCGTTTACATTAAGACCATATGAAACAAGAGTGTACAAAGGGTATTAGGAGTAAAATTATGAATAAAGCTTGGTGGAAAGAAGCGGTCGTTCATCAAATTTATTGGGGAAGTGATGTAAAAGTAGCAGTGACTACTTCTGATAATCAACTGCTATATAAATCATTAGAAGAAGTGTAGCCATTTCATTGGTCCAAAGCTTATCAAGATCTTCACAACTAAGGAGCTTTCGTTGAACAAACTGATATAAAATTTTGTACCTACACGTGTCCTGCAATGCTTGTTCCCAAACACAATATTTGCCTTGGGAAATTATAGTCGGTATACTTCTACATATATATCGTTGAAGGAGAGATTCCATGAGCAACTTAATCAAGAAGCAATTTGAACTGACAAGAGGATATTTCATTAAAAATGCGGAGTCCTTATCTAATCAGGTAATGGACGTGCAACCAGCAGGCTTTAATAATACGATTCATTGGCAGATTGGCCATGTTCTGATTTCTGCAGAGTCGCTTTTATTAGGCTTCCCGCAAAGCGGGAGTCTACCAGCTAATTATGGGGAGTTGTTTGGAACCCGTACTAAGCCAAGTGATTGGCAAGGTGAGGTCCCGACTGTTGAAACGTTAATTGAACAGTTGAAAGAACAACTTACTCGTCTTACGGCGATCCCGGATGCTCGTTTTGAAGAAACGCTGCCAGAACCATTTTTAGGAATGTCTTCTGTTGGTGAAATAGCCAACTTTGTAGCGTTTCATGAATCGCTTCACTTAGGACAAGTTCAAACAATGAAGCGTTTGATCGAAGCTTCATTATAATGATTTAACCGGTTAAGAATAAATTCTTAACCGGTTTTTTGGTGACGGCAGAAGCATTTTTTAGAATACTTAAATTTGCAAAGTGAACTATATACGTACAATGAAATGGATTAATATTGTACTAACACTACGTGAAGGATTTTTATTCTTATCAGTAACATTTAAACTATTGATTTTTAGTAAAATAATATTGAGAACGTTACGTCAAATCTATTAACAGGCAAGTTACATATTTTCTAAAATAGATTGGTATATTATTCTAATGGCTTCTTCTAGCTCATTTTGACTCATTGCTAAAACAGGCATAAATGTTAATACTTGATCTAATTGGCGGATGATCAGTCCTTTTTGACGTGCAGCTAAGACAATGTTATCAAGTTTATTTTCTTGAATTGGGAAAATAGTTTTCGTTTCTTTGTTTTGTACAATCTCTATTCCAACCATTAATCCTCGTTGTCGAATGTCCCCTACAATGTCTAGCTTATATAATTCTTGTAATTGTTCTTTTACGAATGAAGCATTCACTTGAACTTTTTCGATTAATGCTGTTTCTTCCATTAATTGAATATTTTTTAGTGCAACGGAACAGCTTAGTTGGTTACCGGTGTATGTATGACCATGGTAAAACGTTTTATGCTCCTCTTTTTCTCCTAAAAAAGCATCAAAAATCTTTTGACTTGTAATCGTTGCTGCGAGAGGCATGTAGCCGCCAGTTATTCCTTTTCCTACACATAATATGTCGGGTACAACCTCTTCTTGTTCACAGGCAAACATTGTTCCGGTGCGTCCAAAGCCAACAGCCACTTCATCACAAATGAGAAGAATATTATATTTTCTACAAAGGTTTTCTACACCTTTTAAGAAACCAGATGGATGAGTAATGATTCCCGCTGCTCCCTGTACTAAAGGCTCAATGATTATCCCAGCTATTTCATCGGCTTTTTCTTGAAGTAAGCTTTCTAACCGCTGTAAGCAGAAATTCTTAACATCTTCGGCATGATCAAATTCTGTCATTCGATACGTGTGAGGTGTTGGTAATGAGACACGTTTGAAAAGCAATGGCTCAAAGATGCGATGATATAAATCCATACCACCTACGCTGACGGAACCGATTGTGTCACCATGATACGCATCGTCTAAGGAGATAAATGTATGTTTATTTTTATATTTTTCAAGATTGGTATTTTGCCAATATTGATAAGCGATTTTTAAGGCGATTTCAACGGAAGCAGAACCTGTATCAGAATAGAAGACTTTACATAAGTTGCCTGGTGTGATTTCTGCTAATTTCTTTGCTAGTAGAATAGATGGAACATTGGCAGAACCTAATAAAGTAGAATGAGCGATTTGATGTACTTGATGGATCAGTGCTTCATTTAACGCAGGAACATTATGTCCATGGACATTTACCCATAGAGAAGCATAGCCATCTAAATATTTCTTGCCTTCAATATCATACAAATAGCTACCTTGTCCTCTTTCAATAATCAGCGGTTTATTTTGTTGATACATTTTCATTTGAGTAAATGGATGCCAGACATATTCTTTATCCCAGTTTTCTAAATTTTGTACTTCATCGTGTTTCATAACGGAAAACCTCCTTGATTTGCTTCTTGAATGATTCGGATTGTATACAGTTTTCACAATAGCGCTCTAATTCATTTTTGACATCTTCAAAAAAAGGAATAGCTAAAGCAGGCAACTGAACGATTCGCTTTAAGGTCTCGACATTGTCCAGATGAATGATGTTCGTTTCTTCAAATCTATTGAAAAGTAATAATTGAATAGGGATTTCATAATGGTTAGCATATTGGTTAGTTGTTAAGACATCATGAATCGAACCAAGACCGCTTGGACTAACAAGAATAGAAGGCATATTCGCGTCTTTAATAAAATCTTTTGTCATGTAAAAGTCATCTTCTCGTTCTATTAAAGGAACGGCTAATCCTCCAGCTCCTTCGACTAAGACGATATCATTCGCTTGTTCTAATTCTTTCAGTCTTTGTAAAACAGCTTCGATGTTCACTTTGGCACTTTGTAGCTTAATCGCTAGATGAGGAGAAGTTTCAGGTTCCAAGGCATAAAACCCCGCATTGCTAACACCAATGACCGACTGGAACCAATCTAAATCAGGATAAGTTTGTGTTTCTTCAATTAACCCTGTTTGAAACGGTTTAAATACGGTTGTTTTCAATCCAAGCTTGTTTAATGAGTAATATAAGAAACCGGTAGTGATCGTTTTGCCAATATCTGTGCCTGTTCCTGTAATAAAGAATGATTGACCCATCTTTCATGCAGCTCCTTGCTTAATAATGGTATTTTTTAATCTTGGACGCACTTTAGCAATGATAGCAGCACTCATCGCAGCTAATAATAGATCACCGGGAGCAGGTAAATAGAAACCAAATAACAATGTTTCATGAAGAGAAAGAGGTTTTTCAATCACCCATTTCATTGCTCCATAAAGCCAAATGCATCCAAAGAAGTACACAATGAGGAGGGTACTTAAGTTGGCGAAGAAAATAGAATAGATTCTTTTTAAGTTAAACCTTTGAATAAACCAGCCATTTGCATAGGCCCCCAATATAAAACCGATTAAATAGCCAAATGTCGGTTTGAGAAGATAGCTGGGTCCGCCTCCTTCTGTAAAGATTGGTAATCCGACTAATCCGATTAACACATAGCAAAGTTGACTTAAACTGCCAAGCTTAGGCCCTAATAGGGCACCAGCAAGATAGACAGATAAAATTTGTAGTGTAAAAGGAATAAAGGGAATAGGAATTTTAATGAATGCCCCTATTGCGGTTAAGGCAGCGAATAATGCTGCGAACGCTATGGTTGTATTTTTCACTATTTCACCTCGTTTATTTTTTTACTTGAATATTATTCTGCATGATTTATAATTCTATTGTCAACTTATTTTATTTTTAGGTTAACATTAAAGAGATTCTACAGAAAAGAGGAGAAATGGATATGATAAAAGAAATGGAGCTACAACAATTAGCGGAGCGAGTAATAAGTGGGGAAGCAGTGAGTAAAGAAGAAGCCCTGTCTCTTTTGCAAATAGAAGATACCAAGATTTTAGAATTAATGAATGCTGCTTATAAGATTCGGTATCATCACTATGGAAATAAAGTTAAATTGAATATGATTATTAATGCAAAGTCAGGTCTTTGTCCTGAAAATTGTGGATACTGTTCACAGTCAATCGTTGCAGAAACACCGATTGACAAATATGCCTGGCTAACGAAAGAGAAAATTATTCAAGGTGCAAAAGAGGCTATTTATCGTAAAGCGGGTACATATTGTATTGTTGCTTCTGGAAGACGTCCTACTAATAAAGAAATTTCCCATGTTGTTGACGCTGTAAAAGAGATTCGAGAAACGACAAATTTAAAGATTTGCTGCTGTTTAGGGTTCCTGAATCCAGATCATGCGAAAGCTCTAGCAGATGCGGGGGTTCATCGTTACAATCACAATGTCAATACACATCGTGATCAGTATGAGGAGATTTGTACAACACATACGTATGACCAAAGAATAGATACTGTACAGCAAGCGAAAGAAGCGGGAATATCCCCTTGTTCTGGTGCTATTTTTGGAATGGGGGAAAATGAAGAGCAGCGAGTAGATATCGCCTTTGAATTACGTGATTTAGATGCTGATTCGATACCTTGTAACTTTCTCGTGGCAATTGAAGGAACACCATTAAGTGAAATGAAAGAGTTAACACCGATAAACTGTTTAAAGATCATTGCGATGATGCGATTTGTAAATCCAACGAAAGAAATTCGAATTTCTGGTGGACGGGAAGTGAATCTTGGTTTTCTTCAGCCGTTAGGCTTGTTTGCAGCTAATTCGATTTTCGTTGGGGATTACTTAACGACAGAAGGTCAGCAACCATTAGATGATTGGAGAATGATTGCGGAATTAGGTTTTGAAATCGAAGAATGTGCTTTGTAATAGACTCTATTAAAATGATTATGAATTTTCTCGGAAATTTTGCTATTCCGAATAACGATCAAAGTATTGATTAATCATAAGCGAACGCGTACTATTTGTTCATACCAATTGAATCAAGTTATAAATACTTCTTGTATATTATCAGTAATATGGTCTGATCGTCTCTACCTAGTAGCCGTAAAATACTAGACTACAAGAAAGTTTGAATTAATGTAGATTGGAAGAACCATGTAGTGGATGAGTTTTGTCTATGTCATATATCTCTTCCTATGAAGCTCTTATTTTTCATTCTTTCTGTTGATCAGAATATATGAAAAGTAAGAGCTTTTTTGTTGTTTGGCGTATAAAGGGGTTTTTAGTTGTGGATAATTATAGTAGTGTTTCTACATCCAAATCCAGTACCTTAGCCTTTAATGAGTTGCATCTTTTGTGAAATCAATGAATGATTTTGTAAAAATGGTATATATGCAATCGTGAGGCGAATACGCTGTTAATCTTGTTGAAATCCACATCTAGGAGCTGCTTTCATGTACTTTTTGTTAAATCTATTAGGCGTTTTTGTTGTCTTAGGCGTCGTGTTCTTGTGTTCTCCAAATAAGAAAGAAGTGAAATGGAGACCGGTTATTTCACTCATTGTAGTCGAATTGCTTATTACATGGTTTATGTTAGGAACAACAATAGGGAGCTGGGTCATTACTAAAATAGCCTCATTCTTTACGTGGTTAATTGCCTGTGCAAGTGAAGGAATAGCCTTTGTCTTTCCATCGGTTATGGCAAATGAAACAGTAGACTTTTTCTTTAGTGCATTGTTGCCTATTATTTTCGTTGTTACTTTCTTTGACATTTTATCTTATTTTGGCATTTTAACGTGGATTATTGATAAAGTGGGCTGGGTGATTTCTAAAGTATCACGCTTGCCCAAACTAGAAAGCTTTTTCTCGATTCAAATGATGTTTTTAGGAAATACCGAAGCGTTAGCTGTCATTCGTGATCAGCTATCTGTTTTAAAGGACAATCGTTTGCTTACCTTTGGAATTATGAGTATGAGTAGTATTAGCGGATCGATTATTGGTGCCTATTTATCAATGGTCCCGGCAGAATATGTCTTTACTGCGATACCTGTAAACTGTTTAAATGCACTTATTTTAGTTAGTATTTTAAACCCAATCCATGTACCAAAAGAGGAAGATATTATTTATGTACCGCCAAAATCGGAGAAAAAGGATTTCTTCTCGACGATTTCGAATAGTATGTTAGTCGGTATGAATATGGTTATCGTTATATTAGCGATGGTGATTGGCTATGTCGCTCTTACAGCTGGCCTAAATGGAATTTTGGGTGTTATTGTAGATGGTCTGACGATTCAGAAAATCTTTTCAGTCATTTTTAGTCCATTTGCCTTTTTACTTGGTTTGACAGGGCATGATGCTATGTATGTCGCACAGTTAATGGGAATTAAATTGGCGACGAATGAATTTGTGGCCATGATGGATCTAAAGAGCAACTTAGATACACTGCCACCACATACGATTGCGGTTGCAACAACGTTCTTAACATCATTTGCGAATTTTAGTACAGTCGGTATGATTTATGGAACGTATAATTCGGTATTATCAGAAGGAAAATCAGCGATTATCGGTAAAAACGTCTGGAAGCTTCTCGTCAGCGGCATTGCGGTTTCCTTATTAAGTGCGATGATTGTCGGCTTATTTGTATGGTAATAAAGCAGTAATCAAGAGGATGTCCCAAAAGATCTGACCTCACAGTCTATCCATCGTTTATTATGCATATAGAGATAAACGGTATAAAGTAGATGTGGATCTGGTCTTTTGTAATGGGACATTCCTTTTTTTATAGGAAAAAGTTAATTAGGAGTCCTAGAATGTTTGTTTCCCCGAACTACGTACGATTATTACCAACGATAGAATTCTTTTTTGTAATCAATAGTTCTTTCTTTTTTCTTCCAGGCTGTATTTAATGTATGATTAATCATGTATTTCAAATAGGAAAGGCTTGATTTAGATGGGATTGACAAAGAAAAAACGGGTAGTAAAAGAAGTTCAACAATTAATTATGATTACAATTGGTGCGATTATTGCTGCTGTTGGGCTTGAATTATTTTTAGTTCCGAATGATATTTTAGACGGTGGGATTATTGGTCTTTCGATCATTACAGCGGAATTAACTGGTTTAAACATGAGTTTATTTCTCATTATTTTCAATATACCATTTCTTTATATCGGTTATAAGAGAATAGGTACGAAATTTACCCTTCATACTTTATATGGCGTTATTGTTTTATCTATATTTACTTCTTATTTGCATCATTTTGAGCCTTTTACAGATGATTTATTTTTAGCAACGGTAGTGGGTGCAGTCATACTAGGAGCGGGTGTTGGTTTAGTTATTAGAACGGGTGGTGCTTTAGACGGTACAGAAATTATTGCCATTCTTGTAAGCAAAAAACGACCTGTTTCAGTCGGACAATTTGTCATGATTGTCAATGTATTTATTTTTGTCCTTGCTGCCTTATTAGTATTTAGTTGGGAAACAGCTATGTACTCTATTATTACTTATTTTATTGCTTATAAAATGATTGATATTGTCGTTGAAGGTATGGAAGAATTAAAATCAGTAACGATTATTTCTGATCAACCAGAAGAAATTGCAAATTCTTTAATACAGGAATTAGGTCGCGGCATTACGTATATTCATGGTGAGGGTGTTTATAGTAACGAGCCCAAAAAGATCATATATACGATCGTATCTCGGATCGAATTATCTAGTTTACGTACCATTGCTCAAGAAATAGACCCGAAAGCTTTAATCGCCATAGAGAATGTTGCTGATGTTTCAGGTAGTAACTTTAGGAAAAGTTCGGCTCATTAAAATGAACGAACTTCTTATTATCGCAGATCACGAAGACAATGTTTACGGTTAATCGGTTTAAACGCAAGACAAAATCAGTGTATTGTCGCGAGTTTGATTGAAAGAGCAAAGGACCAAGCAAAAACAGAGGGCACTGTAAAAGTCCCCTCCGAATAGAAAAAGGTGTAATCCTTCATTTTGCGAAGAGATTATACCTTTTTTCTGTATAATTAGAGTATCAATTTTATATGGGGGGTACGATGATACAAACACAACAATCTATGATATTCAGTCCGTTTTGGTCATTTATAACACCTCAATGGACGTATACTATTTAAAACCATAAATGTAGCAGAATTGTTATTCCAAATTACTGTGAAAATCAATAAAATGATAAACAAATCCTATTTTATATATTCATTACTCACTAATTGATCTTGGATGACATCAGTTGGAATAATGAATTCCACCACACCCATAAAACCAGGAGAAACCTCATATTTATCAAATGAAATAACTAACTTCCCTTGATTATTTATATAAAAGTTTTGCTCTTTACCTATTTTTTCAAATGAATCGAATACTTCTTCACCGATCCCACTTACCCAATATGACACTTCAGGGTTCGCTTTCATTTGTGCTCTCATTTGTTCTTTTATATTTTCACTAATTACATCCACATAATCCTCATTTTCAAATAGACTTGGTAGATTTATTAGAATTTGGTTTTTTTTATCAATCGTATCAAATTTCATTGTCGTTGATGAAGAGCCTACCGTATTCACATTATACCTAGCGATTGAAAGAAGTTGCTCGTTGTCTGTTTTAATTTCATAACCACTATCTATACCTAAATGGCCACCTCCACTTTTCTTTACCTCTTCCATGTCTTTTAAAAATTCTTGATATAATTTTTCATTTTCTTGTAAATATTTTTCGTTTAAACTTTTTTCTAAATCTTTATTGTCTAAGTTGGTAACTGCAGGTACTTTAATATTTGCATTATAAGTATCCTCATTAACTCTATACTCTCTAAACGTAATTAAGTTTACCATTTTACCTAAAACTGGAATATCGGAAAAGGCATGTGCAATAGTTGAACTTGTGTTCACACTCGAAATAAATAAAATAGCTGCAACTGCAATTCCTATATACATTTTTTTAGGTTTTCTTTTCTTTTCTTGACGTAGTGCTTGCTTAACCACTGTGTGTAATTCTTCTGGGATTTCAATATTTTGATATTCTTTTATCAGTTGTTTCATTCTATTCATACCTTTGATCCTCCTGAATTCCATCTTCTAATTCTATTCTTAATAGCTTTAGCGCTCTATATAATCTCGTTTTAATGGTGTTAGCATTTTCCTCTAATACCTTGGCTATTTCTTCGATCTTCAGATCTTCAAAAAAGCGAAGAAAAATAATGGTATGATAATTATGCGGTAGCGACTCGATCGCATTTTTCAAATCTAGATTCTCATATTTATCTGTACCACCTAGTAAATGTTCAATGGCTTCACTTTCCATTGGATGTACTTTTTTATGCTTTCTGATGCTATCAATCGAAGTATTTATTACAATTCGATACATCCAACTTTTAATTACTGACACATCTTCAATCTTGTGAATTGAACATAGCCCTTTTCGAATAGACTCCTGAACCACATCTAAAGCATCTTGTTGATTTTTCACATAATTATAGGCAAAACGGTATAAGTTCGCTTCATTTTCAGTCACGAATTGAATAAATGCTTTTTCTATTTTCCTTTTTTTGAACATTATTTTACTCCCTTGCTGTGTATCAATTTTGAATACAATACTAAAACGTCGTTCTTCTGCAAAAAGTTTTAATTAATTAAATTTTTTTTCTTAAACTTTGTTACTATAGAAACGTAACAATAAGTTATCTGTGAATTAATGGAGCCTACTGCGATTGAATATTGCGAGAAGAAGGTTCGAGACCTATCACTATCTAAAATCGAATAATCATCTTGAATCGTTAACGATTGATGTTGAAAAGCTAATTCTTCTGCATGTTTGAGAATTTCATAAATCCCGCCTATTTCTTTAATAGATCCTGATATAGGAAGGTGACTATCATAATTTAGTAATAATTCCCCTAATATAGGTTGTTGCTAATTCTGTTCTAAAGATTGTTTCGAGGCAGGAACTCTCCCTAAAGGAGATTCTATGATACCATTCGTTCCTTTTGTTTCAGGGGAAACCTTGGCGATATATGGAGCAAAACGTTTAAACTTTTCCTCTGCATTTCTTACATCTTCTTGAGTAAGGGGGGGATCCCGATTGAAATTTTTCGACATTTGGATTACATTGTTGTAGTGCTGCCGCCCGAAATCACTATTGAACGTACTTGACCTTGTAACAAACTTTCATAATTTTCTTCAACAAAAAAACAGAAGCCTATTAGCCCCTGTTCCTACCTACTTTAACAAATTTGGCAGTATACGTGATATTGGTGATCTGCTAAGGCACAATCACCAATATCTTCATACATCTCATTAAGATAACCTGCCACCCGATTATGAATCTCATATAGGGGTACCGTCGCATGCCCATCAAATTAGTATTTTGATGGATCCCCAAAACGAAACATTTACCTTTCTATAGTTTCCCATGGGGATTCAACTCATTTTTAAGTTTTGGGACACCCGCAGTGCTACTAGACTTCTATTTTTATTGCTTTTCTGACAGTCGTCCATCCTCGATATACACAACGCGATCACATAAATCAAGCATCCGCTTGTCATGAGTAACCATGATGGCGGCTTTTTTATGCAATTTCACTTCATCTGCGAGCATTTGAACGACAGCTCGACCTCGTTCGGAATCAAGGCTTGCGGTTGGTTCATCTGCTAAAATAATATCAGGATTATTCATCCAGGCGCGCGCAATGGCAACGCGTTGACGCTCACCGCCGGATAAGCTTTCTGGGTAATGGTTCTTTCTATGATTTAAGCCAAGTCGATCAAGTAGATTATCAGCTCTTTTTTTTGCATTTTTATTCTGCATTCCACTTAATTCGGAAATGAGCAACAATTGATCTTGAACGGTTAAATAAGGAATTAAATTTGCCGATTGAAAAACAAAGCCAATTTTTTCTAATCGAAGTTGATTCATTTTTTTCGGAGAAAGCTTGTGGATCTCCTTACCACCAATCATGATACGCCCGCTTGTTGGTGATAATAATGCACCTGTAATAGAAAGGAAGGTACTTTTACCTGATCCAGATGGGCCGACGACGGCGACGAATTCACCGGCTTTTACTTGTAATGATACATCATCTAGAACTTTCACGGACGTATCGCCGTCACCATAAATTTTGCTGATATTTTCAAGAAGTAGTTGATTTTCCATTATGCAGCCCTCCCGATTGCTTCAATTGCATCAATTTTCGATACTCGGTATAGCGATAGTAAGGCACCAATCATCGATACCGCTAAGAAAAGAAACGAGCAGCCTATTACTAATTGAGCACTAAGTTCAAAAGGCATACTATCAGGTAAAATGAACGATACACCAAAGGTGAGTGAGATGCTGATTAGTAAACTTATAATCGTAATGAATACGACTTGGAAAATAATCGTCCGTGCCAAGTATGTTGATTTGGCGCCAATTGCTTTTAAGACACCGAATTGATTCATTTTTTGAATCGTCATCACATAGAAGAATGCGGCTAAAACAAATGCAGCAATGACGAATAGAAATGCAATCATCATCATCAGTGATCCTTGTTCTTCTTTATAGCCTGGGATGCCTTGCAGGGCTTGATCTTTACTAATCACGTCAATGTTTGGAAGATTTTTCTCAATTTGTTTCGCTTTATTTGCCGAGATGTTTAAAGCAATCGTATTAAATATGTCTTGATTCGGAGTCCGATTATGAGAAATCGTAGACCAACCGTTGAAATTCAGATAAACAACTGGTGTATGACTGAAAGATTGACCTTCTGTGAACCCGACGATTGTGAAAATTTCTCCTGATGCCAAGTCTTCTATTTCATCACCGAGCTTTAATCCTTCATGTTGTAATGAACGATCGGCTACTACTTCATGGGCTGCTCTATGATTGAGCATTTTTCCTTCGGTTATCGTAGGAGCAAGCATGCTGTTTATGTCAATTGCGAAAAACGTAATATCGCTTTTTTTTGAATCGCCATTTTTCGTAATGGTTGTCATTTGCACGCCAAGTGGTGTGGCCTGCCCCTCTTTGGTGTATTCGCGTACATCCTGCAGATTTTTATCAGATAAGGTTGAACGGGTTAAGCGATGGTCTGAATCTTGTTGGAGGACTAAGTAATCCGCATTCATATTTTGAATCGACGATGCGTTATCCGAAGACAGCCCTTTGGCCAATCCGGAAACAAACAGGACCAACCATATAAGTAAGATCATGATGAATCCAATCAATACGTACCGTAATTTAGCGTGCTTCATTTCCCTTAATGCGAGAAACATGATTTGTTCATCTCCATTCATTAATAACTTAAATATAGGATAATACAGCAATATGAACGGAGTATGAACAGTTCTTTACATTCTCGGAAGCTGGATGCGGAAAGTCGTTCCGTTTCCAATTTGACTTGTAACGGAGATTTGTCCAGAGTGAAGTTCGACAATTTTCTTCGTAATCGCAAGTCCTAAACCACTGCTTCCGATTTCGCTTGGAGTTCTAGCTTGATCTACTTTATAAAAACGGTTAAAAATATTGGCTAACTCGCTTTGGGCAATCCCAATGCCTGTATCTTGTACTTCAACGATACAATCATTTTCTTGTTCAGTGAGCCGAATGGATATCGTTCCACCAATAGGGGTGAATTTAATGCTGTTCGTTAAAAGATTCGTCCATACTTGGTGGAGGAGATGCTGATCGGCATAGATGAAGGTTGTGGGTAAACTTAAGTCAATCGCTATCTCTTTTTCTTGCCAGCTCCATTCAGACATAAATATGACCTGTTTAATTTGCTCGGCAACATTAAAGGTGCTCTTTTTTATTAGATGTTCTTCTTTATCTAATGAAGCAAGCATCAATAATTGTTTACTTAATTGGGACATTCGCTTCGTTTCTGCTTCAATAATGGCTAAATAATGCTTCCTTTGTTCTTCAGGTAAAGTATCGGATTGCAATGTATTTGAAAATCCTTGGATGGATGCGAGTGGGGCTTGAATTTCATGGGAAACGTTTGAAACGAATTCTTGTCGCATACTCTCAAGTTGTTCTAAATTCTTTGCCATCTCTTTAAAATGTTCAGCTAATTTGCCAATTTCATCTCGTCGTTTCATATCAAGCTGAATATCATATTTTCCGGTGGATATCCTTTTCGTTGCATCGGTTAGTTTGATAATCGGTTTTACAATATATCGCGTACTAATAATGACGAAGAGAATGCTTACTATGAGCGAAAGAATGAGAAGAACGGAAAAGAAAATCCGCATTTCACCAAACTGCATATCGAGATTCGGACGAATGAAAAGTGCATAGTTCTTGCCATCTACAGTCATTCGTACCCCGATTGTGTTTGTTAATACATTATCGAAAAACCCTGTTATAAACGCACTTGAGGGGAAGTCCAAAATGCCGTGATACACATGTCCATTGAGCACATTTTGAATGATTTCTGAATCCATCTCTTTATTTCTAAATTCTCCACCATAAAAAAAACCTTGTCCATTTGGATCCACTATGTACAATTGATAGCCAAGATCGGCGGTATTTTCTAAATAATCGTTAAGCAGAATTTCTTGATTCTTTTCATAAAAATTAACGATATCTTTCGAAAGTCGAGTCACTTTACTGTCGTTAAAAGGCTTAAGTTTATTTTGGTAATAGAAATTGGCAAGGATAAAGGCTATTATTCCGCTTAAAATCATCACAAAAATGGTGGTAAAGACGATACGTAAATAGAGAGTTTTCACTGTTTGGTAACCTCCAATTTATAGCCAACCCCTCGTACCGTTTTAATCATGAAATCGCCATCTTGGTTCGAGAAACGCTCACGTAGCCGTTTAATATGTACATCGACTGTGCGGTCATCCCCAGAAAAATCTGTCCCCCAGATTAGCTGGATCAATTCATCTCGCGTGAAAATTCGATCAGGGAAGCTGGCTAGCTGTGCTAATAGTTCAAATTCCTTCATGGGCAGCATTAGTAGCTTCCCATTAGCATGTACTTCATAACTTTTACGGTCAATTATGGTTTGATTGAGCACGATTTTCTCAGCATTGACCATTTGAAAACGACGAAGCAGGGCTTTAATTCGGAACAATAATTCTTTCGGTTCGAACGGTTTTGTGACATAATCATCCGTTCCAACAGCAAATCCTTTTTCTTTATCGATCAACTGATCTTTTGCAGTTAATAAAATAATCGGGAAATCATAATCGCTCCTTATTTCCTCACACAGCTGATAGCCATCCTTATTCGGCATCATCACGTCTACAATGGCTAAATGAATTTGCTGTTCCAGTAGAATCGTTGAAGCTTCTACACCATCAGCTGCCTCGTAGACGGAAAAGCCTTCTTTTTGTAGAAAATGTTTTAATAATTCACGAATGTGTTGATCATCATCAGCAATTAAAATACGGATCATTTGGATATACAGCTCCTAAACTAGAATGATAGCGGAAGTTCACCTTAAATATACAGCATCCAGTTAAGAAGATGAAATATTGGTCTGTTTTTATCCCGGTTTAACAGGCTGTAAAATCCCGATTGGTTCAACTAACCATCAGTGGGGATGAAAGAAACCTCCGCTGATGGAAGTTTCACTTTATATTCTACATTTTGCTCCTTCAGATTATGGCGGCTCGCAAAATTCGAATCCGGCATGAAAAGTATGAATTCTCGCTCGAAAATCCCGAATCCGGCGCGAAAAGAGTTGATTCTGGCTCGAAAATCTTAAATCTGGCACGAAAAGGGAGGGCTTGCTCATTTTGTCTATACCATCGACAATTGGAAGTAGGATAAACTTGGTTCAACAGAGGATGAATTTGTTTGCTACAATCAAATATGATAGAAAACGTGGACAGGGGAGAGAAAATGGAATTTTTAGCAACAATATTAATGTTAGTCGCTTTTTTTAGCTTTTTTATCGGTCTTCTTGGTGTGATAAAAGGAAGCGTGAAATGGATAAGATTACGCTCTAGGAAGGCAAGCTCCTTGTTTGTTGTGGCTGCATTCGTAGTGTTTATGATCGGGGGAACCATGATACCAACGGACCCTACCACAAATGCTCCAACAGAAGATCAACAAGAAGCAACTCCTATAAAAGAACAAAAAGAAACGAAAACGGAAGAGACTCAGAAAGCAAATGACGTAGCTGTCTCCGAGCCATTAACAGAAGAATTGGCCGTACATTTTGTCGATGTTGGTCAAGGAGCCGCACAAGTGATTATTGCACCAAATAAAAAAGTGATGGTCATTGATGCTGGTAATAACGATGATGAAGACAAAATGGTCGCTTACTTGAAAGAGTTAGGAGTATCTAAGGTTGATGTGCTAATTGGCACACATCCTGACGCCGATCATATTGGCGGAATGGATGCGGTCATTGATTCTTTTGATATTGGAAAAGTATATATGCCGAAAGTACAACGAGATACACAAACATTTGAATCGGTTTTACAATCGATTCAAAATAAAGGATTAACAGTAACAACAGCGAAAGCGGGTATCGAACTTAATTTAGACCCTACGGTACAAGCGAAAATGATTGCTCCGCTGGACGATACAGCAAGTGATGCGAATGAAATGAGTGCAGTCGTCAGACTTCAATATGGTGAACAATCATTCCTTTTAACAGGGGATGCGGGAATACCAACAGAGGAAAAATGGCTTCAGTCAGGTGAAATGATAAAATCTACGGTCCTTTTAACCGGTCACCATGGTAGCAGTCACTCTACTAGTGAAGCATTCTTACAAGCGGCTCAGCCGAAATACGCAGTGATTCAAGTAGGAAAAAACAGTTACGGTCATCCGACTAGCGAAGTATTAGAACGACTTCACAATGAGAACATAAAGATATATCGTAATGATACGGATGGAACGATTGTGTTTAAAACGGATGGCAAAGAAATCAATGTCAACAAACAAGCATGGGTGTATACACCTGTACCTAAATCACAGGAACAGACACAAGGGAATAACCAAACGACACCCAATCCAGTTGTAACTCCACCAGCAAGTATACCGGATGTGACAAGTAGCTTACAGGCTACTGCTGTGATAGATGAAGCGACTCCAAATCAAAACGAAGAAGTTACAGTGACCGTTACGGTAAAAGATCAAAATGGTAAGCCTGTAAATGGAGCGAATGTTCATTTGAACCTTCAATTTAAGTCGAAAGATACGGTGTATGAAGGGGTGACAAATGCAAATGGTGTTGCCTCTCTTGCCTTTAGAGTAGGTCGAGCGGCTGCTGGATTCACGGTAGATGGCGACATTACAGTTTCAGCGAATGGCATTACTGCAACCACGAAAACAGCTTTTACTCCAAGATAAAGGAAGTGTAAGCATGAAAGGAATCATTGATCGATTTGAAGGGGATTTTGTTGTGATTGAAGTCGATGGAAACACACAAAATGTTCCGAAAGAGTTAGTTGAGTCTAAGGTGAAAGTCAATGATGTCGTGGAATTCGTCAATGAAAAATGGGTAGTTCATGAAGAAGAAACCGAAAAGCGTAGGAAAAAGATCAAATCACTTATGGAAAGCGTTTGGGAAGATTAAAGAAAGAAATATGTTTAGAAAAAAGGGGCGGGGATGTCCCAAAAGGATCTGACCTCGCACACTAAATCAGTCTGTAGTGTTTCAAACACTTATCTTATACTGTATTTTAGTTGTTGCGGGGTCTGCCCCTTGTTTTGTATGAAGAACATGGGGACTTAGGCTTCACGACTTACTAATCTAGCCAATCTATTTATCAGGTAAACTGATTTTATCGAGAAAGCATCCAAATTCCGGCTCCGCACCTCCACCATTGAGATTAGGTGAGTGTAGCGTGTAATGGGATTTATCCTTCATAGTAAATGGTGGCGTTTTAACGCCATATTTGTTTTGATAAACCGGCGCCAATCTTAAGTAAGAAGGCGTCTTTTTGTATTGGGCCATTTTGTATGAAGAACATGGGGACTTAGGCTTCACGACTTACTAATCTAGCCAATCTATTTATCAGGTATTCTGATTTTATCGAGAAACATCCAAAATCTGGATTCGCACCGCCACCATTGTGATTAGGTAAGTGTAGCGAGCTACAGGATGGATCCTTCATAGTACATGGTGGCGTTTTAACGCCATAGGAGTTTGTATAAGAGGTATTATTTATTATTAGGTAAGAAATCGGGTAAATTAACCAAAAGAAATTGTAAGGGGTGTACTATGAAACAATTTGTTTTGGTTTTCTTTCTTTTCGCTACTTTAGCTATGTATCCATCTCAAACAAATGCGATTTCAATGCCTTGTAGTTTACTATTAGAACCAGTTGATAAAAATCTAAAAAATGCTAAGGGTGTAGCGCTAATTTATGAAGTGCAACTACACCCACCGAGTTTCGCACGAACCAATATAAGTATTCTTGCTGTTCACCTTCCAGAACCATCATCTTATGGAGATTATAATAGCTATGAAGGTTTTGCGTTTATACCAGATGAAATAAGTTGGCGATTTAGGCTTTACCCTACCGCAGAAGAGGAAAGTCCAACGTGGGCTGGAAGATTTGATTTAATTACAGCAGAAATGGAAAATGTTGAAGTTCAAGTTCGTCCTTCTAATTCAAAAACTAAGAAGTTAGGACCAAGGATTTTAACAAAAAATATTAAATCCTGTAAGTAGTCTATTCAGCTAAAGGTCGCTTTTATGAAGTAACTAAGCCGAATTTCTCACTTACAAAACCAAGAAATTTGGCTTTTTTAACGTTGTAAATCCGCATTTATCCCGCATTAACGGGCAGTAAGACCCCCACTGATTGAAGTTTCACTTTATCTTAACTTCGATGTTAGAACTATTGGGATATCAATGGCTCTCACATCACTTACATGTATTCAATGTAAATTTTGGTTTACAAAGGTATGCTCATTTTTTGATGTCTTGTTCAAGTAATACACCCGTTAGCTTAAGTGAAGCCCTTCACATACATGGATGAAGAATTAAAAAGTAATACTTTTTAATTTCTTACTTCCTACTAAAAATTTAGTATTCTACCAGAAACCACTATTACACTTTGTTATTTATTCAGGTTTCATCCCTTCTTGTAAAACAGGGTACAGAACCATTTTTAGGAATAAAAAAATCCCATATATCAATAATAAAGAGGGATACTTTTTAACTTTGGAAGGAGAAGGTTTATGAAAAAAGTATTGTTGGTGGGGTTTATTTTGTTATTTCCTCTAAACATGGTGGCTGGAACAAGCAGTACCTATGCTAAACCGCAGATACAATGCATTAGCCAATCTGAAGTAAAGTTCAAAAATAACTTTAGGAAACTTTGGATTGATCATGTATTGTGGACAAGTAATTATATTACAAGTGCAACAACAGCAGGAGCGGAAGATCAACAACAGGTACTGACGAGGCTTCTGAAAAATCAGGAGGATATTGGTAATGCTGTAAAGCCAGTATACGGAGAGAAAGCTGGGAACAAACTTACGGATTTGCTTAAGGAGCATATTGTTATTGCGGGAAAGATTGTAGATGCGGCTAAAAGCGGAAATGAAGCCTTGGTGAATCAGCTAAACAAAGAATGGTATAGAAATGCTGATGAAATAGCGGCTTTCCTTAGCGGTGCCAACCCCTATTTGAAAAATGAAGATCTAAAAAATTTGCTGTATATGCATCTGAAATTAGTGACAAATGATTTATCTACAAGTTTAGCAAAAGATTGGAATGCAAGAATCGTTTCAATTGATCAAGGAGTCACACATATAATCCTAATGGCCGATACTATCTCTACGGGAGTTGTGAAGCAGTTTCCGGATACGTTTAAAAAATAATCTTAAGAATCTCCAACATTCTGTTGGAGATTCTTTCATAATGGGGCATTTGTTTACATTTATACAACTGGTTCAAGCAAATACCGCGCCCTGGTTGCGTAACTGCATTCTTGCACTAAACTGATCAGTTAGCACAAGAAGCGACTGTTCTTATTGAACAATCGTACCCTTTAGTTCATGAAGGACCTAAATTTATTCAGAATACAACCAAGGAATAGCTGGTGGTATTCCTGCTTCAGGCAAGAGATAAACAAAGACAAAAAACACAAAAATTAGTACCCCAAAAAGAGAAACGAATACAGAAATTAAAGGATTAACTCTTTTCAAAATACCATATATCCCACAAACAAAACTGGCTAATCCAAGGAATAACTCGAAAAATGCTACTGGATATACATTAAACTGTTCCATTACATAAATTCTAATAAAGTTAAAAACAGTAATAGATCATATAAATAACACTTGTAAAAGTAATCCCCAAACTGGAATATTCAGGAATAGGCCGCTTTAATGAAGTAACGAAAAAAGCCCAATTTCTCAGTATTAAAATTGAGAATATGGGCTTTTTACATTGGAATTTCCTGAAACGTTGTAAAACCATATTTTCCAAACGTTCGGCCTTATACAATAAATCTGGATTCTTCCTATAATATTGTGACTTCACGTAGATCATTTAAATTGTGATGAGCCACGCGACGATTGGTCCGATAATTGATCCTAGTATGGCACTCAATGTCATGGAAACGGAACTCATGGACAAAGTAAATTCACCATATTCAGCGGATTTTGCTGTGCCTAAAGCATGGGAGGCACTACCAAAGGCAATACCTTTTCCTAATGAACTGTTAATTCGCAGTCGTTTCATGAAGGTCGGACCTAAGATGACGCCAGTGAATCCTGCAATCATGACGAAGACAGTCGTCATGGGGGGGATGCCGCCAAGTACTTCTGAAACTTGGAGAGCTACTGGGGTAGTAAGAGATTTAGGTAACATGGATAATATAAGTGTTTGGTCGATTCCTAAAACACGTGCGAATAGGAGAACACTGATCATACCAGTAATTAAGCCGACGAATACGCCACTTATAATGGGGAACCAATAGCTCACGACGATATGGCGCTGTTTGTATAAAGGATAGGCAAGTGCTACTACAGCAGGTCCTAGAAGGGATTGAATCCACTGTCCGCCAATCATATAGCTCGAATAGGGAATATGAAAGAGGGTAAGTAGAATGATTAGGATGATTGTTGTTGTCAAAACAGGCAGGAGAAGTGGGTAAGAAAAGCGTATATATAACCGATTCATGAGAACATATGCGGTAATTGTTAATACGATTACAATGATTGCGAATAGTGTTTGCTGCATTTCTCTTTCTCCTTTCTTATTTGTGCCCGCTTTTCAAGATACTGACTCATCATTCCAGCTGCCCCCATCGTTATCAACGTACTTATGACAGTAATGACAATTAATAGTACGCCTTTAAACGAAACCAAAGAAGGATAATTCATGATCCCCAACATGGCTGGAATAAATAACAAGGATAAAAATTTTAATAAAAACCCAACTCCAGCTTCAATAAATTGTAGCGGGATAATTTTTAAAGACAAACCAATCAATAACAAAAGCATACCAATGATACTTCCTGGAATTGGCAGATTGAAAAAGTCATGCAAAATATTTCCGATAAAGGAAAAGGCATAAAGAATCGCAATCTGGATGATGATTTTTATGATTTTCATGTATCTAGCTGCAGTTTTGAACAGCTTTCCACCTCTCTTTGAATAAACACTTATAAACTTACCATACTATGATACAACTATAATTATATGTGTCAATGTATAGTTTAATGGCTCAGAAGATAAATGTGGCATGTTTGAGGTTCGAATAGTCAGGGTGAACGAGGTTTTTATCAATTGAAAAATTTTTCTACAAAAATAAAAGTTGTCTCGTATTTCTACGAGACAAGCTTATTACTGAACGCGATTTATCCCGCATTAACGGAAAGTCAAGACCCCCACCTCAAGGCTTAGAGGAATCGAAGAAGCAAAGGTGGGGGACAAACTGCCCGTAAAAGCCCGATTGGTTCAACTAACAATCAGTGGGGGATGAAGAAAGCCCCCGCTGATTGAAGTTTCACTGTATTGTATTTATATTTTTTAACTCCAAGTTGTGTAGATTCCTTACTTCAAGAGACAATAGACTCTTTCTTAGTAGCTTTTTCTTTAATTTCTGCAATCTCTTTTTGAATTTCTTCCATTCTCTTACTATCTAATTGATAGAATTTCATTGCAATGATTGACACGACCAAGCAAAGTGCTGGTAAACCGAATGCTAATAGTAATGTGACTGCAAATAAAGGGGTAGTTAATGCTTCGCCAACTTGTGGGAATTCTGAACTATATCCGATCATGCCCACTACAGCACCAACGATCACCGGAGCTAAAGATGAAACTAATTGATCAATAAATGAGAAGATCGTACCCATCATGCCAGGGACATAACGCCCTGATTTAGCCGTTTCATAGTCAGAAACATCGGCAATCATCGGAACGACAAGAGTAGTTGGAATGTTACCAAAGCCAAGGCCTAATGAATATAAAACTAAAAACAATATAGTGGTTATCCCGATATTACTAAGGGATACCGATGTTGGATCATCAATGATCAAGAATAGCGCAATCAGACCAATAAATGACAGCATACCGATCCAAGCCGATTTAACATATGAATTTTTTAACCCTGATTTTCTTGCAACGGAAACCACTAGGAATGTTATTAAAAGTTGCGGTATTATTGTAATTAATCCGATTGTGCCACTTAGTGCATAATCTCCTAGTAAAATACCAAACAACATGACGACTACGACTGAATGTCTGAGCAAACTAGTTGCAAGTTTGTCAAAAGAAGCGGAAAGAGAGAGCATTTGCAATGGTCTGTTTCCTTTAATAATTGGCCAATAATCACGAAGGCTTGTTTTTGTCGTATCCTCAGCCAATCCATAAAATTCTTTACGATCTTTCTCCCAAATGCCCACCATTGCTAGAATAGCAAATATTCCTGATAGAATAAGTCCATAAGAATTTAATTCAGTAAACAATGGCATATTAAATCCACCATGTTTTGCAATCAGATAAGAGGAAACGAAAATTTGACCACCAGTAAACACCCCTACATTAAAAATTCCGTCAAATATAGCATAAAGTGGTCGTTGCTTTGGATTATTTGTCAAAACAGTTTGCGCAGCTTTCGTCACACTACATTGAAGTGAATAACCAATTTTATTGACTATTAACATTGCAACAAAGAAAATTAACTGAAGAGATTCCGGTAATAAATGAGTTACATTGTATACAATTAATATGGTAGCTACTGAAATGAGATATCCTATAATAATTAATGGTCTGAATTTTCCGAACTTGGATTCTGTTTTATCGATAATATAGCCAATAGTAGGATCAATAAGACCATCAAATAGGCGCGTAGCCATTAAAACCGTACTTATTACCATAACAGCGAGTCCAGCAATTCCGGTTGCATAATACGTGACAAACCCTAACAAAAACATTTGGAGATTTGTTGATGTGTTATTTAATGTAAAAAAACCAATTTGCCATAACTTTGACGAGTTGTATTTGGGACCACCTTGCATTGTAGTACTTGACATTAAAATTACCCCCTTTGATTTTGATGTAGAACCTTTCCGTTTACAGAATTTTTAGAAAATTTTAAACAAAAAAATTATCTAACGAAATAATTATTTCTCATGTTCAGTTAATATGTATGCAAATTAATTTATTCGTTTGATAAACTAACTATTTATTAACTAAATAATAAATGTAAGCGCTTTAAATAGCAAGGTATTTTTTTGAAAAAAATAATTTTGTTTTTTTACGGTGAGCCTATCGATTCTGGTTGAAGAAACAGCCGTTTAATGGGAGCAATGAATCGATCTACTATCACAAAATAGTGGAGAGTTATAATTATGTTGCCCAAGCTATTGAAAAACACAGTCTGTGCAAACATGATTGAAGAATATAAGGGGATAGTAAGGCAGACCGTGTTTTTCCGAAAGGTACTGTTAATTGTCTACTCTTATCGTATAATTCTTCTGAATAGAAAGTTCACACTGCTAAGAACTATCATGAATTTGGGGTGTCTTCAACATGAAACAAAACGGACAGTTTTTGATTGCTTTTCTAATAAGTTTGTTCTCGCTTATCGGATTCTGTGTTATGGCGATCCTAGTCAGTGGGAAAAGGATTGTTCAATTTGATCAAAGCGTTATTTCCTTTATTCGGGGATTTGAGTCATCGGTGGTAACTTCGATTATGAAATTTTTTACATTTATTGGTTCGTTGCCATTTGTGTTGGTGATATCTCTCATAGCATTAATTCTTCTTGATAAAGTATTAAAACATCGAATCGAATTATTGTTATTTATTGTGGTCATGATTGGAACGCCGCTTTTAAATCAGGTCCTGAAATTCGTTTTCCAACGTGCCCGTCCAGATTTTCATCGCTTAATTGAGGTTGAGGGCTTTAGTTTTCCAAGTGGTCATGCGATGAGTGCATTTGCTGTTTATGGGATTCTTTCGTTTCTATTATGGCGTCATATTCCTACCCGTTTGGGCCGCGTTACTCTAATTATGTTCAGTAGTCTATTCATTCTCATGATTGGTGTGAGTAGGATTTATCTAGGGGTACATTATCCAAGCGATATTATCGGTGGCTATTTCGCAAGCAGTTGTTGGCTTGCCATTGCCATATGGATATTCCAGAGATTAAAAAGTGAAGCAAGAAGAAAGAAAACTTGGGTGGAGTAGTAATTCATCGCAATTAGGAAGTCGCGTATAGGTTTACCGGATTAGGAGACATGACTATGGATAAAGCTTAACAAATTTCTTTATTTACATAAGAGGATGAAAAGGATCAGATCCCACAATAACCCTATACAGTTCAAATTTAGCGTAAGTACCACAATGAACTGTGTATAGAGTGCGTGATCAGATCCTTTGCCACGACATCCTCAGTTTAAAGTAAAAAGAAAATCTATTTGTTTGCAAATGGATCTTTGTAAGGTACTAATTCCTTTGAAAACTCTGTTACATTCGCCATTTTTGGCATTTGCCCATCATTTCGCGCCCGAAAATTATTCATTAAGTTTTGAATCGGAATCAGCATATTTTTGTTTCGATTTCTTCTTAATCCATAAGCGGCGGCACTAATACCCAGACCTAACATAGATGCCCACATCATTCCTCTATTGTTCCTTCTTCTTTTTCTACTATTAAAAAGAGTAGGTATCCGGTTATTCAGTTTAAACACTCCTCATTAGCTATTTGAAAAGCACGTGCCTTTCATCATCTAATATTTGCTTGTAGGTGTTTGATAATGCTGGTAATGTTTATGGACTTAAATATCAATAACCCTTCAGTAAGGTTTTTACATAATAGCTAATGACTAAATATGCCTAAAAAACTTTTCGTTCGTTTCCATTGTAATATTGTACATAAACGTTATGAAATAAGAGGAAAATATAATTTAAATATCCAACTAAAATTGGAATAGATGGGAAATGTAAATGCTAAAAAAATACATGTGGTGGTTGATTTATGATCAATACAAATGAAAAAAAGCGGGGGGAATATTTAGCATTAAGTAATCAATTCACAAGATGAAGTATTGTCTGTGTGATAATTGAAAAAACACCCAGATTTAAAAAGCATCTGGGTGTTTTTCGCTAACAAGTGCAGGGATACTATCTGCTAACGCTTCAATATTTTTTGTTACTTTCGCGCTATAGGAGAAATCACCGTAGCAATATGGGTAGCGGAAATTGTCTTTATTTCCGCCGCAATTGTACAGGACAGGATTTTTATCTACTTGGATCTTTGAGAATTTCTTCGCTAGTTCCTCACTATGCTTTCCGCCATTTTCCGCGATGTAATTGATATAGCCCATGCCCATATTATAGGATTGAATGATGGTCTGGAAATCTACATTCTTTTCTTTGCCATAAGTAACAACGCGCTGAAAATGCTTAACGCCATATTGAATGCTTTCCTTAGGATCAGTGATTGTATTAGGGGCAAGTCCAGCAGATTCTGAAGATTGCATCGGATCTCCACCCTTACCGCGGCTTTCTTGTTGCATAACTGCAATAAGTACGACTGTATAGTCTTGCAAGTTATATTGGACCAGTTCATCGTGAAGGATTGTACTGTATTTCTTTACAGATGCAAAGGGGTCCGGTTGAATCATGGATGTCGATGCCTTTTCCGGATGCGGAACTAAGATGACCTGCTTAATCAGTAAGATCGCAAAAAGTAGCGCAAACATGACGAAAAGGGTTTTAGATATTTTCCGTTTTCGTTTCATTTCTTCTCCTCATCATTTCATCTATGTACTTTCAGTTTATCAAATAAATGAAAGGGTGACTATCTGAAAATAGTAGTATGCGAATCTATTGATAAATCTAAAATTGCAATATTCCCCTATTTTCAATAACCATTCACGCAGCTTTCAACTTTGGAAAATAGATTTTTTTAAAATAGTTTTGATGTGACTTAATTTTTCGGTAATTCTCCCGCATAAACTTTCCTCAATGTCTGTAACTCGTGTAATTTAGTTAACGCTACTTCTCCCATTTGTTTTCCTATTGCAATGATCATGCTTTCGACAAATGCAATAGCAGCGACCATCGAGTGAAATTCCCGCATGTCGCCTCTTTCGGTGAAAAAGGTGTATGTTGCCTCTTCAATCATAGGCGAGACAAGCAAGTCTGTGATTAGTACCGTTTGACAGCCTTTTTTTCTAGCATAGTCAAAAAGTGTTCGAATTTCTGGTGAAGTCTGTACAAAACCGAAGATGATGAGAATGTCCGTTTCTTGGCAGTGTACAAGATCCTCAAATAATTCATGCCCGCTTTTCGCCATGGTTTGAACACTCATGCCAAAGCGTTTTAGTCGAAATTGAAGCAAAGTTGTCAAGCATTCTGCAGATCCTGAGCCATATAAATGAATGTTATCACTTGCAACTATTCTCTTAATTGCCTCGTAAAAGCTGTGATTATCCATATGTTTGCTTGTTTCCTCTAAGTAATAGACGCCCGCCCTTAGCATATGCCCAACTCTTGTTTGTTCATATTTCTCTAGAGCTGTTTTCATTTTACTAGCTGGTGTGATGATGGAATCTTTTTTTAATTGCATCTTATATGCTTTGAAACTTTCATAGCCGATCGCTTCCCAAAAGCGTGAAACAGTAGCAATGCTGACACCTGTTGCTGTGGAGATGTCTTTTTCCGTCATAAAGGGAATAGAGTCTGCTTGCTTCGTTATATAATCTGCAATAATCTGCTGTTTCTTCGTTAAATTCTTCGTAATCTCTATATTCATTGTGTACATTCCTCCTAGTTTGAAAGAAAGACTTACGGTTCCATAAGTCTATTTTATCATCAATAATGAAAAGAAAATTACATTTCAACAAAAATGTAATTTTTACATTCAATTAATATGTACTTAACAAAATTTTCTTACTATTAAGTTCGGAAGTAAGTTATGGAGGAGGAAGGGAAAATGAAAGTAAACGTAGAGAGAAAGTTAACACAGTCTCAGAAAATGATGGTGTTTGTTTTATCAATGGCCTTATTCGGTTTATCTAAGATGATTACAGAAATTTTACCTTCAAATGAAATTGGACCGATTGAGTTTTCTGTTTCGTATTTCGCTTTTATTCCGCTTATTCTTTGTGTATTGTTTCATCCGCTGTACGCAGCGCTCGGTGCTTCGGTGGGGAAGATTATTTTCGCTGATGTGCTGATGGGAGATTTTAGCGGTATTGGTGAGTTAGAAGGATTTATTCAATTGACGGTGGGAATGTATGTGGCAGGGTTGATTGTGAAAAATCCATTAAATAAGGTACAACTTACAATCGCAGCTCTAGTAGGTGTAGGAATTGATCAGATCTTAAGTTCGGTTGTTGATATTACAAAGGTCTGGATTGGAATTGAAGGGTTTGATGCAGTCCCGGGACTTCCTGAAAGTATTGTCTTGCTAGAAGCCGTTAGCTTTGTGAACGAAATGGTTATTACAGGTGTACTATTCGGCGTTATTCCAACGCTGATTCTTGTTCCGCGATTGTATGGAAAGATTGAACCCCTGCTTGGAATGAAACCACGCGAAAAACGAGTAAATGCATCGATGGCGGAGTTCGTCAAACCTGGTTTAATCACCATAGTGATTATACTAGGATTTGTTTCAATGATTGCTGAATTTATGGCAGAACTGGACTTGAACTTTGCATTTTGGACGCCAGATTTTCTATTACAGTTTGAAAATGGCTATGAATGGATCGGCATTTCAGCAGGTCTGATTGTTCTCGGTCTTGTGCTGTATATAGTTAAGAAGATTTTTTCAAACAAGCAGCAAGTAGAAGAGACAATAGAATCAAATAAAAGGGTGTTGTAAATGATTTCGATTAACTCTGTTTCGTTTCGTTACCCTGGTTCTGAAAGTTGGGTTTTGCAAGAAGCAAGTGTAGACATAAAACAGGGTGAATTTACGGCAATCATTGGTGGAAATGGAGCTGGCAAGTCGACACTTTGTAAAACATTAAATGGGTTAATACCATCTTATTATGTAGGTGATTTCGAAGGAACGGTTATGGTAGATGGCTTGAATGCAGCTACTACAAGCGTGGCAGTCTTGTCTGAGAAGGTGGCATATGTGTATCAGGATTTCGAAAATCAGCTTGTGCGTCCGACGGTTTTGGATGAAGCCATCTTTTCACCCCTGAATTTCGGATACCCTGATTATATGGAACGCGGGAGGGAAGCGTTACGGATTCTTGGATTGAGCCATTTGGAGAAGGAACATATATGGCAGTTGAGCGGTGGGCAGAAACATTTAGTTGCGTTAGCTGGAGCATTATCACTACAGCCGGCGATCTTGATTATTGATGAGCCAGTCGCACAGCTAGATCCGGCACATGCTATTGAATTATATGACAAGCTTAAGATGTTGAATGAAGAGTATAACAAAACGATTATTGTTATTGAACACCATACAGAGTTCATAGCGAATTATTGTTCAAGTGTCATCATGATGGAGCAGGGTTCTGTTTTATGGAAGAAACCCGTTAAGCATGGCTTATCTTTAGTGGAGGAATTGATGGATAAGAATATTTATCCTCCTCAGGTCACACAAGCGATGTTCCAGCTGAAACGAGAGCAAAAACCTAAGTTATTTCCGATAACGGTTCAGGAAGCGAAAGCAGAAATTCACGGGAAGTATGAAATCTTACCTGGGCCTCATTTATTTTCTTCACAAGTACCACAAGTCAAAGGCGTAGAGACCATCTCAATGGACGGGGTTGATTATGGCTACAAAACAATTACCCGAAAGCGAAAACCGATTATAAATGAGCTTTCGCTGACTTGTTATGAAGGAGAGAAGATTGCACTAGTTGGTAGCAATGGCGCTGGGAAGTCAACTTTATTAAAGATGATTTCCGGTCTTGTGAAACCACAAGGTGGGTCAATGTTAGTGAATGGACAATCCACATCGAAGCTTAGCATGGAACAACTTGCTGAAAAGGTCGCTTATATTTATCAAAACCCGGAAGAAATGTTTATCGAGGATTCAATTTATAAAGATATTGATTATTTTTTGAAAACGAGAAAGATTGCAGAGCGCAGGGAGTTCATTGAAGAAATTATTCAACGTTTCCACTTAGAGGAGCTGAGGGAGAGGGACGGTCGGTTATTGAGCGGCGGGCAACAGCGGAGAGCGAGTCTCGCGATTGGCATTGCGATGAAACCGTCAATTGTACTTCTAGATGAGCCAACAGCAAGCCTAGATATTGCAACGCGTAAGGATATGATGAAGATGTTGAATAATTTGAATGGTTTTGTGAAAACAGCAATTGTTGCCACACATGATATGGAATTGGTGGCAGAATGGGCAAGCCGAGTGATTGTATTAAAGGGTGGGATAATTCTCGATGATACAACACCGCATATATTGTTTTCAAATCCAGCCCTGCTGCGAGAGGCATCTCTTGTCGCTCCGCAGATTGTAACCTTGTCCAAAGAGGTGAACATGCACCCGGCAGCGATTACGACTGAAGAGTTTCTGTCTCGTGTAAAACAAGTGGGTGTTGGAGGTGGAAGTGTTGAATGTGTTTCAAAAGCTCTTTAGTAAGCTTTCAGTCGAGAACATCAAGATTGAGTTGATGAGAACAGCTTATGGGACAGAGGAAACGGTTCTTTCAAAGCTTGACCCGAGAATGCTAATCGTTTGGTCCCTGTTCTTTACAACAGTTCCTTGGTTTATTCATAATATGACCATTTTGATTGGGCTGGCAGTGTTGATGGGGGTGCTTGCTTATATGGCTAGAGTTAGCCCACTATTGATCGTGCTGTTGATTATTGGCGTGATATCACAGTTTACGTACTTGATTTTTGTGGCGCTTTTTCTGGGAGGAACATTTACGGCGCTCCTTGCCGTCATTCCGCTTACTATCAAAATCATGATTATTTCGCTATCCAGTATGGCGGTTTTTACAAGCATGGATCCTGAAAAATTTAGTGATGCACTCTTAAGCTTTGGTGTTCCGGGTAAATTCAGCTTCGGTGTTTCCTATGGATACCGTATGCTTCCTATCCTAATCGAAGAATATCAAAGTATTATCCAGTCATTTCGTTTACGTGGAAAGATGCCTACTAAGAAAGGAATTCTGTATTGGCGCTACATCGTCTATTTTCTGAAAATAAGTGTTCTTGCCTTTTACCCGATGATGCTCAATACAGCTAAACGAACTCGGACCACTGTTGAGGCTTTAGAAATTAGAGGGTTTAGTTATTCAGAGGAAAATGATTTAGCAAAGAAATTAAAGCTTAAAGCGTTAAAAATGAACAAATACGATTATCAGTTTGTCGCCATCACATCAGTCATTACGATTTGTATCATTAATATAGGACTGTTTTACCCATTATAAGAAGGGGGATGTTAGTATGATTATTGACTTCCATACACATGGGAAATTAGCAAAACGAGTGGATTTTGATCTTGAATTTTTTAAAGAAGTGATTGTAAACGCAAAAGAAAGCGGATTGACGGCGCTTGCTTTGACAGAGCACTTTAATACGAAGAATTTCTATGAAATCTATGAAACGCTTGATGAACATTTCGAGTATAAGCATGATTATTATGATGTAAATGGTTTCAAAGTATTCACAGGAATGGAGGTCGATGCAAAGGAAATTGGGCATCTGTTGTTCTTGGCAAATAAGGAATCAATCCTTGAAATCCGTAATCAACTGAGTGACCATACGACAGAAGAGACGTTTCTACCCATCACCGAGCTTTTGAACTTGGCTGATAAATATGGTGTTTTGAAGATTGGGGCTCATCCGCTAAGAGAATCCACACCTTTACACCAGCATCCAGCGGAAGTGTTAAGGCGCTTTGATGCGTTTGACTTAAACGGAAAAGACATGCATGTGCATGGGGTGGAGGTAATGATGTTCGCGGTCCATGAATTCGCCGATATGTGTGATGTACCTGTTGTTTGCGGTAGCGACTCCCACCATCCCATTCATATTGGCGTTGTGAAAAACAAACTGCCAGAATGTGAAACGGTGGAAGATATAAAGCGAGCAATCCGAACACGCAGCTTTACGAGCGAGATTTCGCCTGTTCTGCACACAAGAATTCAAGCCGCGACAATTGTAAAGAAAAAGATGAAAGAAGAACTCGTATACGACATGTAAGATGACACCTTATGACAGTGCAAGCTGTCTGAGGTGTTTTTTTGTTAAGCCATAAAACAGGGGAGAAATTCGTTAGTTGACCGGTAAACCCGGACCTGTAGTATGCTCTGGATGTATTCTCCCATGATTAGGATGAATCATCTAATCTATTATCTTTCTTTCATCGTTCCATCTTTTCAATATCCAGAATTGAGAAAACTCAATAGGGCTCGTATTCTTACTTTTCCGTACAGGGCACTCGAATTTTTTGCGGAGAATAGGGCAAGAATCGGATGATTTGCATGCTATTAATCGTAGTCACAGGAATAGTCTGAGAACTTTGTGAAAGAACTGGTTCATTCATTCACTTTATTTCGCATTGTTAAAATTTTTAATTCCTACCAAACAGGTTCAATTAATTGACGAATTATGAGAGATTTTATACGATAAGGTGTATCGACTGACTGATCAATCGAGAGGAGGAATTGTAATTACAGAAAATGAGAAGTCTATTGATCGAAGAGAGCAATTGATTGCGATCGCCATTCAGTTGTTTGCTATGAATGGTTATCATAAGACAAAGATAGCGGATATTGTGCGCGAAGCGGGAATTGCTCAAGGGACCTTTTATTGGTATTTCAAAAGCAAGGAAAGTATAGCACTTGAGATTATTCAAAGCGGACAAGCACAGATTCTTGCAGTTGTTTCTAAAGGATATCGGACAACTCCAGGTACTGTAGCCGATGCAGTGGCCTCTTCTGAAAAATTATTTGAGGATTTATTTACCTTTTCTAAGGATAATCGATATTTGATGGAATTAATTATTAAAGGAATCGATAGTGAAGAGTCCATCAAGCATTTAATTTTCGAAACTCGTATAAAAATTGAAGAAGCATTCAAGAATAATGTAAAGCGGGCAATGGATTTAGGGATTTTGCCAGAAAAAGATCCGACGATTCAAGCGGCGTTATTAATGAGCTTAATGGAAGGGATGCTTGCGAGATGGCTATTCGGCCCTGTTACATACGAATCAGCAGTAAAGGAACAATCAGCAAATGACTTGGCAAAGGAATTGGTGAAGTTCGAGTTCCATGGACTGTTAGGCATATAAGAGAAGGAGTGAATCGAAATTGAAAAAGCGTTTAGTGTCCCTACTGATTTTTCTAGTGGCTATCGTGATGATAGTAAGTGCATGCGGTACAAAAGATAACGCCAGCAATGCGAAAAAAGAATTACTTCAAGAGGTGAAGGATCGAGGCACATTACGGGTCGGTGTCATGGGAACGTATCAGCCCTATAATTTCTTAAATGAAAACAAAGAAATGGACGGTTTCGATGTAGACATTGCCAAGGAAGTCGCGAAACGTTTAGGGGTAAAGGCTGAGTTTGTCGCTCAAGAATTCTCGGGAATGATTGCGGGACTGCAAACGAATAAGTTTGATGTTGTAATCAGCCAAATGACGATTACGGATGAGCGGAAGAAACAAATGGATTTTACAAAGCCGTATATTACAAATCACGTAAAGGCCATTGTTCAAGAAGCGAATAATACGATCAAGTCTGTTGATGATTTTAAAGGGAAGAATATTGGCGTCGGGTTAGGAACAAATGACGAGACCTATCTTCGTACAGAGTTAATGCCAAAAGTAGGCGATTTTACAATCAAAACGTATGATGATGTGATTACATCATTGAAGGATTTGGATACAGGCAGAATTGATGCAACGATTAATAACATGTATGCCATTAAACCGATCGTTGAGAAGAATGGTTTTAAAATTAAAACGGTGGGCGAACCGGTGAAGTCTGATCAAGCAGGTATTGCTGTTCGCAAAGGAAATGAACCATTTCTAAAAGAGCTGGACCGAATTTTAGCAGAAATGAAAGCAGACGGAACGTATAAAAATATTTATATGAAGTGGTTTAATGAAGAACCAGCTGAGTAAAGAGGAAGGGCTGGATAAGTAAATGGATATTATATGGTCTAATTTGCCATTTTTATTACAAGGAGCCTATTATACGCTCCTTATCACCATTGTATCGATGTTTTTCGGATCGATTCTTGCGATTATTGTTGCAATCGCGAGACTGAAAGGAAACCGGCCAATTAGATGGTTGGCGCGTGCTTATGTATCGATTATTCGAGGAACGCCAACACTTGTGCAGATTATCATTATTTATTATGGATTAGCGGATTATGGCTTAAACCTTAAACCGTTGACTGCCGCATATATTGCGTTAAGTATTAGCATCGGTGCCTATTTATCAGAAACATTGCGTGGTGCGATACAAGCGATTCCAAAGGGACAATATGAAGCCGCATATGCATCGGGAATGACACCGATCCAAACCATGAAGAGAATCATTCTACCACAAGCGATTCGGATTGCGATACCGCCAGCAGGAAATACCTTCATCGGGATGCTTAAGGAAACATCGCTCGTATCCGTTATTACTGTCACCGAATTGCTTCGCTCGGCGCAGCTTTTAATTGCGCAGTATTATGTGTACATGCCGTTTTATCTAGCCATTGCGGTGATGTATTGGATCCTTAGTACGGGATTTTCCTTCATTTTAGAGCGAATCGAGAAACGGCTATCAATTTATGAATAAGTATGGTGATCCCTATGATAAAAACAAACGATCTATCAAAGAGTTTTTCAGGACTTGAAGTATTAAAAGAAATCAATTTATCTGTAGAGACAGGTGAAGTAGTCGCTATTCTTGGTCCAAGTGGTTCAGGGAAAAGTACTTTGTTGCGTTGTTTTAATGGGTTAGAGGAATTGTCAGGCGGCAGGATCCAAGTAGGCGAAATTGAAGTGGATGCGAACCAATCGCCAAGAGAACGAAACAAACAAATTCGTAAAATTCGACTACATACTGGAATGGTCTTTCAACAATTTAATCTATACCCACATAAAACCGTGTTGCAAAACGTCGTAGAAGCATTGCTTATTGTCAAAAAAAGCCCGAAAGAGAAAGCAATTATTTTAGGGGAAAACCTGCTTAAGCGAGTTGGATTATTTGAAAAGAAAGATCAATATCCGCAAAGACTCTCTGGCGGCCAACAGCAAAGGGTAGCCATTGCAAGAGCACTGGCGATGGAACCGGATCTTATGCTTTTTGATGAGCCAACTTCTGCTCTTGACCCAGAATTAGTGGATGAGGTTCTAGCTGTTATTAAAGAGCTCGCTCATACAGGTATGACAATGGTTATTGTGACGCACGAAATGGAGTTTGCGCGTGAAGTTGCCGACCGAATTGTGTTTATGGCTGATGGCGTGATTGTGGAAGAAGGAACATCAGAAGAATTCTTTAACCGGCCAAAAACAGAACGAGCACGAAAATTTTTGAAAATGGAAGAAGTCACTAATTGAAAGAGGGATCAGCATGAAAGTACTAACGAAATGGACAGGACAACGCGCCTTCACAGCAGTCGGCGATTCAGGATATGAAGTGAAAATGGATGCAACAGAAAAATACTTCGGGGAAGGCAAGGGAGTTACCCCAACCGAAATGTTGCTCGCGTCTCTTGCTGGTTGTATTGGGATTGATGTTACGATGATCCTAAGACCATACTTGTCTGAAGTAGATACACTGGAAATCGAAACAGATGGCACAAGAGAAGAAGACATGCCAAAAGCATTTACAACGATTAACGTTACATTTACCATTAATGGAACTGTCGACAGCAAACGAGTGTGGCGAGCCATCGACCTAGGTAAAGAGAAATACTGTTCGGTATCGAATTCATTGAAAGCAGATATTATCTTCCACCTTGTCTTAAATGGCGAAAAGCAGGAACGCCCTGTAAAAGCATAACTCCTTTTTGCGTGAAAATATAACCGAGATTCATTTTAGCTTTGATAAATAAAACACGAAAACACCGACTAAATAATAGGTCGGTGTTTTCGTGCAGATTGTAATACCGATAACACTAAGGGAAACTCACTTTTTCTGTCTTAAACAAATAGAATAGTATTCAGATGTGTTCAATGAATATTGAAGGTCAAATAATGTTCTCTAACGTTGACACTTACTTAGTAGTAAGTTAGTGTGTAGATATGGAAAATAGAAAAGAACAAATCATTGAAAGGGCATTAGTGCATATAAAAAAAAGAGGCTATCTATCTTTCAGCTATGATCATCTATCAAAAGAGCTTGGTTTGACGAAAGCAAGTATTCATTACCACTTTGAAAAAAAAGAGAGTTTAGGGCTTGCTGTTTGTGACAGGCTGGAAACCGGGTTGGATCAAATGATATTAGCCATTAATGGTATGCATATTGATCCGAAAGAAAAGCCGATGGAGTTTTTTAGAATGAGGATTTCTCACATTGATGTAGATGAGATTTGTCCAATTTCAGCGTTTCAAGCGGATTTTCCGTACTTACCTGAAATCCTCAAGCAATCTGTTCAAGATGTAACGAAAAAAGAATTAGGCTGTGTAGCTGAATTACTTCAAAACGTACATAAAGATATAAATAAAAATGAAGCCAAGGCAATCCTATTATTATCCGCTATGAAAGGCGCGTTGCAGTATAGACGAGCAGTTGGTGGGGAAATAATGGAGACAATAAGTTATCAATTGGAGGAGATATTGCAATGAGTCGAAGAGTTGTTGTAACAGGGTATGGGGTCGTATCCCCTTTAGGAAATGATGTAGATACATTTTGGAATCATATAAAAGAAGGTAAATCAGGAATAAAGAAAATCACATCAGACGAATTTGATGGGATTAATACACAAATTGGCGGATATATTGACGATTTTGCGCCAGAGTCGTACTTAGATAATAAGGAAATCGGCAGATACGATAGATTTATTCAATATGGATATGCTGCAGCAAAGCAAGCGCTTGATCAGTCAGGATTGGTTTTGGAGACAGAGACGAATGACCGGTACGGTGTTTACGTCGGTTCAGGTATTGGCGGGATTGATACGACGCTTGAGAATCATAAGGCGTTGCTAGAAAAAGGGCCGAGAAGAGTGTCACCATTTATGGTACCGATGATGATTAGTAATATGGCATCAGGAATCATTGCCATAAAAACTGGGTTTGCTGGTCCAAGTTTCTCACCGGTATCTGCCTGTGCGACTGGTAATCAGGCGATTGGCGAGGCTTTTTTGAACATCCATCATGGTTATTCAGATGCGATACTTGCTGGTGGCGCTGAAGCGACGATAAATCCACTGTCATTTGCAGGATTTTCACGTATGCGTGCGATGTCCACCCGAAACGAAGAACCCCAAAAGGCAAGCAGACCGTTTGATAAGGAACGCGACGGTTTCGTTATGTCTGAAGGTGCAGGTGTGTTAATGCTTGAAGAATATGAGCATGCCAAAAAGAGAGGCGCTGTAATTTTAGGAGAAATTGTTGGATACGGATCCTCGACAGATGCGCATCATATTACTTCTCCTGATTACTTAGGTGCTGCTAAAGCAATGGAAAAAGCGATACAGATGGCAAAAATCAATCCAGAACAAATTGATTATATCAACGCACACGGAACGAGCACACCTGAAGGGGACAAGTCTGAAACGAATGCGATTAAGCATGTATTTGGCGAACACGCCTACAAGCTAAAAGTTAGCTCTACTAAATCCATGACAGGTCATCTGTTCGGCGCAGCTGGCGGTGTAGAAGGTGTCATCACAGTGAAAAGTATCCAGGAAGGGATTTTACCTCCAACAATTAACTATGAAGAGCCGGACGAAGAGTGCGACCTAAATTACATTCCGAATCAAGCTGTAGAAGAAACAGTAAATTATGCTCTTTCTAACGGCTTTGGATTTGGTGGACATAATGCCGTGCTAGTGTTTAAGAAGTTTACGGAAAATGAACGGTAATAAATGAGAGTTCTGAGTGAAATAGGTCCATTTTATACTCAAAATTTATAAATCAATAAAGGTAGGCACATATTAGGTATGCATAATATGTTTGCTTACCTTTATTTTTTGATTAGTGGGCATCACTTACATGGATGGGGAACTTTTTGTTGAAACCCTGATAGATCTGGTATTTCTGTAGATGAAATTATAGATCAAAATAATTTTAAAAAACCTTGATTGGCTTTCTGCCTTTCAAGGTTTTTAAGTGGAGCGAAGTGCTAAATAAAAGGATTTTTATTACAAAGATAATATTTTATCAATCCAATCCCATATAATATTTAATCGTTTTAATAGTCCGACTATAGTAGGAAAAGTGCTGGTGTAAAGGGTGTGGGAAAAAAATACAAAATTTTAATTCGGAATGGTGAATTTAGAGATGCTATAAGAAATGTAGAAATATCAAACTCAGCTCAACATAAAAAATAGTATATGTACGCGATGGAACAAGTGAGAATAGATAGAATGTCAATGTCGTATACACAAATAAGAAAAATGTACGGGAGCAAAAAAAAATGCTCCTTTATTAACGAGTAAAAAGCACCTTCGAACGAACTAGATCCCATCCCAAAATGCTCATGGAATCTAGTTCGTTTAAGTAATACTCCGTGGTAAACAGTGCAAGTTATTTTCTCCGAAGAAGATAGAGATGTTTCAAGTTATCATTTCCAAATAATACTATATGAAAAGAATTATATAAGAGAATCCATGTGATGAACAAGAAAATAATACTATTGTACATGCGGAAAAGAACTGACTTATTTAAAGCTAATGTGGTGATTATTTGTTACCTTTTATTAATTTCGTGAGTATAGGGGTGGAAAAATTTACTTTTTATTAACAAAAAACAGCAATAAACCTTTGGTTTCTCATAATTCTTAATAATCAGTTAACAATAGTTAATTATAATTACTAATGTACTAGATTTCCTAATTTTTAAAAGGAGGATTTGTTAGGTTTGGATCAATAGTCCTAGAAAAAAGATGGAGGAAAAGGGATGAAAAAACAATTATCAACGCTTATTATTGCAACATCTGTGTTAGCTGGAAGTGTAGTCACACCTATTTTGCCACATGAGGTGAGTGCTGCATCGGTTCAACAAAAAGGGGAGTTCAGTAAAGAAAAAGTATTGGTAAATGGACAATTGAGAGATATTCAATACACAGTATCGAATAAGCAAAAGCTCTACTCTGCTAGTGATCTAGCAAAATTAATGTCTGCAACAGTCAGCTATGAAAAAAAGTCAAAAGCATTCACTTTTTCAAAAAAAACTGGTACTAAAAAGGTAAGCATCGTGGTAGTGGCCAGTAAAGGGTCTACAAAAATAAATGGAAAAGAAGTAAAGCTAAATGCTGCACCGAAAATTGTAGGGAATTCTTTGTTCGTTGAAGCGAAATCTTTCATACAGGCATTTGGGGGAGATCTATTACTGGACAATGGATTGTTAGTATCAACAGCTAGTTCAATTAAATGGCAAACATCATCCTTGCAAGTGGATGGGCATCCTAAAAAAATCCGTACCGTAATGATTGGTGGTAAGTCGTTATACTCCGTTTCAGATCTTGCAAATTGGTATGCGGCTACTGTAAATACGGATAAGAACAATCTGGTCACAATCAAACAAAAAGGAAAGACAAGCAGCTTTAAAATTTTAGAAAATACGGTCACACAAAATGGCAAGAAAATAAAAATTGGGAATTACCCAATCAAAGTAAAAGGTATTGTATATGCGGATTTAAAAGATTTAACTACAATAATTGGAGGGGAATTGGTCACTACTCAAAACGGACCATTCATTTCAGTTTCGGGATTAATTAGCGGTGATACATTCAATCCACAGTGGGTTAACAATACAACAGTCCTAGCCGGTAACGAAACGACATCAGGTGCGAAAAATTACTTAATTAATGTTGATAGTAAGAAGTCATCACTTGAAATCAGTGGCACAGAAGTTTCTGTTTCACCAAGTGGGAAAAGTGCCATTTATACGGACGAAAAGGGAATCATCTATCTAACCAATTTGACCACGAATAAAACGGTTATTTTGAATGATCTGGACGATAACGAAAAATTCGAATTTGTCTGGTCTAAAAATGAAGATAAAGTGTATTTCTTTAATGGAAAAGATACAGATAAAATCTATAACGTGAATGTGAAAGACGGTGCATTAACAAAAGTTTACGCGGATGCTTTCAAATATAAATCCGACCTGCACCTTTCCAATGACGGGCAAAAGCTGATTTATTCTGTGTCAAATGAAGCTAAAACCAATTATACAGACTCAGATAATACGGACGTATCGGATATCGACTTAACGGATACGGAACCACAGTTGTTTTCACTGGATTTAAATGCGGCTGAACTTAAGCCTTTACAATTAACAGTTACAAAAGACAATAAAGTTTTTGTTAATTTACTGAATAATGGAAATATTGTGTATACTAGTTACTCAACTGACAGTAATGTAATGCCCGTTTTATACATGATTGATCAAAGTAACAAAGTTTTACCGTTAGTCACGAATAAGGACATCATCCAAACCGTTGTTACTGCACAAGGTAAGCTATTCATTTTAGTAGCTGAAAAAAATGGATATCAAGTGATTTATGAAGTGAATGCATCCACGAAAGCATTAACGAAAGTCGCACAAACAAAATTAGAGCTTACTTCCTTCTCTGTATCGATAGATGGAAAAAGAATGGCTGTTACATCACCAGGGAAAAATGGCGATGTGTTAATGGTTGTGAAGAACGGATTCTTTGAAGCAGTAACTAAATAATAAAGGGGCGAAATAAAATGACGAAAAATGTAAAACGCTTTACTGTAGCAATAATGGCAATTATCATGTTCATTGGTTTTTCATTTGGAGGGTTTATTACAAAAGCAAGTGCAGCATCTACAGTATCAGGGAAAATCACAATTGCAGGTTCGACTGCTTTACTACCACTGACTCAACAAGCTGCAAAGGAATTTAAGAAAGTAAATCCGAAAGTAACGGTTTCAGTTTCAGGTTCTTCTTCCATTGCTGGGCCACAGTCTGTTTTGAAAGGTGCAGCGACAATTGGAGCAAGTGACTGGGATGCTACTAAAGCGGTACAAGGGTTTTCAGCATTTAAAGGACTAGTTGCTCATAAGATTGCAGCTATTCCATTTGCAACAATCGTTCACAAATCTAATCCTGTAAAAAACTTAACAACAAAGCAATTACAAGATATTTATGCTGGGAAAGTCACGAACTGGAAACAAGTTGGTGGTAAAGATGCACAGATTGTTGTTGTAAATAGAAAGCACGGTTCAGGAACTCGCGTCAACTTTCAAGCGAAAGCATTGAAAAATGCTAGCTTTATGTCAAAAGGCGATAATTATAAAGAAGTTGGAAAAAGTGGTGAAATGTTAGCAGCAGTAGAATCTAACCCAAATGCAATTGGCTATACAGATTTAGCTTATGTTAAAGGAAATGTTAAAGCTGTAAGTTATAATGGTGTGGCTGCTACTACTCAAAACGTTGTGAATGGTAAATATCCTGTTTGGTCTTACGGCTATTTATTGACTAAGGGCCAACCAAAAGGTGCAGACGCTGAATTCATTAAATACATCCAATCAAGTAAATTTCAAAATGGTTCATTGAAAACATTGAAATTTATTCCACTAAGCCAAATGAAATAATCGTTTCATTGATAAATAATAGATTAGTGAAGGATGACCTAGTATGGGGTCAGACCCCTCATATGAAGATGCTCATTTTAATCATCTTCATATGAGGGAATCACCCCCTTTTAAGTCATCTTTTTTACTTTATTCCAGGGGGATTTAAGGTGAAATTAGAAGGGAATATAAAATCATCAGCCTACTTACCTGTTCATGGATTGAAAATAAAAGCCAGAACAAAGTACGTTAGAAATTATTTGTTTTTTATATTTTGCTTACTTAGTGCTTTAATGCTAGGAGTCGTTCTCTTCTGTATCGTTCTATTCATTGGGAAGACTGGTTTGCTTGTATTTAAGGATGTATCCGTGATGGAATTCTTTTTTTCAACAACTTGGGAACCGTATGATGGAAAATATGGCGCAGCGATTTTTATCTTAGGAACGTTGTCACTAACTGCCTTAACGATGTGTTTTGCTGTTCCGCTTTCTTTAGCTTTAGCGGTCTTTATTGTTGAGGTAGCACCAGATTGGGTAAAGAAGATACTTCGGCCAATGCTAGATTTATTAGTTGGAATTCCTTCCATTATTTACGGTTATTTAGGACTAACATTGCTCATTCCACTTTTACGAAATATAACGGGTTCAATTATGGGAGACGGTCTGCTTGCTGCATCACTCGTCCTGACGGTTATGGTGTTGCCGACGATCACAAGAATTAGTGATGATGCAATCACAGCTGTGCCTAAAGATTTGCGTGAAGCTGCTTATGCACTAGGGAGCACGCGCTTTCAGTCTATTTTTCGGGTTATTCTACCAGCTGCGAAACCAGGAATCTTAACAGCAACGGTACTTGGGATGGCTAGGGCGATTGGTGAGACAATGGCTGTTGTAATGGTAATCGGAAATACGGCGCAAATTCCTGGCGATTTATTAACGCCTACAGCAGTCTTAACAAGTAATATCGTCATGCAAATTATCGATGTACGATTTGATTCAACTTGGAATTACGCCTTATACATGATGGCTTTTTTATTGTTAATCATTTCTTCCCTCATGATTCTTATAATAAGAAGAATTAGGGGAAAAGGAGAGTAACCTCATGAATGAACAGATTTTTAGAAAATATGTGGTAAGGCGAAAGAGTCCCGTTGCCATGGATAAAATCTTTACATACAGCCTTTGGTTAGTTGCTAGTATGATTCTATTATTAGTTACTTTTCTTTTGATTCGGATATTATGGAATGGCCTTCCGGGAATATCGTTACATTTCCTCACTGGATTACCTGATGAAATCGAGGCTGGAGGTGGAGTAGGCCCTTTCCTATTCAACTCCATTTACATTCTTCTAATCTCAATGATCCTGTCTCTTCCAATAGGGATTGGCTCAGGCATCTACTTAGCAGAATATGCACCAAAAAATCACTTAACAGGATTCATCCGAACAAGTGTAGAAAGCCTTGCCTCTGTACCTTCAATTATCTTTGGTTTATTTGGCTATGTACTGTTTGTCGATGTTTTTCAAATTGGCTTAACGATATTGGGAGCTGGGATTGCTCTTTCGTTACTAAATCTACCAGTAATTACTAGGGTTACTGAAGAAGCGATTCAAGCAGTTCCGACTGAGTTAAGGGAAGCATCTTATGCGTTAGGAGCCACAAAATCACAAACCATTTGGAAAGTGATTATTCCGGCAGCATTATCAGGTATTATTACGGGAAGCGCTCTAGCCGGTTGTAGGGCTTTTGGTGAATCAGCTGTCATTCTGTTAGCTGGTGGAACAGGTACCTCAGGCATTATGTGGGATTTTAATCCAATGTCTCAAGGAGGTACATTGCCCGTTCATTTATGGTATGTCCAATCAGAAGCCCTTGTTGAAGATGCTAAACAAATTGCCGACCGCTCTGCAGCCGTCATGATTCTATGCATCCTGCTTATTAATATGATCATAAGACTGCCACTCTTATTTCGTGATTTTAGAATGTGGAAACATTAAGAGTAGTATAATCAAGTCAGTTATTCAAGAATTCTTGAGGAACTGACTTTTATAGTTTTGAAAAGATATTGATAGAATAAGCCTTTAGTTTTCTGCATTAATTTCTAAATATACTTTAATTGATGGATAAGGAGTAGAATATTTATCCCGCATTAATGGGCAGTAAGACCTTCACCTCAAGGTTTAGGAGAATTGAAGAAGCGTAGGCAGTCGCCTCGCTTTTTAATGTAAGATCCCGATTGGTGAGATACAGTGAAACTTACCAATGCGTGAGCAGAGGTTTAGTTGAGGCCCACAGGATGTGGGTCACACAGACGTTGCTTAGTCTGTGAATCATTGAATCGGGTTCGTAGAGCCGCTTTATCGAAGCGGAGCGAAAGATATTAGCGACTCTAGAACGGGCCTCACAATCAGTGGGGGATGAAGAAAAACCCCCACTGATTGAAGCTTCACTTTATTAAAGAGGGTAGTAGTATTCGTGATAAATCATTAGACGAAGCTAAGATACGAAGATAAGATTAGTATCTATGTAGGTATACAAATGATAGTTAGCAAGTACGAGATGTAATCGAGGAAAAGAAGATGAAGTTTCATTAGAATAACTGGGGGTAAAAGGGGGGAGAAATTTGAATATTCGTATATTGAGAGCAGTAGATGCAGAAAAATATTGGACGTTACGTTTAGAAGCATTTCAGGCATTTCCCGAAGCATTTGCTACAAGTTATGAGGAGGCAATTGCGAAAGAAGATCCGATTCAGGAAGCTAAAGATAGACTTGAAGCAGAAGGCAGTTATACTTTTGGTGCCTTTGTAGATGGTGAACTGGTTGGTATTGTGACACTTGTTCAAGAAATGCGCGAAAAGCAGCGGCACCGAGCAGATATTTTTGGCATGTTCGTTAAAAAGAATCAACAAGGTCTTGGGGTGGGAAAAGCTTTGATGAGTGAGGCCATAAACTTTGCGAGGAACGTTCGGGGAATTGAAAAATTGAACTTATCAGTCGTTGCAAGCAATGAAGGTGCTAAAAAGCTATATAGAAATCTCGGTTTCAAGGTGTTTGGTCTCGAAGAAAAAGCACTGAAACTAGGCGATGTATACTTAGATGAGGAGTATATGGTTTTATTTTTATAAGGTTGTAGTTAAATTCAAAATTTGCGATTCGACATCACTTAACCTAAAAACGAAACCGCTGAATTGTCTAGCGGTTTCGTTAGGAATGGAGAGGCTAGAATTAAATAAACTTTGCAACTTCTTCCAACGGCAGGCGGGAAGATCCGTGCGCTGGCGCAGCTGCTTTACCTAATGCGATTAGAACAATTGGGAAGATGTGTTCTGGAAGCTCGAATCTTTCTGTGAATTTCGCTTTATCGAAGCCGCCCATTGTTACCGTATCATAGCCTTTTTCCTTAGCGATCAGCATCAATTGCATGGAAACAAGTCCAGCGTCGAAAGCCGCGATATTCATTCTTGCATCTTTTGAAGCTTTCGGATAAGTAGCATTCGTATTTGCAATCATTAGCTCTTTGGTTGACTCATCCATATGGCCTTCTGCTACATTTTGTGTATATATTTGATCTACTTTTTTATACATGTCGCTATTACCCAAAATGGCAATAACTGCAGATGAAGATTCGACTTGTGCTTGGTTAAATGCGATTGCTCTTAGTTCTTTCTTTACGTCTTGATCTTGAATGACAAGAAAGCTCCAAGGTTGCAGGTTACTTGATGAAGGAGCTGTTGTTGCTTGCTTCAACATGTCCTCAATTTCTTCTTTGGTTATTTGAAAATTAGGATCGTAGACTCTTACAGATTTCCTTGCAGTCATTAGATCATATAATTTTGAGTTTGTTGATGTAGTCATTGTCGTTGCCTCCTAGGTATATAAACTTACTAATAATAAGTTGTTGAATATAACTTACCATTAGTAAGTTTGATGCGTCAACCATAAAGTTTCGTGCTATGATTAAAGATAGAAAATTCGAATGGGGGCTTATTTTATTGAATCAGCCATACAATTGCAAGAATTCATCACATGTCTGCAGTAATTTTCACGATACGATTGAATTTATTGGTAGAAGATGGATGGGTGTAATCATTTATACATTAATGTCTGGACCGAAGCGTTATTATGAAATTGTCGCCAGTATTCCTGGAATTTCCGATAGACTCTTAACAGAACGACTGAATGAATTGGTCAAAGAGGGGCTCGTCACGAAAAACTTCCTAGAATCGTCCGTAAAGAAGGTGGAATATGAACTAACGCCGAGCGGTCTAGCTTTACAGGAAGTCATTATTGCGGTAAGAGACTGGATTGGATTGCGTGAAGCACTTCAGAATAAGATAGAAAATGACTAGGCAGGGTTCTCAAAGCGGGAATTCTGTTTTTTTTTTGTCTAGAAATTACATTATATGATGTTAAAATTGTTTCTAATTCAAAGGGCAACAATATTGAGCCCTTGTTTAATTGGAGAAAGCCGCTTTTATCTGAGACTCTTTTTCCTAGGAAGGACACAGGGGCGATGCATTGTTAACTTAAAACAGCGTTACCAATTGAATAACAAGCTCAACTGGAGTTTGAGTAGAAATCTATAAAATTACTGTTACACTTTGCCTCTTTATTTTAGTTAGTTTTCCTATTTTATTAAGCCTTCTTTCAAATTAAATCGAAGCGTTCTAACACTAAGTTGCTTCTTTGGCAGATAAACGATACTTAACTTATTTTTCACCCAATTCTGAAGGTCGGTTATTCCATTGACTTTTGTTGTGGCTGCTTTTATATTAATACGAGTTATTGAATAAATATCTCATTCGTTTTGCATATAATTGACAAGAAATCGTCTCCTTACAATGCAATCAAACAACTTAGAAAAGGAGATTTTACATGAGTACAAAAAAACTTGGGTTTTGGATATTAACGGCGCTTGTCGTTGGAAATATGGTTGGTACGGGCATCTTTATGTTGCCTGGATCCTTACGCTCAGTGGCAAGCCCCCTCGGAGTTGTATCGGCTTGGCTTGTAACCGGATTTGGTGTACTGATCCTTGCATTAGTATTTGGAAATCTTTCGCTTAGAAAACCGCATTTAACAGGCGGACCGCAGCTTTATGCGAAGGAATTATTTAAGTCTGGTAGCAAGATGTCAACTTTATCAGGATTTATGTCAACTTGGGGATATTGGATTGGGAGCCTAATCGGAAATATTGCGGTCATTACATCGTTTGCCGGCTATTTATCGACTTTCTTCCCGATTTTAGTAAGCCAGGCGGAATTATTCACTTTTGGTGATTTTACGTTAAAGGTTGGAAATGCGTTAACCTTTATCGTATGTACGGTTCTGTTATGGGGTGTTCATTTCATCGTACTACAAGGAGCTAATCGAGCTGGTAAAATAAACTTTATTGCAACGGCAGCAAAGGTAGTAAGTTTCTTCTTGTTTATTGTGATTGGTTTATTTGCCTTCGAAAAAGCCAATATTATGCCATTTGTCGCACCAACTGTTAATGAGCTCGGCCAGTCAGTTAGCTTGCTTGGACAAGTGAATAGTGCAGCTGTGATAACTCTTTGGGCGTTTATTGGAGTTGAATCAGCGGTTGTCTTCGGATCACGTGCGAAACGACAAGTTGATGTGAAGCGTGCCACTGTATTGGGATTATTCATTGCGCTTGCCATCTATATTGGCATCAGTACGCTTGTTATGGGCTTATTACCACATGATCAATTAGTCACATCCGAAAAGCCATTGATAGATGCTTTCTCAACCGTAACGGGACCGGTTGGCGGGAAAATTCTCGCTGCTATCGGATTGGTCAGCTTTTTCGGTTCGACGATTGGTTGGATTATGCTCAGTGCAGAAGTACCTTATCAAGCTGCAAAGCAAGGCATGTTTATGCCTCAATTCTTGAAAACGAATAAAAACGGTATGCCGGTTTTCTCGATGATTGTCACGAATGCAGTTGGGCAACTGTTCATCTTCTCAACCATTTCGAGTTCGATTTCAGCGGCCTTTCAGTTTATGATCGTTGTTGCGACCCTTTCTTATTTAGTCCCTTATCTGATCTCATCGCTTTTTCAGTTGAAATTGGTAATAACAGGTGACACATATGCAGATGGGAAAGGAAGAATCGCAGATGGTATCATTGCTGCTTTTGCATTACTTTACTCTATCTGGGTGATCTACGCAGGAACAGCCGATCTGAAAACCTTCTCAATGGGAATTGTTCTGCTACTGAGCAGTCTATTTTTCTATAAATGGGTTAAACCAGTTGCTGCAGTAAAGGAAAACGAAGTCTAAGTAATGATTTTAAAAGAGGATGTCTCATAAGGGTGTGATCCTTTGCTCTTTCGCGAATATAAAAAATTGACAAACTCTATAACTTTATTTTAAGATAGCTATATACAGTTGAATAGTTTCTCCTAAGGGGAGTAGCTTTTACAGCAAGGTCGTCATTACGGAGTGTTACACTCTCGGCTTTGTTGGCAACATAACGTTGTTAGCCAGACCTTACCTATTGGTAAAGGTCTTTATACGTATTCAAAAACCTTTACCTTTCGGGTAAAGGTTTTTTGTTTTCAATTCAACTAAGCGATTCATCTAGTGATGAAAAAAATGAATAGAGGTGAGAATCTAGTGAAAAAAAGAGTCCAATCATTAACTGAATTAATTAGAAAAAATAGAGAAGCCATTCTTAAAGATGTAGCAAAACTTGAAAAAATTGAAAAGCAAATGGATGAAAAATATTCTAATTCTAAATAAATCGATATAAAAAATGAAGGAGTGCATTCTTTGATACTAAGAAAATCGATGTCACTATTAGGGATCGGTTCAGCGCAAATTGATCTTATCTTACCTAAAGAAATATATCATCCTGGAGAATCTATTCAAGGGTATTTTTTGATAAAAGGTGGTACGATAAAACAACAAATGAAACGAATTGAGTGTGATTTGATCATGTTTGATTATGTCAAGGGTACAGAGACGATAATCGATACAACGATGATCTTGTCTTCAAGAGATATTGCCGCAGAAGAAGTAAACGAAATCCCGTTTTTCTTTCAGCTGCCAACTTTTCCTTCACCTAAAGGAATGGATTATCAATTTAAAACAAGGCTAACTTTTGATAAAGGGATGGCCAGCAAAGATTCGGATCTTATTCAGATTATTTAAAAGTAGTGGGATGTAGAAGGAAGCATCCCATCTCGATACCATCTCTTTGATACCGAAGATCAACATTACGATCGGAAATTGCAAATTAGATGCCAACGAGTTGTATCGATCCAGAATGAAAATAAAACTGAGAACATGTCTTCAACCTATATAGTTGAATTGTTAGTCAACGTAATTAAGTGAATGATCATTAATAAGAGTACTTCAGCCGGTTAAAACAAGGATAAATTCATCGGCTTAGCCTAACATTAAAAAGATAGTCGCTGATAATGGATTTCATGCTACTGAGGTGAAAATGTGAGTATTTTAACTTTTACAAAAAAAATATCAGACTATATAGATGATTTTTTAATTTTAAAATTAATATTATTGGGATTAGTGTTAATAATCCTTTCCTATATCATAAACCGAACGGTGGCCTGGTTCTTCGGAAAATCTACATTTTTTGAAGAAGAAATTGAAAAGACGATACAAAGTGTCATTCGTTCAACGTTAAGATACGGATTCGTGACAGTCTTTATTATCTACTTGATTGGACAATTCATCGATCTAAAAGGATTACTTGCTGGAGCGGGGATTATTGGGGTAATTATTGGTTTTGCTGCACAGCAAATGTTGAAGGACATTTTACTTGGCGTCACTCGATTATCTGATAATGAATTTCGCGTTGGCAACTTTGTCACGTTTAACGGAACAAGTTCAGGTACGGTTGAGGAAATTGGGATCCGTTTTATGCAGATTCGTGAGTGGTCGGGTAAGCTTCTTACGATTCCTCACGGAGAAATTAGGACGATTCAGAATTATAATAAAGGAAGAATGCGTATAATCGAAAGGGTTACTGTAAGTTATCAGGAGGACCCAAGACGAATGGAGCTCTTGTTAGAGGAAGTGTGTAAAATTTGTAATGAAAAGTATCATCAAAGTTTATTACCATTAGAGGATGGAGAGCCTGAACAGGATTTTCGGTATATTGGCGTTACTAATTTAAATCCAAATCAAAAGTATCTCGGCTATGAACTTTGTATCGTAGGCTTGGTGAACCCTGAGGACTATTTTCAAACTTCACGAGATGTAAGATTCGAACTGATGTCTGTTTTTTATGACAATGAGGTACAGATGCCGGCAGCCAATTTAATGATGCAATCTGAGAAAAGTGAAGGGCAATATTTCTCGGCGAATGAGTGAATTTGTATACTTATGAAAAAGCTCCGCTTAAAGAATATAGCATCGTAAAATCAGTTTCATGATTCTACTAGACAAAAAACGTTACATTACACAAGTAATTTGGGTGCCAAATATCATAATACGAAGAACCTTGCTATATGTGTGCAAGGTTCTTTTTATTTCGAAGTAAAAAATACGGAATATGGGAAGAGGTTGAAATATATCATTTAGTCGGTTCGGTATGGAGGATATTCATGTTCAGGTAAATAAGGCCCTACATATTGTTGCAGCCATACTTGAATTTTGGTTCTGTCTGTATGAAATAACCATTCCTAACCTCTGCACTCCAGTTGGCAAAGGCCTCCCGCCATTGAATACTATTAAAGAATTGATCAACGGTTTGATTTTCAGAATCCCACTCTATAAATGTATTGAGTGGAGCGATTCCACCTGCCCAAATTCCATTATTTACGTCCGTACCTTTTTCTCTTACTAATAATATGGGTAGACCATGTTGAAAAGCCATCGATGGTTCAATTTGCAAAAACACGGACCCCTCCCAAAATGGAGTAGTTGAGGGTAATGGTCCTACATTGGTGTCAATGAATTCAACGAGAAATCGTCGAAAGTTTATTGCTAACAATCCATAACTCGATAAAACCAATCGACGAATGCTTGTCAAAATTGTTTCGGGATACTGTTCACTACTAGGCAATGTCCGTGGAAAAAGTAAGGCTTGCTCAATCTCTGAGATAAGTCGATCTAGAAATCGCCCTTGTTTGGTATTAAGGGTATTAGTCGTACTTAAAAAAATCGGGATTCGGAAGGCACGATCGACGCATTCTTGTAATGATGCTGAAGGTTGTGCTCTTTCTTCAATGTGTTCATCCGTTGATTCCATAGGAGGAAGTATATGGTTATTTTTTAAATGTTTATCGTGAGTCATTCTCTCATCTCCTTGTCTTTTTCAATATATGAGCATGGAGTTAAAGGAGATTGGACAAATGTTATATAAACTAGTGCTTCTTTCTAATGAAAATGAAGGGCTCGCCTGTTTGTAAAGCAATAATGTGCTTCTGTACAACAATGCTGTGTTCGTAAACTTTATTTAAATCTTATTTAGATGGAGGAATATCCTTTTATATTAAATCCAGTAAACAGTCTAACGGCGGCACTAAACTGTCATCTTGTTGCTATTATTAAAACTGTAAAAACTGGATAAATAGAAAATGCGATTTAACATGAACTGTGTTTTTATATTTTCATGTTGGGGTTTTGCAAAGCGTCAAGGGCAACGAATCACTAAGTAACATCTGGAAAAAAGATGGGATTTAAATATTGACGTGGGGTACCATAGTAAAGAACTTGATTATATTGAGGGAAAATGGAGTCAAAATGAATCAAGATGGCGGAATCCAGCAGTTGTGGATAATAGCTGAACAATCTACGATCACCGTAAAAGATGGCAGTTAAGGCAAGTTTGATTTCTCTTTGAAAAATTATAAAGCGTTGTTTAGAGGAATGTTCATCGAATTCTCCTCCACTTACATACACTTTGCCTTTACATATAAACTGCTCATATTGCGAGATCCATTCTGCTAAAACCTCATCTCGGATTTTTGCATTTATGGCAGGAAGGTTATAGTGATTGCCAATACTTAAAAATAATTTCCCAGTAGCATCAGAATGCGTCAGCGTATATTTTCGACCATCAACAGGCAGACATTCAGTGGTAGATGCCAAAAACGTAGTACTTAACTTTGAGGCATTAAATGTACTCATGATGACCACTTCTTTCATTAAGAAGATAATGATATGGAATCATATGTTAAAAAAAATAATTGGTTCTAAAAGATGCGTTAAACTGGTAAATGCATCCTTGGAGTTTTACTGTAATGAAGGAGAAACATGGATCCGTTTTGGGATGTCGCTTCACGTATATCCAGTGTAGGGATTGACTGGTGAATGGGAAGAGTAACTACTTTTTGGAATGAGGTGCAAAAAATGACGATTGTACGGCTCGGTTATGTAGCAATGAGCATGGAATTAAAGAACGCATCTCCCTCGCAAACCATGACATTTAAGCAATTCCAGAAAATTGCTGACAGGGAAGCTGCTGTTCGCAAATTGGAACGTATTTCATTATCGAATTTACAAAATACACTTAGAATTCTAAGGCATAATGCAGAATCCGATATCCATTTTTATCGTTTATCTTCTCGTCTAATCCCTCTGGCCAACCATGAAGAACTTCTTGATTGGAATTATCTGAAGCCCCTGCATCAACTGCTGCATGAGATTGGTGATTTTGCAAAAGAACACGAAATAAGAATTGATTTTCATGCGGATCACTTTGTTCTCATTAATTCCATGAAGAAAGAGGTTTTAATAAGCTCCATTCAAACGTTGAAAATGCATTATTTATTATTAAAAAGGATGGGAATTGAACCGACTCATCGCTGTGTTATGCATGTGGGCGGTAATTATAAGGAGACAGATGTATCGCTTGAACGATTTATAGATAATTGGATGGTCGTCCCAAGATCGATTCAAAAAATGATTATGCTTGAAAATGACGATACTTCATTTACGCTAGAGGATACTCTTTATTTATGTGAAAAATTGGATATTCCTCTTGTCTTCGATTATCACCATCATCTTGCTCACCATCGGAATGCTGATTGGGAAATTCATTGGAACCGAGTCATCCAAACGTGGAAGCATTCTACTCTCCCTGTGAAAATGCATATTTCTAGTCCGAGAAGCGAACAGGCATTTCGCCACCATGCTGATTTTATTGATGTGAACATGTTCTTTCAGTTTCTAAAAGAAATTAAAGGCAGCATTAAGCAAATTGACTGTATGATTGAAGCGAAAAAGAAAGACGAAGCACTTTTTAGTTTAATGGAGGAGATTAAAGCGAGGGATGATGTGGAAATAATTGATGGCTCTTCTTTTCATTTAAAATGAATGATGGGCCAATGAAGTAAATGATTTACAAATCGTTTTTTTACAAAAGCTCTGTTAATCATGGCTGTTGCTTTCTGCTGCAGGCGTTCGTTTTCTACGGGCTCCCCTTGAAGAACATAAAAACCACGCCTTAAAAGTTGAGGAAAGGATTCAAAATCTGGGAATACTGGTTGGTGATGAAGGCGTGATTGGATCAGTGCAAGGTTTTTTAGTCAAATTATGATTCCTGAAACCTTGGTTAGAATTATGGAGAGTGTAATAAAGGGGAAGGGGGATTATGGGATGTTGTCGGCAGAAATCGTGAGAGAGGATTTCGATCATGAAAGGCAGCAATTAATCGCAGAGATATTAGCTGAAGATCAAGAGCATGTTTATTATTTACAACGCTACTTCACGAGATGAATGGAAAAGGGTCTGATCCTTTCGGTATGGGACAGCCCTTTTCCGTTGTTGTTTTCATGGTGTGTCATTAGGAAACTAATAATCCATTGATCGAACGATAGACTTGTTGAATTGTTTCTTCTCCGGCTTTAGCCCATCTGCTTTTATCATGGATATAGTCGTCATTATCCAATGGTGTTTGAAATTGATCAAGCCCGGTAGTAGCAGTTAGAAATGAATTTTCATCATGATCAAGCCCAAAATTGACAACATGCTTGATAACAAAAGGTTTTCCAAACTCAATCAATGCACTAGGATGATCTAAAGCCCCATCCAAAACATGAATGGGGACTCTTAGATAAATAGACTCCCCTCTATCACGCCATAACAATGCGTCGAATTTCCCTTGTTCATAATCAAAATTACTGCAAAAACTACATCCGTAAGAATGGAAGATATCACGAACTGTACCAAAATACGCCCTTTTCCCTTCAATTTCTGTCTGTAATTGAAACAAATTTCCTTCACTCCCATATTAAATGTCAGTTACTAGTCTTAACTTAAAAGTGAATAAAATACCGGACCTTCAGTGAGAATTTCCGAAAATGTTATTATCTCTCTTTCAGCATGCTTCGAATAATTTCAAGGGGGTAACAAATCCTAATGAACAAGGGAGGTGCTTATATTGTCAAACCAGCAACGTACTAATGGCGAGAAACAAAGAAGGCAATCCGGCAATCAACCGGGTTCAGGATCGAAGTATCATGAAGAACATGCAGGAAAGATTACCGGTTACGGACAACCTGATCCAAACGCTAAAGAGGCTTACAAAAATAGTTGATAAGCCTTTATTGTGATCATTTCAGCCCTTTGCATAATAAAACCCGAGGAAATATAACTATCCTCGGGATTTTAGATGCAACGGATTTACTCCATATTATTATCTGTATTATACTTTTGCGATAAGTCATCCTTCTTCCAAAGTTTACCTGGCCAGAAAGCGAATCGACCCAGAACAGCGGTAATCGCAGGCACGAGAAGTGGACGAACGATAAATGTATCTAATAGCACACCAATTGCTGTAACAATGCCAAATTGAACAAGCACTTGAATAGGTAAAGTAGCCAAAACAGCAAATGTTCCAGCTAAGATTAAACCGGCCGAAGTGATCACACTTCCGGTTTGAACCACTCCGCCCGCAACAGCATCAAGATGAGTTTGAGTCTGTTTTTTCTTCCATATTTCCGAAACCATAAAAATATTATAATCCTCACCTAATGCAACAAGGAAGACGAAGGCATATAAAGGAATTGCCCCTTGAATGGCAGGGGCTCCAAGCCCGAAGTGAAGAATAAGCCAGCCCGCACCTAGTGCAGAAAAGTATGATAAAACTACAGTTAAAATCAAATAAATCATGGCAATGATAGAGCGTAAGTATAACAGCAACAATAATGAAATAATACAAATTATAACAGGGATAATAACAGATTCATCCCGTTCTGTTATTACTTTTGTATCATATAATGAGGCAGTTTCACCACCAATCCAAACATGGTTCTCGGTATCTTGGACACTAGCGTTTGTTAACGTCTTTTTCAAATGACTTCTTAGCTCCGGAATCCGACTCAACGCTTTAATGGAATAGGGATTCTCAGCCAAGGACACTTCGTACATTTGCAATTGATGATTATATTTTCCTTTCACGGGCTCAGTCACTTCCGCTACGAAAGAAAGTTGTTCCAATTCTTTTTTTAAAGAGATGTCTTTTCCGTTTGTATCAACAACAATTTGGAGAGGTGCCAATCCACCCGGAGAAAAATGATCAGAGATTAAATCAAACCCTTCCCTTGAGGGCATGTCTTTAGGAAAAGACTCCAATAAATCATACGTATATTGAATACGTGGAACAACGGCAGCCAATCCTCCAAGTAGAATGAGCGTTGTAATGATCACTGTCCATGGACGTCGGGTCACGAGTCGGCCAAGCGCCTTACTAAAGACCCCTTGTGATTTTCTAAGTTTAATTGTTTTCCCTTTCTTTTTAGCCCATTCGTCTGTCATTTCGTTCGTTCTTGGAATAAACGGGTAAAATGCTGCCCTTCCAAAAATGGCAAGCAAAGCTGGAAGAAGTGTTAATGCTGCAATCCCCATCAATAGAACGGCGAGACTAAATGGAACGGCAAACCGATGGAAAGAACCGAAATGAGCAAGCAATAATGTACCTAATCCTATCACGACAGTTAGAGCACTCATCGAAATAGCCCCGCCGGATTCTTTCATGGCAAGTTGTAAGGCTTTAAATGTATTTTTCTCGTGAAGCAAAAATTCTCGATATCTGGAAATGAGGAATAAACAATAATCCGTTCCAGCTCCGAACAATAGCACTGTCATAATGGAAACACCTTGGGCATCAGCTGTGATCCAGCCTTTATTCGCTAAAAAACCAAGAGTTGGACTGATGATACCATAAGCAAAGCCAACCACAATTAACGGTAAAATTGCCAGAACAGGTGAGCGATAGAGAAGAATTAATAGGACTAAAACAAGAAGTACAGTCGCAATTAATAATTTGACATCTGCTTGGCTGAATAAACTAACAGCATCCGTTTGAATACCAACAGGCCCGGATAACCGAACATGTAAACCAGAATCAGATAGCTTTCGTTTAAATGGATCTTCGTTCAATGTACTCTTTACTATTTTCTTTAGTTCATCCATATTACCTTGAAGAGTTTCCGTTCCAGCATTTTTGTCAAAAAATATCGGAGTGACTAGAGTTGTACCATTCTTTGAAACACTTTGCGAAAGTGCCTGTTCGGGAATCGTATCAAATGGTGGTAAAGTCGATTGTTTTGTTAATGGTTTATCTTTTAGCTGCTTATAAACAGTTTGAATCGCTTGATAGTCCTGATTATTTAGCTTGTTATCTTTGTGCCATACGATAAGAACGGGGATTCCAGCATCGTTTGGAAATTCCTTTTTGATGAGTCTGTCCGCTTGTTGTGACATGGATGAATCAGGAAGGTCTGCTGCCGTATCATCTTCGACTGAATTGATCGCTGGCCAAGTAAAAGATAAAACGATGGTTAGAAGCACCCATATTACCAGCGTAATCCAGCGAGTCTTTAAACCTCCAACGAATGTTCCATATAAATACCATGGATTTTTCATAAAGAACCACCTTTTCAATTGAATGATTATTATTAATTATATATACCAGTCAGTTAATTAATCAAGAACAAATTGAAGAATGTGCTATACTATTTTTTATATTGATAAGTTAGGGGAGAATGATATGCAACGGGAACATCGACCACTTGGAAGACCACGTCAAGATCTTAAAGGGAAGCCTACAAAAAACGTAATATTAGACGTAGCTACTCAATTGTTTCTTGAACAAGGCTATCAGGTAATTACTATGGATGATGTTGCAAAAAAATGTGGAGTTACCAAAGCAACCGTGTATTACTATTATAAAACGAAAGCTGATCTCTTTACAGATGCGATGGTCCAAATGATGATTCGAATTAGGAAACGCATTTTTGATATACTTTCTGCGGACAAACCACTAAAAGAGCGATTATTTGAATTTGCCAAGGCACATTTGCAAGCAACAGTAGATATTGATCTAAATGGATTTATGAAAGAAGCAACAACTTCCCTTTCAAGTGAACAATTACAACAAATGAAGGGAGCAGAAGATAAAATGTATGAAGTGCTTGAGCAAGCATTAATAAATGCGATGGAAAATGGAGAAATTCCAAAGAGTCATCCACAATTAGGAGCCCATTCTTTTGTAGCTTTGCTAACAGTGGGAAATTATAAAGACGCTGATCAACAGCCTATTTTTCCATCAATAGATGAAATGACAAAACAGATTGTTGATTTTTATTGGAATGGTTTAGGGAATGAATGAGATTTACCTCCTCGTACTATTGTGCAGGCGTGCTATATTAGAAAAAATCAGGGAAGCCTGAATCTAGACAGTTCTACATGTTCAATGGTGGGTGTCCAAAAGGGTGTGACCTCTTGCACTCTATATAACGTACATAGTAGTAAAATGCTCAATGGATTTTAACTAGACCATTATATTATTCGCCTATCGACCCTACTCTTGTAAAATCGCTTTTTTAGGCATAACCATATAGACCAAAAAGAACCGGACAATTTTTGCCCGGTTCTTTTTGGAACTTCTATTTTAAGAGGGTGTTCGCAGCTCTTATTTTGTCTCTTTTAGGAAAATATCCGCGATATCATCTAGCATTAAGTTAGCAGCTAGAACACCACCTGCTGTATTCCAAACAGCGTCACTGACTTCGTGAACATTTCCAGTTTTTACAGCATTTAAGTTTTTCCAAAGTGGATCATTGGTCCATTCTTTAGCTGTATCGAGTGCTGCTTGATCACCGTTTGGCGCATAAGTGAAGTAGAAGAGAACATCTCCATCCATTTTAGGAATGACTTCTTTTCCTACCTCTATGGCAAGATTACCAAGCTTGTTATCAGCAGCGAACAGCTCTGCTTGAGGTTGAGTTCGTTTAAATCCTAATTGATTGAAAATTACACCAGAAAATGAATCCGTATAATAAATACGAGATTTTCCGGCCATAAAACGAACAACGGATACTTCTTGATTGACTTGATCACCAAGTTTTTGTTTTACATCGTCTACGTGTGCATCAAATTGGCTTAATACTTCGTTCCCTTTTTCTTCAAGGTTCAAAGCTTTTGCATATAATGAGAAGTTTTCTTTCCAATCGCCTCTTAATGTCTCGGAAAATACCGTCGGAGCGATTGCGCTTAATTGATCGTATATAGCTTCTTGACGTATTTTGGTTCCGATAATTAAATCAGGTTTTAACGATGCAATCTTCTCTAAATTTACTTCACTTTCAGTACCTACTACTTCAACACCTTGCATATCATCTGTAATATGGTCATACCATGGATCTCCTGTCCAAGATTGAACAGCACCCACAGGTGTTACTCCTAATGCAAGAAGAGCTTCAGTCCCTTCATTTGAAAGAACGACTACTTTTTTAGGTGTTTGATCTAAAGTAGTTGATCCCATTGCATGTTCAATTGTATAGCTAGTGTCTTCCGTTTTAGTGCCTTCATCTTTTGGTTTTTCAGCTTGTTCATCCGTACTATTTCCACATGCAGCCAATAAGAAAATGGTCATGATAGAAATGATGGTAAATAAGAATTTAACAGATTTCAATTTGTGACGCCTCCATAATGATAATCATTTTCATTTATAACGTTATACTAAAACGTTTTTGAGGACATGTCAATGACTAATTGATAATGATTTTCAAAATCGTTGACAATGAAAATATTATACAATAGACTTGAAATTACTTATTTAAAATTATGTGTTTGGAAGGTTATTTATTATGTTACTAAAGGATAATAGCCAAAGATTATTTGGCTTGTTAATTGCTATTGTTTTATTAATTTTTTTAATGTGTGCAAGCATTGTCTACGGATACACGGATACAACTTGGAAAATGGTATTGGATGCCTTCCGAAATAATAATGGCTCAAACGAACACATTGTAATCGAAACGGTGAGATTGCCTCGATCTTTAATCGCTGCAGCAGTTGGCAGCAGTTTAGCAATCGCTGGTGCACTTATGCAAACTCTTACGAAAAACCCTCTCGCTTCACCCGGTACTTTCGGCGTGAATGCAGGAGCAGGATTTGCTGTTGTGCTTGCCGTAACTTTTTTCTCAGTCGGAAATCTTCAAGCATTCACCTGGATTTCCTTTTTAGGGGCTGCTATAGCCGCCGTTGGTGTATATGCCATTGGTTCCGTTGGTAGAGAAGGGCTTACACCAATGAAGCTAACCTTAGCAGGGGCTGCTATGACTGCCATGTTTGCTTCGTTTACTCAAGGATTTCTTGTCATCAATGAGGCTGCCTTTGAACAAGTTTTATTTTGGTTAGCAGGATCTGTTGAAGGAAGAAAAATGACGGTTCTAACTACTGTACTTCCATATTTAGTGATTGGTTGGCTAGGGTCGATCATCATTGCATCAAAGTTGAATGTCTTGTCGATGGGAGAAGATGTAGCAAAAGGACTAGGTTTAAACACTGGCTTCTTAAAGATATGTGCTGCTATTATAATCATTTTTTTAGCAGGTGGTTCAGTAGCCATTGCCGGACCAGTTGGGTTTATTGGTATTGTTATTCCACATGTAGCTAGATCGATTATCGGTATTGATCATCGGTGGGTGATCCCTTTCTCTGGAATTCTAGGTGGAATCCTTTTACTTACAGCGGATATATTGGCAAGGTATATCATCATGCCACAAGAGGTTCCCGTTGGAGTGATGACCGCCATTATTGGAACTCCATTCTTTATCTACATTGTAAGAAAGGGGTTTAATGCCCGATGAGTGAATATAGAAGTTTTCGGATATTGAAAGGTAAAGTTTCTTTTCTATTAGATAAAAGGGCAACCGTTGTTTTAACAATATTGCTGTTATTATCTGCTGTCATTTTCTTATGGAGCACAGGGCTAGGTGAAATGAAAATAAGCCCACTGACTGTTTTGCAGGTGCTTTTTGGCGGTGGCACAGATATGGAGAAGCTTGTTGTACAGGACTTTCGTCTACCAAGAATTATTGTGGCATTGATGGTAGGAATGTCTCTAGCAGTTGCTGGGGGAATTCTTCAGGGAATGATTCGAAATCCTCTAGCATCCCCAGATGTTCTTGGGATTACTGGGGGAGCAGCAGTTGCAGTAGTAGGTTTTTTAGCCTTTTTTAGCGATCAAAATAATGCATTAACAGTAAGTATAAAATGGATGCCTTTAGCTGCGTTTGCTGGTGCTGGAATTATTGCGCTACTCGTTTATTTTCTCGCCTGGAAAAATGGTGTATCACCGATCAGGCTCGTATTAATTGGTATTGGACTTTCAGCTCTTATGCAGGCGTTAACAACATTAATGATGATATTAGGACCTATTTATCGAGCTAGTCAAGCAAACATTTGGATTACAGGGACCGTGTATGGCTCAAATTGGGCGAACGTAGCGACATTAGTTCCATGGACCGTTATTTTTCTGCTTATTGCCTTTGTCATGGCAAGGAATATAAATGTTCTAGAACTTGGCGATGAAACGGCAACAGGTGTTGGAGGCCGTGTGCAAAGACACCGTTTTTTGTTGTTATTGATTAGTACGGCGCTAATCGGAAGTTCTGTAGCCTTTGCTGGGGGCATTGGCTTTGTAGGATTAATGGCTCCGCATATGGCAAGAAGGCTAGTAGGTTCTGCTTTTGGAGCACTATTACCTGTTTCGGCATTTATCGGCGGGATATTAGTCATGCTAGCTGATCTAATTGGCAGAACATTATTTTCTCCTCTTGAAATTCCAGCAGGTGTTTTCACAGCTGGAATCGGAGCACCTTACTTTATCTATTTATTGTTTAAAACGCGTAATACTTAATACACGGTACTCATTTTTTAAAAAAGGAGCGGACTTGAATGGTGCAAACGATTGAAACTCAAAATTTAACCCTTTCATATGGGGATAGCATTATCATCGATGAATTAGATCTGGAAATCCCAAAAGGTGAAATTACGGTTTTTATCGGTGGAAACGGCTGTGGAAAATCAACGCTTCTTCGATCAATTGCCCGATTGTTAAAACCAAAATCTGGAGCCGTTTTGTTGGAAGGAAAAGCAATTTCCAGAATGTCTACGAAGGACGTGGCCAAACAAATGGCTATTCTTCCTCAGACACCTGTTGCACCAGAAGGTCTTACCGTTCTTCAATTAGTTAAGCAAGGTAGGTATCCTTATCAAACATGGTTAAAGCAATGGACAGAAGAAGACGAAAAACAAGTAACCAATGCTCTAAAAGCAACTGGGATAGAAGAGTTAAAAGACCGGCCTGTTGATTCTCTTTCAGGAGGGCAACGTCAACGAGCATGGATCGCGATGACTTTAGCCCAAGATACTGATATTGTGCTTCTTGATGAACCAACTACATATCTTGATATGACCCATCAAATTGAGATTCTCGATTTGCTTTTTGAGTTAAATGAAACAGAACAGCGAACGATTGTCATGGTACTACATGATTTAAATTTAGCTTGTCGGTATGCGGATAATATTGTCGCGATAAAGGATCAGAAAATATATGCGCAAGGTAAACCGGAGATTGTCATTAATTGCAGCTTAGTAAAGAATGTGTTCGGTATGGACTGTGAGATTATTACGGATCCGCTTTTGGGAACGCCATTATGTATCCCATATGGAAAAGGCCGTTGTATTTTAAAAAAGGCAGGAACGATGATTGGCTCGTGAACTCTCGGATTTACAGATTAATAAGCTAAGTAAGCTGCGCCTGACGACGAGTAAAACTGATTCACCACTTTCCGTTCAAATAAAAGACCTGTTCCATGAGTCGTCTTTACAGAAATATTTGAAAATTGTTGGCAGCCGCATACAGGCTCCAAATGATAAAGTGACGGCTTCTCTTTTCGTAAAAAGATATGCATTTTTGCCGGTTATTTATCTTTATGCCATGTCAGCGTGGAATGTAAAGCTGTCAATCTCATACGAAAATGTATCGATGGAAACAGATGATAACGCAACATTGTGGCTCCCGAGTTTTCGCTTGGCAAATTTGAAGACAGAAACCTTTAAAGAAGATAGAGACAACTGGAGAAAGAATTGTCTTGAATCTTTATTTAAAGAACATTTACTTCCTTTAATCGATTGCCTTGCACGGACTACAAAAGTGTCCAAGCTAATACTATGGGAGAATATAGCCGTGTATATTTACTGGCTTTATGAAACCGTATTAGTGGAAGAAAGTACGGAGGAAGCGATCAAAAATCGTGCCAAGGAAGACTTCCAATTCCTTGTTTTTCAGGCTTCGGGTGATTTATTCGGGGAAGATCTCAAAAATCCGTTAACAAGATATTATAATGAACGCATATATATTGAAGAATTTGGGAAAGAAGTTCGGCCAAGGAAGACTTGTTGCCTGTCCTATTTAACGACAAACAAACAGCGTTGTCAGACATGCCCTCATGTTTGTAAATCAGGTAATTAAAGAGATCGAATAATTGGGACGGACCTAACCTATATGAAAAATGCATCCAGACTTGGATGCATTTTTTTGCCCTTCAGCCTTTTAGATCAATAGAATGACCTAGATTTGGGTGGGGAACTTGAAGCATTTCAATCATTTGAACAGCATTTTGTTGAGAAGAGTCCATCACTTTCTTAGTTAAAGCAATGCCGACATTTTGACTGAGAGAAGCTTGGCTCATTCCGATTGATAAAGCAGCGATATCCATTTATGATACACCTCCTATAAAACGTATATCGGTTAATTTGGAACAATATAAATATTAGTGCAGCATTTATGGTTAATAATGAATTCAATTGGATATGTTAAATTTTATACTAATTTATAAATTTAACCATGAAAGGCTGATGGAACATGCTAGATGAAAAATCGATACAAATTGTTCAATCTACTGCACCTGTTTTGAAAGAACATAGTCAACAAATTGGGAAGAAATTTTACGAACTCCTATTTTCAAAAGCTCCCGATTTATATAACATCTTTAATCAAACGAATCAAAAAAGAGGTATCCAACAGGAAGCTTTAGGATATGCAGTGTATGCTGCTGGTGAGCATATTACGAATCTTGATGCGCTAAAACCGGTTATCGAAAGGATTACACAGAAGCATCGAGCGATTGGAGTTAAGGCTGAACAATATCCGATTGTCGGTGAAACATTGCTTCAAGCAGTCAAAGATGTTCTAGGTGATGTTGCTACAGATGAGATCATTGAGGCATGGGGAAAGGCATATGGATATATTGCCGATGCCTTTATTGAAATTGAAAAAAATCTTTATGAAGAAACTGAAAAACAAGCTGGCGGCTGGGAAGGATACCGAACCTTTTATGTCGATAAAAAAGCAGAAGAAAGTGAAACGGTTACTTCTTTTTATTTAAAACCCAAAGATGGAGAAAAGATTGCTTCATACTCTGCAGGGCAATATCTAACAATTAAAGCGGAAATACCGGGGGAGAAATATAGCCATATTCGCCATTACAGCCTTTCTTTGGCACCTGGAAAGGAGTATTACCGCATTAGTGTGAAACGCGAAGATGCTCATACCGACGCTCCAGCTGGAATTGTCTCTACTTATTTACATGAGAAAGTGAAAGCGGGAGACACTTTACTCGCATCAGCGCCTGCAGGTGATTTCGTCCTACAGAACAACGAACGACCAGTTGTCCTAATCAGTGGTGGAATCGGCATTACACCCATGCTAAGTATGTTAAATACGATCATGGAAGAACAGCCGCAACGTGAAGTGACGTTTATTCACGCAACTGTCAACAGTCAAACACATGCCTTTAAAGATCATGTCTCTCAATTAGTGAAAGAGCATTCGAATCTTAAATCAGTGATATGTTATTCTTCACCAACTGAAGACGATCGAACGTCGGGTCATTTCGATAAAGAAGGCTTTGTAGATATGAACGTATTGCAAGCAAACCTTCCATCAAAAAAAGCGGATTTTTACTTTTGCGGGCCGATTCCTTTTATGCAAGTTATAAATCAAGCACTAAACCAATTGGAAATACCAAAAGAACAGATTCATTTCGAGGTATTTAGTCCAATCGCTATGTTAGACGAATAATTATCGTAAGATTGTCAATTTCTGAGTTGCCTTTAAGGCGCTCTTTTTTTATTTTCACAAGTGTATAAGGAACTATTTTGAAAAAATAGCTATTAATAACACGAACCTTCAGCCGATAAATAGAGGGTACTATATACTAAAGGAGTTAAACATCATATGGCTGAGAAATACAGTATTAAAGTGAATGCGGGTAAAAAGGTTGTCGATATGTTTGTGGGAGGTTCGTTTACCCCTATAGATGTCCAAAATTTTGTCAAAGACTATCAAAAAATAGTTGCATCGATTGACGCGTCATCATACCAATTAATCATTGATTGCACAACAATGGATTTGTTGACACAGGAAATGGTTCCTAGTTTGGAAAATTCCTATAGAATGTACAAAGAGTCGGGGTTTGAAAAAGTCATTTTCACTATTAAAGAGAATACGATTCTGAAAATGCAATTATCTCGATTAGCTCGAAAGACAGGGCTTACCAACGCGGAAGTTGTTAACGTATAATAAAAAATGTGGAGGTTGTCTTAACAAGGGCCTGATCCTTGTTTGGGACAACCTCTTTTTCTAAGAATTTCAATTCGGCTTATGAGGGGACTATAGTAATATGATGAACATTGCGATTAAACAAGTAGCTATTTATCATCCTGAGAATTCGATTAGCAATGATGTGTATATTAAGCATTTCAAGGAAAAAGGAAAAAATATTGAACGATTTTTAGAAGTTATGGGGAGAGAATCTCGCTATGTGATTACTAATGAGAAGGAAAATGGCTTTACAATGGGAGTGGAAGCAGCAAAAAGAGCTCTACAAAAAGCTAACTTTTCTGGTGAGGATATCGATCTTATTGTATTTAGTACACAGGTTCCGGAAACGACTTTCCCAACAAATGCCCTTTTACTGCATGATGCAATTCAAGCTGGTAAGAATACGATCGTTTTGGACTCGAATGCGAATTGTGCGGGCATGACAGTAGCGGTGGAACAAGCAAGTCGATATATGCAGGCTAATCCTCATGTAAAAACAGCTTTAATTGTCGGATCTGATTATAATACATTGATAAGTAATCCAGAAGATGAAATTACATATGCTAATTATGGAGATGCTGCCGCTTGCGTAATTTTGGAAAAAACAGATGAAGATTGTGGATTCCAAGATGCGATTTACTTTACTGATTCAGTAAACCGGGAAAAAATTATGTATCCACCTAAAGGATTATCGCATACCTTGCGTGGAACTGGTGATGATAAATACATTCAATGGCTCCCGTTTGATGGAAGTATGGCCATGCCTCCAACGTATGAAATGCTGCATATCCTGTTAGAGAGAAATCAGCTTACCACCCGTGACATTACCGCCTATTGCTTCTCACAATTTGCCTTGGTGAATATTTTGAAAATCAAGAAGCGGTTACAGATTGCTGACAGCCAAGTTACCTATATAGGCGATCGATTTGGATATACCGGCACAAGCAGCCCTTTTATCGCTTTGCATGAAGGGATTGAAACTGGACGGATTAAACGAGGCGACTATGTAGTGTTCTGGACAATTGGTTCAGGCTATCAATTAGTTGCTATGTTATTTAAATATTAATTTGTTGAAAAAGAGATCATCTAATTTCATTAGGTGGTTTATTTTTGTATGGGTATTAATCCATTCGATCCTTTACGACCCAGAATCGAGATTTACGATCCGAAATGCAAATTTAAAAATTATGAACTCTTCTACAAAAAATCACAGCTTACATTAAAGGTAATACACTGCAGCTTGCATTTGACGATTTTCAACAAATTGTTGAAAAATTAATTAAAACAGCGATTATTCCAATCTTACCTTGTCACATTTTCGGAATCTTTGCGAACATGACATATGGCGGACAAGTTCAATCGATTCTTTCCGTGTTTGCAAAAGTATTTGTAATGATTATTGTGCTGCATATCGTCATGCTTATTCTTCAATATACTGTTGGCGGTTTGCTTCATAAGAAAAATCCGTTTACATTGTTGAAAATCATGGCACCTGCTTATTTTACAGCTGTTGGAACGCAATCTTCTGCGGCAACTATCCCAGTTACGCTTGGACAAGTAAAGAAAACAGGTGTTCAAAGCAGAATTGCTGATTTTACTGTGCCATTATTAGCAACGGTTCATTTGTCAGGAAGCATGATTACACTTGTCAGCTGTTCTGTAGGTGTTATGCTTCTGAATGGTACAACGCCTACCATTGCCATGTATATTCCCTTTATTCTCATGCTGGGTGTTGCAGCTCCAGGTGTACCGGGTGGTGCTGTGATAGCAGCGTTGGGAGTGTTGGAAACGATGCTTGGGTTCGATCAAACGATGATCACGTTAATGATTGCTTTATACTTGGCACAAGACAGTTTAGGAACCGCTACAAATGTGACAGGTGATGGTGCTATTACGATGATTGTTGACAAATTCAGTCCGAAAAAAACTGGGAAAATGAAACAAACGAAAGCAGCTATTTAATGTAGAATTTGGATATCTTAGGGGCTGCCCTTTGTTTTTAGATAAATAACTGTACCACGGTTTAACAGGCTGTAATATCTTCACTTCCTACAGCTTTAGTTCTTCGAATTCATAAGTTTTACTACTCAGTGGCAAACTACACGAGTCGCATCGATTTATTAAAAAACTAAAAAACTTTAAGGTTTAGCGACAGTTAAATGAACCTAAATAACTGTATGTAATGAAAAAAAACTTTCACTGAAATAAGTTTCATTTTATTTTTAATGAAACATTTCAACAAATAGATTATAATATAAGTGCGTCCCTCAAATGGGAAGGTAAGCTAAAGACAAAATTTTTTAGCCAAAGTTTATTGTTTTAATTAGGTGATTTTAAAATTAAAACCTTTAACATTTTAATGGTTTTATTAAAGGTATTTTTTAAAGTTTACTGGAAATGGTAAGCTTAGAAGTATTATTTATTACCCGAATTTATCTATTCGTCATCCATTTTTTGGTGGTCGTAGTAAGGCTCGCCAAGTAATCTGATGTAATTTAGTCGTCTTATACGTATCGACGACTACGGGTGCGTTATGCTATTCTTAAACCATATTAGTATTTGTGTTATGTTTCACGAACTTCTCAGGTCCACATAGATTTGAGAGTCAACACAGGAAATGGGGTCCCTTTTGCCCCGAAAATTAAAAGCATAATTGCTTATCGTAAAGGAGAATTGGATATGTCAGAAACAATCGCTAAAACAAAGCCAGAACAAGAAACACAAAAATTGTCTGCTAGCCAAGAACAACTTGATATCCTTGATCAGCTTTTAAAACCAGAGGTTCAAGAATCCTTGAATGCCTTAGTAGAGCAACTTCCGAAATTAACGGAAATTGTCAATATTATGACGAAGTCTTATGACTATGCTCAATTAGTAGCTACTGACGAAATATTAAAAAATGATACGGTTGGAGCGATCAAAGAAATTGCAGGACCTGTAGCTGGTTCAGTGAAATCACTTGCACAAACTGCCATTGAAGCAAAAGACCGTGCAGACCAAAGCAAAGATGTAGTTGGTCTCTTTGGACTGTTGAAAATGCTAAAAGATCCACAAGCACAGAATCTTTTCCGTTTCGCAAATGCATTCCTTGAAATTAATGCAGAACGTAATAAAAAATAATTCATTATCCATATAAATCGTAAGGGCGGAGGATACACGATGTCAATTTCAAAACATATTGTTATCTTAGGTGCAGGTTACGGCGGACTACTTACTGCTTTAACTGTTCGTAAATATCTAAGTAAAGAACAAGCAGAGGTAACTGTTGTAAACCAGTTCCCAACACACCAAATTATCACTGAATTACACCGTCTAGCAGCACATAATGTTGCTGAAGAAGCGGTTGCAATGCCATTGGACAAACTTCTAAAAGGCAAAGATATCGATCTTAAAATTGCAAAAGTTGAATCATTTTCTGCAGACAATAAAGAAGTGAAATTATCAAATGGTGCTACTTTATCATATGATGCTCTAGTTGTCGCTTTAGGAAGTGTAACGGCATACTTCGGTATCCCAGGACTAGAAGAAAACAGCATGGTATTAAAATCAGCCAATGATGCGAACAAAATTTACGCACATGTTGAAGACCGCATTCGTGAGTATGCAAAATCTAAAAATGAAGCAGATGCAACCATTGTAATTGGTGGCGGTGGGCTAACTGGTGTTGAATTAGTTGGCGAACTTGCTGATATCATGCCTGAGCTTGCGAAAAGCCATGGTGTAGATCCGAAAGAAATTAAATTAAAGCTTGTAGAAGCAGGTCCGAAAATCTTGCCTGTACTACCAGAAAATTTAATTGAACGTGCAACTGCAAGTTTAGAAGCGCGTGGCGTTACATTCTTAACAGGTCTTCCTGTAACAAATGTTGCTGGTAATGAGATTGATTTGAAAGATGGTCAAAAAATCATTGCGAATACATTCGTTTGGACAGGCGGCGTACAAGGGAATCCACTAGTTGGTCAGTCTGGACTTGCAGTCGATCGTGGCCGTGCGACAGTTAATGAATATCTACAATCATCTTCTCACGCAGATGTATTTGTTGTCGGTGACAGTGCTGTTGCCTTCCCTGAGGAAGGTGGTCGTCCATACGCACCAACTGCACAAAACGCTTGGCAAATGGGTGAATTAGTAGGATATAACTTATTCGCATATTTACAAGATGCAACGTTTGAAAAATTTGCACCAATTAATTCTGGTACACTTGCAAGCCTTGGCCGCAAAGATGGTGTTGCAACAGTCGGTGGCAACGATATTCCACTTAAAGGTCTTCCAGCTACACTAATGAAAGAAGCAAGTAATATCCGTTACCTTGCACATATTAAAGCTTTGTATAGCTTAGCTTACTAATTGAACGGTAAAAATACCCGTTGTTGCTTATTGAAATAAGTAGCAATGGGTTTTTTTATAACAACACTTGGATTATTTTACCGATTATGGAATTTTTGCTTTAATTCGAAAAAATCTTCATTGATTGCTCCATAAAAATAGAGGAGTTCTAAAGAATTTGGAGTAATTCTTTATCCAAAGCTGTTATTTATTCATAGTAGATCGCTTTGATTGACTCTTCTAGAGTACTTTTGTACTCAAACGACGGAGAAGGAGATAGATTACGATGTTAATAAAGCGCTTACTTTATTTGGTTGTTTTCCTTGCTTTTTTATTGGCATCTGGATGCACCATTTATTTTGGCAAGGAAACCTTTCATACCCATGAGAGTTTAGCTCAAACAAATCATCAGTTTAGTTATCACTTTGTGCTAATACCCGAAGAAGTGGATAACGAATATTGGCGGCTTATTGAAGAAGGCGCTCGTGAAGCTGCTACCATATACAATGTAAATTTAGAGTATCTAGGCCCAAAGCAAGCCGATAGTGACGAGCTTTTAAAAACGATCGATGTGGCGATTGCTGGGAAAATTGATGGAATTTTAACGCAAGGAATGAAAGACCAGGAGTTTATTAGTCTACTTAATAAAGCGGTCGGAAAAGGAATCCCTGTTGTGACGGTTGATACGGATACCCCAAATAGTGAGCGGACGAGCTATATAGGAACTGATAACTATTATGCAGGTTTTTTAGCGGGGAAGGCGTTGATAGCTGATACGACAGGTGAACAAAAGGTAGCCATTATCACCGGTCGCTTCGCGGCTGCTAATCAGAAACTTCGAGTACAGGGCTTTATGGATGCAGTGGAACGAGAAAAACGGATTGAAATTGTTGATGTTCAGGAATCGAATATCACGAAAATTGGTGCAGTGAAAACGACACATCAGCTACTTATGAAACATCCTGAGGTGACGGCGTTTTACGGAACGAGCGCACTGGATGGTATCGGTATTGCTCAAGTAGTGGAGTCGAAGAACATAAATAATCTTTATATTCTTGCGTTTGACACACTTCCTGGAACGCTTAAATTAATGGAAAAAGGAATAATAGATGCAACAGTTGTTCAATATCCGAAGCAGATGGGATACAAAGCAGTTGAAGCACTATTTGAATTAAAGCAAGGAAAAGAAAGGGAAGAAATTAAACATACGGATACGACGGTTATTCATAAACAAGACTTACCTTTTACTCAAGCCACGTTCATTGGGGGAAGACGTCCATGAACTCGATTCGTTCGAAACTTGTCATCTATTTTTTAGTGTTTGTTGTTCTATTTAATTTCGTATCTTTTGCTATTTTTTTTAGCAGCAAGCAAATGGTTTCAGAATATCATGAAAGCTTTCGGGGATTTCTGCTCTTAAATGAAATTTCACAGCAGTCCAGTAGGATTTATGAAACAATTAATGCGTATGTAGTGGAACGAAATGATACATATATTGTAGAATATCGGGAAATACGAGGGAAGTTTATCGGAAATGAAAAACGTCTAAAAAATGCAGCGATAAGCGGAGTAAACCATCAATCGCTTGAAACGTATCGAGCGATGATGAACAGCTTGCTTGATGAAAGCGAAGCAACCATTGCTTCTGTTCAATTAGAGGATGTAGATGTATATTCGTTTCATTTAAAAGAAATTCAAAATATCTCCAATTATATTCAGGAAAAAACATTAAGCCTATTAAACGTAGAGCTTACTGAGTATCAAGATTTCTACGACAATATGGAGAAGCGGAATACGTCATATCAATGGTTTACGATTAGCTTATTCACCTCTACCATTCTCCTTGCATTATTAATCGCAGTATTTTTTTCAAGAGGTCTTACTAGACCCATTTATAGCCTAACAAAAGCTGCTAAAGAAGTGTCTGCTGGAAAACTGGACGGTGAGCAGGTTTTGATTCAGTCGAATGATGAGATGAAAATTCTGAGTGAATCTTTTAATCAGATGAGAACGAATATCCGCCAGCTTATCGTTGAAATCAGGCAAAAATCCGAACTCGATCGGCTGTTAAAGGAATTAGAGCTTAAGCATTTACAAAATCAAATCAATCCCCATTTTTTGTTTAATACGTTAAATACGATTTCAAGAACGGCCTATCTAGAAGACGCCCATCTCACTTCAAGACTGATAGAATCTGTTTCTACTATATTGCGCTATAGCTTAGAAGACTTGGATAAACCGGTGACTCTACGTGATGAAGTGAAGGTTGTCCAAGAGTACTTCTATATTCAAAAAAATAGATTTATCGATCGGATTATGTTTTCCACAACGATTGATGAAACATGTCTCGATTTGGGAATACCGAGCCTTATTTTGCAGCCAATCATTGAAAATGCTTTTATTCATGGTGTTGAGGACCTCGAGGATAATGGAGAAATTTCTTTACATATTTATCGCCAACCGGATTATGTCGTCGTGGAAGTGAAGGATAATGGAAAAGGCATGGATCAAGAAATGGTGTCTGCTTTGATGAATGAAAAATCTTCTGTTGAAGGTCACCACGAAAAGCGTATGGGACATTCTACGGGAATTGGTTTCAAGAATGTACATAAACGACTGCAATTATTTTATCAACAGGCTGATTTAATGGAAATTGACTCAAGTTCAGAAATCGGTACGACGGTCAGAATTCTTATTCCTGAAAAAGGGTGTGATTGTGGATGAAAGTTGTCATTGTAGATGATGAATTGGTGGAGCGAAAAGCAATGAAAAAGCTTATTGAAGAAAATTTTTCCGATATTAAAGTGATCGGTGAAGCAAAGAACGGCAGAATAGCGATTGAACTCGCAGATGAATTACAGCCGGATGTTATGTTCATCGATATTAAGATGCCCGGACTGAATGGATTAGAAGCCATTGGGCTCATTCGCAAAAGTCAACCGCAGATCAAGTTTATTGTAGTATCAGCTTACGCTACCTTTCAATATGCAAAGGAAGCGATGCAGGAAGGTGTTAAAGAATATCTATTAAAGCCAGGCAAAAAAAATGAAACCATTGAGACGATTCACCGTGTCTATAAGGAATTCCAAATAGAGAAGGAATCAGACGCATTGTTACAACAAACCTTTTTAGAGGCAAGAAAAGTAGCAGAGCAACATGTGCTAATGAAGATTATGCAACAGGATCGTACGGAAGAAACAGAGAAAATGGTTCGAGATTTGTTTCCTGAGATGAAAGTGGGCTTTTTTCACGTGTATTCTTGTTCGAATCAGCATCAATATCAACTACTAAGTCATGGTCTATCACAACTTTCACCGCATCCATATATTATCGGCGAGTTAACAAGTGAGCGAGTAGCTGTCCTTTTTTTCTTAAATGAAAATCTTTCTTCACAAGGAAAAGTTCATGCATTAACAGTGGCGCGGGATGTAACGGTATTCGTAAATAAAAGGGAGCAGGTACAAATGCGGTGCGGAATTGGATATCCAGCAACCATCAAGAAGCTTGCTAAATCTTATCAAGAATCGGCACTTTCCTTAAATCAATTGCGAATAAGGGATGGAAGTTATTATGGCTTTCCACGTCAAGAAAAAGAGGAGGAGTCCAACGAAATAGGCGAAGTGGTTTTACAGCATTTATTGTCGGGGGATTACATAACAACCATCGCACATTTTGAGCAGTACTACGAACAATTCATGGTAAATAATAGAGAAATCTTAGGTATGGAGCGAATTAGGGAAGATTTGATCAGTGCGAAACGACAACTAGAAAACCAAGGTGTATTTGTAACCGATTTAGATGTAATCTCCATTCAATCAAAGCAAGGCTATTTGGAATTAATCGCTGATCTTTGTGAGCGGATATTGCTGCATCATGAAGGACAAAAAATGGTATCCAAGGCGAAGGCGTATATTCACGAACATTTTCAATCATCACTTAGTTTAGAGACGATTGCTGAGTATATTCAGCTAAGCCCTACTTATTTTACGAAGCTTTTCAAAGATCAGACTGGGCAAACCTTTATTGATTATTTGACTATCTACAGAATTGAACAGGCCATTCATTTGTTACAACGAACATCCCAAAGCTTAAAAGAGATTTCTTATGCTGTCGGCTATAAGAATCCCAACTATTTTAGCCGTGTTTTTAAGAAAATCACCAATAAATCGCCAAAAGAGTATCGAAAACAAATCATAAAAATGTGAAGATAATCGTAAAATAGTTTAGAAAAATGGGACCATTCCCTCTCCTCCTCTTCCTTATAATTAAAAATAGATAGCGCTTTCATATACGGTGATGATGAGGAGGAGGATGAACAATGAAGAAGAAATTGATATTGACGTTCTTGGTCGTGTTTTCACTTATTCTTTCTGCATGTAGTTCAGATACAAGCTCTACTGGAGAGAAGGGCGATGGTAAAGAAAAGCTTGATATCTTTAGCTGGTGGACGGGCGCTGGGGAGGAAGACGGGTTAAAAGCGCTTATTGCGCTATTTGAAGAAAAATATCCTGATATCCCCATTGAAAATGCAGCCGTTGCGGGTGGCGCAGGGACAAATGCGAAGGCCGTACTGACGAGCAGGATGCAAGGGAATGATCCGCCAGCAACATTCCAAGTTCATGGTGGTTCAGAGTTGAATGATAGCTGGGTGGCAGCGGACAAAATGGAGAATTTAAATGATCTTTATAAAGAAGAAGACTGGAATGATAAGTTCCCGAAAGAGTTGATTGATCTCGTTAGCAAGGATGGAAAGATTTACTCCGTACCGGTAAATATTCATCGCAGTAATGTTCTTTGGTATAACAAAAAAGTGTTTGATGAGAATGGATTAAAAGCTCCTACTACTTTTTCAGAGTTTTTTGAGGTGGCAGATGCATTGAAAGCCAAAGGAATTACCCCACTTGCATTAGGAGATAAAGAACCTTGGACAGCTACTCATTTATTTGAAACAATTCTACTTGGGGTACTTGGTCCTGTTGATTACGGGAAGGTTTGGACAGGTGACATTGCTTTAGATGACGCAAAAGTGGTGGAAGCAGCGGAAACGTTCAAAAAGATGCTCACCTATGTGAATGAAGACCACAGCTCTCGCAATTGGCAGGATGCTTCTCAGCTCGTTGGCAATGGAGAAGCTGCGATGAACGTAATGGGAGATTGGGCAAAAGGATATTTTGTTAATGATTTAAAACTTGCTGTAAATGAAGATTTTGGCTATATCGCTACACCAGAGACAGACGGAGACTTCATTGTTATTACCGATACTTTTGGTCTTCCAAAAGGGTTGAAGAATGCGGATGATGTGAAAAAGTTTTTGGGTGTATTAGGATCTGTTGAAGGGCAAGATGTTTTTAACCCATTGAAAGGTTCGATTCCTGCACGGATCGATTCAGATCTATCTAAATATGATCAATATGGAAAAGACACAATTGAAGAGTTTAAAACGGCTAACCTTGCTCCTAGCTTAGCGCATGGGTCGGCTGCTCCAGAAGGTTTTGTTACGAAAGTGAACCAGGCTGTTAACATCTTTGTCACACAAGGAGATGTCGATCAATTTGTTGGTTCCTTGAAATCAGCAGGATCTGAACTTAAATAGTTGTTACTAAGGTGGGGGTGTCTTATAAGGGTCTGACCTCGTACACTAAACCAGTATAAAGTGTCTTATACTGTATTTAGTTGTTGCGGGGTCTGACCCTTTGCTCTGGGATACCGCCTCTTTTTCTTAAAAGGGAGGTTAATTCAGTGGAACTAGTCAAACAAAACAATCCTCAAAAAGTGGTGCGGGCTACGAAAAGGAAGAAAAAATTATCGACAGATCATATGATGGCATTAGCCTTTTTACTGCCCTCTTTTATCCTTATTGTTATTTTTGTTTATGGATTTATCGGTTGGACAGGTTATGTTTCATTAAGTAATTGGAATTCTCTCGTTCCGGACTTCTCTTTTGTAGGGTTGAAAAACTATCTATATCTGTTTGGCGATTTTCGATTTCAAGCTGATTTAAGAAATACCTTATTCTTTACGATTTTATTTATCGGCTTAGTCATAATATTTGGCTTATCCTTAGCCATTTTACTTGATCAAAAAATCAAGGGTGAGTCCGTTTTTCGAAATCTTTTCTTTTTCCCGATGGCCTTATCCTTTGTTGTAACAGGAGTTGTTTGGCAATGGTTGTTGAACCCCTCTACAGGTGTTAACTTATTTTTAAAAACATTTGCAATTCAACCGAAATGGTATACAGATACAACGATTCTAGCTGGTTTCAAATGGGGGCAAATCGAATTTGGTCTGCCAGTTGCGATGATTGCAGTTGGAATTGCTGCTGTTTGGCAAATGACCGGCTTTTCACTTGCGATGTATATTGCAGGGCTTCGTGGTATTCCTGACGAAACGCGTGAAGCAGCTAGGATGGACGGGGCAACAGAATTACAAATTTATTGGAAAGTAATTCTTCCTCAATTACGGCCCATCACAGTCAGTGTGATTATTATTATGGCACATATATCCTTGAAAATATTTGACTTGATTTATTCGATGACAGGACCTGGAGCGAATTTTGTAACAGATGTTCCTGGTATTTACATGTTCGAAACAACATTCCGGGGAAATTATTATGCGAATGGTGCTGCGATTGCGATCATCATGCTGTTGAGTGTGGCAATTTTCATGGTGCCTTATTTAATTCGTAGTCGAAAGGGGGAGGCTTAGGATGGTATTACGCAGCATATCTAAACCATTGATCTACGTCCTATTAATTGCAGTAAGCATCTTTTTCCTCATGCCCATTTACGTGTTGATTATTACAAGCTTAAAACCATTAGAAGAAATTACTTTAGCGAATATGTGGAAATTACCGTCTGTTCTAGATATGAGCAGCTATTCGGAAGCCTTCTCGAAACTTGCTCCCAATTTAATGAATTCCTTTTACCTAGTCATTCCGGCAACAATTCTATCAGCCATGCTTGGGGCGATGAGTGGCTATGTGCTATCGAAATGGAAATTCAAAGGGTCAGAGATTTTATTTACGCTGATGTTGTTCGGCATGTTTATTCCTTATCAAAGTATTCTAATTCCCCTTATTCAATTTTTACGTGAGGTGGGATTGTATAATACGATACCTGGTTTAATTTTAGTCCATGTGGTTTATGGCATTCCTATTGCAACACTGATGTTCCGTAATTTTTATGTGAACATTCCCGATGAAATGATTGAATCAGCCAAAATTGATGGCGCTAATTTCCTAGGAGTCTTCCGCCATATCATGATTCCCTTATCCATTTCCGGTTTTGTAGTCGTATCCATATGGCAATTCACAAATATTTGGAATGAATTTCTATTTGCAGTAACCATTACGACATCTGATCAACAACCTGTTATGGTTGCTTTGCAAAATCTTTCAGGAAGCCAAATTGTTCAGTGGAATGTCCAAATGGCAGGTGCTTTACTTGCGGCACTGCCAACATTGATTGTTTATATTCTGCTTGGAAAATATTTTGTAAAAGGTCTTTTGGCCGGGTCTGTGAAAGGATAAATAAGAAGATTCAATGCAGATAACCTTCCTTTTTGTTATTTTTGTTCTGGAAATAAATTGAACAATCATATAACTAAGTAGGGGGGTTTTTATGGCTAAGTACAGAAGATTCAAGTTCGCACGTGGACCTCTGCCTACAAGGTATGTAATCTTGATTACGTTTCTTTTTTTCATTATATCTACGGTTTTTAGTGGTTGGGTGATTAATAAAAAAATTGAACCTCATTTAATAGAAATAGCAGAAGCGAAAACCAGGGAATTTGCGGTTGAAGCAATAAATGATGCAATAGAGAAAAAGATCAGTCAAAATGTTGATATTAGAAAGCTAATCGTCACTCATCAAGCAGGAGATCAAATAGGGTATAGCTTTGACCCTAGTATTTATAATCATGTTGCTTCCGAAACAACATTACGAGTTCAAGAATATTTAGAAGCGATAAAAGAAGGAGAGCTTGAAACTTTACAAACATTTAAAAATGATGAGTTTATCGACTATGAAAGTTCGGTGAAAGAAAAAGGTGTCATCTATAAAATTCCTTTAGGTATGGCTTCAGATGCCGTTTTGCTCGCAAATCTAGGGCCTAAGGTGCCTGTTCGCTTTGAAATTATCGGGGATGTGACATCAGAGGTGGAAACAACTACGAAGGAAACGGGAATTAATAATACGATTCTTGAAATATTTGTGAATATTAAGGTGAATATGCATGTGATCATTCCTTCGGTTGAAAAAGAGATTACTGTAGAAAATCGTGTTAAAATTGGTGATTTGATTTTACCAGGAAAAGTTCCGACGTACTATAATGGCGGTGGCAAACAGAGCGACGTAAATCCAATGGTTATTCCTGACAAAAAGGAAGAGAAGGAATAAAGTGAACCTTCAATCAGTGGGGGTTTTCTTCATCCCCCATTGATTGTTAGTCCCGTTCTAGTGTCGCTAATACCTCCACTTCGCTTCGGTAAAGCGACACTACGAACCCGATTGGTTCAACTAAACCTTTGAAGACCACAAAGGTAAGTTTCACTGTATCTCATCAATCGGGCTTTAACGGGCAGTTGTCCCCCACCTAAGCTTCTTCGATTCCTCTAAGCCTTGAGGTGCGGGTCTTGACTTTCCGTTAATGCGGGGTAAAACCAAATACTAGTCGGTCTAAAAAAGCCAAGGGCCAGACGCCACAACTTCTATATCATGAAAATACAGATTCGGAGTTGTGGCAAAGCCCCTTTTTAAGATACTCACTTGCAGTCTTATCTTATTCTTTTGGCAACACGATTTGTTTGTACAATTTTACAGTAATTACATAATACAGGCTGTAAATGATTAAGAATATGATAATTGGAACCCAAATTCGGTAGTACGGATTTAAAATAATGAAAGAGAACATATTCATACCAATCAACACATGAGTAAGGCCAATGATTGCAGGAAATAGGAAGATAATAAATAATTCTTTATAAACAGATGTTGAAAGCTGAGAGCGTCTGACGCCGATTTTCCTTAGCATTTGGTAGCGTGATGTATCTTTAGAAGCACCTGATACTATTTTGAACATGAGGCAGCTTGCCATCATCGCGAGAAAGGCAATGCCTAAAAAGAGGCCCATGAACATCGTCCCGCTTGTAAAGCTACTATACATATTATAAAAGGAATATTTGCTTGTTAAGTCATCTGCTGTTAGGTTTGGTTCTTTCTCTAACACAAGCATGTCAATTTCTTGCCATTCATGTAAATAGTCCATGAACTTGTCGCTTTTTCCAATATACACAAGCATCTCTTGTCCCTGTATTTCATGATACGTTTCTGCATCTAAGACGATCGTTTGCTTAATTTCCCGGTAATTGGTTTGTAGATTCCATAAGGCTCTAGCCCATTCATCTGAGAGCTGTTGGCCCACTTCTGGGTTCTTCACTTCACGTAATAAAATCTTGCCTTGGGGAAGGGCTTCCGTGACCCGTTTGAATTTGGGCTTTTTTCCATCTGAAAGTAATAGGAGCGGACGTTGATTATCTAAGTCATCACGTAAATAATACGTATAGTCAGCATCTTCTTTGAATCGGTATTGATTCTCTTCGGTAAAATGAACGCTTTTTAAGATCGCTTTTTCTTCTGCGTTCGGATTTTTTATGACAACATCGTATACATTCATCATTTCTGCCATTTGTGAGGCACTATTTTTAAAAGCAAGACCAGCAGATATTGCACCGGCCCCAAGAGCAATAAGCATGGCTACAGTTGCTAATATCTTCGTCAAACCTTGAATTCTAAAATTCAATTGGGCGAATGTGAAAGATGTGACACCTTTTGTCGTCCAGCGTTTGTTGGCTTGTATTCGTCGGACTATGACAGGAAGGTAGCCTATGAACAATAAGTAGGTTCCGAGTGTCGTGAATGTTGGTGCTGCGAACAAGCCAATCTCTCGCAACTGTTCCATGAAAATTAAAGAAACATAGCCTAGGCATAAGGTTATTAGACCAAGTAAGATCAACCAACTGTTTTTCTTTTTCTGAATCGGCATCTCATCAGGATGAACGTCGGAATAGATCAGCTGTAACACTTGAACTCTCGATAACTTGATATGATTGATTAAAGCGGTAAATAAAAATACGACGATAAAAAAGGCAAAGGTTGCCAATACAGCTGGTAGATAGAATGATTGATAGCCCTCTAATGTGATGTTGAGCTGTCCGGCAAGTAGATAGCCAACGATGAAAGCTAGTCCGATTCCAACGGTAATTCCAATGACTAAAGATGCTGCACCAATCACCATTGTTTCAACAAACATAATCTTCTTGATGCTCTTTTTCTTAGCCCCAAGCATCATATACATTCCAAATTCCTTTTGTCGTAAAGAGAGTAGAAAGGTGTTAGTGTAGAGCATATACATAATGGTTACGACTGAAAGCAGTACAGAACCAACAATAAAGACGAGTTGAATGTTTCTGATCATTGCATTGGACTTAATAAACTCTGTATTCCAAGAAAGTGTTTGGAACATATAGAAAACGGAAATTGTCATGACGAGCCCGGATAATAAGACAAAATAATCTTTCAGTTTACCCTTCATGCCAGCGAGTGATAATTTTAGTAACATCGATAATTCTCCTTTCTTATGCGTTCTTTGTTCCAAGCTGCGCAAGCACGTCTAGAATTTCTTTGTAAAATAATTCACGAGTGGACGAACGGTGAATTTCCTTATGAAGCTTGCCATCTTGGATAAAAATAATTCGTTGGCAGTAACTTGCGCTATATGCATCATGGGTCACCATCATGATGGACACATTTTGCCTGTCATTTAAGTCTTTCATGGTTTCAAGCAAGCTTGTGGCATTTTTGGAATCAAGTGCTCCTGTCGGTTCGTCTCCTAGAATGACAGTTGGTTCGTGAACGAGAGCTCGGGCAGCGGCAGAGCGCTGCTTTTGACCACCTGAGATTTCAGCAGGATATTTTTGCAGCAATTCTTCAATCCCTAAACGTTTCGCGACGGTCATGACTTTTGCATCCACATTTTTAGCGGGCGTTCCTTGTAAATACAGGGGGAGGGCAATGTTTTCGGCAATTGTCATATTCTCGAGCAAGTTGAAGTCCTGAAAAATGAAGCCTAATTTTTGTGAGCGAAAATCAGAAAGTTCATCTTGCCCCATATCGGTAATATCGACATTGTCAATTTTAATTTCGCCAGACGTGACTTGATCAAGTGTTGAAATCACATTCAATAACGTCGTTTTCCCCGATCCGGAAGGCCCCATGATTCCAACAAACTCTCCTTCTTGCATCGAAAAAGAGACATCGTTTAGCGCCTTAAACTGGTTGCCGCCTTTTTTCCCATAAACCTTTTGAACGTTACGTACTTCTACTACTGGTGATTTCATTTATATGTCCTCCTTTGTATTAATAATAAATGTGTGTATTATGTAATACATACACTTTGTATATGTGTACTATACACGTAGTACATTGATTGAGTCAATCATTGTTTTTTGCAAGTTAAACTAAGCCGTCAAAAACAAAAGAGGGTGTATGATTGCAAAGTGGTCCATACAATCTACGAATCGAATTGCATAATGGAACAAAAAAATACGGAACCTAAAAAAAGCTTGTCCCAATAATATGTGTACATATAATAGAGAGCATATCCCCTTCCCCTGTATAAAGGGATCCGCACACTACAATACTTGGCTCTCCCTTTTCATGACGGATTGTTTCAAAACATTCATGGTTTGACACACACACAGATCTGTGAGATTATATTCCTAACGACCGTTAGGGAGGTTCGATTATGAGTGCTGAGTTAATTCGTAACGTCGCTCTTATTCAGTTTGCAAGAGATGGATATGAAGGGGCGTCACTTAGTAAAATAGCGGAAGAAGTCGGCATAAAAAAACCAAGCATTTATGCTCATTATAAAGGCAAGGATGAGTTGTTTTTTGCTGTCGTGAACTATGCGATAGATACGGAAAAAAGAAGAATCATCGAATACTTTCAATCGCAAGAAAATAAACCGATTGAGGATGTGTTACGAGGTTTTTTTGATTGGATTGAAAAAGAAAACATGGAAAATGATCATGCGAGATTTCTGTTACGAATTTCCTTTTTTCCTCCTTCAAAGCTGCACCAGGATGTTTGTGATCTCGTGAATCCATTCCTTGAACAAATGCAGCGAATATTGGCAAGATGGCTCCGAAACAGAAGTAGAAGTCTCTACATTTCAAACGCGATGGACTATGCGCTTGCTTATCTTACACTGGTTGATGGAACGGTTCTCGAACTGATTTACAGTGGGTCTGTGCCCTACAAAAAACGTGTTCGTGCTGCATGGCCGATTTTTTGGCGTGGGTTATTTACAAAAGAGGAAGGAGTGGATGAAACATGAATCGGAATTGGATCTATGTACTACTAGCAGGAATCCTTGAAATTGTTTGGGTTTCAGGGTTGAAATATTCCAATAATACATTGGAGTGGGTTCTAACAGGAGTAGCCATTGTTATTAGTTTCGTTGTGCTAGTAATAGCAACCAAACACCTGCCGGTTGGAACGGTGTATGCTGTTTTCACCGGAATTGGCACAGCCGGAACCGTGATTGTAGAAATGGCCGTTTTCGGTGAACCCTTTAAATTAGTAAAAATCGTACTCATCGGAACCCTTCTTTGTGGGGTAATCGGATTAAAGGTGTTAACGAGTGAGGAAGAAGATACGAAGGTAGAAGGAGGGAAAGCCTAATGCATTGGGCAGCGGTGATTTTGGCAGGCAGTCTAGAAATTTTTGGTGTGATCAATATGAAGCGCTTGGCAATGAAGAAATGGGATGCGGCGCTTTATCTAATTCTATCGTTTGGTGTCAGTTTTATGCTGTTATCTTATGCAATGACTGAGCTTCCTATGGGGACAGCCTATGCAGTTTGGACGGGAATAGGTACAGTCGGAGCGGCTTTAGTTGGGATGTTCTTATACGGTGAAGCAAGAGAATGGAAGCGACTAGCATGTATCGCATTGATTCTCAGCTCGGCCGTTGGTTTGAAGCTTATTTCTTAAAGAAAAATCTGTCGATTAGGCAGATTTTTTTAGGTTGAGCATAAAAATGACTATTATGTTAGGGATGGACGATCAGTATATGGTTAATGCAAGTGCGTATTCAAAAAAGAGGATAAAAAGAGCCGAGAAGTTTTGCGAGCAGACATCTAAAATCTTTCGCGAATGCAGTAACGTTTGGAACCGGGCCTGCATAGGATGTGCTGATTTCCGTTTTGCGCACAAGGCGTACGCGATTTTAACAGAAGGTCATTTTTGAAAAACCTTTACAATAAAGCATCACAAGGTCTAGGTGTAAATGGGTACGGTCATATAGGTGAATAGAATGAAAGACAGAAGTAGTATTGCTAATTTTATAAATATTTAGTAATATTTTTTAGAGTAAGCTCGTACAGGAGGATCATGATGCGAATCGTATTAGAGCTCATCCGGATTATGGCGATATTTCTTATTCTAGGAACCATACTTGGCCAAATAATCAAGTTTGTTTTCGTATCTATTGGTTTACATACGGATCAATATGATTGGCTTTGCGTGATAGCCATCTACATGTCTCTATTTGTGTTATACCGAGATAAGCTACAATTTTCTGGTTGGTACAAAGGGAAGGCGAGAGAAAAACTACCGATTCACATTTCCCAGCTAATGCTTGCTACAGCAATTTTGTTAATTGTTTTAACACCGGTGTTCAGTTTGTTGATGTAATTGAATATTTGATATGAAAATAGCCTGCAATCTTTATAGATTGTGGGTATTTTCGGTCTTATAACCCATTAGACATAGGCTTTTTTCATTTATTATAATGGAGTATAGAGATAACTGAGGCTTTAGGATGTTTAAAACATCCATATGAATTTATCGTAAAGTAACAAAATTACAGCTTTCTGATCGAATTAGAAGACAAATATTTTGAATAAAGGGTGGATGGGATTGGAAGATCATTTATCGAAATTTGTATTGGATTGGGTGTTGAAGTCTGTAAATCCTCAGGCTAGCGTTGTATCCGTTCAACGACTTCCTGGGAGTACTTCATCAAGAATTTACTGTATTTCTCTCTGTAATGAAAGGAATATAGAGAAATATGTTTTACGCCAGATTGATGATCGCGAATGGCTTCATGAAGAACCTGACCTTGCTTATCATGAAGCAGAAAGTCTGCGTCTTGCCTTACATTTGGATATTAAAACACCAGAAATAATTGCATGGGATGAAACAGGCAGTTCTTGTGGAGTACCCTCAGTGTTGATGACAAAGCTAGATGGGGATGTGGAGTTAATCCCGAAATGTATGGACAACTGGTTGAATGGCTTGGCGGAGACACTATCAACGATTCACATGTTAGAAGGCGTTGATTCCCCATGGAATTATTATACATATAATGACATATCATCATTCGATATTCCGACATGGTCAGACTATCCTGACGCATGGGGCGAAGCAATTAGAATAGTGCGAGGATTCCGGCCAGAGGAAAAGTTATGCTTCATTCACCGAGATTATCATCCAGCAAACGTTCTTTGGAGTCAAAACAAAGTCGGTGGAGTCGTTGACTGGGTGAACGCGTGCTTGGGACCAGCTGGGGTTGATGTGGGACATTGTCGCCTTAACCTTGCACAACTGTTTGACGTTGCCACGGCCGATCATTTTCTAACTGCTTATCAGCATTATGCGGGTTCAGCTTTTCGCTATGATTCATATTGGGATCTCGTTTCCTTGATTGATATTCTTTTTGGGCCACCAACAGTTTATCCTGGTTGGGCAGCTTTTGGTGTAACTGGATTGACGGATGAAATGATGAAAGAAAGGTTGGATGCCTATTTGTTAAGTATCTTAAGAAAAATTTAAGGAATGTAAGAAGAAAGCTGTGACAGTAAAGATTGAACTGGTCGCTGCTTTTTATTGTGCGTGCAAAAGAGAGAAAATAATCAGGATTAGTGGTTAATCAATCGATGTATTAACCTAATTAAATATATTACCTTGACTGTCATGGTAACTCGGTATATATTATACTAAAGGGGGTGAGCCTTTGGGAGATATTAAACTATCTTCTGATTTGCTTCGTGGCCATTCAGATACGATGATTTTAAAGCTGCTTTTAAGTGGTGATAAATATGGCTATCAGATTAGTAAAATGATCTATGCGAATTCAGGTGAACAGTATGAATTAAAGGAAGCCACCATGTATTCAAGTTTAAAGAGAATGGAAAAAGAGGGAAGTATAACGTCCTACTGGGGCAATGAAAATCAAGGTGGACGAAGGAAATATTACAAAATCACGGCAATTGGTGAAGACACATATGAACAAAATATAAAAAATTGGGAGCAGGCTAAACAGATTCTAGATGGTCTGCTTTGAAAGGATGATTTAGAGGATGCAAGAACAACTAAACAAGTACGTCCATAATATCTTTGCCCCTTATCAAGAAGTGAAAACGGCGAAAGAGCTGGAAGAAGAGCTTTTGAATAATTTAAATGAGAAATTTAATGATTATAAAAAGAGTGGATACAGTGATGAGGAAGCTTATCAAATGACGATTAACTCGATTGGTGAAGTGTCGGAATTAATCGAATCCATCAACCTCCAGCAAACTGAACTTCAAAAAGCGATACAAATGGACTTCTCACGATCAAGTTTAGTGGATTCCGATTTTCGTTCAGTTTCCGTTCACGACGGTAAGTTTAACAGCAGTGATTTAAAAGGGTCCGATTTTTCCGATTCCGATATAACGAATAGTACGTTTAAATCCAGTAATTTGGCAGATACCATTTTTGTGAATGTGAATCTAACAGAGACGCTTTTTAAAGCAGCTAATTTAAAGGGAGCGACGTTCAAAAATTGCATCTATGAAAAAACCTTTTTCAAAACAAGCAATTTGGCGGGTCTGAATTTTGAAGGTGAGACGTTTGAGGGTACGGTATTTGAAGGGTGTAACTTAAAAAAGGCATCGTTTAAACATAGTACTTTAAAAAACGTACAGTTCCGCTTATCCGATATAAAGAAAGCTGATTTCAGCGGCGCCACGATGGATAAATTGACGTATAATTTTTTGAAGGCAGGAAAAGCGGACCTTAGTAATGTAACGGTCGTTTAAGAATTTGGAATTGGAAACCGTTAATATGATATGTAGCTCGCAAAGTTAGTTCCAGCGCGCAAATCAGAAAAGCGGCTCGCAAAGTGTTGAATCCGGTTCGTAAATCAGATGTCGGTTCCGAAAAGTGGGTGTACCACATCATAATCACGATTTTCGTTATAGATAGTACGTTAAAAGCAGTGAGAGTTGTCCATTCTCACTGCTGTTTTGCAATTTTTGATGAATCGACACTTATTCCACCGCTCCACTTTCGAGAATATTCAATTTGACATTCACTTGAAAGGGGATATTTGGATATAATTTCTTCCATTCCTTCTTATCCCAGCTTCTCGTTCTTGTTCGTACTTGTTCACCAACTCCAAGCGGGTCGACATCAAGTTTCTGAAGTTTTACAATTAGTTTTTCAGCTCGTTTTTTTAATACATTTTCCATCTTCTTTTCAATTTTTCTGATCTCTTTTTTATCAACCTTATCACCAGTGAACTCTCGTAAAACCGCTTCTATGTTTAAATTAATTATGATAGGCGAATTGGTCATCGGTTCAGGGATGTTGTATGAAACTTTTGAGGAAATATTGTAGACGGACGCAAATAACTTTTCCCCTAATTTCGCTGAAAAGCCTTCTTTGTTAGAAGATTGTTCTACTAACATTTTAAAAATGACATTTTCATGCTCTTTTGTTTGATACACGAATACCCCCTGATTAAATAGGGCGACACCAGTAATGAGTGGATTCCCATTTTTAGGCTTGATTATTGGGAGAAAAGGGTCCATACCTTCTGCATTCTGCGCATATGAAAATAAATGCAGATTAGTTTTTGGGAGAATTCCGCTTTGGATATTATGTTCAATCGCATTTGATAAGTATGTGCCTTTATCTACGTTTCCTAATTGTTTGATTAGGACATCTTCAGCCTTGCCATCTACAATGGCTAAATACACGGTATTCCCAACAGAAGGATCGCGAATTAATGTATCTGTCATTCGCGTTAAATCATGTTTAGCAAGCTCCTTACTATATAAGATGACTTCTATTTTTCCACTGTAAATGGGTTTATCCGTTTGTTGATTCATTTTCTGTCTGACGTCTTTGCTCAAAGAAGCAGTCGCCGTAAAGGTAACATTATTTACTTTCTTATCCGGCATATAGTAAGGAATGACAGCGGTAGATGTAAAATGGTCTTTATCGATGTAATCATAACTGACGGCTGTTGCTATGTTAATTTCATTTAATACTGTAGGTTCGATATCCATACAACCCGAAAGAAACAAGCTCATAATCGAAGATAGTACTATGGTTTTAATTCTCATGCGTTTTTTTCCTTATTTTTGACATAATGTATGATAGACAAAGCAGGATAGGGATATAAACTGTATAAAGAATAAAACCAACATAGGACATATAATCTTGAAAGGTATTGACAGTTTCACGATCTTTCAAAGCGAGTGACATAACAATTAATATCACTAGAAAAAGAATGGATATCCTGTTAGGTTCTACTTTAAATAGGACAGACGTTCCTTTCGTAGCTGCCCAAATAAATAGGCAAATATTAGGGAGGATAAAGATCACCCATGTTGCGATGCCGATATATTCAAACCGTTCTATAAAAGGAACTTCGACGATACTCCAAAAAGACAGCGTAGCCCATACATACCTGCTGATTTGATTTTCGGAGTAAAATCCGATTGAAACAATCGTCAGCAATAAATACGATAGGATTGATAAAATATTTGCCAGTTGCGCCCATTTATTTGCTTTTTTTTGATGCTTGATTAATGGGTAGAACATCAGTAAAGTCGAAAAGCCCATATAGCTAAGTGACATATCTCTCGCTGCCAAAGCTATTTCTTTATATGAGTGATTCCATACTGGTAATAAGTTGCGGAATTCTGTATATTCCAATGGGAAAAAGATTGTTAATATCAAATAAGAAGGAATGATGACGCCCAAAAAGCATATTCCAGTTAAAACTTGAAAACCTCCAGAAACTGTATAATAAATTAAGAGTGCAAAAACGATACTAAAAGTCATTACATTAATTTGTGGAAACATCCATGCCTGAACAACTTCAACATAGGCTCGATAAACAGCAATGCCCATGAGCAGCCAATAGGTGATCCAGATCATATTCAAAAAGCCACCTAGGACTTTTCCGAAAAGTTGAGTATGGATGCCCATTAAGTCCTGCTTCTGCGAATTTAGAAGAGTAAACATACACCAAATTACGATTGAGAACAGGAGTCCAGCAGCAATGACTGCAATCCAGGCATCGTTTCCGGCTGATTTTATGATGAGTCTTTGAAAGCCCAGAACTCCTACCCCAATTTGTACTTTTAAAACGAGAAAGAAGACTAAGAATGGAGAAATTTGTTCATTTTTATTAATCATATGTGAATAGAGTCTCCTTTTACTTAGTCTTTCTGTTTTGGGGCAGGGCGTTTAGATAGCAATGAAAATGGCAGACGGATAAGAGAATCCTTTAAGCTCTGAAGCTTTGGCGGGTATAGTGGCTCAAGATAAGGTCTTCCTAGTGTCGTGATTCTTAACAAATGTATAAGCATAAAACAAAAGCTTATCGCAACACCTAAGATCCCAATATAATAAGCCATTAACAGAAATGGGAATCGGATGAGCCGAATCGTATTACCCATTTGATAAACAGGTGTTGTAAAGGAAGCAAGAGCTGATAATGCTACAATAATTAATAGTACATTACTCGTTAAGCCCGCTTCGACCGAAGCTGTTCCTATGACGATACCACCAACGATACCAATGGTTTGTCCTACTTTGGTAGGTAGCCTCGCCCCAGCCTCACGGAGTAACTCAATCACCAATTCCAACACAAGTGCCTCTAGAATAGGAGGAAAAGGAATCCCGCTTCTTGAAATAACAAGCGTATTAATCAGATTTTTCGGCAATAATTCGTAGTGATAAGTTAGAATTGCTACATATATCGGTGTAATTAAGATTGAGAATAATACAGCAAAAAATCGGACGAGACGAAAAAATGAAGCCATTGTCCAATTAATAAAATAATCCTCAGATGCAGTAAAAAATTCTACTAACGTAGCTGGTCCTAGAAGTCCGTGTGGTGCACCATCTACTAATATGACGAGCTTCCCTTCACCTAGAACGGCAGCTAATCGGTCCGGTCTTTCCGTATCAATAAACTGTGGAAATGGTGTATTTTTTTTATCCACTATCATTTGAGAGATATAGGAACTATCAATAATCTGTTTCACATCTAAATTTGAGATTCGTTGAATAACGGTTGTAACATTCTTTTTGTTACAGATTCCATCAATATAGAGGACCGCCACTCTTGATTTTGATAATTTTCCTACAGTTAACTCCTCTACCTTTAACTCTTGGATTGGCAATCTCTTTCTAATGAGATTCAAATTCGTATCGAGCGATTCTACAAGAGATTCTTTTGGCCCAATCACGCTAAACTCTACCTCAGGCAATGAAATAGTTCTGGACTTTTGTGAATCAGCTTTTACTAAAACGGCCTGATCATCTTTCCCTTCCATTGTTATTGAAATATAGCCAATTAATAAATGATTTTGCATATCGTCTGGAGTCTGAGTGAAAATCAAATTTTCAATTGGCAAGGCTTGAACAGCATTTTCAAGAGTGGACGAAGATTTATTTAAATATGGAAGCAGGTCTCTATGTAAAATATCAGTGTCGATTAAAGTATTAAAATAAGAAATACAGAGAGCATCATGCTCTAAGCCAAACATAAAGCTTGTAAAATCTTTTGACTCCTTTAGCTGCTGTATGACTTCATTGAATTGAGGTGTTTGCGATTGATTGCTTTTTTGAAAGGGGAACTTTTTCACTTTTAGTCACCTCATAATTCTTCGTTTGACATATATTTTAAGCAAAATGGAAATTATTATGCGTATTAGCTAAATTAGTCATCCTAGAATAGGGAAATCTTGTTAAAGAAAGGCTAGACTTTGGTTTAGTCTTTTTTTGTTTTGAATTTTCTGAAATTTTATGTTGGTTTGTGTAAAATAATGTTAAAATGATCGTAGTGAGTTCAATCTATTTGTTTGGAGGTAAATCAAAATGACAATTGTAGTTAAGCCAAAAATGTTGAAAGCTAGTAGCGTCAGAGCTATTAGTAAATTTGCTGCTTGGTGTTATCTTGAGTCGTATCATATCGTTTCAGAAGAAGAGCTAGATGATATTTTTGACAACAAAGATGAAACATACATTAAAAAATTGTTATTACATGGTTTACAATCTAAAGGATTACTGATAAAAGATTGAAAGATTAATAACTAAGCTACAAATAGTCGGGAGAATTAAGCGGTCATATTTACAACGAAAAATATTTTGTCTCATATTTCAATTAGTATTGCAACCGTCTTTCTAACCTGATAATATAAATATCAATATAATATTTCCTTTTAATACGGTCCAGAGAGGCCGAAAAGGGTGGCTTGATAGTCTTATATTATTAAGTCTAACTTCGTGCATTCATGCCCTTTTGTCCTCTGTGACGGAAGGGCATTTATTTTTGTTTGAATAGCACCTCTTTTAAATAAAGTCCTGTGAGACTTGAAAAGAGAATGGAAGATTTTCTTGTAATTGATGAATTGCATATCCATTCCCTCAAAGCATCAAGAGTTTTTTTACGGCAAGAATAATACTGGAGGGTGGAACACTATGAATTATCGTAATAAAACAGTTGTAGCATCAGTAGCAGGTTTAACGTTAGAAGGCATGGACATTATGTTTATCTCTTTTGCCATGTCGATGATTATTGCGGAGTTTCACATTGATTTAGCAACGGGAGGGCTTATTTCTTCCATAACGAATATCGGCATGCTTGCAGGTGGGATGATCTTTGGGATCTTGGCAGATAAGTTTGGCCGGGTGCGAATTTTTACCTATACGATTATACTGTTCGCTATAGGTACAGCTCTAACAGGACTCGCTACAAATATAGAGCAAGTTTATGTGTTCAGATTTATCGCTGGACTTGGCGCTGGAGGAGAGTATGGGATTGGAATGGCTCTTGTTGCAGAGGCATGGCCAAAAAATAAACAAGGACGGGCTTCTTCTTATGTCAGTATTGGAGCCCAATATGGTGTCATTCTCGCAGCGTTACTTAGCGCCATCATTCTACCTAACTTGGGCTGGAGAGCATTGTTCTTCGTTGGTGTCCTTCCGGTAATATTTGCATTTATTGTGAGGAAAAACTTAGATGAATCTCCAGAATGGATGGAAGCTCAAAAACAGAAAAAGGTCGTCAACAAACAAGAGAAAGGCAAACTGCTTCAATTGTTTGAAACTAAAAGAACAGCGATGACGACGATTTCCCTAGCCATTATGGCAACGGTGCAGATTGCAGGTTACAATGGTTTAATGATTTGGCTACCATCCATGTTGCAACAATCTCAAGGTTTGTCTGTTTCAAGTTCAGCCCTTTGGACAATTAGTACAGCAGTTGGAATGATCATTGGGATGTTAACCTTTGGACAATTCATGGATCGATTTGGCGCGAAACGTGCTTTTGGTATTTTCCTACTTGCCTCCGCATGTGCTGTATTTCTTTACTCGTATGCAGAAGGCAGTGCAGGTGTATTAATCGGTGGTGCCATTGTTGGTTTCTTTTCGAATGGGATGTTTGCCGGATATGGAGCGTTAATCAGCAGTTATTATCCTGTTCAAATTAGAAGTACAGCGACCAACACAATATTCAACTTTGGTCGAGCGATAGGTGGACTGTCACCAATCCTCGTTGGTTATATTCTGCAAAGTTATGATATGACAGTAGCTATGACTTATTTAGCAGTCTTATACATCATCTCTTTTGTTGTGATGCTTAGTCTTAAGAAAAGACAACCGACAACTTTAATAGATGGACTAAATCATTAACACAAGAAGAGTGTCCGATATGGGCACTCTTTTTTGTGCGACAAGCAGTTGCACCTAAAATTGAGTTTCATGTCAGATGGACGTTTGTGAGTTATTCTTCCGCTAAAAGCGTGTTATGTGCCCAAAAAATGATGCAATAGTAACTGGTTCATTCTTCGTTTTTTATTGTGTTTTTAGAGCGAGTTGTATAATCAAATGCAACAATGCCCGAAACGAGAAAAGTCATAGATAAACCGTGTATGATTAAGTCGACAAAAACAAATCGATACGGAGGCTTTATCTATGACCAATCACATTCTACCACAAATAAACGCACTTTTAAGCGTTTAACTCTTTTTGATCGTGGGAAAATTGCTGCCTTACATGATGAAGGAAAATCGATCCAAGCTATCGCGGATGCTGCTGGTTGTCATAAAAGTACCATTTCGTGTGAACTAAAACGGGGTAACGTTACTTAAACGGCCACCTGCTTTAGTAGGTGGTCGTTTAAGAAGGAGATGCGTATTGTCACCAATTTAATGAACGTTTCGCCAGAAGTGATCGCCGACATGTACAAAGCAAGATGGAGAATCGAAACGTTCTTACGCTGGATAAAACAGAACCTAAATGTTCCTGTTTTATTTGGCACGACTGAAAATGCCGTTTTTAATCAGCTGTTTACTGCCTTAATCGCTTATATCCTATTAAAATGGCTCTATTCGAAGACATCTGAAGGACGAGTATTCAAAAAGTTATCATTTATCTCTTTTCAAAGACAACGACTAAAAGATAACTTACCGATTGACTGGCATTCTGAAATGGCTGTTAATTTAAAAAAATACAAGAAATCACAAGGGATAGTTTTGTCTAATTTTGGATAATCAACACTCATGGATATTGATCTTAAATCACGCATATCCCCACCATTCAAATTAATTTATCAATGTTTAAAAGTGGGGATAGCACAAATCTTTAGTAATATGTTATAACATATTTAAGTGTTTATATTATTTCATGTAGGTGAGGAAAATGAAAGTAACAGCCAAAATGATTGCTGAGGCATTAGGAGTGTCTACAGCAACTGTAGATCGAGTGCTAAATAATAGGAATGGAGTGAGGGAAAAAACAATTAAAAGAGTAAAAGAGAAAGCTGTAGAATTAGGATATAAACCAAATACGGCAGCTAAATTTTTAGCAACTCAAAAAAAGACGGAAATCGCTTTTATTTTACCTGTCGTTCCTGATTATTTTTGGAATGAGATTGAAATGGAAATAAAACAGGCAGCAAAAGTGTACGAGGATTTTGGATTAAGTGTTCATATACATAGAATTCATACGTTCCCAAAGGGGAGTCAAATCAATTACATTAAAAAAATAATTGATGAAAATCTATATGATGCATTGGTTATTTCACCTCATGACGCAGAACCTTATATAAATGTAATAAACGAAGGAGTTAAGAAGGGTATACCTATTTTCACTTTAAATAATGATGTGCCACAAAGCAAAAGAATATTGTATGTAGGTGGAGATTATTATCAAGCTGGCTTCTTAGCTGCAGAGCTTATACATCTATTTTCAAAGAAACTAAATGATGTTGTGATTATTAAAGAAGATGAAGATTTTTTTCAAATGACAAATAAAGAAAAAGGTTTTAGAGATTATTTTAATAACAACAGTATTGGTGCTAAAATCCATGTTCATACTATTTCTTCTACCAATGTTATGAATAGCCTCTCAGAAGAGTGGGAAAAAAGAACTCTTTATGCTACTGATGCAATATATGTTGCTAATGGCATTTTAGGTGATGTTGCAGAATTCCTATATGAAAATAACAAAGAGGATTACAAATTATTAATAGGGCACGACATGAGTGAAAAGGTTTATAAATTTCTTCATAATAACGTTATTAAATCAGTCATTTGCCAAGATCCTGCAAGTCAAGCAATGATAACTGTGAAACAAGTTTTTGAATATATAGTGTTAGGGGAGCAGAATGAAAAGTCTGAAATAATTATTAAATTAGAGATTGTAACAAAAGCCAATTCAAAATACTTTATAAATTTTTGAAAGAATGATTGACGTACATCATTTGATAAATTAAGATATAATTATTAAACGCTTACAAAATATAATCAGAAAATTGGGAGGTATCGAAATATTCATATTTTTTTTAGAAGAAAATGATGAACGTACATCATTTTACAGAAAAATAGAAAAGGGAGAGATAACACATGAGTAAATTAAAAGTGATTCAAGTAGGAACAGGAGGGTTTGGAACTTCCTGGATCGAAATTTTGGATAATTTTAATGAAATTGAACTAGTCGCAGTTGTAGATGTGAATTTAGAAAATCTTGAAAATGCAAAAGGAATTATTAAAAACAATTCAGTTGAATATTTTAATGATCATTTGGAAGCCTTTTCAAAAATTAATGCTGACATTGCTGTAATAATTACACCGCCTCAAACCCATAAAAAATTAGCGCTCGATGCATTAGCTCATGATTTAAATGTCTTCCTGGAAAAGCCTATCGCTCAAACGTTTGAGGATGCTAAAGATTTATTAGAAAAGTCAAAGCAACATAAAAAGTTCATTATGATAAGTCAAAACTATCGCTGGAGACCTGAAATAGAAGCAGTTAGAAAGGCTGTAGAAAAAGAGCTAATTGGAAAAGTTGAATACGTTGAATGGAATTTCCGTCGTGCTACAAAATTTGGCGGTTGGAGAGATCAGTATAATGAGATATTAATAGAAGATATGAGTATTCACCATTTTGATTTAATGAGACACATTCTAGGAGTTGAGCCTACTACGGTTTTTGCTAAAAGTATGAAGCCCTCGTGGAGTTGGTTCAATGGCAATGGAACAGCTAGTGTAATTATGAAATTTGAAGATATATTCATCAATTATTTTGGTAGTTGGGTGACTAGAGGGAAAGAAACTTCATGGAATGGGGAATTTAAACTAGTTGGGGAAAAGGGCGTTATTGAGTTAAATGATGATTGTCCAACCGTTACTTTTGAAAATGGATCCTCGGAAAAGATAGAAGTGGAGGACATGCAATATGAAGATCGAAATTACTCGATTTATGAAATGGTAAGTGCTATTAAACAGGGCAGAAAACCTGCAACAGATTTGAGCGACAATATAAACAGTTTTGCAATAGTTGGTGCAGCATTGGAATCAATCAAACAAGCAAAGGAAATTAATGTTCAAGAATTAATAAAATAAGGGGATACCAGAAAATGAAAAATAAATTGTTTCTATTCACTAGTATTCTATTAGTAATCTTATTAGCTGCTTGTAATAATTCGGGATCTACAAGTTCAACTGATAATAAGAATACAGAAGGAAAAGTTGTAATTAAGATATGGGATTATTTATCGCCCGACTCTTCATCAAGTAAAGAACAGAACGCATTAATCGAGCAGTATGAAAAAGAAAATCCTAAAATTAAATTTGAAAGAACTTATATACCCTTTGCAGATTTAAAAACTAAATTGCTCCAAGGAATTGCAGGAAATGACTTACCAGATATTGTAGTCATTGATAATCCTGATCATCAATCTTTTTCAGAAGCCGGAGTTTTTGCTGATATTACTAAGGAAATTGAGGACTGGGGACAAGCCGATAAGTATTACCCTGGTGCGATAGAATCAGCAAAACTAAATGATAAATATTATGGTATTCCAAATAATAGCAATGCTTTGGCGATTTACTATAACAAAGATTTATTTAAACAAGCTGGTATAAATGAAATTCCTCAAACATGGGAACAATTTGCGGAAACTGCAAAAAAATTATCAACTGGAGATGTAAAAGGATTTGCAATGGCTGGAAAAAGAAGTGAAGAAAGCACTTTTCAATTCTTACCTTTTATATGGCAGACTGGCGCAGATTTAGACTCTTTTGATAGTCCAGAGGCTAAAAAAGCTATGAGTTTTATACAAAACCTTGTTAAAGAAGGTTCATTATCAAAAAATATGATTAATTGGGATCAAACAGACGTATTAGTTCAATTTCAAACTCAAAAAGCAGCAATGATGGAAAATGGCCCTTGGCAAATTCCAACTTTAAAGGAAAAATCAAAAGATTTAAATTGGAGCGTATTCTTAATGCCAGAAGATAAAGTTTCGGCCTCTGTTCTTGGAGGAGAAAACTGGGCTATTACAGCAAATTCAAAAAATAAAAAAGAGGCTTGGGATTTCTTGAAATGGACTCAGCAGCCAGAAATCCTCGGTCCTATGCATGAACTTGGTGGTAGATTGCCAAGCAGAGAAGACCTAGGGTCAGATTCAAATTATATTTGGCAGAAGGATGAAAATGTAAGTGTATTTATGGAGCAGTTAAAAACGGCAAAACCACGTGCATACGGTACTAAATATCCTGAAATCTCCAGTTATATTCAAGAATCAATTCAACGGGCTATTACTGAAGAAGATGTAAATAAATTAATGGACGATACTGCTAAGAAGATAGAGCCATTATTACCGTAATAAATTAGTGGGAGAGGGCTTCCTCTCCTGTTAGGAGGTTTGTGATGAATAATTCTTTGAAAAAAAGTTTGCCTCTCTACACCTTTATATTGCCTACAGTTATTTTTGTTCTTTGTTTTATGATTTACCCCATCGTTTATAATATTATTGTTAGTTTCCAAGATTTAACGATTAAAAACTTAAATACAGGTGGTTCATTTATTGGATTAAAGAATTATGTAGATATCATTCAATCAGAAAAGTTTTTCATTGCTTTGAAAAATACATTTATTTATACGTTTGCATGTATCTTTTTTCAAGTTGTAATTGGTTATCTATTAGCATTATTTTTTAATCAAGATTTTCCATTTCGTAATTTCTTTAGATCAATACTTCTGTTAGCTTGGATGACTCCCTTAGTGATAACAGGAACATTGTTTAAATGGCTTTTTGATGTGGACTACGGTGTAATCAATTACTTATTAATGAATATTCATCTTATCGATAACCCAATCAATTGGTTAGGGCAGGAAAGTACCGCATTAACAGCTGTTATTATTACTAATGTATGGGTTGGTATTCCGTTTAACATGATTCTAATTTTATCGGCTCTCCAATCATTACCAGGAGATGTGTATGAAGCTGCAAAAATTGATGGAGCAAATAAATTGCAAATCTTTGCAAAAATAACGTTACCACTAATGAAACCAACACTTTTTGTTGTTTTAGTACTGGGTATTATTTACACATTTAAAGTATTCGATATTATTTTGATCATGACTGGTGGCGGACCAGTCAATGCGACACAGGTATTGCCTTTCTTCGGATACGAACAAGCTTTTGTTAATTTTAACTTTGGGGCAAGTGGTGCAGTGGCATCAATTATTTTATTAATCCTAATGTGTATTTCACTTGTATACCTGTATTTGATTAAAAAGGAGGAGTCTTCGTGAGGAAGTATAAGGCAAAACAATATTTGCTTCTTCTAATCGCTATCATCTTTACAATTATTTTCTTGTTTCCAATCTATTGGATGATTACGACATCAATTAAGCCAATCCAAGATGTTTTTGCGACACCTCCGATGATTATTCCTGAGAAAATTCAATTTGACGCTTATGTAAAAAATTTAATAGAAGATCAAAGTCTACTTCCCTATTTAAAAAACTCATTTATTATTGCTACCGGGACGGCCCTTTTCACTTTACTAATTGCATTGCCGTGTGCTTATGCCCTGGCAAGATTTCGACTGAAAGGGGCTTCAATATTAATACTGGTTTTATTGATTACACAGATGATACCTGGGATTATGATGGCCATGCCACTATTTATTCTGTTCAGTAAGTTAGGACTTTTAAATAGCTATTTGGCATTAATTATTGGTAATACAACGTCTGCACTTCCTTTTGCGATTGTAGTAATGAGACCTTTCTTTTTATCAATTCCCAAAGGATTAGAAGATGCAGCTGTAGTAGATGGATGCAATAGATTTACAGCTTTCATTAGAATTATTTTGCCATTGACAAAGCCAACTGTTTTAACCGTTGGAACATTTAGCTTTTTGTTTGCTTGGGGTGATTTAATATTCGCGTTGACATTAGCAACAGATGAAAAAATCCGACCGTTAACAATGGGATTAACGAAGTTTATCGGTCAATACGGAACTCAGTGGGATAATTTAATGTCAGTTTCTACAATTGCAGCAGCGCCAATTATTATTATGTTTCTATTATTGCAAAAGTATATTGTAAGCGGAATCACAGCGGGGTCAGAAAAATAATTTAAATGGAGTGATAAATTATGAAATTAGGTGTATTTGCTGTACTATTCTCAAAAAAGACTTTAGAAGAAATGTTGGATTATGTGAAAGAAAGAGGATTGGATACTGTTGAAATCGGGACTGGGGGCTATGTTGGAAATGCACATTGCAACCCTAAAGAGTTACTAGCTGATGAAAACAAGCTGGAAAAATTTAAACAAGCCTTCGAATCAAGAGGTATTCAAATTAGTGCATTAAGCTGCCATGGGAATGCTCTACATCCGAACATAGAAATTGCTAATGAGCATCATGAAGTTTTCATCGATACAGTTAAGCTGGCTTCTAAATTAGGCGTTGAAAATGTAATCACATTTTCGGGGTGTCCTGGTGAATCTGAATATTCCAAACACCCTGTTTGGATTACATGCCCGTGGCCAGATGATTTTACAATTGTAGTAGATTGGCAGTGGGAAAATAAAGTCATTCCTTATTGGAAGAAACAAGCTGAGCTATTGGAAGAATATAATGTAAGAGTGGCTATAGAACCACATCCAGGATTTGTTGTCTATAATACAGAAACTGCACTTCGCTTAAGAAGTGAGTGTGGGGAAAGAATTGGTACGAACTTTGATCCGAGTCACTATTTCTGGCAAGGAATGGATCCTGTTAGTAGCATTAAAGCTTTGGGAGATGCTTTGTTTCACTTTCACGCAAAAGATACGCAGATTGATCCACAAAATACTTCTCTAAATGGTGTGCTTGATACAAAGTCATATCGGGATATCGCTAATCGTTCATGGGTGTTTAGAACAGTAGGATACGGCCATGGAGAAGATGTATGGAGAGATATTATCAGTGCTCTTCAAGTAATCGACTATCAAGGTGCAATCAGCATTGAGCATGAAGACGGATTAATGAGCGTGAATGAAGGCTTTACAAAAGCAGTAGAATTTTTACAAGAAATAATTATTAGTGAGGGGGCCAAAGACTTATGGTGGGCTTAAAGAAAGAAATCAGAATCGGTATGGTCGGCTATAAGTTTATGGGCAAGGCTCATTCTCATGCTTACCGGGACGCTCCTTTCTTTTTTAAATTAGGTTTGAATCCAGTGAGACAGGCAATTTGTGGAAGGAATGAGGAAGGTGTCAGAGAAGCTGCTGAACAATACGGCTGGAACAGTTATGAAACAGATTGGAGAGAATTAATCGCTAGAGATGATATAGATCTAATTGATATTGTTACTCCCAATAATAATCATGCAGAAATTGCTATCGCTGCTGCTGAAGCTGGGAAGCATGTATTTTGCGAAAAACCGCTGGCTATGACTCTTGAGGAATCTAAAAGAATGCTGGAAGCTGTGGAAAAAAATAATGTGATGCATATGGTGAATTACAATTATCGGTTTTCTCCAGCAGTTCAGTATGCCAAAAAGCTTATCGATGAGGGAAGAATAGGTAAAATATTTCATATCCGAGCAAACTATCTCCAAGATTGGATTATGAATCCCGATTTCCCTTTAGTTTGGAGGTTGGAAAAATCAGTGAGTGGTTCTGGCTCTCATGGAGATTTAGCGGCTCATTTAATAGACTTGGCTCGATTCCTAGTTGGGGAATTTGATGAAGTATCTGGCATATTGGAAACATTTATTAAGAAGCGACCGGCTGTTGAAGATAGTTCTGGACTAAGTGGAGTAGCTTCAACTACAGACTTCAAGAAAGTAGAAGTAGATGATGCAAGTATATTTTTAGCAAAATTTAAAAATGGAGCGTTAGGGACTTTCGAAGCTACCCGTTTCGCTGGTGGGAATAGAAACGCTAATAAATTTGAAATAAATGGTGAAAAAGGCTCCATAAAGTGGAATGCTGAAAATTTAAATGAACTAGATGTTTACTTTGCATCTGATGAAGAAGGGCTACAAGGATTTAGAAAAATAAATTGCACAGAAGAACCTCACCCTTATGCGAATGCCTATTGGCCAGCTGCACATATTATTGGTTATGAGCATACGTTCATTAATTTAATTGTTGAATTAATGAAGGGTTTGGAACAGGGAGAATCTACTTCTCCGAATTTTGTAGACGGTTACATTAATCAAGCTATTATGGAAGCTGTAGAAAAATCGTCGGAAAACAAGACTTGGGAAAAAATTGATAAATATATTGAATAGAAAGTTTACGATCAATGAGTAGGGAGAAACGCGTCAAAAGAAGAGGAATTATTTTACCCATATAACACAAGTTTCGCACACTAAATCAGGCAGGTAAGCTCTGATATAGCTAGGTAAACTGGAACCCCCTTTATTGAATCGCATTTTGAGAAACGAATAATCAAAGCAACGAGCGAGTAATTCAGCATTCTTAAGACTATTTTGGAGGAATGAAAATGAGCTATTTTAAAAATGTTAATCATGTAAAATATGAAGGTCCAGATTCTACGAATGCTTTAGCATATAAATATTACAATCCAGAAGAAACAGTTAACGGTAAGAAAATGGAAGATTTACTGCGTTTTTCCGTCTCTTATTGGCATACGTTTACAGGAGAAGGTACAGATCCATTTGGACAAAGTACAATGGTACGTCCGTATAATAAATTTTCTGGAATGGACTTAGCAAAAGCACGTGTGGAAGCTTCGTTCGAATTTTACGAAAAGTTAAATGTCCCATATTTCTGCTTCCATGACTTTGACGTTGCACCTGAAGCAGATTCACTAAGTGAAACGTTTAAGAACCTAGATGATATTGTTGCAATGATTAAAGAGTATATGAAAACAAGTAAGACAAAATTATTATGGAATACTGCTAATATGTTTTCTCACCCACGTTGGTTACATGGGGCAGCAACAGCGCCAAATGCTGATGTATTTGCCTATGCAGCAGCTAAAGTAAAAAAAGGTCTAGAAATTGGTAAAGAACTTGGTTCTGAAAACTACGTGTTTTGGGGTGGTCGTGAAGGATACGATACTTTGCTAAACACAAACATGAAGCTTGAGCTTGATAACCTTGCTCGTTTCCTCCATATGGCAATAGATTATGCGAAAGAAATTGGTTATGACTCTCAATTTTTAATTGAACCAAAGCCGAAGGAACCTACAAAACACCAATATGATTTTGATGTGGCAACTAGCCTTGCATTTTTACAAACATATGATTTAAAGGATCACTTCAAATTTAATATTGAAGCAAACCATGCAACACTAGCTGGTCATACGTTTGAGCACGAATTACATGTAGCACGTATTAACGGTATGTTAGGCTCAGTAGATGCAAACCAAGGAGATACATTACTTGGTTGGGATACAGACGAATTTCCAACAGATTTATACTCTACAACACTAGCAATGTATGAAATTCTCAATAATGATGGTCTTGGAACAGGAGGATTAAATTTTGATGCGAAAGTGAGAAGGGGTTCATTTGACCCTGAAGACTTGTTCTACTCTCATATTGTAGGAATGGACAGCTTTGCTATCGGTACAAAAGTAGCTCAACGTTTAATAGAAGATAAAGTGTTAGACAATTTTGTTGCAGATCGCTATAGCAGTTATACAGAAGGAATTGGACTTGATATTGTTGAAGGAAAGACAAACTTCCATAAACTAGAGCAATATGCTTTACAACTTGACACGATTGAAAATAAATCTGGTAGACAAGAATACTTAAAAGGAATTTTAAATAAGTACATTTTAGATGCTGTTGCGAGTGTAAGTGTTAAATAACTAAACTATTATCAATACTCTAAGTTATAGACATGTTAAACAAAAGTACAGGAACACTTAAGAGTGTTCCTGTACTTTTAACTAAAGCTTTTAAAAGGGTGAACTCTCATGAAATACGTGATCGGAATTGATTTGGGAACGAGCGCAGTAAAAGTATTATTAATGAATGAAAAAGGAGAAGTTTGTAATGAAACTTCAAGGTCATATCCTTTAATACAAGAACAGTCTGGTTATAGTGAACAAGATCCTAATGTGTGGGTAGAAAAAACACTAGAAGCATTAAAGGAGCTTGTAGAGCAATTCGATGGAGAAGTAGATACTATTCAAGGGATCAGTTATTCAGGTCAAATGCATGGACTTGTTTTACTAGATGAAGAGAATAACGTGTTACGTAATGCTATCCTATGGAATGATACGAGAACAACAGAGCAATGTTATCAAATATACGAAATGATTGGAGAAAAACGTCTGTTAGAAATAACAAAAAATCAGGCATTAGAAGGTTTTACTTTGCCCAAATTACTCTGGGTTAAACAATATGAGCCAGATTTATTAGAAAAAACAGCCGTATTTATGTTACCCAAAGATTATTTACGCTTTAAAATGACTGGTCTAATACATAGTGAATATTCAGATGCTGCTGGTACACTATTATTAAACGTCGGTCAGAAACAGTGGAGTGAAGAGCTATGTCAGTTAGTAGGTATTGATATAAAAAATTGCCCACCTTTAGTAGAATCCCACGAGTGTATAGGAACAATTACTGAAGAAGTTGCTGAAAAAACTGGTTTAACTCCATCAACCAAAGTATTCGCAGGTGGAGCCGACAATGCTTGTGGTGCAATCGGTTCAGGAATTCTTTCGGAAGGAATGACATTATGCAGTATTGGAACATCTGGTGTTGTTCTTTCTTATGAAGAACGAAATGATCGGGATTTTCGGGGGAAAGTCCATTATTTCAATCATGGAAAACAAAATGCATTTTACACAATGGGAGTAACATTAGCGGCCGGACATAGTTTAAGCTGGTTTAAAGATACTTTTGCGGAAAAAGAATCGTTTGAACTATTATTAGCTGGTCTAAAAGATGTTCCTATTGGATCAAATGGTCTATTATTTACTCCTTATTTAGTAGGAGAACGTACACCATATGCAGATTCCAACATACGTGGAAGTTTTATAGGTATTGATACTTCACATAAACGAAGTGATTTCGCACGAGCAGTGATTGAAGGAATTACTTTTTCTTTGAATGAATCAATCGAAATATTCCGAGAAAGCGGGAAAACTATTGATTCAATCATTTCCATTGGTGGTGGAGCAAAAAATGATACATGGCTTCAAATTCAGGCAGATATCTTCAACGCTACAATTATTAAATTATCTAGTGAACAAGGTCCGTCAATAGGAGCTGCAATACTAGCTGCATACGGTTGTAATTGGTACGAATCCATTGAGGAGTGTGCAGATACTTTCATAACCTCAGCTAAAACATATATACCTGTGCCAGAAAACGTCGAAATGTATAGACAGCTTTACCATTTATACAAAAATGTGTATGCACAAACAAAAGAACTAAACCAAGGATTAATGAAATTCAGGAAAAAGTAACAATCAGTGGATAAGGCAGGTTCCTAAAAGCTTTATCGTAGAAAAAGTTTTTTCAAAATAAAGAAAAAACATTTAAAAACAAGTTTATTAGGTTTTTCTTGCAATATTATAGAATCAATAGAGTTCTAAACGGCTATTGATAACTCGGTATTTACCATCATAACGCTTCTGTTTTGAAGGCTTTCTACTAGTTCTTTAAATGTGTTTAAATCTTTAATGGTAACATTTTTTTGCCGGTCCATTGAAAAAAAGACCCCTTAACTAAAAAATGACCCACCGTGGTCCGCATTGCTAAGAGGCGTGGTGGGTTCTGTTACTTACAATATACAGGTCAGCTGAAAACTGTACAGTCCTTACGTTTACATCTCGTGGCGATGCCCTGATAGATCTTGAAAGAATAATTGCTCAATGTCGGACGAATAACTGTATTCAAGAATTAAGATCAACTGTAATCATTCAAATTGGAAAAACTCCTTCGTCTTTACAGAAAGGATAATCATTCATAGTTGGTAAGCTTTAACTTACAAATGCGTGGTCTAGCTCCATTGTCTTTAGACGGCATACGCTTTTAGCCTTGAACTTATGTGTCTATACTTGAGGTATGAGTATGGATGGATATAAAAAAAGCAGCCATGCAGTCTATGACATCAAGTTTCATGTGATATGGGTGACGAAATATAGGTATAACGTGTTGCGAGGTCCCATTGCGATAAGAGTGAGAGAGCTAATCAGACAGGGGGGGAAGCGAGAGGAATCACAATCTTGCAATGGAGTGTGGGAAAAGACCACATCCACCTTTTGCTATCGTGTCCACTAAGTCTAGCTCCAAGTAAAATCATGCAATATTTGAAAGGGAGGTCATCGAGATTATTGCAGGATGAGTTTCCGGAACTTAAAAAGAAGTATTGAGGTCAGCATTTATGGGCCAGAGGATATTTTTGTACCACGGTTGGAGCAGTGACAGAGGAAATCATTAGAAATTATATTGCGAACCAATTTCATGAGGAAAAGAACGAAATATTCAAGATTGAAGAATGAGTTTAGTCTCATTTAATAGGCTTTAGCTTAGGGGCTTTCAGAAGACTTGAGTCTTAGGTAACGACTTTAGTCGTCGACATCTATGTCTAAATCCACCTGCTAAAGCAGGTGGTCGTTTAAGGATGATTACGGCAATGAGATGCGTGTTGTCACCAATTTAATGAACGTTTCGCCAGAAGTGATCGCCGACATGTACAAAGCAAGATGGAGAATCGAAATGTTCTTCCGCTGGATAAAACAGAACCTAAATGTTCCTGTTTTATTTGGTACGACTGAAAATGCCGTTTTTAATCAGCTGTTTACTGCCTTAATCGCTTATATCCTATTAAAATGGCTCTATTCGAAGACATCTGAAGGACGAGTATTTAAAAAGTTATCATTTATCACTTTTCAAAGACAACAACTAAAAGATAACTTACCGATTGACTGGCGTTCTGAAATGGCTGTTAATTTAAAAAAATACAAGAAATCACAAGGGATAGTTCTGTCTAATTTTGGATAATCAACACTCGTGTGGATATTAATTACTATGCTGTTGTTGATTTTGCTGGCTATTCGAAAATTGTCGACATTATCGCACCTGACGGGATAGAGGTTGAAATGCCATATGAAATATCTTATGGAACTGATATGACACTACATCTAGGTAAACAAATTTTGCATGGTAAGGAATTGGTAGGATATGTTACTTTCGTCAAGATCGCTTAAGTGATTTTGGCCGAGTGGCAAGGCAACAAGAAGTGGTGTCTATGATTAAGGAACAGGTTGCGACTATGCAAAGTGTAGTTAACCTTCCAAAGTTACTCGGAGTTGCGGATCCATATATTGATACAAATGTAGGTATAGGAACAATGTTTGCAATTGGAAAAGGTTTAATTGCTGGAAAATCTAATGAAATGGAGTCTTTAAGAATTCCTATTAAAGATTCTTATGGTAATGAATGGGTTAACGTGGGGCCCGTCCTCAAAATTGATTATGAGAAAAACAAACAAGCTTTAAAAGAATTCTTATCACAGGACAATGAAAACCTCGCTAGTCAGGAATAAAAAAGCAAAAAAAGATCTGACATCATTGCCTTAGTTCATTAAGTCAGCGAGCGTCAGACTTTTATATTTTAGGCAATAGTATGTGCGGCAAAACAAGAGAGTTCAAAAAAAGAAACTCAAATTTGAGTTTCTTTTTTATGTAGATCTAATATTTACAGTTTGTTCGCCCTCTTCTTTATTTATGAACCTTATCCCTTTTTGTCTCCGTTTATATACGATTTTTGACATGCACATACTTATTCCATTACATAATTCTCTGTGAAATAAGGTCTCGATTCGGAGTTGAAATCGACGCCGACTCCTAGTTCTTGATATTCAGGGCGGAGCTTATTTTCCCGGTGTCCAAGTGAATTCATTAATCCTTCGTGGGCAAAGATACTGCTTTGCTGGCCTGCCGCAAGATTTTCTCCTGCCATGCGGAATGTGATAGCATCCGCTTCCATTCTGTCGAAAGGAGATTCACCCTCGAGGTTGGTGTGGTTGAAGTAGTTGTGAACAGCCATATCGGTACTATGATCGCGAGCTGTTTTTCGAACTGCGTTATTCCAGGAAAGTACGCCAAGGTTATGATTGACTCTCGCTGCATTCGTAAGATCGAACAATTGGTACTCGAACCCTTCCTTTAAATAAGGACTAGGCTTACCGAAGAAATCTCTCTTCTTTGCTTCAAGATTATCACTTATAATTTGCAGTGCGGTGACCGTATTATTTTCATGCTTGTCGTAAAAAACCGTTATATAGCTATGATCGATATGAAACGTATTGTACTCTTCATTGTCCAATTGATAAAAAGTTAACCCTTTTTGAATTTTTGTTAACGGGTTTCCTAATTGTGAAAGGACTGTTTCTTTAGTTGTGCCAAGTTTCAAGCCTTGTTTCGATGAAATAAGATCCTGATTCGTATAAAATCCAGCCACTTTCTCTTGTTCATCATAAGCGACCATGAAAAAGTTCTGGTAATTCTCATGATAGGCATGCCATTCCACCCCGTATTCATTTAGAGAAGAACGTTTTGGTGTGCCAACCTGACTTTCCACATCTGCTTTCGAATCACCGAGCTCTATATTATGGATGGAGAAGGCTTGTTTCGGTGTAGCTAACGAAGGCTTCTTAACTGGATTCACATCAGGCTGTTCTTTGTCTAATGAAGAATCTAATTTTTCATTCACCATGCCAAACAGATTCCTGGCACCATCCTTCAGCTTTTCCATGCCAGATGAAACTTCCGGTGAATTTTTTAGAGAAGTTACGTCTGATTTCAGCTCCGAGAATGCAGCTTGAAAACCCGATTCCCTAAGCTTCTCTCCATAAAAAAACCAAAATACACCGACAATAATCAATATAGTAAAAAGAAAGCGTACCTTTTTCAAAAATTGTTCCACTCCTTCCTCCATGTCGGTATCTATGACTATTCTAGTTGTTTTATTGTACCAGTTTAGAAAAAAGCATGCATACTTTGATAACTGGAGTTTTATGGTGAAAATAGTCTTCTTCCTGAACTTTATTGAAGAAATGGTTGAAGCCAACTTCATCTAAGTTCGTCTATAAGCAAAAGTGAAACGCTTGAACCGATTTGTAAGGAATATTCTTTTCTTAACGCCCAATCCGCCAAAATTTCAATCAACCAATATCCTTGCTATAATAGATGGGAAAGATTAATTGAGATTGAGGTGCTTATAATGGAAGAAATTAAAACGATTACCCCAGAAGAGGTAGAAGCTAAACTTGAAGCAGGAGAAAACTTGGAACTTGTTGACGTTCGTGAAGATGATGAAGTAGCAGAAGGAATCATTGAAGGGGCTAAACATATTCGGATGAACGATATTCCTGCCACACTTGACTATTTTGATAAAGAGAAAGAATATATTTTCATTTGCCGTTCAGGAGGCCGCAGCGCAAACGTAGCGCATTATCTACAAGAGCAAGGCTACAAGGTCGTGAATATGGTAGGTGGAATGCTTGAGTGGAATGGTGAAGTAATTGTGAAATAAGGAAGACCTTGACGGGCGTTTTCTATAAAAAACATTCATGAGCGTCTACTTTAAAATCCAACGATGAAAAAGGTTCAGGTACTCAAATTGTAATACCATATGAAGGTGGCGGTGCGGGGCTGATTTGGCGAAGCCCCGCCGCTTTTCATCTGAGTTGGATCAGACGCCACATCTATTATATATGGTTTATTAATGTATGACACAATAAACCATATGTAGAGTGTGAGGTCAGACCCGTTTTTTTCAAAAAAATGAATAGTATCATTACTTTTAGGGCACTCTGTATTTAAAAAGGCAGGGGATGGCCGATGATTCAAGTAAAGTTGTTTGATTATGAGCATGAAAAGGATCTAGAAGATGAAATCAATGTATTCCTTGAGGATATCCGTGAAAATAAACTTGTTGACATCAAATACAATATTGCGACGACCGGGGAAGAGGAAGATGATCAAATCTATTGTTTTAGTGCGATGATTATCTATAAGAAGTGACAGCAGTATATAGAGAAAAGGAATTCAACCCACGGCTGATATAATCGAAAATTGGCTGATATAGGCAAGTGTTTTGACAGAATCACTTGGCAGAACTGCTTCATTTAATAGAATATTCCCGAAGATCATTTATTTATGTGTCAAATTGAAAAAGAGCAGATACCAATTATGATTTTGGTATCTGCTCTTAATATTATGCGTGACCTTTAGCATAGAGAGCTGCGTTCATTCCCGCGAGCCGCCCTGTTACAAGCGCCGAGGTAATATTGTAGCCTCCGGTGTAGCCGTGAATGTCTAAGATTTCACCGCAAAAATAAAGACCTGGCATAATTTTCGAGCCCATTTCCTTTGGTTGAATTTCTTTCACAGATACTCCGCCACCGGTAACGAAGGCTTTTTCGATCGAATGAGTACCATTGACAGTGAATTGGAAGTCTTTGCATAGTTCCACAAATCGTCGGACTTTTTCATGTGCTAAATTGCCACCTTGTTCTTGCAAATCGATGCCACTTTTTTCAAGCAGAAAATGCAAATAGCGCTCAGGAAGTAAGCCTTTTAACGTATTCTTAATCGCTTTTTTCGGGTCATCTTTCATTAGTCTAATCACTTCTTGAAAAACTTCTTCTTTGTTTGCATCCGGCAAAGCGTCAATGTTCATCATTACAGCTTGCGATTTTGCTTTTTTTAATTCTTTGACAACGAACTGACTACAGCGGAGAACGGCGGGGCCAGAGATGCCAAAGTGGGTGAAGAGCATATCCATCCTGTGCGTGATCAGCGGTTTACCCTTTGCGTTCAATACACTCAAGGAGACGTCGCGAAGTGCGAGACCTTGCAGAGATTTGTCCTTAATGAATGGCTCATTGCTTGTTACAGGTACTTCAGTTGGGAAAAGCTCGGTAATCGTGTGACCGGCTTTCTTTGCCCATGCATAGCCATCCCCAGTCGAACCCGTCTGAGGTACAGATTTACCGCCGACTGCTACAACAATGCTACCTGCCGTGAAGGTTTGGCCATCTTTTAAACGTACACCTGCAGTTTTTCCATTTTCATAGAGAACTTCAGCAACAGGGGAATTTTTATAAACTGTTACTTTCAAGCTGTTCATACGCTCAAGCAAAGCATCGACAACGCTTTGGGCACTGTTATTAACAGGAAACATCCGCCCATGGTCTTCTTCTTTTAACTCAACACCAAGCTTCTCAAAAAATGCGATAATATCTTCATTATTAAATTCGGAAAAGGCACTATATAAAAAGCGTCCATTTCCCGGGATATGTTTAATAATTTCATCTATCGAAAGGCGATTGGTAACATTACAACGGCCGCCACCTGATATGGCAAGCTTTCGCCCAAGTTTTTCTCCTTTATCAACAAGAAGCACATTCGCTCCTTTTTCTCCAGCGGCAATTGAAGCCATTAATCCAGAAGGACCGCCGCCAATTATTATTACATCATATTTCATGTGATCACCAGCTTTACTATTTTCATTTCTTCATTATATAGCATAACTAGCTAGGAAGTAAAAACGACATGTGAAAACATTTGCTTGTGCCCCGTGTGAGATTTTGCTAAAATTTTTGAGATGATAATGAAAAAATGCTTATTTTAAAGGTCAATATAGATTTTTTAATAGAAAGGGAATATGGTAAGATAGAGAGCGTGAAAACGTAACTGACATAGGCAGGAAGGGATTAGATGTCTTCAAAGCTTTTAAAAGGAGCGTTCATATTAACGCTCGGTTCGGTTTTATCGAAAGTGTTAGGGCTGTTATATGTGATACCGTTTGACGCATTGATGGGAGTAAAAGGAGCTGGTCTGTATTCCCATGCGTACGTTCCATATACGATCTTTATCAGCATGGCTACAGCTGGAATGCCGCTTGCCGTTTCTAAAACGGTTTCTAAATACAATTCATTAGAAGAATATGCGGTTAGTCGAAAATTATATAAGTCAAGTTTGAAACTTATGTTAGTAACAGGGGTTTTAGCTTTTATCGTAATGTATGCGTTAGCTCCTGTGTATGCTAACTTCGTAAGTGTCGGTGAAAAAAGTTTTACAGCTGATGATATTACAGCTGTAATTAGGGCAGTAAGTTTTGCATTGATTATCGTACCATTTATGAGTATTATCCGTGGCTTTTTTCAAGGGCATCAAAAAATGGAACCAACGGCTATTTCGCAAGTAGTTGAACAAATCGTTCGGATTGTTTTTCTACTTGCTGGTGCATATGTCGTACTGAAAATAATGGATGGTAATCTTGTAACAGCGGTCAGTGTTGCAACATTCGCGGCAGCAATTGGTGCAGTTGGTGGGTTATTCGTTCTTTTATGGTATTGGAAAAAAGAAAAACCTTACTTAAACGACCTTTTGAAACAAGACAAAGGGACAATGGATATTTCATTGCCTCATATTTATAAAGAGATTCTCATTTCTTCGATCCCATTCATTTTTGTATCGGTCGCTATGCCTGTTTTCCAGTTTGTGGATAACTTGACGTTTGAGAAGACTTTGGTTTCGATTGGTTTGAGTGGTGACTTTGCCGAATCAGCTTTTGGTATATTAAATTTTAATGCACAAAAGTTAGTTGTGATTCCAATGACACTAGCGACTGCCTTTTCGATGGCTCTTCTTCCATCCGTGACAAAGGCTTATGTGAGTGATGATGACAAAGCCTTTCGTCATCAACTAGATCAGGCATTTCAAATTTTACTATTTTTAACGATCCCTGCCGTCATTGGGATGGCAACTTTAGCTGATCCGATTTACACTGCGTTTTTCGATCATAATCCATTAGGGACGAGTATTCTTGCTACTTATGCTCCAACAGCGATTTTATTTGCGTTATTTTCTGTGTCAGCTGCCGTGCTACAAGGGATTAACCAGCAAAAATATTCAGTGTTAAGCTTATTAGTAGGATTACTAATTAAATTGAGCATAAATATTCCATTCATAAAAATGTTTGAATCAGTAGGAGCGGTATATGCAACTACCTTGGGGTACATCGCTGCCTGTGCTTTGAATTTATTTTTTATTCATTATTTTACAGGATATCGGTATAAGCTTGTGATAAAGAGAACAATTCTTATGAGCGTATTTACGGCAATTATGGGACTTGTAGTTTGGGGAGTAGAAAGTTTATTAGGCCTGTTTTTGGATCCTGAAATCAAACTTCAAGCAATTGTAATTATTATCATATCCGCTATCTTCGGTGGTCTCGTCTACGCAGCTTTCTCTCTAAAAAGTAAATTAGCACACCGCTTATTTGGCAGTCGAATCGATCGTTTAGCACAGAAACTGGGTGTAAAGGCGAAGGTTTAATTAAAAAGAAAATAGGGAAGAGTATGAATCTCCCCATAATAGATAGAGGATGTCCCAAAAGGGTCTGGCCCAGCACTCATCACACAGTTTATCGTGTTTCTTACACTTTGTTTAAACTGTCTGTAGTAGTTGTGGGGTCTGACCCTTTTCTTGTTATAATAGAATGAATGCATATAAACAAGACATGTTAAAGAGATGCCAGATCAATCGTACCGGAGGAACTTATGAGAATTGATAAATTATTAGCAAATGTGGGCTACGGTAGCCGAAAAGAAGTGAAAAGTTTACTTAAATCAGGCGCTGTCGTCGTGAATGAACAAGTTGTGAAGGACGCGAAGGCGCATGTTGACCCAGAAGTGGATCATGTGACGGTACATAACGAACCAGTGGTATATAGAGAGTTCATCTATTTGATGATGAATAAGCCACAAGGCCTTATTTCTGCCACGGAAGATAATTTTCAGGAAACAGTGATTGATATACTAGAACCAGAAGATGCAGCAATGGAGCCTTTTCCAGTAGGACGCTTGGACAAGGATACAGAAGGGTTACTGTTGATTACAAATGATGGCCAACTTGCTCACCAGCTACTTTCCCCCAAAAAGCATGTCCCGAAAACGTATTTCGCAGTGATTAACAGTGAAGTGACACAAAGCGATATCGAAGAATTTAGTAAAGGGGTAACGCTGGATGATGGCTATCATACTAAGCCTGGAGAGTTGAAAATTTTAAAATCAGGACTAACATCTGATATTGAATTAACGATTATGGAAGGGAAATTTCATCAAGTAAAAAGGATGTTTGAAGCGGTAGGCAAACGAGTCGTTTATCTGAAGCGTATTTCAATGGGCAGCCTTGGGCTTGATGAAGCGCTCGAACTTGGTGAGTACCGTGAATTAACCGATGAGGAACTTGAGGCTTTACGGAACGGACAATAATCATAAGCAAAAAAATGAGGCGGACTGTATGAGTCTGCCTCATTTCTAGTAGATGGGTACTATTCTTCTATGTCTTTAGTTTGTAAATACATGGTTGGAAATCTTTTAAAAAAACTGTGTCTTTAGCTTTAAGATGACATCTTTACTTTTTTGCTTGTTGTGGTCCATAGTCCGCGGCTTGGGCTTTTGACTAAGTCGTTATAAGCTAACACATTTAAATCGCGCTGTATTGTTCGAGGAGTGATGCCAAATTCTTCTACAAGGTCCTGAGTAGAAACCGTACCGTTATTACTAATAAACATATAAACGGATTTAATACGGGTTAACATGCGATTTGTTGAAGGTTTCAAAAAATCACTCCTTATTATTTTTCATTGGCACTAAAACAAATGAAAACAACCGATAAGATGGACAACATTCCAGCTGCCACTATGTACTTGCTTTACCCATCCTGAAACTCCCCTAAAACATTGCGCAAAATTTCAAGCTGTCATTTGCCTTTATTCTACCTCTTTATTGGAAGAAATTCTAGAAAAAAACCATGTAATTTACAAAATATTTACTTTTCACCGTTAATTTATGCGTGTATTCTCATTTTATTCATTTTCAATCGACTTATGGGAAAAAATTCCGATTGGTTTTATGTAAAGTGTTAGGTATAATTCCAATGTATTCATTAATAGTTAACAGGAGGAAAAGGGTTGCTAGAAGAAAGATTTAGAAATGATCTTGTTTATCGAAAAGAGAACGTGTACTTTATTTTCACAATGATTTTTAGTATTATGATGTATATTTTTTTAGCCTTTAGCATTATTGGAATTGTGATTATTGGAACGCTCATTTTATTGTCATTATTTGTCCATGGTTTATCGATGGCGCATATTCGCCGTAATGGTGTTCGGATCAGTGAAAGACAGTTTTCAGGGGTTTATGAAAAGGCAGAGTTACTTGCAAAAGAGATGGATATGAAGGTTCCCAATATGTATGTGTTGGAGTCTTCTGGGATGTTGAATGCGTTCGCCACTCGTTTTTTTGGAAAAAATATGGTTGTTATTTATTCGGAATTATTTGACTTATCAGAAGAGGGGAAGGAAGATGAGCTGATGTTCGTGCTGGCTCATGAATTCGCCCATATTAAACGAAGACATGTGTTGGTGCATATGCTTGTTCTTCCTGCGATGTTTATGCCATTACTTGGTGAGGCGTATATGCGCGCTTGTGAATATACATGTGACCGCTATGCGCACTTTTATGTGCAAAATACGGAAGCATCGAAACAGGCTCTTACCATGCTTGCCATAGGAAAGAAACTTGCTCCGAAAGTGAATCAGGATGCATTTGTGAACCAAATTCGCGAAGAGTCGGGATTTTTTGCTTGGTTAAGCGAAAAGCTCTCCACACATCCCCACCTTCCAAAGCGTTTAAATGCGTTGGATAATTGGTCATTTCCGGAAGAAAAGGAATTAATTAAAGAGAAAAAAGCAACGGTCATATTAGGGATTAGCCTCAGTATCCTGCTATTTGCGGCTCTGTCTATTGCAGCAGGTGTAAGTATTGCCAAAGCGGTATCGACTCTAGCCACTAGTGATTTCGCTGCTATGTTCTCAGATGACTATGAAATGGAAGAAGGCTATACACCGCTTATGATTGCAGCCTCCGAAAATGACACGGAGACCATGCTTTCGCTCCTTTCCGATGGTGCCGATATTAATGAAACCGACGATTACGGCCAAAGTGCACTTCATCAAGCAGTGTCCTATGAAAATTACGAAATAGCTAAATTATTGCTAGAAAAAGGCGCAACCGTTGATTTAGTAGATTCGTATGACACAACCCCGCTGAATTTTGCTGCTTATATGGGAAATATTAAACTGGTTACCTTACTTCTCGAGTACGGTGCAGATCCAACTAAAAAAGACTTGGATGGTCTATCGGCGATCGATTACGCGAAGGATTCGAATAACAAAGAATTGATCGAACTATTTAACCAATAAATTGAAAAGACTTTTTTCCTGAATTGGAGAGAAGTCTTTTTTTATAAATAAATTTTTTGAAAAAATATCTTGCATATCAACTACATACATGTTAATTTGTTAATGAATTATAAATCGTAATAATTACGATTTAAATTAAATCAATATGTATGTAGATTATTTGTAACGAGATAAAAAATTTAGAAGGGAAGATACGAATGAATAAAATTCCAGTAACAGTACTAAGCGGATATTTAGGAGCAGGTAAAACAACTCTGCTTAATCACGTCTTACATAACCGGGAAGGCCTTAAAGTCGCAGTGATTGTAAATGACATGAGCGAAGTCAATATCGATAGTGAATTAATTCAAAAGCAAGGCGGTTTTTCTAGAACAGAAGAGAAATTAGTAGAGATGTCTAATGGGTGCATCTGCTGCACATTACGTGAAGACTTACTTGTTGAAGTGGAAAAGTTGGCAAGACAAGGTGATATTGACTACATCTTAATTGAATCTTCTGGGATTAGCGAGCCTGTTCCAGTTGCGCAGACATTCTCTTATATTGATGAAGAAATGGAGATTGATTTAACTAGATTCTGTAAACTGGACACGATGGTAACGGTAGTCGATGCGAATCGTTTTTGGCATGATTTCGAATCCGGTGATTCACTGCTTGATCGTAAGGAAGCGGTGGGAGAAGACGACGTTCGAAATATCGCCGATTTATTGATTGACCAAATTGAATTCTGTGACGTTCTTATTTTGAATAAATGTGATTTAGTTGAATCAGAAAATTTGGGAAAACTAGAAAGAGTGATAAGAACGCTGCAGCCTGAAGCGAAAATTATTCGTTCTGTTAACAGTACAGTTCACCCAAAAGAAATTATGAACACAGGATTATTTGATTTTGACAGAGCAAGTTCCCAAGCTGGCTGGTTAAAGGAACTTAACTTAGGGCCTGCACAACATACACCGGAAACGGAAGAATACGGAATATCCTCTTTCGTATATGAAAGAAAATTTCCTTTCCATTCAGAAAGATTCAATAACTGGGCTGGATCGATGCCCATTCAAATTGTTCGTGCAAAAGGAATTGCTTGGTGTGCAAGTAGAAATAACTTAGCCTTGTTATTATCACAAGCCGGCCCATCTGTAAGCATTGAGCCAATCTCTTATTGGGTAGCCTCTCTGCCAATCGCGCAACAGGAAGAAATTTTACGACAAAACCCAGGTTTGACTGAAACATGGGACGAAGAATTTGGAGACAGACATACGAAACTAGTGTTCATCGGGCTGGATTTGAATGTTGAAATGATTACCAAAGAATTGGATGGATGCTTACTCACTCCGGATGAGTTTAATGATGAATGGAGTAAACTTAAGGACCCATTTGTCTGGCAGCTAACTCAGTAATAAGTAAACGAACAAGGAAAATGATGTGAAATCATAATTTATAAATCGTAATAATTATGATTTGATATTGCGATATAAGTTGGAGGAAAGATCTTCGTTTTTATTTTCACTTCAGATCGAAGACAGACTTGCTTAATATGTGGCAAGTTTGTTTTTGTTTAACTGCTAATTCATTTTTCCGTAAAGATTGTTTATCCTAGATCTCTTCTCACTTCTGATGGTTATTCTACTTAAATTTCTCCCAATGATTTTATGATGGTATTAGGATCGAAACATCTATTTTTGATAACATTTATCTTTTCCCTTTCATTCTTAGCTGAAATTATCTAAAATAGGGATGATCAAAAAAAGAAAATGTAGACGTTTTCAAAAAAAGGGGCCTGTGATGATTACAACCATGAATAGTTATTCGCCTTATATGACATTTACCAAAGAGGAATGGGCAAAATTACGTTTTAACACACCGATGACATTGACAGAAAATGAGTTAGAAGAATTACAAGGAATCAATGAGAATATATCAATGGATGAAGTTACAAATATTTACGTTCCGTTGGCTAGGCTTATTAATTTATATGCGACGGCTTCTCAACAACTTCATTCTGTCACTGATACTTTTTTTGGGAAAAGCACCCGTAAAATACCTTATATTATAGGGATTGCGGGTAGTGTCGCGGTTGGGAAAAGTACAACCTCGAGAATAATTAAGGCTTTGCTCTCAAAATGGAATAATCACCCAAAAGTTGAAATTGTAACAACAGATGGCTTCCTTTTTCCGAACTCTGTATTGGAGCAAAAAGGGTTAATGCAAAGAAAGGGATTTCCAGAAAGCTATGATATTCGCGAACTCATAAAATTTCTGGCACAATTAAAATCAGGCACTCCAACCATTTCATCCCCCGTTTATTCACATTTGTATTATGATGTCTTGCCAGGGGAAAATGAGATCATCGATCAGCCAGATATCGTGATTGTAGAAGGAATAAATGTGTTGCAAACACCTATACTTCAGGATCAGTCATTACCAAGTGTATTTGTCTCAGACTTCTTTGATTTATCTATTTATGTGGATGCAGTAGAGAGTGATTTGAAGGAATGGTATATAGACAGGTTCATGAAACTAAAGGAAACAGCTTTTCACAATCCGAAGTCTTACTTCCATCGTTATGCGTCTCTTTCCGATGGTGAAGCTTGCGTTGTTGCTGCGGATATTTGGAATCGAATTAATAAAGTCAATTTACTTCATAATATTGAGCCGACAAAGACACGAGCTGATTTAATTTTAACAAAGGCTGCCACTCATGATATTCATTCCATTAAGTTGAGGAAGATTTAAGCTGACTTTTTATAACAGAGAAGAAAGGAAACGCATAGATGACTGATAACAAATTAAGTCAAATTGGACCGCCGCGTTTTGCGATCGCCGTTCATGCTCTCATCTGGCTTGCCAAAAGTAGTAAATTGCAAACGAGCTCAATACTTGCTGAGCAGGTGAATTCTCATGCGACCTTCTTACGCAGAGTGCTTGCCCAGCTTGCAGATTCAGGGATTGTGGAAACAAAGGAAGGGCGTGATGGCGGGTACAGCTTGAAAATTCCGGCACAGAAATTGACGCTTGCTGATATATACATCACTGTTAAACCTGAATGCATACGTTATGGGGAAGAAGAAGTAGAGTGTGGTAAAGCGGGGAAACAATTGGACCAGTTGCTTGAAGAAATTCTAAACAAAGCCGAACACGAGACTATAAAATATTTAAAGGCAATTACTTTGGAACAAGTTATGGATACCATTGATTTTACCGATTTCGAAAAAAGCTATACAGGCTGATTATTTGCTGAATCATCTTGTGCAATTTATAATGTGCTTACTTAAGTTGCAATTAATCGTTTTGAAAAATAACATACAGGAGGTACAGCCATGAGAGTTGAAGTATGGTCTGATTATCAATGTCCATTTTGCTATATTGGCAAACGCCGTTTTGAAAAAGCATTGTCTCAATTCGCTCATCAATCGGAAGTTGAGGTTGAATTCAAAAGCTTTGAATTAGATCCAGGTGCAAAAAGAGATATGGGGATGAATATTCACGAAATACTGGCAAAAAAATATGGCACATCAGTTGAACAAGCGAAAGAAATGAGTGCCAATGTAATAAGCCAAGCAAAAGGAGAAGGATTAGACTATCACTTTGATACGATGATTCCTACCAATACATTTGATGCACATCGATTGATGCAATTCGCTGCTGCCAAGGGAAAAGAAAATGAAATGAACGAGACGTTATTTCATGCGTACTTTACAGAATCCCAGCATATCGGCGATCAAGAAACACTTGCTTCACTTGCTGAACAAGTCGGACTGGATAAAACAGAAGTAACTGGCATGCTTGCTAGTGATCAATTCACTGAAGAAGTAAGGGCAGATGAAAGTGAAGGAAGTCAGTTAGGAATTACCGGAGTACCATTTTTCGTTATTAATCGAAAATACGGCGTTTCCGGTGCCCAGCCGACGGAACTGTTTTTAGAAACATTGAATAAGGTTTGGACTGAAGAAAATCCACTGCAAATCTTAAATGAAGCCTCAACGGATAATAGTTGTACAGATGGATCTTGTGCTGTTCCTGAAAAGTGATAGCATTTAAATAGAAATGAATAGATATCATAAAGGTCTGGACTCACACACTATCCATTGTTTATAGCTTGTGAGAACAGACCTTTTTGTATGTTTGTTTTATAATAAAAAAAGTATAATTAATCCGTTTGATTCGGATAATCACAATATTCAATAATGGTTCCTTCAGTATCGGCAGGATTTAAATAGATAAGTCTTCTGCCATGTTTGTTGATACGTAAGGAATTTTCCAAAATCCGAATGCCCTGTTGCTTCAGTTCGAGTAAAGCTTCATCCAAATCTTCAACTCGATAGGCAATATGATGAACACCTTTGCCTTTCTGCTTAATGAATCGAGCAATCGGTGAAGTCGTGTTGTTTGTTGGTGCAAGCAGTTCGATTCTTTCCCCGTTTATTTCGATTATGGCAATTTCACTTTCTACCCCTATTGCTTCACTACTGTAACGATCTATTAATTGCCCGCCTAATATCTTCTGATAAAAATTAATACTACTTTCTAAATCACGTACAGCTATGCCTATGTGATCAATTATTTTATCCATATAATCCTCCAAGTTTACATCTATTCCTATAGTATAGTAGCACATGCCATCAATAAACGATGAATCATGACGTTTCTTGTTTTAAAATGATTAATGAGTAGTCTATTAACATTTGTAAAAATTTTACTTGCGTGAAGCGCACTACATTTAGTACGATAAAGGGAGAAAAGAGTCTATTCATTTGGGTTGAATTCTATCATAGCTTGCGTGAAACTGTGGAAATTCATGTTAAATGAAATGTATGATGCGCTTTTTTAGATAAAGTGAAACTTCAATCAGTGTGGGCTTGACTTTCCGTTAATGCGGGATAAAGATCGTATTTTTATAAGCTTTTTTTCAATACTGGCATTTAAGAATGAGCTGAATAATTATTTAGGGGGTATGGTGTTGAAACGTACAGGTGAGTATGTGCTAGGAATTATTGGGATGTTACTATCGGTTTTATTGACTTTTATTGGGATCTTTTTTATGGCCATGAAGCAAAATGATGGAATCAGACAAGCAATAGAAGGAGAAATATCAAATGATCCAACGATAACGATGGAAGAATTCTCTCTGGTGCTGGACGCTGTTGGAGGATTTGGCTTGATGATTGTAGTTGCATCGGCAATTGGTATTATACTTGGTCTTATTTCCATCTTCATTTTAAAAAGCAAACGCCAGAAGATGGCTGGAGTTTTCTTTATTATAACGGCTGTTCTTGTTGGCTTGCTATCGGTCGGCTTAGGATTGCTTCAGGCAGTTTTATTCCTGATTGCTGGAATCATGTGTCTTGTTCGTAAGCCGAAGAATATAGAAAAAGATCCATATGTAACGGTGTGAAAGAATTCATAGGAGGATGTCTCATAAGGGTCTGACCCTTGCTTTTGAGACATCCCCTTTTTATTTGATTCTGGCATTCAATTTAGTTCAAGCAATACGATCACTTTCAAACATGATCGTGAAAACAATTATTTATCCCAAACACCCATTAATATCGAAGTTTCGCGTATAATGAAACCTTGTACAAATGGGAAAGATAATAAAAATTCATAATAAAAGAGGCAAAATGATGAAAAGTTTTAAAGAATATAGATTAAGTGATGAAATTGTAAAAGCGTTAACGAGTATGAATTTCACGACTCCCACAGAAGTTCAAAGTAAGGTGATTCCGCTAGTGCTTGAAAATCGGGACCTTGTTGTGAAATCACAGACAGGGAGTGGGAAGACGGCTTCATACGGAATTCCGATTTGTGAGAAAGTGGATTGGAATGAAAACAAGCCACAAGCACTTGTCTTGACTCCGACGAGAGAGTTAGCGGTTCAAGTGAAAGAAGATATTATAAACATTGGCCGCTTCAAACGAATTAAAGCGACCGCGGTTTATGGCAAGCAACCATTTGCAAAGCAACAAGCAGAATTAAAGCAAAAGAGTCATATTGTTGTAGGTACACCAGGTAGGGTGCTTGATCATATTGAGCGTGGGACCATTGCTTTAGATAAACTAACTTACCTTGTGATTGATGAAGCAGATGAGATGTTGAATATGGGCTTCATTGATCAAGTAGAGGCGATTATCCAGACGCTGCCAAGAAATCGCGTAACCCTTCTTTTCTCAGCAACACTGCCGGAAAGTATTAAGAATATGACGCATAAATATATGAATAAACCAGGTGATGTTGAAATTAAGGCATCAGGTCTCACGACGAATACAATCCATCATACTGTGATCGAAGTCGAAGAACAGGAGAAATTTAGGCTTCTTCAAGATATGACGGTTGTAGAAAACCCAGATAGCTGTATTATTTTCTGCCGAACAAAAGACCGCGTTGATCAGTTAGTTGATGAGTTAACGGATTTGGATTACGACTGTGATAAAATTCATGGAGGGATGGTGCAGGAAGATCGTTTGGCTGTCATGAATGATTATCGAAGAGGAGAATTCCGTTATTTAATTGCAACAGATGTGGCAGCAAGAGGAATTGATATTGATAGCATTACACATGTAATCAACTATGATCTACCATTGGAAAAAGAAGGATATGTCCACCGTACTGGTAGAACAGGGCGTGCTGGGAAAACAGGACATGCAATTACATTTGTCACTCCTTTTGAAGATCGATTTTTAGCAGATATTGAGGCATATATCGGCTTTGAAATTGAAAAAAGAAGTGCTCCAACCGAAGAAGAAGTAACAAGTAAGCAGGCGGCATTCGAAACGAAAATGAATGCCCAACCAGTATTGAAAAAAGATAAAGCAGACGCATTAAATAAAGGAATTATGAAACTCTATTTTAATGGCGGCAAGAAAAAGAAATTACGGGCAGTCGACTTCGTTGGAACCATTGCCAAAATTAGCGGCGTATCTGCTGATGATATTGGGATTATCACCATTGAGGACCATGTATCTTATGTTGAAATATTAAATGGCAAAGGTCCACAAGTATTGCGGGTGATGAAGGATACGACAATTAAAGGAAAACTACTAAAGGTAAATGAAGCAAAGAAGAAATAATAAAGCCGATGCAACCAGGTCTAATCAAATATAGACTCTAGTAGTGTTATAATTCTTCAAGTGCGTGTTCAAAAAGGAGGATAAAAAGAGCCGAGAAGTTCGAGGAGCGCATCTCGAGAGGACCGGACTTGCACAGGATGTGCTGACTTCTGTGTTGCGCACAGGACGTGCGCGATTTTAGCAGAAGGTCATTCATGAGCTTTGAAGCAATTCGACAGCTATTTTTACCGGAATTTTTGAACATCTTCTTCAAGGTAACAAACAGAACAAATGGCCAGTCAAGTACAGTAGAGCAACCAGGAAATTGAAAACATAAACGTGCAATATGTGTATTAGGAATAATAAATATTGGATTTCAGTAGATGTTTTGGGGTATAAATAAGGCAGGGTTTTTAAGAAAGAGGGGAAAAGAGTTTGGAAGAGCGCAAAGAGATATTTTCATGGGTAAAGGCCATATTAGTCGCCGTTTTACTTGCTTTTGCTATTCGTACCTTTATATTTGCTCCAATTATCGTAGACGGTGAGTCAATGATGCCCACCTTGCACAATCATGAGCGTGTTGTACTGAATAAAATGGGTACCGACATTGAAGACATAAACCGATTTGATGTTGTTGTTTTTCATGCGACAGAAAAAAAAGATTATATTAAACGTGTTATTGGGCTTCCTGGTGATCGAATTAAATATGAAGATGATGTTCTGTATGTGAATGACAAACCAATAGATGAACCCTATTTAGCTGAATATAAAAAAATGACGGACGGTTTGTTAACATGGGATTTCACTCTGGACGAAACGGTTCCTGAAGGTCAATTATTCGTCATGGGGGATAACCGTCAAAATAGCCTCGATAGCAGAGAAATTGGAACTATTTCCATTGATCAAGTCGTTGGTAAAGCAAGCTTCGTCTATTGGCCGGTAAAAGAAATTAAATTAATCAAGTGAGACGAATAAGGATGACTGAAAAGGGTCTGACCTCATACTCTATACATAGTTTATAGTGTTACACACTTAAATTTAAACTATAGGTAGTGGGGGTCTGACCCTTCTTTATTTTGTTGAATGTTCTTAAGTCAGTCTCTAAAAGATGTGGTGCTATAGTGTTAGTCAAATCTATATACGAGGTTTTCACATAATCAGAATATATCGATCATATCCTGCTCCAATAGGGAATATACTCTATGGTTGTGTTTGCTAGTGGGATAGAAAAGTCCTGGAAATTTACTTGGTGAAAGCGGATAACATTTCATTGTCGAACAGGAAAGGACAGGTTATAATTGGAAATAAACCAAGCGTTTTTTAATAAAGATGTTAGAAAAGTAATAGTCTAGTAATAAATAGGAGAGAAAATTTGGGGAAATAGGTGGGAGGCAATTTGAAAAAATATCTTGTGTTGGTTGCGGCAATTACGATGGTCGGGGGATTGGTTCTGTACGGAAAACACGGAGAAGCAGCTACTCATGTAAAGTCTAATGAAGTCCAAGGCATCGGTCAGCATACGAAGCATGAGCTTCTGCTTTCTAAGAAAGAATGGATCGAACAGGAAATAACATTGCTTGATCCAAGAAATGGAAGCGAAATACAAAAACTTAAACCTTCTTCATTTAGTAATGAAGAAAACGCAGCGCTGATTGCAAGCGAACTAGAGAAAAAATATGATCAGCCTATGGTCCCAGCCCAACTAAATAGTGATGGGACATTGAAAGCCGGCAGTAACAGAGTCGTGTTTGATAAAGCAGCCTTTGTTACGGCATTACAGAATATAACGTTTTTTCAAAGAGAAATTGAAGTACCGATCACGGAAAGTGCACCTAATATAACGGCTGAAGCGGCTGCAAATGTGGATCAAGATGTGCTAGCCTCTTACAAAACCCACTTCAATGCTTCAGTTAAAGGAAGAACGACTAATATTGTTCTTTCCGCTAAGGAGATTGACGGGGTCGTATTAGGTCCTGGAGATAGGTTTTATTATAATTTAATTGCCGGTGAAGCTAATGCTGAAAGAGGCTATCAAAAGGCCATGGAAATTGTGAACAAGGAAATGGTAGAAGGAATTGGCGGTGGAATTTGCCAGACATCTAGTACACTCTATAATGCTATAGACAAGGTAGGCCTAGAAATTTTAGAACTACACCACCATTCGTTGGGGGTTTCCTATGTTCCGAAAGATCGTGATGCTACTGTAGCGTATGGAGTAAAGGACTTTAAGTTTCAAAACAATAAAGATTTTCCTATTATGATTAAGACTATAGTGGATACAAAAAATGGAACGCTTGAAGTCCAAGTACGAGCAGCCGATCAATCTGTTGCAAAAAAAGGCTAAGAACTTTGTGAGAATTTCTTTTTTAAACATCCTCCAATATGTAAATTGTAGGGATGAAATCGGGTAACAACAAAATTTAAAATCAATGATATACTATAAGTAGAGCCTGGCCTAGACAAAATTCTTTGTTTAGGTTTTGTCTTTTTTATGTGACGTACATAAAGTGAAACATCCATCGGTCTGATTTTATTCATCCCTCACTGATGGGTAGTTAAATCAGGATAAAAAATGATGTGGAAGGAGTGTGATGAAAGATAGTGAGATTTAAAAAGATGATACCGAATTTTGTGACGTTAGGAAATTTGTATTGTGGGTTTTTATCGATAGGCTTTGCGGCAAATGGTCAATATAGTAATGCAGCTATCTTAATCTTGATTGGCATGATGCTAGACAGTATGGATGGCCGGTTGGCACGAATGTTACAAGCAGACAGTATATTAGGAAGAGAACTGGATTCATTGGCCGATATTGTTACATTTGGTGTTGCTCCCTCGTTTCTTGTGTATTATACATATTTCTTCCACTTTGGCTTGTTAGGATTGATTGTAGCTGGACTGTTCCCACTATTCGGTGCATTCCGCTTAGCAAGATTTAATATTAGCTCATCCAAATCATCTATGAATTATTTTATCGGAGTTCCGATTACAGCGGCCGGTGGAATTCTGGCGTTACTTACCTTATTTGGAGGTAAACTACCCAATATCATCACGACAGTTGTCTTTACAGCGCTTTGCTTTTTAATGGTGAGTAAGATCCGAATACCGAGCCTAAAAGAAATACCACTTCCAAAATACGGGACCATTGTAACCGTATTTCTAGGCTGTTCTTTATTTGCAATTTATAAAGGCACCCAACAAAACTTTCCTTATCTCATCTATATCGCCACCCCGCTTTATATCACGTATTTAGGGTATCGATTTGTGAAAAGCAGGAAAGAATCAGAATGAAAATGGAGGTTGCCTAAAAAAGGTTTGATCCTTTTGGTATCGGGCAGTCTCTGGTCATTCATTTTAGATATCGTTAAAATGGTAGAAAATTTGGAAGCAATGATAAAATAGAACGATGATGTGAATAGGAGTGAATGTACTGTGAATAAAATAAATTGGCGGAATGAAATAGAGAGCCGGAAGTTGGACTTATTGCAGGACACACAAAATCTCTTGAAGATTAAAAGTGTTTTAGACGAAGAAAATGGAACAAAAGAAGCTCCATTTGGCGCAGGTGTAAAAGAAGCGCTCGACTACATGCTAGGGCTTGGAGAGAAAGCTGATTTCACGATTAAAAACGTAGACAATATCGCTGGTCATATTGAAATGGGAGAAGGGGAAGAGGTCGTCGGAATTCTTTGCCATGTAGACGTGGTGCCAGAAGGAGACGGCTGGGGCTCAGACCCGTTTGGAGCTGAAATTCGTGATGGAAAAATCTTTGCCCGCGGCGCCCTTGATGATAAAGGGCCGACAATGGCGGCTTTCTATGCGATGAAAACAGTGAAGGAGCTTGGTCTACCTTTAAGTAAGCGTGTGCGGATGATCATCGGTACAGATGAAGAATCCAATTGGCGTTGTGTGGACCGATATTTTGAAGTGGAAGAAATGCCAACAATAGGCTTCGCACCAGATGCTGATTTCCCAATCATTAATGCGGAAAAAGGAATTTGGGATTTTGCGATGATTCAAGGGCCGGCGAAAATAAATCAGAAGACATCCACGGTGAATGTGAAGAGCTTTACGTCTGGCCGCAGAACGAATATGGTGCCTGATTTTGCGACTGCTATTGTGGAATCGACGAATAGTGAAGAAGTAACGAGCCTTTTCAATTCATATGTAAATAGACATTCTTTAACGGGTATTGCCACTCCTATGGGGAATGAACTATTATTTGAGGTTAATGGTGTATCTGCCCATGCAATGGAACCAAATAATGGTGTGAACGCAGGGCTACACCTGGCAGATTTCCTATCAAGTCTAGAACTAGATGAGCACGCTAATACGTATTTCCGTTTTATTCAAGAGTATTTAATTGACGATACACGTGCGAGCAAAATTGGAATTGCCTATAGTGATGAAATGACGGGTGAGTTGACGTTGAATGCGGGCAAATTTAATTATTCGAGGGATAATGAAAGCAGCATTGGCTTTAGCATGCGTTATCCGGTTACGTATAAATGGGAAGAAAATTCAACGAAGCTAAAAACTCATCTGAAATCCTTGAATTGGAGCCTTGTAACGAATTCTCACTCCACTCCACATCATGTGGACAGTGAAAGCTTCTTAATTAAAACATTACAAAAAGTATATGAAGAAGAAACGGGTGAAAGAGCCGATTTGCTTTCAATCGGTGGAGGTACTTATGCCCGTTCATTGACAGAAGGAGTCGCATTCGGTCCACTGTTCCCAGGCAGTGAGGACCTTGCCCATCAAAAAGATGAGTATATTGTGATTGAAGATCTGTTAAAAGCGGCAGCTATTTACGTAGCAGCCATTTATGAATTGGCTAAGTGATAACAAGGGGGGAATCGGCATGGAAAAAATGATCCTTAATGGTGAAATACGTAATCGTAGCGAGATAAAGATGGAATTAGAAGACAGAGGCTACCAATTTGGCGATGGTGTATACGAGGTCATCCGAATTTATAATGGCAAGCTGTTTACGAGTGAAATGCATCTTACGAGGCTGATTGAAAGTGCGAGCAAAATCAGTATCAACATTCCTTATACGGTAGGAGAAATCGAGGCTCAGCTAAAGGACCTTGTAGCCGAAAACGAGATTACATTCGGAACAGTCTATATGCAATTTACAAGAGGGGTCTCACCTAGAAATCATGCCTTTCCAAGTACTGATGTTACCCCGGTTTATGTTGCTTACACAAAAGAAGTACCATATAATGGGGCACTAAAGCCGGGAGCAAAGGCGATCACAATCGAGGATATCCGTTGGCTTCGCTGCGATATTAAAAGTTTAAACTTGCTTGGAAATATCCTTGCTAAACAAAAAGCGGCAGAAGCGGGCTGTTTTGAAGCGATTCAGCATCGTGACAATATGGTAACTGAAGGAAGCTCATCGAATATTTCTATCATAGTAAATGATGAACTGAAAACACATCCAGCTACTAACTTGATCTTAAATGGAATTACTCGCCAAGTGATGCTTAAAATATGTAAGGATTTGGGTGTTTCTTATCAAGAGGAAGTCTTTACATTAGAAGAACTGATGGCAGCGGATGAGGTCATCATGACTAGTACAACGGCTGAAATCATGCCAATTACTGCAATAGATGGTCAATCCATTGGCAGCGGTGAACCAGGTACTGTGACACGTCAAATACAACAAGCTTTTCATGCAGAAATTGAGCGTCAGTGCGGTCACGTTATTGAATCTATTGTGAAATAATCAAAAACATTCTTAGTTGAAAATACGAAACGAAACAAAATGGAACGAACAAAAACTTGATCGTTTGCAAAATGAAGTACGCTTTCCGTAACCGAGGGGACAGAGCAGTCTGTCCTCTTTTTGGAATGATTGTAACTAAACATCCTATATCAAGTGAAACTAATTTCTATTTTATCCTCTCACCTCTAAGCCTTAAGGTGGTGGGCAGTTATCTTCCACCTACGCTTCTTCGATTTCTTTAAGCTTTAAGCTGGAGGGTTACTGC
>NZ_JBIWFD010000001.1:462178-486899 GCF_044762875.1 Peribacillus sp. NPDC096379
CCCGTTAAAGCGGGATAAGGTGAAACTTCCATCGGTGTTTTTTTCATCCCCACTGATGGTTAGCTGAACCAATCGGGCTTTTACGGGCAGTTATCTTCCACCTACGCTTCTTCGATTTCTTTAAGCTTTAAGCTGGGAGGGTTACTGCCCGTTAAAGCGGGATAAGGTGAAACTTCCATCGGTGTTTTTTTCATCCCCACTGATGGTTAGCTGAACCAATCGGGCTTTTACGGGCAGTTATCCTCCACCTACGCTTCTTCGATTTCTTTAAGCTTTAAGCTGGAGGGTTACTGCCCGTTAAAGCGGGATAAAATAAAAAATAAAAGGAAGAGTTGGCTGATGACGAAAACACATTTCTTTTACGCGTTAACTTTGCCAGATGAAACGAAAGAATTTTTGAAGCAGACGAGTGAACGGATCAAGACCGAATTTCCTTTTAAAAAATGGCTGCATCATGAAGACTATCATATCACTCTTGCGTTTCTTGGAGATGCAACAGAAGAAATGAGGCAGAAGAGTTTAGAATTCGTGAATATTGCTCTTGAGGATGTATCTAGGTTTGATCTCCAATTGAATGGAATAGGTACTTTTGGAAATGTAGAAACTCCTCGGATTCTTTTTACGGGAGTGAATCCGTCAGAGCAGCTTTTCAATCTGCAAAAAAAAGTATATACAATGTGTGAGGAAGTTGGCTTTACTTTGGATAAAAAACCATTTAAACCACATATTACACTGGCAAGAAAGTTTAGTGGAAATGCTTTTCAACTTAATCGAATGCAAGAACTTGCCGATATATCCAATAGAACCCATCGATTTCAAGGTGCTACCGTTACGTTATACCAAACGCATCTTGGTCAAGCACCTTCCTATCAATCAATCGCAACATGTTCACTAACATAATTCAGAGGATGTCTCAGAAAGGGCCTGACCTCACACTCTATACACAGTTTATACTGTTATATACGATTTGTAGTTGTGGGCCCCCTGACCCTTTCGTTATGGGAGCCCCTCGATTAAACATCTTAGGACGGTGATAAATATGGGACAGCTGATAAAGCTTCAAGATTATATATCAAGATATGAGCAGGATATATATCGATATCCTAGCCAATTTGTTCGGCTTAAGCAGCAGCAGTGGGAGAAGCTAAAAGCGGCTTACGCAGCAGGTGAGCTCACGACGCTTTATGAGGAACATGAAGATGCCAGACAAATGGAAGTAGAGCATGATGGAAAAAAAAGCTTAATGAACAAAGTAAGAGGACTCATAGGACGAGGTACTAAAGATTTACCTGATTACAAGGAAAAGCCGGTTGGTGAAACGAATATTTTCTCGTTGAATTTTCCTACAGAGCCAAAGAGTTTAGATGATTTAAAGCAAAACTACTTGAATCAGCTTTTGAAGTTTCAATTAAAATGGGGAAGCTCAACGATTCATGAAAAATCATGGATGAATAATTCTTATATTTTAGATGAAAAGTTGCGTTTCTTTTTACAACGTTTTCCCGATACATATCTAGTCCTCTACAAACCAATTTTTGTTTTGAAAAACGCCCCGATTGAATTAGAGGTCATTTTAGTAGGACCTACCGATGTGTGGTGCATAACCTTTTTGGAGGCAGAAGAGGATGCAGCCTTCATTGGGTCGAATGAACGATTCTGGCTACGTCGACACCACCAATATCCGGATAAAAAATTATTAAATCCACTCATTGCCTTAAATCGGACAGGAAAAATTGTTTCCCAGTTATTTGAGTTGTATGAGAGTAGCCTACCGATTCATAAGGTTGTTTTATCGCGAAATGGATATATTGATTATCCACAAGCTCCTTACGATACGACATTTCTCGATAAGCGTGTTTTTCCAGAATGGTTTGAGAAAATGAGAAGCGTGCAAACGCCTTTAAAGCACCAACAGTTAAAAGCGGCACAAGGATTGCTTGAATATTGTCAAACAACATCGAGCAGAAGAGTGGAATGGGATGCGGATCAACATGATCAATTTGGAATCGAAGATGAATCCTAAAAAAGCTGACCAAAGGTATTGAACCTGAAGTATAGAATATGGAAGGGAGTTTCACTTTTTCCTGCATGAACGGGCAGTAAGTCCCTGCTGCTTGAAGTTTCACTATATAGGGTTTTCGCACGTAAAGATCAATCAAACACATGGAAATATAGACATATTTTCATGTGTTTCGATGATACTACTTGACGAAAAACTAGCTTTTAACTAAAATTTAAAAAGGATAGCTATTGCTAAAATGTTCAATAGCTATCCTTTTTATTCTAAGAGATAGATGATTATGAATGATACCACGACTTATTCTCGTATTGTATTGCATGCGAAGCGATATGTTTTTCGGACATACTAAAACCATAGAACCAATCTGAAAGTGAAATTGTTTAAACAACTATTATATAAAGAAAACACCACGAGGCAATTAAGTGAGGAAATTGAAGGTGAACCAATTGGAACATTTATTAGGGCAGGAGTGGGAGATATTTCCTGCTGGAGGAGCAACAGGAGAAGCCTTCATTGCCGTCAACAAGGATGAAAAACTTTTTCTAAAACGAAATTCATCGCCATTTCTTGCGGTCCTATCTGCAGAAGGCATCGTGCCTAAGCTTATTTGGACTAGAAGGCTTGAAAATGGAGATACCATTACAGCACAGCGTTTTATAGACGGCAAGGAGTTAACACACGAAGAAATGAACGAAGAGAAAGTGGCTCATCTTCTGCGGAAAATTCATCAGTCTAAACCGTTATTAAGCATGCTGAAAAGGTTGGGAAAATCGCCATTGCTGCCCGATATCATGTTAGAGAATATTACAAGCAATCTCGACTTGGAAATACAGAACATTTCGTTGATACAACGAACGTTGTATTTTTTACAGGAAAATTTATCTTTGATTGAATGTGATGATAAGGTTGTCTGTCATTGTGATGTCAATCATAACAACTGGATGATAACAAAGGAGAATAAGCTATATTTAATTGATTGGGATGGCGCTATGATTGCAGACCCGGCTATTGATTTAGGCATCCTCCTTAACTCATATATACCAAGAGATCAGTGGGGACCTTGGTTAAAGCGATACGGAGTAAACCTGGAGCCGGGTCTTCAATTGCGGATGCAATGGCATGTGTTAGCACAGTTATTGATTTCGATTCAATGGCATAAACGTCAAAGTCGGTTAAAGGAAATGAATATTCTTCTTAAAAACCTTGAATCCATTTTAGAATAATCATGAATATTGATTCATACCATCCACCCACTGTGTTAGTTGGTCTTGGTGAGTTTGGATGTGTTCGTCTAAATCCGAAGTGGAAATGCCACTCTGACTATATTGGTACACGTCCTGTAAAATCGATTTTACATTTTGATTAACGCCATTGTTGACCAATAATGACTTCACAAGTCGTTCTACCTGCTCGTATTCTGAAATGGAGCCACAACAGTCTGTTTGATGGTTGCTTAATATATCTTTTAATAACGTCATTTGGTGCTCGTGTGAAAGCGGCATAGCGTCACCCTTTCTGAAGTTTCTTTTAGGGTATGCTCTGCTGCTTTTCTTTATTCATTTGATAAGTTATCGATTGCGTGCCATAGTAGATTAAATTCATCTTGCAGAGGTGTGCAATTCCGTGTTATGGTTTGAACGAATCTTTATATTAGGGGTGTCATCATGCGTTTAAGAAATAAGCCCTGGGCTGATGAAAAATTAAGTGAGTTCTCTCACTTTGTTATTGCAAATCCGGAAGAACAAAAAGGAAAATGGCGAGATATTTTTGGGAATGATAATCCGCTCTATATTGAAGTTGGATCGGGGAAAGGTCGTTTTATTACGGAAATGGCCAAAGCTCATCCAAACGTGAATTTTATTGGAATTGAAGTATATAAAAGCGTCATCGTTGCTGCGCTTGACCGTGTCATCGAAGCAGATATTCCCAATTTAAAGCTGCTCAATGTCGATGCAGCCGACTTATGTAATTATTTTGCAAAAGGTGAAGTAGACAGGTTGTATTTGAACTTCTCCGATCCATGGCCAAAGACACGTCATGCAAAACGTCGCTTGACCTACAAAACGTTCCTAAGCATTTACGAAGATATTTTACCACAAAATGGAGAGATTCATTTTAAAACTGATAATCAAGGATTATTTGAATCATCGTTAAAAAGTATTTCCGAATATGGAATGTTGCTGTCCTATGTGAGTCTTGATCTTCATAACAGTGATTTTGAAGGCAATATCATGACGGAATATGAGGAGAAATTCTCAAAACGAGGTAGTAGAATTTACCGAATGGAAGCTCAGTTTCAATAAAAAGAGGTTGTCCTAAGGGTCAGGCCTCGCACTCTATATCAGTATGTAGTGTTTCATACACGTATCTTATACTGAATTTAGTTGTTGCGGGGTTTGACTCTTTTGCTTATGGAACAGTCTCTATTCCATTGTATATAAATTTGAGCCTATACGCCGAGACCGAAAATACCCATCAATTTCAATATTTGTAATTGTTTTTGTTAAAAATTTTCAATACTTAGAAAATGGTGATACACTTGTCTTGTATAAAGTGGAACTTTAATCAGTGAGGGCTTCATTCCCCACCTACGCTTCCTCGATTCCTCTAAGCCTTGGGGTGGGGGGGACGCCCGTTAATGCGGGATAAAAACAGACTGGTGACGGTTTTAAAATGGGGGAAATCTATGGAGACTTTACAAATCGGAGAAATTAAGCTGACTTGGTTGAATGGTGGGGTTACTTATATGGATGGGGGAGCAATGTTTGGTGTTGTTCCTAAACCGCTCTGGTCGAAAAAATACCCAGTGAATGACATCAATCAAATTGAATTGCGGACGGATCCCATTCTCATTGAAGCGAATGGATTGAAGCTATTGATTGATTCAGGTGTGGGTAATAACCGATTTTCCGAAAAACAAATCCGAAACTATGGCGTAAAAGAAGAATCAAGAGTGGTTGAAGATTTAGCAAAGCTTGGGCTAAGTACAAACGATATTGATTATGTGTTAATGACACATTTACATTTTGATCATGTATGCGGGCTAACTAAGCATAACGGAGAAGAATGGGCACCTGTTTTTGAAAATGCCTCCATTATAACATCTGATATTGAATGGGAAGAAATGAAAAATCCAAACATTCGTTCAAGAAATACATATTGGCGGGAAAACTGGGAAGCCATTGCTCATTTAATTCAGCCATTCAGCACAGCTATGCAAATAACAAACGGGATTAAAATGATTCATACAGGCGGACACAGTGCAGGACATTCGATTATCGTCATCGAAAGTGGCGATGACATGCTCATTCACATGGCTGATACTATGCCAACGCACGCGCATAATAACGTTTTATGGGTACTTGCCTATGATGATTACCCGATGGACTCCGTCTATCAAAAACAGAAGTGGATGAAAGAGGGACTAGAAAAAGGAGCTTGGTACAGCTTTTATCATGATGCCTATTACCGAGCAGTAAAGTGGGATGAAACGGGAAAAGAAATTCTAGCCGAAGTAAAACGCGAACGAAGGGTCTGACCTCGTACCCTATCCACCGTTTTAGTGCTATTTACGCTTCGTGTAGACGGTAAAAAGTGATTGCGGGGTCTGACACCCCCGCAATGATTATATTCAGTTTAAATAAAGTGAAATATACTATAAACTGTGTGATGAATGCGTGGTCAGACACTTTCGTTATTTTTGCGGAATTAAATCAATAATGATACCAGTTGTTGCATCGGCAACAAATTCGAATTGTTCTTGCGTATTGTTGATACTCCTCGTAATACCACCTTTATACACTTCATAATCGAGGTCGTGCTTTTGATACGTTTCAGGCTTCATTAAAATCCATGAACCGTAAATTTTTCCATCCTTCTTAACAGATGCTTTCACAACATCTAATATTTTTTCAGGAGAAGGAGGTCCTGATTGCTCCAATACTTGTTTCGTTACATAGCCTGCAGCAAAACCTGCAGTAACCCCTAGTATGAATGTTTTCCAGTTCATTCTCTGATCCCTCCGTTTTCTCACGTGTACATCTATCTCTTAGTATACAAAAGATTGTCATCACTTCCCAATAATTAGTCAGCGATATAATGTTCTATGATTAAGGCCTTCAAACTATGCAATCTATTTTATTCCCTGGGTAAAATAATCTGTAAGTGGCAACCAACATCAATTTTCTGTAAAATAGAGGAGTACATAAAATAGTTAGATTCGAGGTAGAAAAAATGAATCAAGAAACTTTAGCCTTATTTAAAACGTTGACTGAATTGCCAGGCACATCGGGAAATGAACATGCTGTAAGAAAGTTTATGAAATCTGAGCTTGAGAAATATTCAGATGAAATTGTTCAGGATCGCCTTGGTAGTATTTTTGGTTTAAAAAAAGGACCAGTAGATGGACCGACTGTACTTGTTGCTGGTCATATGGATGAAGTAGGTTTCATGGTAACGTCGATTACGGATAATGGAATGATTCGCTTTCAAACGCTTGGCGGTTGGTGGAGCCAAGTTTTACTTGCACAACGTGTGCAAATTATTACCGATAATGGTCCGGTTATAGGAGTGATCGGCTCGATTCCGCCGCATTTACTCGAAGAATCGCAACGCGCAAAGCCAATGGATATTAAAAATATGTTGATTGATATCGGTGCTGACGATAAAGAAGATGCGATGAAAATCGGGATCATCCCTGGTCAACAAATTGTCCCAATCTGTCCATTTACACCGATGGCAAATGAAAAGAAAATTCTTGCAAAATCATGGGATAACCGCTACGGTTGTGGTCTTGCCATCGAACTTTTGAAAGACGTACAAGGGGAGACATTGCCAAATAATTTGTATTCAGGCGCAACAGTGCAAGAAGAAGTAGGCCTTCGCGGTGCACAGACATCTGCATTCATGATTAAACCTGATATTTTCTTCGCCTTGGATGCGAGTCCAGCAAATGATATGTCCGGGAATAAATCTGAATTTGGACAGTTAGGTAAAGGAGCCCTCCTGAGAATCCTTGACCGTACGATGGTGACACATAAGGGGATGCGCGAATTTATTTTAGATACAGCAGAAACCCATTCGATTCCTTATCAATATTTCGTATCACAAGGTGGTACAGACGCTGGGCGTGTGCATCAAGCGAATGAAGGAATACCAAGTGGAGTAATTGGCATTTGCTCAAGATACATCCACACAGCCGCTTCTATGATTCACATCGACGATTATGCAGCTGCTCGTGAGCTGATTGGGAAATTAGTACGTGCTTGTGATAAGACCACGCTTGAAAGTATTCTGAATAACGGGTGAGGTATGATGTTACGAATTGTAGTCGGGAGTCATAACCCAGCAAAGGTGCAAGCTGTGAAGAATGCATTTAGTGAAGAACTTGTTGAAATCTTAACCTTGAACGTTGCTTCTGGTGTACAAGAACAGCCTTTTTCTGATGAAGAAACGATTGAAGGTGCGATGAATCGGGCTAAAAATGGTTTAAGTGAAAGTGATGCACAAATTGGAATAGGTCTTGAAGGCGGAGTAGTTGAAACAAAGTATGGATTGTTCCTCTGTAATTGGGGGGCGCTTGCGGTCCGGGAATCATCAGACGTATTCATTGCGGGCGGTGCGAGAATATTGCTACCAGATGCAGTTGCCAAAAGACTGCTCGCAGGAGAAGAGCTCGGACCGGTTATGGATGAGTTCACAAATCGTGCCGGAATTCGTAAAAAGGAAGGCGCGATTGGTGTATTCACAAATGAACGAATTACCCGAGCAGACATGTTCAGCCATATTATGAGCATGTTAGTTGGGCAGTATGAATATAAAATTGGACAACAGCGATAAAGTGAAACTTCCATCAGTGGGGGCCTCATCTCCCACTGATGGTTAGTTGAACCAATCGGACTTTTACGGGCAACCTGCCTTCTTTGTATCTCATAAGCTTGAGGTGGGGGTCCTACTGCCCGTTAATGCGGGATAAATTTAGTAAAGTTCTTTCTTCGGAATGGAGAAAGAACTTTTTTTTACGTCAAAATCTCAAAATATGCATCAAAGTAATATTTTGATGTGCTATAGAGATCGTCAAAAAAAGTCTGACCTCACACTCTATTCGCGATAAATAGTGTGAGGTCAGACTTGCTATGGTTCAGCTGCTTTCTTTTATGGCCTATTCTTTTTCTTTGACAACTTAGGTTTTTTCCAGTGAAGGATCTTCTTAAAGTGTTTAGTTCGTCTTGTTTTCTTTTTCTTGTCAGAAGGTATGTCGTTGACTTCTTCTTCAAGGTTAAATTGGGAAACGACCGTTTGTAAATCGGCGGCGATATGACTTAGCTCTGTTGCGGCTTCACTTACATGAGTAATCGCCATTAATTGGCTTTCACTTGAGGCACTTACTTCTTGTGAAGCGCCGGTTGATTGCTCTGATACTTGATACACATCCCCCATTTTTTTAACGAGAATCGTGTTTGCGCTTTGGACATCTTTAATGGAATGTTGGATTGTGCCAATTTTCAAGCTGATTCGTTCCACATGTTGAACGATATTTTCAAACGCGCTCTTTGTATAGTCAACCGAATGACTTTGAATCGTTTTATATTCATTAAATTTCTGCGATTCAATCATTAATGCATTCATTTGTTCATTCATTGTATGGATGACTCGTTGGATGCTCTCGGCTTCATGCTTGGAACGTTCCGCAAGCTTTCGTACTTCGTTTGCCACTACACTAAATCCTCTTCCTGCATCCCCAGCTCGTGCGGCTTCAATCGCAGCGTTTAAGGCAAGAAGATTTGTATTCTCAGCAATGTCTTGGATCGTCCCAACAATATCTGATATCGCAAGTGATTTTTCAGATGCACTTTGAATTTGCATCGTCAAATGTGTAGCTAATTGTAGGAATTGTTCAGATGTCTCCTGGAGACTGACGACTGTTTTCAGTCCAAGATGCCCTTCATTCTCCGTTTGTGTTGCCTCGATAACAATTTCTTCACTTATAATTTCTGTTTCTGAGATGGAATCCGTTACCTTTTGTAAAATAACATTGCTTTCCTCAAGCTCTAAAGATTGCAGTGTCGCTCCAGCTGCAACTTGTTTAATGGCTGCATTTACTTGATTGGATTGAGCAGACGTTTCTTCAGAAATAGCGGCTAAGTTTTGTGAAGAAGAGTTCAACTGATCAGCTGAATTCCTAACTTCAAGTAGTGTGTGTTTAACTTTTTCCGCCATTTTATTAAAAGTTTCTGCTAAACTCATCATTTCGTCTTTTCGTTTAATGGATACTTGATAAGCCAGATTCCCGTTGCCGATTTTATCTGCCCCATCTTTTAAAGCAAATATAGAAGTGCGTATTGACATCATTAATAAATAGCCTATGGTCGAAAGAATGAATACGATTATAACACTGATTATTACAAGAGAAATAGTAATCCACTTAATCTTTTCTTCATTTGCTCGGTTCAATTTAGTTTCTTGATCATGCGAAATGACTTCTAGATCAGAAGCAGAGTTTTCAACCGTGCTAGCTGTAGTATCAAATGCCATCGATATCGTTGTTGTATCAAGATATGTTAGCACAATCGATCTCATTGTCTTTCTATAATTGTTTAATTGAACAATAAGAGCCTCTTTTTGCACGGGAGAAATGGATGATCTTGCTATTGTATTTTCCAAGTCATTCATCTGAGACGAATATTCTGTATATGGACTGGTTTCTTTTGTGGCTAAATAATGCTGTTCTAATAGACGGATGATGGAAAATTGGTTGAAAAGCTCCTGGTGATTCGATTGCAAAAGCAAATCCGCAACTTTTATCCCACCGCTTTCAAGGTCTGCCCGAAGGCCTTCCGTGTTGAAGTAGCCTATTTTTTCATATAGCTGGACGATTTGCTTAAAGCTGTTTTCGTAATCGGTAACATGATCCTCAATCATTTCGAATTGCTGAACGATGTCAGGATATGGGCTGTATTCTGCTTTTAATGATGCGGTTGTTTTGATAATCTTATCAACACGTTCGAATACAAATCTTGCATTGGAAGCTTTCGGATTTTTCAAATATTGTCGCTCGAATTTTCTCGTATCAGCCATTTGATATTTAAGATCTTTACTATCCTTAATGGCTTGATTGAGAAGTGATTGCTCTTCTCGAACACTATTTTGTTTTCCCATTGCGATCATGTTAAAAACGATTAACAAAAGAACGCTAACTAATGATATGAAAATAATAAGTCCAATTTTGGCCTTGATTGTTTGCATAAACTGCCTCTCTTTCTGAAACGAATTAGGTAGTTATAACTAGTATACTATTGTAATATAAGAAATATTTCCTATATTATAGAATTTTTAGCTGTTGATAACAATAGGAATTTATTTAATAAGGACGACGATCGTTTGGGAAAGACTGAATATAGGGCTAAAAACTCGAATCTATGTTAGGGTGTAACGCTCGTGTTTTTTTTAGAAATAAGTTTGCGTATTGTTGGTTTATCGTGAAGTAGTTTGGTATCATCAACATAAGTGTTGAGAGATAAAATCTATTTATTGGAGGGAATTAGAATGAAAAATTTAGAATCTATCGAGCAATTTACAACCTTAAAAAATGAAGGGAAACATATTTTCTTGTTTTCAGCAGATTGGTGTGGAGATTGCCGAGTGATTGAACCTGTTTTACCAGGCATTGAAGCGGCGTATCCTGACTATACTTTCGTTCATATTGACCGTGATAAATTTATTGATGTATGTGTAGAAAATGATGTTTTTGGCATTCCAAGTTTTATTGCATATGACAACGGAAAAGAGTTAGGACGTTTTGTTAGTAAAGACCGTAAAACCGAGCAAGAAATTAAAGATTTTATCGAATCCTTATAATGATTCAAATTTTGTGTAATTCTAATAATAATTGAATAGACTAAATAGTTTGTTTATGCCCAAATCGGCTCTTTTCATACAAATAAACACGCTATATGCGCTTAATTGCAATGGTGGCGGTGCGGAGCTAGATTTTGGGGTACTTCCTATAGTTAATATGTATACCTGTTAAGCAGATCAGCTATATTGATAAGTTGCGAAGCTCCGCCCCATGTCCTTAAAGAAGTGAGGAATTTTGAATGAAAATGGATAGTAAGAAGATCATGAAACTTATGAAAGAGCGGTTAGGTTCGGAATACCGCAGCTATACCTTTGATAGTAAGACAGATGTTCTTCGTATTGAAAACACGGTAACTGGAAAAGGCATTTCGGTCGAGTTGCCGAAAATCGTGGCAAATTGGGAAAATTCAAAGGAAAAAGCGATCGATGAAGTCGTTTATTATGTTGAGGAAGCATTGCAGGTGATGGGTGAAGAGCACACGTTGACTGGTAAAGAAAAAAACATTTTTCCAGTCATTCGGTCCACTTCTTTTCCTACAGAAGCGACATCTGGGAATCCGTTTTTATTTGATGAACATACAGCTGAAACACGGATTCTGTATGCGCTTGACTTAGGAAATACATACCGGCTAATCGACCGTCAGATGCTAGAGAAAGAGGGATGGGAACCTGAACGGATACGACAAATTGCAAAGTTTAACGTCCGATCGCTTAAAACGCCTTTGAAATCTGATACGGTTGCGGGTAATACATTTTATTTCTTGAATACGAATGATGGCTACGATGCAAGTCGTATTGTTAACGAAACTTGGTTAAAAGAAATGAAGAATACCATGAAAGGTGAGATGGCGATCAGCATCCCACATCAGGATGTCATTATTATCGCAGATATCGAAAATGATACGGGCTATGATGTGCTTGCACAAATGGCGATGAGTTTTTTTGCAAGTGGCCATGTCCCGATCACTGCTCTTTCCTTCTTATACGAAAATGACGAATTAGAGCCAGTCTTTATCCTGGGGAAAAATAAAAAGAGAAGCGAATAATTAAGCACAGCGTAATAGAATGCACATTCTGACAGTGAACCATCACTGAGTGGGATGTGCTTCTTTTATGTGGAAAAGGGGCGGGGCTTCGCAAAGTCAGCGCAGCTACTTTTAGAACCTGAACCTTTTTCATCGTTTTAGTTGGGATTAGATGCTCATGGATCTTTTACCTTGGTTTAACAGGCTGTAATATCCCCATTTTCCTTTTATCCCGGTTTAACAGGCTGTAATATCTCATAAAGTAATTCCTGAGAATAAAAAAACAGCCTATAAAACCCCGATTGGTTCAACTAACTAACAGTGGGGAACTACACCCCACTATTAGAAGTTTCACTTTATCATGAAAATATAATATGACTGTATTGCTACTGCAATAGAATCGACGTATACTAGGTCACCTAGAGGATATGAAAATATCGCAAATAAAGTGGTTTCCTCTCATAATTTTGTGAAAATCATTGATTAATTGGTGTATACTGGGTATATTCCAATTGGTTTATGGTACGGGTAATAGGTACGCATATAAGTTGGTTTACCAAAATTTAATAAAAAAAGATCGTTGACTATAAGTTGGTAGAAAGAGTGATTGTATTGAAATGGCTCAAAAAAATAAAGAAATGGTTCCAAGATGAAGAAATTATTGAAATAGAAGAAATTATGATCGATGAAGAGATAGATAAAGAAACATTAAAAAAGATGGACTTGACTCAATTGCAAAAGTTGAAAGAACAATCAGTCTCGCATGAAGAGCTCACATCAACCCGTTTAGACCCGGATACTCGGATATTATTTCAATATCCAAAGGGTGAATTTAAATTTCCTATTATTCCAGATAATAAAATAAGACAAAGGCGTCCCAAAAAGCCTGACCGGCCAATAAACAAAGAAAGAAACACGAAACACTGGGAGAATAGTTCGGAAATAGTTTACAAGCAACCGGAACAGCCAGAAAAGAAGAAACAAGAAGCAGCACCAAAAATAACGAAAATTGTCCCGTCCAAAATACCGTTTCGACCAACTGAAATTCCATCGCCTATCTACGGTTATAAACGGCCAGAGCCCTTTAATAAAACCCGGGATGACATTGTGGAGTATGAATTAGAAAACACCATCGAATTATCTGTTTCAGATCCAATCGAGACTAAAGCGACCCTTCGAAAAAATGATAGGGAAGAACGAGAGGAAGAGCATGGAACGATAGCTGATTCAGAGTTTAAGGAACAAGAGGTCACAGAAGATGTATCAGAATTAATCGATGCGAATGATGAAAAAGAAAAAAATGAACGTTCGACGGATCTAATCAAAGAAGAAGAAAAAACGGTGCTTGAGGAAATAAGCTTTGATACTACAGCTGCTACAATTGAATCGCTAGTACCAAAGGCAGAAGAAACCGAACGGATGACTGCTGCGACTGCTGTATATGAACGAGAATCAAGTGATACAATGACAGTAGTAGAACCTTCTCTTGAACAGGAACATTTCGTTCAACCAAAACCTACAAAAAAACATATTCCATTTAATGTGATCATGTTGAAGCAGGATAAAGAAAAGGTCGATCGGCTAAAGACTTTCGAAGCGATGAGGAGAACGATTGTCGATGATCAGAACATTTCCCGGGAAAATGTCGAGCCAGTGTCTGAAGTTAAGTTTGAACAAGATGTGAATGAAATACATAGGCAAGCAGCTCGTGTAATAACCAAAGACTTAGTTGAATCGAAATCCGACGTCCATCTTTCAACGGTTCAAAGTCTTGTACATACCGAAGAACCGGTAAAAGAGGTCATTCCTGAAAATCTTCCTACAGTACCGTTAGAAATGAATCTACAAGATCAAATTGTATCGAATCAGACAATAAGTGAGGAAGAAAATCCATATTACGCATTTCCGTCCATCGACTTACTAACACCAGCAGCATCCGCAGAAAGTGACAATGAATGGCTTGAAGGGCAGACGGCATTATTGGATGATACATTGAAGAACTTTAATGTTCGTGCAAAAGTGGTTAATGTCACGCAAGGTCCTGCTGTGACAAGATTTGAGGTGCAGCCAGAGCCAGGTGTGAAGGTGAATAAGGTCACGAATTTAATGGATGATATTAAACTAAGTCTTGCTGCACAGGATATTCGGATGGAAGCACCGATTCCTGGCAAGCATACCATAGGCATTGAAATCCCGAATCGAAAAAGCATGCCTGTGTTTCTGCGGGAAATTCTCGAAAGTGATTCATTCAAACAAGATCCATCCCCGTTGACAGTCGCACTTGGACTTGATATTTCCGGTGAACCGATTGTGACGGATTTGAAAAAAATGCCACACGGACTCATTGCTGGGGCAACCGGCTCAGGGAAAAGTGTTTGTATTAATTCAATGTTAATTAGTTTACTGTATAAAGCTACACCACAAGAGGTGAAATTACTGCTCATTGATCCTAAAATGGTTGAGCTTGCTCCATATAACCGTCTCCCTCATCTCGTTAGTCCGGTTATAACAGATGTAAAGGCAGCCACAGCAGCATTGAAATGGGCTGTTGAAGAAATGGAAAGGCGTTACGAGTTGTTTGTTCACGCAGGAGTCCGTGATATTGGACGTTTCAATGAAAACGCAGAGGCAGCGGGTCAGCATGCGAATAAATTGCCTTTTATCGTGATCATTATTGATGAGCTTGCCGATTTAATGATGATGTCGCCTGCAGATGTGGAGGAGGCTATTAGTCGGATTGCACAGAAAGCACGTGCTTGCGGGATTCATTTGATTGTTGCAACTCAACGTCCTTCAGTTGATGTCATAACTGGCTTGATCAAGGCAAATATCCCGACAAGAATTGCGTTTTCGGTCTCATCTCAAGTGGATTCACGTACAATTCTTGACAGCGGTGGTGCGGAAAAGCTGTTAGGTAGAGGCGATATGTTGTTTGCTGAAAATGGATCTTCCAAATCAGTTCGTCTCCAAGGTACGTTCGTCACGGACCATGAAATTGATGAAGTTGTCCATCATGTGAAGAACGAGCAGCAACCGCAATACTTATTTGAGCAAGAAGAATTATTGAATAAAGCACAATTCACCGAAGAAATCGATGAATTATTTTTTGAGTCATGTGAATTTGTCGTCTCGCAAAATGCTGCTTCAACCTCAAGCTTACAAAGAAGGTTCAAGATTGGCTACAATCGTGCAGCAAGATTAATGGAAATGATGCATGACAAGGGGATTATTTCTGAATCCAGAGGGAGTAAACCGAGGGATGTGCTCATTACGGCTGAAGAATTGGAATCCTTTTTAGAGGAAAACGCGGTGATGTAAGAATCAGGCGGTCATTCTCCGACTGTACAGGATGCGTGTGGCGGCTATTAGTAGATGAGCTAATTTCTTCTTTCGAAGGTGCTTCTCTTCTTTGTGTTAAGGAAATGGGAAGTGCTAGGTTTACTTAAAAAGTAGAAACAAATAATATGAAAAATCTAAGAAGATGTATTATGGCGCTACTCACGCCACATTGCTGGAGCTAGTTAGTCCTACGAAGAGGCCTTTACTACTAGATGTGAGTGTTTAATCACCGTGTTCGTGTCTTTTATAGGTGAACATCCTAGACGAAAATGTATATAATAAGAATTGTAATGTATTATTGGCAAATGAAGGATCGGTAAAATCAACTATGTTAAAATGGTAATATCGTGTTATGGTTGATTTTTTTAAAGAGTGATATAATGTATACTCATGTATGAATAATGTGAAGTTAAGATTTCAATTTTCTGGGAGATACTGAAAGGGAAGCCATTAAGTTCCCTTAGAACTTCCAAATTAGAAAACAAGAAAAACAAAAAAGATGACATTATATACCGTGATACAGATAGACGATTGGTGGAGGATCTATTTATGACTGTTTACCATTTTGTAGGAATTAAGGGCTCTGGGATGAGCGCACTTGCTCAAGTACTTCATGATATGGGGTATGTTGTTCAAGGTTCTGACTACGAAAAGAAATTTTTTACACAAATTGCATTGGAAAATGCAGGAATTACAATTCTTCCTTTTGCTGAAGAAAATATTCAGCCTGGAATGACAATTATTGCAGGAAATGCATTCCCAGACACTCATCCGGAAATTGTTGCAGCGATGAAGCTGGGATTGCCAATCCTTCGCTATCACAACTTCCTTGGAGACTTATCGAAGGGATTCATCAGTGTGGCAGTAACAGGCGCACATGGGAAAACATCGACGACAGGATTACTTGCTCATGTAATGGGTGGAGCAAAGCCAACTTCGTATTTAATCGGGGATGGTACAGGGAAAGGGATTGCTAAATCGGATTATTTTGTATTCGAGGCGTGTGAATATCGCCGCCATTTCCTTTCTTATTATCCTGATTATGCAATCATGACGAATATTGATTACGACCATCCAGACTATTTTGCCAACATTGAGGACGTATTCGAGGCGTTTCAGAAGATGGCTCTGCAAGTGAATAAAGGAATTATTGCTTGTGGCGATGATGAGCAACTTCAAGGAATTCAAGCAAAAGTTCCAGTGATTTTATACGGATTTGCGGAAGAAAATGATTTTCAAGCACGGAATATTCAAGTTTCCGAGCAAGGCACAACATTTGATGTACATGTGCGGAATAATTACTATGAGACGTTTACGATTCCGACCTTCGGCAAGCATAATGTGTTAAACGCTGTAGCCGTTATTGCACTATGTCAATATGAAGATTTGGATACTGAAACGGTGAAGGCACAATTGATGACATTTACTGGGGTGAAGCGTCGTTTTTCTGAGAAAGAAATCGGCAATCAAATCATTATTGACGATTATGCCCATCATCCGACTGAAATCACAGCAACGGTCGATTCAGCGCGCCAAAAATATCCGAATCGTGAAGTAGTGGCCGTATTCCAGCCACATACGTATTCAAGAACTCAGGCATTTCTGAATGAATTTGCCGATAGCTTAAACTTAGCGGATCAAGTATATCTGTGCGAAATCTTTGGTTCGGCACGCGAACATCAAGGGAAGCTTTCCATTCTAGATCTTCAAGAGAAAATCCCTGGAGCTGAGCTGATTTCAGAGGAAACAACAGAAATCCTTCGTAAACATGACAACAGCGTCATTCTATTCATGGGGGCTGGAGATATTCAGAAATTCCAGACTGCATACGAGAAGTTATTAGAAGTGCAATAATAGATAGAACGAAACCCCTCGGGCCTTTTAGGCCCGAGGGGTTTCTCTGCTTTATCTGAAAATACTCAGATTCTAAAAAAGAAATCTAAGCTATTTTTGTTCCTATATTGAGGTTACTGTTTGATTTCAGCTGCAGTAAAGGTAATCGGTCCATAAACAAAGAGGGATGCACCTTCAACCGTTTCTTGTGCAGTTAGAATATAGGTTACATCTTGGTCACGATCTTCAATCGGATCAACGAATTGCACGACAACTGGCGTTTGATCATCCCGAGCTTCAGAATCCACCCAAATGACAGACTGATAAATGAGAGTACCAGGCACTACGGTATTTTTATAAATACTTGTTAGGATCGCACGAGGTACACCACCATTATTATTTACATGGAAGAGTCCGTTCAGCCATACAACATTACCGGCTCTTACGTCTTCTCAAGTCACGGATGCAACGGTAAAAGGAGTTACGCTAAGTGGCATTTGATTTTGAGTCGGGTTTGAGGTAATTGGAAATGTAGTCTGACCTGCAAATTCAACTAACTTATCATTCTTCTTCCTCTTATGATGTCTGCTGCAATTGGCTGAATCAGTTTGAGAACCCACATAATGCTGATCTTTCTTTTTATTATAGAGCTCCATATTACTCTATCACTCTTTTTTATTGTCTAAATATTATATTCAATGAAAGAAAGCATGCTTGTACCAATGAGGAATTTTTTAATAAAGATAAAACAGGATGGGCACATATTATCATAACGGTGAATGCATGCACCCATTCACAATGTATGGTTCAAACAAAGAGACCTTGAATCGTTGAAAAATAAGTCCTCTTGTTATAGACTCTTTTAACACGGATCTTCATTTTTTTCTTCATCATCTTCTTCTGGAATTCTTGTCTCTTTATTTAAAAACTTCCAATAATACGCTTCAATCGCCGTATCGATCATACGCTGTTTAATAAAATGATCATATGTCCTTTTCCCTTTCTTTTTTTCCTCTAATGCTGCATTTCGATCCTTCTTGAGCTCATCAATCCACTCCAATAATTCCTCACGGCTGGAATCAAGAAAGTCATTGTATATTTCTCTGAAAGGATGAGATTCAAGCACCTTTGGACGTTTTTTCCATTCTGACATGACGATCCGTACCTCCTTCTCAGAATAGAGTATTCTTCTATCCGTACAAAAGCACCCAGATTCACAAAAATGGGTGTGAATTTCAATTCGAAAAGGGAAAATCTTTTTGAAAAATATGCTCTTGTCCTGTACGAAAGAAAGCCCACTTGCATTATATAGGAGGGAAGACATCTTAAAGTCTCAAATATTATAGGGAGATGAGAAAATGGGTTATATTTCAAGATCATATAGTGAAGATCATGGCGAACATTATCATAAAAACGGAGGCTGCAAAAAAGACCACGACAAAAAAGACCGTTGCCATGATAAAGAAGGCAGAACAGTAGTCGATTTTGACTTTTCTAACCAATCAGGAGCTGTCACACTTGCAACAGCTGCTATTCTTGGTGCAATTGCACCTGAACAAGTGATTGGAGATGTAGATTTTGACAAAGCGTGTAATGGGGATCTTGTTTGGTTAAGTGGTTCAAGTACAATTACGGCTCCAGTGGCCGTTGCTGTGGGGACTACAATCACTTATAGAATTCATAAAGTTAGAAAGTTTCAAAATGATCCATTGCTTGGCACAGTAATTCATACAGTTACTCAGCCACTTCCTCCACTTACGATTGGTGAATCGATTATTGTACCAATTGACTTTGTGGATGTATTAAATAGCAGAGAAGATGGTGTAAGCTATGTACTGACTGTTGGTGGAATTGCAGTATTAGCCGTAGCATTAAGTGCTACAATATCGAATACTACGTTCACAGGTACTCAATACAGCAATTAAATAATCAGTTTGAGAGATCTGAATCGCTAATTCAGATCTCTCTTTTCTATAGAATTCTATTTGAAATAAATTAAATGATTTATCATTCCTTATTTCAGATCAAGCAAAGATTTTCAGGAATAATAGATGTATTTTACAGGTGCAATAATTCGTAGAAATACTACTTTCATAAAAAGAGAAAGGAAATCATCGTGAAAATATTCCTTTGAAATCTTACTTTTTTTCTAAACGCTCTAAAACCTCCAAATAAACCTCCTTATTCTTTTTCTGGACCCGTGCAGCATTTTCTAGCAATCTTTTTAATCTTTTTTCAGCTGTTAGACTCTGTTTTTCATTAGCATCCATTGATCTGTCACTTTTAGATACAGAATTAGAATTTTGTTCTAGCAATAAATATAACAAAGCATAGGTGCTTATCCCGTGATCAATATTGATGGTGGTTTGTCCGTTATGTAGCTTGGTTGTATCGTTCTCGTCTTTATTAATTTTTCTTTCAAGTTCTTTTTTTAGCAGAGTTTCCAACATTTCTTTAATTTCCTTATTCTCCGAAGAATACAAATTCCTCACTCCATTTCTAGTAATTGATGCTAATGGAATTCAACGATGCAATTCCTTCCATTCTTTCTTGGCAATAAATAAACCCTTCAATGTGTATGTAGCCTGATTCTTCATTTGAGAAACGGATCTGAAAATTTGAAAAGGAGAATGTATCATTGGCTGGGATGATTTGATTAGCTACAGGTCGAAATGAATATTCATTCGTAGCAGCGTTTTGTTTATCTTCAATACGTTCCCAAAAAAAAGCTTCGTTTTGAAGTGGCTTATTGGGAAGTACATATTTTCCGGAAAAATCATAGGGTTTGTCCGAATTAATCTTGAGTAAAATGACTGGACTATGAAGGGGAAGATCTGTTTGATTATGGAAATGGAAGTTGCCGATAACGGTATGTTCACTTGTTTTTTCTTTATCAATGATTGTCGAATAATTGAAATAGGAAATTGGATTTGATTCTTGCGATTGCTTTTTTAGGAGTAAGGAGCTTATTTTTTCCTGGAATTCGAGGCCTTCACGTTCCAATTCCATAAGTTTATACTCTAATTCCCCAATTAATTTTTCAATCATGCTTTTCACCCGCCCTAAAAAGAATAAAGAGAGGAAATTTCCTCTCTTAAACCTTATGCGGACTTATTAATGATCATGACCAGGGAAAAGGACTGGACATTGTTGCGGAATAATAGGTGCTGAGCATTGTTCTGTTAAGATATCACGTGGTTGGCAGAAGTCTGCTTTCACTTCGATCGTAACGTCAGCAACTGCTTGAATACTTTGGCATGTTGTTAATGAAAGATCGACGCTTTTTAAACAGTCGTCGTGGAAATTCACCTTTGCATTGCCATCTAGGTCCGTAATTCTAACGACTAATCTTGTACCTTCTGGCGCGCATAAGAATAAACTTTCGTGTACTTCAACTTGGATTGGGTGTGATGTAAAGACAAATGGACAATGCTCTCTCGTACCTCTAAATTCAATAACAACGTAGAAGACTTTTACGAAAGATACCTTTTCGAGAGTTACCAAAGCACCATCAATTACAAACGTCTTTTCCTCGCGTCTATCTATTTCTTTTACTTTAACTTCTGCATTTGGTCCAAGCGGTTTTCCATGCTCATCAGTTAAAATAAAGCGCGTAGATACATGCTTTACATCGTGAAGTTCATGGTCTAATCCGAGCTCTTCGGCTGAAACAAATTGTCTAATCGTATTCTGTAATATAACCCAATCATATACTTTTTCAGCATTGATACATAAAAGCTCTTGAGTGGGCCGTGGTGAATGACTCATATGATCGACTCCCTAATAAAATTTTTATTGTACAGTACAAAGTATGTCGACCCCCTAGTCCTAGTTACGGTATGAACGCCCATTTTCTGAAAGGGAATCATCAGAACTTTGAAATGATTCTATCTGCACAGCCTAGATGGAAGAACATACAATACGTTATATCATTTTTAATGGGGGGGTAAATGTGTCCAATTTCATGGATGAGAATCAGATGAGTACGCTGATTCGCCAAATTAAAAAGTACAAAAAAGTGTTGAAAAGCTATCGGGAGAATGATATTACCGAGGAATATTTGACCTTAAGGCATCAGCATGAACTAATTACAGCTGAAAGGGAGGCTGAAAAGGGCGTCCAATCAGAATTGGTCGAACAGATCCAAACCATGACCGACCAGGTAGAGGAAATGAAAAAACAATATACCATTTTAGAAAAAGAAAACGAAGAATTAAAAAGGCAAGATCTGGATAAGGAAAGAGACGCTGATGCTATAAAGCGAAAAAGTATCGACTTGGAAGAAAAGACGCAAGAACTAGAGGGATTAATGCAATCATATGAAGCTCTAAACCAAGAGTTAGCAGAATTAAAACGATCTTATGAAGAAATGAAACAAGAGCTAGCAGAAACGAGGTTGTCAGAACAAGACCAGAAACGAGTCCTTGATGTGTTAAAGCAAACTCATCAAGAACTGAATCAGGAGCTTACAAATTCTGGTTTGGAACAACAGATTCAAAAAAAGGAACTTGAAGAATTAAAACATGTGCTTGTAGAATCCAGAATGGTTCAACAGGATCAGAGCCAAAAGCTTGAACAGATAAAGCAATCATATGAAGAAGTGAATCAGCAGCTAGAAGAAACTACAATGAAGGAACAAAGCCAAAAACATGAACTCGAAGAATTACTTTATTCTTATCAAAATCAGGACCAAGAGCTAGGCGAACTAAAGCAATTTAATCAAGAAATGAAGCAAGAATTAACAGAATCCAGAATGGTGGAACAGAACCGTAGCCAAGAGCTTGAAGAATTACTCCAATCTCATCAACAACAGGACCAAGAGCTAGGTGAACTAAAGCAAATCTATCAAGAATTGAACCAAGAATTAACAGAATCCAGAATGGTGGAACAGGACCAGAGTCAAGAGCTTGAAGACCTAAAGCAATCCTATGAGGAAGTGAATCATCAGCTTGCGGACTCTATATTGAAGGAACAAAGCCAGAAACAAGAACTCGAAGAATTACTTTATTCTTATCAAAATCAGGACCAAGAGCTAGGCAAACTAAAGCAATTTAATCAAGAAATGAAACAAGAGTTAACAGAATCCAGAATGGTGGAACAGAACCGTAGCCAAGAGTTTGAAGAATTACTCCAATCTCATCAACAACAGGACCAAGAGCTAAGTGAACTAAAACAATCGTATGAAGCAATCAATCATCAGCTGGCAGATGTAACAATGAAGGAACGAGACCAATGCCAAGAGCTCGAGGAATTACTTCAATCTTATCAAAATCAGGACCAAGAGCTTGTAGAATTAAACCAAGAATTAACAGAATCTAGAATGGTGGAACGAGAGAAGAGCCAAGAGCTTGAAAACCTAAAGCAATCAAATGCAGAACTTAATCACCAGTTAGCAGATGCAACTTTGAAGGAACAAAGTCAAAAGCAAGAGTTTGAAGAATTACTCCAATCTCATCAACAACAGGGCCAAGAGCTAGGCGAACTAAAACAAACCTATCAAGAAACGAACCAAGAATTAACAAAATCCAGAATAGTGGAACAGGACCAAAAACAGGAACTCGAAGAATTACTACATTCTCATCAAAATCAGGATCAAGAGCTATGTGAACTAAAACAAGAATTAACAGAATCTAGAATGGTAGAACAAGAGAAGCTTCAAGAGCTTGAAGACCTAAGGCAGTCTTATCAAAACCAGGGCCAAGAGCTAGGCGAACTAAAACAATCCAACCAGGAACTGAACCAAGAGTTAGCAGAATCTAGAATGGTGGAACAAGAGAAGAGCCAAGAGCTTGAAAATCTAAAGCAATCGTATGAAGAGGTGAATTACCAGCTAGCAGATTCTATCCTGAAGGAACAAGGCCAACAACAAGAGCTTGAAGAACTATTCCAATCTCATCAACAACAGGACCAAAAGATTAGAGATTTAAATCAATCCAATGAGGAATTGAACCAAGAATTAGCAGAATCCAGAATGGTGGAACAGAACCAGAGCCAAGAGTTTGGAGACTTAAAGCGATCTTATGAAGCACTCAATGACCAGTTGGCGGATGTAACAATGAAGGAACAAAGCCAACGACAAGAACTCGAAGAATTACTCCAGTCTTATCAAAATCAGGATCAAGAGCTATGTGAACTAAAACAAGAATTAACAGTATCTAAAGTGGTAGAACAAGAGAAGCTTCAAGAGCTTGAAGACCTAAAGCAATCGTATGAAGCAATCAATCATCAGCTGGCAGATGTAACTTTGAAGGAACGAGACCAACGCCAAGAGCTCGAAGAATTACTCCAATCTTATCAAAATCAGGATCAAGAGCTTGTAGAATTAAACCAAGAATTAACAGAATCTAGAATGGTGGAACAAGAGAAGAGCCAAGAGCTTGAAAACCTAAAGCAATCAAATGAAGAACTCAATCACCAGTTAGCAGATGCAACTTTGAAGGAACAAAGTCAAAACCAAGAGCTTGGAGACTTAAAGGAATCTTATGAAGCACTCAATGACCAGTTGGCGGATGTAACAATGAAGGAACAAAGCCAACGACAAGAACTCGAAGAATTACTCCAGTCTTATCAAAATCAGGACCAAGAGCTAGGCGAACTAAAACAATCCAATCAGGAATTGAACCAAGAGCTAGGCGAACTAAAGCAATCCAATCAGGAATTGAACCAAGAACTAGCCGAATCTAGAATGGTGGAACAGAATCAGATTCAAGAGCTTGAAAATCTAAAGCAATCGTATGAAGAAGTGAATCACCAGCTAGCAGAATCTATCCTGAAGGAACAAGGCCAACAGCAAGAGCTTGAAGAACTATTCCAATCTCATCAACAACAGGACCAAAAGATTAGAGATTTAAATCAATCCAATCAGGAACTGAACCAAGAGTTAGCCGACTCCAGATTAGTGGAACAGGATCAGAGCCAAGAGCTTGAAAACCTAAAGCAATCAAATGAAGAACTCAATCACCAGCTAGCAGATGCAACAATGAAGGAACAAGACCAACGCCGAGAACTTGAAGAATTACTCCAATCTTATCAACAACAGGACCAAGAGCTCGGCGAACTAAAACAATCGAATCAGGAATTGAACCAAGAATTAGCCGAATCTAGAATGGTGGAACAGAACCAGATTCAAGAGCTTGAAAACCTAAAGCAATCAAATGAAGAACTCAATCACCAGCTAGCAGATGCAACAATGAAGGAACAAGACTATCGACAAGAACTCGAAGAATTACTCCGGTCTTATCAAAATCAGGACCAAGAGCTAGGTGAACTAAAACAATCGAATCAGGAATTGAACCAAGAGTTAGCAAAATCTAGAATGGTGGAACAGAACCAGATTCAAGAGCTCGAGGAATTACTCCAATCTTATCAAAATCAGGATCAAGAGCTAGGCGAACTAAAACAAACCTATCAGGAACTGAACCAAGAATTAACAGAATCTAGAATGGTGGAACAGAACCAGATCCAAGAGCTGGAAGAATTACAGCAGTCTTATCAAAATCAGGACCGAGAGCTAGGTGAACTAAAACAAACTTATCAGGAACTGAACCAAGAGTTAGCAGAATCCAGAATGGTGGAACAGAACCAGAGCCGAGAGCTGGAAGAATTAAAGCAATCGTATGAAGAAGTGAATCATCAGCTAGCAGATTTA
>NZ_JBIWFD010000001.1:486997-488150 GCF_044762875.1 Peribacillus sp. NPDC096379
AACAACAGGACCAAAAGATTAGAGATTTAAATCAATCCAATCAGGAATTGAACCAAGAATTAGCAGAATCCAGAATGGTGGAACAGAACCAGAGCCGAGAGCTGGAAGAATTAAAGCAATCGTATGAAGAAGTGAATCATCAGCTAGCAGATTTAACTTTGAAGGAACAAGGCCAATACCAAGAGCTTGAAGAACTATTCCAATCTCATCAACAACAGGACCAAAAGATTAGAGATTTAAATCAATCCAATCAGGAATTGAACCAAGAATTAGCAGAATCCAGAATGGTGGAACAGAACCAGAGCCAAGAGCTTGGAGACCTAAAGCAATCTTATGAGACACTCAATCACCAGTTGGCGGATGTAACAATGAAGGAACAAAGCCAACGCCAAGAACTCGAAGAATTACTCCAGTCTTATCAAAATCAGGACCAAGAGCTAGGCGAACTAAAACAAACCTATCAGGAATTGAACCAAGAGTTAGCAAAATCCAGAATGGTGGAACAGAACCAGCTTCAAGAGCTTGAAGACCTAAAGCAATCGTATGAAGAAGTGAATCATCAGCTAGCAGACGTAACTTTGAAGGAACAAGACCATCGACAAGAGCTCGAGGAATTACTCCAATCTTATCAAAATCAGGATCAAGAGCTTATGAAATTAAACCAAGAATTAACAGAATCTAGAATGGTAGAACAGAACCAGATCCAAGAGCTTGAAGAATTACAGCAGTCTTATCAAAATCAGGACCGAGAGCTAGGTGAACTAAAACAAACTTATCAGGAACTGAACCAAGAGTTAGCTGAATCCAGAATGGCGGAACAGAACCAGAGCCAAGAGCTGGAAGAATTACAGCAATCATATGAAGCACTCAATCACCAGCTGGCAGTTGTAATTTTGAAGGAACAAGGCCAACGACAAGGGCTGGAAGAATTACTTCAATCTAATCAACAATTGGACCAAGAGCTAGACGAACTAAAACAATTCTTTAAAGAATTGAACCGAGAATTAACAGAATCCAGAATGGTGGAACAAGAGCAGCTACAAGAGCTTGAAGACGTAAGGCGATCATATGAAGCACTCAGTTATCAGCTAGCAGATGCAACAATGAAGGAACAAAGCCAACGACAAGAACTCGAAGAATTAAAGCAGTCTTA
>NZ_JBIWFD010000001.1:488249-535946 GCF_044762875.1 Peribacillus sp. NPDC096379
ATCAAAATCAGGACCAAGAGCTAGGTGAACTAAAACAAACCTATCAGGAACTGAACCGAGAGTTAGGAGAATCCAGAATGGCGGAACAGAACCAGAGCCAAGAGCTGGAAGAATTACAGCAATCATATGAAGCACTCAATCACCAGCTAGCAGATGCAATAATGAAGGAACAGAGCCAACGACAAGAACTCGAAGAATTAAAGCAGTCTTATCAAAATCAGGACCAAGAGCTAGGTGAACTAAAACAAACCTATCAGGAACTGAACCGAGAGTTAGGAGAATCCAGAATGGCGGAACAGAACCAGATCCAAGAGCTGGAAGAATTACAGCAATCATATGAAGCACTCAATCACCAGCTAGCAGATGCAACAATGAAGGAACAAAGCCAACGCCAAGAACTCGAAGAATTAAAGCAGTCTTATCAAAATCAGGACCAAGAGCTAGGCGAACTAAAACAATCCTATCGAGAAATGAACCAAGAGTTAGTCGAATCCAGATTAGTGGAACAGAATCAGATCCAAAAGTTTGAAGAAGTAAGATATTCCTGTGAAATACAGAAAAATGAGCTAGAAACAACAAAAATGGCTGTACAGATCCAGAAAGAAGTGCTCGATCTATTTAGACAATCTTATGAAGCGAAAAACCAAGAGCTTGCAGACTTCAAATTGGCTAAACGTGTAGAGCAACAAGAACTTGAAGAAGTAAAACAATCTTATCAAAATCTAAAGAAAGAACTCGAAGAAACTAAGTTGACGAAACAGGATCAGCACCAAGAGCTAGAAGGGTTAAGACAATCTTCCAAAAGGCAGAGCCAAGAAATAGAAGAGTTAAAACAATCTTCTCAAAGGAAAAATCAAGAATTGGAAGGAATAAGACAATCTTTTGACATACAGAACCGGGAGCTAGCAACATTCCAGTTGACTGAAGCCAATCAAAAACAAAAAATTACAGAATTACTTCAATCTTATGGAGAACTGAAGCAAAAAAATGAGGCATTAATCGAGGCAAATAAAATCGAAACAGAGAAAATGATACATTGTGATACTACAGAAAATCCAGTTCATACAACAATGAGAACGCCATTGGATTTAATGAGGACGTCTCAGCAGAAAAGTACTCAGCCAAATAATGTTCAGCAGCAGGTTCAACCGAGAAGAATGACTTTTCGGGAAATACAATCGAGTCCTATGCTTCAACAAGAGAGAAACCAATAAGTTTTTAAAATGAAATGAGTAAAACTCGCTATAACAAACCGTTATAGCGAGTTTACTTATTACTTCAAGTTTTCCGGATTTAACTTCTCAAGCTCTGGAATGACAAAGCGACCATCTTGACGGATTAATACGTCATCAAAGTAGATGCTTCCGCCGCCATAATCAGGGCGTTGAATGTTCACTAAATCCCAGTGAATGTTGGAATGATTGCCATTATAAGCATCATCATAGCATTGACCTGGTGTGAAATGGAAGCTGCCGTCAATTTTTTCATCAAATAGGATGTCCTGCATCGGATGAAGGATGAATGGATTCACACCAATCGCGAATTCTCCAACGAACCGAGCCCCTTCATCTGTATCGAAGATTTTGTTGATGCGCTCTGTATCATTCGCTGTTGCTTCAACAATTTTGCCATCTTTGAACGTCAATTTCACATTTTCGAACGTAAATCCTTGATAAGGTGATGGTGTATTGTAGGTAATCGTTCCATTTACTGAATCACGGACAGGAGCCGAATACACTTCACCGTCAGGAATATTTAATTCTCCAGCGCATTTAATCGCTTTGATGTCTTTGATAGAAAACGTTAAGTCTGTACCAGGTCCAGTTAAGCGGACCTTGTCCGTACGATCCATGAGCTCAACAAGACTATCCATGGCCTCGCTCATTTTTCCGTAGTCTAGGTTACACACATTAAAGTAAAAGTCCTCAAATGCCTCCGTACTCATTTTCGCCAATTGAGCCATTGAGTTTGTCGGGTAACGAAGCACAACCCATTTTGTTTTCGGAACGCGGATTTCTCTATGTACTTTTTTACCAACTGCATTACCATGAATTGCCATTTTTTCTGCAGGTACATCTGATTGCTCATTGATATTGTCACCTGCGCGCAGGCCGATATAGGCATCCATATTTTTCATAACATTCGCTTCAAATTCAGCGATCATATCAAATTGTTCTTCTTTTGCGCCCATCAGTAAGGCGCGATCTACTTGATGGTCTTTTAAAGAAACAAATGGGTATCCGCCTGCTGCATATGCTTCTTTAACCAGAGCATTGACGAGTTCACGTTGTAAACCGAAGTTTTCGATCAGGACTTTTTCCCCTTTTTGTAGCTTAACAGAGTAATTGATTAAATTTTTTGCTAGTTGTTCAATTCTAGGATCTTTCATTGTATGGCCTCCATAAAAATAAGATAAAGTGAAACTTCAATCTTCAATCTTTATCCCCCACTGATTGTTAGTCCCGTTCTAGAGTCGCTAATCTTTCCGCTACGCTTCGATAAAGCGACTCTACGAACTCGATTGGTTCAACTAAATCTTTGAAAACCACAAAGGTAAGTTTCACTTTAGCTCACCAATCGGGCTTTTACGGGCAGTTATCCTCCGCCTACGCTTCTTTGATTCCTCTAAGCCTTGAAGTGGGGGACCGTCCGTTAATGCGGGATAAAGAGATAGGAATTCACTCAAATTGTTAGGAAAACGTAGATTTGTTGCGTACCTCCATAACATTATTATTGTAACCGATTTTCTGTATTCTGTTGCATGTAATGGTTTGAGAGGAGAAATAATTTTCACTCGTGAAAAAATTTGTTATTCTAAGACTACGATGAGGAAGGAATATGTATCATAATTGTGGAAAATGTTTAGGGATGATGTTTATCTCAGAACGGAAAGGGTATTGATAAGAACAGACAAAATATGGTGTAAACATAAGTGAGACATTTTTCGGAGGTATTGATATGGAGATCATTTTATACTTGAGTGCTGCCGTTTTCGCAATTGCTTTTTTCATTTTAGTTGTTTTTTTAGCCAAAACGTTAAAATCTCTGCAATTTACACTTGATAGTGTGTCGAAAACACTAACTGGGCTAGAAAGCCAAATGCAAGGTGTGTCACTTGAGACGACGCAATTATTGCATAAAACAAATGCACTCGCAGAAGATTTACAAAAAAAATCAGAAAACTTAAATACCGTGGTAGATGCAGTGAAGGATGTGGGAAGTTCCATCCAAAGCTTTAATACATCTGTTCAAAAAGTTTCAAATAAGGTACAGCGTGAAATCGAGAATAATCAAGATAAGATTTCTCAGATTGTTCAGTGGACAAATGTTGCGATGGAAATCCGCGATAAGTGGAAATCTAAGAAAAAGCAGACTATGTCAGCTAACGAACCATTTTACAGTCAACAAGAGGATTTAGAATCAGACAAAGTAGTAAAAAAGCGTTTCTTACGTTCTAGATAATACGTAAGAAAAAGAAAACAATTAAATACAAAGTTGAGAGGAGAATGAACATGGCACAAAAAGAATTCCCGGTTAAGGATTATACGAAGGATTACGAAAGGGCAAATGAAGAGCGTAATTCTGGTAACTCTTCAGGATTTATCGTTGGGGCTGTGGTTGGAGGCGTTATTGGTGCTTGCTGTGCCTTATTCATGGCTCCTAAAACGGGGAAAGAATTGAGGAGCGACGTCACTGAACAAGCGAAATCAATAAGTCAGAAAACAGAAAAACTTCGTCGTGTTGCGATTGAAAAAGGCAACGGAATTGCCGAAACGGCTAAAGAAAAAAGCAGTTCTGTAACACAGCTTGTTAGTGATAAAGGTTCTGACTTATTGGATAAAGTATCAAGCTTAAAGCCTGGCGTTAAAACAGGAGAAGAATTAAGTAAAAAAGAAGGTATCGAAAGTTTAGCAGATGATAAAGGAAGTTTCGGCCATCGTTCAAAAATCAAAAGTGTTGAAGTGAAACATGTACCAGATGCAGAAAAGTCGACAGCTAAGGATCCTAAAAAGGGTAACAAAAGTGCGGCTCAACTACTTGATGAGACTGAAAAGGCATTTGAAGAAACAGAAACGAAGTATAAACAGTAAATTTGTCAAAACTGGCGTTGAAATGGTAGGCTAATTTCAGCGCCGGTTTTTTGTGATCATACCTAAAAAGGAGTTGCTGAGATGACATTAGTGAAAATTGAAACAGAAGAACAGTTTAATGAATTAGTTAAAGAGGATTCATTCCTTCTCTTTAAGCATAGTTTAACGTGCCCTGTTAGCGCGGAGGCCTTTACAGAGTATCAAAGGTATATTGATGAGCACAATGATGTTAAGACAGCTTATTTAGCTGTTCAGGAAGCACGTCCGCTTTCTGCTTATATTGCGGAAACCTTCGATGTGAAACACCAATCACCACAAGCGATTTATTTTAAAGCTGGCAAGCCTGCTTGGAATGAGTCACATTGGAGAATCACTGTGGATTCGCTGACAGAGGCAGTAAGGGATTAAAGTTAACAAGAAGATATTTTGTAATGAATGGCCAGACCCACATCTCTTATAAATCGTTTATATGACTTAATAAACGGTATATAAAGTGTAAGGTCTGACCTTTTTTTTCTTTATTTCGGTGATGGTGTCGGCCAAAGGATGTTTAGTTCATCTCCAGGAGCAAGCGTTTCGTTGAAGGTTGTTTCTTGATTGTTTTTTAGTAACAGAAATCCTCCAATTGTGTGTTCTGGCATGTCAATGTCAATATGCATGAATACATCCTGAAAAATAAACGGCTCCATTTTATGTTGAACGAGGGTAATCATATCCTCTTGGTTGATGACATCTTCATTCGTTAAGGGCTGTCCATTACGATAAAACTGAGCGAGCTTCTTAGTTAGCTGTAGTTTTTTTCCGTTGAATGCAACCGGGATCGAAAATGTGAGCTGAACTTTCATTGCATATGCCAAGTCAGTAGTAAGTGGCTGGGATGACTGGATCATTTCAATCACATCACCATCTTCGTATGAACTTGCAGGATTTGTTAGAATACCGTTTTTGACAATCTTGCCACCGAATAAAGGGAGGGGAACTTCCTTTTCATTCACATTAACCGTAAATGGCTGTAAACTTCTCAACAGATGTTCTTCATTGGTCTTAGTAAAAAGTTCTTCTAGTGTTCCTGGCATCGTACATGTTATTTTATCATTGTCATGAAGGGATTCCTCTCCTGTAACAATCTGATCATTACGGCGTAGTTCGGCATGAATGATGTGTGAAACGCCATGAATCGTGACCTGTTTACTTGGCAATCCATCTGAAAGGTCAATAATCGCCAATCTAGGTGACCGACCATCTTCCCCTTGCTGGACTGTGATTTCATCGCCATCTTGAACGATGTAATCTAATGATACGTCCTTGTGGTTTATTGTTAGGATCGGTTTTGTCCCATGCTCGCCTGGGATCGTAATTAATTGGCCGTTGAACTCAACCATCATGGCCATGCCAGGTCTTCCATACAATTTATTCAATTTTATCCCCGCAGTTAGCAGACAATCCCCTACTGTCATTTCTTTCATATCAAAGAGACGAATCGTTTGACCGTTCACGTTCACGCCCATATATTGAATCGGACTTTTATGAGCGGCTATAGCAATGCCGATTGGTGTAACGAGCTCAGGACCACGGTGTACATGATCGGCAATTGTGAGCTGTCCAATGGCTTCAATCCCTCGGATCGCGACACGATTTTTCGGAAGATTTAATTTGTCAGCCAGAATTTCAGGAAGCTTGGGGGTTAGACTGCCACCGCCAACTAGCATCACAGCCTTTGGTGACTTATTGTTATTTAAAGAAAAAATTTCCTCGCAAATAGTGTCTGCCAATTTTTCAATGGAAGGCATGATGCTTTCGATTACTTCAGTTCTTGGTATTTCCGTCTCAAACCCTAGAATATCGGTTACAGTGATTATATCCTGATCAATCAACTGCCTCTTAGCGGTTTCTGCTAACGGAAAATCGAGTAGAAATGAGTCACTGATGGCTTCAGTAATTTCATCGCCAGCAATCGGTACCATACCATAGGCAATTACGGTTCCTGAGTCTGTTAAGGCGATGTCAGAAGTCCCGGCTCCGATATCCACGAGCGCGACATTTAGTCTTCTCATCGACTGTGGGATCAGTACATTGATGGCAGCAATTGGCTCAAGCGTCAATGCTTGCATATGTAAATCTGCTCGTTTCAAAGCGGCAAGTAAACTTTCAACAACCACTTTTGGAAGGAAGGTTGCAATAATTTCCACAGAGGCTTGTTCACCACTTTGATCGATTAAGCTTGTGATTTCTTGACCATCAAGTCGATAATATAAAACAGAGTATCCGACACAATAATAATGATGGCTTGAATTGGAGTTGTTTTTTTCAGCCACAACGGCTTGCGCTATTTGAACGGCACTTAATTCAAGATGAAGAATATCATCGTGCTGGAGCATCGGTTTTCCTTTAATATCAATGCTGATTGCGGCACGCTCTGTTTTAAGTGCACGTCCGGCTGCAGCCACCGATACACTGGTAAGTTTGCCGTGTTTCTTTTCCAATGTGTCTTTAATGGCTTGAATGACCTTCGAGACAGCGATCACATCGTGGATTTGCCCGTCGAGCATAGCTCGTTCACGATGTTCCATTGAAACAATATCTGTTACTTCAAATGAATCAGCCGTTTTTTCTAAAATAATTCCTACAACGGAACGAGTACCAATATCAAGCGCGAATAGTTTTTCGTGCACAAAGAACACCTTCTTTAGACTGAAATATACTTTAATGCTTAAAAGCGTTTAATTAATAAAGAAAAAAATAGTGACAATTCAAAAATTTTCATTTATAATAAATGAAATTATATAAAAACAGTAACATATTTTTTCAATTCATAACAGATTCCGGACGTGAATGATAAAAACTTGCCAGCCTCTCATAAATCATGAAGCAGCTCTGTTTTTTTAATTGGTTAACCGGAAAGGAAAGGGTGGATTATTTTGAGTAATAATGATTTGGAACTTTTGCGTGAGAAATTAGATGATGTGAATTTGGAGTTATTACATCTTATTAACAAACGTGCTGAACTTGTACAAGAAATTGGCCAAGTGAAAGAAAAACAAGGGATTAACCGATATGATCCGGTTCGTGAACGAAAAATGTTGGATTCAATTGAGGATCATAACCAAGGGCCACTAGATCTTGCATCACTTAAACATATTTTCAAAGAAATCTTTAAAATGGGTCTAGGTTTACAAGAAGAGAATCAGAAGAAAGCGTTGCTTGTATCTCGCCAGAAAAAAGCGGAAAATACAGTGGTTGACTTGAAGGGCGAGCTAGTTGGAAATGGTATTCCAAGCTTTGTGTTTGGTCCTTGTGCCGTTGAATCGTACGAACAAGTTGCTCAGGTTGCTGAAGTAGTCAAAGCAAAAGGGCTTAAACTACTTCGCGGTGGTGCTTATAAACCTCGTACTTCTCCATATGATTTCCAAGGTCTTGGCCTTGAAGGATTAAAAATATTGAAGCAAGTTGGTGACAAGTACGACTTAGCTGTTATCAGTGAAATTGTCAGCGCCAATGATATTGAAACAGCGCTTGATTATGTTGATGTGATTCAAATCGGTGCACGAAATATGCAAAACTTTGATCTATTAAAAGCTGCTGGAAAGGTGAATAAACCGGTTCTTTTAAAACGCGGACTTGCTGCTACGATTGATGAGTTCATCCATGCAGCTGAATATATCATGGCACAAGGGAATGGCAACATCATTCTTTGTGAGCGTGGAATTCGTACGTATGAAAGAGCAACGAGAAATACATTAGATATTTCAGCTGTTCCAATTTTAAAACAAGAAACGCATTTACCTGTCATGGTTGATGTTACACATTCAACTGGTCGCCGTGATCTATTGCTTCCAACTGCAAAAGCAGCTATAGCAATTGGTGCAGATGGGGTAATGGCAGAAGTTCACCCTGATCCAGCAGTCGCACTATCTGACTCTGCGCAGCAAATGGACTTCAAACAGTTTGATGAGTTTTATAAAGAAATTCAAAAAATGTTGACTAGAGTAACTGTATAAATTGATTTACTAAAGAGAGGTTGTCCCATAATAAAAGAGTTAGACACCACATCTTCTATATATCGTTTACAAGATACAATAAACGGTATATAGAGTGTGAGGTCAGACGCTTTTGGGACAGCCTCTCTTTTTTCTCGTGTCTTGAAAAAAAGGCGAGGACATTCGAACGTATTGTCGTTTTTTTGTTGATTGACAATAAAGTCGTTCAAAACATAATCAAGTTGTTACATTTACAATAAAGCTATTTAAAAATGCCCATTATGTTCTTCCACAATCGGGCCATAGTGGAAAGGACGTAAGCGTAAAATAAATCCTCATCTGTTTTTTTGACAGTTAGGGATTGTTTTACGCTTACTTTTCAATGGAAGAATGCGACTTTACGTCGTTTGAGAAAACAACTTTATTTTCACTGAACACCAGAAAATACCTTGATTTTTACATTTGATTGGTTTGTACTCTATTATAAATGTGACAAAAGACTTAGTTTTTAATATAATTTGGTAGTATAAATTTTCTGAAAAATGATAGAGATAGGTATGTTATTAATAAATGGGGTCTCGCAAACATTTCGTATTTTTGTACGCTAAGAAAATGGACTGTTTTACGTAACTAAGCCCTTCTGAAAAATGGTTTTCAGTCGTTTTAAAGGAACTTTGATTTTGGAGTGAGTTTTGGTTCGTGGTTGGTTTTATTTTGCTGCCTAAAGGGAGGAATAAAATATATTATATGGAAATAATCTCAAGTACCTATCATCTCCCCCTTGTTCTTCTTTCTATTATTATCGCTATTATTGATTCATTTGCTGCACTAGATCTAGGAATTCGAATAAATAAGGCAAAAGGTTTTGCACGATTCATATGGTTATTTGGCGGAGCGTTTGCGATGGGGATGGGCATATGGTCCATGCATTTTATTGCCATGCTTGCATTCCATTTGTCGATCCCAGTCACGTACAATTTAACCTGGGTCATTGTTTCGATTATCCCTGCCATTATTTCATCTGGGGTAGCTTTACATATTGTTAGTAGACCTTCTCTAGGTACAGCATCAGTGATCCTTGGGTCCCTTTTTATAGCGACAGGAATTGTTTCCATGCATTACATAGGAATGGAAGCAATGGAGATGGGGGCGTCTATTGAATATAATCCCTTTTTATGGGTACTTTCCGTCATCATCGCTTTTTTTGCTTCATTAATAGCTCTATATCTATTGTTTGATGTAAGTCAGAACCCCAAAACACCAAGAATATGGTGGAGAAAAGCTGGCAGTGCCCTAATAATGGGGATCGCTATTTCGAGTATGCACTATACCGGAATGGCAGCTGCAAAGTTCAAACCTCATCATCATCAACTTAGCTTGTCAGGACCAACATTCGATAGTACCCTTTTAGCCTATTCTATTGGAATTGGCATGCTAATCATATTAGGATTGGTGTTCATTAGTACTTTTATTGAAAAACGATTTGAGTCTCAATCCATAGAGTCAGAAAGAAAGTTTCGCTCAGTCATAGAGTCTGCTAACGATGCCATTATTTTAGCCGATAGCAAGGGTGCTATTATTTCATGGAACAAGGGAGCCCAATTCATTTTTGGACATCAGGATAAAGAAGTCTTGGGTAAAAAACTACAGATCATTATACCCGAACGATTCAGAGAAGCTCATCAAAAGGGGATGGAACGTTACCTTTCTACAGGTGAACCCCGTGTCATTGGAAAAACGGTCGAATTACAAGGACTCAGGAAAGATGGAGATGAATTTCCGATAGAGCTCTCCCTTGCCACTTGGCAAGAGGAAGGAAATTTCTACTTCAGCAGCATTATTCGAGATATCACCGAACGAAAACAGGCTGAAGAAAAAATCAACCAAATGGTTTATCGTGACCATTTGACAGGACTGCCCAATCGTCATTTGTTAAATGATCGCCTCACTCAAGCACTTGATCAGGCAAATGAAAATAAGCATATTATTGGTATTATGTTTATCGATTTGGATCGTTTTAAGTTCGTTAATGACACATTAGGACATGCTGTAGGTGATCACTTATTGATTGAGGTTGCCAAGCGTATTCAAGCCTGCGTGGGTAAAATGGATACAGTTTGCCGTCAAGGTGGAGATGAGTTTATTGTTCTCCTTCCCAATACTACATCTGAAGACGTTACTAAAAGTGCTCAGAAAATAGTAGATTTATTCAGTCACACAATTGTGCTAAATGAAGATGAGATGTTTGTGACACCATCAATTGGGATTGCTCTATATCCGTCCGATGGTAGGGATATAGAGACTTTGATTAAAAATGCTGATACGGCCATGTACCGTGTAAAGGAGCAAGGGAAAAATAGCTTTCAGTTTTACACACCTGATATGAACGAAATGGTTTCAAAAAAAATGCAGGTAGAGATTGGATTACGGAAAGCGTTGAAACGTGATGAATTTATGATTCATTACCAACCTCAAGTTGATGTAAATTCCGGGGAATTGATTGGTCTGGAAGCTCTTATCCGCTGGCAGCATCCTGAGTGGGGAACGATCTCTCCTGCTGATTTTATCCCTTTAGCGGAGGAAACTGGATTAATCATACCAATAGGCGAGTGGGTACTTTATGAGGCGTGCCTTCAAAATAAATCTTGGCAGAATAAGGGGTTTCCACCTGTGAGAATAGCTGTTAATATTTCTTCCCGTCAATTCCAACAAAGTAATTTAGTTGGAATGGTCAGCAAAACGCTAAAGGAAACGGGACTTGATTCCAAGTATCTTGAGCTTGAGCTTACGGAAAGTATTATCCAAGATTCAAAGCATGCGATTTCCACAATGCATCAATTAAAAGAAATGGGGATTCATTTATCAATAGATGATTTTGGAACGGGTTACTCTTCTCTAAGCTATTTAAAAACTTTCCCCATCGATACTTTAAAGATTGATCAGACTTTCACCTCGAATATTTTTACTGATCTTAAGGATGCTTCCCTTGTTGATACTATTATTAATATGGCTCATAACCTAGATCTAAAAGTGATTGCCGAAGGTGTTGAGACGTTAGAACAACTTCATTTCCTTCAACAAAGACAATGTAACGAAGCCCAAGGATACTTTTTTAGCCGACCTATTTCTGCTGAAGAAATGTCAACTGTATTTAAAGAACAATTCTTATCTAAGATTCAATGATGTATTAAAAATCTGAAAGATCTAGCCCATGTTTACTTCTATAACTGTTGGATTCTTTAATTCAATAAGCGAATAATTTTGTTTTTCAGGAATAGCAGTTAATGTTTCATCATAATAAAGTTGTTTAAGAACGACATCAGTAATAGAGTATATTTGTTTCTACGCTGTTTGAACGGATCTTCTAATATTTATAACAGAATCAATCCTAGCAGAATGGATGGATAGCGTGATATGGAAGCAAGTGATCATTGCCTGGAACAGTAGGAGATTGCATAGCGAGCTACTGAACCCATTCCATTGCCCTGTTTAGGGTTTTGATAGAATTTCGAACATCAGTATTCTGGCGTAATCATTGTTAATGGCAAGATCCTTATATTTATTATAATGTTTTGGATATGATCTAATCTATTGAAAAGGGATTAGGAAAAATAGAGTGTCCAATTTTCTTAGAAAAACAGGGGGATTTGAATGATTGTACAACATGAAGAAGTAAATGACGGATTGGTATTTAAGGCAATAGATTCTAATTTAGCAATTATTCGTTTTGATTTTGATCGCCATGTTGTTTATGTCAACGACATTTTTGCTCGAACTATGGGCTACAAAAAAGAGGAAATGTATGGTTTGCATCACAGGAACTTTTGTTTTCAGGACTTTGTGAATAGTCCACAATATGAATCGTTTTGGCAAGAATTATTATCTGGTAAAAAGTTTCAAGATAAAATTGAGCGAATGGACGCAGAAGGAAACCGAGTGTGGCTGGAAGCAACATATATGCCTATATTAGGTGAAGATGACCGAACTGTTATAGGTATTTTGAAAGTGGCAACGAATATAACAGAAAGGCAAAATATGATTTCGCAATTGGCGGATAGTTTACAGAAAATGGCGGAAGAATTGAGTGATAGTGCTGAAATGGGTATTCAACGTAGCAAAGAACTTCTTATCGGCATCAACAAAATTGCTGAAGTGTCTGTAGAGAACACGAATACTTTAAATGAACTACAAAAGAAGGCAGATTCAATCAGAGGCATCGTAAAAACGATTCGTGATGTTGCGGCGCAGACTAATTTATTAGCGCTCAATGCAGCAATTGAGGCAGCGCATGCTGGTGAGTATGGTCGCGGGTTTGATGTAGTCGCTAAAGAAGTACGTAAGCTTTCCTCAAAAGTAGAACATTCTATAATAGAAGTGCGAGACAGTATTGAGGCGATCATCAAAGAAATCGAAAATATCACTAATGGTATATATCGTGTAGATAAAAATGTTGAAAAAAGCCAAATGAAAATTCAAGTAGCAATGAAGGATTTCACACAAATTTCATCATCAGCCGAAGCGTTGGATGTACAGGCAAAAGAATTCACAAAAATTATTTAATGCAGAACTTAAGATTTAAACGACTTTATTGTTATATTTTTATAAAAAAAATCAATTCATAAGGTTTGTATGCAAATAATAGATAGATACGTTGCAGTAATGCGCTACTTATCGTATGATTAAAGGAATCTTTACTAAACACATCTAGTTATTAACTATTTTCTAGGAATGAATAGAGAGTTTTGTCGAAAAGTATGTTATAATTTGTATGTTTTTCTAATAAGACGTTTATAGTGTACGGCATGAAATCTCATAATGTTTAAAAGATAGGGACAGTGCCTTTTTGACTTGGCATGTATACTTTTAATAAAGTGAAACTACCGCTAGTGGGGTGTAGTTCCACACTGGTTGTTAGTTGAACAGGATAAAGTAAGAAATTATAATTATTTCAATGAATTTAGGTATCTAGAATAAGTAAATGCAAAATGATAGTAGTGAAGGAGTGGTTTGGTGAATAATATTACAATTTATGATGTTGCGCGTGAAGCAAGTGTTTCTATGGCTACCGTATCTCGTGTTGTCAACGGCAACCCAAATGTTAAACCAGCAACAAGGAAGAAAGTATCGGAAGTCATTGATCGATTGGGGTATCGTCCAAACGCTGTTGCTAGAGGACTAGCAAGTAAAAAAACAACAACGGTTGGTGTGATTATACCCGATATTTCAAGCATTTTCTATGCGGAATTGGCACGTGGGATTGAGGATATTGCCACGATGTACAAGTATAATATCATCTTGAGTAACTCTGATGAAAATCAAGATAAAGAGTTACGTTTATTGAATACGATGCTTGGGAAACAAGTGGATGGAATTGTATTCATGGGATCTAACATTACGGAGACTCATATTTCAGAGTTCCAAAAGTCACCTGTTCCGATCGTGCTTGCGGGAACGGTTGAGGATACGAAGCAAATTCCATCTGTTAATATCGACTATGAGGCTGCAGCATTTGATGCAGTATCGACATTTACAGGGAAAGGGCATACTCAAATTGCTTTTGTTGGCGGTAACCTTGAAGATCCAATTACCAAAAAGAAGTTAGATGGCTATAAGCGTGGATTAGAAGCTGCTAATATTTCGTATAACGAAGAATGGATTGTCGAAGGGGATTATACCTATGATTCAGGAATCGAATCATTAGACAAACTACTTGAATCTCAATCTAAACCGACTGCGATTATTGCTGGTACAGATGAGATGGCACTTGGAATTGTTCATGGCGCGCAAGATAAAGGCTACAATGTCCCGGAAGATTTCCAAGTTATCAGTTTTGATAATACACGTCTGACTTTAATGGTGCGTCCGCATGTCACAACTGTTGTCCAGCCACTTTATGATATCGGGGCTGTTTCAATGAGATTGCTGACGAAATTGATGAACAAAGAAACAGTCGAAGGACAAGAGGCTGTTATTCTTCCTCATCGAATTGAAGAAAGACAATCAACAAAATAAGAAGATTTGGGGCTGTCTCAAAAGCTATTGTTAGACCTCGTAATCCACACAGCATACTGGTAAATATGCTGTGTGGATTACGAGGTTAGGGCTTTAATGAGACAGCCTCTTTTTTCTGTGGAAAAGGGGCGGGGCTTCGCAAAATCAGTTCCGCACTGCCACCTTCATAAGGCGATACTGTTTTTAGAACCTGAACCTTTTTGTTGGACTTTAGAGAAGACGCTCATAGGTATTTTGTGCTGTTTAGGCGTATGAATTCCTATGGTGAAGCCGATTTGTTTGCCCGAATGGGATATAATGCTTTTGAAACGGTTTGTGCATTTGTCTCTGTTATTTCCTCTCGTCTAGGTATCGGTTTATAGATACCTTCTGGATCCTCCCAAGTAGCTGGGAGTGTGACAGATGTCTCTGTTTGCCAACGTTTAATCCAATTTTGTGGTAATGGTCCTGAATTTTTACTATTATCGGTCATCTCCAACCAAATAAATGACCAAGCTCTCGGTACGACCCGCCAAATATCATAGCCGCCACCCCCCACAGCAATCCAGCGCCCCCCGCAATATTGATGGGCGAGTTCATGGGCAAGCTTAGGAATTTCTTTGAAAATCCGCATGGTGGCTGATAAATGTGTTAAAGGATCGTAATAATGTGAATCTGCACCATTTTGAGTAAGGATTACATCAGGCCTGAAATACTCAATAATTTCTTTAAAAGAAGTTCGGTAGGCATCAAGCCAAGAATCATCTTCTGTAAACGCATCAACAGGAATATTGAACGTGAAACAATAGCCATTCCCTTGTCCCCGTTCATGAATATTTCCAGTACCGGGAAATAAATAACGCCCTGTTTCATGAATCGATAGCGTACAGACATCTGGATCATCGTAGAAGGCCCATTGCACGCCATCACCATGATGGGCGTCAGTATCAATGTATAAAACGCGCGCATGATATTTTTGCTGCAAATATTTAATGGCTACAGAGCTGTCATTATAGATGCAAAACCCAGCAGCTTTTCCCCGAAAACCGTGATGTAGACCACCACTTAGATTTAAAGCGTGCTTGGCTTGTCCTGTCATGACATAATCACAAGCTTGCAGGGTGCCGCCGACCAATAACGCACTTGCTTCATGCATATGTTTGAAAATAGGCGTGTCCTCGGTGCCAAGGCCAAAATTCTCCGCTTTTTCCAAAGAGAGCTTTCCAAGGCCGGCAAGTTTGACTGCGTTTACATATTTGGGGTCATGAATCAATTGAAGCTCTTCGTCTGTCGCTATTCTTGGTTTAATGATATCTTCCTCAGCTATTGCTTCATGCGCTCGTAATAAATCAAGGGTGAGCTCTAGCCGTTTTTGGTTGAAAGGGTGATGATCATGGAATTTGTATGTTAATAGCTCATCTGAATAAATGAATATGGCATCTTTTTTCATGATTAGCTCCTTTTTGCAGTGGGCCGTAAAACCTGATTACTTTCCCGAAAATGGCTAATACTTCATACAGTACGCCAACATTGTTCAGATCTTTTCCTTCAAATCGAGAACGAGGTAGGCGTATGTGTGATAGCAACAAGTCAGGCCATAGTATGATGAGGATCTTAGTAAGATTGATGATATCCTGTTTCTTGATTTGTGCAATCATCCTTTCAATTCCTCCTAAATGTACGTAAACATTAATACATGAAACGATTCATAAATCTCAGCCGATCAAATTTCTGAACGGACTCAAGGGGAATGTGTTTGCCAATTCGCGCCATTAAGCAATTAGCTGGATGTGAGCTTATTTCAGGATCATCTGTTGCATAATAAACAAGCCCACCAGCGTTCATCATTTTTTCCATCACTTTTCGGTACTCCCACACATTCAAGCCTGTTCCTTTTAAATCCCAATGCCAATAATATTCCGTCGTTATAATGATATAATTTTCCATGCTTTCATCCATCATGGATGCTCGTATTAAATTTTTTCCGACAGAAGCTCCACGGAAATCGGGGATGACTTCAATGGCTCCAAGTTCAAGCAAATCCGGCATTTCAATCTCAGACCATCGCTCCAGCGGGTCTGGATATAAGTAGGTCACATAGCCGACGACTATGTTCTCACTTCGGGCAATGATAATCCGGCCTTCAGGAAGATCCGCAATTTCAATTAAAGCTTGATGTTGCTGTATTGCGGGACGAAATGCAACTAAGTCCTTGTGGAATTCATAAGATTGTAGTTCAGTTGCTGTTATCGGCCCTTCGATAATTAATGTCTGTTGCATTGTTGTAACTTCTATTCTGTGATACGTCTTGTTGTGTTCCACATTTTCACCACCTAAAAAACTGTTACTTTCATTATACATAAAACAATAGAATATTAAAAAAATTGTGAAAAAAGGTTAATTATATTATAATCAGTCTAGAAAGTATGCAAAGGGGGATGAATATTTATGAAATTGGAAGCGTTACCATCAGTAAAAGGGGATTATAATCTAAAAGATTATGAGAATACTTACAAGCATTTCGACTGGTCTGAAGTCGAGAAGGAATTTACTTGGTCTAAAACAGGAAAGGTAAATCTTGCATATGAAGCAATCGATCGCCACGCTGAGTCATTCCGGAAAAATAAAGTGGCCCTCTATTACAAAGATGATCAACGTGCCGAAAAGTATACATTTAAGGAAATGAAAGAATGGTCAAATAAAGCAGCGAACGTAATTAAGGAGTATGGGAATATCAGTAAAGGCGATCGTGTGTTTATTTTTATGCCACGTTCACCAGAGCTTTATTTTGCGGTGCTCGGCGCGATCAAAACAGGTGCAATTGTCGGCCCGCTCTTTGAAGCTTTTATGGAGGGCGCTGTTCGGGATCGTTTGACTGATAGTGGAGCTAAAGTGTTAATTACAACGCAGGCTTTACTATCACGCGTTCCTGTAGATGAGCTTCCCGATTTAAAACATATTTTTATTGTTGGCGAAAATATTGAAGAAACCGAAACGCAGTATGATTTTATGAAAAAAGTAGCAGAAGCAGATAAGAACTTCGCGATTGAATGGGTGGACCGAACGGATGGAGTGATTCTTCATTATACATCTGGTTCGACGGGGAACCCAAAAGGTGTCCTGCACGTACATAATGCCATGATACAGCACTATCAAACTGCTAAATGGGTACTGGATTTGCAAGAAGAGGATGTATATTGGTGCACCGCAGATCCTGGCTGGATAACAGGAACTTCTTATGGCATATTTGGGCCGTGGCTAACGGGAACGTCGAATGTGGTAGTAGGCGGTCGTTTTAAGCCAGAAGCCTGGTATAAAACGATTGAAGATTATGGGGTAACGGTTTGGTATAGTGCTCCAACTGCATTCCGCATGCTGATGGGTGCGGGAGATGCAGCTGTGAAGCAATACGATTTACGTTCATTGCGCCATGTTCTAAGTGTGGGTGAGCCGTTGAATCCTGAGGTTGTCCGGTGGGGGATGAAGGTCTTTAATAAGCGAATTCATGATACCTGGTGGATGACAGAAACAGGCGCACAATTAATTTGTAATTATCCGAGCATGCTCATTAAACCAGGTTCCATGGGTAAACCGATTCCTGGGGTTCAGGCTGCGATTGTCGATGATCAAGGAAATGTGCTACCTTCGCATCGAATGGGGAATCTAGCGATTAAGAAGGGCTGGCCGTCTATGATGCAGACGATTTGGAATAATAAGCAAAAATTTGAATCTTACTTTATGCCGGGAGATTGGTATGTGTCAGGAGATTCTGCGTATATGGATGAAGAAGGATATTTCTGGTTCCAAGGGCGTGTCGATGATGTGATCATGACGTCAGGAGAACGTGTAGGACCATTTGAAGTAGAGAGCAAGCTTGTGGAGCATCCAGCCGTTGCAGAAGCAGGTGTCATCGGTAAGCCAGATCCAGTACGCGGGGAAATTATTAAAGCGTTCATCGCGCTTCGAGATGGATATGAGCCTACACAAGAGTTAATCGAAGAAATTCGAACATTTGTCAAGCAAGGACTAGCAGCTCATGCGGCCCCAAGGGAAATTGAATTCCGTGAAAAATTACCAAAAACACGAAGCGGAAAAATTATGCGCCGTGTGCTTAAAGCATGGGAGCTTGATTTACCAACAGGAGATTTGTCTTCAATGGAAGATTAACAATATGTAAAATAAAAAGATCCTCTAAGGCATTTTGTGAGTGCTTAAGAGGATTTTTTTATCCTGTTTAACAGGCTGTAAAACCCCCACCTCAATTTTTGTGAGAGAATCAAGAAATAAATAGGTGGGGGATGAAAAAAACCCAACTGATGGAAGTTTCACTTTATCTGGTATAACTGACTGTAATACACTAAAGAAATCTACACCACGCTATATTGTCGCACCAATCGCTATCATTTTGAAGTGTATCCTCGCTTAACAAGGTATTAGTGACGGTAGAGTGGGACTAGTGAACAGTGGGGGAAAAACGACTGATGGAAGGTTCACATTATTTCAAAAAATTTATTTAAGCAAAGTACTAGTAATCTAATGTAAATCGTATTATAGTAATGAAAGATCAAAACCAACTTATCTTATACGAATAAGAAACTATAATGGTTCAGGAGGGATATACATGTTAGGATATGTACTATTGAATATTGCTATTATGCTAGTATTAGTAGCTGTTTTATTTTATATGCAAAAGAAGCATATGTCATTTACGGTAAGAGTGTTTACCGGATTAGGTTTGGGGGTTGTATTTGGATTCGTTCTACAACTTTTCTCAAGCCCAGATTCTGAAGTCATTGCTTCTTCGGTTGGCTGGTTCAGCATTATCGGTAGCGGGTATGTGAAATTCCTGCAAATGATTGTTATGCCACTTGTCTTTATTTCGATTATTTCAGCGTTTACAAAGTTAAAGCTTACTAATAATATTGGGAAAGTAAGTACATTAATTTTAGGCATTCTAATCGGTACAACGGCTATTGCGGCAGCAATCGGCATTGGATCTGCTACAGTATTCAATTTAGAAGCTGTACAAATTGAGCAAGGTCAAGCAGAGATGGATCGTGGTCTTCAACTGGAAGAGAAATTTGGCGCTTCACTCGAAGGGAAAACAATGCCACAGCAAATTCTTGAATTTTTCCCTGCTAATCCGTTCCTTGATTTAACGGGTGCTCGCTCGACTTCAACGATCGCGGTTGTTATCTTCGCTGCATTTCTAGGTTTTGCTTTTCTGGGAGTGAAAAGGAAGCAACCAGAGCATGCAGAAATGTTTGCGAAAATCGTGGATGTCTTTTATTCATTAATTATGCGTGTCGTTACTTTAATCCTACGATTAACACCATACGGCATCTTGGCGATTATGACAAACACGGTTGCTACAAGTGATCTTGATGCTATTTACAAGCTTGGTAAATTCGTCATTGCCTCTTATGTTGCGTTAATCATTATGTTCTTGATTCACTTGTTGATGCTATCTTTAAGTGGATTAAGTCCAGTAAAATACTTGAAAAAGGCATTTCCGGTACTAACGTTTGCCTTCACATCTAGATCAAGTGCAGGCGCATTGCCGTTAAATATTAAAACGCAGAAACAATTAGGGGTTTCTGATGGGATCGCAAACTTTGCTGGTTCGTTCGGATTATCGATTGGTCAAAACGGTTGTGCGGGAGTTTATCCGGCGATGCTAGCTGTAATGGTCGCACCTACTGTTGGGATTAATCCATTATCACCTTCGTTTATTGTGACGCTTATTCTTGTTGTTGCCATCAGTTCGTTTGGCGTCGCTGGTGTTGGTGGCGGAGCAACCTTTGCCGCATTGATTGTCTTATCGGCGATGGATCTTCCAGTTGCACTTGCTGGTGTGCTTATTTCAGTTGAACCGTTAATTGATATGGGACGTACAGCACTGAATGTAAGTGGAAGTATGACCGCTGGTGTGCTTACTAGTAAAGTAACTGGTGATTTGGATAACGATGTTTACTTTAATGAGTCTACATCGATTGAAGTAGAGGCGTAAAAAAGGTAGAAGAATGTCGACAGTGTTGTCGGCATTCTTTTTTCTTTTTGAACAATCTCTTGAAGCGTGAATTTACAACAAACCTGAAAAAAACGAGGTTGCCCCTTTTTACGGGACAGCCTCGTTTTTTGTTTATACTCCCTGATTTTCAGGATTGGCTGGTTGCTCTGTAGGTGTCTCTGGGGTAGTACCCCCAGGGATTGTTTCTACTGGTTTTTCTACTGGTTTTTCAACCGGTTTTTCAACCGGTTTTTCTTCTGGCTTCGCTTCTTGATTTGTTTGCTCTTTGCTAGTGTCTACTGTTTCACTTGGAATCTCCTGCTTTTTCACTTCTTGTTTAGTAACTGCGTTAGAAGGAGGTGATTCTTTACCAACGATATCAACTGCTGTCACATAATACGTTCCGTTTTGAATGCTGAATGCTAGGCTTTCGTTGGAACGAATACTGGCTACTCTTTGACCATTACTATAGATTCTGTATCCGACAACATCTCTTTCAGGATGAGAATTCCAATTAATACTGCTTCCGTTTAATGCAAGTGTTGGTGCAGCAGGCGTCTTACCGTTATCAGAAAGTGTTGAACCGGTGACAATCATATTCCCGGTAGTATTATATTTAGATAGTAAATCGTTTATATTTTTAATGTACTTTCCACCGATTTTATCGAGATACTCAGGATTCAGCATGTAGCCGCCACTTGTAAATTCGCTTGGTGTCTGAGAATGTGCCAAGTAGCGACCACCACCAGCATAGACATATTGCCCATTAATAAAGCTATGATCTACTTTTGTTGGGACATATTTTACATTGAATAGATCCGTTTCGACCAATCCGGCATTTGAACAAGCATCAGATGGAAGTAAACCTGATATTGAACAGAAGGAACGAGTCACAACACCTGCTGGTTTTTCAAATTTACCTTTAGGTCCAATGAGATCAGGATTTACACTGTAAGCTGAGTTGACTAAACTTGCCCATAGCTTAATATTTCGTTGGCTATACGTAAGTCCTTTATATTTATTATCAATTCTCTTTGGTGTATCATAACCAATCCATGTTCCAAATGTTACGTTCGGGTTTGTAGCAACGAACCAAGCATCTTCTGTATTGTTCGTCGTTCCTGTTTTTCCAGCCCAGTCAGATGAGAAAGATAACCTTCCATTTAAGTACCGTGCTGTTCCATTTGATATGACATCTCGCATAATATCTAGTGTAAGATAAGCGGTTTGCGGTGAAAAGACTTCTACCGGAGCCGCTTCGTGTTGATAAATGACTGTGCCATCTTTCGCTTCGATTTTGTCGATCATGTAGGCGTCGATGAATTGTCCGTCATTAGCAAATGTTGTAAATGCATTCACATTTTCTTCAACCGTTACCCCATTTGTAGGTGTTCCTAACGCTAAGGAAGGGATTGAATAGTCGATATCAATTAACGAGGTAAAGCCCATTTTATCAAGATAGGTTGCCGGGCGTTGATTTAAGATGCCCATATAATAGCTTACTGCAGGAATATTGTAGGAGTTAACGAGTGCCTGCCGGGCGTTTGTTAATCCAGTATACCCTTCTCCGGCATTTTTCGGTTGCCAGCCACCAATTGAAATAGGTACATTAATTCCGACAGATCCAGGTGAGATATATCCTAGTTCAAATGCAGGTGCATATACTAGAAGCGGCTTCATCGTCGATCCATTTGGTCTTTTGGCTGATGTTGCATGGTTGGTCTGCTCTCGATCAAAATTGCGACCGCCGACGAAAGAAAGAATCTTTCCTGTTTTGTTTTCAATGAGAATGGCTCCTGTTTCGACTGGTTCCTGAACAGTAACTTTTTCACCCGATTCAGGGTCGGTCACTTCTTGGGGCTTATCTCTGCCATAATATTCATAGTTTCTAACGACTTTTTGCATCTTATCATACATATCTTTGTTGATGGTTGAATGGACTTTGTAATTATTCTGTTTCAGTTCTCTTCTTGCTAGTGTTGTATATTGTTCTTTTAAATCATTATCTTTTTCTAAATCCGCTTTTTCATATCCGGATTGCTCTGCAAGAATATTCGAAAGAACCTCGATTGCTCGTTCTTCAAGTTCTACGACCAGCCAAGGGTATACTTTGGAAGGTGCTGTTTTCGGTCCGATAAAGTCTTTCGTAATATCATAATTCAGGGCATCGTTGTATTCTTGTTCCGTAAGATAATTTCCATCACGCATTCTTTTAAGTACAGTTTTCAATCTAACTAATCCTGGCTCAATACCTTCTGGACTTTTCAACTCAGCTTTTTGCGTATAAGGCGTATAACGAAAAGGACTTTGAGCTAGACCGGCGATAAATGCTGCCTGTGGAATGGAAAGGTCTTTTGCGTCGATTCCAAATATACCTTTAGCTGCCGATTGGACACCCGCGATATTCTGGCCGGAGGAATTCCTGCCAAAGGTTGATACGTTTAGGTATGCTTGCAGAATTTCATCTTTTTCTAAGAAATTTTCCACTCGAAGTGCGAGTAAGATTTCTTTCGCTTTCCTATCAAAGGATACTTCATTCGTTAATATTTGGTTTTTGATCAATTGCTGTGTTAATGTACTTCCACCGGATTGAACGGGTGCATTTGTCATTTCTTGAAAAATGGCGCGCATAACGGCTTTAGGTACGACACCTTCATGCTCATTAAAGTATTCATCCTCTGTTGCAATGATGGCGTTTAGCAAGTGCGGTGACATTTCATCAATGGTTATTTCTTCGCGCTCAAGATCGGACTTTAACTTCCCGAGAAAAATGTTATCAGCAAAATATAAGTCTGATGCTTCTTCATAATTATAAATATCTTTTTTGAGTTCATCTTTTGTGCGAATCGGCTCATCTTTGACTAAAGCGGCAAAATAACCTGCACCTACACCGCCAGCAAAGGAAAATCCTAAAACAAGGACTATAATAAACAAAAGCAGGATATTCCAAGCTACATGATATGTAACTCTGGAGTATTTTTGCGTTGTTTTACTACGGAAGAAATTGGTGAATTTCAACCAAAATGATATAGGCTCATTTTCATTATTTTTCATCTATCATACCCCCTGAAATCAGATACATTATAGCATATATCCGTATTTAGAAGGGGGATTTTCAAGTATTTCTATAGGTTGTTGAACTTGACATAGCATTTAATATATGATAAAAAATCATTAACTAGAATTTTATTAGGAAAGCAATGAGAGGACTAAAGTAGTCAAACTATCCCTGTTTTAGAGAGCCGGTGGAAGGTGTGAATCGGTACACATAGTTTTGATGAATTACTTCCTTGAGCATTTGCTGTGAACGTTAAGTAGCAGTAAACGGTAGACCGCCGTTAACGGTTTTAAGACGGAGGATGAAGTATGTCCTCAAGTTGGGTGGTACCGCGAATATATTCGTCCCTTCATTTATGAAGGGGCGTTTTTTATTTGTCATATTTTAAAAAAACAGGAGGAAATCACATGGAATTGCTTAAAGATTTAGAATGGCGAGGGATTATTTATCAGCAAACAGATGAAGTGGGAATGAAAGAACTTTTAGAAAAAGAAAAAATTGCGTTATATTGTGGCGTGGATCCGACAGCAGATAGTATGCATATTGGTCATTTATTGCCATTCTTAACATTACGACGTTTTCAACAGCATGGCCATCGTCCGCTTGTTTTAGTGGGTGGAGCAACGGGGTTAATTGGTGATCCGAGTGGAAAAAAAGAAGAGCGTTCCCTGCAAACATTGGAGACGGTTCTGTATAATGCCGATTGCCTAAAGGGTCAATTAACGAAGATTTTCGATTTTGATGGTGATAATGGCGCAATCATGTTAAATAATTATGATTGGATTGGCAAGATTGATATGGTTACTTTCCTGCGTGATTACGGGAAGTATATTGGCATTAATTACATGCTAGCGAAGGATACGATTGCTTCACGATTGGAAACGGGAATTTCATTTACAGAATTCACCTACACGATTTTACAGGGAATCGATTTCAATCATTTATACGACAATCATAATTGTAAACTGCAAATTGGTGGAAGTGATCAGTGGGGCAATATTACAACGGGTCTGGAAATGATTCGTAAATCTCACGACGAAGCTGTTAAAGCATTCGGGATGACCATTCCACTTGTGACAAAAGCGGATGGCACAAAGTTCGGGAAAACAGAAGGTGGAGCAATCTGGCTTGACCCGGAGAAAACGACGCCTTATGAGTTTTACCAGTTCTGGATTAATGCGGCAGATGCGGATGTAGTGAAATACATGAAATTCTTCACATTCTTATCACATGAAGAGATTGAAGCGTTAGCTCAATCCGTAGAAAGCGAACCACATTTGCGTAAAGCACAAAAAACGTTGGCAGAGGAAATGACACGTCTGATCCACGGCCAAGATGCTTTGGACCAAGCGATAAAGATTTCCGCAGCTTTATTCAGTGGAGACGTGAAAAACTTAAGTGCTTCAGAGATTCAAGTTGGATTCAAAGACGTGCCAAGTTTCAGCCGAAACAATACGGATGACATTAACGTAGTTGAACTAATTGTTGAAGCAAATATTTCACCATCTAAACGTCAAGCAAGAGAAGACATCCAAAATGGTGCGATCTCTATTAATGGAGAAAAAGTGACAGACTTAGCATATATCGTAACAGAAGCGGATAAGATTGAAGGGCAATTCATGCTTGTTCGTCGCGGTAAAAAGAAATATACGCTAATTAAATAATAGATAAAGGGTCAGGCCTCACACTCTATACACCGTTATTCTGGTTTAATAGTAGATGTAGGGTTCTGACCTTTTTGTTAGGAGGCACAGTCATATTAGATCGATCGAGTAGGATTCCGGTTTGGCTTAAAAATTAGAAAATTGGCTTGAAAAGTGCACATGTTGGATTAAAAATTAGAAAAGCGTCTCGTAAAGTCCACATTTTAGTCCGCCAATTTCAGGTTCCAGCTCGGAATAAAACTTTCTAAGACAGATGTTTCAATGCCTCACGCTTGCTCAGCGGTTTTAATTGGTTTTGAGCGACAAATAATTGAACACTAGAAGCGTTCGTTTTGGCGTATTCCCGTAATACCCAGCCGATCGCTTTTTGTACAAAAAATTCATTGCTGTGTGCTTGGCGTAGAATGTAGTTATGCAGCCGTTTTTCATTCATATTCTCTTTATAGTAGAGTTGATAAAGAATCGCAGATCTTTGTAACCAAATATAATCATCGTCAATCCATTGATCAGGGTATGAGGAAACAAGTTCGGGGTATTGTAAAAACATATAGCCAAAGATATGAGGGGATAGGACATCGATCGTATCCCACCAAGATTTACTTTTGAGTAAACTGACTAGCCACGGCATGTCAGCGGGAGTAAGGTCTTTTTTAGTTTTTTCCAAGATATCAAGGGCTGCTTTTTGGTATTCTCGTTCTGGTTTTTCCCATAACATAAGAATAACCGTTTCAAGGTTCTCTTTTGACGGTAATCCGTATTCTTGCAAAAATTGCTTAGTTAATTTTCTTCGAATGGGCGTTCGAATCCCTAAAAAATCAAATTGATTTCTCATATATTTTTTAGACCGCATTGCATATTCTGTCTCGGCGTGTTCAGAATATAATTTTTCTAATTTTTGAATATAAAAATCCATAAGCTCCTCCATGATATGTCAGATTAGACTAATGACGTTTCTACTAAAACAGGAATGATGTATAAAAAAACCCCCATCCAAGGATGAGGGCCGAAAACAAAATCGATTAACGAGAGTAGAACTCAACGATAAGTGCTTCGTTAATTTCAGCAGGAACTTCAGAACGTTCTGGTAAACGAGTGAAAGTACCTTCTAATTTGTCAGCATCAAAAGTCAAGAAATCAGGAACGAAGTTATTTACTTCGATTGATTCTTTGATTGTGCTTAGGTTACGTGATTTTTCACGAACAGAGATTGTTTGTCCAGGTAACACTTTGAATGATGGAATATCAACGCGTTTTCCATTAACAAGGATGTGACCATGGTTTACAAGTTGGCGTGATCCACGACGAGTACGAGCTAAACCAAGACGATAAACAACGTTATCAAGGCGAGATTCAAGAAGAATCATGAAGTTTTCACCGTGTACACCTTGTAGTTTACCTGCACGGTCGAATAATGAGCGGAATTGACGCTCAGTAACTCCGTACATGTGGCGAAGTTTTTGTTTTTCTTGTAATTGCAATCCGTATTCGGAAAGTTTTTTGCGTTGGTTTGGACCATGTTGTCCAGGAGCGTAAGGACGCTTCTCTAATTCTTTACCAGTACCTGTAAGGGAAATTCCAAGACGACGGGATAATTTCCAGCTTGGGCCAGTATAACGAGCCATAGTATGACTCCTCCTTCAAATGTTTTTATTTGGGTAAAATAAAAACCGTTGCGATTCACGATTATGGTCATTTTGTTTTCATGTATCTTCGCCCTAGCAGCTGAGGGTTACGGGGTACACCTCTATAAAAGAGGAACAAAATGAGACCGTAAAAGCACTCACATAGGCTGCACTATTTTACACAAGTAATAGTATATAATTTAAAAGAAATATAGTCAAGTGTATTTCCGTGTAGTTAGTGATGTACAAAATAAATCATCATGGTAAAATTACTTTAAAATAAGAATGTTTTAGCGTGAACAATTTACCCCGCATTAATGGGTAGTAAACCCCCACTGATTGAAGTTTCACTTTATAGGCATAATGAATCAGGTCTAAAAACATGCGCTTTACGTTTAGTTAATAGAAATTTCTAAAAAATTATAAAGATATTTTATACATACAAGTATATAATGAATAATATAGAAAAAAACGGAAAACTAGTAGTTCTATTTTACTGTTTGTTAGTGAGGTTTTAAAGCTTCAGCATTACTTGTATAGGGATGAGATAAAGATGAGAAGTATGACTCAGTTACTATATGAATTAAAATCGTTATTAATTAATCAAATGGATGATTCAAAGGGAAGAATGGAAGACACTTCTTTTCTTGAAAAATTTGTGCTTGAGATATGCGACGCTTTTTACGCTGAAGAAGTTACCTACTTTAAGCTAGACTATAGTCTCAAGTATTTACATATTGAGGCTTCTACCGAGCGTGATCAGGAGCGAAAGTATATCCCAATAGGAAGCATTGAAGTATTTAATAACTGTGAACCGTATTCTTATAAAGATTTTCAAATAGAAGCATTAAAGGGTTTCCATCTGTATTTACCACTAAAACGCGAAAATGGATTAGTGGGACTGCTTGCATTAAAAGAAAGGGTTCCTGGTTCTTTTGAAAAGATCACTTCCGAAGAAGGCGAGGCGTTTTTAAGAGAAGTGATGAAAATCTTAAATACGGCGATACATATTTCAGAGATTACGAGTGAAAGAAGGCGTTATAAACAGCTGTTTCGCGTGACTGAAAAATTTCATTCATCCATGAGTATGGATGCGGTACTCGGCGAAATTATCTCAACACTACAAGAAATGTATCCGTCTTTCACCTATTTTCTTCTGCTTTCCCATGATAATGCAAACCACGAAAACCTTCCGATAAAGGATCTCGGCTATGATGGTGAGAATGTGGCAGTTATGCAAGCGTATGTTACAGGAACTGTTCAAATCGAAGACGAGCTGGCTGCACGAAAAACAAATCTATATGCACCGCTGAAAGGAAAACAAGGCGTGTATGGAATTCTTCAGGTCATTGCTCCAAATGCTCGTATGTTTCCAGAGGAGGACGTCGAATTTATTTCTTTATTAGCCAATACCGCTGGTGGCGCTCTTGAGAATGCGCAGCTGTACCAGCAATCTCGCCGTTTAATATCTGATTTGCAGCTTATTAATGAAACATCCCATAGATTGAATTTAAATCTGCGTCTAAGTGAAACGATGGAGTTTATGAAAAATCAAATTACCAATTCCTTCCATGCGGATGAAGTGGGGTTTGTGTATATTCTACCCGATGGAACGGCTAATTTCTTGACGGGCAGCACAGAATTTTTTCATTCTGATCAAATGGGATTATACGTCGATTTCTTGAAGGAAAAGATTTGTTCCACTACGGAATCCCTGTTCATTAGCGATTTACAGCTGAAAATCCCTAACAAAGATGTGAAGTATCATTCGATGATGGCTGTTCCGATGATGGAAAATGATCAAGTACACGGATTCGCACTTGTTTTACATAAAGATCCCTATTATTTTTCTTTTGAAACATTCAAACTGCTGCAATCATTGATTCACCATACGAGCCTTGCCTTGGCTAATTCGATGCTGCGCGAAGAACTGGAGAAAATGGTCATTACCGATCATTTAACAGGTTTGTATTCACGGAGTTATTTAGATGAGAAAATGTTGGAGTCGATGGAAAAAGATCAAAGAGGAACATTTATTTTGGTGGATATCGATGATTTTAAAAAAGTGAATGATACCCACGGTCACCAAATAGGTGATGATATTCTCATTCAGGTTTCCGTAATCATCCAATCGAGCATACGAGAAACGGATATTGGGGCAAGATGGGGTGGCGAGGAGTTGGCAATCTATCTGCCAAATGTCTCCATACACGTCGGACAAGGGATTGCACAGCGAATTCAGGAGAAGGTAAGCGAACAAACGGACCCGAAAGTGACCATATCATGTGGGGTCTCCTATTGGACGAATGGACACAACGATCACGTCAAAGCCCTGTTTAAGCGTGCGGATGATGCTTTGTATGTTGCTAAGAATACAGGAAAAAATAAAGTGCTCGTTCAAGACTAGTCCTTATAATAATACCCGCTTTTGGATGTCCAAAAGGGTCTGGTCTCACACTTTTTACAGTGTGAGGCTAGACCCTTTTGTTTTGAGATAATCTCAGATATTTTTCAATAGTCTTGCAATTTTCAAATTACAAATACTTCACTAATGTATGCGTGAATTTCTCTAGCAATTCTTCGTCTATAGCATCGAAGCGATTCGTAATCGGACTATCTATATCAAGGACGCCGATTAATTCGTCTCCTTTTATGAGTGGGATGACAATTTCTGAACGGGAAGCGGCATCACATGCAATATGCCCTGGGAATTGATGAACATCTTCTACACGATACGTTTTACGTTCAGCAGCAGCAGACCCACAAACACCTCTACCAAATGGTATGCGAATACAGGCTGGTAAACCTTGGAAAGGTCCGAGTACTAATCCATCATTTTCCGCTAAATAGAAACCGACCCAATTTACTTCATCTAAAAGCTGGTTAAGAAGAGCGCAAGCGTTACTAAGGTTCGCGATTCGATTGGGCTCCCCTTCAACAAGTGCGATTAGTTGTTTCTCGGCAAGCAAGTAATTCTCTTGCTTACTCCCTGTATATTGTTCGACATTAAACATAAACATTCCCCCTGCTTCATGATAAAAATACAACCTTCAACATTATTGCAAGATACCCTGTGGAAGTTGTCGAGAAGTTCTAACAGGATATTGCAAGTATTTCGAGAATAACTTATTTTAAGACTTGAAATTAGAGGAGGACTTCAAAATGAACCGCCAAACTCAAACGAAGGAAGCAATTCTTGAATCCGCTCTATATTTATTTCACTTGAAAGGCTATCATGCGACCTCCATACGGGACATTGCACATAAAGCCAAGGTTAATTCCGCTAATATTGCTTATTATTTCAAAAACAAACAAGGATTGCTAGAATATTGTTTTACTACATATTTAGAAGACTATATTCAGCTGTTAGAGAAAAAACTTGTCCAGCTTGACCGAATTGGCACCCAAAACGGCTTACTGGCCCTTCTTACAGATGTCTTTGAATTTCAACGTAAAAACTTCTTAGCTGCGAGCTTTATTTATGGAGAATCAGCACTAGACTCTAATCTTAATCGAGAAGTTTTATCAACTTATTACATGAAAGAAAACTCTTATTTTCAATTCGTTTTAGAAAAAGGCGTACAAGAAGGCGTGTTCCGTAAAATTCCGCCAGCTATTTTTACGTTGCAAATAAAAGGACTCCTTTCAGCCCCAATTATACATGCCCACTATGCAAGAGAGGTCCTGCATGTATATACGCAGGAAAAATATTATACCGATAAATATCGTGATGAAGTCTGCTTGTTTTTAGTACAAAGCCTGTTTGTCAAACGCGAAATGCCAGTAGAATTACTAGTTTAACGTTTCTATTTAGAAAAAGCTTCTGCCAAGCAAGAGTTGAACCCTTGACCTAGATCTTTGGCTTGATGGGCATCAGACCCGAAACGTAAAGGAATGCCTAGCTGCAGGGCATATTTTACAAATCGCTCTGGCGGATAAGGCTCTAGACAAAGCGGTTTAATAGCACCAGCACCGTTATAATCCAGTTCATACCCTTGCCTACTTATTTTGTCTAGAATGGAATATAATTTCTGATCATAATTTTCTTTCGGTGAAAAACGCTGCTGAAACTTATGAACAAGTGTAATATGTCCAATACGCTTGGGCTTGAAGTTCCCTAAATCAGCAGCAATACTTTTCTCTAATGTATCGTAATAAGATGAATAAACGGCATCTACAGACCCTACTCTTTTGGCGATACTATTAAACATTTCGTCACTAAAGTCGATGCAATGCCACTCATTTTCATCACGAATAAAATGAACCGATAGGATACTATCATCTAAATATTTACCAACTTTATTAAGGAATTTCTTAGTTTCTGCCTCAAATCCTTCGATATAATCTACTTCTAGCCCTGTCTTAATCCTGATTTTTTCCTTGTATCTCTCTTTTAATAAACCGAGTTCTCGAAAATAGTCTAGTAAATGACCACGTTCCATCCCACTATCACGGTCTGGTGTAGGATCAATGAACCCTTCTGGCAAAGGAGCATGCTCTGTGAATGTCAAATCCTCGATTCCTAGCGTTATAGCTCGTTCGATATAATCTTCAAAAGAGTCGCTTGAACCGTGAGGACAGTACGGACTGTGAACATGACTGTCAATTTTCATCAAAATCCCCCCATAAATTCAATTTCAAGCACAATTCTGTAAAAAAAATATATTTATTAGTCAAAAATTATTGCTAACATGGTATCATAAAAGCATTGAATTGAACATGTAAACATTTATATAGATTGTTGCTGACTTGTGAGGTTTAGAATTGGGGGGCATATGATGGAGTACATACTAGGCATAATTATACTAGTTATTACGTTAATAATATGGGGATATTTTTTGAAAAAGAAGCATTTTAAAGAAATTGACCAGCTTGAGGCTTGGAAAATGGAAATTATGAACCGCCCAATATTGGATGAGCTTTCTAAAGTAAAGCAATTAAATATGACTGGTGAAACAGAAGAAATGTTTGAACGATGGCGTAATGAATGGGACGCCATTATCACAGTCTACATGCCGGATGTTGAAGAATTATTGTTCGATGCAGATGATTATGTCGACAAATATCGTCTCGGTAAATCCAAAGAAGTTCAGCAAATGATCTCGACTAAGCTTACGAACATTGAAACGGCGATCGAAAAGATTCTTCGTGAGCTAAATGAATTGGTCGGTAGTGAAGAGAAAAACAGGATTGAGATTGAAGAGATTAAAGAAGGCTACCGTACTATTAAGAAAAACTTGCTGGTTCATCGCCATACATTTGCCAAAGCGGCAGATCCACTTGAGAGTACGCTCGATGAAATAGTGGTGGTTCTTAAGCAATATGAAGAAGCGACAGAAAATGGAAATTATTTAAATGCGCGAGAACTTGTTTTATCGATAAAAAATCAACTTGTTACCATTCAAACAAAAATGGAAATCATTCCTCAATTGCTATTAGATGGTCATTCTTCACTTCCAACATCCCTTTTGGAGTTGAAAGATGGCTTCACGGAGATGAGGGAACAGGGATATTCTTTAGAGCATATTGAATTTGAGACAGAGATTTTGAGGCTTGAAACCGAGCTTGAACATTATAATAATCAACTTGATCTTGCGGAAACTGAGACTGCTGAAAAAGGAATCAATGAAATTTATGATAGTGTGAACCTTCTGTATGATTTACTTGAAAAAGAAGTGCTTTCCAAACAGTATCTAATAAAAAATGAGGATCTTTTGAAGGATAACCTTGAAGCATTTGCATATGAGAATGATAAATTAAAAGCTGAGACAGTCGTTGTACGGCATAGCTATCATGTAACGGAAAGTGAACTAAGTGCTCAGAAGAAATTAGAAAAGCAAATTGATAAATTGGTAAAAAGGTTCCAATTACTTTCCTTGGAAATTGCAGATAATACGATGATCAGTTCTGTTTTAAGTGAAGAAATGCAGGGAATTGAAGCGATTCTAAACGAGCTGAAGGTGGAGCATGAAGCCTTTGCTGAGAAACTTCATGCATTGAGAAAAGATGAATTGCAAGCACGTGGGGTATTACAAGACCTGAGAAAGAAAATGGGAGATACTAGCAGGACGATCTCGCAAAGTAATATTCCAGGTCTGCCTGAAAAGTATCGGAATTTGTTAGCGGAAGCAAAAGAAAGCATTGAAGATGTTCAGAGTAAACTAGAGGAAAAGCCTCTGGATATGGGCTCTGTACACATTTTTCTTGAAAAAGCGATTGCTTCTGTCACAAGTTTATACGAAAACACAGAAGTGCTGATAGAGGAAATGCTTTTTGCAGAGAAAGTGATCCAATACGGAAACCGATATCGCAGTAGATACCCTGCTGTTGCTGAGGCTTTAAGAACTGCTGAACACTACTTTATGGAATATGAATATGAGCGGGCATTAGAAGTTGCAGCATCAGCCATTGAAAAAGTCGAACCAGGATACTTAGATAAAATCGAGGCGGATATGGAAGAAGTACTTTCATAATACGAAAAAATGAATGAAGAGGATGTCCTAAAGGGGTCTGACTCAGCACTCACCATACAGTTGATCGTGTTACTGACACTTCATTTAAACTGTATGTAGTAGCTACAGTCTGACCCTTCACTTATGGGACAGCCTCTTTTTGCGTAATCCAAAAGTAAAAGAGGCTGTTCAAAAAGTCCGGTGAAAAAGCTTGCGAATTGCACCAAAGCTCATGAAAGACCTTCTGTTAAAATCACGCATGTCATGACGAGCAACACAGAAGTCAGCACATCCTGTGCAAGTCCGGTTACTGTATACGCGAAAGGTTGAGACATTCGCTCCTCGAACTTCTCGGCTCTTTTTATCCTCCTTTTTGAACTCGTACTAAAAGACTGATTTTGGCAAAATGAATCTTTTTCAATAATCGTGATTTATGGTAAAATGATGTGTTGTTAATAATCAAATGAAAGAACAAGAAGCTACACGATGCTTTTATATAAATGAAATCTTGAACAAAATTTAGTGCCAAAAGAAAGTAGCCTATAGCCCTTCTGAGTCTTACGATAGGTCAGGATGGTGTTCCCACATGATGTGGCTCTCTCCTCTTTCAAGGTGCTCGCGCTTTTGTTCTTTGGAGGGAAACATATGATTTATTTTGATAATAGCGCTACGACAAAGCCATATCCGGAAGTCCTCGATTCCTTTATAAAGGTGTCTACAGAATACTTCGGCAACCCTTCTTCCTTACATGGTCTAGGTGCTAAAGCTGAAAGCCTGTTAACGCAAGCAAGGAGGCAGGTGGCTGACCTTCTTCACGTGAAAAGCGTGGAGATTTATTTTACCTCTGGGGGAACGGAAGGAAATAACTTAGCAGTTAAAGGGATAGCACATGCTTATTCTAAAAGAGGTAAGCATATTATCACGACTGTTATGGAGCATGCTTCCATTAAAGAAACGTGTCAATTACTTGAAGAAGAAGGGTTTGATATCACCTATTTACAAGTCGATTCAAATGGGTTTGTTTCTGTGGAAGACTTGAAAAATGCTTTACGAACGGATACGATTTTAGTGTCCGTCATGTCCGTTAACAATGAGGTCGGTTCAATCCAGCCGATCGTAGAAATGGGTCACTTATTAAAAGAATATCCACAAGTGCTCTTTCATGTCGATCATGTGCAAGGTATTGGGAAGGTTCCATTAGATATAGCTACTGCTGGGATTGATTTATGTACGATTTCTGGTCATAAATTTCATGGCTTAAAAGGTACAGGTGTATTATACGTTAGAGATGGCATTAGGGTTTCACCGCTCTTCACTGGCGGCAATCAGGAGGCGAAGCTAAGGAGTGGCACGGAAAACGTTGCTGGGTTCGTAGCCTTAGCTAGAGCATTACGACTCACTTTACAAAAAAGCGCGCAGGATTATGGGAAGCTAATAGAAATTAGAGATATGTTATTGAATGGATTGAACGAAATAACGGGTGTGAAAATAAACAGTCCATTACATGGTGCACCCCATATCATCAATTTTTCCATTCCGGGCATTAAATCGGAAGTATTTATCCATGCGCTTGAAGAGAAAGAAATATATGTTTCAACGACAAGTGCTTGTTCGTCTAAGAAAAAGTCAATCAGTGATACGGTATTGGCCATGTTTCATGATCAGAAAAGAGCGGATAGTGTTATTAGAATTAGCACTTCATATGAAAACGAACTTTATGAAGTGGAGTTCGTACTTCAGGAAATTAAGAACACACTTTTAAAACTACAAAAGGTAATGAGGTAAAATAAATGAAATTTGATCATATTATCATTCGTTATGGTGAGATTTCAACAAAGAAACGTAATCGAAAAAGCTTTGTTGATAAACTCAAAAATCATATTCGTTGGGCATTAAGAGATTTTAAAGCGGCCAAACTGACCGCAAGTCGGGAACGGATGTACATTATATTAAATGGCGAAGATCATCAGAAGATCATTGACCAAATAAAAGGGGTATATGGCATTCAGTCATTAAGCCCAGCTTTAAAAATAGGCCGTGATATCGAAGAAATTAAAACGGCTGCTTTATATTATATCGACCAGTTATCGGGAGAAATTGAAACGTTTAAAGTTTCGACAAAGCGTTCGGATAAAGATTTTCCATATGATACGAATGAAATGAACCATCTTCTTGGTGGACATTTGTTACGGAATAAAGATGGAATTTTAAAGGTGGATGTGAAAAATCCAGATTTAGATTTACGTGTAGAAGTACGCAAGGAAGCAGTCTATTTATCAGGCGAGAATATTCATGGTGCAGGTGGTCTTCCATTTGGCTCAAGCGGAAAGGCGATGCTCATGCTTTCAGGCGGAATAGATAGCCCGGTTGCAGGCTTCCTTTCCATGAAGCGTGGTCTTGAAATTGAATGTATTCATTTCTATAGCCCGCCATTCACGAGTGAACGTTCCAAACAGAAGGTCATGGACTTAGCTGAAAAACTCGCATTAGTAAACGGAAGCATGAAAGTTCATATTGTTCCGTTTACAGAAATTCAAATGCTGATCCAAAAACAAATACCAGAGAACTATACAATGACGAGCACACGTCGTTTAATGCTGCGCATAGCTGATGCGATCAGAGAAAAAGAAGAAGCGCTGGCAATTATAACCGGGGAAAGTCTTGGTCAGGTAGCAAGTCAGACGATGAATAGCATGTTTGCGATCAATGAAGTAATCTCAACGCCTGTATTGCGTCCACTTATCGCCATGGACAAATTAGAAATTATTGAGCTTGCGAAGCAATATGATACATTTGAGATATCGAATCAACCATACGAAGATTGCTGTACGGTATTTACACCGGCAAGTCCTAAGACAAAGCCAAAGCTCGAAAAGGTTCAGTATTATGAAAGCTTTGTTGACTTTGATAAGCTGATTGCAGATGCTGTGGAACAGACTGAAATCCAAAAAATTCGCTTTGGTGAAAAAGCTACTGGAGAAGGGCAATTAGAAGACTTGTTCTAGACTGGAAACTCTGACTATAATTACCAAGAAATCAACGAATGAAGCCATGTGTTTTTACACATTCTATACTTACAAGGAGGTGAAAAACACATGGCAAACAACAACTCAAATCAACTTGTCGTACCTGGTGTACAACAAGCTCTAGATCAAATGAAATTTGAAATCGCATCTGAATTCGGTGTGCAGCTTGGCGGTGAAACAACTTCACGTGCTAACGGTTCAGTTGGCGGTGAAATCACAAAACGTCTAGTTCAAATGGCTGAACAACAATTAGGCGGGTACCAAAAATAATTTCATAACAATGGCTGCAGAAAGCGGGCGATTTCGCCCGCTTTCTTTCATTTGTTTTCATTCCATCTTATTTTCTGATAAGATAAGAAAAATATTTATTATTTTACATACTTATAAAACTGTATAATGTATCTTGAGGTTTTGTATAAAGATAAAAGGGACAAAACTTTGTTAACTTGAACAGGATTACCAATGATAATGAGAATTAAACTAAATTTTGTGCGAAAATCTATAAAATTGTGCCGCAACATAAGGAAGTTGGTTTCCATGTTTTAAATAGTTAATGTTGTTTCTTGTAAAAAGGAAGGAGAAATACAATGAGAAGAGAAGATTTGATTGCTCCAGAGAAGTATAATCTTGTTAGTGAAATGGAAAGATTCGCAAAAGACAAGAACCGTTTAGCCTTAAAATGGGAATCTGAGGATGGAGTAAAGAAAGAAGTTACATACGATGCTTTAATGAAACGAGTTAACAAAATCGGTCATGTTTTAAAAGATGCAGGGTTGGAAAAAGGAGATATTGCTCTCATCATCATTCCAAGGCTAATTGAGGCATATGAAGTATATCTAGCAGCACTTAAGATTGGGATCGTGGTTATCCCATGTTCAGAAATGTTAAGGCCAAAGGATATTGAATACCGAGTAAGGCATGCTGAGGTGAAGGGAGTCATTTGCTATCATCAATTTTGCGATCAGGTAAATGCAGTTAAAGACACAGAGCAGCTTGTGAAATTATCGGTTGGTCAGGAAGTCCCAGGATGGCTCTATTTGGAGGAGAAAATACAATCATCCAGTGATACGCTTGCACTAGCTGATACGAAAAGTTCAGACATGGCTTTTCTTTCCTATACATCTGGTACGACCAGCAATCCTAAAGGTGTAGTACATACTCATGGCTGGGCATATGCACATTTAAAAACAGCAGCCGCAAACTGGCTAGGTGTTCGTGAAGGTGATACAGTGTGGGCGACTGCGGCCCCTGGTTGGCAAAAGTGGATTTGGAGTCCTTTTCTTGCTGTACTAGGATCTGGTGCTACTGGCCTTGTGTATCATGGCAAATTTGAAGCAAAGAAATACTTGCAACTACTTGAGGATTACAAAGTGAATGCTCTATGTTGTACGCCAACGGAATATCGATTAATGGCAAAAGTGGATAATTTGGCAGACTATAGTCTTACTGAACTACACAGTGCGGTATCGGCAGGCGAGCCATTGAATCGGGAAGTAATTGATATATTCGAAAAGTACTTCAATATTCAAGTACGAGATGGATACGGCCAGACAGAAAATACGCTGTTAGTCGGGATTTCCATAGGAATGGAACTGAAGCCTGGCTCAATGGGGAAACCGACACCTGGTAATCGAGTGGAAATCATTGATGAAGATGGAGTACCTTGTCAAGTAGGTCAAGTCGGAGATATTGCTGTACATATCGAAACCCCAGCTTTGTTCAAAAGTTATTATCGCGACCCTGAACGTACCGCTATGCAATTTCGTGGCGAGTATTATGTAACGGGGGATAAAGCAAGAAAAGATGAAGACGGCTATTTTTGGTTTGAGGGGCGCGGGGATGATATGATTATCAGCTCTGGCTATACGATTGGACCGTTTGAAGTTGAAGATGCACTCATTAAGCATGCTTATGTGAAAGAATGTGCTGTAGTAGCAAGTCCGGATGAAGTAAGAGGACATGTCGTCAAGGCATATATCGTGCTTCAGGAACATGTCGATGAAAATGAACCACAGTTGGTGAAAACACTTCAAGAGCATGTGAAAAAAGTGACAGCACCTTATAAATATCCGCGGAAAATTGAATTTATTAAAGAACTGCCAAAAACGACTTCGGGGAAAATCCGCCGAGTAGATTTGCGCAATTTGGATGAGAATCATACGGGTTAAATAAAGAGAGGTTGTTTCACAAACGAATTAGCCCCTACATCTACTATCATGGTTTATACGTGTACAGGACATATCGGATAAACGGTGTATAGGGTGTGAGGACCAGTTCTTTTGTTTAGACAACCTCTTTTATTAAATGTTTGCTGATTATCTTTTTAAAGAAAATAACTTTAACAATGGATGCTTTTTCTTATCCACAATCTTTAACTCATTCATGACAAGATGATCTTCGTGTTCGGCTATCCATTTCTTAAGCGCTTCTTTATCCTGACAATGGGTTAAGTATGTCTGACCGCCTTTACCAACGGCGTTAATTACATATCTGTTAGAAATATTCCCCATATTTACTCTCCTACATATTCATAATGAAATTCCAAATCACAACAAGGTCTTGTGATCATATACAGTATACAATCTATTAATCTAAATAAATGCATTTCTTTTAGTTAATTAATTACAAATTTCGACAATGTAAAGATTACTAGCATTGTAGTCTGAATTACTCCATCTTAAAGGCTCTTCTCTAAGTCTTTATCCATAATAAAAACCTCGATTCTCTCCCCAGTTTTTGTACTAATATCACTATGAGAGGAAAGAACTTTACAGCCAGTATAATGTTCGACAATTTTTTCATAATCTTCGCTGTACATTTCACGAAGCAGCTCCCGCATTTGTTTGACAAGTTTTTTCCCAGAATTTCGATTGACAAGATGCTTTTCTTCTACCGTTAGAACACCTTTGAATCGGGTAATCAACATGTCATTAATGATATATGTTTTGGCTTCCTGTGGACCTCTACCGATCAACTCACGCTGGAATTTGATAAATGCGGCACTAATTTCAGCCTCTAGTTTCTTTTTGGAATTTGACATAATGCCTCCAATTACCTTTCTGAGATTTATTGGGTTATCATAATGTCCAAAGTAAGGTCTTGTCAATGCAAAAATAAAATCTTTATAAAACTTTAAAATCAGGTGAAATACGTAGAATTACTACGTGAAATAGAGTTATTGTGTGAATATTCGATTAATTTTCTTGTATTTGGATGAATTTGAACATATTTAGTACTTTTAATGAGTTTACAATGATTACGCAGCGGGCGTAGAATAATTCTCATAAATAACAAATTTGATATCGGCCCAATCTTAATTAATTGAGAACGGAGGACCCACTAATTTGGGATTAATTCTGCTTTTGCAGAAAGGATGAGATACTCTTTCGCCATCCTACCCGAAAGCTTTCTTCGCAGGCTTAGTGAAGGAGTTCATAAGACTACCTAATTTAAGGGGGCTTTTTTGTTATGAGTGAAGCAAGAAAGCAGCCTAATGAACAATCTGTAGGTCTTTTTAATATATGTAAATATGAAAAAGTTTCTTGGATGATAGAACGCAAAGAGAGTGGATAACTTGCTGGGCGTTAAGTAGACCAATGAGTACTTTTTCTCCAATCAACATGTTGTTTTGGCAAGCATTCAATACCATTGTGTGAATCGTTTGGTTTACCGCTGGAATCTTGAATGATAGTGCATGACTGCATTATGGAGAAAAGTACCATTGGTCTTTTTGGTGTTTAATCTGCTTTTCCCTTTTTGATAAAGTGAAACTTCATTCAGTGGGCGATTTGACTCTCCGTTAATGCGGGATAAATAATTTTATGACGCTGCAGAATGGAATGATGCTCGATTCAATATTTTAATAAGTGGGAGATCATTATGACAAAAATAACAGATTTTCTAAACCCGCCAAAAATTCTTGTATTGGGCTTTGCGGCTGTAATTTTAATAGGTGCATTCTTACTCACACTTCCCTTCTCAACAGAAGATGGAGTCGGTCTCTCGTTCTTGAATGCTTTATTTACCGCAACATCTGCTACATGTGTGACAGGGCTTGTCGTTGTAGATACAGGAAGCACATTTAGCAGTTTTGGCGAGATTGTCATATTACTGCTCATTCAAATCGGCGGATTAGGGTTTATGATAGTTGCAACTTTTTTCTTTTTTCTCTTAGGCAAAAGAATATCACTGAAAGAAAGATTATTACTTCGAGAAGCGTTAAACCAATTATCGATGGAGGGCATTGTCAGGTTAGTAAAAAGAGTGTTGATTTTTACAGGAGCGATCGAGCTTGTCGGTGCTATTATTTTATCGATCCGTTTTTCTTTTGATATGCCGATTGGTCGAGCGATTTACTTTGGCATTTTTCATTCAATCTCCAATTTTAATAATGCAGGTTTTGATTTACTGGGAGGATTTCGGAGTTTGACCCCGTACGCAGAAGATCCAACGGTCGTGCTAACCGTTTGTGCGCTTATCACATTAGGGGGAATTGGTTTTATCGTAATGAATGAACTTTATGAATATCATGATACAAAACGCTTATCTGTGCATACGAAATTGGTATTACTGACTAGTCTAATTTTAACTGTAGGTGGGGCCATCATAATCTTCATTTTTGAATATGGCAATGATAAAACATTAGAGCCTTTATCCTATCTTGGAAAAGGATTAGCAGCCTTGTTTCAATCGGTGACAGCGAGAACAGATGGAGCTAATACATTGAATATTTCAGACTTAACACAACCAACATTATTTCTGACGATTATCCTGATGTTTATTGGCGCTTCTCCGGGTTCAACAGGTGGCGGAATTAAAACGACTACCTTTGCTACTTTACTTGGAACCGTCTTTTCACAAATTAAAGGAAAAGAAGATGTCGTCTTCTTTCATAAACGCATTGTTTTTGACACGATATTTAAAGCGCTTACTGTAACGGTAAGTGGATTATTCCTTGTTATTACCATGACCATGCTACTGAGTATCACGGAAAAAGGCCATGATTTTATGATGTATCTATTTGAAACGACTTCAGCGTTCGGCACAGTAGGTCTATCGATGGGATTAACCCCAGAACTATCACCTATTGGTCGTGTACTCATTATATTGACGATGTTCGCAGGAAGATTAGGTCCTTTAACGATTGCTTTTGCCATTGCTATGAGGCGTAAACCGGATGCATTTCGTCATCCAAAGGGGAAAATAATGATCGGTTAATGAAAAATAGGGAGTGTAAATAAGATATGGTCAAACGACAATATGCGGTTATTGGTTTGGGGAGATTTGGCATGAGTGTAGCTCGAAAATTACATGAGGCTGGGCAGGATGTCTTGGGAATTGATTGTAATGAGGAACGAGTCGAAGATGCTGAATTAGCCGTTACTCATGCAGTCGTGGCAGATACTACAGAGGAAAAGGCGCTTATTTCAATCGGGATTCGTAATTTTGATTGTGTAATTGTCGCAATTGGGAATGACATGCAGTCGAGTATTTTAACCGTTATGCTTTTAAAAGAATTTGGAGTGAAAAAAGTCATAGCGAAAGCTCTAGGCAAGCACCATGGCCGGGTTTTAGAGAAAATAGGGGCTGATTGGATCATTTATCCTGAAAGAGACATGGGGGAACGAGTTGCCAATCAGCTCCTATCACCGAATATGTTGAACTACATTGAACTGTCAAAAGAATTCAATATCGAGGAAATCATCATTCCACTTAGAATGGCGGAAAAAAGTTTACGAGATCTTGATATTCGTGCCAAATACAATGTAAGTGTCATTGCCATTGTTAGAGAAGGAGAAATAATCGTATCTCCACCCTCAGATCAGATTATTCATACAGGAGATTTATTAGTGGTAATTGGGAACAGAGAGGACTTAGCTAAATTTTCAAATATAGAATCATCATTGTAGCTAAAATGCGACTATGAACAACAGCTACTTCTAAGCGGATGCACAAGACTGACCAGACTTGGATTATTAGAATATGCTATTTTGATAAAGTCTCGTGGGGGTGCCTCGAAAAGAAGCGTCAGACCTTTTGAGGCCTACTCTATGCCCCTAATACGTTTTCTTGTGGAATACTCTGGGTTTGGTGATACACTTTAGGAAGAAAGCAATGTGGTTAAATAGAGCAAGTGTGTGGGGGGCAAACAATGGGGACGCTTTGGTATAACGGAAGCATTTATACGATGCAAACAGAATATGATCAAGTAGAGGCGATTTTTACTGAAAATGGCTCAATCATTGAGGTTGGCGAGGCTTCAGCACTTCGAGACACATATCGAGACACCATTACGAATGAAGTCGATTTGCAAGGTCAAATGCTTATTCCAGGACTTGTGGATAGCCATCTGCACTTGATTGGACATGGTGAAAAGCTAATGAGGCTGGATCTTTCGATGATGAAGAGCAGAGATGAAATCCTACAGGCCTTACTTAACAAATGTGCACAAACACCTGCTGGAGAATGGATTATTGCAGAAGGTTGGAATGAAAATGAATGGCCAGATTCTACACTTATATTGCGAGATGACTTGGATCAACTATCCAATGAACATCCGCTCGTTTTAAAAAGGGCTTGCCGTCATGCTGTCGTTGTGAATTCCTCGGCTTTGACAGGTAGTGGCATCGAGGAAAATATCGAGCAGCCGTTTGGTGGAGTGATTGGGCGGTATAAGGATGCCCGTTTAAACGGTATGTTTAAAGAAGCCCCTGCTTTGGAACTGATCATGAATCATGTACCGGGAATTACGGAGGAATATGTGAGGCGTGCGTTGTCTGCTTCGATTCGTGCTTGCCATAGACTTGGTTTAACTGGGGGGCATTCGGAAGATTTACATTATTACAATGGATTTTTGCCAACTTATCAAGCATTTGTTTCAGTTATTGAGGAAGCGAAATTGCCATTCCGTGTCAACCTGCTCGTTCATAATGAAGTGGTTGATGACATGAAAGAGGCTGGGTATGGATACCGCAGTAAACAAGGGTTGATTGAATTAGATGCGATGAAACTATTTGCAGACGGATCACTTGGCGGCAATACGGCATTATTAAGCCATCCGTATCGTGACCGTCCGGATACGCAAGGTGTGGCGATTTATACAGAAAAGGAACTGCATGATCTTGTTCAAAAAGCAAGGAATTATGAGATGCCAATCGCTGTACATGCAATTGGTGATCTTGCATTCGAAATGGTACTGGATGCCATTTGCGCTTACCCACCGAAGCCTGGCTGGAGAGATCGGCTTATTCATGCACAAATTATGAGAAGAGATTTATTAGATCGTGCCAAAGATTTACCGGTGATTTTCGATATTCAACCTGGCTTTGTCCCTTCTGATTTTCCATGGGTTATTGATAAAATAGGAAAAGAGCATATGGAATATAACTATGCATGGAAAACATTCATTGAAGAAGGCATTCATTGTGCAGGCGGTTCAGATGCGCCGATTGAACCGGTCGATCCGTTGCTAGGTATTCATGCTGCTGTGACAAGAAGAAAGCCGTTTGGTCCAGACCAAACGATTTATAATGAAAAGGAATGTCTATCGCTATTTGAGGCGCTCTCCTTATATACGACTGGGAGTGCTTATGCGATTGGGCAAGAAGAATCGCGTGGCAAGATTGCTCCGGGATATGTGGCTGATTTCACAGTTTTTGAAAAAGATTTGTACACCGTCCAGCCCGATGAATGGCTTGAAATACAAGCAGGCATGACAGTTGTCAACGAACAGATTGTCTATGCGAAAAAATAATCATAGAAGAAGTAGAAACTTGCATGTATAATAAATATATTTCGTAATCTGAAATAGTATAGTAGAAAGAAGGCATGCAGGTCATGAAATTGGAAAGTCAAAGAGAAGGTGCCTTTTTTGCGGCATTATCTTATTTAATATGGGGCATCATTCCGATGTATTGGAAGATGATACAAGATGTGTCTGCTGGAGAAATCCTTGCTCATCGGATTATTTGGTCGTTTGCTTTTATGGTCGTTCTTTTATTGGTTTCGAGAAAATGGAAGAACTTTGTCAGTTTTCTAAAAGAGATTGTTCAGAATCGAAAAATCCTGTTCTCGCTTTTTCTTGCTTCGATTTTGGTCAGCATTAACTGGGGAACGTTCATCTGGGCTGTGAATGCAGGGAGGATTATGGAAACTAGCCTTGGTTATTATATCAATCCACTAGTTAGTGTGCTGCTTGGGGTCATTGTCTTAAAAGAAAAACTAAGTAAGCAACAGGTCTTTGCCTTTTCGCTTGCAGGTGCAGGTGTACTTATTCTTGGTATTTACTTTGGCTCAATCCCATGGATTTCACTCATTTTGGCTGTAACATTTGGACTGTATGGTCTAGCAAAAAAAATGATAAAGGCCGACTCAGCTATGGGGCTCACATTAGAAACCTTAATGGTTACTCCATTTGCGTTAGGATATATCATTTATATTCTGTCTACATCAGGTTCAGCGTTCTTTACAACATCTCATACAGCTTTACTATTAATGGGAGGGGGCGTTGTCACAGCGCTACCACTATTGTTTTTTGCAAAAGGAGCACAAAAAGTTCCGCTATCTATGCTCGGGATTTTGCAATACATTGGTCCAACCTTATCATTGATACTTAGCGTATTTGTCTACCATGAGTCATTTACGAAAGTCCACTTACTTGCATTCATCTTTATCTGGAGCGCACTAGTCATCTATACTCTCTCGATTACAAAAAATAGAGTCATAGGTAGCAATAACGTGAAAAAACAAGTAAGACGTGGTGCTTGATCTTTATCCCGCATTAACGGGCAGTAAGACCCCCACCTCAAGCTTATGAAGTACAAAGAAGGTAGGTGGGGGACAAACTGCCCGTAAAAGCCCGATTGGTTCAACTAACCATCAGTGGGGGATAAAAGAACCCCCCACTGATGGAAGTTTCACTTTATTAAAACCAGAGGATGTCCCAAAAGCAAAGGGTCAGACCCCGCAACAACTAAATACAGTATAGGATAAGTGAATGAACCACTACATACTGATTTAGAGTGCGAGGTCAGACCCTTTTGGGACATCCTCTTTATTTAATTATCCCGCATTAACGGGCAGTAAAACGGGACTAACAATCAGTAGGGGATGAAGAAAACCCCTACTGATTGAAGGTTCACTTTATAAAAATGTTCTTTTTACTTTTTCCCAAAATGAGTTGTCTTTTAGTTTGATCGTTTTAATCGATTTTCCGCTTAGATTTACTTGAATTTTCTCAATATCGCGGATGCTTAGTGCTTCATTGTCGAGACCAATCGTTGGGTAATCGTTTTCATTTTGTGGCATTCTGACGGATAATGTTCGTTCAGGTCCAAGAATAAAAGAGGATCCGAGCGTTCGATAAGTATTGTTGTTGATCGAAGCAAGCTCGCTCACTTGAAAGCATGGTAAAGTTGGGTCCACAACCGCGCCTTTCACTGATTTGTTGTAGGCAGTACTTCCAGTTGGCGTAGCAATCACGATTCCATCGCCTCGGAACGTTTCAAAATGGATTGAATCAATAAAGAGATCCAGCACGAATGTTTTTATAATCGCAGAACGGATGCTTAGTTCATTGAGCGCAAAGAAAGAGGGCTGATTATCCAATTTAATTTCAATCGTTGGATAGCGCCGTACTTCAATTTGATCTGTTTCTGTTGATTCAATCATTTTGTTGGTATCTTCTAAATGAAAATCACAATACATATTTAAGTTCCCGGTTGTAGAAATCCCCGCATATAAGCAATCTTCTCGGAAACCCGTTTTTCTGACTGCTTGAAGAAATGTCCCATCATCCCCAATACTAACGATAATGTTCGCGTGTTTAAAATCAGGTACGATATTATACCCATTGCGTTGTGCTAAATCCCGTAATGGCTGTACTTTAGCAAGAGTATCTTCAGATTGTGCATGAAAGAAATACAAATTACGACGATTATCCATAGTAAAAACCTCCAACAGTATTGAAATTATTTTCCAAAAAAGTAGATTGTTTGTTACAATATTAGGGTGTTTCCTTAGTTTATCATGAGATGAAACATTTTGAAAATTCAAACGCATAAACTAGTAGTGCGTGTCCAAAAAGGAGGATAAAAGATCCGAGAAGTTCTGCGAGCGCATCTCGAGAGAACCGGACTTTTTGAACAACCTCTATTAAGTAAAGAGTAGAGAGAGGATGAAGATAATGAATGGAAAGCGTTGGGCTGCTTTGGGAATTGCAGTAGTGTTATTTGGTTTCTCAATCGGTTTCAATTTCTTGACCACAGCCATGTTCGTTGATGTTGATAAGCTGTTTAATGATTTTCTTGGATCAGATGGTGAATTTATGACAGAAGTGATTGAACAAGGTACAGGCTTTGACGAAATTGCTGTACTTGATATCGAAGGAGTTATTCAAGATACAGGAAATTCCGGCTCATTGTTAGGTACAACCGGTTACAATCACAGAGCCTTTATGGACAAATTGGATATGGTGAATGAAACCCCAGCAATAAAAGGAATGATTTTGCGTGTCAATTCACCAGGCGGCGGTGTTGTTGAAAGTGCCGAGATCCGTGACAAAATTTTAGAGATCCAAAAAAGTGGAGTGAAAGTTTACGTTTCAATGGGATCTATGGCCGCATCTGGCGGATATTATGTGTCAGCGCCAGCGGATAAGATTTTTGCAAGTCCTGAAACATTAACGGGTTCATTAGGCGTTATTATGCAAAGTGTGAACTACGGAAAATTGGCAGAGAAATATGGCGTTGATTTCGTAACGATTAAAAGTGGACCATACAAAGATATTATGAGCCCAACACGAGAGATGACAAATGAGGAAAGAAATATCCTACAAACATTAATTGATAATTCATATAATCAATTTGTGAAAATTATTTCTGAAGGCCGGAGTATATCAGATGCCCAAGTCCGAAAATTAGCGGACGGCCGAATCTATGATGGTCGCCAGGCACTGGATGCAAAGTTAATTGATGGTCTCGGCACATTAGATGATACAATTTCAGCGATGCAAAAAGATTTGAAATTGAAAAATGCCTCGGTGATTAGGTACACAGATCAAGCAGGCTTTGGAACTCTTTTCAATATGGGCGCAAGAAAGCTAATGGGGAATGACCTTGAGAAAGAGGGTCTGGTTGAATTGCTTTCGAGAACGAATTCTCCGCGATTGATGTACCTATATTCACAATGAGGAGGCGAGAAGAATGAATGAGGATAAACAGACAAATAATGATGTAAATCTTGATAAAGAGTACGAATCAAATTCTCGCCAACTTGATTTAGATGAAACGTTACGGGAGAAAGAGTTGATTTTGACAAATCAAGTAGCAGGTTTCGATCAGGAAGGCCGCCCTTTAGTGGCCTATGCTGGATTTTGGATGAGGTTTTGGGCCTATTTAGCCGATTTATTAGTCATTGGTAGTTTAAATCGAATTCTGATTAGCCCTCTTTCCATGGCCATTACTGGGAATGTTTTTGACAGCTCCTTCTTTTCTATTCAAGCAATTGGAACAACAATCGTTTTCTATTTGTATTTCGTGCTGATGACTCGATTCTTTGGAAAAACATTAGGGAAAATGATATTCGGCTTGAGAGTTGTTAGTCTAAAAGAAGAAAGGATCTCTTGGGGGACATTGTTTTTTAGAGAATTCATTGGCCGATTCATTGCCAAGTTTCTTTTTGCAGGCTATATCATTGTCGGATTCCTCCCTAAAAAGCAAGGACTTCATGACATCTTTGCCGACACAACAGTCATATTAGATCGAAAGTAACGAGAAAAGCGGAAGGCGCCCGTTAATCGGCGACAAGC
>NZ_JBIWFD010000001.1:536045-580359 GCF_044762875.1 Peribacillus sp. NPDC096379
CAGAAGACGAGCAAGCTGTATGGGGAGTGTCTTTCTCCCCATCAGATTGATTGACTTCTGACCTCGAGCCGATGGCGCCTGTAGCTAGACAACAAGAAAAGCGGAAGGCGCCCGTTAATCGGCGACAAGCAGAAGACGAGCAAGCTGTATGGGGAGTGTCTTTCTCCCCATCAGATTGATTGACTTCTGACCTCGAGCCGATGGCGCCTGTAGCTAGACAACAATAAAAGCGGAAGGTGCCCGTTAATCGGCGATAAATAAAAATAAACCTGTGGGATTTTATCCTGCAGGTTTATTTTTTTGCATATACGACCACAATGAGAAGTTGAAAGGGTGTGAACCTATGAAGTGGTTTATCTTAGTAATCGCAATCTTCCTATTTATATTCATTCTTATTTTTATGACAAAAATAAAAATCCATATTATATACTCCCATATACAGAAAGATGACCACTTTCGCCTGAAGTTACGTGCCTGGGGCGGGATTATCCGTTATACGATAAAGATTCCAGTTATTAAAGTAGCTGAAGATTCCGCAGCCATTGTTTATAAAGAAGAAAAAAGCATCGATGCAAATAACGCTGGACAAGAGGCTGTAAAAGATTTCACAGCTGAAGAAATGCTTAATAGTCTTGAAAATATGAAGAAGTTAATTAAACATGTATTTGGATTCCATATACTAGTCCGTAAATTTCTACGTAAAGTGAAGGTTAAAACATTTCAATGGCATAGTCTAATCGGCACAGGAGATGCCGTATTAACCGGCATCTGCGTTGGTGGATCATATGCTATGAAAGGATCGATTATCGGGCTGTTAAGCAACTACATGAGATTTAAAAAAATGCCGAATTACACGATCACTCCTGATTATGCGAAACCAGCAGCGAGTACCTCGTTTTTTTGCATAGTTGAGTTTCGAATCGGACATGCTATTGTGGCAGGAATCAAAATATTCCGCTACTGGAAAGGTGGAAAGGTAAAATTTTCTTCCGAACAAGTAGCAAAAGATTCAAACTAGAAATTGATGTAGAGTGGAGGAAATAAGATGTCAGATCATCCGATTCAAGGCTTGATGACAGCCGCAATGGAAAATCTTAAAGCAATGGTAGACGTAAATACAATTATCGGTGATCCAGTTGAGACGCCGGATGGCAGTGTTATTCTAACAGTGTCAAAGGTTGGCTTCGGCTTTGCAACAGGCGGAAGTGAGTTTATGATGGATGGTGGCCAGAAAGGCGATTCTGGAGGTAGTCAACCGTTTGGCGGTGGAAGTGGCGGCGGTGTTTCCATTACACCTATTGCTTTTCTCATCGTTGGTTCACATGGAGTGAAAATGCTACACCTTGATCAAGGTACACATTTACTTGAAAAGGTTCTCGATTTAGCTCCAGCTGTTTGCGAAAAAATTCAATCGATGCTGTCCAAAAATGAACAGAGCAACCCAAAAAGTCCCCCGCAAAAATTAGATGATTTAGGTATTTAACGAATGGCTAGTTGCCATTAAACAAGAGTAAAAGAATATTTGGATTGTAGGCGTGTCTCATAAGGGTCTGACCTCGTGCTCTAAATCAGTATGTCGTGCTTCATACACGTATCTCACACTGTATTTAGTTGTTGCGGGGTCTGGCCCTTTGCATTTTGGACACCCCTAATATGTGATCGTAATGTTAAACAATTGCAAAATAAGGTGGAACAATCTATCATTAAACAGTAGTACATAAAGCTTAAAGGGAGGAATTATTAATGGCAACTGTTACATTTAAGAACAACCCGATCACACTTGTAGGTGAAGAAGTGAAGGTAGGCGATCAAGCACCTAACTTTACCGTATTAGCAAATGATCTTTCAGAAGTAAAAGCTAGTGATCTTAATGGTTCTGTCCGTATTATTAGTGTAATTCCTTCCATCGATACTGGTGTTTGTGATGCACAAACAAGACGCTTTAACGAAGAAGCTTCGAAAGTGGCTGGAGTAAAAGTGTTAACAATCAGTGTAGATCTTCCGTTTGCACAAGGTCGCTGGTGTGCATCAAATGGTCTTGAGAATGTTCATACATACTCCGATCACAGAGACCTTTCATTTGGTACTGCATTTGGTGTTGTTATGAAAGAACTTCGTTTGCTTGCTCGTGCTGTATTCGTTATTGATAGCAATAATCAAGTAACATATGTTGAATATGTGAGTGAAGGTACTTCACATCCCGACTACACAGCAGCAATTGAAGCAGCTAAAGCAGCAAAATAATGTCTCAGAAAGGGTCTGACCTTACACTCTATACACCGTTTATTGCGTCATGTTCGCATTTTAAACGATAGATAGTAGATGTGGGGTCTGACCCTTTCATTATAATTCAGCCTCTTGATTTGACATTCCCCATTGATGAACCCCATTTCTATATTAAACGGCTAGTTATATGATAATATTGATTTTTGTCTCTTTTTTTTAAATGCGTTCTCATGCAAATGAGCCAAGAATAGAATTCTAAAATAATATTGTAGAAAAACTATGTAAAAAAGCCGTGGCGCTTGTGTCTCTAGTTCAAGAGTTTTAGAATAATACACGAGAATGAAACAGGAGGAAGTATACTTTGAAATTTGCCCCGATAGAAGAATTATTCCATATTTTTGATGAAACAGCTCAAATATTACAAGAAGAGCTATCATGTACGTATTTAGATGCCCTTGGTGAAACAGGAGAAAATTTATTTCACGGCAAAGTATTACAGGAAGAAATTAGTGAGTTATCACAAAAAAGATTAATGAAACACTATCAAGAATTTACGCTCGATAAGAATCAGAAAGAAGAAATTCGGAAAGCCTATCAATTAGCCATTCTAAAGGGCATGAAAGAAAATATCCAGCCGAACCATCAAATGACGCCTGATGCTGTGGGGATATTTGTCAGTTATTTAATCGGGAAGTTTACGAATGAACAAGCTACATTGTCGATGTTAGACCCAGCTGTTGGCACGGGGAATTTACTATACACCATCCTCAATTATCTTACAGACAAAAACATCGCTTCCTATGGAGTTGATGTGGATGAAACGCTGATCAGACTTGCATATGCAGGAGCGAATTTACAAGAACATGAAGTTCAGTTCTTTAACCAAGATAGCCTAGAGCCGCTATTTATTGACCCAGCGGATGTAGTGGTGAGTGATTTGCCAATAGGCTATTATCCAAATGATGTGCGAGCTAGTGAGTATATGCTTGCTGCTGACAAAGGGCATTCATATGCGCATCATCTCTTTATTGAGCAAAGTATTATGCATTTGAAGGATGGGGGATACACATTCTTTATCGTTCCGAATAATCTCTTTTTATCGGAAGAAGCCCCTAAATTAAATGAGTTTTTAAAAAAACACACGCATATTCAAGGGCTTGTACAATTGCCTCTTTCCATGTTTAAAAACGAGCAATCAGCGAAAAGTATTTTGATTTTACAGAAGCATAAAGAAGGACTACATGCACCAAAAGAAGCCTTGCTAGTCCAACTGCCAAAATTATCCGACGCTGTTGCGACAAAATCCATCATGGACCAAATTGATACGTGGTTTCGTCAAGAAAAACAAACGGCAAAATAAAAGAATAAGCGAGTATGTTTAAAACGAGTTTTGATGTTAAGCAAGTAGAGCCGGTTTAGGTCAAATGTTCTTCACCCAAACAGTCCATACATGACTTTTTGGGTGGGGAGCATTTGCTTGTAGGACTCCCGCACTCGCTACAGAACGTACGACCTTAGTCTAAGTTCCCAAAAAGGTGCTTACGCTTTTCTAATTACTGGCGAGGAAATACGTATATTTCCTCGTTTGTTTTGTATGAAGGATATGGGGCGGGACTTCACATAATCAGCACAGCAAAGCCACCTTCATAAGGTGAGGTAATTTTTAGAACCTGAACCTTTTTCATCGTTTTAGTAGGGATCAGCTGCTTATAGCTGTTTTTAGAGAAAAATCTGAATACATTTTCTTCTTTTTTGTAAGCGCTCTATGGATGGCTCGCTCTTGAAAGCTCCTTGATTCAATGCTTAAATGAGAAAAGAAGCATTTGTTCTTAAGTGATCATTGTAAATACGTGTAGAAAAGAGGCTTTATAATGTCTAAAGTTATTGCGATAAATGCAGGCAGTTCTTCATTGAAATTTCAATTATTTGACATGCCAAGTGAGGAAGTTATCACGAAAGGTCTTGTGGAAAGAATTGGATTAAAGGATTCAGTCTTTGTTATTTCAGTGAATGATGAGAAAATCACTGAAACATTGGATATCCCGAACCATGAAGTGGCTGTAAAATTATTATTAGAAAAACTAATTAATTATAAAATCATCTCTTCTTATGATGAAATTGATGGCGTCGGACACCGAGTTGTCCATGGTGGAGAAATTTTTACAGATTCTGTATTAATTACAGATGAAGTGTTAGCTCAAATTGAAGTACTTTCTGATTTAGCGCCGCTTCATAATCCAGCTAACATTACTGGAATTCGTGCATTCCGACAAACGCTTCCAAATGTGCCAGCTGTTGCCGTTTTCGATACGGCATTTCATCAAACAATGCCTGCAAGCTCTTATTTATACAGTTTGCCAAATGAATATTATAAAGAATACGGCATTCGAAAATATGGATTCCACGGGACTTCGCATAAATATGTGACAGAACGTGCAGCAGAAATGCTTGGGCGTCCAGTTGAACAACTGCGCTTAATCTCTTGCCATTTAGGAAATGGTGCAAGTATTGCTGCTATTAAAGGTGGAAAATCGATTGATACCTCAATGGGATTCACACCGCTTGCAGGAGTAACGATGGGGACGCGTTCTGGAAATATTGACCCTGCTCTTATTCCTTATATCATGGAGAAAACAGGGAAAACAGCGGATGAAGTTCTTGATGTTCTGAATAAGGAAAGTGGAATGCTTGCTATTTCAGGTTTTTCAAGTGATTTACGTGATATCCAAATTGAAGCTGAAAAAGGCAATGAACGTGCAGAATTGGCACTTGAAGTTTTTGCTGGCAGAATCCATAAATATATCGGTTCATATGCAGCAAGAATGAGTGGTGTGGATGCAATCATCTTTACGGCAGGTATTGGTGAGAACAGTTCAATGATGCGTGAAAGAGTCCTACATGGTCTTGAATTTATGGGCATATATTGGGATCCTGCTTTAAACCAAACACACGGAGAAGAAGCATTCCTTAACTACCCGCATTCTCCTGTTAAGGTAATGGTTATCCCTACCAATGAAGAAGTTATGATCGCCCGTGATGTGCAACGCATCGCGAAAAAATAAGTGATATTTACAATTGAATACTGAAAATTGAGTGGTCAGAATAACCACGACCATTTTTCTACCCAAACCTTCTTTTATGCTTATTTAATTAAGTATGAAAGGAGGTCTTTTTGTGTTTGTTTCCTTAGGGTATTTTTAGATTTATAATCGGAAAGAATGAAAAGAAAACCATAAAAAGGAGTCGCTACGTTTTAACTTACCCCTTCTTCTATCTAATAAGCGGGAATAAAATGGGAGAGTGATGCTGTTTTTAGTAACAAAATCATCTCTCTTTACATAGGGTAGGGGGGTATGGTATTATGTGTTTAAGGAGGGGAAGAGATGGAAAATGAAATGCAAGAAAATGGTCATCTAATTGAGGATGAATGTTGCGTGACCCCAACTCATGCTAGAAAAAGTCATCATTCTGATACAGTAAAAAAGAATTTAACCACCCGGTTAAATCGCATAGAAGGTCAAGTTCGCGGGATTAAAGGGCTAATTGAGAAGGATACGTATTGTGATGACGTCATTACCCAGATCGCCGCCACTCAAAGTGCCCTTAATAGTGTGGCGAAAATTTTATTAGAAGGCCATCTAAAAACTTGTGTAATCGACCGGCTTAATGAGGGTGATGCGGAAGTGATCGATGAGGTCTTAGTAACTATACAAAAATTAATGAAAAAGTAAAGGAGAAGTGAATAAAGATGGAAAACGTAACATTGAATGTAATTGGAATGTCATGTGGTCACTGTGTGAATGCTGTTGAGGGAAATGTAGGAAAGCTTGCTGGTGTTGCTGAAGTAAAAGTCCATTTAGAAACAGGAAAAGTAGATGTTGCATTTGATCATGAAACAGTAACGCTTGAAAAAATCAAAGAAACAATCGATGATCAAGGATATGATGTTGAATAAATTATCAAAGTGCTTTTATAGCACTTCTTTTTTACAATATATTATACCCCTAGGTGGTATAAAGAGGTGAGAATCAAATGAAAAACCCATTACAATTAAAAGAAACCAGTATGCAGATTACCGGGATGACCTGTGCTGCTTGTGCAATAAGAATTGAAAAAGGGTTAAAGAAAATAGACGGTGTAAAAGAGGCCAATGTTAATTTGGCTCTTGAAAAATCAGTCGTAAGGTATGATGCAGAAAAGGTGAGTGCACAAGATTTTGAAAAGAAAATACAGGATCTCGGTTATGATGTAGTAAAAGAGAAAAAAGAGTTTGTTATCACTGGAATGACCTGTGCTGCTTGTGCAACTAGAATCGAAAAAGGATTAAATAAAATGGATGGCGTATCCATGGCGAATGTTAACCTGGCACTTGAAAATGCGACCGTTGAATACGATCCCTCCCAGGCTTCCCCAGGTGATATTATTCAGCGTGTGGAAAAGCTAGGATACGGGGCGATGATCAAGGACAACAACAAGGATGCTGTAGACTATCGCCAGAAAGAAATCCAAAAACAGCAGAGAAAATTTATCGTCTCCGTTATTTTGTCAATCCCGTTGTTATGGGCGATGGTCAGCCACTTCAGTTTTACATCGTTCATTTACCTGCCGGATTTTCTCATGAATCCTTGGGTACAAATGGCGCTCGCAACACCCGTCCAATTTATTATTGGTAAGCAGTTCTATATAGGTGCTTATAAGGCCTTGCGCAATAAAAGCGCCAATATGGATGTATTAGTCGCAATGGGTACATCAGCCGCTTATTTTTACAGTGTCTATCAGGCAATCATCTCGATTGGGAACCCCCATACAGCACAACTATACTTTGAAACTAGTTCCATACTCATCACGCTAATCCTTTTAGGGAAGCTTTTCGAAGCAAAAGCAAAAGGACGTTCTTCTGAAGCAATTAAAAAACTAATGGGACTGCAAGCGAAAACCGCTTTAGTGGTAAGAAATGGAGAAGAACTTGAGATACCACTTGAAGAAGTGATTGTAGGAGATACGCTTTTGGTGAAACCTGGTGAAAAGATCCCAGTAGATGGAGAAGTAATCGAGGGAAACTCGGCTGTCGATGAATCGATGTTAACCGGGGAAAGTATTCCCGTAGATAAAAGCCTGGGAGATCCTGTGATTGGTTCAACATTGAATAAGAATGGCTTTCTAAAAATGAAAGCCACAAAGATTGGAAGGGATACAGCACTTTCACAAATCATTAAAGTCGTAGAAGATGCACAAGGATCGAAAGCGCCAATTCAAAGACTTGCCGACCAAATTTCAGGTATTTTTGTGCCAATTGTTGTTGGCATCGCCGTTTTAACCTTTCTCGTTTGGATCATCTGGGTCAATCCAGGAGAGGTTACACCAGCCCTTGAAGCGTTAATTGCCGTTCTTGTTATCGCTTGTCCGTGTGCACTTGGACTTGCGACCCCTACTTCGATTATGGCTGGGTCTGGTCGTGCTGCAGAGTTCGGTATTCTATTCAAAGGCGGGGAACATCTTGAAACGACTCATCATATTGATACGGTTATTTTAGATAAAACAGGGACCGTTACAAATGGTAAACCAGAATTGACCGATATTATCGTCGAAAATGGAGTAGCTGAACAGCAATTTCTATCTTTAATTGGCGCAGCTGAAAAACAATCGGAACATCCACTGGCCGAAGCAATTGTTCAAGGAATTCACACAAGAGAGATAGCACTTGGCATCGTTCAGCAATTTGAAGCAGTCCCAGGTTATGGAGTAAAAGCGATCGTTGATCAAAAAGAAATCCTAGTAGGGACCCGGAAGCTTATGAATCAACATCAAGTGGATGTTCAACAAGCGCTATCGATGATGGAAGAATTAGAAGGAACAGGGAAAACGGCCATGCTTGCTAGCATTGATGGCCAATATGCAGGCATGATTGCGGTCGCTGACACGATTAAAGATACTTCTAAAAAAGCCATCAAACGGCTCAAAGAGATGGATATTGCAGTCATTATGATAACGGGTGATAATCAACGTACAGCAGCGGCGATTGGTAAACAAGTGGGGATCGACCAGGTTATTGCCGAAGTACTTCCAGAAGGGAAAGCGGAAGAAGTGAAAAAACTGCAGGCTGAAGGCAATAAGGTGGCCATGGTTGGAGATGGAATTAATGATGCTCCTGCTCTTGCACTTGCGGATATTGGTATGGCGATTGGAACAGGAACAGACGTAGCCATGGAAGCAGCAGATATTACCTTGATTCGCGGAGATTTGAATAGCATCGCAGACGCCATTCTTATGAGCCGGAAAACAATGAGGAATATTAAACAAAATCTGTTCTGGGCTTTTGCTTACAACACTCTCGGCATCCCGATTGCAGCAATCGGACTGTTGGCCCCTTGGTTAGCAGGTGCCGCTATGGCATTCAGCTCTGTTTCGGTCGTCTTAAATGCACTCCGTCTACAAAGAGTAAAACTTTAAAAAATGTTCATTTGATTCACTTTTAAGAGGCATTGGTGCTCATACCAATGCCTCTAATCGTGTGCTCGGCATGGTTGGGTCTCTGGTACAACTCCCAGAACATTGAAGGCTGTAATAGTCGTTGTGCGACCTGAAATTTGATTAGATCTCCTCTGTTTGCATTCTAGCCATGTAAGTCCTCTGTGTTATACTAATAGGAAGAATCAGCCAATATAAAGTGAAACTTCAATCAGTGGGGAGCTTTATCCCACTGATTGTTAGTTGAACCAATCGGGCTTTTACGGGCAGTTATCGCCTGACTACGCGCTACTTCGATTCCTCTAAGATATGAGGGGGAGGCTACTGCCCGTTAATGCGAGATCAAAGGCTTTTTAGGAGGGTTAGAAAATGGGCATGACAAATCGGGAAATTCAAGTCTGGAATGAAATAGGCGAATGGGAGCAAAAGCTTTATCAATACGAGCCGACAGATTTAACAGTGATGTATGATAAATGGCTTGAACAAAGCTTTTCCTTGCTTCCTGAAGATGCTCGGACACGTTTTTTTGCGAAAATGGATACAATGCTCTTTCATTTACATGCATTGGTGCAAAGTTCGCAGATTCAGATGGATGCTAGAGACAGAATTTTAGAAGCAGCGCGGGTTTATAATTCTGAAGTCGAAAAGATTGCTGATATGAACCTTTTACCCATTGATCAATTGAATTACATAGCGACACAGCAAATCGCGAGACATAGACTGTATTCATTTGCCCAAGGTGGAGCAAGTGGGTCAGGCGGTCTTATTCTGTTAGGAAGCGATATTCCAGCGATGACGTTTATTAATGTTCGTGTTGTTCAGTTGACAGCCATGACGTACGGCTTTGAAGTGAATACTCCGTTTGAAATGATGATGGCCCTCAAGGTTTTTCATATGGGCAATATGCCGAGACGCCTTCAAGGGGTTGCATGGCAGGAATTAATTAATGAAACGCATCAAGATGGTGAAGAATATTTTTACGAAGGAAGCGAGGATTTAACAAACATTACTTGGATGGAGCAACCTTTAAAGCAGTTGCTGAAGGCCGGAGCGATTACCATGTTTCGAAAAAAACAGATCCAAGGTGTTCCACTGCTTAGCATGCTAATTGGGGCGGGTTCTAATTACCGAATGACACGGCAAGTGAGTGAATTCGCGCAAAAATATTATCAATATCGTTATTTACAGAAAAAGAGAGTAGTCAATGAATGACACTATATCGTAATGAAAGGCATCCTTTAAACAGGACACGAGCTTATTTACAGCTATGTGTCCTGTTTAAGTATGTAGGGAATTATGAAAACATTTGTTTTTTTATGAAAGGAATCTTGTGAGCGAATATGCAAATAACAATAATGACTACTTAAGAGAAATGGGATGTACAGCTTATTTTTTGGATTAAATTATTTTAAGGGTAATTATGAATTTATGTTAAAATTATTATATTTTTCATATAACGATAGTAAAATCTAATTCATTTAGTAAATTGAAAGTATAAAATATTTTGTGTAAATGAATAAGATGACAATGAAGGAAGACCATCTCTTGGTTGAATTAAGTCACAACCCATCCTAGAAAAGAGATTTCCTTATGCATCAGTTTACAACATTATTAGTCGAGGCTCTAGAAAAAACAAAATATTACAGAAGTTTTTCGTGCTCATTTAGAAACAGCTGACAATACGCTGCTGGCGACAAAACTAACGGCTTTTTTAGATTAAGAAAAATATGATTGAATTGGCTTCAATTTAGGCATTTCACGCAATAGCTTGTATTCACGCAAGTTGCACACAGAGTACTATGATATAAATATCTAGATTCCATGTGATCGAAACGGTGAGTTCAAGCAACGGACCGTCGTACCATATAATTATGATATTGGAATAGATAATCCATATCAACTGTTAAATTAGATAGATTTATTTTTTAACTATGATAAACTCGCCATATTACTTGGAAGAGAGATAGTAAAATATAGTGCTAATGGATCATAGTAAATAAATGTACTTATGTTATTGTTTGAAATATAAAAATAGAATAGGCAAACCTAAAGAAATTTAGGGACGCAAAGCTATAGGGACTAAAGTTTATTACTATGTCAGCCAGTTGCCGAAGAGTTCATTATACTTTTTGTTTAGTAAGGATTAAAAAAAAATCATTTTTTATTTTTACTTTATGTAAATTAAAGCTACTCTTTTTGAGTAGCTTTTTTAATGTACTTCTTAGGAATGTATTCATCAGGAGGAAATGTGTATGAGAGTAGTTGCAATTGCAACAGCAATAGCCATGGCTTTAAACTTAGTCTGTGGTCCAATTGATGTTTTAGCGAACGAAAATCCACATGGACAAGTTGTCACGACTGCTGTAGATGGAAGTATTAAAAATTCCAGTTCTGCATCGGTTAGTAAATTTGATTTGTATGGAAAAGACATGTTAAATGCATACAATGAAGTGTTTAAAATGTCTAACACGAATATCAAATCTATAACAAACAATGGTGGAAACTATTCAGGTTCTCCTATTGAAAAGGCGATAGATAGCGATATGAATACACATTGGGAAACTGGTAGACCTAATAGTTCCACATTCACTAATGAGGTTGTTATCCATTTCAACGAAACGACTACTTTAGATAGAATTGTATACGCTGCCCGTCAATCAAGTGCGAAAGGTAAAGGTTTTGCACAAGCGTTTGAAATATACAGCTCAACTTCAGACGCAGGTGATGATTTCACATTAGTTTCTTCTGGTGAATATAATGGTTCTACGGGGGATATCGTAGAAATTCAGTTTACCCCTACAGAATTTAAGCGAGTAAAATTTGTATTCAAAAAAGCAAATCAAGACTGGGCAAGTGCATCAGAGTTTCTTTTTTATAAAGAAGATCGTGTATCTGACAAAATGGAAAAACTATATACAGATGAGACATTAAGTACTGTAAATGAAGCGTTTAATACTGTTGATTCTATAAACAAATTAGAAGAAGATGTTAAGAACCATCCACTATACCTTTTATTTAAAGAAGATCTAGAGAATGCAAAATTACTAGTTGAAAATAAAGATGTAAACTATGCAGAAACGATTGTATCCAAATTTGAAGATTTTAATAGTAATCTACTTCCACAATATGATGAATTATATAAATTGCCTTCTAGTAAGATTACAAAAATAACGACGAATGGCGGTCAATACGCAACTAATTCAATAGAAAGAGCTATTGATGGCAATGCAGCTACACAGTGGCATTCTGGAAAACAAAATGGAGGGAGTTTTATCAATGAGGTTGTGATGGAATTAGATGCATTAACTACATTAAACAGAATTGTTTATATGGCTCCTCGAGGTACAAATAGAGGATTCCCAGAGGCGTTTGAGATTTATGCTTCTAGAACTACTAAAGGGGACACATTCGAACGCGTGTCAAGTGGTACTGCTAAAGCAACTCAAAGCTCTTTGGAGTTTAGATTTAATCCAACAGAGTTTAAAAGAGTGAAATTTGTATTTACGCAAGGCTATGAGAACTGGGCATGTGCTGGTGAGTTTGGTTTATATGAGCAAGATGAATTATTAGAAAAAGTAGCTAGATTATTTACAGACGATACTATGAGTAAAGTCAGTGAAGAGTTTAACACTATAGATAAATTAACCACTTTAGAGGAAGATGCTAAAAACCACCCATTTTATGAGAATTACAAAGAAGCTATTACAAATGCTAAAGCTTTAATGAGCGAAGAAAAAATAGAGGCTACAACAGCAATAGTGAAGCCATTTGCTCATTACGCTAACGACGCTTACTCTAAGTTATTTAGAATGGACTATAAAAATATCGAGAGCATTCGCAATAACGGTGGTCATTATGCAAGTGCTGTTATAGGAAATGCAATAGATGGAAATCTAACTACATATTGGGAAACGAATAAAAGTAACTCAAATGATTTCTCAAATGAAGTGGAAGTAACCTTTAAAGAAGCAGTAAAACTAAATCGAATTATGTATGGTGCAAGACCATCTGATCGAAAAGGTTTTGCAGAAGAGTTTGAAATATTTGCTTCTAAAACTTCTAAAGGCGATACATATGAGCTTGTAACCACTGGTAAACATAATATGGTGTCTGGATTAGTAGAGGCTAATTTTGAACCCACTACATTTAAGCGAGTAAAATTTAAGTTCAAGAAATCAAATCAAAATTGGGCAACACTATCCGAGTTAGCCTTCTATACGGAAGATAATTTAGACGATAAACTGTCTAAATTATTTACTGACGGTACAATGATTGCGGTAGCACCTGAATTCAATAGTCTTGATAGAATCAACGCATTAGTAGAAGAAGCAAAGGTACATCCGTTATATTCTACTTATATAGAGCAATTAGACTTGGCTAAAAAAATTATTAATGGCGAAATTGTTACTGAGGCAAGAATAATAGAAGCGGAGCAACATGGTAATATGGTGCAACATGCCAATGAGAAATTAAAATTTGGTTTTGGAAGCAATCTTCAACCGACTGGACTCGCCGCTCAACCGGGGGATAAAATAATCGTTTATGTTGACGCAGTTGCAAATGGTCCATTGCCTAGCTTATCTTTTGCACAACAAGAAGGTGCATGGAATAGTTGGAGACAAAGCGTAAACCTAAAAGTCGGTAAAAACGTAATAACAGTTCCAGAAGTTCCTAAAACTTCTTATTATAAAAAGGCAGTAACGCCTGGTGGAACTATATACATCGAGAATCCATATACGAAAGAACAACAAGGAAAAGCTCCTACATTAAGATTTGAAGGTGTAGACAGAGTACCTTTTGCTACTAAGGATACAAATGTAGAGGAGTTCAAAAAATTCTTAATCGACTATAAGAAGAAAATAGATGAAGATGTAGCCAAACATCCAAATGTTAAAGAGCAAGAAGTTCTAGATGTTGTCGAAGTCGTAAGTGACCATTTATTCTGGACAGGTACTGCAACGGGTGCTTACAAAACCTATATAGAAGATGGGTATAGTCCGTTAGAAACAATAGAATCTTATAATCGTCTTATGGAAGAATTATTTAGATATTATGGTTTAGATGCAAGAAGTGATGAGCATGATCCTAAATTGATTAGAGAAAATATAAGACTTGCTCAACCATATTCATACATGTACGCAGCTGGGGATCATATTGGAACTCTTGATGATGTTGTGTCTTCAATCTTGGTTCCAATAGAAGAGAAAGGCGGTTCATGGGGAGTCATTCATGAAATCGGTCATAGAATGGATGCGGGAGTGAGGACGTATGTTGAAGTAACTAATAATATGTTACCGCAACATATGTCAGCATTTTACGGCAACGTAGATAACAGAATACCTTTCGAAGCTAACATCTATAAAAATGTACTAAAAGAAAATGCAAAAGATTATAATTCCCAAGGTCTTTTTGAAAAACTAGCTGTCTTTTGGCAAATAGAAATGTATAGTCCAGGCTATTGGGGGAAATTGAATGGAATGTATCGGGAAAGAAATGTGTCATTAACTGATGGAGATAGATCTAAACAACAATATTTAGTCGAATTCTCTTCTGAAGCACTAGGTTTAGATTTAAGTGAACATTTTGCTAGACATGGATTTGTAGTGAGTAAAGAAACAAGACAGAAGACTAGCAAGTATCCAGAGCCGGGTAAAATATGGTACTTAAATAATAGTGTAGTTGATTATGGAGGCAAAGGTATAGCAGACGAAAAGGCAATCGTAGCAGTAAGTATCAATACAAACCTGAATGCAAAAACAAACACATTATCTTTTAAAGTTGATAAAACATATCAAGAAGATTTCTTAGGTTATGAAATTTTTAGAGACAATGAATTAATAGCATTTACTAGTGCGGACCAATTTATCGATCAAAATGTAGATACAAGTAAAAATTATACCTACAAAATTGTTGGTTATGATAAAAAATTACATACTCTTAAATCAGTAGAAATCAAGGCATTTAGCCCTGCATTATCTGTTGAAGAACATGTAACACTTAAACTATATCAAAAATTTGATCCAATGGATTATGTAAAAGCTATTTCTTACGATGGCCATGATATTACAGATGCTGTAGTGATAAAATCGAATAATGTAGATGTAGCGAAAAAAGGAAACTATGAAATTGTATATGAAATCAACAATGAAGGTGTAAAAGAAACAAAAACAATCAAAGTTACAGTAACAAGTGATTATAAATATATTTCTGATATGACTGCTAAATCCGTAAGCGTTGGTTGGGGTTCATTACAGAAAGATAAATCAATTTCTGGTGGAACTATCACATTACTTAGACAAGGCCTTAATGCAACTTATTCTAAAGGAATCGGTATACATGCTAATTCAGCATTAGTGTATGAAATTGATGGAAAAAACTTTGATTTTTTTGAAAGCTATATCGGCATAGATCAAGCAGTGAACGGACAATCATCATCCGCAACTTTTGAAGTTTGGGTTGATGGAGAAAAGAAATTTGATAGTAGCGTATTTAAAGCAAACACGGAACATGAGTTTGTGAAAGTACCCGTTACAGGGGCAAAAGAAGTGAAGTTAGTGACAACTGATGCTGATAACAATGGTAATGCCGCGGACCATACTATATGGGCTGATGCTAAGTTTACTCAAGCTTCTAGTAAACCTACACTTACAATATCTGAAGACTTTACAATGGTGAAGTTAAATAGTGAATTTGATCTTCTAAAAGATGTTACAGCATTAGATGTAGAAGATGGGGACTTAAAAGTCCAAATCAAAGTAGCATCTAATGGCTTTAATACGAATAAAACAGGTACTTACAATGTTGAATATTCTGTAACCGATCATGATAACAACTTCGTTACAGCTACAAGAAAAATTTATGTATACAGTGATACGCAATTTGCAACAGACACTGAGTGGAAAGCTGCTCAAACGGCTTGGAAGAATGTAAACAAAGATAAAGCTTCTTCAGGAAGTGTGATTAAATTACTTGTAAATGGGGAAACAAAAGAATTTACAAAAGGGATTGGTACACATGCAAATTCTGAAATTGTATACGATCTGGAAGGGAAAAACTATGATTATTTTGAAACACTTGTTGGTGTCGACAGAAATATCGTAGAAAACAGTAAATCCAGTGTTATATTTAAAGTATTAGCTGATGGTCAAGAAATTTATAACAGTGGCGTTATGAATTATCAAACAGAAGCAAAATTAGTGAGACTACCTGTTCAAGGGATTAAAGAGTTAAAACTGATTGCAAGTGATTCTGGTAATGGAAATGAATCTGATCATGCTGACTTTGCTGATGCAAAGTACTATATTTCAAATGGTGTACCAAAGCTTACTATTCCTAAATCAGTAGCAACTAAAGTAGGGAATCCTATTGACATCAACGAACAATTTTCAGCAGTAGATGCTGAAGATGGTGATTTAACATCTCAAGTAAAGGTTACAGGAAAAGATCAAGTAAACTTTGATAGAGCTGGTAAATATGAAATTACTTACACAGTGGTAGACAGTGACGGCAATGAATTGACGAAGAAGCGAATCATTTCAGTAGTAAATATGGAAGATTACAATTATCTATCTGATTTCGAATGGAAATCTACTCAAAACAGCTATACAGCTCCTGTGAAAGATCTATCTATCAGTAACAATACTTTACGATTAACAGGTGAAGATGGAAGTGAGAAAGCTTACCAGAAAGGTATTGGCGCCCATTCTAACTCAACAATCATATATGATTTAACAGATAAAGACACTGATTACTTCACTTCATTTGTTGGTGTAGACCGTCAAATGCATGGTTCTATTGCCTCTGTTACATTCCAAGTTTTTGTTGATGGAGAAAATCAATTCGACAGTGGTTTAATGCTTTCGAGAGATCCACAAAAATTCGTTGAAGTGAATATTAGCGGTGCCAAAGAACTCAAGTTAGTCGTTACTGATGGCGGTAACGGAAACGGTTCTGACCATGCGACATGGGGAGATGCTAAATTATATTTCGCTAACGCTGATAGAGTTTTTAGACAAAATTTAGCAACTGCTATTGAAGAAGCGAAAGCTATCAATGCGGAGGGCTATATATCTGGGAGTATGGATGCTTTATACGCTAGCTTAGCAAAAGCGGAAGAACTTCTTGCCAATAAGCAAGCCACTCAAGGCGAAATCGATCAAGCTGTAGAGGCACTAAAACAGGCGATAGCTGCGTTAGTGGCAATAGACTTAAATCAAATCATCACAATAACAGATAAAAATCTTAAAACGTATATCCAGCAAACACTAGGGCTTACAGAAGAAATAACGCTAGGTGATATGTATACACTCACTAGTCTTAATTGTCCCTCTACTCGAATAACGAGTCTTGAAGGCTTGCAATATGCAAAAAATTTAGTTTCATTGGATATATCCGGAAATAAAATAACTGATTTCTCACCACTAAAAGATCTAAGTAAATTAGAGAATGTCATCGCGCATCCTCAAATCGTTGAAGTGGACAGCTTGAAAGGGCCAGTAATGGCAGTGGAAAACGTAGTGAAGGGCTTAGATGGTAAATATCTAAATCCTTACCAAATAGGTCTTAGGCATACTAAAACCAATAAAGAAATATATGTAGATGTCGAACTGCTTGCACCAAATGCAGATCAGTTTACAGTAGATCTTTCAGAAGAAGATAAAGGATGGTATATGCTAGTCGTTGCTTATAAATTAAACGAAGATACGATCATACAATTAACTTATTACGTGGATAATAACTAATATTTCTTTTAAAAGTAAGCGCCAAATAGTGCCCCTGATAACAGGTGGGCACTATTTGGCGCTTACGAATCTTCAGAAAAATCCCAATTCAATCTCTAAAATGTGCTTGCAATCTTTTTTTAAAACTGGTAAAGTACTAATTAAGAGATGTATAAAAATAATAAATTATGAATTTTTATTCACATAAAAAGGGGACGATACAATCATGTCAAATCAAAAAGTAGTGTTAGCATATTCCGGAGGTCTAGATACTTCTGTAGCGATAAAATGGTTGCAAGGTCAAGGATACGATGTTGTAGCATGTTGTTTAGATGTTGGAGAAGGAAAAGACTTGGATTTTATTAAAGAAAAAGCACTTCAAGTAGGCGCTATTAAATCCTATGTAATCGATGCGAAAGACGAGTTTGCGGATGATTACGCACTTGCAGCACTTCAAGCACACACGTTATACGAAGGGAAATATCCACTTGTTTCTGCACTTTCTCGTCCGTTGATTTCGAAAAAGCTTGTAGAAGTGGCAGAGATGGAAAATGCTGTTGCAGTGGCACATGGTTGTACGGGAAAAGGAAATGACCAAGTCCGCTTTGAAGTATCGATCCAAGCGTTGAATCCAAATCTTACGGTTCTTGCTCCAGTGCGTGAATGGAAATGGTCTCGTGAAGAAGAAATCCAATATGCGATTGAAAATGATATCCCGATTCCAATCAACTTAGACAGCCCATACTCTATCGACCAAAACCTATGGGGAAGAAGCAATGAATGTGGCATACTGGAAGATCCGTGGGCCGCTCCACCAGAAGGTGCATATGATCTAACGGCAAGACTTGAAGATACTCCAGATACACCTGAAGTAATTGAAATTGGTTTTGAACAAGGTGTTCCCGTTACACTGAATGATAAACAGTATAAACTAGCAGACTTAATCGTTGAATTGAATACATTAGCTGGTAAACATGGTGTTGGCCGAATCGACCATGTTGAAAATAGATTAGTAGGAATTAAATCGCGTGAAGTGTATGAAGCACCTGCTGCGATGACATTAATTACCGCACATAAAGAACTTGAAGACATTACTTTAGTTAAAGAAGTTGCTCATTTCAAACCAGTGATTGAGAAAAAACTTACTGAGCTTATTTATGAAGGACTATGGTTCTCACCACTTCAAAGCGCATTATCCGCATTTTTAAAAGACACACAAAAAACGGTAACAGGTACAGTGCGTGTGAAATTATTCAAAGGCCATGCGATCGTAGAAGGTAGAAAATCCGAGTATTCTCTTTATGATGAAAAATTGGCAACCTATACGAAGGACGATGAATTTGACCATGATGCAGCTGTCGGCTTCATTAAGCTTTGGGGTCTACCAACAAAAGTTAGCAGTATCGTAACCAATCAAAACAAGAAGGTGACTGTGTGAGTAAGTTATGGGGAGGCAGATTTACGAAGTCTGCTGAAGAATGGGTAGATGAGTTTGGCGCATCGATCTCGTTTGACCAAGAACTCGTACTTGAAGATATTCAAGGTAGCCTTGCTCATGTGGCGATGTTGAAGAAAAGCAGTATTTTACCTGGAGAAGATGCAGACCTGATTACGTCAGGGCTGCTTACTCTGCAAGAAAAAGCAAAAAAAGGCGAGCTAACTTTTAAGGTAGAGATGGAGGATATTCATCTTAACCTAGAAAGCATGCTCATTTCTGAAATTGGTCCAGTAGGTGGGAAGTTGCATACAGGTCGAAGTCGGAATGATCAAGTGGCGACAGATATGCATTTGTATCTGCGCAACCAAACAGATGATGTTTTGAGCTTAATTGCGGCCTTGCAAACAGCTCTACTTGAGCAGGCTGAGAGCCATGTTGAAACATTAATTCCTGGATATACCCATTTACAACGTGCACAGCCGATTTCATTTGCCCATCATGTTATGGCTTATTTCTGGATGTTGCAGCGTGACAAAGAGCGATTTACGGAAAGTTTGAAACGAATTAATGTTTCTCCTCTTGGAGCAGGAGCGTTAGCTGGGACAACCTTTCCAATCGATCGAGCGTATAGTGCTGAGTTACTTGGATTTGACGCAATCTATGAAAATAGCTTGGACGCCGTGAGTGACCGGGATTTTGTGCTTGAATTTCTTAGTAACAGTAGCACATTAATGATGCATCTTTCCCGATTTAGCGAAGAAATCATTCTTTGGTCTAGTCAAGAGTTTCAATTTATTGAGTTAGATGATGCCTTTTCAACGGGAAGCAGCATTATGCCGCAGAAAAAAAATCCCGATATGGCTGAGCTGATTCGTGGGAAAACAGGGCGTGTGTATGGCAATCTTACAGGTCTTTTAACCGTTTTGAAGGGACTGCCGCTTGCTTATAACAAAGATATGCAAGAAGATAAAGAAGGCATTTTTGATACGGTGAAAACAGTCATCGGCTCTTTGAAAATTTTCGAAGGCATGATTTCCACGATGAAAGTAAATGCCCATGTCATGGAGAAGGCAACGAAAAACGACTTCTCTAATGCAACGGAATTAGCGGATTATTTAGCAGCGAAAGGGATGCCTTTCAGAGAAGCGCATGAAGTGGTCGGTAAACTAGTGCTATCATGTGTGAACCAAGGTTGCTATCTTGCGGATTTAACTTTGGATCAGTTCAAAGAAGCGTCAGAGTTGTTCAATGAAGATATCTATCAAGCTCTTAACCCGTATGAAGCAGTAAAGCGCCGTAACAGCGCCGGCGGAACAGGATTTGAGCAAGTTAAACTAGCGATTCAAAAAGGGAAAGAGCTAGTGAAGTAAAAAAAACGGGTCAGACCTCACACTCTATATACCGTTTATTGACTCATTTACGAGTCGTATAAACGATATATAGTTGATGTGGGGTCTGACCCTTTTGTTATGGGACAGCCTCTTTCATCATTCTTCTTTATCGGTACGAACGATAAGAACATCACAATTCGCATTGCGGACGATATTTTCAGAAACACTACCTATTAGGAAGCGTTCTACCGCATTCAATCCAGTAGCTCCGCAGACGATGAGGTCGATATGATGTTTTATAGCGATATCTTTAGGGATGATCGTTTTCGGTGAGCCGTATTCAATGATTGTTGCCACTTCTTTGACACCGGCTTTTTCCGCCCTTTCTTTATAGCCACTCAAAAGTTCAGATGCGTAGTCTTCAGCGCTGTCTCCGATCGGGCTATTAAAGGCTTCAGTTGACGGGAAATTCCGAGCATCCACGATATGGGTTAGCACGAGTGCTGCATCGTTACGAAGAGCGATTTCACTGCCTTTTTGCAAAGCCCATTCTGCTTCTTTAGAACCATCTACCGCAACTAGAATTTTTTTATACGTCATTGTCATATTAATCTCCCCCTTCATCAAATTGCCTGACGAACTTTACGATCAAAATCGAATGAATAAGAAACTTTATCCCGGTTTAACAGGCTGTAATACCCCCACCTCAAATTTTTGTGAAAGAATCAAGAAATAAATAGGTGGGGATAAACAGCCTGTAAATCCCCGATTGGTGAGATACAGTGAAACTTACCTTTGTGGTTTTCAAAGGTTTAGTTGAACCAATCGGGTTCGTAGTGTCGCTTTATCGAAGATTTAGCGACAGTAGAGCGGGACTAACCATCAGAGGGGGATGCCCCTCTGATGGAAGTTTCACTTTACTTAATGATTTGCAGCGTTTTCGGATATTTGGTTAACACTTCTGCGCCATTTTCAGTTACATAAATATCGTCTTCAATTCGAACACCGGCAACATTTGGTACGTAAATACCAGGTTCGATTGTATAGACCATGCCTGATTTCAAAAGAAGCGGGTTTGTTTCAGTCAAGGAAGGAAATTCGTGTACACTGATTCCTAAGCCATGACCAAGACGATGTGGGAAATAATCTCCATATCCTTTGTCACGAATGATGTTACGAGCCGTTAAATCGATTTCGGCACAAGAAACACCAGGCTTACTTGCTGCAATCGCTGCTTCCTCTGCTTTTAGAACTGTTTCATAAATTTCCCGTTGCTTGTCTGAAATGTCTCCGTATGCAACAGTTCGGGTAATATCGGAGCAATAGCCTTCGTAGACAACACCTAAGTCAAATAGGACCAAATCACCGCGCTTAACTTTCGTAGCTCCAGGTGTTCCATGTGGAGACGCTGCATTGGCACCTGTTAGTACCATGGTTGAAAATGACATGTTTTGTACGCCTGCTTTTTTCATTTCATATTCAATCGCAGCTAAGATTTCCATTTCTGTTTTGCCTTCTTTAATCTCTGATACCCCAATTTCGATCGCGTAATCAGCAAGACGGCATGCTTCTCGTATTTTTTTCATTTCATCTTCTGTTTTAACCATTCGAAGTTCACGCAATTTCTCTTCAGCGGCTACTAGTTCAGGAACAGAGAAGATCATTTGGACTTTTTCTAGTCGTTCCACATTTAAATGTTCTTTTTCAATGGCCAGTCTTTTTACATTCACAGAACGACGGCCTACCGCAAGTTTGATTTCTTCCCAAGGATCTTCAATATCCGTGTAGCCAATAATTTCCCCTGCCCAACCTGAACGCTTCGCATCTTCAGTTTCCATCTTAGGGCAAACAAGGATTGGTTCAGCCTCTTGGAAAACAGCTAATGCAAGCAGTCTTTCGTGAGGGTCGCTCAAGAAGCCGCTCAAATAAAACACATTATCGGGTGCCGTAATCAAAGCAGCATCCAGTCCACTTGTTTGTAACCATTGTGTTAATTCAGTTAATTTTGTATTCATCTTTTTATTGCCTCCAGTAGTAAGATCATATTAAATCCTATTCATAAACCTTATCAATAAAAAAAAGCAAAGTAAACTATTTTGGAATAGGAAAAGTCGTTTGGAAAATGAGGTTTACGATCTTGAAATAAGGGCATCTATTAAAGAATAGTCATTTTTAAAAAGGTGAAAGGGACTTGGGAGCGAAATTAGAATAGTCGATAAGAATAGGTAGGAAGGGAGTTTTTATTTTGAAAGTATCTTTTCACGGACATTCAGTAGTGAAGATCGAAACGAACGGGACGACGATTTTGTTTGATCCTTTTATTAATGGAAACGGACAGACCGATTTAAAAGTAGAGGACGTCTATCCTGATGTCATCATTTTGACACATGGGCATGGGGATCATCTTGGTGATACAGTGGAGCTAGCCAAAAAACACGATGCACTTGTGATTGGTTCAGCTGAGATGGTCCATTACCTTGGCACACAAGGTGTCGAACGGACACATAGCATGAATATTGGCGGGGCTTATGAGTTTGAATTTGGTAAAGTAAAGTTGACAACTGCCTTTCATAGCAATAGCTTTATCACGAATGACGGACAGATTATATATCTTGGTATGCCTAGTGGCGTCTTGTTTACAGCAGAAGGAAAAACGGTTTATCACGCTGGAGACACTGCATTGTTTTCCGACATGAAGTTGATTGGTGAACGTCAGCCAATTGATCTTGCCCTTTTGCCCATTGGTGATAATTTTACAATGGGGCCTGAAGATGCAGCACTGGCGGCCGAATACTTACAGGCGAAGCAAGTTGTGCCGATTCACTATAATACGTTTCCGCCCATCAAGCAGGATCCGCAGAAGTTTCTCGATTTACTAAATGCAGGCAATGGAAAAGTGCTTGAACCGGGAGATTATATCGAGCTTTAATTCCTTCAAACAAAGTTTCACTTTATAATTTTTTGGCCGAGACATTTGGTTTTAGAACTTCCCTTCCTTCTTTTTCGAGCTTGCCTTGCATACAATGTAGGTAAGGAACAGGGGGGAGGGATTTTTATGAAACAAAGATTATTGCTTTGTTTGCTTCTATGTGGTGTTATGCTGTACTATGCGGTACCAAGACTTTCGCTACAAGCTGGCGGATTGGAGTCACTGTTTGCTGGTACTTGGTTGCTGTTTGCTTTGTTTGCGATTGCCGGGAATTTAACAGGCATCTTATATTCCCCGAAAAAAGGAAAAAAGCACAAGCAATCTATGAAAACAACAAAAAGAATTCATTATTATCAATAGTTGCGTTTGAATAGCTCGTCCATTCACCTTATAATGAAAGTAGGAAGATTTGGAAAAGGGTGAAGAGCGTGGCAACGAAGCATGAGCAAATTTTAAAACATATAGATGGACTTCCAGTCGGTAAAAAGATATCCGTACGTCAAATTGCGAAGGCTTTAAGCGTGAGTGAAGGGACAGCATACCGAGCCATTAAGGAAGCGGAGAACCAAGGATATGTCAGCTCAATCGAACGAGTTGGCACGATTCGGATTGAACGAAAGAAGAAAGAGAATATTGAAAAACTGACCTTTGCTGAAGTTGTCAATATAGTGGACGGACAAGTATTGGGCGGACGCGAAGGTCTTCATAAAACATTGAACAAATTCGTGATTGGTGCGATGAAGCTTGAGGCGATGATGCGATATACAGGACCTGGCGATTTATTAATAGTTGGGAATCGGTCTCAGGCACATGATCAAGCATTGACGGCAGGAGCTGCTGTATTAATTACTGGTGGATTTGATGCGGAAGATGATACGAAGAAGATCGCCGACAAGCTACAGCTGCCAATTATCTCCACAAGCTATGACACGTTTACTGTGGCCACGATGATTAACCGGGCCATTTATGACCAATTAATAAAAAAAGAAATCCTGCTTGTTGAAGATATCTTAATGCCTGTTCATGAAACGACTTTCTTAAAAATGGGCGATAAAATTAGCGATTGGCTCAAGCTTAATCGAGATACAAAGCATAGTAGATTTCCTGTTGTGGACTCTAATATGAAAGTGCAAGGCATGATTACTTCAAAGGACGTTTTGGCACAAGAAGATGAAGTGGCTATTGATAAAGTCATGACGAAGAATCCAATGACGGTCGGTATGAAAACAAGTGTTGCTTCATCTGCGCACATGATGGTTTGGGAAGGCATCGAACAACTACCTGTCGTTAATGATCATCATGTGCTTCAAGGAATAGTCACTCGTCAAGACGTTCTAAAAGCATTGCAAATGAGTCAAAGGCAGCCACAAGTCGGTGAAACGATTGATGATACGATTACTAGTCAGCTTGTCATGAATGGTAGCGGGGGCAAAGGTGAAGAAATCTATCAGTATGAAGTGACGCCGCAAATGACCAATTATTTAGGAACGATTTCAACAGGCGTTTTTACAACACTCGTAACAGATTCCGCAAACCGAGCACTCAGAAGCTATAAACGGGGTGATTTGGTCGTAGAGAATATGACGATCTACTTCATCAAACCAGTTCAAATGGATAGCGTGCTAGCGATTCATCCGCGTGTTCTTGAAGTAGGCCGCAAATTCGGTAAAGTGGATGTAGAAGTATTCAATGAAGGGAAATTGGTCGGTAAAGCGATAATGACATGCCAATTACTTGATAGGTCATAACTTATAAGAAAAGCGTAGGCTATCAAAGTCCATAGAAAAAAAGGATGTCCTAAAAAGGGTTTGACTACACAATCTATACACAGTTCATAATGACATTACGCTTCATTTGACTTGTATATGATAATTCGTGGTCTGACCTTTTCGTTATGGGACATCCTTTTCTACCTTCAATTGCTGGTACTAATCTTTTGCTCTGCTTCTTCAATCGCTAGCGGCAAAAAATGCTTGTATACTTTAAATCCGCCCCAAATGCTTATTCCGCCAATGACGATAAAAATTGCGCCAATAATAAATGTCGTAGTCGTGTGAAACAAAATGAGCTGATTGATTCCATAAGTGGCAACGAATGTTCCCAATGCTATGGATGATTTGCCTTTCAGCCATTTCTTTTCCATGGGCAAACGAGTTCGAAATGCTTTTATTTTATAAAACACATAAAAAGCAAGAGAAACCAAAATAATCGCTACAAGTGCTATCATACGTCTTAATCCTCCAATTTTCTGCTTTTTCATTAAAATGTTATTCCGAGAAAAAAAGTTTCTTTTATTGTAACGGTTTCAAGGCTAGATTTCCACCATCATCCCCTATACTACATACTGAATGAAGGGATTTGGACTAGATGGAGAGAATAAATGATGTAGTAGGATAAGACAGATAAAATCATACATGACAGGTAATAAAGGAGAATCTAATGACTGCAGGAATTTTAGAAACAATAAAAGCATATCAAACGATTATTATCCATCGCCACGTTCGGCCTGATCCAGACGCATACGGATCACAGGGAGGGCTAGCAGAAATTCTAAAAACTTCTTTTCCAGAGAAAAATATTTACACGGTTGGTGAGGAAGAAGAATCGCTGAATTATTTAAGAAGATTAGATACGATATCTGATGATATTTATAAGGGTGCGCTTGTGATTGTATGCGATACGGCCAATGTGGAACGAATTTGTGATAAACGCTATCGTCTAGGCGACAAATTGATCAAAATCGATCATCATCCGAATGATGACAAGTATGGAGATTTGCGTTGGGTGGATACGCGTGCCAGTTCGACAAGTGAAATGATTTATGAGTTTTATTTGTTTGGAAAAGACAAAGGGTTGAAAATGAATGATGAAGCTGCCCGATTACTGTTTGCAGGAATGGTAGGAGATACGGGGCGCTTTTTATATCCAAGCACGTCTGAAAAAACGTTCCTCTACGCAGGTGAGCTGATTCATTATGCATTTAGCAGACCTGAGCTGTTTACAGCAATGTACGATGTAGAAGAAAAGATCGTTCGCCTGAACGGCTATGTACTGCAGCATTTTGAAATTCTCACAAGCGGTGTTGGGAAAATGGTGCTGACGAAGGAAATTCTACATCAATTTGATGCAACGCCGGCTGATGCCTCATTGCTGGTTAGCGCGCTAGGCTCGGTTAAAGGGCTTAAGGCATGGGTATTTTTCATTGAGGAAGAAAAAGAAATCCGGGTTCGACTGCGATCTAAAGGTCCCGTTATAAACGGAGTTGCGAAGCGTTACAATGGTGGCGGACATCCAATGGCCGCTGGAGCTTCGATTTATAGTTGGAATGAAGCAGAAGATGTTATTCGCGACTTAGAAGCGGTTGTCCTTAATAGTCACTAAGATGGTGCATGATTTGAAAAGGAGCTAACCCTTTCCACTTATCCCGCATTAACGGGCAGTAAGACCCCCGCCTCAAGGCTTAGAGGAATCGAAGAAGCAACTGCCCAATCCTACCCCGTCTGAGGTCATAAGCTGTAATACTCTGTGGCAAACTACGCCACGCCGCATTCCATCTTACGCTTGTTGGGGCTGGGCAGTCGCCTCACTTTTTTATGTAAAAGCCCGATTGGTGAGATACAGTGAAACTTACCTTTGTGGTCTTCAAAGGTTTAGTTGAGGCCCACAGGATGTGGGTCACTCAGACGTTGCCGCAGGATGCGGCGTACTTAGTCTAAGTTCATTGAATCAGGTTCGTAGTGTCGCTTGACCGAAGCGAAGAGGAGGTATTAGCGACAGTAGAACGGGACTAACAATCAGTGGGGGATGACCCCCCCACTGATTGAAGTTTCCCTTTATTGTCGGTGTAGCTTTACTTCAATATTCATCGTTGTGTAGAAGAAAATTTCAACGACTTCAAGCCGGTAGCTTTTCTTGTTTATTTCAATGACTTTGTTTTCGACCGACTTTTTCAAAAGGTTTTTGCTTTTATAAACGGTTTCAACTTCTTTTGCGATCAAAGAGGTTAAATCGTCTTCAATGACATCTTCCGCCTCAGCCACACTTAGTAAATCAAGATGATATTGCTTGCCGTTTAAAACAACTACCTTCACATCTTCAATCAGAAGCTTTTTCTCAGCTTCTTTATTCAATCGATTATAATCTTTTTCCCATATTTCAATTTTAGCCGACATATCATGAATGGTCTGACTTTGCTTATGAATTTTATTGATTTGTTTTTCTTGAAGTACGCCATGCATATATAGAAAAACAAACCAGCTGATCAGCGCTCCAATGACTACACCGACAAAGAAGCGCTGCCAAGTGGATTTTCGATAAAGTGGGGGAATTCTCATGATGAAATCTCACCTTGTGTAAACCACATAATTAGTAATGATCCAGTCTTGGCACCACCCATTGCCGAAAGAATCAGGAGAAATTGCTTGAAAATATCCTTGGTTGCTCCCTCGAACATGCCGCGTTCAAATGAATAAACTGTATCAAAAGTTCCGCCAATGGCCGCGATAATTGCCCAAATCCGTAATGAACCCGCAAGATTTCTAATGATCGTCAAAGGTGCTTGTCCGGTGAAAAATGCTGCCAGTCCGCCAATTAATGCTCCTCCAAGTAATACGCCGAGAGAAATAAAATAACTGTTAATAAATGCAGGAAAAAAAGCTTCTTTCATTTCCATCACCCTTATACGTTTAATTCTTCATATTTATTTATATGGACAAAGTAAACCTGATATGATAAAGAAAAATCTTTTAAGAGCATTGTTCAGACAGCTAATATGTGTCAACTTAGGATTTATGCGTACGGAATGGGAACGAATTTTCTTTTTGTCAGTTTAGCACTATACTATAAAGAAAAGATGCTTGATAAAGGTGGGAGAGAAACGTGTGTATTCACCTTCATATACAAAGTGCTTACAGCTTGCTAACAAGCACGATTAAATTAAACGAGCTCGTATCAAAAGCAAAGGCGAATGGATTTACGAGCTTAGCGTTGACTGATAGAAATGTCATGTACGGGGCACCTTATTTTTATAAAGAATGTCTGAAACAAGGAATCAAACCGATCATAGGCTTGATTGCAGATATATTAGATGAACATGAAGCTTCCTTTCCGCTCCTGTTACTTGCCAAAGATAACCAAGGCTATTCCAATCTGCTCAAAATCAGCTCCGCGATTCAAACCAAGTCACAGACAGGATTGCCGATAAAATGGCTCAAGGCGTATTCAGCTGGCTTACTTGCCATTTCCCCTGGTAATGAAGGCAAGATTGAATCTATGCTCGCAGAAGGGAAAATAGAGGAAGCGAAAGAATCAGTTGCTATGTATCAACGGATATTTGGGATGGACTCTTTTTATCTGTCTTTACAACGCCTTTTGACAACGGGACAAGACGAAGAGAATAGTCGGATCGTCACGTTTGCTAAAGAAATCAATATCGCTGTTGTTGCAACGAATCCTGTTTTTTATTTAGAAAAAAACGATGCGTTAGCCCAAGAAGTGTTGCTTGCCATAAAAAATGGCAGCAAGCTTTCTGATGAAGACAGAATGACATTGCCTTCACAGGAATACTACTTAAAAAATGCCGAGCAAATGACCGAGCTTTTTCGTGATGTACCAGACATCCTAGAAAACACAATAAAAATTGCAGAGAGCTGTCATGTAGAAATCCCGTTCAATCGTTCGTTATTGCCCAAATTCCCTGTTCCGAATGATCTAACGGCTGATGACATGCTGGAACAAATTTGCTTAGAAGGGCTGAAACAGAAAAGACCAGATATGCCTAGCGAATATATTGAACGTCTTCATTATGAGCTTCAGGTTATTAAAACAATGAAGTTTAGTGATTACTTTCTCATTGTGTGGGATTTTATGGGGTTTGCCAAAAAGCAAGGAATTCTGACAGGGCCTGGAAGGGGATCTTCGGCAGGGTCAATGGTTGCGTATGTTTTATCGATAACCACTGTCGATCCGATTGAGCATCGTCTTTTATTCGAACGTTTTTTAAATCCAGAGCGAGTAACGATGCCGGATATTGATATTGACTTTCCAGATAATCGTCGTGATGAAGTGATTGCCTATGTGGCTCGGAAATATGGAGAACTTCATGTTGCTCAAATTATTACCTTTGGGACGCTTGCTGCAAAAGCCGCTCTCCGCGATACGGGAAGGGTATTCGGGTTGAATTCGAAAGAGCAGGAAGCACTTTCGAAAACAATACCTGCGAAACTTGGGATTACGTTAAAGCAAGCGTATGCCGAGTCAAAAGGGTTACGCGAATTTGTCGATTCGAGTGAGCTTAACCGAAGTTTGTATGATACGGCGATAAAGCTCGAAGGACTACCGCGACATACATCCACTCATGCGGCCGGTGTTGTGATAAGTGATCAGCCACTAACAGAAAACATCGCGATCCAAGCAGGCCATGATGGCATCCATCTGACTCAGTTTCCGATGGATGTGCTCGAGGAAATTGGTCTGTTGAAAATGGATTTTCTCGGTCTGCGCAATTTAACGCTTATTGACAATATCATCAAATCAATCAAGAAAGGGACAGGGCGCAAAATCGATATGGCTACCATTCCTCTTCAGGATGAGAAGACGTTTGCCCTTTTAAGTAAAGGTGAGACAACTGGAATTTTCCAATTTGAATCAGAAGGTATTACGAAAGTACTCGTACGTTTACAGCCGTCTCGATTTGAAGATATTGTCGCCGTAAATGCTTTGTATCGCCCTGGCCCTATGGATAATATTCCGCTTTTCATTGAACGGAAGCATGGTTTGGCATCTATTGACTATGCGCACAATGATTTACAAGACATTTTGCAAGATACATACGGTGTTATCGTCTACCAAGAGCAAATTATGCAAATTGCATCTAAACTTGCCGGGTTTTCATTGGGCGAGGCAGATCTTTTACGTAGAGCTGTTTCAAAAAAGAAAAAGGAAATTCTTGATCAAGAGCGAAATCATTTTGTAAGTGGATCTGTAAAGCAGGGATATCGGGCAGAGATTGCACATGACATTTACGATATGATCGTCCGCTTTGCAAACTATGGATTTCCAAGAAGCCATGCGGTTGCCTATAGTTTCATTGCCTACCAGCTCGCTTATTTGAAAGCCCATTACCCGACATATTTTATGGCAGCACTGTTGACATCTGCCATAGGCAATGATGATAAAATCGCCCAATATATTAGGGAAGCAAAGAAGAAAGAAATGGTCATCCTTCCTCCTTCTATTAATAAAAGTTTTTACGCATTTACATCGGAGAAGGATGGGATCCGCTATAGTCTTGCTGCAATCAAAAGCGTCGGCGGAGCGATACTGAAGGAAATTTTTGCAGCTAGGAAAGAAAAAACCTTTCAGGATATCTTTGATTTTTGCTTGCGTGTTTCCATGAGCGTTGTGAACCGTAAAGTCATTGAAATGCTTATACTTGCTGGGGCATTTGACGAATTTGAGGTGGACCGGGCAACATTACTTGCAAGCCTTGATGTAGCCATTGATCATTCTGAGTTAGTCAATCCAAACGATGGCGATTTTGACTTATTCTTTAACAGCGAGTTCTCACTCAAACCGAAATATGTTCAAGTTGATCCCATTCGATTAGAAGATAAGCTTATTTTTGAGAAAAAGGCTCTTGGCTTGTACTTGTCCGATCATCCAGTCATAGGATATAAAGTTCTCTTTCGATACTTTGGGGCTGTATCCATTGACGAAGCCGTTGTTAAAAAAGAGAATAAAGTGCTAATTGGGGTTTATATCTCTTCTGTGAAGGCCATACGTACGAAGAAAGGTGAAGTGATGGTGTTTCTAGGGCTAAATGATGAGGCTGGTGAGTTAGAAGCGGTTGTGTTTCCAAATGTGTATAAAACATGTTCAGAGAACTTAATAAATGAGGGCATCGTCATGGTTCAAGGCCGTATTGAGGAACGTAATGGGAAAACGCAAATGATTATTGATGAAGTGTACCCATTAGACGTCTTGAAAGAAATGAAAGCAGAATCGACTTCGCGTTTATTTATTAAGATCCCGAAAGAAAAACAAACAAATGATACACTTAGGAAAGTTAAACAGACATTGGTCAAGCACAAAGGAATGACAAAAGTCATGCTGTATTATGAAAGCGAAAACCGTTATGTTCAACTTTCTTTATGGGATTGGGTCACGCCAAACGAGGCATTAATGCAGCAATTAGAGGGAATTATCGGAAAAGAAAACGTCATTCTAAAACAAGAATAAATGTTTACATCAGTACTAGATATGTTATATTGTAAGAAGCCTAATGTGGTCAGACCACTTAAAATGTATGGGAAAATTGCCTAATTCTATCCGAACTAGTTCAAGGAGTGAATACATTGACATTAAGAGAAGAAGCGCTGCATATGCATAGTGTCCATAAGGGAAAGCTTGAAACGGTTTCAAAAGTCCCGGTCCGAAATGCGGAAGATTTAAGTTTAGCTTATTCGCCAGGTGTTGCTGAGCCATGCAAAGAAATCTATGACAAACCAGAAACTGTATATGATTATACAATGAAGGGAAACATGGTAGCTGTCGTTTCCGATGGGACAGCTGTACTTGGTTTGGGGAATATTGGACCTGAAGCAGCTTTGCCGGTTATGGAAGGTAAAGCACTCCTTTTCAAGAGTTTCGCCGGTGTCGATGCATTCCCTATTTGTTTAAAAACTACGGATGTTGAAAAAATCATAGAAACAGTAAAACTTCTTGAACCTACGTTTGGTGGAGTGAATCTAGAGGATATTGCAGCTCCCAATTGTTTCGTTATTGAAGAAAGACTGAAGAAAGAAACGAATATTCCAGTTTTTCATGATGATCAACATGGAACAGCAATCGTAACAGTGGCAGGTCTTGTTAATGCTCTAAAAATCGTAGGTAAGTCCATGACAGAAATTAAAGTAGTGGCAAGTGGTGCTGGAGCTGCTGGAATTGCTATTATTAAACTTTTATATAATTATGGAGTTCGTGACATTATTATGTGTGATTCCAAAGGCGCTATTTTTCAAGGACGCAAATATGGCATGAATGACGTGAAAGATCAAGTTGCACAAGTGACAAACCGTTTTAAAGTCGAAGGACCACTTGAAGAGGTAATCAAGGGTGCCGATGTATTTATTGGTGTGTCGGTTGCAGGTGCACTTAACTCAAGAATGGTCGCTTCAATGAATACGGATCCGATCATTTTTGCGATGGCAAACCCGGATCCAGAAATCATGCCGGCACTTGCTAAAGCAGCTGGAGCAAAAGTCGTCGGAACAGGCCGCTCTGATTTTCCGAACCAAGTCAATAATGTCCTTGCATTTCCTGGAATATTCCGCGGAGCATTAGATGTCCGTGCGACGCATATCAATGAAAAAATGAAAGAGGCAGCCGTTGAAGCGATCGCTGGTTTAATTAAGGAAGAGGAGCTTCAACCCGATTATGTGATTCCTGCAGCTTTTGATGAAAGGGTAGCGCCAGAAGTGGCAGCTGCTGTTGCGAAAGCCGCGATGGAAACAGGTGTAGCGAGAAGAACAGTAGATCCAGAAGACGTGAAGAAAAAAACGAGAAGGCTTGCCATTATTGGAAAGAGTGAAGAATGAATGAGTTGAACAAATCAACACCTTCAACAAAGCTTTATCTAGAGATTGTCGAGAAGCTTAGACAAATGATAGAATCAGATGGTCTAGTTTCTGGAGATAAGATTCCTTCTGAACGTGAATTATCAGAGCGCCTTAATGCGGGTCGATCTTCCATTCGTGAGGCTTTAAGGGCACTGGAACTTCTCGGATTAATTGAAACTCGCAGGGGAGAAGGCACATTCATTAGAGATTACCAGGATCACAATCTCATTAAGCTATTAGGTACCTTTTTTTTGCAAGATCCAAAGGTGAAGCAGGATTTGGCTGAAACGAAGGAGTATTTAGAGATCAGTTGTATCCGAAATGTGATTTCGTCTACATCTGAACAAGAATTGCAGCATTTTCTAATCTGGGCAACTGAACAAGAATTTAGTGACGATGAATTTTTCACTAAGTTGGTTGCTTTAAATAGCAACTTTTTAATGGAAAGAATATGGACGATCGTGAATAGCTATGCAAAAGCTGCGAATCAAGTAATCGAAGCAATTGGATATGATTCATACATTCGATTTGTCCATTTGATGATAGAACGGAATACAAATCAAGCGATTTCTCATTATTTGAAGAATATCAGAAAAATATCAAATAATAAATGACAAGATTTTCATTCAGCCTCTGCTAAAGTGAGTGTTTAAAAAGGAGGATAAAAAGAGCCGAGAAGTTCGAGGAGCGATCGTCTCAACCTTTCGCGTATGGAGTAATACGTGAGGACCGGAGAGGCAAAGCGACGAAGAAATTCGCAAGCTTTTTTACCGGACTTTTTGAACAACCTCTTAAAGTAGAGGACATGCATAAGGGGCAGAGAATTGCCGGTAAGGGAGGATTCATCTTGCTTAAAGATCTTTTTACGAAAACTAAAAAGAAGAAATATGCCACGATACCGTCTGATCGTGATCAACAAGATGTACCGGAAGGGTTAATGACCAAATGTTCCGGATGTAAAAAAATTATGTACACAAAAGAGCTTCAAAAAAATAATAAAGTCTGTATTCATTGCGGGTATCATCACCAAATGACCGCATATGAACGAATCGAAAGTTTATTTGAAGCCGGCAGCTTTACTGAATTAGACCGAAATATGCTGTCAGTTAATCCGCTCGGATTTCCAGATTATCTGGAGAAAATAGAGAAAGATAAACGAAAAGCGAATATGAATGAAGCAGTCGTCACAGGTACTGGGAAAATTGAAGGCTACGAAGTGGCAGTTGCCATCATGGATTCACATTTCCGTATGGGCAGCATGGGTTCAGTTGTTGGCGAGAAAATAACAAGAGCGATTGAAAAAGCAGGCGAATTAAACATTCCCTTCATTATTTTCACGGCATCAGGAGGCGCACGTATGCAAGAAGGCATCTTAAGTCTTATGCAAATGGCGAAAACGAGTGCTGCTTTAAAAATGTTCAGTGAGGATGGCGGACTAATCGTATCAATTATGACGCATCCGACAACCGGTGGTGTTTCTGCGAGTTTTGCCTCGTTAGGAGACATAAATCTGGCAGAACCTGGAGCATTGATTGGCTTTGCTGGTCGTCGAATTATTGAACAAACGATCCATGAAGAGCTACCTGAGGATTTTCAAACATCAGAATTTTTGATGAAGCATGGTCAATTAGATGCCGTTATTTCTCGGACTGAATTAAAAGAAAAACTAGTGAATATATTGAAAATCCATGTTCCAGGTGGTGAATGGGTATGATAGGTGATTTAGAATTTGAGCGCCCAATTACGGATCTTCGAAAAAAAATTGATGAGCTTAAAGAGCTAACAGAAACGGCAGATGTTGATTTAACAGCTGAAATTCAAAAACTCGAGAAACGTTTGGAAAGCCTCCAAGACGATATTTATAAAAATATGAAGCCTTGGGACCGGGTTCAAGTAGCAAGACATCCTGGCCGACCAACGACATTGGATTATATACCACAAATATTCAGTGACTTTCTAGAGTTGCATGGAGATCGTTATTATGGCGATGATGAAGCAATCGTTGGTGGGATTGCCACATTCGAAGGAATTCCTGTAACAGTTATTGGCCATCAACGTGGTAAGGATACGAAAGAAAATATCAGAAGGAATTTTGGTATGCCTCATCCTGAAGGCTATCGTAAGGCATTGAGACTAATGAAACAGGCTGAGAAGTTTCACCGTCCTGTCATTTGTTTTATTGATACAAAAGGTGCCTTTCCCGGAAAAGCTGCGGAAGAACGTGGGCAGAGTGAAGCGATTGCGAAAAATATTTTCGAAATGGCTGGCTTGAAAGTGCCAATTATTTGTATTGTTATAGGAGAAGGTGGAAGCGGCGGCGCACTTGCACTTGGTGTAGGCGATCGAATTCTTATGCTTGAGAATTCAACGTATTCCGTTATCTCACCTGAAGGGGCAGCAGCATTGCTCTGGAAAGACGCCTCACAAGCAAAGCGAGCGGCTGAAACGATGAAAATTACTGCACCAGACTTATTCGGTCTTGGCATTGTTGATGAGATTATCCCGGAAGCTAAGGGGGGCGCTCATAAAAATGATTTAAAAGATCAAGCATCAGCCATTAAAGATAGCTTGAAACGTTCATTAAATGAATTATTGCCGCTTTCAACAGTTGAAATTGTTGACCAAAGATACATGAAATATAAAAAAATTGGGCAATACGAAATAGAAGAAGAACGAAATCTTGATCAGATTAAGTCTAGATAAAGTGAAACTTCCGTCAGTGGGTTTTTCACTGATGGTTAGTTAAACCAATCGGAGATTTACTTCAAAAAGCGAGGCGACTGCCCGCCTCGACAAGCATAAGATGGAGTGTGGCGTGGCGCAGTTTGCCACAGAGCATTACAGTTTATGACCTCGAGAGGCTAGGAGCCACAGCTAGATTAGGCTGCTCATCCCTATATAATTTTATGATTCTCTTACAAAATTTGAGTGGGAGATATTACAGCCTGTTAAACCTGGAGAAGTTCATAATCTTCTTGTATTCCTTTTTCGATTGATGATGGATCGATTGAAAACTCGCCGAATAAAACAGGCGAGTTTTATTTTGCTGATTTCATAGGAAGTTTCTGTAGTAATTCTTTGAGGTAACATAGAATATTATGAAAATTTCGTCCCTTTAAATGTGGTATATGATGAAAATGCTTATTATTTTTAATTAATTAGGAAATAATGAAGAATGGCACAAAAATAGTTTACGAAAGAAGATAACTATTCTAAAATGGATTGTTGGGGTATCTTTTACTTCAATTCATAAGCGAAATCATGTAGTCTTGAATTATTGAGCTACTAATAATGAATAGGTAACAAATTCTATTCAAATTAGTAAATGAGACATGTCAAAGAGGTGATAGAATTTGAAGAAAATTGGTGTACTTACAAGTGGTGGAGACGCTCCAGGAATGAATGCAGCAATTCGTGCAGTTGTTCGGAAAGCGATATATCATAATATTGAAGTGTATGGGATTTCTCGAGGCTATCAAGGGTTAATTGAAGGAGATATTCGCAAGATGGAAATTGGCTCTGTTGGCGATATCATCCATCGTGGCGGAACAATGCTACGTTCAGCTCGCTGTCTGGAATTTAAAACAGAAGAAGGCCAGTTAAAAGGGATTGAACAATTGAAGAAGCATGGCATCGAGGGTCTTGTTGTCATTGGTGGTGATGGTTCGTATCAAGGCGCACAGGCTTTGACAAAACGAGGCTATCCTTGTGTAGGTGTACCGGGCACAATTGATAATGATATTCCTGGTACAGATTTCACAATTGGTTTTGATACCGCACTGAATACAGTCATTGATGCGATTGATAAAATTCGTGATACGGCAACTTCCCATGAAAGAACATATGTAGTCGAAGTAATGGGTAGAAACGCTGGAGATATTGCCTTATGGGCAGGTCTTGCCGGTGGTGCAGAAACCATTCTATGTCCAGAGCACCAGCATGACATAGATGAATTAACCGCAAAATTAAAGCGTGGACAAGAACGTGGTAAAAAGCATAGTATTATCATTGTTGCTGAAGGTGTAGGAAGTGCTGTAGATATTGCCAGAGAAATTGAACAGACCACGGGTTTTGATACTCGGCTAACCGTGTTAGGCCATGTTCAACGTGGAGGTTCACCAACAGCGAATGATCGTGTGTTAGCAAGTAGATTAGGAGCACTTGCTGTGGAACTTTTAATGGATGGTCAAGGCGGTCGAGCGGTAGGAATCGTTGCCAATCAATTGGTCGATTATGATATCAATGAAACGTTAGTTAAAAATCATACAATTGATCAAAAAATGTATAAACTTTCAGAAGAATTATCGATTTAATTTTTAGTTAATAACAGGAGGGGTAGAATCAACATGCGTAAAACAAAAATAGTATGTACGATCGGTCCAGCAAGTGAAAGTGTAGAAAAATTAACCCAGTTGATTGAAGCTGGTATGAACGTGGCTCGTCTGAATTTTTCCCATGGAGATCACGAGGAACACGGAGCTCGAATTAAAAACATTCGTGAAGCGGTTAAAACAACAGGAAAACCTGTAGCGATTTTATTAGATACAAAAGGTCCTGAAATCCGTACGCATAGTATGGAAAACGGCGCACTTGAATTAAAAGCTGGTTCAAACATTATCGTATCTATGACAGAAGTTTTAGGTACGGAAGAAAAGTTTTCCATTTCATATGAAGGCTTAATTAACGACGTTGAAGTCGGTTCAAAAATTCTATTGGATGATGGTTTAATTGGTCTTGAAGTAACGGAAATTGATCATACAAATAAGGAACTACATACAAAAATTTTGAACACAGGAACGCTGAAAAATAAAAAAGGCGTAAACGTACCAGGCGTATCCGTAAATCTTCCAGGAATGACTGAGAAAGATGAAAGTGACATTCTTTTCGGAATTGAACAAGATGTTGATTTCATTGCGGCTTCATTTGTTCGCCGAGCATCAGATGTACTGGGAATTCGTGAATTGCTACAAAAAAATAAAGATTGTTCGATTCAAATCATTCCTAAAATTGAAAACCAAGAAGGCGTCGATAATATCGATGAAATCTTAGAAGTTTCTGATGGTTTAATGGTTGCAAGGGGAGATTTAGGTGTTGAAATCCCTGCGGAAGAAGTGCCACTCGTTCAAAAGCAATTAATTAAAAAATGCAATATGGTTGGAAAACCGGTTATTACGGCAACGCAAATGCTTGATTCTATGCAACGTAATCCACGTCCGACACGTGCAGAAGCAAGTGACGTGGCCAATGCGATTTTCGATGGTACAGATGCTATCATGCTTTCTGGTGAAACGGCAGCAGGAACTTATCCAGTTGAAGCTGTTCAAACGATGCATAATATTGCTTCACGCGCTGAAACTGCTCTTAACTACCAAGATATTTTATCGCAAAGAAGTAAAGACAGTAAACGTACAGTTACAGATGCTATTGGCCGATCAGTAGCTCATACAGCACTGAATATGGATGCTGGCGCAATCATTGCACCAACAGAAAGCGGTCATACAGCACGTATGATTTCTAAATATCGTCCAAAAGCACCGATTATTGCTGTTACATTCGATGAGCATGTATCACGTAAATTAGCACTTGTTTGGGGTGTTTACCCACAAGTCGGAAAACAATGTGAAACAACGGATGATATGCTTGAAAATGCTGTTGAAGTAAGCTTAAATTCTGGACTAGTTCAACATGGCGATCTTGTTGTAATTACTGCAGGTGCAGTTGGTGAAGCAGGGACTACGAATTTGATGAAGGTTCATGTTTTGGGCGAAGTTCTTCTTAAAGCTCAAGGGATTGGCCGCAAAACTTCAAATGGGAACGTAGTCGTTGCAAAAACGGCAGCAGAAGCACTTGAAAAAGTAACAGAAGGATCTGTTCTCGTAACAATTGGATCTGATCGAGATATGATGCCTGCTATTGAAAAATGTTCAGCACTTATTACAGAAGAAGGCGGATTAACTAGCCACGCAGCAGTTGTAGGTGTGAATTTAGGAATTCCTGTGATTGTAGGAGCGGATAACGCAACATCGATCTTTAAGGATGGTCAACACGTAACAGTTGATGCTAGCCGCGGCGTTGTTTATGAAGGTCAAGCAAGCGTACTTTAATTCGTACTAAAAGGAAAACATTAAAAAGGCCAGCCCTCACATTCTGTGAGAGCTGGCCCTTTAGTTTGTTTTTTCACTGAATGCTACCACTACTTATAAACGTTTACCTATGATAAATGTGGTACTCAATTTTTAAAAAAGGGATGGAAAAAATCCACATGATATGATTGGCGACAAGGATGCCGTCTATAGTTTCTTTAACATGAAATTGTTCTTCAATTGGCAGTTTGACTAGCCAATGTTTGATGGCTACATAGATGCCAGAATCAGCATTCGGTGTCTGAACTTTTTTACTGGATAGCTGCAATTCGTTGCCAATTTGGTTCAGCTCAAGAATGCCGATCATTGCCGACCATGGTAGTGGCAGGGAAATATTCATGTAGGTTCTAGCGTCCTTTTCATGAGATGAATAAAGAGCAACAAAGACGACCTCTCCATTGATTTTTCGAACCCAGGCTCTCGTATTAATGCGTCCATCCTTGTCGTCGCTAATCGCTTGGATTTCACCTGTCATTTCTATTTGCTGACTTGAAAGAGGCAGATCGATTTGTTTAACAGATCTACTTATTAATCGATAGATAATGGCAAACGGCTTAAACCATGCTTGCCATTTAACTTTAGCAAATAACCTATAATCATTCGTGTTTTCATAAAAATCAACGATTCTAGGTGCTAATGTTTGACGGTTGATGTCTGGTTCGTACAAACTCATATCATTAACTAACCCCTGATATTGGTTGTTTTTCACGATTTCAGCAAGGATGTTTTCGCCAATTACGCGCTTTCCCCTGATCTTACTGATTGGAAATGTCCATTTTATTATCTTTGCTGAAGGAATGGAAAGTGACCAGCCTATAATGCCTGTTAAAGCAAATACAATAGCATTAATAATACCGTGAAAACGGAGCATGAAGTCGATGCTGATAGAATGAGAGCCAAATAGATTTCCTGAAGCATACAATAAGGAAAATAATATCGTTATGCCTAAAGCCGCAAAAGATAAGCAGACGAGCCCCTTCTGTAATGATCTTGAAAAGGGTGCTCGGCAGGATATGTGAATCAACCCATAAATTCCGATCATATAGGCGATAACCGATAGAAGTTCAATCACTGTTGAGAAAGTAATACCAAGAGCCACAATCATAGGAGCAAGGAGGATGATGCTTGCAATCAGACTATATGACCGCGGTTTATAGACTCTCCCTAGAAAACCGACAAAAACCGGCAGTAAAAAGGCGGAATAATGAAAGTGAATCGCCGTTAGCCATGTCAGCATGGGCGTAAATCCAGTGTCGATGTTGGCTGTAGAAGCAAAAAACCAAAAGCCGCCCATTACTAAATAAATCATCGCCAGATTAATCGAAAATTCCTCTATATGCGTAAAGCCACTCATTAAGAAACGACTTAAACCATATAAAGCAATAACAAAGGTAAACAATAAGTAAATCGCTGCAAACAAAACGTCCCATTCGGTATTTGTTATGAGTTGGATGAGGGCGATGGACAGATAAGCAGGGATTGAAATATAGGGATAAAATTTCGAAAACCAATCTCCTTTAATCATGACTAGCTTTAAAGTAAGGGGCACATAGACAATTTGTGCTACTGTTAACAATAATACATGCCATGGACCTTTACTGAAAATAAGGACAAGCAAGAATAGAGTAATCGGCAGTAAGGTTTTAAGAATGTTCATTTGGTGTAAATTCTCCTTCATACGCGAAAAGCAGGCCGATTAGCGGATTACGTACCGTAACTTTTATCGAAAAGACTTTCCGTTCTTCTATATATGCCTCCGTTACGGTTGCTAGCCCTTGTAAAAACTTTGGTACAGGGATTTCTAGCGATCCCAAAACAAGACGTTGATCTTGTGATTCAATTCGTACTTCTCCATTTTGTGAAACATGAAACGAAAGATCCGAGTAAACACGGCTAGGCTCCCCTAAATAATCCTTAATAACAAGTCGTTCATGATCCAAACTCATGAGTGCATTGAAAAATCGTTTCTTCCCTTCAAAATAAAAAATACGTTCCCAATGAATTTGTTCTTCGCCATTTTTGCCAATTTTAGCCGTGTTCACAATTGAAAAAGGAATACATTGACCGTGCTCTGGGAATAATAGCTTCCATTTTATCCCCAACAAGAAAAAAGGGTAAAGCCATTTTGGTCCACCTTTTATCGTTTTCATTACACCGTATGCTTGAAACGGTTTTTTTGCAGAAATATCATACCTCTTTTGCAGCATAGGATGGAGTGCATCAAATTCATTTCCAAGTACTTTTTTATATATAGACATGCTAATCTCCTAATCTCTTTCTCTTTGTCGCTTACAACTTGTAGCAGAAGGAATATCTTTGCTTAGTAGAAATCCAATAATGGAAAGCGTGAGTAAACTCAAATTGAAGGTGAGTGGATTAAAAGGGTGAATTAAATAATCTCGCTCAGCCAATATTGCTCCGAAAGTAAGCAATGGAAAAATGATGATTTGTAGACCAAAAAGCTTTCGTTTGTTTTGATAAAACAGCCAAATGAAACCAAAGAGTACTTCAAAAATTCCAATGAAGCTGATTGTCCACTCTGCTTGATTTGTAATGAATGGCAGTCCTTTTTGAATCAACGATAATTCCTCTGGATGTTTGTAGAGCAATTTCGGAATCAGTCCATGATACGTCCAGACGATAAAGAAAAGAAAGCAAATCAACCAACTGCTAAAAAAACGAATATATTGCGTTGCTGGTGTTTCCCCTTTTTCAAGCCATCTTTTCAGCACGTCAAAGCTAAGTGCAGTCGCCCAGCCAATCAGTGGCCGAAATAGAAAACGATCGAAGACATGACCAATACGACCGAAATTTACATTATATGTATACTGAGTTAAGAAAGTAATGGAATCTTTTTTTGGCTTATACTGCCAATAGCCATTGCCTTCTTTAATGATGGAGATTGAATCATCTGTTCCAAAATGTAACGATGATGTTCTTGCCCCATCTTTCCCAGAATGTGATCCTACAGTTGCGCCCCAGCCTTCGATACTCCATCCAGGCACGATCTTTGTTTGATAGGAAAACTTTTGTGGCTCGTTTTCTTCACTTGGTAAATAGGTAATGGAAGAAAATCGAAGATCCCATTGCTCGTGAAGGCTTGGTGTTTGTGTTGCCTCCCATAGCTTGTCCATCTCTGAATCGACATCAATTTCAACATAGATTGGCTTAGCGCTCATTGATCTCACCTCTAATTGTAGCTTATCATAATTTAAAGGTAATTTAGGGAAAAATAGGAATTTTTTATTAGGTAATTTACAAAAAAAACTTAGGTTTGTAAATGAATCATAATTAATTGTAAATAAATGATTAAAAGTCTGATAATCACTTTTCTGAATAGTAAAATTATAATAGCAGAAAGAAGATTTACGTTGGAGGAATCCATTTTATCGTAGCTGTGACTAAGAGTGTGATTGTTCTTCATTGGATTGCTTATCCGCTTTAGATGATCAGCAAGTCCTAACAATTACTATAGTGTAGTCAGTAAAGAAATAGGAGGTATATTTGAATGGGGAAAATGTCCACACCCGAAAGAAGTTGGGCCTTGTATGATTGGGCAAATTCGGCGTATTCGATTGTTGTCGTCACAGCCATCTTTCCCTTATATTTTAAAGCATCTGCGAGTGAAGCTGGTATTGCGGCATCTTCATCAACTGCTTATTGGGGATATGCTAATTCAATTGCTACACTTCTAGTCTCGATTTTGGCACCGTTACTCGGAACGATCGCCGACTTTAAAGGCTTTAAAAAACGTTTCTTTACTTTTTTCGCATCATTAGGTGTAATTTTTACGCTGATGTTATCCGTTGTCCCGAACAATCAATGGCTTATTTTATTGGGATGCTTTATATTGACGTCCATCGGCTTTGCGGGAGCGAATATCTTTTATGATGCTTTTCTTGTCGATGTTACAGACAAAGAAAGAATGCATCGAGTTTCTGCGAATGGATATGCATTAGGGTATATTGGCAGTACAATTCCATTCGTTATCAGCATTGCTTTCATTATTTTAGCCCAACAAGAAATCATGCCGATTTCTGTGACGGTAGCTAGCCAGATTGCCTTTGTTATTACAGCTTTATGGTGGGGTCTATTCACTATTCCAATGCTGAAAAACGTGGAGCAGAAATATTATGTGGACCGTGTACGACATCCTGTCGCAACGAGCTTTAAAAAACTGTTCCTCACTTTGAAAAATATCAAAGCGTATCGTGCATTATTTATCTTCCTTTTGGCTTATTTCTTTTACATTGATGGTGTGCATACGATTATTACGATGTCTACAGCATATGGGTCTGATTTAGGGCTCGATGCTACGACGCTTTTAATTGTCTTATTCGTTACTCAAATCATTGCCGCTCCTTTTTCGATGCTGTTTGGAAAGCTGTCTGATCGATTTAATGAAAAAAGAATGATTGCAGTCGGAATTCTAGTTTATATCTTCATCTGTATTTACGCCTATTTCTTAGAGACCGCACTCGATTTTTGGATTCTTGCGATACTTGTCGGGACATCACAAGGTGGCGTGCAAGCTTTGAGCCGCTCTTATTTTGCCAAGCTAATTCCAAAAGAATCTTCCAATGAATTCTTTGGTTTTTATAATATCTTCGGTAAATTCGCAGCCATAATAGGCCCAGTGTTAGTTGGAGCGACCGCTCAAATTACTGGCAATACAAATAGTGGCGTCTTCAGTCTGATTATCTTATTCGTCATAGGGGGTATCTTGTTGCTTCGTGTACGAGAAGACGGTGAGCCTGTTTCTACAACGATTTCTAGTTGATGAACGAGATCTCCAAAGGGGCTGACCGCGCACTCTAAATCGGAATGTAGTGTTTCTCACTTGTCCCATCCTGTATTTAGTTGTTGCGGGGTCTGATCCTTTACTTGAGACATCTGTGAGTAGTTATAGTTAATATTTCATCTCATTTACAGTATAATAAACCTACAGACACCAAAAATGGACTGTGCTGGAGGAATGTTATTTGAAGTATATAATATCTAGTTTACTTGCACTTACCGTTGTTGAAATTGTCGTCCTTTTAATGGTTGGGAAAATAATAGGTGTTGGTGGAACGCTTGTTTTGGTGATAGGCACTGGAATTATCGGTGTTTTATTGGCAAAAAAACAGGGGATCGAAACATTGAAAAAAGCTCAGGAACAAATGAAATATGGTGAAGTTCCCGGATTTGAAATTGTAGATGGAATATGTATTTTACTAGGCGGTCTCTTTTTACTGCTACCAGGCTTTGTATCTGACTTGATCGGTCTATTGTTAGTGCTACCATTCACACGTTCACTTATTAAACCTGGTATTTTTAGATATATTAGAAACCGCATGCACCGTATGAACCGAGGAAAAGTAACGATTATTAGATAAAGTGAAACTTCCATCAGTGGTTTTTTTCACTGATGGTTAGTTGAACCAATCGGGGTTTTACAGG
>NZ_JBIWFD010000001.1:580456-1520078 GCF_044762875.1 Peribacillus sp. NPDC096379
AGGCTGTTTATTACTCTGAATCTCATTTTTAATATTCACGAATGATTTAAGGAGTGATAGTACAGCCTGTTAAACCGGGATAAAGTGAAACTTCCATGAGTGGTTTTTTTTCACTGATGGTTAGTTGAACCAATCGGGGTTTTACAGGCTGTTTATTACTCTGAATCTCATTTTTAATATTCACGAATGATTTAAGGAGTGATAGTACAGCCTGTTAAACCGGGATAAAGTGAAACTTCCATCAGTGGGGATTAGTTAAGCCGGAATAAAATCTTCGATACATGAAATTGAATATGCCAAACGGCAGTCATAAGAACGAAAAGCAACAGAGAAAAAAGAGGCTGAATTGATCAGCCTCTTTTCATGTCCATTTTCACCGAATTCTTGGTCGATCATTCCCAACAACGAAACGCCAAATTTCTTTAAATACATTGGCATGATGGAGAGTGTTGATAATCACAAGAACAACGGGACCTGCAATCAGTCCGAGAAAGCCAATTAATTTATATCCCACGAATAAAGCGACGAGTGTGGCAAGTGGATCAATGCCGATACTAGATGACAGAACTTTCGGTTCAACTAATTGACGTTGGACAACTACGATGACATACACGACGATAAGTCCAATTGCGAGGTGATAATTTCCGATAATCACTTCGTACGCAATCCATGGAATAAAGACGGTCCCTGTCCCTAAGTAGGGAATGATATCAATTAAACCGGAAACTAAGGCAATCGTGATGCTATATTCGACTTTCAAAATAAGCAAGCCAATCAATATCGTGACAGTCGTTAATGAAATAAGAGTGAACTGTGCTTTCATAAAACCAAATAATGCCCCTTTCAAATCATTGATTACTTTGCCTGTTCCGAGCAAAATTCTAGGTGGAAGTACTTTGCTACTAAAATGAGCAAGCTTTTTCCAATCTTTACTGATGAAAAAGGTTGCCAACAAAGAAAAAACTAAGACAGTGGCTGCGTTGGGAAACCAGGCAATGAATGCTGGGATGTTTAAGAGGGATTTTTGAATGAAACTACCTACCGATGTAGCGAGATTATCACCAAGGTTGCGAATGTTGGAAAGAATCGTATCTTGTTGTTGTCCGTCGAGATTATTAAATAACGTGGCGCTTTGATTGTATAAGGGAAGAAGCTGACCGGCGATAAATTCCTCGATAAATTGGATGACCGTTTCTAAATGGCCTGGAACGACTTTAGCTAGATAGTTTGCACCTGAAGCGATTTCAGCAATTAATAATGTAATGATACCTGCGAAGACGGAAAGAATGAGCAGCAGAGAGAGAAAAACAGCGATACCTCTTGGTATTTTCGCCTTTTGTTCAAAGAAGCTTACAAGGGGATTCATAAAAAAGGCAAAAATCATTGCGATAATAAAAGGGTATGTATATTTTGATAAATAGAACAGAACGAAACCGCCAAGCATTGTTGCTCCTATTACAACGCAGAAGCGGATAAACCGCTGTAGGTAAACCGGATTCAAAAGCCTCACCTTCCGTCAAAACATGATTATTTCGGGTAAATGGGAAGTGCGTTCTCGTTGCTAAAAGTTCCATATACTATGATTGTACATTTTGAAAGATGGAAAAGAAAGTTAAAGTTGTGAATAATTCAGAAAAATGAGAAAGGCGCAGATTTGTAGGAATATTCCTTAGTATTTTGTTATGCTGAGATATTAAATAAAGTGCATATTAGGAGGACAACCATGAATGGAGCAATCATATTTTTACTATTTTTATTAGGAATTGGCCTGCTTGCTAAAAACTCATCACTGATGGTCGCGGCAGGATTTTTACTAGTTCTGAAAGTGACGGGATTGGATACGAAGATATTTCCCTATCTTTCTGCAAAAGGAATAAATCTTGGTGTCACGGTGATCACGATTGCCGTTTTAGTTCCGATTGCAAATGGATCAATCGGGTTTAAGGAACTACTGGATGCTTTGAAATCTCCTTATGCTTGGATTGCCCTTGCGTCAGGAATAGCGGTCGCTCTCATTGCAAAGAACGGTGTCGTTCTATTGGCCAATGATCCGCATATTACCGTTGCGCTTGTTTTCGGAACAATACTAGCAGTTGCTTTATTCAAAGGTGTCGCAGTAGGACCGCTGATTGGAGCGGGGATTGCCTATTTGTGCATGCAGCTCGTCCAATTTATTAAATAAGCTCAGAAGAGACGCAGCAATTGGGTTGACTCGCTAAATCTATCCTTATTCTGTATTAAGTCATTGCTTGCGTCTCACCTTTCCTTAGGGGTGTCTTTTATATGGGAGAAATAATTTCTGCAAATCTTGTATTTTTCTAATAAAATAATATTTTTTTCACAATTTAACTACTTTCCATTCCCAAAAATCTGAAAATTGTTTATAATAGTACTATAATTGCTCTCTGATAGAGTTTCAAGAATAGGTGGAATGTTATCATGTATTCTATCTACTCTATCAATTTTTAGTTTGCAATTAACTGGGCGATCGCTTAATTGAGAGCTTTATTGTATTATTTTAGGGGGTTTTTGAAAGTATCCATTTCAGTGTTTATTAATGATAGTTTATGATGGTACCTATCATTTAACGGCTCTTACTCTCTAAAATACATATTGTCTAGGTTAAGCTCATTTTTTATTGGAAGCGCTATATTTCATGCAGTCAAAGGGGATATTTAAGAAAAGGAGAGGTTTTGTATGACAGCAACAAAAGGTCTAGAGGGCATCGTAGCAACTACTTCAAAGATCAGCTCGATTATAGATGATACGTTAACGTATGCAGGATACGACATCGATGATCTAGCTAAGAATGCGACATTTGAGGAAGTTATTTACTTACTTTGGCACGGAAGTCTCCCCACAACAAACCAATTAGCAGAACTTACAAAACAGTTGGCAGATAACGCGGCTATCCCAGCTGAAGTTCTCAATCATTTTAAAACATATCCAATCGATAAAGTTCATCCAATGGGAGCGCTTCGTACGGCCATATCATTATTAGGTTTATATGATGATGAATCAGACGTAATGAGTGATGAAGCGAACTACCGTAAGGCCATCCGTATTCAAGCACAAATTCCAACAGTTGTAACAGCATTCGCACGTGTACGTAAAGGACTAGAACCGGTTGCACCGCGCACAGATTTAAGCTTTGCAGCCAACTTCTTATACATGCTAAGTGGAAAAGAACCTTCCGCAATTGAAGTGGAAGCATTCAATAAAGCACTTGTACTTCATGCAGATCATGAATTAAACGCATCTACATTCACTGCCCGTGTATGTGTAGCAACTTTATCTGACATCTATTCTGGCGTAACTGCTGCAATCGGTGCGCTTAAAGGACCGCTTCATGGCGGAGCAAACGAGCAAGTTATGAAAATGCTGACTGAAATTGGCTCTGTTGATCATGCAGTGTCATATATCACAGCTAAATTAGATAATAAAGAGAAAATCATGGGCTTTGGTCACCGCGTATACCGTAAAGGTGATCCGCGTGCTAAGCATTTGCGTGAGATGTCTAAGAAATTAACGGAGATTACCGGACAGCCTGAGTATTATGAGATGTCCATTAAGATTGAAGAACTGGTCACAACTCAAAAGAAACTGCCGCCAAACGTAGATTTCTACTCAGCTTCTGTATATCATAGTCTTGGTATTGATCATGATTTATTTACACCAATATTTGCAGTCAGCCGTACTTCTGGCTGGATCGCTCATATTCTCGAGCAATACTCTAACAACCGTCTAATCCGCCCTCGTGCAGACTATACGGGACCTGGTATGCAAAAATATGTGCCAATTGAAAAAAGATAAGGAAGTATTTTTTTATTATTATGTGAGTTTGTAGTAAATTAATAGATGGTAGGAATAAAGGTTAGAGGCAATCAACATGGACCTGCTAATCTTTGATATTGAATCGGAGGTAATTAGACATGACACAAGGTGAAAAAATCGCAGTAACACATGGTGTACTAAACGTACCAAACAACCCAATTGTACCTTTTATTGAAGGGGACGGAATCGGTCCAGATATCTGGGCAGCAGCATCTCGTGTATTAGACGCGGCTGTTGAAAAAGCTTACAACGGCGAGAAAAAAATTGTTTGGCAAGAAGTATTGGCTGGACAAAAAGCATTTGATCAAACAGGAGAATGGCTTCCAGAAGAAACGCTGAATGTAATTCGCGAGTATTTGATTGCGATTAAAGGACCGCTTACTACGCCAATCGGTGGTGGAATTCGTTCATTGAACGTTGCTTTGCGTCAAGAGCTTGATCTTTTCGTATGCCTTCGTCCAGTCCGTTATTTCGATGGTGTTCCTTCACCTGTTAAACGTCCAGAAGATACGGACATGGTCATTTTCCGTGAGAACACAGAAGACATCTATGCGGGGATTGAATATGCAAAAGGATCTGATGAAGTTAAAAAACTAATTGACTTCCTTCAAAATGAAATGGGCGTAAACAAAATCCGTTTTCCTGAAACGTCAGGTATTGGAATTAAACCAGTTTCTGAAGAAGGAACAAAACGTCTTGTACGTGCGGCTCTTAACTACGCAATTAAAGAAGGCCGTTCTTCATTAACTTTAGTACATAAAGGGAATATCATGAAGTTCACAGAAGGTGCATTTAAAAACTGGGGTTATGAAATAGCTGAACAAGAATTCGGTGATAAAGTATTCACTTGGAATCAATATGATCGCATTAAAGAAGCTGAAGGAACAGATGCGGCAAATAAAGCGCAAGCTGCTGCTGAAGCAGAAGGTAAGATCATCGTAAAAGATTCGATCGCTGATATTTTCTTACAACAAATTCTAACTCGTCCGAAAGAATTTGATGTAGTTGCTACAATGAATCTAAACGGAGACTACATTTCTGATGCGCTAGCTGCTCAAGTTGGTGGAATTGGGATTGCTCCTGGAGCGAACATCAACTACGAAACTGGACATGCTATTTTTGAAGCAACTCACGGTACTGCTCCGAAATATGCAGGACTTGATAAAGTGAACCCTTCTTCTGTTCTTCTTTCAGGTGTGCTATTACTTGAACATCTTGGATGGACGGAAGCTGCTGCGAGCATTACAGCTTCAGTAGAAAAAACAATTGCTTCAAAAGTTGTAACTTATGACTTTGCCCGCCTAATGGACGGTGCTACTGAAGTGAAATGTTCGGAGTTCGCTGATGAACTAATTAAAAACCTATAATTTTCGATAGAACGCTTCTTTAGAGAAGAGGCCGGGGTATACCGGCTTCTTTTCCAAGAAGTTTATTCGTGCAACAGGGATAAAGGAAGTAAATGATAATTTTTACATAGGGAAGGGGAGATCTCCATGTCAAAACGTAAAAAAATCTCTGTCATCGGTGGCGGTTTTACAGGAGCGACAACAGCGTTTTTTGCTGCACAAAAAGAATTAGGTGATGTTGTATTAGTAGATATTCCGCAAATGGAAAATCCGACTAAAGGGAAAGCGTTAGATATGCTAGAAGCAAGCCCTGTGTTTGGATTCGATGCAAAAATTACAGGTACTTCTGATTATGCAGACACTGCTCATTCTGATATTGTCATCATTACTGCTGGGATTGCTCGTAAACCAGGTATGAGTCGCGATGATTTAGTACAGACTAACCAAAAAGTAATGACAGCTGTTACGAAAGAAATTGTAAAATACTCTCCAAATTCAACGTTAATCGTTTTAACAAACCCAGTTGATGCTATGACATATACGGTATACAAAGAATCAGGTTTCCCTAAGAATCGCGTTATCGGTCAATCAGGCGTTCTTGATACGGCACGTTTCCGTACATTCGTTGCCCAAGAGTTGAACTTGTCTGTGAAAGACGTGACTGGCTTCGTTCTAGGTGGTCATGGTGACGATATGGTTCCTCTTGTTCGCTACTCATATGCAGGCGGAATTCCGTTAGAAACGCTCATTCCACAAGAACGTTTAGACGCAATCGTTGCTCGTACACGTACAGGCGGCGGAGAAATCGTAAATCTACTTGGAAACGGTAGTGCTTATTATGCACCTGCGGCAGCTCTTGTAGAAATGGCAGAGGCTATTTTGAAAGATCAACGCCGTGTCCTTCCGACGATTGCATATCTTGAAGGAGAATATGGATTTGATGGAATTTATCTTGGTGTGCCTACGGTTCTTGGAGCAGGTGGAATTGAACAAATCATTGAACTTGAATTAACAGAAGATGAACAAGCAGCACTTTCTAAATCTGTTGATTCTGTTCGCAATGTGATGGCGATTCTTAAATAATTTCTAAAGTATATATTATAAAAAGCTGTCTAAGCGAGAGAATATGAGTGCCATTCGTTCACCTCTCTCTTCTTGGACAGTTTTTTTTCAAATCTGACGGAGGTCAACATTATGTTGCTTAAGAAACGAAAGCTTGGTAGAACAATTGAAGAAATCAAAGAAGGTGAAAAGCTAACGCTCACTGAGAAAATGGAAGACAAAGATTTATTGTTATATTTAGGATTAACGAATGATGCAAACCCCTTATATATTCAACATGATTATGCCGCGCAGACTACTTTCAAAAAACCACTTGTGCCTCACATTATGCTAATCGGTATCGTCACTTCAGCTGTCTCCAAATATCTTCCGGGTCCAGGGAGCCATATTTTGTCCCATCATATTGAATTGCCAAATCCGGTCTATCACTATGAAACGATCAAGTTTCGATTTGAAGTAAAAGAAGTGAATGTTAATGAAAATGAAATGGTAATAGAAGTTGTAGGAGAAAACGATGAAGGAATTTGTATATTAGAAGGTAGAATAAAGGTTTGTCCCCCTAGCCAAATTAAAGGAATAGATGGCAGTGTTTTGGAAAGTTTCTAAAAAGATGATGAGCAGGATGTCTCAGGAAAGCCAACCTTAAACTACTACTATATTGTTTCGTTAGTGGTCTGGTCAGAACCTTGCTTATGGGCATCTTTTTATCCTGTATTAATAGGCAGTAACCTCCCACCTTAAGGCTTAGAGGGATGGAAGAAACATAGGTAGGGGATAAATCGCTCGTAAAACCATAACAATCAGTGAGGGATGAAGAAAACCCCGCTGATTGAAGATTCACTTAATATTACTCTTACTCTTTTCCTTAATTTAAATTATAATGAAGATGGATGAGTCGGCTCATTGTGAGTCGCGGGGTAATATATTTTCGGGAGGAAGCTATGTCTAATAAAATTCTCGTAGTGGATGATGAAAAATCCATTGTTACGTTACTACAATATAATTTAGAGCAATCAGGTTATTCCGTGATTACCGCTTTAGATGGTGAAGAAGGGTTAAATCGGGCAATTGCCGAAAAACCACAGTTAATTATCCTGGATTTAATGCTTCCGAAACTAGATGGGATTGAAGTTTGTAAGCAACTGCGCCAGCAAAAAATAATGGTGCCAATCTTAATGTTGACAGCGAAAGATGATGAGTTTGACAAAGTATTAGGATTGGAACTTGGTGCAGATGATTATATGACAAAGCCGTTTAGTCCAAGAGAAGTGGTCGCAAGAATTAAAGCGATTCTTAGAAGATCACAAATCAGTCAGGAAGCTGGAGAATCGAATGACGAACGAGAAGGTGTTCTGAAACTTAATGAATTAGAAATTTACCATGATCGTTATGAAGCTTTTTTTAAGGGGAGATTACTTGAGCTGACTCCAAAGGAATTTGAATTATTACTGTATCTTGCACAGCATAAGGGAAGAGTTTTAACAAGAGACCAGCTACTAAGTGCAGTCTGGAATTACGATTTTGCGGGAGATACGAGGATTGTCGATGTACATATTAGTCATCTTCGAGAAAAAATAGAAGAAGATACAAGAAAGCCAATTTATATTAAAACAATACGTGGTTTAGGGTATAAGCTTGAGGAGCCGAAACCGGAATGACCAAATTCAAGACAAAGCTGTTAGTGGCGATTATCAGCTTGATCATTATTGTTCTTCTGGCAGAGGGGTTACTGCTCGGACAAGTTTTCAAAAATTACTATGTCAATACATTTAATGAAAGAATGGAAAGAGAAACCATTTTTATCGCCAAGTATATTCAGGAAAACGGGGGAATTTCTGAATTTATTCAACAAGGAAAAACAGAAGACTTGGCCAATCTACATGATGCCAATTTCACAATTATCAGGAATGATGGAACGATCCTTTATGATGATAATGTAAACCGAAATAATCATCCCGAACGTCACGAACATATGCTGAAAAGCATCACTAATCAATTAGATAGGGATAAGCAGAGTGGATTTGTAGAGGGGTCTAAGAGTCTGCAATATTTTTATAAAACGATACAAAAAGACGGCGCGATTGAGGGTGCAGCTGTATTAAGTAATGAAATAGAAGCAATCGATCAAGTGAACAGTCAAATATGGTGGATTTTGACGATAAGCCTTATCGCGTCGCTATGTATTATTACCATGTTTGCGAGCAAAATCGCTTCTAGATACTCTCGTCCTATTGAGGCGGCGGCGACAACCGCGATTGAGCTTGCAGAAGGAAATTATCGGGCAAGAACCTATGAGCGGAGTTCGGATGAAATAGGCGTGCTTAGTAAATCGTTAAATATTTTGGCGAGAAATCTTCAAGAATTGCAAATTTCCAGAGATTTGCATGAGGATCGTCTGGAAACTCTGATTGAAAATATTGGTAGTGGCGTGTTGCAAATCGATCATAAAGGGCATATTACGATGACGAATCTTGCGTATAAACAACAGTTTAATATGGAAGATACTGATTTATTGTACAAAGTTTATTATGAAGTGATTCCATCTGCAGAGATTATTGCGATTATTGAAGAAATTTTCATGACGGAAAAAAGCATCAAACGTCAAGTGTTAATTCCACTTACTATTGAAAGAAAACATTTTGAAGTGTACGGAGCGCCGATCATTGTAAAAAATGATGAGTGGAAGGGAATTATTATTGTTTTCCATGACATTACTGAATTAAAAAAGTTAGAACAAATGCGGAAAGACTTTGTGGCGAATGTGTCGCATGAGTTGAAAACGCCAATCACTTCTATCAAAGGGTTTTCGGAGACCCTGCTGGACGGCGCTTTAAAGGACGAACAAGCCTTATATGATTTTCTAAAGATCATTTTAAGTGAAAGTGATCGCCTTCAAGAGCTTATTCAAGAATTGTTGGATCTATCCAAAATTGAGCAGCAAGATTTTGTTTTACAAATTGAGTCTGTGAATGTTAGTACCATTCTTGAAGAATCCATCGCGATGCTTTGTGGTAAAGCAGAAGAAAAGAATATTAGGTTGGTCCTTGAAAGTAAGAGTCCTTCTTTATGGGTTGAGGGAGAAGCGAATCGAATTAAACAAATTTTTATCAATCTTATTACGAATGCACTAAATTATACAACAAGTGAAGGCGAAGTAAAGATTGAAGCATCAGAAGACGCGGACAATGTTCGGGTAGTTGTTCATGATAATGGCATTGGAATCGAAAGCAAAGAACTGCCGCGGATATTTGAGCGTTTTTACAGAGTGGATAAGGCAAGAAGCAGGGACTCTGGGGGAACAGGACTAGGTTTAGCGATTGTGAAGCATATTTTGGAAGTTCATAAAGGGAAAATAACGGTTGAAAGCTGTCCTGGGAAAGGAACGTCGTTTACGGTTCTTTTAAAGAAACATATTCGTTGAGGGGGAAATTAGAATTTACATGATTTTAACAATTCTAATACATGCCGTTTATAAATAGGGGTTACAATGAACTAGAAAACCCCATCATCCAGGGAGCAGATGAGACGAGGACAACCCCATGTCCTCGTCTTTTTTGGCTTTTATACAAAATCTGTAGGCGTTAAGACGCCACTACTTACTATGAGGGATTAACACGCTACACCCACCTAATCACAATGGAGAGGCCCCGTGTCCTTCATACGAAATAGTAAGAGATAGTGAACTACCACGAGCCTAAAGGTATCGTAGTTTTACGCCCACAAAATATAAAATTATGAAAATAATGAATCCTTTTCCAATATTTATCGTACATAAGAAGAGAGAGAATAAAGGAGGGGTTTCGATGGTAAGTTTAAAAAAGATTTACATAACAACTGGATTGACTCTATTGATTATCATATTAGGAATTGTGGCGATTACAACCTGGTATACCGTTGATGAATCAGACCAAGCGGTGATCTTAACATTCGGAAAAGTGGATGAAACGATTACTGAACCTGGATTACATGTGAAAATGCCTTGGCCGATTCAATCCGTTGAGAAAGTATCAAAGGAAACATTTAGTCTACAATTTGGCTATACCGATAAAGATGGTGTAGTGGAAGATTTTCCGAAAGAAACGAAAATGATTACCGGTGATGAAAACATTGTGCTCGCGGATTTAGTCGTTCAATGGAAAATAACTGATCCCGAGAAATATTTATATAACGTTGATGACCCGAACGAACTTTTATATGATTCAACATCTGCGGCACTTCGTAGCATTATCGGCAACTCGAAGATTGATGATGCACTAACGTCTGGAAAAGCTGAAATTGAAGCAAACGTCAGAGAACTGCTTTCCCACCTGATTGAAAAATACGATATCGGGATTTCGGTCCTTGCTGTTAAGCTTCAGGATGTTGAGCTTCCCAATAAAGAAGTTCGAAAAGCTTTTACAAATGTTACGGACGCTCGTGAAACGATGAACACGAAGAATAATGAAGCGCAAAAATATGAAAATCAGAGAATGAATGAAGCAAAAGGGGAAATTGCAGCGATTAATTCTGCTGCAGAAGGAGAAAAAGCTGCCAGAACCGAGCGTGCCCGCGGGGACGTAGCTGTTTTTGATAAGCTCTATGCAGAATATAAAAATAACCCAGATATTACAAGAGAACGTTTAGTGATTGAAACGCTTGAGCAAGTCCTTCCAAATGCAGAGATCTATATTATGAATGATGACGGGAATACGATGAAATACTTCCCGATCCGTGCGCTTGAAAAAGAACAGCCAAAAGCGCCAGCTGAAAGTGAGGGAACGGAATGAGTGAAAAAGTAGTCGAATTAAATAGTCGCAAAGGCTTTGGACCGTGGAGAGGATATGTAAGAGTCGGTATTTTCTTCGTGATATTACTTCTATTATTTCTTATCTTTATTAGTAATGTGTTTGTTGTGAAGGAAGGGGAATATCGAGTCGTCCGTCAATTCGGAGAGGTTGTTCGCATTGATAAGACGCCTGGTTTAAAAGTGAAGATCCCTTTTATCCAAAGTGTGACAACGTTGCCGAAGTATCAAATGGGATACGATGTTTCAGAAGCGGAAATTAATACAAGAGATAAAAAGCGAATCATGATCGATAATTATGCGGTTTGGAGAATTGAAGATCCGAAGAAAATGATTACCAATGCAAGAACAATTGAAAGTGCTGAAGCAAGAATGGAAGAATTCATTTATTCCGTTGTCCGTACCGAACTTGGTCAATTGAATTACGATGAAATCATCAATGATGAAAAGTCTTCAAGAGGAAGCCTGAATGATCGAATGACGGACAAAGTAAACGAGCTTCTTAAAGACTCGAATTACGGAATTGTAGTGACAGACGTTCGAATTAAACGAACCGATTTGCCAGCGGAGAACGAAGCGTCTGTGTTCAAACGAATGATTTCAGAACGTGAATCAACCGCACAGCAATATCTTTCAAAAGGTGACGCAGATAAGAACCGTATCATGGCCGATACAGACAGAAAGGTGACTGAGCTCTTAGCGACTGCAAAGGCAGAAGCTGATATCATTCGCGCCCAAGGGGAAGCGGAAGCGGCGAAAGTATACAATGCGTCTTTCTCCAAGGATGCCGAATTCTACCGTTTATATCGAACACTAGAATCGTATAAGAAAACAATTGGAGAGGATACGGTTATTATTCTGCCAGCCAATTCTCCATATGCAAGTCTGTTGATGGGAAACACTAAATAATGAATTTCAGAAGTAACCGTTCATTTCTCTTTCTGTATCTACTCGTGGTAGAATATAGAGATGGGAAGAACGGTTTTTTTAATAAAGCGACACTACGAACCCGATTCAATGAACTTAGACTAAGTACGCCGCATCCTGCGGCAACGTCTGAGTGACCCACATCCTGTGGGCCTCAACTAAACCGCTGAAGAACACAGCGGTAAGTTTCACTGTATCTCACCAATCGGGCTTTTAAGGGCAGTTGTCCCCCACCTACACTTCTTCGATTCCTACTCCTCTAAGTCGGGGGTCTTACTGCCCGTTAATGCGGGATAAAAAAACAAGATAATTGACTATAAAATTGGTTTTTGAAATCCAGTGTTTTTGTAAAAGGAGGATTCTCAGTTTGAGTAATAAATTAGTACTTATTGATGGAAACAGTATTGCGTATCGAGCTTTTTTTGCCTTGCCATTGTTGAATAATGATAAAGGAGTCCATACGAATGCAATTTATGGATTCACGATGATGTTAAATAAGATTTTGGAGGAAGAAAAGCCAACACATGTACTTGTAGCGTTTGATGCCGGGAAAACGACTTTCCGCCACGAGTCGTATAAAGAATATAAAGGTGGCCGCCAGAAAACACCGCCAGAACTGTCTGAGCAATTTCCGTTTATCAGGGAGCTTCTTGATGCTTACGGAATTTCTCGTTATGAGCTTGCGAACTACGAAGCGGACGATATTATCGGTACTTTATCGCTTCATGCTGAAAAAGAAGACTTTGAAATTAAGATTATCTCTGGGGACAAAGATTTAACACAATTATCTTCGTCAGCCACAACAGTTGGCATTACGAAAAAAGGCATTACCGACATTGAAGAATACACCCCTTTACATATTCAAGAAAAATACGGCATCACACCCATTCAAATTATTGATATGAAGGGTCTAATGGGAGACGCTTCTGATAATATTCCTGGAATTCCTGGTGTAGGAGAAAAAACGGCGCTTAAATTGCTTCATCAGTTTCAAACAGTGGAAAACCTGCTGCAATCCATTGATCAAGTTAGCGGAAACAAACTGAAAGAAAAAATTGAAGAACATAAAGAGCTTGCCGTACTAAGTAAGGAGCTAGCTACTATTACGCGCGAAGCACCGATTGAAATCCAACTAAGTGATACGGTATACAATGGAATGGACCAGGAAAAAATCGCTCCTTTATATAAAGAGCTCGGATTTAACACATTGCTTGAGAAATTAGATGTTGCAAATCCTGCTGAAGACATTGTTCAAGAAGCGATGGATATTGAGTTGGTCACAGAGATTACCGAAGAAATGTTGACAGAGGAAACGGCCCTTTATATCGAAATTCTAGATGATAATTATCATCGTGGAGATATCGTTGGCATTAGTCTTGCGAATGAAAAGGGGAATTTTTATATCCATGGTGATGTGGCCATCCACTCAGAGATCTTTAAAAGCTGGGCAGAAAATGAGTCGTATAAGAAATTCGTCTATGATGCAAAACGCTCGATTGTTTCGCTGAGTAGAAGAGGGATTGATTTAAAAGGAATTGAATTCGATTTATATCTAGCAGCCTACTTACTCAATCCAGCAGAATCGGTTGTGGATGTTGCAGCCATTGCCAAAGCTCAAAAGCGACCAATGCTTCAACCTGATGAATCTTTTTATGGAAAAGGGGCGAAACGTCAGATTCCTAACCAAGATGCCTTATGTGATTTCTTAGGGCGAAAAGCGAGAGCGATTTTAGCATTAAAAGATGGAATGATTACAGGCCTTGAGGAAAACGAGCAGTATGCATTATTGACTGATTTAGAATTACCACTGTCGATCATTCTTGCCAATATGGAATTACAAGGCATAAAGGTCGATGTCTCGCGTCTGATGGATATGGGACAAGAGCTGTCACAACGCTTGCAAGCTATTGAAGGAAAAATCTTCAGTTTGGCTGGTGAGGCATTCAATATTAATTCGCCTAAACAGCTAGGTGTGATCTTGTTTGAAAAGCTTCAGCTACCGGTAATGAAGAAAACGAAAACAGGCTATTCAACTTCAGCAGATGTTTTGGAAAAACTGGAAAGTAAGCATGAAATCGTTCGTGAAATTTTACATTACCGTCAGCTTGCTAAGCTACAATCTACTTATGTTGAAGGTTTGTTGAAGGTGGTTAGTTTTTCAGAGATAGATAAGGTTCATACAAGGTTCAATCAAGCATTAACCCAAACAGGGCGATTAAGCTCAACAGATCCCAATTTGCAAAATATCCCGATTCGTTTAGAAGAAGGAAGAAAAATAAGACAAGCATTCATTCCATCAGAAAAAGACTGGCTTATTTTTGCGGCTGATTATTCGCAAATCGAATTGCGGGTACTTGCGCATATCGCCAATGATCAAGCGATGATTGAAGCGTTCCGCTCTGATATGGATATTCACACGAAAACAGCGATGGATGTGTTTCATGTTGGAAAAGACGAAGTGACTTCAAATATGCGGCGTCAAGCGAAAGCTGTTAATTTTGGAATCGTCTATGGAATTAGCGACTATGGCTTATCTCAAAGTCTTGGTATTACTCGGAAAGAAGCAGGAGAATTTATTGAGAAATATTTAAAGAGCTTTCCAGGGGTACAGGAATATATGCATGAAAGTATATTTGAAGCGAATCAAAAAGGATATGTTAATACGCTTTTAAACCGCCGTCGCTATATTCCGGAAATCACGAGCAAAAACTTTAATATAAGAAGCTTTGCCGAACGGACTGCAATGAATACACCGATTCAAGGGAGCGCCGCTGATATTATTAAACTTGCGATGATTAATATGGCGGAACGCATTGAACAGGAAAATTTAAAAACAAAAATGCTTCTTCAAGTACATGATGAACTAATCTTCGAAGCGCCGCCGGAAGAAATTGAAATCCTAATGAAGATCGTACCAGAAGAAATGGAACGCGCAATTGAGCTAAACGTTCCGTTAAAAGTGGACTACTCGTATGGTCCGACATGGTTTGATGCAAAGTAATAAGAAAAGCGGAAGCGACTGATCAGGGACGACAAGCATCTGCCGATCCCTTACAGAAGGTGTACTATACCTTCAGTAAGGGGTTGGCAGATGACTCGAGTCTCTAGGAGCTGCAGCTAGACAATAAGAAAGGCGGGAGCTACTTGGTCAAGGTGGATCAACTAGGTTTGCCGTATTTCATTGTATTTATTAGTATGAACCAAATAACGAATTAAAAAGGGGGAGAAGTAATGCCGGAACTTCCTGAGGTTGAAACGGTTAGGCGCACATTAGAGGAACTTGTGATTGGTAAGGAGATTCGTGATGTGTCGGTATTTTGGCCGAAAATCATTAAAGCTCCCGAACAAGTCGAGCAATTTCAAGATGCCTTACAAGGACAAACGATTCATGAAATCCATCGCCGTGGGAAATTTCTTATTTTTCAGCTTGACGATTATGCGATGGTTTCACATTTAAGAATGGAAGGGAAATATGGTGTCTATGCTTCAGCGGAACCGTATGATAAACATACCCATGTTATTTTTTCTTTCACGGATGGCACGGAACTACGATATCGGGATGTTCGGAAATTCGGCACGATGCATTTGTTTGCAAAAGGCGAAGAAATGAATCAACTTCCACTTGCGCATTTAGGTCCAGAACCGTTGTCTCGTGAATTTACAATTGACGATCTCACTGCAAAGCTAAGGAAAACAAATCGTAAAATTAAAATGGTTTTACTGGATCAAACAGTTGTAGTTGGAATCGGGAATATATACGTGGACGAGTCTTTATTCCGAGCAGGTATTCATCCGGAGCGAATTGCTTCATCCTTGTCAGAAGAAGAAATAGCTCGCCTGCATCGTGAAATCATTGCTACTTTATCAGAAGCTGTTAATAAAGGTGGTAGTACGATTCGTTCGTACATCAATTCACAAGGCCAAATGGGCATGTTCCAGCTTGACTTATTCGTGTATGATCGAAAAGGAAAAGCGTGCAAACGATGCAATACAACCCTTGAAAAACTTAAAGTAGGTGGAAGAGGTACCCATATTTGTCCTACATGTCAGCCGTTTCATTCAAAGTAAATTTATCTAGGTAAATACACATTGGATATGCCCCATCCATATACTATTTTAGCTTGAATGGAAGGGGCATACGTTTCGATGTGGCTACAATTAATAATTCTTGCATTTGCGGTTAGCATGGATGGTTTTGGTGTTGGAATGACTTTTGGTATGAGGAAAATGAGGCTTCCATTTAAATCAATTGCAGTCATTGCGTGTTGTTCGGCATTAAGTGTAGGCATGGCAATGATAATTGGTGATTTTATCACGAGGTTTGTCTCTGTAGAAGCAGCAGGAAAAACAGGTGGCTTGATCTTAATTTTACTCGGGAGCTGGATTTTATTTCAGTATTTTCGTTCGAAAAAGCGTGTTGAGGAAGAGCAAACGCATGATACCGAGAAAATACTCTTTAATTTTGAAATCAAATCATTAGGAGTAGCGATTAATATTTTACAAAAGCCGATGAATGCAGATTTTGATAAATCAGGTACGATTACTGGAGTAGAAGCAATAGTCTTAGGTTTTGCATTATCTCTTGATGCATTTGGGGCAGGTATTGGAGCCGCGATGCTTGGCGTTTCTCCATTTATTCTCTCGATTAGCATTGCTTTGATGAGCTCATTGTTCTTATGGAGCGGCTTGCAAAGTGGTAAATTACTTTCTTCAAATAAAGTTGTCCAGCACTTGTCCTACTTACCAGGTGTTTTATTAATCATTATTGGTCTTTGTAAATTATAATTATTGAAATAGGGGTTGGGTATGGGACAGGTAATCGGAATTACAGGCGGTATTGCAAGTGGTAAAAGCAGTATTAGTCAATTTATTCGAGAAGAGTTAGGTTTTACAATCATTGATGCGGACATTGCCGCAAGAGAAGTGGTCGAACCTGGGCAAGAAGCTTATCGCGCAATCATCAAGGTATTTGGCTCAGAACTTCTTCTACCGGATGATTCGATAGATCGCGCTAAACTTGGCAGTATTATTTTTCATGACGAAAAGAAAAGGCAAATGCTTAATGGAATTGTTCATCCAGCTGTAAGAAAAAGAATGCTTGAGCAAAAAGAAACGGCCTTCGCGTTGGGGGAAAATGTCCTATTCATGGATATTCCTCTTTTGTTTGAAAGTAATTTAACGCATATGGTAGATAAAACGATTCTGATTTATGTGGATGAGCTGATCCAACTTGAACGTTTAATAAAACGTAATGGTTTAAGTGAGGTAGACGCTAAAGCTAGAGTCGATTCGCAAATGCCGCTAGTAGAAAAGAAAAAACTGGCCGATGTCGTCATAAATAATAATGGATCGCTGCTAGAATCAAAGAAACAAATAAAGCAGGTTTTGGCACAGTGGGAAGTTATATAAGTAATGGAAAAAGAGGCTTAAAAAAGCTTCTTTTTTTGATTATATATGTTGAATAAATGATCTCTGCCTTTATCTACATTTCGGATAAGTAGTGAAATCAAGATTGCTTATATAGTATAGCTTTTTGTGGGTGAAATCTGATTTATGATGATAAGGGAAAGTGAATATTAGAGAAATCAGAATTTTATTAACAATATCGTTTTGAATGTGTTATACTAATTTTAATATTATGATAAAAAGTATAACGTTAATTCGGGGGGCAGAGCTATGAGTACAAGAATCGCGATTAATGGTTTTGGAAGAATTGGGAGAATGGTTTTTCGTCAGGCTATTTTAGATAATGATCTCGTTGTAACGGCAATTAATGCAAGCTATCCAGCTGAAACGTTAGCACATTTAATTAAGTATGATACAATTCATGGGAAATTCGAAGGGGATGTAACGGTGGAACAGGAAGCCATTATCGTAAATGGTCGCCGTGTTCAATTGCTTAATAGCCGTGATCCAAAGCAGCTTCCGTGGGGGAAGTTAAATATAGATATCGTCATTGAAGCAACTGGGAAATTTAATGACCGTGAGAAAGCAGCTCTGCATTTAGAAGCAGGTGCGAAAAAAGTGGTCTTAACAGCTCCGGGAAAAAATGAAGATGTCACGATTGTCATGGGTGTTAATGAAGAAGCCCTTGATATTGATCGTCACTTTGTTATTTCTAATGCTTCATGTACAACTAATTGTCTTGCACCTGTCACAAAAATCTTAGATGAACAGTTTGGAATTGAAAATGGGTTAATGACAACTGTACACGCTTACACAAATGATCAAAAAAATCTCGATAATCCACATAAGGATTTAAGACGTGCTCGCGCTTGCGGACAAAGTATTATCCCGACAAGCACAGGTGCTGCAAAGGCACTGTCACTTGTGTTGCCGCAATTAACAGGGAAAATACATGGCATGGCGCTCCGGGTACCAACGCCAAACGTGTCGCTCGTGGACCTTGTTGTAGACGTTCAGTGTGATGTGACTGTGGAAGAAGTAAACGAAGCCTTCCGTAAAGCTTCAGAAGGTACACTTAAAGGAATTCTTGAAATTTCGATGGAACCGCTCGTGTCTATAGATTTTAATACAAGTCCACAGTCGGCAACGATTGACGGCTTATCGACGATGGTCATGGATCATAGAAAAATTAAAGTATTAGCCTGGTATGACAATGAGTGGGGTTATTCGACTCGCGTTGTGGACCTTGTGAAATTTGTAGGTTCAGAAATGAAAAGCCTTTCAAAAGTGATGGTCGGTATGTAGGTTAGTTTGTTTTATACATAGCTAAAAAAGTACCGAGTTATTGAGAGGACACTGAAAAAGTAATTCTTTTTAAAAGTTTTGAAGATTTTCATCAACATACAGATAATAGAATAAGTTAACGACCAATATGTAGTAGGTCGTTAACTTATTTTCCTCTTTAACCGGACTTTTTGAACAACCTTTATAAGATTTGAAATGAAAGGTTGTTAGAAAGAACTGCACGCAAGCTCACACGGAATTTAAATTTTTGAATAAAATAAAAAAACGCTGTTGCAAATTTTTTTGAAACGAAGTATACTAAAAATCGTGAACTTCTTGAATAAGAGTCCATAGTGGCTACTTAAAGGGTTAGGACCTCTTTGGACTAACTTTCCCCCGTGGTAGTTGTTTGTAGAATCATATTCTACAGAATTCTTAATCATGTAAAAGGGGGAATAGTAGATGGAAACAATGGGTAGACATGTAATTTCAGAGCTTTGGGGCTGTGACTTTGAAAAACTAAATGATATGGATTATATTGAAAGAGTATTTGTGGATGCTGCGTTGAAATCAGGTGCTGAGGTACGTGAAGTAGCTTTTCATAAATTCGCACCGCAGGGAGTTAGCGGAGTCGTCATTATTTCTGAGTCACACTTAACTATTCATAGTTTTCCGGAACACGGTTATGCTAGCATTGATGTGTATACATGCGGCGATTTAAATCCGAATGTTGCTGCGAATTATATTGCAGACGCATTGAATGCAGAAACTCGCGAAAACATGGAACTTCCACGAGGAATGGGTCCTGTTTCAGTGAAAAAAAGCGAAGTCAGTGCTATATAATACCGAGAGTACAAGAGGTGCAAATGATGCATCTCTTTTTTGATTTTATACATGACAGTTTGTTTCGATCTAAGGCGCTTGTGCTTTTGTTCGGATAAGGTATTAGTTTTCAATGAGTTTTACTTTGATCTCGTGTATAATAAAAGGTAAAAAGGGATAAGAGGATGATTTAAGTATGGGTTGGTTGAAAACGTTTACGAATCGATATAGTCAGCAATGTGAATCAAGTGAACATCATCATGATACAGAACTGCAAACACGCTATTATAAAAGTAATTTTGAACAAACGCTACGTGGTGTTGAAGAAGTATTCAGCAATAAACAACATTATGAGATTAAATCAGTTTCTAAAGAGCACGGGGAGATTCTTATCCATTCCAAACAGTCACCGCGTCTAGACATCATTATTACAATTATCACGGTCAGACCACTAGAAACGGCCGTTGACTTTACCGTATCAACGGAAAAATGGTCACCGATGGGAATTAATAAGGCACTTAAAAAACAGATCCTTGTGGCGTATGATGCTCTCGACCAAAAGCTATCATCCATTCGTACCAAATAGTGGGGCAAGAGTTTGAACGAATGCCCTTGTGCTGGTAGGAAGTTTTATATAAGATGGTTATATCTAAAGTGAGAAACATCTATTAGTGGGTGTCTTGCTGCCCGTTAATATTGGATAAAAAGTAATTTTCCAAAACGGCAGCTTTATCCCGGTTTAACAGGCTGTACTCCCCCCTACTCAACTTTTGTGCGAGCATCGAAAAAAGTTGAGTAGGGGGGTAAATAGCCTAATCTAGCTGCGGCTCCTAGCCTCTCGAGGTCACAAGCTGTAATGCTTGTCGAGGCTGGGCGGTCGTCTCGCTTTTTGAAGTAAAACCCCGATTGGTTCAACTAACCATCAGTGAAAAACCCTCACTGATGGAAGTTTCACTTTATCGAGTATACTACATAATACGGAGCTGATTAACGATGAAATGTCCGTCATGTCAATATAATGGAACGAGAGTTCTTGACTCGCGACCAGTCGATGAAAGTCGTTCAATTCGTCGTAGGCGAGAATGTGAGAAATGTAGCTACCGTTTTACAACATTTGAAAAAGTGGAAGAAACGCCGCTCATCGTTGTAAAAAAAGATGGTACACGTGAAGAATTCAGTTCTGACAAAATTCTTCGAGGCTTAATTAGGGCTTGTGAGAAACGCCCTGTTCCTCTCAAAGAATTAGAAGATATTACGAGCTCTATTGAAAAGGAACTAAGAAGCGAAGCCGCTTCTGAAGTGAAAAGTGATTTAGTCGGTGAAATGGTCATGAATAAGCTTGCAACAGTTGATGAAGTCGCATATGTCCGCTTTGCTTCTGTGTATCGCCAATTCAAGGATATTAATGTATTTATTGACGAGTTAAAGGACTTAATAGATAAAGAGCGAAATCAGAGCTAAGGGGAAATTTACTTTGGCTCTTTTTTCACTACCGATATATTGAATGTTTAGAAAGGTCTATAATTACCACGCTAGTATTGAGATTTACGCGACAGAATGGTACATTACTATTCTGTATCCAATGAAACCTTAGCACTTACATTCAATATATATCCGTTTTTTTATGAGTTTTCATGTCTAGCGTAAACGGCTTATATTCTCTAGTTATAGGCCGAGTATATTAGCTTTTAGGACATGGGTACCGAGCTTCGCGACTTACAAATAAGCCCTCTACTTAGTAGGTAGACTTATTTTATTATAGAAAGTACCCCAAAATCCGGCACCGCACCGCCACCATTGTGATGAGGCGAGTCGCGCTACATGATTTTATCTTTCGTGGTAAATGGTGGGCTTTTAACGTATGCAGGTTTTCTTAGAAAGGGTCTGAAGGAAGATGTCTAACACTTGGCAGGAATTGCTTCCTGTTGATCGATATACCGTTTCGTCGACAGGGTTGCTCAACGATTATGATCGTAAAGTAATGACGTTGCTGTATCAACCACTTATTGGTCCGATTTGCACTAGTTTATACATGACATTATGGAGTGAGTTGGAAGAGAATCGACTTTGGTCCCAATCTTCTTTGCATTACAACTTAATGAACACCATGGACTTGAACTTAAATGAAATCTATCATGCAAGGAATAAATTAGAAGGAATCGGTCTGTTAAATGTGTACCGAAAAAAAACAGAAGAAGGAAAACAATTCATTTATGAGCTGAATCCACCATCAACACCAAAGCAATTTTTCAATGATGGGATGTTGAATATCTATTTGTTTAAAAAAATAGGCAAGGTTCATTTCAATCGTTTGAAGAATTTTTTTAGTGATGAAGTGATGCCAACCAATGAATATGAACAAGTCACGAAGAGTTTTACTGATATTTTTGCATCGGATCAACAGACATCTTTGTATGTGTCAGATGAAGGCGAAGAAGAATTAAATCTTGAACCAGAAAAACGTTTTATCGGTCGACATGAAGGCAAAGAACTTGAAGGGTTTAAGGAAGACTTTAATTTCGATTTATTGTATTCTGGGGTAAAACCATCTCAAATCACTCGTAAAGCTTTCACGCCGAATGTTCAAGAGACGATTGCCAAGCTTTCGTTTTTGTATGGGATTGATGTACTAGATATGCAAAAGCTCGTCATTAGTGCTGCTGATATCAACAATGAAATTGATATCGAAACATTACGGAAAGCTGCGCGGGATTGGTACCAAATTGAATCGCAAAATCAATTGCCAACTTTAATGGACCGCGTGCAGCCAGAGCGAAATCGAACACAAAAGAGTGAGCCAAAAACAAAGGAAGAAGAATATATAAGGCATCTTGAAACGACTTCACCAAGAGAGCGACTCAAACAGCTTTCTGGTGGAGCTGAACCGACAAAGGCTGATTTGCAAATTATTGAGGGAATTCTTTTTAATCAAAAATTAAACCCTGGTGTTGTAAATGTGTTAATTGAATATGTGATGTTGAAAACCGATATGAAGCTAACGAAAGCCTATATGGAGAAAATTGCCTCCCATTGGACCAGGAAAAAAGTAATAACTGTTAAGGATGCAATGGAGCTCGCCAAAAATGAACATCGTCAATATCAAGAATGGGCTAAAACGAAAAAAGAAGGCAAAACGGCAACGAGAAAAGCGACTCGAACGGAAGTTGTTCCTGAGTGGCTGAATAAAGAGAAAAACAGTGAAAAAGAAAAGAAAATAGAAACAGAAACAGAAACGAAACTGAATGATCAATCAGCGGAACGGCTACGTAAGATTGAAGAATCATTAGGAATTTTGAAAGACAGGGGGTGAGGCATACATGGAACGAATCAACAATGCCTTTAGCAAGACGACTAATACAAGTAAGTTCAAAAAGCAATATGAAGAGTTGAAAAAAGAAGTGCTTAGTGATGAGCAGATTCGTCTGTTTTTGAATGAAAACAGCTCGCAGATTTCAGAAGAAATGCTAGATAAGAGCGTAATGAAGTTGTATGAATTTACCACTCAAAGTAAGCAGTGCCAAAAATGCCCGAGCCTAGGTGAGTGCGTAAATTTATTACAAGGCTTCCATCCAAAGCTTGTTATTCGGCGCAATATGATTGATCTAAATTATGAAGATTGTCCGCGTAAGGTCATGAATGATAAAAAGCGGAAATTAGAGAAGTTGATTCAAAGTCTCTATGTTCCCAAAGACATTCTTACAGCAACAATGGAAGATTTTTACCGTAGTGATGCATCTGAGAACAGAATTGATGCGGTGGAGAAAGCGATGGCCTTTATTATGGATTATAAGCCAGGAGAAAAGCAGAAAAGCTTGTATTTGTATGGGGAATTTGGCGTTGGGAAAACGTATCTGCTTGGCGCGATTGCCAATGAACTTGCTAAGAAGGAGATTTCTTCATTGCTTGTGTATGTTCCGGATTTTCTAAGAGAATTGAAGGGATCATTCACGGACAATACGTTTAATGACAAGATTGACATGGCTAAAAAAGCGCCTGTCCTTATGTTTGATGATATTGGCTCAGAGTCCATGACAAGCTGGGGTAGGGATGAGGTAATCGGCCCTATTTTGCAATTCAGAATGCTTGAGAACTTGCCGACTTTTTTTACGTCTAATTTTAACTTTACCGAGATGCAGACACATTTAACTTTCTCACAGCGCGGCGAGAAGGAAGAAGTCAAAGCGGCTAGAGTCATGGAGCGAATTAAATATTTAGCAGAACCATTTTTATTAAAAGGAAAAAACAGAAGACATTGATTTCGTATGAAGGACATAGGGCGGGTCTGCGCAACTTACTAATATAGCCAAACCATTTATCAGGGATACTGATTTTATTTAGAAAGGAACCAAAATGATGGCTCCGCACCGTCATCATTGTGATTAGGCGAGTGTAGTGTGTTACAATGATTGGTCCTTCATAGTAAATGGTGGCGCATTAAAGCCATATCGGTTTTGTATGAAAACAAAAGGGTCAGCCCCCACATCTACTATATATCGTTTGGAGACAAGCCAATGATCCGATAAACGCTATATAGAGTGTGAGGTCAGATCCTTTTTTAGTAGCACGTAGCACGCATTAACGGGCAGTAAAACCCTCACCTCAAGGCTTGAGGAATCGAAGAAGTGTAGGTGGGGGGAACTGCCCGTAAAAGCCCGATTGGTGAGATGCAGTGAAACTTACCGCTGTGCTCTTCAGTGGTTTAGTTGAGGCCCACAGGATGTGGGTCACACAGACGAAGACATGAGGACGCGGCGTACTTAGTCTGTGATTCATTGAATCGGGTTTACTGTCGTTTGATCGAAGCGTTTGCTGCGATCTTAGCGACAGTAGAACGGGACTAACAATCAGTGGGGGGGAAGAAAACCCCACTGATTGAAGGTTCACTTTATGGTAAATGGTGGCGTTTTAACGCCGTTTGGGTTTTGAATGGAAAATCACTTGATTTTCCTTTAAGGTTTACTTCTAAAAAATAGGCTTATCCCATATACATAGAAACAAAGCGTTTCGTATAGGGGGGGTATCGTTGGTACATATCTATTTTCAAGATGATACAGAAGCACATAAATGGCTCCAATTCGTATCTGTCCACCCTTTAGGGGCAGAACTGCATTCATATATACAATTTATTTCGGAAAAAGGGATCGTTGTTACGTTAGAAGAGCGGCATTTGGTTGACATTCATCGGTTATTAAGTGATGTGTTTTATACGTTTTTAATAGAAGAAAAGCTGAGAGATGGCCTTGAGCAAACGATTCGCGAAAAATTTTTATTTGAAGAACAGGAAGAAGTGGATGCGATTCTTGACATTGCCTCTTCCATCGTTGAAGGAGAGATGAAGGCGGATTCAAGTAAAGAGTTTAAGGAGGCAAAAGCCGCGATTGCTGAAGCTATTCAAGTCGTGCTAATTGAAGAGAAGTCCTTTTCGTTTGAATCCATTGCCATGTTTCGGTTGAAGGAGTTCTTTGAATATTTGGAGCATTATGCAGGGCTAGCGATTGATGAGTATAAACTTGAGCAAGATTATCAAAGCTTTATTGCCACTTTACGTGACTTTCTTAATAAGCGGCAGTCTCAATTACCAATCATTCATCTAGTACATCAAGAAAGCTTTGCTTTTTTTGATGAATCTTTTCGCAAGCTGGAAAAAGAAGACTTCCAGAGAATGATGGATCGAAGATTATTGGGAGGATATCCGATTTATATCGATTCAACTGCACTCGCACCGCTTATTTCGATTGCACCAGAGCGATTATACGTCTATACCGATGAGGCGGAAGATGGGCTTATTCAAACGATTCGGCGTGTGTTTGAAGAACGGACCGTTATTCGGCCAGTTCAATCTTTCAGAGGTACTCATAGCTAATTTTAAGAAACTTCATGAACTTATTTTTAGCAATCCTTGATTTTCTTTGAATAACCCGATATAATTTCCTACATACTAACATTTATTATAATGAAAAGTAATGATGAGGACATGGGTATTCTTACATTTCGGTTTTAAAGAGAGGGAATGCAAAGCTGAGAGCTTCCTAACACGAACAGAACACTTACCACCTCTAAACTTCAGTTAGGAACGCGTGTAAACGCAACTATTAGCTGACGGGAAGCTGCCGTTACCAAGCTACGAGTGTCATTTGGCTATGAAAAGCTGAGTGAAACGAGGGTGGAACCGCGGGTTAAATAATGATTATTAAGCTCGTCCCTGTTTTTATACAGGGGCGGGCTTTTTTGTGTTTTCCGCAAGAATACGACAAATTTAAGGAGTGAACGAGTATGTCAGAAGTAGTGAAAATAACTTTCCCGGACGGAGCAGTGAAGGAGTTTGCCAAAGGCACAACAACAGATGATATCGCAGCATCTATCAGTCCAGGGTTAAGAAAAAAGGCAATCGCAGGTAAATATAATGGTGAAATGTATGACTTAAAACGTCCAATTGAAGCAGATGGTTCGATTGCGATTATTACCCAAGACAGTGAAGAAGCACTAGAAGTTCTTCGTCACAGTACAGCTCACTTAATGGCACAGGCGATTAAACGTCTATTCAAAAACGCTAAATTCGGTGTTGGTCCGGTTATTGAAGGTGGATTCTACTATGATGTTGATCTTGAAGAATCACTAACACCAGAAGACTTGCCGCTAATAGAAAAAGAGATGAAGAAAATCGTCAATGAAAATCTTGAAGTCACTCGTGTTGAAGTGAGTCGTGATGAAGCTATTTCACGTTTTAAGGAAATTGGTGACGAGTATAAATTGGAGTTGATCGATGCGATTCCAGCCGATCAACAAGTAACCATTTATGAACAAGGTGATTTCTTCGATCTATGCCGTGGCATTCATGTACCGTCAACAGGGAAGATTAAAGAATTCAAATTGCTAAGTATTGCTGGCGCTTATTGGCGAGGAAACAGCGACAACAAGATGCTCCAACGTATTTACGGAACAGCTTTCTTCAAAAAAGAAGACTTGGCTGAACACCTACGTTTGCTTGAAGAAGCGAAAGAGCGTGACCACCGTAAAATAGGCAAAGAATTGAGCCTATTTACAAGTAACCAATTGGTCGGCCAGGGACTGCCGTTATGGCTTCCAAAAGGTGCTACAATTCGTCGAGTGATCGAACGATATATTGTCGATAAAGAAGCGAGTCTTGGCTATGATCACGTGTATACTCCCGTTATGGGAAGTGTCGATCTTTACAAAACTTCCGGACACTGGGAACACTACCAAGAAGACATGTTCCCTGTTATGGATATGGATAATGAACAGCTCGTCTTGCGTCCGATGAACTGTCCGCATCATATGATGATTTATAAAAATAGCATTCATAGCTATCGTGAACTGCCAATCCGAATTGCGGAACTCGGTACACAGCACCGTTATGAAATGTCTGGGGCTCTATCAGGGTTGCAGCGTGTTCGCGGGATGACTTTAAATGATGCACATATTTTCGTTCGTCCTGATCAAATTAAAGAAGAATTTAAACGTGTAGTCAACTTAATTCTTGAAGTGTACAAAGATTTTGATCTAAACGATTATTCTTTCCGTCTTTCCTATCGTGATCCACAAGATACAGAGAAGTATTTCGATGACGATGCAATGTGGGAAAAAGCACAAGGCATGCTGAAGGAAGCGATGGATGATCTTGGTCTTGATTATTATGAAGCAGAAGGCGAAGCAGCATTCTACGGTCCTAAGCTTGATGTTCAAGTTCGTACTGCTTTAGGTAAAGATGAAACATTGTCAACTGTTCAATTAGACTTCTTACTACCGGAACGTTTTGATTTAAACTATGTGGGTGAAGATGGTAAACAACATCGTCCCGTTGTTATTCACCGTGGCGTTGTATCTACAATGGAACGTTTTGTTGCATTCTTAATCGAAGAATATAAAGGGGCTTTCCCAACATGGCTATCACCGGTTCAAGCGCAGGTGATCCCAGTTTCTCCTGACGCACATCTTGATTATGCAAAAGAGGTTCAGGATAAGCTAAAAGCCGCAGGGATCCGTGTCAACCTTGACACACGAGACGAGAAAATTGGCTACAAAATTCGTGAAGCACAAATGCAAAAAATTCCGTATATGCTCGTTGTCGGTGATAACGAAGTAAAAGAAGGCAGCGTAAACGTTCGTAAATACGGCGAACAAAAATCCGAAACAGTTTCATTCGAAGACTTCGTGAAAGCTATTAAAGCCGAAATAAATCGCTAAATAGAAGGGTCTGATCTCGTACGCTATCCAGCTTTTCTTAAGCTGGAGCAAAAATGCGGGGTCTGACCCTTCTTATCTTATTTTGTATGCGGAACGCTCTAACCTGATTATTTTTTGATACGGATTATTTGTGTAGCCGCCATTTATGGACTACTATGTAGGTTATAATATGGTATACTAGGAGTTGTTCGTGTGAATCAAAAGAAGAAATTCACCACCCTTTTTGGTCCTACATTCCTTGCAACGCTTATTTTGTTACTGCTTCCGGATTATCGGCAGTGGGCGATTATTCCAGTCCTGCTGTTTTGGCTTGTCTTTTTTGTCTGGGAATCGATCGATAAGAAAAAAGCCAAGAACACAAATTAACAAAATTAGCGGGGAGTCCTTAGGATAGGTCCACCAGTGGGTCTGACCCTTTGTTTAAAATATTTCAAAGAAATGTATTGCAAAATTAATGGGAATTTGATAAGATAATTTTTGTTGTTGAAAAGCAATTTAAGCATTTGACAAATCATCAGTGTTTATGTTATATTTTCTAAGGTAAATTGAATACTTGTTTTGAGTAAAAGAAGAAGCACCCGCTTCTCACCTAATTGACGCAATATGCTGTCGGTAGGTCATGATTTGATTATTTGGATTTATTCTACTTAGTCTATCAGTGTGGGTGTTATTGCATCCGCACTTTTTTGTTTGTTTAATAATGCAAGTACAAATCATGAGGCGAAAGAGATAGCCTAAAACGTGTGTATTCTTTCTTTTAGCCCAAACGATTGTATTCGCTAAATATCCTTGGAGGTGGCTAACTATTAGTAAAGACGCGATGGTAAATGAGGGCATCCGCGCCCGTGAAGTTCGACTTATCGACCAAAACGGAGAGCAACTTGGAATTAAAACAAAATTCGAAGCGATGGAAATTGCCGCTCGTGTAAATCTTGATTTAGTTATAGTTGCTGCGAATGCAAAGCCTCCGGTAGCCCGGATTATGGACTACGGAAAACACCGCTTCGAGCAACAAAAGAAAGAAAAGGAAGCTCGTAAAAATCAAAAAGTCATCAGCTTGAAAGAGGTTCGTCTGAGCCCAACAATTGATGAACATGATTTTAACACAAAGCTTCGCAATGCAATTAAATTCCTTGAAAAAGGCGATAAAGTAAAAGCCTCTATCCGTTTTAAAGGACGCGCAATTACCCATAAGGAAATTGGACAACGTGTATTGGATCGTTTCTCTGCAGCTTGCAAAGAAGTTGCGACAGTTGAATCGCATCCAAAAATGGACGGACGAAGCATGTTCTTAGTTTTAGCACCAAAAATCGAAAAGTAACTGTAATGAGGAGGAATACCTTATGCCTAAAATGAAAACTCACCGCGGATCTGCAAAGCGTTTCAAGAAAACTGGATCCGGTAAACTTAAGCGTTCACACGCTTACACAAGCCATTTATTTGCTAACAAATCCACTAAAGCTAAACGTAAACTACGTAAAGCTGGTCTTGTAAGTAAAGGTGACTTCAAACGTATTCGTCATATGCTAGACAATATTAAATAAGTTCGATTTATCGAGTTAAATAGGAGGGAAATAACATGCCACGTGTAAAAGGCGGTACTGTTACTCGCAAGCGTCGTAAAAAGGTATTAAAATTAGCTAAAGGTTACTATGGTTCTAAACATACTTTATATAAAGTAGCTAACCAACAAGTTATGAAGTCAGGAAACTATGCTTTCCGTGACCGTCGTAACAAAAAACGTGATTTCCGTAGATTATGGATTACACGTATCAACGCTGCTGCACGCATCAACGGTCTTTCTTATAGCCGTTTAATGCACGGTCTAAAGCTTGCTGGTATCGAAGTAAACCGCAAAATGCTTGCTGACTTAGCAGTTGCTGACGATAAAGCATTTGCTCAATTTGCAGACGCTGCAAAACAACATTTAAACAAATAAGATCAAATTGATCTAAAACGGCCATTCTCGGACTTCGAGAGTGGCTTTTGTTTTAGGGGAGAGGAGCAAGAAATGGAAACTGCACTTATCATTTATTTATTGGCAATCAATGTGGCAACATATATTACAATGGGACATGACAAGAAAAAAGCTCGAAACCGTGAGTATCGTATCAGTGAACAAACATTGTGGCTGTTAGCTTTCTTTGGAGGCGCAACAGGAGGTTATGTAGGGATGAAACATTACCGCCATAAAACGAAGCATGTTTCTTTTAAACGGGGATTTCCGATTTTAATGATTATTCAAGTGGCGATGGTAGCTTACTGGTTCTTAAAATAAAGCCATTGATTTTTGCTGCTGTCTAAAGGTATGTGAAACTGAGGAGTTTACACCAAACATATTGGAATACATAAATTGTCATATGTGGCAGGAGAAACGTATATGTTTGTAAGAGCAGGACGAAGCAGCAGAGAGGGGATTCCCATTATGAATCAAGAACTCGTTATGCTCGTGAGTATTATTCAGTCAGGGACGATATTTGCGCCAGTGCTCTTTATTCTATTTCATGTGGCAAGGCAGGTATTATTTATTCCCGTCGCAGTCGTTTGTATGACGGGCGGGTTATTATTCGGTCCACTTGCCGGGACGATTTATTCGATCATTGGTCTCACGTTATCTAGTCTTGTCTTTTACGGAGTGAGCTGCAAAGTTCCGAAATTGACGGCGCGCTTGTTTAAAATGAAAAATAAACTGTTTGGGCATCGAAAACTCAATGTTAAACAAATCACTGTGCTTCGTCTGATCCCTTTTGTCCATTATCATATGCTGTCTCTTTGCTTAATGGAATTGAAAAAAGGATGGAGAGCATATGCTTCCGCCTCCTTTACAACCAATATCCCACTTGCCTTCTTCTATACAGTGTTCGGTCATTATATCCGTGCGTTTAGTCCGACACTCATTGTCCTTATCCTATGTTCATTCACGTTATTAGTCTATTTAATGAGAGAAAAACAAACAGTGATTAAGTGGCAGGAATTTTTTCAAGTAGGAAACTAAAAATGAAGTGACGATTTCTCAAAGGCTGTTCTCATAACGAAAGGGTCAGAACCACACACAAACTGGATCTGACCCTTTTTAGACTGGATTAGCTTTTAAGTTATCGATATTTATAAAACAAAGAAACAAGGAATAAACTCATCAAGGTTGAATCGATTATTCTAACAACGACTATGCCGTAACTCCTAATCGAAACATAGTCGATGAGAAACCATACGATCACAGATAATATTGTGAGAAGGAAGATAGACGACCAAAAAATGAATTTTTGTTTTGGATACACTTCAAGGTTTTTCCGCTTATTTTGCGAATAGGCTCTGAAATATAGATAACCTATGATCATCATAATTCCAAATAATGTACTGCCATGTTGTAAAAATTTATATAAAGGTATGTCTAATCTATAGACACTAAACATGTAATTAAATATCGGGAATTTCATCACCATAAATCCATTCATATGAGTGAAAGAATCCCATATGACGTGAGTAAGCATGCCAAACAACGCCGAATAACAAAAAACGATTATTTTCAATAGTTGACTAGCATCAGACTTTTTCGTATATGAATCTTGTAGAAAACCGGGCAAATGATTAACTAAAGTTTGGTGGATGAAGAAATGATAGATCAAGTAAATGATTGTAACCAATGGGAGATTAAAGTAAAGAAAGCCAAAAAAAGTATGGCCAAATTCTCCAGAAGGCTGCCCTCTTAAGAAGTATTCAAAATCAGGAGCCATACTACCTAAAACCATAGCTGAAAAATTAATATAATTGCTTTTTCTTGAGAAAGGCAGTACAGCTGCTGGATGAGCAAAAGTTAATGGCATATGTATTCACCTTATATTTTCTATTCAAATTATGGACATTAAAACCGCTAACTTTAGCCTATCATAGCTTAAATGAGTTTAAAATAAGCAGCTTTCACTTATTATGTCAAATCACCTTTTTAGGATAATAATAGAGATATAGCGATTTAAACGTTGATCAATAAAAACATTCATGAGCGTCTGCTCTAAAGGGAAACGATGAAAAAGGTTCAGTACTCAAATTGTATCACCTTAAGAAGGTGGCGGTGCTCAGCTGATTTTGCGAAGCCCCGCCCCTTTTCTACAGAAAAACACATAGCGACTTTTTGTGAGTGCCATGTGTTTTTGATGCTAATTTCTTCTTAAATATAGTTAATATCTCTTCTATTCCAAAAATTCCTTAATCGGACTTTTCCAGTCAATAATGGCCTGCGGGTACCGTTTTTTTACCTCTGACTCAATAAACTGAAAATCCTTGCGCTCCATTCCTTTTAACGAGCTCGTATTTCTCGGCCAGATGAAAATTGAAATGACTTCAAAAGCTTGTACAGTTGTCCCGAGATATTTTTCACCTTCAAATAGAACTCCTTTATACGTCACAACAAAGTTTTTTTGGATGTTGTTCGGATCATCGAGAAAGAAAAACTTACTATGTTCCTGTGCAAGCTCCAATTTCCGTTTTGGACTGACAATATATTTAATCACAGTATAGATGAGAAAAATAATCAAAGCGAACAAAAGCAGGCGAATGAACAATACCATGGAGATTCCTCCTCATACATTTTCCCTTATTTACGCATGGACAAGAAAAAAGTTTCACTAATTTCGATAAAAGTTTATTCTTATAAAAATGGATAAAATTGTTTGTGATAGATCGCTAACCATGTTACACTAAAATTGTACCAAATGGTAGGTATAAATCACTGTACACAAATAGGGAGGATGTTGAACATGAATTTTTATCAAAAAGAAAATTTAAGAAACTTAAATCAAGTAAAAGATTTAGCTCCTGAACAATTACAGGCCTTTTCTGAATTTAACAGTACGGTCTTTCAAGAAGGGGCGCTGTCAATTAAGGAAAAGGAAATCATCGCAGTGGCGATTGCACATGTCACAGAATGCCCATATTGTATCGACAGCCATACCAAAAAAGCCAAAGCTGTAGGTGTGACACTTGAAGAACTAGTTGAAGCTGTATTTGTCGTATCTGGTATTGAGGCTGGAGGAGCAGTAACGCATAGCACACATATCGATAATGCTTTAAGTCAAGAAGCCAGTGATTCATTATATAATCGGTCTAACCTTAAAAAGCTTGGACAATTGCAAAAAGGAGCTCCTGAAGGTTTTAAAGCGTACTCTAAATTTAGTGCAACAGCAATGAAAGAAGGCAAGTTAAGTGCCAAATTCAAAGAAATCATTGCTGTAGCTGTTGCACATGCGACACAATGTCCATATTGTATTGATGTTCATGCTAAAAATGCAGAAAAACTTGGCGCTACTAAAGAAGAATTATCAGAAGCAGTGCTCGTTACTTCAGCTTTACTTGCAGGCGGAGCGTATGCCCATATCGCCAATTTAATTCAAAGCTATGGGGAATAATTATTGAATCAAATAGTGAAGCACATCATCTAAGATTAAACAGCGAAAAAGGTGTGAATATATGTCTAAAAAGCAAGAAATTATTACAATCTCAAGAGGGATTATTCATTCTAAAGGATACCAAGCCACTTCAATTTCTGATATTCTCAAAGCAGCTTCGATTGGCAAAGGGCAATTTTATCATTATTTTTCATCGAAATATGATCTTGGACTAGCTGTTGTAGAAGACGTAATTCAAGATCTAGATCAACAGTTGATAAATGAAATCTTTCATTCAAAGGAAAAAGCGAAGGCAAGATTAAATAAAATGCTTGATTGGAATCTTGCCTCTCATACTGAATCGAAAAGTAAGCTTGGCTGTGCTGTTGGTAATTTAGCGATTGAGATGAGCGAACACGATGAAACATTTCGAGTGAAAATTAAAGAGTTTTTTGACAAGTGGATTTCTGAGGTAGAAACTGCATTAACAGAAATGGTCAAAGAAAATCAATTAGCTCCAACAACAGATTGTAAAAAAGGTGCCCAAGCCATCGTTGCCATGATTGAAGGCGGGATCCTCTTAATGAAGAATCAGCAAGATCTTGAGATTTTGACCCATGTGATGGAAATGATTCGCAAACAGTATCATCTTATTTAAACAAAAAAAGACCCTACTCGGTCTTTTTTTTGTAATCGTATAGAACGCTACTGTCAGATCAGTAGCTATTCACTAGTATTATTGCTTGTGGTCAGAACCCGTTTTTTTAACACCTTTACTACTATAAGGTTTGGCACTCTTGGCTTTGTTGGCACCAGCTTTCCAACGATTCCAGCCCTTCTTGTCAGTACCTCTTCCTGTTCCACCTTTAGCTTTACTCATATAATCACTCCATATTGTTGTAGCCTTTAGTTTAAAGTCATTGGCTAGTTTTGCCCACTTTTGTCCCACGCTTAACGGGCAGTAAGACCCCCACATCAAGATTCTGAGCATGCAAAAGAAGATAGGTGGGGATCAAACTGCCCGTAAAGGTCCGATTGGTTCAACTAACCACCAGTGGGGGATGAGGAAAATCCCCACTGGTGGAAGTTTCACTTTATTAGTAATCAAGCATTAACTATACAATATAATGACAGATAGTTATACACTTTTTTACACAAGCTTAGAAAGTTCTTGAAGTTGTATAATGGCGGCAGAACCCTCCGTAGTTCGTAACGCTTCGCATATCTTTCGTTTTGTTTCATAATAAAAAAGGTATCTCCTTCAGGGAATATGCTATAGTAAAACCATACAAAACCTGTATGGCGTTACAACGCCATATTTTGCCCTTGAAGGATCATTATGTAGCACGCGAAACTCACCTAATTACAATGGTGGCGGTGCGGAGTTGGATTTTGGTGTACTTACTAAATATTATAAGTTAACCTATAAAGAAAATTGGCTATATTAATAAGTCGCGAAGCCCCGTCCCTATGTCCTTCAATCAAACCACTTATGAAAGTTGGAACGAATCATGAATATCACAAAACTATTTGAGATGCAAAAATCACTTGATCGGCATATACAAGAAAAGCACAATCTCCATGCAGAAGACCTAATTGATAAAAAAATCCTCGCTTTATTCGTTGAGTTGGGTGAATTAGCAAATGAAACACGTTGCTTCAAATTTTGGAGCCTAAAGGGTCCATCGGAAAGAAAACTCATTTTAGCTGAATATGTAGATGGCGTTCACTTTATCCTTTCACTGGGCATTGGTTGTAATTTGCAGATAACGAGCGTTGACGTGAAAGTAGGGCAATCTAGTAAAGAGAATGATGTAACGGCTCAATTTCTGAACATATATGCTTCTATTCAATCATTTAGTATGGAACAATCTCAGGAAAACTATGAGACCATGTTTACAGATTATCTCGTTCTCGGGAATATGCTTGGTTTTTCTGGAGAAGACGTGGAACGGGCGTATGTCGAGAAAAATCAAATCAATTATGATCGGCAGAAACAAGGATATTAATGCGTGAAATGAATGGTGATGTACTATAATAAAGAATAGTGTCCATACATAAGGAGGAATAACAATGACTCATTTAGATGAAACGTTAACGATGCTAAAAAGTTTAACGGATGCAAGAGGAATTGCTGGCAATGAAGGAGAAGTCCGTCAAATCATGAAAGAATATATCGCCCCTTTTGCTGATGAAGTGACGACAGATCATCTAGGTAGCTTGATTGCGAAGAAAACAGGACAAGAGGGCGGGCCAGAAATCATTGTAACTGGCCATTTAGATGAAGTAGGCTTCATGATCACCCAAATTGATTCAAAAGGCTTTCTGCGCTTCCAAACAGTTGGTGGCTGGTGGTCACAGGTCATGCTCGCCCAGCGTGTAACAATCGTGACAAGAAAAGGCGATGTTACAGGGGTAATAGGTTCAAAACCACCACATATTTTAAGTCCTGAAGCAAGAAAAAAACCTGTAGATATTAAAGATATGTTCATTGATATCGGCGCATCAAGTAAGGAAGAAGCAGAGGAATGGGGAGTAAGACCGGGAGATATGGTCGTGCCGTATTTCGAATTTACTGTGATGAATAACGAGAAGATGCTCCTTGCCAAAGCATGGGATAACCGAATTGGCTGTGCGATTGCCATTGATGTCTTAAAGCAATTAAAAGAAACCGAACACCCAAATATTGTTTACGGGATTGGAGCGGTTCAAGAAGAAGTCGGATTACGCGGTGCCAAAACATCCACGTTTAAAATTCAGCCAGACATCGGCTTTGCGGTTGATGTCGGGATTGCTGGGGACACGCCTGGAGTTACGGATAAAGAAGCGCTAAGTAAAATGGGGGAAGGACCGCAAATCGTCCTTTATGATGCAAGTATGGTTTCTCATAAAGGACTTCGTGATCTTGTAACAGATACGGCTGATGAAATGAAGATTCCATATCAATATGAATCAATGCCTGGAGGCGGAACAGATGCGGGATCGATTCATGTGACGGCAAATGGTGTTCCAGCGCTTGCAATTACGATTGCGACTCGCTACATCCATTCACATGCGGCCATGCTTCACCGTGATGATTATGAAAACGCGGTTAAACTAATTGTAGAAGTCATTAAAAAGCTGGATCGCAAAACAGTTGATGCGATTACTTATGGCTAAGATTTGTTGCTGAACAAAGCAGGTACCTTCGGGTTTCCTGTTTTTTGTTGTTTAGCGTACGATCTGAAATTGATTAATAATCTGTCTGTCCACAATTTGAAAACGGCTGATATGTTTAAAGAATGATGTTTCGGGAATAGATAATTATAAGATACTTTCAAGTTTCATCTATTTGAAGGAGGAAGAATAATGGTCAAGAAGAAAAGAACAGCGTCAACGGTTCAAAAAAACCTCGAAACGGAGATAGAAGAAGCTGGAAATGTGCAATTGGATGAGGATGATAACCCAATCATGAAAGATGAATATTTTCAGAATCGGATTAATACCGATCATTTATAAGCGAAAGAAAAGCAATAGCCAAGTAACGGCTATTGCTTTTTTAAACCAGTTTCTAAAGATTGTAGCATTTCGGTTTTTTCTTCCTCTGATGCATGTTGCCAAATGATTTCAAACAACACACCAAGTCCAGGTAGCATTTTTTCTTCGCCCTTTTGAATGGCTTCGACGATCGTATCTTCTAACTGATCCTGTGTATTCCCTGCTACGTTGTGAATAATTGCATTTCTTAAATTCAAGTTCATATTGAACCCTCCCATCACCATAATTGTCCACTTCTTTAGTATGGAACAAATCGAATGAAAATATGTAGCAAAGGGCGAAATGCGTTATAATAAGATCTAGTGAAAAAATGAAGGAGCGTTTACCTTGAAATATATTGAGTCCGTCAAAAATCAAAAAGTAAAGCAATGGAAGAAATTATTAACGAAAAAAGAGCGTGAACAAACAGGTACATACCTGATCGAAGGGTTTCATCTTGTTGAGGAAGCACTAAAAGAAGGCGATATTGTTCGTGAAGTGATTGTCAGCATTGAAGCTGTCATTCCTGGGAAATTTAAATTAGAAGGAACAGAAGTTACGTATGTGACAAGTGAAGTGTTGCATGCGATTTCCGATACAGAAACACCACAAGGAATTGCCGCAATCTGTGATCAAAAAAAGATCCGTTTCGAAGACCTTTCACCGAAAAAAGTGCTGTTAATCGATGCTGTGCAAGATCCAGGTAATATTGGGACGATGATTCGAACAGCTGACGCAGCAGGGATTGATGCGGTTATTCTTGGGGAAGGCTGTGCGGACGCTTATAATCCTAAAGTGATTCGCTCGACTCAAGGAAGTATTTTTCATATGCCTGTCCTAAAAGGAAACCTAACAGAAATCATCGGTACATTGAAGGAACAGAATATTCCGGTCTATGGCACTGCCTTAGAAAAAGCAGTTTCCTATGATCAAGTAGAAAAGTCGGAAACATTTGCTCTGCTTGTAGGCAATGAAGGACAAGGTGTTGACAAAAAATTGCTAGCACAAACGACGCAAAATCTCTACATTCCGATTTTCGGGAAAAGCGAATCATTGAACGTGGGGATCGCAGCGGGGATCTTGATGTATCACTTACGGAAATAGGGTTCTGGCGCGACCCGAGAACTGGCGCGATTCGAGACGAAACCGGCGCGAATCAAGGCGGAACCGGACGCGATCAGAGGCAAGTCCGGAGCGCAAACTCGGATTCCGGATCGAAAAGTTGTAGAATAAATTTGAATTTGAATCTCGGGTTGTTTTATATTATAATTAAAGCTAAATTTCATAATGAAAAAGACTATGACAGAGAAGAGTAGCATCGTATCATTCATCCAGGAAGAAAATGCCTTAGACTGCAAGCATTTTTATGATTATGTTGATGTGAATTCACCTCTTGAGTCGGCATCGGGATACAGATAAACCTGTTGAAAGCTGCATCGGCAAAAAGCCGTTATCTGTAATGAAGTGAGTGCTTATTTTTATTGGCGCTAATAAGGGTGGTACCGCGATACATAAACCTCGTCCCTTTCTAGGGATGGGGTTTTTTTGTGTTTATTTTTAAACAATAAAGGAGGATATATGATGCAGGAACGTTTACAAGAACTGCAAGCTGAAGCGTTGCAGAAGGTTGCCGAAGCTTCTGAATTAAAGGAATTGAATGACATTCGTGTCGCATATTTAGGGAAAAAAGGACCAATCACGGAAGTGTTACGCGGAATGGGCAAGCTTTCAGCTGAGGAACGCCCAAAAATGGGAGCGTTGGTGAATGTTGTCCGTGAAGAGATTGCCTCAAAAATCGAAGAAAAACAGCAGGTGCTTGAAGAGGCAGCTGTCCATGCCAAACTAGCTGTTGAAAGAATTGATGTGACATTACCGGGACGTCCGGTTAATAAAGGAAATCATCATCCGTTGACGCGTGTCATTGAAGAAGTGGAAGACTTATTTATCGGAATGGGCTACACGGTTGCGGAAGGTCCGGAAGTTGAAACAGACTTTTACAACTTTGAAGCGTTGAATTTACCAAAGAGCCATCCAGCACGTGATATGCAAGATTCCTTCTATATTACAGAAGAAACATTGATGCGAACTCATACGTCTCCAGTGCAAGCAAGAACGATGGAGAAGCATAAAGGGCAAGGGCCGGTTAAAATTATCTGTCCGGGTAAAGTATATCGTCGTGATAATGATGATGCGACTCACTCGCATCAATTCATGCAAATTGAAGGACTAGTGATTGACGAAAACATCTCAATGAGTGATTTAAAAGGAACGCTTGAAGTGTTTGCGAAGCAAGTATTCGGCAAAGAACGGGAAATTCGTCTGCGTCCAAGTTTCTTCCCATTTACAGAGCCATCGGTTGAAATCGATATTTCTTGTAAAATTTGCGGCGGCAAAGGTTGCAGCGTTTGTAAAGGAACCGGCTGGATCGAAGTACTCGGCGGTGGAATCGTTCATCCGAATGTTTTGGAAATGGCAGGATTTGACTCGAAGAAATATTCTGGGTTTGCGTTCGGTATTGGTGTAGAGCGTATTGCCATGTTGAAATACGGCGTAGACGATATTCGTCATTTCTACACAAATGATGTCCGTTTCCTAACTCAATTTAATCGCCACGAATCTTAATAATTTATTTAAAGGAGGAGCAATCCATGTTTGTTTCATATAAATGGCTGCAAGATTATGTCGATCTTTCTGGCATGACAGCAACAACGCTTTCAGATAAGATTACCAAAAGCGGCATCGAGGTTGAAGGAGTAGAAAAGAAAAGTGAAGGTCTTAAAGGGGTAGTCATTGGCCACGTACTAGAACGTGAACAGCACCCAAATGCCGATAAACTAAATAAATGTTTAGTCGATGTTGGTGGTGAAAGCCCAGTTCAAATCATCTGCGGTGCGCCGAATGTTGATAAAGGACAAAAAGTGGCAGTCGCAACGGTTGGGGCTGTGCTTCCAGGCAATTTCAAAATTAAGAAAGCGAAATTACGCGGTGAAGAATCGAACGGCATGATTTGTTCACTTCAAGAGCTTGGCATTGAATCAAGATTGATTGCAAAAGATTATGCCACAGGAATTTTCGTCTTCCCGAATGATGTAGAAGTCGGCCAAGATGCGCTTAGTGTTTTAGGACTTGACGATGAAGTACTTGAATTAGGCTTGACACCGAATCGTTCGGACTGCTTGAGCATGCTTGGTGTTGCTTATGAAGTAGGTGCCATCTTAGGTCGTGAAGTAAAATGGCCGGAAATCACCAAAGAAGAAAGCGCTGAAAAAGCAACAGATTTCATTCAAGTAAAAGTGGAAGCATCTGAAGATAATCCATTATACGTTGCGAAAGTCATTAAGGATGTGAAAATTGCACCATCACCACTTTGGATGCAAACACGCTTGATGGCAGCGGGCATTCGTCCACATAACAATGTCGTCGATATCACGAATTATATTCTACTTGAATACGGACAACCACTCCATGCATTTGATTATGATCGTCTAGGTTCAAAAGAATTAGTCATTCGTAAAGCGCATGCTGCTGAAAAAATTACGACATTAGATGATGTAGAACGTGAACTTGCAAGCGATCATCTTGTCATTACAAACGGAACAGAGCCAGTTGCGATTGCTGGTGTAATGGGTGGAGCGAATTCTGAGGTGCAGGACGATACAACAACAGTCATCATTGAAGCGGCTTATTTTGCTGGAACCGTTGTCCGTAAAGCATCAAAAGACCATGCGTTACGCAGTGAATCAAGTGCTCGTTTCGAAAAAGGCGTCGACCCGAATCGCGTTCGAGAAGCGGGAGAACGTGCTGCACAGTTGATCAGCCAATATGCTGGTGGCACTGTGTTAGAAGGGTCTGTTGAAGTCGATACACTGACAATCGAACCAGCTGTCATTTCAATTACTCTTGAAAAAATTAACAAATTGCTAGGGACAAGCATGACGGTTTCTGAAGTCGAGTCGATCTTCACTCGTTTGCAATTCGGAGTATCAGTAGATAATGAGACATTTACCGTAACTGTACCGACCCGTCGCGGTGATATTACGATTGAAGCCGATTTAGTTGAGGAAGCAGCTCGTATGTATGGCTATGATAATATCCCAACAACACTGCCAACTGGAACGGTTACACCAGGCCATTTGACTGATTATCAGCAAAAACGCCGCAAAGCACGTCGTACGCTTGAAGGTGCTGGGCTTTATCAAGCGATCACCTACTCATTAACAAGCAAGAATAAAGCGACTCAATATGCATTGGACGTTCGTGAGTCTGTTGCATTGGCGATGCCGATGAGTGAGGAACGTAGCCAGCTTCGCCTAAGCATTGTTCCTCAACTATTGGAAGTCGTGAAATACAATAATGCCCGTCAGCTTGATTCACTAGCTCTTTATGAAATCGGTTCTGTCTTCTTGAAACAAGATGGAGAACAACTTCCTGAAGAACGCGAACATGTAGCTGGAGCAATAACAGGTCTATGGGAATCAAACCCATGGCAAGGCGAGAAAAAATCAGTTGATTTTTACGTAGCAAAAGGCGTGCTTGAAGCATTATTCGATACACTAGGATTGACAGAGCAAATCGATTACCGTCAATCTGAAAAAGAAGGCATGCACCCGGGACGCACGGCAGAAGTCTTACTGAATGGTGATGTAATTGGCTTCGTCGGTCAAGTTCATCCAACAGTCCAAAAAGAACTGGACTTGAAAGAAACGTATGTTTTCGAACTATCTTTCAAAGCGATGGCAGAAGCGGCTGTTGCACCGATCCAATACAGCGCAATCCCACGTTTCCCATCGATTACACGTGACATTGCCCTTGTTGTAGATGCAACAACCGTTGCGGGTGATATCCAAAAAATCATCGCAGAAGCAGGCGGAAAACTTCTTAAAGAAGTAAGTATCTTTGATTTATATGAAGGCGAACGCATGGAACCAGGTAAGAAATCTCTTGCGTATTCGTTGAAATATTTCGACCCAGAGCGCACGCTAACTGACGAAGATGTGACGAAAGCACATGAAAAAGTATTAGCAGCGGTGAAAGAAAAAGCTGGCGCTGAATTAAGAGGATAATTGTAAACAAAGCAGCCTTCCGAATGAAGGCTGCTTTGTTGTTTTAAGGAAGGAGTTGTGCGTAACTAATTAGCCAAAATTGATTAGTAAAAGTAAAGATGGATTATGAATATAGTTCGATGATGTATAATAAAGTTTGATTAAAATCCTGTATTAATTTCCACTTTTTTTGTTCTGGTCGATGTTGTAAAACTCAAGGATGTTACTCCACAAAAAGGCATTTAATTGAGTAACGCTCACTGAACTAAATAACATAATCTCCTTTGGGAGAAGTGTGTTAAAATTCATAATAAACCAATTGGGGGTATATTATGTTTGTACATAAAATTGATGAGGACTTATCTTTAAAACTAATGGATATAAGAGATGGGGAAAAGGTCTTTGAATTAACAAATAATTCAAGAGAATATCTTAGAGAATGGCTTCCTTGGCTAAATACTACAACAAAACTTGAAGAAACAATAGAGTTTATCAAAATAACTTTAAAGGGTTTCGCTGAAAATAAGAGCTTGAATACAGTTATTTTATTTAAAGGGACAATTGTTGGAGTTGCAGGTTACAATAGCATAAATTGGTCAAACAAAACAGCATATATCGGTTATTGGCTTGGCGAAGAATACCAAGGAAATGGAATTATGACCAAGGTGGCGAAAGCATTGACTGATTATGCTTTTACTGAGTTAAACCTTAATAAAGTTGAGATTAGGGCTGCGGTTGGTAATAAGAAAAGTAGAAGTATTCCTGAAAGATTAAACTTTGTAAATGAAGGATCTATTAGACAAGCAGAATGGTTATATGACCATTATGTTGACCACGCTGTTTATGGGGTTTTGGCAGAAGAATGGATTAAAAAATAGATAAACTTTTATCCCGCATTAACGGGCAGTAAGATCCCCACCTCAAGGCTTAGAGGAATCGAAGAAGCGTAGGTGGAGGACAACTGCCCGTAAAAGCCCGATTGGTGAGATACAGTGAAACTTACCTTTGTGGTCTTCAAAGGTTTAGTTGAACCAATCGGGTTCGTAGTGTCGCTTTACCGAAACGGAGTGGAGGTATTAGCGACACTAGAACGGGACTAACAATCAGTGGGGGTTGAAGAAAGCCCCCACTGATTGAAGTTTCACTTTATTATGTTAACGGGCTGTTAGTTGAAAAGAATTAATTGATTTTAAAGCAGAGGTCATATTTAGTAGTTATTCCAGAAAAGGGTGCAATTGTTCAGCAACACAGGTAGAGAATGATCTAATTGAATATAATTCAAAGCTTGTTTTGATCCATCTTTTTTCAAAACAAGCTTTTTCTATTTGCTTTTTTATTTCAAGGTTACAGTAAAAGTTGAATAAAAAAACAGTATGAATTGGTTCATATATCCAGTGTGAATGAGTAAAATCTCAAAAATAAAAGGCCCAACCCTAAAAGCCGGGGACTACCCTCTATTAATATTTCTTCCGATATAATGCCTTTGCTTTTTCCGTATTAGCAAAATGAACCTTCGTAAATTCATTCAACGCATCAATCCCTTTTTCATGAATAAGCCGTGCTGCTGCTTCATCTACTGCGTGGCCTGCGCCTTTGGGAATTTTGAATCCAGCTTTTTCACTCAATTTGTCAAAATACTTTACAAATGCATAGCGTGCTAAAATGGAAGCTGCTGCAACACTGAGGTGAATGCCTTCTGCTTTCGTGCTCAAATAAGTATTTTCCGCTTGAAACAGTTCTTGTCCCTTTAAATAGTTAAAAAATACATCGGGTTGGGCAAATTGGTCAATGAAAACAGCTTCTGCCTGTTCGGGTGAAATCTTATTAATGACATGCTTAATCGCTTGGTTGTGCAGTAAAGCTTTCATTTTTCCTTGTGACATGCCGCTAGCTTGCAAGGCATTGTACTTCGGATTGTCACATGTGAGCAGGGAAAATGGCACAACATCTTTAATCTGCTTGGCAATGTCAATGATTTGCGGATCTTTTAGATTTTTCGAATCTTGAACGCCTAATTCTTTTAATAGGGCTAGCTGCTCTTTTTTTGCATAAACAGCGACGACCGTCATTGGCCCGAAGTAGTCGCCAGTGCCAACTTCATCAGAGCCGATTATAGACATGGTACTGATATGGGCAGGTGGTGAATAACGATGTTGGGTGACAGAAGTCTTTTTTTTAGCAGCAGGAATCGCAACTTTTGCGTCGCTAGACCATTTCTTTGCTTCAACTTCTGCGGATGCACCTTGGAATAGAACTTTCCCCGACTTATAGGCAGTCACGGTACACTGCGCCGATTTAGCCATAAAAATACTTCCCGGCGGTGTTTTATCAGATAGGGAAGTTTGGTAATGTCCCTTCAATTTGTTCATTTGAGCGGTGGAAAGTGTTAATACAACATTCGACATAAGTAAAGACTCCAATTCTTTATAGTTTTATATATGTAAGATCATTGTGTATTTTGTTTGTTAAGACCTACGAGCTCTTTCGCGTGCCTCCGCTTTTACTATTTCCAGCTCTAGGCACTATCTGCTCGCCATTTGTTTGTCACCGATAATCGGGCACCTTCCGCCTTTCTTGCTTTCATGACAGAAAACTTCATGATATGATAGAAATTAGGATTTTTCAGATTGGAGGCATCAGCTTGTCGAGTGAAAATAAAAATAGGATAACAGTTGATATATATGGACAGCAATATACAATCGTGGGTGAGGAGAGTTCAGGCCATATTCGATTAGTTGCTTCGATGGTGGATGATAAGATGCGTGAGATCAACTCCAAGAATCCTTATTTAGATACAAGTAAGCTTGCTGTATTGACAGCTGTGAATGCTATGAATGATTATATAAAAATAAAAGACGAAATATACCAGCTAGAACTGGAATTAAAGAAAGTAAAGGACTGAGTACATGTTAGACTTGGCGATTTTGGCCATTCTCTTAATTGGATTTTTAGTTGGCTTGAGACGGGGGTTCATTTTGCAGCTCATTCATTTGACGGGCTTTTTTGTCGCTTTTGCCGCGGCTTATACGTACTATGATGAACTCGCCCCGAAACTAACCTTATGGATTCCGTTCCCATCTATGAGCGGTAATTCAGAAACAATGAATATGTTTATCGGTCAAGCAAACCTTGAAGAAGCTTATTACCGTGCAATTGCATTTGCGATCATCTTCTTCGCTACGAAGTTAGTGTGGCAGCTATTTGGCTCAATGTTGGACTTCATATCGAACCTACCAATCTTGAAGCAGTTGAATCGATGGGCTGGTGCGATTTTAGGTTTCGCTGAAGTATATCTTATCATGTTTATTCTATTATACATAGCTGCATTACTGCCAATGGCCAACGTTCAGGACGCGCTGAATGGCTCGTTCATGGCGGATCTCATCGTAAAAAATACCCCCTATCTTTCGGGGAAAGTAACAGAGTTGTGGTTTCAATATGTAGCTGCATAAAGTGAAACTTCTATCAGTGAGGTGTAGTTTCCCACTGATGGTTAGTTGAACCGGAATAAAGGCTGCAAGTTCTTTAGATGGCCTTGTGTCATCTTTTTTTAAGAATTCGCGTTGGAAGGGTGAGGAACCATGTCAATCAATAAAAAAGACATCATTAAACTATTAGAAAAAATAGCAATCTATATGGAGCTAAAGGGTGAAAATCCATTTAAGGTATCAGCGTTTAGAAAAGCGGCAGCTGCACTTGAAACAGACGATCGAAGTTTATCATCGATAAGTAATTTTACAGAATTAAGTGGAATTGGCAAAGGAACTGCTGCTGTGATTGAGGAATATATCAATGAAGGGAAATCGACTGTTCTAGAAGAACTGCAGGAACAGGTGCCAAAAGGATTGGTGCCATTGTTGCAACTTCCAGGACTTGGTGGCAAAAAAATTGCCAAGCTACACAAAGAACTGCAAATTCGGGATATACAAGAGCTGAAGGCAGCGTGTGAAGAGGGGAAAGTCCGCGGACTTACTGGGTTTGGCGCGAAGACAGAAGAAAAGATTCTTACCTCGATTGCTGAAGTAGGTTCCAGGCCTGATCGTCTCCCACTTGCTTTCATGATGCCAATAGCAATGGATATTGAGACATCGCTTGAAAATATGACAGATATCATCCGTTTCTCGAGAGCTGGCAGCATCCGTCGCATGAGAGAGACGATTAAAGACATTGATTTCATTATTTCATCGAACAACCCTGAGAAGGTGAAGGAACAACTACTTTCCTTGCCTGCCATTAAACATGTCATTGCAGCAGGTGATACGAAAGTGTCCGTAACACTTGATTACCAATATGATGTGTCGGTGGATTTTCGGATTGTAACAGATGCTGAATTTATTACAACGCTGCACCATTTTACCGGATCAAAAGACCATAATGTGCGAATGCGTCAGTTAGCGAAAGATCGTGGCGAGAAAATTAGTGAATATGGCGTTGAAAATATGGAGACAGGTGAGATTCTTACCTTTGATTCAGAAGAAGCCTTCTATGCCCATTTCGATCTGCCGTTCATACCACCGGAAATTCGTGAAGATGGAACAGAAGTGGAAGGGTACACGGATAAAGAACCACTTGTTTCCCTTGGAGATATTAAAGGGGATCTCCATATGCATACAACCTGGAGTGATGGAGCTTATTCCATTGAAGAGATGGTTGAAGCGTGCCGTGCTAAAGGCTATACATATATGGCGATCACCGATCATTCCCAATATTTAAAAGTTGCCAACGGATTAACAGCTGAACGATTACGGGAACAAAAAGAGATCATTCACGCTTTAAACGATAAATATGATGATATTACTATCTTATCAGGAATCGAAATGGATATTTTGCCTGATGGATCTCTCGATTATGAGGATGAATTGCTTGCCGAAATGGATCTTGTCATTGCTTCGATTCATTCAAGTTTTTCACAATCCAAAGAGAAGATCATGGAACGACTAAGAAACGCGATGGAAAATCCCCATGTGGATATCATTGCCCATCCAACAGGCCGTTTGATTGGGAAACGTTCTGGATATGAAGTCGATATGGACCAATTAATCGAACTCGCGGCAAAAACAAACACCGCACTAGAACTGAATGCTAATCCGAATCGATTAGATCTTGCTCCTCCTTATTTAAGAAAGGCACAAGAAGCGGGCGTAATGATCGTGATTAATACGGACGCACATAATTTTGATATGCTTGAACATATGGCAGTAGGCGTCTCTTCAGCGAAAAAAGGCTGGGTGAAACTTTCTTCCGTCTTAAACGTAAAAGAACCAGACGAACTACTTGCCTTTTTAAACAGAAATGATTAATTGACGCACATGAAAAGGGAGGACTACAACTCCATGCATTCGAAAGTTTTGAAAACATTGGAATTTGATAAAATAAAAGAACAGCTATTGAAATATGCTTCTTCTGCAATCGGTAAAGAAAAGGCGGCTGAGCTCGCCCCTTCTACAGACCTTACTGAGGTGACAAACTGGCAGGAAGAAACAGATGAAGCAGCAAATGTACTCCGTAGGAAGGGCAATGTCCCACTCGGTGGAATATTTGATATTCGTCCACATGCCAAACGGGCCCAAATTGGTGGGATGCTCAGCCCTCATGAATTAATGGAAATCGCTAGCACCATTCGTGCAGGCCGAATTCTTGGTCGCTTTTTTGAAGAATTACTTGAAAATGAATTTAGTGTGCCAAACCTAAATGGCTATATGGAAACATTGCTTCCTCTGCCTGAATTGCAACAGCAAATTTCCTATTGCATTGGGGAGAATGGCGAAGTCCTAGATTCAGCTAGTGATAAATTAAGAACGATACGAAATCAACTGCGCACAAACGAAAGCAGAATACGTGAAAAATTAGAAAGCATGATTCGTTCTTCTAATGCTCAGAAAATGCTTTCCGATGCGATTATTACGATTCGAAATGATCGATTTGTTATTCCAGTTAAACAAGAATATCGCAGTAATTACGGCGGAATCATCCATGACCAGTCCTCTTCAGGGCAGACTTTATTCATAGAACCGCAAGTGGTTGTTGAGCTCAATAATGTACTTCAAGAAGCAAGATTGAAAGAACAGTTGGAAATTGAGCGCATTCTTGTGGAATTATCACAAGCGGTTGGCGAGCATACGCATGACTTACTCGTCAATGTAAAGGTACTTGCGCAAATCGATTTCATTTTTGCAAAAGCCCGTTATGCGAAGGCAATCAAAGGTTCGAAACCTGCTTTAAATGATGAGGGCAGAGTTAAACTATTAAAAGCAAAACATCCTCTCATTCCTGCTGATGAAGTAGTAGCAAACGATATTTACTTAGGTGATGAATTTACAACGATTGTGATTACCGGGCCGAATACCGGGGGGAAAACCGTAACGATTAAAACAATTGGGCTTTTAACATTAATGGCTCAATCAGGCTTGCAAATCCCTGCTTTGGATGGATCGGAAGTCGCTGTATTCAAGCATGTGTTTGCGGATATTGGTGATGAACAGTCCATTGAGCAAAGCTTAAGTACGTTTTCTTCTCACATGGTAAATATTGTCGATATTTTAAAGTATGTGGATTATGAAAGTCTTGTCTTATTTGATGAGCTTGGTTCTGGAACAGATCCACAGGAAGGTGCGGCACTTGCCATCTCCATCCTTGATGAAGTCTACAAGCGCGGGGCAAGAGTCATCGCGACTTCCCATTATCCGGAATTAAAAGCATATGGCTATGACCATGAAGGGGTCATCAATGCCAGTGTCGAATTTGATGTGGAATCACTAAGACCGACCTATAAGTTATTGATCGGCGTACCCGGACGCAGTAATGCATTCGAAATTTCAAAGCGGCTCGGATTGAATGATGCAGTGATTAATCATGCGCGCAGTCATATTGGCGCTGATACGAATAAAGTGGAGAGTATGATTGCCTCACTAGAAGAAAGCAGAAGACAAGCTGAAGAGGATGCAAGGGAAGCAGCAGATTATCTAAAGCAAACCGAAAAACTGCATAATGAGCTGCAAAAAGAAACGCTGGAGTATCATCAAGAAAAAGATTCGCTGATGGAGAAAGCGGCAGAAAAAGCAGCCGATTTAATTGAACAAGCGAAAAAAGAAGCGGAAGCCATTATTGCCGATTTACGAAAGATGCGACTTGAGAAAAGTGTCGATATTAAGGAACACGAATTGATTGAAGCGCGAAAACGTTTGGAGGAAGCAACACCAGTTATCAAGAAAACGTCTAAACCACTCGTGAAAAAAGCGCCTAGAACGATTCAACCAGGTGATGAAGTAAAAGTGATCTCTTTTGGGCAAAAAGGGCACGCAATTGAGAAAGTTTCCAATACAGAATGGCAAGTACAAATTGGGATCATGAAAATGAAAGTAGACGAAGCCGATATTCAACTGATTGGTGCGCCAAAGCCGGAAAAAATGGCAAAGCCACTATCAACGGTAAGAGGCAAGGACTATCATGTAAGCTTAGAACTTGATCTTCGCGGTGAACGTTATGAAAATGCCTTATCAAGAGTTGAGAAGTATATTGATGATGCCCTGCTTGCAGGCTATCCTCGTGTATCCATCATTCATGGCAAAGGAACAGGTGCGCTAAGACAAGGGGTTCAGGAATATTTGAAAAACCATCGCTCGGTTAAACGCAGTCGCTTTGGTGAAGCGGGTGAAGGTGGAACAGGAGTTACAGTCGTCGAATTTAAATAAGGGCGAATCAGGAGAAGTTGAATGGAAAAAATCTGGGGAAATGAATATGTGTATACGACTGCTTATTATAGTGTTGTCATTTTATGTATTGTCTTGTTTTTAGCTGTATTTGAGCTGGTAACTAAGTATAAAAATTGGGAAGAAATTAAAAATGGCAACGTATCTGTCGCGATGGCCACAGGCGGAAAAATATTTGGAATATCCAACGTTTTTCGCCACTCCATTATTCACAACGATTCTTTATTGACGATGATTGGCTGGGGGGTTTACGGATTTGTTCTGTTATTACTCGGCTATTTCATATTCGAGTTTTTAACCCCAGGCTTTAAGGTCGATGAAGAAATTGAAAATGACAATCGCGCAGTCGGACTATTGGCGATGATTATTTCCATCGGCTTGTCCTTTGTCATTGGAGCAGGGATTTCATAAGTCTTAGAGAAGGGAAGAAGTTGAAATGTTGGAAAGACTTGCGAAGATCTTATTTATTTGCTGCGGAACCTTTCTTGTCATTGGAGTTATTTATATGGTAGTCAGTGGTTAAATCACAAAAAAACAGTTTATCGAAAAAGGGTCAGACCCCACATCCACTTTTTACTGTTTAGAGAAGCGTAAATGCCTTAATAAACAGTGTGGAGAGTATGGGGTCAGACCCTTGTTTTGATAAATGAGCTTAGTTAAGATTTCATTCTACATCAATTTCGAAATAAACATGGTGGCAATACCAAAGTAAATCAGTAGTGATAGAATATCGTTTAGTGTTGTAATTAATGGACCAGAAGCGATAGCAGGGTCGATGTTAAATTTATATAATATTAGCGGAATAATCGTCCCAGCTAAAGTACCAATAATGAGAGTCATAAATAATGAACTTCCAACTACTAACCCTAGAACTGGATTTCCTTGCCAAATTAAAGCGATAATCGAAATTAAGATGCCGCAAGTAATGCCGATGATTAATCCAACGTTCAATTCTCGCAAAATAAGTTTGAAAACAACTCCTCGATCCGTATCATTAGTAGCTAGACCTCTTACAACAACAGCTAAAGATTGTGTACCTGTATTACCTGTCATCCCAGCAATCATGGGCATAAAGTAGGCCAGTGCAACTACTTTGGATAATGTTTCTTCAAAACTACTAATAATCGTTCCAGACACTAAACCGATAAATAAAAGTAAAATAAGCCATGGGAGTCGGCGGTACGCGGCCACATGTGCCTTCGTATCAAAATCGATCGCTTTACCCGATGCTGACAGTTTTTCAATGTCTTCGTTTGCTTCTTTAATAACAACATCAATAATATCATCAACAGTTACAATTCCTACTAATTCATGATTTTTTTCGACTACAGGAACGGATACAAAGTCATAACGCTCAATAATACGAGCGACTTCTTCTTGGTCAGCGGAAGCCGGAACGGAGATCACACGGCTATACATAATATCTTGAATCTTTTCATATTCATCACTTATGATTAAATCTCGATAGGAGACAACACCTACTAATTTTTTATCATGATCAATGACATACAGATAGTTAATCGTTCCCGAGAACTCTGCAAATATTTTAAGTTTATCAACGGATTCACGAACCGTATAGTGTTGAGGAATCCACACGAACCGGTTTGTCATGATTCGACCTGCCGTTTCAGGAGGATAGTTCATGATATGTTGAACGATTTTCGATTCTTCTTGTTTCATACCTGAAAGAAGTTCTTCAATTTTATCAGGAGATAGGTTCTCTAACAATGAAGCTAAATCATCATTTTCCATTAGATCCATTACTTGACCGGATTTTTCAATTCCTAATTTAGTAAGGATTTTTAATTGATGTACTTTTTCAACTTCCTGAATAAGCTCAGCGATTTGTTCCGATGTAAGAAACAATAAGAACCGAGTATGATGTTTTTCTGGAAGCCCCTCAAAAATTCGTGCAATATCATAAGGTTGAAGTTCTTCTATTATTGCTTGGAATTCATTTCTTTTGCCTTCTTTTACTACTTTTATGATTTGAAGCGCTAGTTGGTCTTCTGTCATGTCTTTTATCATCTTCGCCACTCCTTTTTGAGGAGTAAGAAATAATTCCCCTCAGTGATCTAACAAAAGTAAGAAAAATGATGTGAAATTCGTCTTTCATAACCTTTGTATTTATTTGATTTTTATGCTTTAAGTAGGGGTCCGAATCTGGGTCCATTACTCCTCACCTCCCAAATAGAAAAGTACAAGCTCATGAAATCCTCGTACCAGAAGTTTTCCAAAATGAAAAACACCTCCATTACAAATGAAGGTGTAACACACGGTACTATATGTACATTGTCTGCATGACAAATACATGGCAGTCAATCTGTTCCTCCATTCGTAGAGCTTTAGCACTGTGTGGCATAGGACAATCGCCAGCTACATTAAAAACCACCTTATGTCGATGGTTCCTGTTGACCCATTGGCGTCTTTCGACATTTTTGGGCAGTAGCATATCTCCAACACAGGAGCCTCACCTAACGAGGATATTTAGTTTGCAAATTCACTCTAAAGGAATATTTTTTAGAAGTCAATGTTTATCTATTCATAAAGTCTACCTTTTTTTAGTCTTTGTGAATGGAATGTTCCTCCTTCGTTTGCTTTTTTCTTAATATGTGAGTAAACCCACGCAAAAATCTATTCAACCTCATACTATGTTCATTAATGGAACAATAGCATGTCCACCTTCATTCGTATCATTATTTTATATTAGAAGGAATTGTGACTCATTGTCAGGTATATTATAATAAAGGATAAAATTTTAAATTTTCTGTTTTTTTAAAAGGAGGAATTGGATGAACGACAAGCCATGGCAAGATATGTATCCAGCTACTATTCCTACGTCACTTGAATACACAGAAAAACCACTGCACTCATTTTTAAAGCAATCCGCAGAAGAATTCTCCGATACGATAGCCATTCACTTTGAAGGAAAAGAGATGACGTATAAGGAACTTTATGAATCGGCTCTTAAATTTTCCGCATACCTACAAGATATTGGGCTCGAAAAGGGGGACCGGGTGGCCATTATGCTACCAAATAGTCCGCAAGTTGTTATTGGTTTCTTTGGAACGCTTATGGCTGGTGGAGTCGTTGTTCAAACGAACCCACTTTATACGGAACGAGAGCTTGAGTATCATCTAAACGATTCTGGAGCGACATTTATTTTAACACTAGACATTCTCTTCCCGCGAGTTTCGGCCATTGCTAAAAGAACGGATCTTAAACACATCGTTATAACCACCATCAAAGATTATTTGCCCTTCCCGAAAAATCTTATCTATCCATTTATTCAGAAAAAACAATACGGACTCGTTGTTAAAGTCGAGCATAGCGGCAACCATCATTTATTAAAAGAAATTATGAAAACAAGCGTACCTCAAGAATCAACCGTAGAAACGGATTTCGAAAATGACATCGCATTATTGCAATATACAGGTGGCACAACTGGCTTTCCGAAGGGAGTCATGTTGACGCATAAAAACTTACTAGCGAACACGGAGATGTGTAAAGCATGGTTGTACAAAGGGGGGCGAGGGAAAGAAAAGGTTCTCGGCATTATCCCATTTTTCCATGTGTATGGGATGACCACAGTCATGCTTTTGTCCGTTGTACAAGGCTATCAAATGATTTTAATGCCCAATTTTAATGCTGAAAAAACGCTAAAAACGATTCACAAAGAAAAGCCGACCACGTTTCCGGGAGCACCCACCATTTATATTGGCTTGTTGAACCATCCTGATATCGGAAAGTATGATTTATCTTCAATTGATGCATGTATTAGTGGATCGGCTGCTTTGCCCGTAGAAATCCAAGAGCAGTTCGAACGGGTCACAGGTGGAAAATTAGTAGAAGGCTATGGCTTATCAGAAGCTTCACCTGTTACACATGCCAATCTAATCTGGGATGAACCCCGTGTTAAAGGGAGCATTGGATTGCCATGGCCGGATACGGATGCTGCGATTCTTTCTTTGGAAACAGGAGAGCCTGTGCCAGTAGGAGAAATCGGTGAAATTTCCATTAAAGGTCCTCAAGTGATGAAAGGCTATTGGAACCGACCAGAAGAAACAGAAGCAGCATTCAGAAATGGTTGGCTTCTTACAGGCGACCTTGGATATATGGATGAAAAGGGTTATTTTTATGTAGTTGACCGGAAAAAAGATGTCATTATTGCTGGCGGCTTTAATATTTATCCGCGTGAAATTGAAGAAGTGTTATATGAGCATGAAGATATTCAAGAACTTGTTGTCGCAGGTATCCCTGATCCATATCGTGGTGAAACCGTGAAGGCTTATATCGTCTTGAAAGAAGGAGCTTCGGTTACGGATGAGGAGTTAGATGAATTCGCAAGAAAATATCTCGCGGCATACAAAGTACCACGCGTATATGAAATCCGTAAAGAACTACCAAAAACAGCAGTAGGAAAAATTTTGCGTCGGGCCCTTATTGAAGAAGAAAAGAAGAAATGGAGTGAAGATGAACATAAGAAGGCCTAATGATTGGCTTCGGTTTAGCCCATGATCCAAGTGCAAATATGAATGAAAAATCGAACGGTCTGACCTCGTACTCAATAATCAGTGTGTAGTGTTTCATACACTTATTTTATACTGTATTTAGTTGGTGCGGGGTCTGTCCTTTTTCAGTGACAAAAGTAACAGCATGAAGCGGCGTTTGAATGAACATTTCTCCTTGACAGGTAGGGTCATTCACTCTACTATGAAAATATGAATGACTATTCATTCATATCTAAAATGATAAGGAGAAGTTCAGTGAACCGAAATAAACCAAAGTATAAACAAATCATAGATGCTGCTGTTGTTGTAATTGCACAGAATGGCTATCATCAAGCACAAGTTTCAAAAATTGCCAAACAAGCAGGAGTCGCTGACGGTACAATCTATCTGTATTTTAAAAACAAAGAAGACATTTTAATTTCATTATTCTATGAAAAAATGGGTTATTTTGTAGAACAAATTGAAGAGGAAATAAAGGAAACGATGAGTGCGGCGGAGAAATTACTTGTAATGATCAGAAAACATTTTCAAATTCTTGCAAGTGATGCGAACTTGGCCATTGTCACCCAGCTTGAATTACGGCAGTCCAATCTTGAACTCCGAGAGAGGATCAATGATGTGCTACGAGACTATTTAAAGATCGTAGACACGATCATCATTGAAGGAAAAGAGAACGGTGAGTTTCTTTCAAATTTGGATGTCAGACTAACAAGGCAGATGATTTTTGGAACGATTGATGAAACGGCAACAACTTGGGTAATGAACGATCAAAAGTATTCCTTGCCAGATCTTGCAGAATCGGTCCATCAACTATTACTTGGCGGTTGTGGCTCTAAAAAGTAGAATTCTTTCGTTTAAATAAGAAGCTTGGCACCATACATTTCTATAAGTTTTTTACATAATTATTTATACATTTAAGGAGGGGATGATCATGGCGTTTTTAAACCATTCTATCGAAAATCACGTTGCTCTCGTTACGATTCAAAGGGCTCCTGCGAACGCACTTTCTTCAAGTCTCATCCAGGAAATTTCACAGCTGTTTGATGAGCTGGTAACGAATCAAGCAGTTCGTTGCGTGCTGATCCACGGAGAAGGAAGGTTTTTCTCTGCGGGTGCTGATATAAAAGAGTTTACAAGTGTAAGTAGTGGTGAAGCCTTCACGAAACTTTCCAGAAATGGCCAAGAAGTATTTGAGAAAATTGAACGATATCCAAAACCGGTTATTGCTGCCATTCATGGTGCAGCTCTTGGGGGAGGATTGGAACTAGCGATGGCTTGTCATATCCGTTTGGTTACAAAAAATTCCAAAATTGGTTTGCCAGAGCTACAGCTTGGACTTGTACCTGGCTTTGGTGGCACCCAGCGTCTAACCCGTTATGTGGGAGTTGCAAAGGCTGCTGAAATGCTGTTTACGAGTGAACCGATTACGGGTACAGAGGCTGTTCAATGCGGGTTGGCAAACCATGCTTATTCAGATGAAGAGCTTTTGCCAAAAGCAAAGGAGTTGGCAGAGAAAGTTGCACAGAAAAGCCCACTCGCATTGAAAGCGGCGATTGACCTTTTAAACGATGCCAAGCCAGAGAGTTTTTATAAAGGCATTGAAAACGAAGCGAAAAGCTTTGGTACGATATTTGTTTCTGAAGATGCCAAAGAAGGAATCAGTGCTTTTATTGAAAAAAGAGAGGCTGTTTTTAAAGGTAAGTAATGAAACTTTTCTAATCGGACTTGTTCAAAAAGGCGGATAAAAAACGGGCCGATCTTTTTGAACAATGTCTAAAATAGTCTTAATTTTTAAAAAAATCAGGAGGGATTCCTTTGAATATTTACGTATTACTGAAAAGAACGTTTGATACAGAAGAAAAAATTACTTTAGCAAACGGAAAAATCAATGAAGACGGCGCTGAATTCATTATTAACCCGTATGATGAGTATGCGGTAGAAGAAGCGATCCAAGTGCGCGATGCACAAGGTGGAGAAGTAACAGTTATTACTGTTGGAAACGAATTCGCTGAAAAGCAGTTGCGTACAGCACTTGCCATGGGCGCTGATAAAGCAGTTTTAATCAATATTGAAGAAGATGTAGCATATGGCGATCAATTCACGACAGCGAAAATTATTAGTAAATATTTAAAAGATAAAGATCCTGATTTAATTATTGCTGGTAATGTAGCGATTGACGGCGGTTCAGGCCAAGTTGGGCCACGAGTAGCTGAACTTCTTGGCATTCCTTATATTACAACCATTACTCAGCTTAAAATTGCTGGTACAAATGTAAGCGTTACCCGTGATGTTGAAGGCGACGCTGAAATCATCGAAACGTCCTTGCCGTTATTAGTTACGGCTCAGCAAGGCTTGAATGAGCCGCGTTATCCATCTCTTCCTGGCATTATGAAAGCAAGGAAGAAACCGTTTGAAGAATTAGAGTTGGATGATTTAGAACTTGAAGAAGACGATGTAGCAGCGAAAACAAAAACGATTGAAATCTACCTTCCGCCTAAAAAAGAAGCAGGAAAAGTACTGAGCGGTGATATGAGCGAGCAAGTAAAAGAACTCGTACAATTACTGCGCTCAGAAGCGAAAGTGATTTAGTTTTAACAGCAAATCAAAACGACGATCCCGATTCAAACAATAAAGTGAAACTTCCATCAGTGGGGTTTGTTTTCCGCTGCCGGATAGTTAAACCAGGATAAATGACTTACAGGAGGTTTTTTTAATGGCTAGAAAAGTCCTTGTATTAGGTGAAGTACGTGACGGATCTCTGAGAAATGTATCATTTGAAGCAATCGGCGCAGCTAATTTGGCAGCAGATGGCGGTGAGGTAGTCGGCGTTTTAGTAGGAGAAAACATACAAACGTTAGGCAATGAATTCATTCAATATGGTGCGGACCGCGTCATTACAGTAGAAGATGAAAAACTTGCTCAATATACGTCTGATGGGTATGCACAAGCAGTTCTTGCAGTCATTGCTGCGGAAAATCCAGAAGGCATTATTTTCGGTCATACAGCTCTTGGCAAAGACCTTGCGCCCAGAATTGCCGGGAAACTGAATTCAGGGCTTATTTCTGATGTCACATCCATTGAAGAAGCAGGCGGAAATCTAGTCTTCACTCGTCCGATCTATTCAGGCAAAGCGTTCGAGAAGAAAATTGTAACAGATGGAGTCATCTTTGCAACGATTCGTCCGAATAACATCGAGCCATTAGCGAAGGATGAAAGTCGAACCGGTGATGTTTCTTCTCTTCGTGTGGAGATTAAAGACCTTCGTGCTATTATCAAAGATGTAGTAAGAAAAGCAACAGAAGGAGTGGATCTTTCAGAAGCGAAAGTAGTCATTGCCGGTGGACGTGGCGTAAAAAGTGAAGAAGGCTTCAAGCCATTGAAGGAACTTGCTCAAGTTCTTGGCGGAGCTGTCGGCGCTTCCCGAGGTGCATGTGATGCAGACTATTGTGATTATTCCCTTCAAATTGGGCAAACAGGAAAAGTGGTCACACCTGATCTTTATATCGCATGTGGTATCTCTGGGGCGATCCAACATTTAGCGGGCATGTCCAACTCTAAAGTGATCGTCGCGATCAACAAAGACCCTGAAGCAAACATCTTCAAGATTGCTGATTACGGCATTGTCGGCGATTTATTTGAAGTCGTTCCATTACTTATTGAAGAATGTAAGAAACTTAAATTAAACGTCTAAAGGGTCTGATTCTTCCGTTGAAAGACATTTGCTCATCAAGCAGATGTCTTGATTTTTGCAATCAGATGATGCTATTTTAAGAATTAATCCCGCATTAACGGGCAGTACCCCCACCTCAAGGCTTAGATGAATCGAAGAAGTATACGTGGGGGATAACTGCCCGTAAATGCCTGATTGGTGAGATACAGTGAAACTTACCTTTGCGGTTTTCAAAGGTTTAGTTGAACCAATCGGGTTCGTAGAGTCGCTTTATCTACGCTGCGCGGAGATATTAGCGACACTAGAACGGGACTAACAATCAGTGGGGATGAAGAACACTCCCCACTGATTGAAGTTTCACTTTATACGAATCATATTGCGAATAGATACGTAAGTTAAGGGTATCTTAGCAATGAAGCAAAATAATAGTAAGCATCTCATTATCAATGGTATACTGGTTTTAGAAATATAGTTTATTAGGAGGCATATATTATGGCAATTGTACACTCGACTGACCAAACATTTACAACAGATACAAACGAAGGTTTAGTTCTTGCTGATTTCTGGGCACCGTGGTGCGGACCTTGTAAAATGATCGCTCCAGTTCTTGAAGAACTTGATGGCGAAATTGGTGACAAAGTGAAAATCGTTAAAGTGGATGTAGACGAAAACCAAGAAACTGCTGGTAAATTCGGCGTAATGAGCATCCCAACTTTAATCGTGTTAAAAGATGGAGAAGTTGTTGACAAAGTGGTTGGCTTCCAACCGAAAGAAGCATTATCAGAACTTCTTGCAAAACACGCTTAATTCTTTTATATTTAAGAAACTTCAAGTCTATGGCTTGGAGTTTTTTCTTTTATACACTTTATGTAGATTGATTGGTTGGGAGGTTGAACATGAATCAGAGAATTAAGGACAAGCTTGCCCTGCTTCCTGATCATCCCGGCTGTTACTTGATGAAAGATCGCCAGGGAACGATTATTTATGTCGGTAAAGCCAAGGTACTGAAAAACCGAGTTCGCTCGTATTTTACTGGCTCGCATGACGGAAAAACGCTTAGACTCGTCAATGAAATTGAAGACTTTGAATATATCGTTACATCATCAAATATTGAAGCACTCATTTTAGAATTAAACTTAATCAAGAAACATGATCCGAAATATAATATTATGCTGAAGGACGATAAAACGTATCCGTTCATCAAGCTGACGAATGAGCGTCATCCGCGCTTAATCATCACCAGAAAAGTGAAAAAAGATAATGGTAAATATTTTGGTCCCTATCCGAATGTCATCGCGGCTAATGAAACGAAAAAGCTCCTTGACCGCATTTATCCGCTTAGAAAGTGTAATACATTGCCTGATCGCGTGTGCTTATACTATCATCTTGGTCAATGTCTCGCACCATGTGTGAAAGAAGTGCCACAGGAAAAATACAAAACGATGATGGGTGAAATTACGCGATTTTTAAATGGTGGCTATCAAGAAATTAAAAATGAGTTGTCTGATAAAATGCATGAGGCAGCTGAAGAACTTGATTTTGAACGGGCTAAGGAATATCGAGATCAAATCGCCCATATTGTCGTTACGATGGAAAAGCAAAAAATGATGTCCAATGATTATACAGATCGTGATGTTTTTGGTTTTGCGTATGATAAAGGCTGGATGTGTGTACAAGTATTCTTTGTTCGTCAAGGTAAATTGATTGAACGTGACGTCTCGTTGTTTCCGATATACGATGAACCTGATCAAGAATTGCTAACATATCTAGGGCAATTTTATTCAAAGGCAAATCATTTCAAGCCGAAAGAAATTTTTCTACCTGAATCAGTAGATACACAATTAGCGGAGCAATTATTACAGGTTAAAATTCTTACCCCGAAAATTGGACAAAAGAAAGAATTACTCAATCTTGCTAGTAAAAATGCTAGCATTGCGCTGGGAGAAAAATTTGCTTTAATTGACCGGGATGAGGATCGCACGATTAAAGCAGTGGAGAGGCTTGGAGAACAGCTCGGCATTTATACACCGCACAGAATTGAAGCTTTCGATAATTCAAATATTCAAGGAACGAATCCTGTTTCTGCGCTCGTTGTCTTTATCGACGGAAAACCTGAAAAACGGGAATATCGTAAATACAAGATTAAAACGGTTAAAGGACCAGACGATTACGAATCAATGCGTGAGGTAGTCCGTCGCCGCTACTCGAGAGTGTTGAAAGAAGGACTTCCGCTTCCAGATTTAATCATTATTGATGGCGGTAAAGGGCATGTTGAAGCAGTTCGCGATATTTTAGAAAATGAACTCGGTCTAGAAGTCCCACTCTCAGGCCTTGTAAAAGATGAAAAGCATCGTACATCTGAACTGATGATTGGCAATCCACTTGAGATTATCCCGCTTAACCATAGGAGTCAGGAATTTTATCTGCTACAACGGATTCAAGATGAGGTGCATCGTTTTGCCATCACTTTTCACCGCCAGCTGCGAGGTAAAAATGCTTTTCAATCTTTGCTTGATGAAATTGAAGGCATCGGCGAGAAACGAAAAAAACAACTTCTAAAGCATTTTGGCTCAGTAAAGAAAATGCGTGAAGCAACGGTAGAAGAAGTTCAAGCGGCAGGCATTCCGCGATCTGTCGCTCAAGAGCTTGTAAAGAAATTGCAAGAATAATCTTGCTGTTCAAAATTGGGTATGCTATACTACAGTTAATTTTTAAAAGTAATATACGTTTTTAATAAATTTGATTGTCTAGCTACAGCGCCTAGCCCGGCTGAGGTCATAAGTCAAACATCTGATGGAGAGAAAATCACTTTCCATACAGATGTTTGCCTTATGCTCTGTCTGAGGCTGAACAAGGCGCTTACGCTTTTCGTGTGTTGATAGAGGTGCGGGTTTCATTAGTAAAGACTTGGAGAAGGATGAGCTTCTGTGAAAAGTCTTGAAAGGGGAAGTCGCCGAAGCGATCAAGTCTCATAGCTTGATTTTGCTGGTCTGACATTGAATAAATGGCAGATTGTCAGAACAATTTTGTTCTGGAGGGCTATCTCACTGTGATATTCGTATGTATTTACGTTACCACAGCAATGAGATAATTCTCATTGCTTTTTTTTGTATGCAAAAAAACAGCTGGAAAGGGTGTCACAAAGTGGGATTAATCGTGCAGAAATTTGGCGGTACATCAGTAGGAAATATTGAAAAAATAAAGCATGTAGCAACTCGGGTAATAGAAGAAGCGGCTCTTGGGAATGAGGTTGTTGTCGTTGTGTCGGCAATGGGCAAAACGACCGACGAGCTCGTTTGGATGGCGAATGAAATCAGTAATACTCCGAGCAAACGGGAAATGGATATGCTGTTATCAACTGGAGAACAGGTCACGATTTCATTTCTTACGATGGCATTACAAGAACTTGGGTATGACACAGTTTCTTTTACCGGTTGGCAAGCTGGGATTAAAGCTGAATCGATTCATGGGAATGCAAGAATTTTGGATATTGAGACGAATCGGGTCAAAGAACAGCTTTCGGCAGGAAAAATCGTTGTTGTAGCGGGCTTCCAAGGAGTGGATGCGAGCGGTGAAATCATGACATTGGGCCGAGGTGGATCCGATACGACCGCTGTTGCATTAGCGGCAGCTTTAAAAGCAGAACGCTGTGACATTTATACAGATGTTACAGGTGTGTTCACAACAGATCCTCGTTTTGTAAAATCAGCAAGGAAATTACAATCGATTTCTTATGATGAAATGCTTGAATTGGCGAATCTTGGGGCAGGCGTCCTTCACCCACGTGCAGTAGAATTTGCGAAGAATTATGGAATACCGCTAGTCGTTCGCTCAAGTATAGAACGGGAACAAGGAACAATCATTGAGGAGGAAGTAACGATGGAAGAGAATTTAATTGTTAGAGGGATTGCATTTGAAGACAGTATTACACGGGTAACCATTTTTGGACTGACTGGAAGATTAACTTCCTTATCTACCATTTTCACAACCCTTGCCGAGCAGCACTTAAATGTAGACATTATTATCCAAAGCATTACGGATACTGGTACGACGAATCTAACATTCTCGATTAAAGAGGATGACGTAAGTGGCGTGTTAACGGTTTTAGAAAGTAATAAAAAAGAATTACAGTTTGAAAGAATTGAAACGGAAAGTAATTTAGCGAAAGTGAGCATCGTTGGTTCGGGAATGGTTTCTAATCCGGGTGTTGCAGCGAAAATGTTTGCGATTCTTGCAGATGCAGGCATCCAAGTGAAAATGGTCAGCACATCTGAAATCAAAGTTTCTACGGTTATCCCAGACAAAGACATGGTTCTGGCTGTTGAAACATTGCATGTGGAATTTCAACTTGATGAAAGAACGGTAGTCAAAGCGTAAAAAATGAGTAGAGGATCGTTAAACCTATGCAAAGCATGGCTAAACGATCCTCTTTATCTACTTATCCCACATTAACGGAAAGTCAAGCGCCCCACTGATGGAAGTTTCACTTTATCTACTCAATCGGGTCTTTTAAATCTAATTTTACGAATATCGTAGCTCTGCGGGCGCGACGTTTCGTTTCTTCGGCGCCTTCTGCTGTGAATTTTCTTTGTAAGCTGATTTGTTCAGCAAGAAATCCAGTCTCAAGTTGAAAGTGACATGCGGTGTTCAATTCAAACCGTCTTTCAACCATTATTCCAGTTAATGTCATTTCGATTTCGTCTTTGGATTGCTTGACCAATGTTAAGTCCCCCCAGCCGGCACTAGAGAAAAAGTTAATGGTTTCATCTATGTTGTGAAGCGGGAATTTCCTTGCCAACTGTTTTCCAGCCCAGTATAGAACATGGGGAGAATCTTTGCCTAAAATATCATTTAATAGTATTTCTCTAATTAACTCGTAGCCAAAAATCGGGATATGCATTTCAGTGTTATCAGATAATTCTTGCAGAGCCTGAGCTTCTTTTTCCATTGTATTCCCCACTTTCTATACAACTATTATATACGTTTTGTGAGTTGAAGCATTAATTTTTATAGGAAAATCTAAAATTAAATTGTTGGATAAATGGTGACTTATGGGATTTTCCTTAGGTGAATAAGGAAAAAAACTAGTAAAATATTTCTATTTTGAAAAAAGAAATCTTGTATCCGTTTTCTTGACGCAATTATCAGACAGGGGTAAAATGGACATGTCAGAAGATTGTTAAATAGTTTCATACATTTAGAAAATGCAGGGGTAAGGGAGAATTGATTTTATCTTTGCGAGAGTTTTCACAAATTAAGGGGGGGCACTTTGTGGCGCAAAATCGAGAGTTTGGGAACCGTAAGCTTCATTCACTTCTTGGGGTAGTTCCAATTGGACTGTTTTTAATCTTCCATTTAACAGTCAACTATATGGCAACTAAAGGAGCGGATACCTTTAATGCAGCGGTACATTTAATTGAATTCACGCCAATCAAGATTGTCGTTGAGTTTGTTGTCATTTATTTACCGTTGATTTTCCATGCTGTTTATGGGATTTACATCGCTTTTACAGCTAAAAACAACTTAGGAAGATTTAACTTTTTCCGTAACTGGATGTTCTTTTTACAAAGGGTATCAGGAATTATAACGTTAATCTTCCTTATTTGGCATGTGTATACGACAAGAATTCAAGCTGCACTTGGTGCTGAAGTGAACTTTGACATGATGGCAACGATTTTTTCAAGTCCATTCATGATTGTTTTTTACATTGTAGGGCTTCTTTCAACCGTTTTCCATTTCGCTAATGGACTTTGGTCATTCTCGGTAAGCTGGGGGTTAACTGTTTCACCTAAATCGCAAAAGATCATGACTTACATAACATTAGTTGTATTCCTAGTCCTTAGCTATATTGGGCTACGTGCAATTTTTGCTTTCGTATAAAAGGTTCGAATAAATCAGAGCAAGCTAACAAGCTTTGAACGGATATGAGGGAGTGAGCAATAATGGGTAAAGGTAAAATTATTGTCGTCGGTGGAGGTCTAGCAGGGCTAATGGCTACGATTAAAGCGGCTGAGCATGGACAACAGGTAGATCTATTCTCGTTAGTTCCTGTTAAACGTTCTCACTCTGTTTGTGCACAAGGTGGCATAAATGGAGCAGTAAATACAAAAGGTGAAGGGGACTCCCCGTTGATTCACTTTGATGATACAGTTTACGGTGGCGATTTTTTAGCGAACCAGCCGCCAGTTAAAGCAATGTGTGAAGCGGCACCATCAATTATTCATATGTTCGACCGGATGGGTGTTATGTTCAACCGTACACCTGAAGGTCTACTAGATTTCCGTCGCTTCGGTGGAACACAGCATCACCGAACAGCATTTGCTGGGGCGACAACCGGACAGCAATTGCTATATGCATTAGACGAACAAGTTCGTCGCTATGAGGTAGAAGGACTTGTTACGAAATATGAAGGCTGGGAATTCCTCGGGGCTGTTATTGATGAAGATCAAGTAGCGCGCGGGATTGTTGGCCAAGACTTAAAAACAATGGAAATAAAAGCGTTCCCAGGAGATGCTGTCATTATGGCAACCGGTGGACCAGGGATCATCTTTGGTAAATCAACGAATTCAATGATCAATACAGGATCAGCAGCTTCTATTGTTTATCAACAAGGCGCGATTTATTCGAATGGAGAATTCATTCAAATCCATCCGACCGCACTTCCTGGCGATGATAAACTTCGATTAATGTCAGAATCGGCTCGTGGCGAAGGCGGACGTGTTTGGACGTATAAAGACGGGAAACCTTGGTATTTCTTAGAAGAGAAATATCCGGCATACGGAAACCTTGTGCCGCGTGATATTGCCACGCGGGAGATTTTCGATGTGTGCGTAAATATGAAGCTTGGTATTAATGGCGAAAACATGGTTTATCTTGATCTCTCTCATAAAGATCCGAAAGAATTGGATATTAAACTTGGCGGCATCATTGAAATCTATGAAAAATTCATGGGTGAAGATCCACGTAAAGTGCCAATGAAAATCTTCCCTGCTGTTCACTATTCAATGGGCGGACTATGGGTAGATTATGATCAAATGACCAATATTAAAGGCTTATTCGCTGCAGGTGAGTGTGATTATTCACAGCATGGTGGCAATCGTCTAGGTGCTAACTCTCTTCTTTCCGCTATTTACGGTGGAATGGTAGCAGGGCCAAATGCTGTTAAATATATTTCGGGTCTTGAGGAAACAAGCGAATCTCTACCATCTTCTTTATTCGATGGCTATGTGAAGCAAGAACAAGAAAAATGGGATGGCATTATGTCGCTTAATGGAACAGAAAATGCCTATGTTATACACAAAGAGCTTGGCGAATGGATGACAAATAACGTAACTGTAGTACGTCATAACGATCGATTACAAGCAACAGACGATAAAATTGTCGAATTAATGGAACGGTATAAAAATATCAATATTTTAGATACATCAAAATGGAGCAACCAAGGAGCTTCTTTCACAAGACAATTACAAAACATGCTCCAATTAGCTCGGGTTATTACAATAGGTGCTCTTAATCGTAATGAAAGCCGTGGTGCCCATTACAAACCGGACTTCCCGGAACGTAATGACGATGAATTTATGAAAACGACAATGGCTAAGTTTACTGGCCCGAATTCAGCTCCTGAGTTCTATTACGAAGATATTGATGTTTCGTTAATTGCACCACGGAAACGCGACTATACGACAACTCACTAAAAAGAGGGGGAGAAAAGCATGGCTGAGACAAAGACAAAAACAGTACGGTTTGAAATATCAAGACAAGATACTCCAGATTCAGATCCATATATAGAGGTTTTTGAATTAGACTATCGTCCAAATATGAACGTCATTTCTGCCCTAATGGAAATCCGTCGTAACCCGGTAACGGTTGACGGAAAAACAACAACACCGATTTCTTGGGATATGAACTGTTTGGAAGAAGTTTGTGGCGCTTGTTCAATGGTGATCAATGGCAAGCCAAGACAGTCTTGTACAGCACTTATCGACCAATTAGAACAACCGATTCGCTTAAGTCCTATGCGCACATTCCCTGTTGTTCGCGACCTACAAGTGGATCGCAGCCGTATGTTTGATTCATTGAAAAAAGTAAAAGCATGGATCCCAATTGATGGAACGTATAATCTTGGACCAGGTCCTCGTATGCCAGAAAAGAAACGTCAATGGGCGTACGAACTTTCTAAATGTATGACTTGTGGTGTGTGCCTTGAAGCTTGCCCGAACGTAAACAGCTCTTCAGACTTCATTGGACCATCAGCACTTTCACAAGTACGTCTATTCAATGCGCACCCAACTGGCGAAATGAATCGTTCAGATCGCCTTAATGCGATTATGGGAGACGGAGGCTTAGCCAACTGCGGGAATTCACAAAACTGTGTACAATCATGCCCGAAAGGCATCCCGCTGACGACTTCAATCGCTTCCTTGAACCGTGACACAACCCTACAATCGTTCCGTAACTTCTTCGGAAGCGATCAAGTTTAATAAAAATAATGAAAAAAGAACCCGGAATTGGGTTCTTTTTTCATTATGGGAAATGGTGAATCCTCATTTATGCGTAAAACTTAGAAAATACGTGTAAAAATTTTTTCTAGTTATTTACGATTGGCACTGGGTAGAGAGTAGTATAACAAAAAAGAAAGATTTGCGTTGTAGGAGGTAATTGTTTGTTTGATTTTGCAGATGTTACCAAATTCATTTTTTCTTTTTTTCTCATCATGCCGATCGTCACGTTTATTCACTTAAGCGGTCACCTATTTTGTGCTGCGATATTTGGAGGTACAGGGAAAAAGCTTACACTCGGCTGCGGGAATAAATTATTTTCAATTTTGAAAATGGATATAAAAAAATACTACTTTTGGAATGGACACTGCGAGTTCGATAAATTACAAGTCGATCATCCATTTAAAAGTGTGATGATTTATTTAGGAGGAGCGCTGTTCAATCTATTCAGCATATTTATTATTAATGGACTCATATTTTTGGACGTATTAAATAATTCTATTTTTTGTTACCAATTCATTTATTTCTCTTTCTATATCATGTTTTTTTCACTTTTTCCGATGTATTTTTCCGATGGATCACCTAGTGATGGACAGGCAGCTTTACTTTCTTTTAAAAAACAAGAGAAGGATATTGTTACAGATGACGTTATAATAAAGAAAAAGAAGGCTGATTCTAAAAACGCAAAACCTTTAGAAGAAGATGATGATGTAATCTAGCCTTTTTGATTATTAAAGTAATAGGCTTTTTAAATAGATGATTTATCAATAGAATAAATGAATAGCTATTCATAAATAACATTCATGTGCGTCTCCTCCCAACCTAACGATGAAAAAGGTTTGGGATCTTAATTTCTGTCATATTATGAAGGTGGCGGTACGAAGCTGATTTTGCGAAGCTCCGTCCCTTTTCCACAGAAAGGAGCGAATAGAATGAGCAGAATATCATATATCGATAATATGGAAGAATGGGCGTCATCCTTTCAATTTAAACACCCGGTTAAAGTACGTTTTTCAGAAACGGATATGTTTGGACATGTAAACAATACCGTTCCGTTTATGTATTTTGAAGAAGCAAGGATTGAATATTTTAAGAGCATTGGCTTTATGCAAAATTGGGTACACAATGCGAGAGAAGAAATCCCTGTTGTCGCAGATCTACAATGTGATTTTCTCGAGCAATTGTTTTTTGATGATGAAATCGATGTTCACGTCAAGGTAGCTCGAATCGGAAATTCAACCGTAGATCTTCATTACATGGGGACGAAGGAAGGGAAAGTGTGCTTTACAGGTCGTGGCACGATCGTTCAAATTTCAAAGAAGACAGGTAAGTCAGTGGTATGGACGGAGGAAATGAAACAGAAGATGGGAGCGTTTTAGCAAGGGTTTCAAGTCTACATCATTTCTAACGAAAGGGTCAGACCCAGCATTCACAATTTACAGTTCAAATTAAACGTAAGTACTTCTACATACGATGTATAGAGTGCTGGGGAAGACCCTTATTCTTTTTACATCAATCCTAATATTATCTAGATACATCTAAATTATGAATTGTTTTGCTGACCTTCTTTGTTATGGGCGTAAGAAACTTATGGAACTTAAGAAACTTTTTCTATACAGTTTCATTAATTGAAGAAAGCACGATAGATTTGTCCATAAAGTAATTTGGAAAGACTTAAGAGCTCCGTTTTAGGGAGCGATATCTTGCTTTGAGTATCTCGTTACTTTATCGATAAAAGTCTTATTAAGCTAACTTTCTTTTCGCGGTTTCTTTTTTCATCCATGGAATTACTTCACGATTGAACCAGTAAATGTCTCTAAGGTTCATTCCTCTTGGTGCTTGGGCAGATGCTGGATTAGTAAAGGTAGAAGTGGTGATAAATTCACTGAATACGCAACCATAATTCCGTTTTGAACCATCTAATTCTCTAATTAAACTAACGCTGATTTCCTTTTGTGAACGTATATAATGTTTAATCTGTATGGCTGTCTTTCCATCATGAGGAAGATAGTAGATCAAATCAATTCCTCCGTCTGCTCCCTGTTTTGTTGACTGGTTTTTGTTTTTTTATTGGTTGTTTATGGCTATTCTTTTTTATTAATACTGGTAATAACTGATCCATAATGATAGACGAAATCATAGGGAGAACGAAAATAAGTATGTAATAATAAATATCTGTTCTATTCAATAAAAGAATAGTTAAAGTAATAAATCCAACTATTAATCTAACGAGTTGAAGGATGCTGTTTCTCTGCTTCTTATTCATGATTTTCTCTCCTGTTCTAATTTCCCTTTCAAAATAAACAATATGTCTTAGGTATCTAGCTTTTCTTCATTTAGCTACACTACGCTTCCTAGATTAACTAATTTGAGAAAATGTGTTCGTGAAATTAAAAACTTTAAAGCAACCTTCAATTTTTATTAATATAGGTAAAAATATCCAAAAAAGTCTAGTATCATTACTCATCATTTGCAGTCACTGATTCACTTCACAAAGAATAAAATACTTTGATTTCTTGAAACAACTGTGAAGAGTGAAGTTGTGGTGCCAACTGATTTAAAAGGGTATTATGGATTCTAAAGTACATATTTGGATCGATAAAACACCCAAGGCCAAGTCCGATTAATACAGATTAAAAATCAAAAATTAGGTCAAATAAAAAATCTAAAAGAAATTCACTATTCGAGCCTTGAAACAGTCACTCTCCCCCCTCTCTTGTCATACTATAACAAGACTAAATAGACACCCACTCCGGGTTTTTATGCTGGTGAAGGCAAGGAGGGTTACAACACTTGAAGGAGAACGAATTCACTCATAAGCCATTACTCACCAAAAGAGAAAAAGAAGTATTCGAACTATTAGTTCAAGATAAGACAACGAAAGAAATCGCAGGTGAATTGTTTATCAGCGAAAAAACAGTTCGAAACCACATTTCAAATGCGATGCAAAAGCTTGGAGTCAAAGGGCGTTCCCAAGCAGTCATTGAACTCCTTCGTATGGGAGAGTTGAAGCTCTAACACATTCTCGATTTCATACGAAGTTGATTGATAGAAGCTTACAGAGCACCATTTTGTCAAACTGTTAGCAGCGATATTTCTAGCACAATAATGAATGAATACATTCAAGAAGGTGCTCGTTATTGCTGTTAATTTTTTTGTATGAAGGACATGGGGACGGGTCTTCGCGACTTACTAATCTAGCCAATCTTCTTAGCTTGTATCCTTTTTTTAATATAGAAACCACCTCAAAATTTCGGCTCCGCACCGCCGCCATTATGATAGGGTGAGTGTAGCGTGATACTTGATTAGTCCTTCATGGTAAATGGTGGTGTTTTAACGTCATAGGAGTTTTGTATGAAGGACATGGGGACGGGACTTCGCCATTTACTAAAATAGCCAATCTACTTTACAAAAATACCTACTTTATCCCGCATTAACGGGCAGTAAAACCCCTACCTTAAGGCTTAGAGGAATCGAAGAAGCGTAGGTGGGGGATAACTGCCCGTAAAAGCCCGATTGGTGAGATACAGTGAAACTTACCGCTGTGCTCTTCAGCGGTTTAGTTGAACCAATCGGGTTCGTACTGTCGATTGATCGAAGCGTTTGCTGCGATCTTAGCGACAGTAGAACGGGACTAACAATCAGTGAGGGATGGAGAAAACCCCCACTGATTGAAGTTTCACTTTATAAAAAAAGTATTTCAAAAACCAGCTCCGCACCGCCACCATTGTGATTAGGCGAGTGTAGCGTGCTTAATAATAGATGCCTAATGGTAAATGGTGGCGTTTTAATGCCATATTTGTTTTGTATGCGAAGAATGGTTCTTGAAATTTCCCTATTTTTCATAGACAATAAAGACAATAAAGTTTTGTATAAGTGGTTGGGAGCTGTGAGAAATGGATGAAGTAACACATGTTGCGCATGTGGCGAGAATTGAAAAAGAGCTGCGTTATGTTTCGGGTTTGGTTAAGCAAAAGGGCCGGGAAATGTTAAATAATTATAAAATTACGCCTCCACAATTTATTGCTCTTCAGTGGTTGTCAGAAGAAGGCGATATGACAATAGGGGAGCTTTCCTCTAAGATGTATTTGGCTTTCAGCACAACGACGGATTTGATTGACCGCATGGAAAAAAATGAGCTTGTCCAACGTGTGAAGGATGAGAAAGATCGTCGGGTGGTAAGAATTCATCTTTTAGAAGAAGGAAAACGGATAATAGATGAGGTTATTAAAAAGCGTCAAGTGTATCTTCAAGACGTTTTAGTGAATTTTTCAAGTGAAGAAATCGTAACACTTAAAGAAAATTTAATTAAATTACATCAAGAAATGCGATAAGAATGAGGCGAGATGTTTGAAACGACCAATAGGCATAATGGATTCGGGAGTCGGTGGCTTAACGGTAGCGAAAGAGGTTATGCGTCAGCTACCCAATGAGAATATTGTATATATAGGGGATACGGCGAGATGCCCGTATGGTCCACGGCCAATGGAAGATGTGAAGACCTTCACTTGGCAGATGACGCGTTATCTTTTGAAATACGATATGAAAATGCTGATTATTGCATGCAACACAGCTACAGCCGCAGCTCTCGAAGAAATTAGTTCAGAACTACCGATTCCGGTACTCGGTGTGATCTACCCGGGTGCCCGTGCAGCATTAAAGGTATCCTTAAATTTACATATCGGTATTATTGGGACTGATGGTACCGTTACGAGTAAGGCGTATGATCACGCACTTGCAATGATTAATAATCGAGTGAAGGTGGATAGCCTTGCTTGTCCGAAGTTTGTTCCAATCGTGGAAAGCGGCGAGTTTCATGGTCCGATCGTTAGAAAAGTGATAGCTGAAACGCTACGACCCTTAAAGAAAACGAACATTGATACGCTCGTTCTTGGCTGTACGCATTATCCATTACTGGGGCCGGAAATTAGCCGGTTCATGGGAAGGAATGTGAAAGTCATTTCATCTGGTGAAGAGACTGCACGTGAAGCGAGCGTCATCCTACAACATGATAATCTGTTGAATGTAAGCAAAGAAACACCAAAACACCAATTTTTCGCGACTGGATCTAAGGAAATATTCCAAAGTATTGCCTATAGTTGGATCGGTGAAAAGATAGGGGTTGTCCAAACGGTGAAAATTGATTGATCAGACTAACTATTTGGACATGACACATTGGTAACAGTTTAAATACGATTGATATTGTAGGAGGCAGACCCATATGAGTCGCCTCCTATTTTTTTTGAAAAAAATAGGTCTATAAATTCCCATGGCTCGTATAAATAGTAGTACAAACTGTCCTGGGAGGGATTGAACATGACTCACGTAACAAAAATATCAGTTATCACAACTGTTCTGGCTTCTTCGCTCTTTTTAGGTGGTTGCGGCCTGTTCGGTGAAAAAGAAAAAGCAAAAATTGACCCACCAGAAGGAGTGACACTAGTAGATGATGAAGCAGGATTAAAAGAAGTGGATGGTAAGGAAGCAACTAAAACTGATAGTAAAGAAGAAGCAACCAAAACCATCAAAACCGAATTGTATTTGATTGATAAAAGCGGGTTTGTCGTACCACAAACGCTAGAGCTTCCTTCTAATACAGCAGTTGCCCAGCAAGCGCTTGAATATTTAGTCGCCAACGGACCTGTGTCTGAGGTGCTTCCAAATGGCTTTAGAGCGGTAATACCTGCGGATACACATGTAAGTGTTGATATTAAAGAAGGTGTAGCAACCGCTGATTTTTCCAAGGAATTTGCTACCTATAAAAAAGAAGATGAATTAAAAATTCTCCAAGCCATCACTTATACATTAACTCAATTCGATACGGTTGATAAAGTGGTATTAAAATTGAATGGCACGGAAATGAAAGAAATGCCGGTTAACAAAACACCGATTTCAGACGGATTGAATCGTTCAGTAGGTATTAACTTCGATTTATCTAATGTTACGGATGTTTCTAATACGATGCCGCTTACTGTGTATTATATTGGCGGTGAAGATGGTAGCTACTATTATGTTCCTGTAACAAAAAGGGTCAAAGAATCGAATACTGACACGATCACGGCAGCTGTCAATGAACTGGTAAAAGGACCAGGACTTGCCTCAAGTCTGCTTTCAGGTTTTACGGATGATGTTGCGTTAATTGCCGAACCGAAAACTGAAGATGGAAAAGTTACCTTGGATTTCAATGAGAATATTCTAGGCAGTTTCAAAGAAAGAAAGATTTCGAAAGAGGCTCTTGATGCACTGGTTCTTTCATTAACAGAACAAAAAGACATTGAAAGCGTGGAAGTGCTTGTACAAGGAAAGGGCGGTTTGGTGGATGAAGCTGGTAAAGCATTAACCGAACCCGTAAGCCGTCCTGCAAAAGTGAATACGGGCAGTTTTTAATAGAAGGATATAAATGTGTGAGGGCTGCTTTTGGCAGACCTTTTTTTGTTTGTGATGATAAGGGATTTCATTAAGTGGTAGAATTATTATGATAGAGGAAATTGTGTTAGACTTTAATTATCGTTAAAATTGGAGTACTAATTAACAAGTTAGGCATAAAAATCAACCGCGTTATAAAAAAATCTTACAGTGATTCAGGAGTGATATAGGATGAAAACGGTCATTATTGCAACGAAAAACAAAGGGAAAGCAAAAGAATTCGAAAGCTTGTTTCATTCAAGAGGGTTTCAGGTTCAGACGCTCCTTGATATCGAAGACGCCCCAGATGTCGAGGAAACAGGGACTACCTTTGAAGAAAACGCAATTTTAAAAGCAGAAGCAATTAGTAAAATGCTCGGGCAGTTTGTGATAGCTGATGATTCGGGCTTGATTGTAGATGCGCTTGATGGCAGACCTGGCGTGTATTCAGCACGCTACGCTGGTGAGGCAAAGAGCGATGCGGCCAATACAGATAAGGTTCTCGAAGAATTAAAGGATGTGCCAGAAGACAAAAGAACGGCAAGATTTTATTGCGCACTAGCGCTTGCATCTCCAAATCAAGAAACAATTACAGTGTCTGGTTCTGTGGAAGGACGAATCACAAACGAACCAAAGGGTACGAATGGTTTTGGCTATGATCCTGTTTTTTATGTGAAAGAAAAAGGAAAAACGATGGCTGAGCTCAAAAGCAATGAGAAAAATGAAATCAGTCACCGCGCTAATGCCCTACATGTACTCGAAGGAAAATTAGATGCTTTTCTTGAAAAGGAAGCAGCTCAATTATGAAAGTAGGGATTATGAGCGATAGCCATGGTCTAACGTCAGAGGTTGAAAAAATAAAAGCCCGTCACCAAGCTGAAGTCGATGTATTCATCCATTGTGGTGATTCTGAGTTAGAGAAAGCAGATGCGATTATGGAAGGGTTGTTAGCGGTTAGAGGTAACTGCGATCATGACCCTGCTTATCCAGATTATACAGTGGAAACAATCGGTGACTCGCGTTTTTTGGTCACCCATGGTCATTTGTATAATGTGAAAATGACCGTTATGAATCTTTCCTATAAAGCGGAGGAAGAGCAAGCGGACATCATTTGCTTCGGTCATTCACACATCCCCGGTTCTGAAATGATTGACGGGAGACTATACATTAACCCAGGGAGCATACGCCTTCCAAGAAACCGTAAAGAAAAAACGTATGCCATCCTCGAGCTCACTCAAAAAGAAGCTATCATCCATTACTACGATGTCGAGGGGAATTTGGTAAAAGACTTAAGCAATGCGTACACATTTGAATGAGATCATGTATAATAGACAGAAGAAGTCCACTTCTGTCTATTCATACTCAGTAAAATAAAAAATCACGAAAAAGAGTTGACTATCCAACTTCCACATATTATAATAAATCTTGTCGTTAGGCATTTCATACCTTGTCCCAGTAGCTCAGCTGGATAGAGCAACGCCCTTCTAAGGCGTCGGTCGGGAGTTCGAATCTCTCCTGGGACGTTAGAAAATGAGCGGTAAACACCGCTACATCAACCTCTTATATCGTTTAGTGAAACAGTCAGTATGGCGGTCATGTAAGAAATTACACCGTATATTGGCTTGTATACTTTCGATATAGGGGGTTTTTTCGTATGATAAAAAGAAAAGGATAATTTGAAAATAAGTGATATAGTAACGATTTCTGGAAAGTTAGATAAATATGTTCATGGTTTATTTGGCACTACACCGAAATGGATTGTTTAAGAAGTCGACATAATTATTGAAACATACAGTAGATGAAAATTATATCTATATCAACTTTCACGTTATAATAGTATTAATGCTAAGTTGTAGGAGTGAAAGGGTATGACAAATCATTCATCTTCATTTTCAAAAGTAACGGGAAGAAAATTAACAGATGAAATCATTGAGCAATTAAAGAATAAAATTTTCTCAGGTGCGTATAAAGTGGGGGATCGTCTTCCCCCCGAACCTCAGCTTATGGAAGAATTCGCGGTAGGTCGTTCCACCCTTCGCGAATCTATAAAAGTGCTTGTTCACGCAGGAATTCTCGAAGTAAAACAAGGAAAAGGCACACGCATTTTGTCTTTGGAATGGACGAATGAAACTTCTTTTAATCAACTGTTGCAACAAGCTGATAGGAACGATGTATATGAAGCACGAGCGATGTTAGATCAAGAAGTCGCAAAATTAGCTGCAAGGCGAAGAACAGATGAAGATTTATTGCATATAAAAACCTGTTTGGATCAACGTTATAAAGCATTGCAGCAAGGAAATTATGCGACATATGTAGATGCAGATATTGATTTCCATTTAGCTATTGCCAAGGCAAGTGGGAATCAGGTCCTATATAATTTATATCAATCCTTCATTCCTGTTTTACGGAAGATCTTGAGCAGCCTTATTGTACATGTAACGAATTATAACGATAACTCAGAGATACATGAGGATTTATTTCAAGCCATCTTAGCGCAAGATGAAGAGGAAGCCATTCGTTCTGTAAACCAAAATTTGGAGCATTAACAGCTCCTTTACAAAATTAAACGTCTGATGATACGATGTTTAGAAATCTATGTAAAGGGAGTTTGAAGATGAAGAAACAAATACTATTTATAATTGTAGCTCTATTTCTCGTTTCCTTAAATTTACGAATGAGCATTGCTTCGATATCCCCTGTATTGGAGAACATTAGAAATGATTTAGAATTAAGTAATGGTATGGTCAGTTTGCTTACATCCATTCCAGTCATTTGTATGGGCTTTTTTGCATTTTTCGCAACAAGGGTAAGCGCTCGATTTGGATTAGAAAAAACGATTGCGACCTGTTTGCTCTTAATTGGTATAGCCACAGCATTTCGAGCTTTTACGAATTCAGCAATAACCCTGCTTATTACAGCCTTTTTAATTGGAATAGGTATAGCCATTTCTGGACCTCTAGTTTCGGGATATATTAAGCAAAAGTTTCCGAATAGAATTGGGATGATGGTCGGTGTTTATTCTGTAGGAATGGGTATTGGTGCTTCATTAAGTGCCGGATTAATGATTCCCTTGCAAAAGCAACTAAATGATTCATGGCAGCTTGCTTTAGCAAGTTGGAGCATTTTTGCAGTCATTGGATTATTATTTTGGTATCCGATGGTGAAAAAAAGTGAGTTTGTTAAGAATTCAACGAAGGCAACGATTCAATTGCCATTTAAAAATAAAAACGTATGGTCGTTTACGCTCATATTCGGTCTACAAGCTGGTATGTTTTATTGTATAAGTACATGGTTAGCACCGATTGCACAATCAATGGGATTTAGTGGGGAGCAATCAGGAACACTCATTACTTTATTTACGATTATTCAAATGATCTTTAGCTTTTTAATTCCATCATTAGCAGATGTATATAAAAACGAAAAGGCTTGGTTAATGGGAAGTACATTATTTGTTTTAATTGGTTTGTTATGCATCGTCTTTCATATAGTGAATCCTTGGCTTGCAACAATTCTGATTGGGATTGGACTTGGTGGATTATTCCCTCTGGCACTGGCACTTCCGTTAAACGCAGTTTCTTCGTCAAGCGAAGCAAGCTCTTGGACTTCAATGATGCAAGGGTTTGGTTATATGCTTGGTGGAGTCATCCCCTTTATCGCAGGATTAACAAGAGATTATATCGCATATGAAAAACAAGTATTTGTATTAATGATTATTCTTTGTATGGTCCTATTTATTGCGTTACTAAGATGGCGAGGAGATAAGAGAGTAAATCAATAATATTAAAACATTGTATTAATAATAATTAAAGATTCATAACACGAAGTAAATTAGATAAAACTAGAGAATTTATTTTGAAATTATCAACCTTTTTTTAATATAGAAAACCAACATAACTACAAAACCATTCAATAGCTTCCCTATAATAATGTTAGCTTGTTACTTGTGAATGTATGAGTGTTGTTGAAGAAATCGACACGACCAATTAGAAGAAGTTTCATATACTTGCTTCATTGGATAGACTCTGAAAACCCTATAGCCTAAAAGGCTATAGGGCCCACTTCTGATATCTTGTCATTTCAAAGATGCAGCAGCAAACTCATCTTTAGTATGATCGAAATAGAGCTAAGCTTACTTATCGTTCAAGAGATATTAACCAAGAGTAGTTCCAGTTGTAGAGCCAGGAATTATTTGGTTTCCAGTAACTTGAATTTGTTGAACTTGTAATACTTTTAACGTAAGGTCCATGACAATCTTTTCACGCAAAGTGCTAAACGCTTGTTCAGGTTCGACCATAGTTGGTGAAAAATCAAGTTCAAAGAAGTTGGCACGTACTAACTCACCATAAGGTTGTTCATTATAGTTCACAAGGTTCTGGAAGAAATATTTATCCAAACGTGGAGCTACTTGATTTGCTTCATTAAGAAACATAGCTGAGTTAGCTGAAGAACCAGCTAGAATTGGGAATAAGATAAAGTCCGCTGCTGTAAGATCTGCGAATCCAGAAAACGGAACATCTGCAATTCGATCAAACAAAGTTCCATTACATTCGGTTGAAGCGTATTCAATATTTTTGCGAATGAATCCAGAAACAAATAATTTAGCTCTTGTTACGTTGAAGAAATTAGTGCCAGCAATTGGAGCAAATTCAACAGGCACAAGCTTGACTTGATTTAGAAATGCATTCTTAAGAACTCTTTTAATTTCCGTTGCTGCTGGCGAAAGTGGAATATCCGCCTCTACAACAATTTGTAATGTTCTTTCTGCTACTACAACCGGGATTTTAATCGTTGGAGTACTTGCTACACTAACGAGTGGTGTTGCTTGATCGCTTAATGGAATTTGTTCTGTCGAAGTTACTGGACAAGGTGGGTTAACTTGTTGTAAAGGTTGATTATTGAGGTTATCGCTCATAAAGTAATCTCTCCCTAATATTTTCTAATTTTTATTACCGTACGAAATTACTATATTCAACATTTTATTTTTAGCATGGGTCATTGAAGTAGGAGCTTGGCCTCTTTTATTTGATAGCCTTGATTTTTCCAATGGATTAAGGTTTTCAGGCTTTAAATGCCGTTGGGATTGGATTAATATCTCTATTTCGGGAGCTAACCATGGGACTTGCGAGTTCTCATAGTAACATTTTCCTTTAAGCGTTATCGTATCTAACTCGAACACTTTGTTCTTGTAGTAAATGCACGAATGTAACTAACACTGTTTTCTGGGCTAATTGCTTTTCATTTGCTTCCTTTTTTGTGTGTATGGGATTTACTTGAACGGACTCAATAGGAGTATGGTTGTAGTTTTCATGAACCGTGTCTGATAAACTTGTATGTTCATGAATTTCGGAAAAAATTAAACGACAATATGGCTGCTCTGGATAATACGTTACATTGTTGAATAGTTTAGTGTTAGTTTGAGGGACTTCTTTATTATTTGGGTCAAAAAAGTCAAATGTTTTTTGAGTAATCGCTCCAAATACCGGTGGATGGAGGAAATTATTAATTTCGACAATAGTGGAGAATGGTCTTTTTTTTGTTATTAAATAAATTTTTCCGTCTTTGTAAAGTGGATCTGTTTCAAGATCCTGTTTAGCGGCTGTATATTCAATGTTTTGGATGATATATCCTTCTATAAATAAGTTTCCTTTTAATGCTTTAGACATCCCGTTCTTTAATGGTTCAGAAAATTGGGTTGGTATAAACTTACTATTTGATAGGACAACTTTATTGGAAATTACGTTAATCCACATAATATTTTCCTCAAACAATACGGCTTCTTCTAAACAAATCTCTATTTTGTATTCCCCAACTACAACCGGAACTCTAATATTTACAAAATCAAAAGAAGTGCTAGATTGATTATTTTTTTCCTCCGATTTATCAACGGGTGAATCATGTACGGGAACGACAAGCGAATCATCCTCATACAGGTCCTCATCGATGTCGTCCCTGTTAAAAATCTTGTGTTTTTCATCAGCTAAGTTGGAACCAGAAGGATCGTTTGAATCAAATGCAACCTCCGTTGGAGAATAATTGCTAACGTCGGCTTGAAAATTCTGCTGATCATTAGTGGGTTCGGTTGTGTCCATAACAGAATTATCTTTAGCTTCCGGTTCGATTTCAGAAGGTTGCTCAATACTTATACATGCAGGTGAGTCAAATGAATTATTAATTGTTTCTGGAAGAGAATTTTCATTAAACTCGTCGCCTTCATCTGAGACACAAAGGCTAGGAATATGATTTGATAGTCGACAATCCATTTTCCTGTTAAAAATCTTGTGTTTTTCATCAGCTAAGTTGGAACCAGAAGGATCGTTTGAATCAAATGCAACCTCCGTTGGAGAATAATTGCTAACGTCGGCTTGAAAATTCTGCTGATCATTAGTGGGTTCGGTTATGTTCATAACAGAATTATCTTTAGCTTCCGGTTCGATTTCAGAAGGTTGCTCAATACTTATACACGCAGGTGAGTCAAATGAATTATTAATTGTTTCTGGAAGAGAATTTTCATTAAACTCGTCGCCTTCATCTGAGACACAAAGGCTAGGAATATGATTTGATAGTCGACAATCCATTTTCCTGTTAAAAATCTTGTGTTTTTCATCAGCTAAGTTGGAACCAGAAGGATCGTTTGAATCAAATGCAACCTCCGTTGGAGAATAATTGCTAACGTCGGCTTGAAAATTCTGCTGATCATTAGTGGGTTCGGTTATGTTCATAACAGAATTATCTTTAGCTTCCGGTTCGATTTCAGAAGGTTGCTCAATACTTATACACGCAGGTGAGTCAAATGAATTCTTAATTGTTTCCGGAAGAGAATTTCCATTAAACTCGTCGCCTTCATCTGAGACACAAAGGCTAGGAATATGATTTGATAGTCGACAATCAATTTTGATGACTGTAAAATCTTTGTTTTTACCGCAGGAGGTGGAAGGAGATTCTATTTGAACTCTAGAAGAATTAACAATGTTTATTTGTCTGGATATAATTTCCTGCATCTTTGTCGAATTCACCCATGGAGTCTTCACTATACTCAACTCCTAAATGAAATTTTTTCACCTGTTATTTATGTATGCTGTTTCTCCGCTATTGTTCCTCTAATCTGTATATTTCTAGTGCCCGTCGAAAGCGGTATGTTGAAGGAAAAGAGCGCATGTAGTGAATATGTGGAGAGTAGAAGTGTTGATGCAATTCGCTAGTTCAAGAGTCTGCATACTAGAACAAGTCTTGTATGAAGAATTTAAAAAGAAAGATAAAACGAATAAATATAGCAAAACAAGACGAGTCTACCTTCAAAAACCGAAAGTAGATTCGTCTTTTTCATAAAAAACTTTAATAATTCATCAAAAGGCCTAAGTGTTTCGGTGGTCTTGATAAAAGGGCGTAATCTTTAAACAAATCAGAATAGTAGGGGGTAGCTAGAAGCGTCTTCTTTTGTTGGGATTTTACTGTTCTGATATTTGATGGCATTAGGGCAATTGAATAAGAAAGAATGCCCATTTGTCCAATCGTCCCAAAGGTTATCTGAATAAATTGAAATAAAAGGGGTGAAAAGATGGGATATACGTTTATTCATAAAAGTTATAGCAGACATAAGTGGAATCGATCGAATTGTACATGTGAACGTGGTAATTGGTGTCGGGATTGTTGTGGGTGTGATGGACCAAAAGGAATCCCGGGTCCACAGGGAATACCCGGTCCTCCAGGTACAGGAAGCGTCATTCCGAGTGTTGAAAGATATTTTTATATTGTAACCTCAAATATTGAGACCCCTGAAACGATTCCTGCGAATCAATTTACAAACGATGATGGGATGCCTGCTACAGCATTTCCAGCTTCATTTGCGTATTACACCCTTTATATGAACGCGATGGTTCAGACTGCAGATACTTCATCTGTTACTACTGCAGCGCTCACGGTTCCTGATGGAGATGTATTAGATCCAGCAACTCCAATTGTCGTTGAATTTGTCGTAACGTAATCAATCAGCAGGGATTTTAAAATCGGACAAGATTATTAAAAAAGAAAATATTTAGCGGGAAATAGAAACGGGAAACTTTAAACATTTAAGGTTTCCCGTTTCGTAATTTTCATTTGACCTTTAAGATTAAAAGTAGATGTTTTTGCAAAAAAATCATATGAAAATTCACGCGAAATAAAACTAATTTTTACATGAAGTCGTCTAAGGTATAGAAAGAAAGGGTGAGATACGTGAAGGAGTTAGTTGCAGAAGCTCTCCAAAATGGCGAGGAGGACGCGCTGCTTGATGAGATCATGACGGTGTATGGACAAGATATCTTGCAGCTTGTTTATTCGTATGTGAAGAACCTTCCATTGGCAGAAGATTTAACTCAGGAAATCTTCGTGAAATGCTATCAAGCACTGCCGAGGTACAGGGGACAGGCGAAAATACGTACTTGGCTATGGCGGATCGCGATCAATCATTGTAAGGATTACTTGAAGAGCTGGTATTATCGCCAAGTCGAATTAGACGCTGGAAATCATGCTGGTTTTCAAGCAGTAGATCATGTTGAACAAGATATCATTCAAAAGGATGAGGATCAGGTATTAGCAGATGCTGTCATGAATCTTCCGGTGAAGTACAGAGAAGTGATTTATTTGTATTATTTTCAAGAGCTTACGATTAAAGAATTGGCAGAAATGACAAGGAACAGTCAGAGCACGATTAAAACAAGGATGCGCAGGGCGAAACAAATATTAAAGAACAGTTTGGAGGGAACAGGATGGAAAATCGATTAAAACAGTTGAAAAAAGCGATGAAGACTACTGTTTTTTCAGGCGTGAATTTTTCAGAAAAACATCAGAAAAACATTCGTCAGGCCATTGTAAATGAAGGAGCTGGTGAAGAGGAAGTCATTCTTGCGATTTTTAGAATGTTGAAAAGTGAAAAAAGCGGCTTTGAAATTATGGGCGTTCTGACGAGTAAAGGGAATATAAAGTTCGCTGATCATGAAGGTTTGTTGTATGCATTACTACATGATTTAGAACAAAAAGAGTACATACAAGCATATTGGGGAACTTCCGAGCAAAAATTATACAAATTGAATGATAAAGGGCGGAAGCTGTTGAGCAAAGCGGAGACAAAAAAAGAATCGGCCTCATTTGTTCTTCAAACCGTAATGGGTGGATAATTCTATGAATAAAGAAAAGTTTTTGTCCGAAGTATCGCGTAGTATTCGTTCCACGGAAGCTAGGAAACTCGTTGAAGTAGAACTGAATAATCATTTGAAACAATCAATAGAAGCGCTAAAGAAACAAGGATTAAATGATGAAGAAGCTGAACAGAAGGCCGTTTTAAGAATGGGGAGTCCAATCCTCCTTGGGCAAAAAATGGATCGTTTGCACCGCCCGAAAGTGGATTGGAAAATGATTGGCTTGTTTTTGTTTATCGTTGTTCTTGGAATGGTGCCAATATTTGTGTTCGAATCTGAACATACAGCGATGGCCTTTCTTCAGAAGTTCCTTGTAACGTTTATTGGAATTGCTTTCGCCGCAGTTCTCATGTTTTTTGATTATCAAAAATTGCAAAAATTAGGTATTGGCTGGTTCATAATTGGTTGGGGAATCATTTCTTTTGCACTCATTTCAGGAAATATGGTGCACGGAAGTGTTACTCTCGTGTTAGGACCATTTTCAACGGATATATCGATCACACTGCCACTCTTTTTATTAGGATGGGCAAGGATTTTTCGAAATGAAAAAATGAAAATGTATATGGTCGTGATTTTATATCTAGTTACAAGTTATTTAATTATATTAACCCCAAACCTTTTCGTTTTTGGCATGTTCACGATTATCACAGGTGTAATGTTGTGGGGAAGTCATTTTGAGAAAAGGAAAGTTATTTGGTCTTATATAATTTCATTGGTGATTGGTGCATCGATACCGCTATATGCTTGGTTTGCCTCTGGAATTAAGGAATATCAACTAACACGTTTATTGGCGTATCTACATCCTGAAAAATATGCAGATTCATCTGGATATCACTATGTAAAAATCAAAGAACTCCGAGATGGAACCGGATGGTTTTGGCAGTCGTTACCCGAATCAGGATTGATGTTACCAGAGAGTACAACGGATTTTGTTTTCATTTCTTTATCTTATACCCTAGGCTGGACATTTGCGGTTGTGTTGGGAGGCACATTGTTGTTGCTAATCTGTCGCATGCTTATCGTTGTTAAAACGGTCCGTGATGGATACGGAAAGTTACTTGTAATCGGCGCCTTAAGTCTTTTCGCTTTTCAGGTGGTGTTTAATCTTGGGATGTCATTTGGGCTATTTCCGATCATGAGTGTATCACTTCCATTTATAAGTTACGGAAATATGCAGGTTCTGTTGAATGCGGGGCTCATCGGTCTTGTATTAAGTGTATATCGAAAAAAAGATTTGATTCGATCTAAGACTCTATAAGTGAAAACGAGAATTTTCTTTAAAAAAGAAAGTCTCGTTTTTTATGTTTCTTGAATTTTTTTAAAAGGTCAAAAGTTCTATTAATATAGAAAATAAGTCATAGCAATGATGAAAGCGGATTCAACGGAATTGATAAAATAGAATAGTCAAATAATTAGGAAAAAGGTATTGACGTGCCTTAAATATCAGCGTAATATAAGTTTCAAATACAACAGCTTTTACATTCTTCTAAAAATTAAAAGAATTTAATCAGCTGATTACTACTCAAACTTAGCGAGTAAAAAATAAAATTCAACATGTTAAAGCATTGATGAGGATAAGTAGTCTTTTGAGCAGACATTTACAGAGAGCCGGGTAGCTGGAAGCCGGTATTGTCCAAAAGGTGAACTCACCTCTGAGTTTCAGCCCGAAAGTGTATGAGTAAGGCTGAACGGGTGCCAACCAGCACCCGTTATCAAAATATAGTACAGAGTGAAATCTGTTTAGAGTGCGCACGTATTTTGTGCGAATTAGGGTGGTACCGTGGATAGGATATATAGCCTTTTCACCCCTTTAAGTAATGCGATAGCATGCTTAATGAGGTGAGAGGCTTTTTATATGTTCTTCAGCCTTTTGGAAGTAAAAGCATGACCACGATCAAACATTAAAGAAGTAAAGGAGGTCTTTTCAAATGACAGAAAAAGCAGTGGTAGCAGCCAGTAAAGCGGAGCAACAAGTAAAGAGCGGGGCCGCATTTCTGATTGATGCCCTGAAAAAGGAACAAGTTGAAGTCATTTTTGGATATCCGGGTGGAGCTGTTCTTCCGATCTACGATGAAATTTACCGATCAGGCATGGTTCATATCCTACCGCGTCATGAACAAGGCTCCATTCATGCGGCAGAAGGATACGCCCGAATTACTGGAAAACCTGGTGTCGTTATTGCGACTTCTGGCCCGGGTGCAACCAATATTGTGACTGGCCTTGCAGATGCTATGATAGACTCGATTCCTTTAGTTGTCTTCACTGGTCAGGTAGCTACATCCATAATTGGCACAGATGCCTTCCAGGAAGCAGATGTCATTGGAATTACAACGCCAATCACAAAGCATAATTACCAAGTAAGAAAACCGGAAGACCTCCCGCGCATTATCAAAGAAGCGTTCTATATTGCTTCAAGTGGCCGGCCGGGACCTGTACTCATCGATATTCCAAAAGATGTAGCAACGATTGATGGTAAAGTTGGTGAAGAACCAGAAATGGATTTACCAGGCTATCAACCAACTACACAACCAAATTATTTGCAAATTAGGAAACTAGTAGAAGCTGTGAGCAGTTCGAAAAAGCCAGTGATTTTAGCTGGAGCAGGGATTCTGCATGCAAAAGCCTCTGAACAACTATTGCAATATGCGGAGCAACAAGGAATTCCAGTTGTGCATACACTTTTAGGACTTGGTGGATTCCCAGCTGATCATCCATTATTCATCGGAATGGGTGGCATGCACGGTATTTATGCCGCAAATATGGCCATCTCAACATGTGATTTGCTCATTAATATCGGTGCCCGTTTTGATGACCGCTTAACTGGAAATTTGGCAACTTTTGCGCCAAACGCCAAGGTTGCACATATTGATATTGATCCTGCAGAAATTGGCAAAAACGTACCGACGAAGATCCCTGTTGTTGGAAGTGCCAAAGAAGCGCTCGAACAATTGGTCGCCCAAGACGGAAAGAAACCTGAGCTTACTGAGTGGATTGAAACGTTGCAAGGTTGGAAGCAAGAATTCCCATTTGTATACAACAGAGAGTCGGATATATTGAAACCGCAAAGAGTCATTGAACTTTTACATGAAAAAACAGATGGTGATGCGATTGTCGTAACAGATGTTGGTCAACATCAAATGTGGGCAGCTCAATATTTTCCTTTTAATAAACCGCATGCTTGGGTAACTTCAGGTGGACTCGGAACGATGGGATTTTGTATACCAGCAGCAGTCGGTGCTCAAATTGCAGAACCTGAGGCAACTGTTTTTGCCGTAGTTGGTGATGGTGGATTCCAGATGACGAGTCAGGAATTAGCAGTAATGGCTGAATTAAACCTTCCAGTCAAAATCATCATCGTGAACAATCATGCTCTAGGAATGGTTAGACAATGGCAGTCAGAGTTTTATGAAGGACGCTTTTCTCACAGTAAATTCGATTATCAGCCAGACTTTATTAAATTAGCAGATGCCTATGGAATTCCGGCTTTCAAAGTCGATAATGAAGCAGATGCTAGTGCCAAAATTGAAGAAGCACTTGCGATCAAAGGACCTGTACTCATTGACTTTGACGTAGAACCTGAAGAAAACGTCTATCCGATGGTGGCGCCGGGTAAAGGGCTGCACGAAATGGTAGGTGTGAAGCTATGAAGAAAGGCATTCTAACCCTAACTGTAAACAATCGCCCTGGCGTGTTAAATCGAATTACGAATTTGTTTACGAAACGAAACTATAATATTGAAAGCATTGCTGTTGGTCAGTCTGAACAAGAGAACGTCTCAAGAATAACCGTAGTTGTTCATGTTGAAGATGAGAACGTCATTGAACAGATGACCAAACAACTAAATAAGCAGATTGATGTCTTAAAAGTAACAGATATTAGCAATCAATCCATAGTAGCGAGAGAGCTAGCTCTTGTAAAAGTACTTTCTTCAAGCCAAACCCGTACAGAGATCTATTCTTTAATTGAACCATTTCGCGGGTCGGTCATTGATGTTAGCAAAGATAGCCTCACGATACAAATTACAGGTGAATCCGATAAGGTCGAAGCATTCATTGAATTGCTCAAGCCTTATGGAATAAAAGAACTTGCGCGAACCGGCACAGCAGCCTTTCCGCGCGGTACACAAAAACAATCGGTTGTAAAAAGCTTCACGATTGTCTAATAAAAGTGAAATTTCCATCAGTGGTGGATTATCTAACTAATATAAATAGAACGAAGCAAGGATATACAGGCTACTTTCCCTACATATTAAAGGGACATTACAGCTTGAATAATCAGAAAAAAACAACTAATGAGAAAAAAAGGGAGATGTATTAAAATGACAAAAGTATATTATAACGGTGACGCAAACGAAACGTATTTAGCAAATAAAAAAGTAGCAGTAATTGGGTACGGTTCTCAAGGACACGCTCATTCACAAAACCTTCGCGATAGCGGTGTTGAAGTAGTAATTGGTCTTAGAAAAGGAAAGTCATGGGACAAAGCAGAAGAAGATGGTTTCCAAGTTTATTCTGTAAAAGAAGCAGCAGATCAAGCTGACGTAATCATGATCCTTCTTCCAGATGAAATGCAAACAAAAGTATACCAAGAAGAAATCCAACCCGTATTAAGAGCTGGTCAAGCATTGCTTTTCGCACACGGATTCAACATTCATTTTAATCAAATCGTTCCTCCGGCAGATGTAGATGTTCTATTAGTTGCTCCAAAAGGTCCTGGACATCTTGTAAGACGTACGTACGAACAAGGCGCAGGTGTACCAGCATTATTTGCCATCTATCAAAACGTGACTGGCGAAGCACAAGAATTAGCTCTTGCTTACGCTCAAGGAATCGGTTCATTACGTGCTGGTGGTTTGGAAACAACATTTAAAGAAGAAACAGAAACAGATTTATTTGGAGAACAAGCTGTACTTTGCGGCGGATTAACGTCATTGGTAAAAGCTGGATTCGAAACATTAACAGAAGCAGGCTATCAACCAGAAGTTGCATACTTTGAGTGTTTACATGAATTGAAACTGATCATCGACTTAATGTACGAAGGCGGACTAGAAAACATGCGTTATAGCATTTCGGATACAGCTCAGTGGGGAGATTTCGTTTCAGGACCACGCGTTGTGACTGAAAGTGTAAAAGCGGAAATGAAAAAAGTGTTGAAAGATATTCAAGATGGCGAATTTGCTAAAGGTTGGATTCTAGAAAACCAAGCAAATCGTCCAGTATTCACAGCAATCAATAACCGTGAAAACGAACACCAAATTGAAGTAGTTGGCCGTAAGCTTCGCGCAATGATGCCTTTTGTACAACAGCAACAAAAAGCTAAGAAAGAGGTGGTGACTGTTGCGAAAAATTAATATTTTCGATACAACGCTTAGAGATGGCGAGCAATCAGCAGGTGTAAACTTGAACTTTTCTGAAAAAATAGAAATTGCTTTGCAATTAGAACGATTAGGCGTAGATATTATCGAAGCAGGATTCCCTGCGGCATCAAAAGGCGATTTCGCATCTGTTCAAGAAATTGCCAAAAAAATTCGCACAAGCTCAGTTACCGGGCTTGCGCGAGCGGTGCAAAGTGATATTGATGCAGCATGGGAAGCATTAAAAGATGGTGCAGAGCCTAGATTGCATACGTTTATTGCTACTTCTCCGATCCACCGTGAATATAAATTAAAGCTTTCAAAAGAACAAGTCGTGGAACGTGCGGTACAAGCGGTAGCTTATGCTGCTAGCCGCTTTCCGCTTGTTCAATGGTCGGCAGAGGACGCGAGTCGTACAGAGCTTGATTATTTAGCTGAAATCGTCGAAGCAGTAATTGGTGCGGGAGCAAGGATTATTAATATTCCAGATACGGTTGGCTATACAACGCCAAAGGAATATGCTGAGATTTTTACGTATCTGCGCAATCATGTTCCTTCTATTGATAAGGTGCAATTATCAACACATTGTCATGACGATATTGGAATGGCTACAGCAAACTCACTGGCTGCTATCGAAGCAGGCGCCACTCAGGTGGAAGGTACCATTAATGGGATCGGTGAACGAGCTGGGAATGCTGCACTGGAAGAAGTCGCAGTAGCGCTACATATCCGCAGTGACCATTATCAAGCAAATACAAGGCTGACTCTTAATGAAATTAAACGTACAAGCGATATGATCAGTAAATTGACCGGTATGATCATTCCTCCGAACAAAGCAATCATCGGAAGAAACGCATATGCACATGAATCTGGCATTCATCAGGATGGCTTTTTGAAAGAAAAAACAACCTATGAAATTATCTCTCCTGATCTTGTTGGTGTGACCACAGATGTTTTGGTACTTGGCAAGCATTCCGGACGACATGCTTTCAAAAACAGGCTGGATGAATTGAAATTGTACGTAACGGATGAAGAAATGAACCGTCTGTTTGTTCAATTCAAAGCATTAGCGGATAAGAAAAAAGAAATGACAGACGAGGATCTTGCAGCACTTGTTCTTGAAGAAAAAATTTCGAAGGATGATCGCTTCTTTGAATTAGATTCCCTTCAGATTACGTATGGAACGAACCAAATTCCAACGGCGACTGTTACATTGAAAAATGGCAATACAGACCTGATCCAAGAAGCAGCTACAGGTGCTGGTAGCATCGAAGCCCTTTACAATACGCTAGAACGATGTCTGGACAATAAAGTGAATCTGCTTGATTACCGCATCCAATCCGTTGGAGCCGGCCGTGACGCCTTGGCTCAGGTGTATGTGAAAATCCGTTATCGTGGGATGGAAACAAGTGGTCGAGGCCTACATCAGGATGTGTTAGAAGCATCTGCAAGAGCGTATCTAAATGCAGTAAACCGCATCATCTATTTGAGTGAAAAAGATACCGTTCTACAATAACAGCGAGAAGTTATGTTCAAAAAAGAGGATAAAAACACACTTTATCTAATTTTTTGAACATCCTCTAGAAAGGAGAGAGAAAGATGAAAAGGAAAATTGCAGTGTTGCCTGGAGATGGTATCGGAAAAGAAGTGACGGGAGGTGCAGTTGAAATACTCGAAGCCGTCGCAGAACGATTCGAGCATGAATTCACCTTTGAATATGGCCAAATCGGTGGGGCAGCCATTGATGCAACAGGACAACCACTTCCTGATGAAACCATTGAATTGTGTAAATCAAGTGATGCAATTCTTCTTGGTGCAGTTGGTGGGCCAAAGTGGGATAGTCAGCCCACTCATTTACGCCCGGAACGTGGGTTACTGAAAATCCGGAAAGATTTAAATCTTTATGCCAATCTGCGGCCAATCAGCTATTTTTCTAGTTTGTCGGAAGCCTCTCCGCTGAAACAAGAAATTATTGAAGACGTGGATTTTATCATTGTACGAGAATTAACTGGCGGCCTTTATTTCGGGAAACCAAGTGAACGTACGATTTTTGAAGGTAAGGAAGCTGTCGTTGATACGTTATTTTACCAAAAAGAAGAAATGAGACGAATCATTGAACTTTCTTTTGAAATCGCAAGCCAAAGACAGAAAAAAGTAACGTCTGTCGATAAAGCGAATGTGCTTGAATCAAGTAGACTATGGCGTGAAACGGCAGAGGAAGTGGCAAAGAATTATCCTGATGTAACATTAGAGCATATGCTTGTGGATAATGCCGCGATGCAATTGATTCGCAATCCTAGACAATTCGATGTTGTGGTCACAGAAAATATGTTTGGGGATATTTTAAGTGATGAAGCATCGGTTCTAACAGGATCACTTGGAATGCTTTCCTCTGCATCAATTTCAGTAGACGGACCTAGTTTATTCGAACCAATCCATGGTTCAGCGCCAGATATTGCTGGCAAAAACGTAGCGAATCCGCTTGCAACGATTCTTTCAGCAGCATATATGCTTAGGTTGTCGTTTGGAATGGAGAAAGAAGCAGAAGCGGTTGAAAAGGCAGTTCACTCTGTACTCGATTCAGGATTCAGAACAATTGATATCGCTGGGAGTAATACAGAGAGCTTGTCAACTGAAGAAATGATTGCTGAAGTCAAAGCTGCTCTTTTAAATGAAGTAGCAATCTAAAGCAAGATGGGTGTTAATGAGTAAATGTGATTCACAAAGAAGACGGCTCAAATAAGCCTTCTTTCAGCCATTTTTGGTGAAGGAAGAGTCTTTTTTGAGCTATTATTTTAAAAAAATCACATAAATGGTGCAATAACGGCATCATTTTATGAAGGAAGAATGTATAAAAGTCATAAAACCAGCTCTAATTAAGTGATGGAGTGATTGTCATATTTTTAGGTTTTTACACATTGTCTAGCTTAACTTTAAAAGATCATGTTAGTTAGCTGTTTAAGTTAAGCGCTGGTCTATCCTTATTCTTCATAAATTATAACAGCTAAACATTAAAAACTTTGTGAGGTGAGCAAGCGTGGGGAAATCAATTATTGAAAAAATTTGGGAGCAACATATCGTTCATCAAGAGGAAAATAAACCGGACTTATTATATATTGATCTGCATTATATTCATGAAGTCACTTCACCGCAAGCATTTGAAGGTTTAAGGTTGAAAGGTAGGAAAGTAAGACGACCTGACCGGACGTTTGCGACGATGGATCATAACGTTCCAACAATCAATCGTTATTTTATTGAAGATGAAGTTGCTCTGAAACAGTTGACGGCGCTTGAAACAAACTGCCGTGATTTTGGAATTGAGCTTGCAGATTTGAACAGTCCGGATCAAGGGATTGTTCATGTTATCGGTCCTGAAATGGGATTAACACAGCCAGGAATGACCATTGTTTGTGGAGATAGCCACACGTCAACTCATGGCGCATTCGGATCGATTGCCTTTGGGATTGGAACAAGTGAAGTGGAGCATGTTTTTGCAACTCAGACATTATGGCAAACAAAACCGAAGACGTTAAAACTTGAAGTAAACGGAAAACTAAAATTTGGCGTAACGGCAAAAGATGTGATTTTATACATAATTGCCAAGTATGGCGTGAATTTTGGAAATGGATATATTGTTGAATATTGCGGAGAGGTATTCCGAAATATGTCGATGGAAGAACGAATGACTGTTTGTAATATGTCGATTGAAGGCGGCGCACGTGCTGGGTTAGTCAGCCCAGATGAAACAACATTCTCCTACTTACAAGGCAGAAAGTTTGTTCCAACAGGCAAAGAGTTTGAAGAGAGTGTTGAAAAGTGGAAACTCTTAGCTAGTGATGAAGATGCAGTCTATGACAGGGAAATCACCATTGCTGCAGAGCAAATCTCTCCAATGGTTAGCTGGGGAACAAATCCTGGCATGGCAAGTGCTGTAGATGAGAATATCCCTGTTGGGTCTAGTGATACGGTTGGGGAAAAAGAATTGCAACTTGCTCTCGAATATATGGGGTTAACGGAAGGAATGCAGATTACCGATATTCCGGTCCAACATGTATTCATTGGATCTTGTACGAATTCACGTATTGAAGATTTGCGAAAAGCAGCAGACGTTATCTTGGGGAAACAAGTGCATAAAGGAGTCCGGGCAATGGTTGTCCCTGGTTCGCAAAAAGTAAAAAAACAAGCCGAGGAAGAAGGGCTTGATGAAGTATTTAAGTCAGCCGGTTTTGATTGGAGGGACTCGGGCTGTAGCATGTGTTTAGGAATGAATCCAGATGCAGTTCCAGCAGGAGAGCATTGTGCCTCAACGTCCAATCGGAACTTCGAAGGTCGTCAAGGTGCTGGCGCACGAACGCATTTAGTCAGCCCGGAAATGGCGGCGGCGGCGGCGCTTTATGGAAAGTTTGTTGATATCAGAAATTTAGAAAACTCATCAATGCATCAATTACATTAATTTAGGAGGTGCAATATGGAACCAATTACGATATACCGAGGAAAACCGGCAGTTTTAGACCGGAACAATGTGGACACAGATCAGATTATTCCGAAGCAATTTTTAAAACGAATTGAACGGACAGGTTTTGGAGAATTTTTATTTTACAACTGGCGATATAATGAAAATGGTGAGCTTCGCGAAGACTTTGAGTTAAACCAGCCTGAAGCCGCGGGTGCTTCCATTCTAGTGGCAGGTGAGAACTTCGGTTGCGGATCTTCAAGGGAGCATGCACCGTGGTCGTTGCAAGATTTCGGTTTTCAAATCGTCATTGCGCCTTCATTTGCTGATATTTTTAAAAATAACTGCTTGAAAAATGGGATTCTACCAATTGCTCTTTCTGCAGATGAAGTTTCCTATTTAATGAAGGAAGCCAAAAATACCGATGTTGAATTCACAATTGATTTACCTAATCAAAAGGTTTACGGACCAGCTGATTTTGCTGCAGATTTTGACATTCACCCATATTGGAAAGAGATGCTAGTGAATGGGTGGGATGAGATCTCAATCACCCTGCAATATGACGATCAAATTTCTAAATATGAACAAACAATAGACGTTATGTCTACGAAATAATTGCCTAGCATGGCCGATTGGATCAGACTCGCACAAATACCTACAATGGAGTGTTACAAACACTTATTTTGAACGGTATAGTTGTAGTGAAGTCTGATCCTTTTTCATCGTTTTAGTTTTAGAGCAGACGCTCATGGATGTTTCTTATGAGTCATCCTCTTTTGCTAATGAATTTTTAGTTAATTTTTGTATTGTGATAAAAACAATGCTAAACTATTTGCTAGAAAATATATTGACAGGCGGAGTTATACAATGGGCGGAAAAAAGAAACAAAAGCAAGAAGGAAATGTTATTCCGTTTCCTAAATTGGGCAGTCGGCTTGTGGAAAAGGGCATAGAACATATCGAAAAAAGAGAGTTCAAACGTGCTGCGGAGTTGTACAGCCAAGCAAGAGAGCTCGATCCTGAGAATCCCGATGTTAATGTCGGTTTAATCGTTTCTTTTGTCGAAATGGGACGCTATCTAGAAGCACGGGATTTGTGTAAAGAAGTGCTACATAAAGGAATTGGCGACTATTTTCAGATCGTCAGTATCTATTTAATGGTTTTACTCCAACTTAACGAGCATGAAGAAATGGTGATAACAATCGAGGCTTTGTTGGATGATAATCAAGTACCCCATGATAAAATCGACCACTTTAAAAATATGCTTGCGTTTAGTACTAGAGTTTTAGAAGAGAATGAAGATATGTCTGCTGAAATCGAAGAAGAGAAACGAACGGAAGCAGAGTTTTATGATGACGAATGGTTTGCTGGAAAATCCGACGAAGAAATTTTTAGGAATATAAGTCGATTGTCAGAAGCGAATATTCGTGTTTTTATGCCATCTGTTCAGAAATTTCTGCTAGACGTTGCGGCACATCCTTTTTTGAAGACGCTATTACTCCACATTCTACAAGAACAGGAATATGATAAAAATATACGGGTAACAAAGCTCAAAAAAGAGATTAACATCATTCCAACAGAAATACGACCTATGAAAGATACGGATTTTTTCAAAACGGTTACATCCCTTGTAGAAAGACAATTAGAACAAGAGAATCCATCATTATTGGCTATGGCTACATCTCTCATAGAAAGGCAGCAATTTATCATGTATCCAATTGCACCTGATGCGAGCACCTTTCCAATTTGGGCTTGCGCCTATCATACTATGGCAGAGATGTATCAAACTGGTGATAATACCGTCAATCAAAGAGCCGCTCAATATGGAGTAAGTCCGGATTCCGTGCACGAAATAATCCTACAAATTAATACAATTGAAGAATTTTCTTATGGGAATATTTAATGTATTGCTGTTGAAACGAAGGGAACCTGTGTTATAATGTAGGGGTTGTAATGTCTCGTTTTGTTATGAAACGAACAGAGCCCTAGCTATTAGGGTATGGTGATGCTTGTTAGGAATAGCATAGCAGATTCATCCAGTGCTTATTCATTTTAGTATATAGATTTTTGGAGGGAAACACATGTCTGTAAAATGGGAAAAACAAGAAGGTAATCAAGGCGTACTAACTGTTGAAGTAGAAGTTGCTACTGTTAATGAAGGTTTAGACGCTGCGTTCAAAAAAGTTGTAAAACAAGTAAACGTACCAGGCTTCCGTAAAGGAAAAATGCCTCGTCAAATGTTCGAAAAAAGATTCGGTGTAGAATCTCTTTACCAAGATGCACTTGATATCATTCTTCCAGATGCATATGCAAATGCAGTTGAAGAAGCAGGAATCAACCCTGTTGATCGTCCTGAAATTGACATTGAACAAATGGAAAAAGGCCAAAACCTTATTTTCAAAGCGAGTGTAACAGTTGCACCTGAAGTTAAATTAGGTGAATACAAAGGTCTTGAAGTAGAAGCATTCAACGCTGAAGTAACAGACGAAGATGTTGATAACGAAATCAAAGCTCTTCAAGAACGTCAAGCTGAGCTAGTAGTAAAAGAAGAAGGACAAGCAGCTGATGGTGACACAGTTGTGATCGACTTCGAAGGATCCGTTGATGGTGAATTATTTGAAGGCGGAACATCTGAAAACTATACATTAGAGCTTGGATCTAATAGTTTCATTCCTGGTTTCGAAGAGCAAGTAGTGGGTCTTGAAACAGGAGCTGAAAAAGATATCGAAGTATCTTTCCCAGAAGAATACCATGCTGCTGAGCTTGCAGGTAAACCTGCTGTATTCAAAGTGAAATTACACGAAATCAAAACAAAAGAACTTCCTCAATTAGATGACGAGTTCGCTAAAGATGTTGATGATGAAGTTGAAACACTTGCTGAATTGAAAGAAAAAACAAAGAAAAACCTTGAGCATGACAAAAAACACCAAGCAGAAAACGCAATTCGTGACGCAGTGATCGAAAAAGCGTCTGCAAACGTGGAAGTTGACATTCCAGAAGTTATGGTAAATAACGAAGTAGATCGCATGATGAAAGACTTCGAACAACGTCTTCAATCTCAAGGCTTGAACATGGAGTTATACTTCCAGTTCTCAGGACAAGATGAAGAAGCTCTTAAAGGACAAATGTTAGAAGAAGCGAAAAACCAAGTTCGTGTAAGCCTAACTCTTGATGCAATCGTTAAAGCTGAAAACATCGAAGTAACAGAAGAAGATGTGAATGCTGAGATTGAAAAAATGGCTGAAATGTACAAAATGGATGTAGAGAATATCAAAAAAGCACTTGGTAGCCTAGAAGGTCTTAAAGGCGATCTTAAAATCAACAAAGCAATCGACTTCCTTGTTGCAAACAGCAAAACAGTCGCTGCTGCTGAATAATAAAGGCCAGTGTTTCTTAGGCTAGGTATTTAAATTTAGCCAAACAACCTATTTTGTATTATAATTAGAAACATGCAAGGCACGAGCATTCGTGCCTTGTTCTATACATAGGCAATGAGCCAAAAATCGATATCGGTATCACATAGTCATACATAAAACCGAAATTTTTACATTTGTGTTTAATCTTGTGACTAAAGGCTGGTATAGTGAAAAACGCTTGTTTTTACGACAACCATGCATTAGCCACTATGAATGTAGAAGCCTCAAATCGCCATTTTTAAAAAAAAATATTTTGATGGGGATTTCAGCATTGATTTTTTTATAAATTCAGTGTAGATTAATTTTAATACCGCATATACATAGTTATACATACACAATATCCCTGCCTTATTAGTAAGTGTCAAACAGGAGGAAGAAAAGCTCCTATCTAAACACACCCGGTAATTATTATTGCACTAGTTCCATGAAATAGCTTTGGGCAAATGATTTAAATTTGCTAGCCCATGGAGGTATGAAATGTTTCAATCAAATGGTTAGTAAGCGTTTTCAAAAAGTGAATTGCGTGATATACTAACTTTGTTGTTAACTGATTCGGTGGGCGTGTTCTTTGGCAATGTGACTCCATTGACACTTAACGTTTTTCGGGTTTGGGAAAGCCTGTTACGGGCAACATACATATTATTGTTAAGAATAGTTAGTACTTATTGGACAACTATCATGTCCTAAGCATTTTTATTACAAAAATACTTGGAACATGGTACAATGCGGTCTACATCAAAATTTTATTACCGAGCTTATGCGTCTATTTCAGTCCAAAAAATAAGACGATTAGCTATGTATATAGGAAAATTCTATAAAGGAGTGAGTCCATGTTTAAATTTAATGATGAAAAAGGGCAATTAAAATGTTCTTTTTGCGGAAAAACTCAAGAGCAAGTTCGTAAACTGGTAGCAGGGCCAGGTGTATATATTTGTGATGAATGTATTGAACTTTGTACAGAAATCGTAGAAGAAGAACTAGGCACGGAAGAAGAAATCGAATTTAAAGATGTTCCAAAACCGATGGAAATTCGTGAGATTCTTGATGAATATGTGATTGGACAAGAGCAGGCTAAGAAATCTCTTGCTGTTGCGGTATACAATCATTACAAGCGAATTAATTCAAACAGTAAAGTGGATGATGTAGAACTTGCAAAGAGTAATATTGCTCTAATCGGACCTACTGGTAGTGGGAAAACGTTACTTGCACAGACATTGGCACGATTATTGAATGTTCCGTTTGCCATTGCGGATGCTACTTCATTAACGGAAGCCGGGTATGTTGGGGAAGATGTTGAAAACATTTTGCTTAAATTAATCCAAGCTGCAGATTATGATGTTGAAAAGGCAGAAAAAGGAATCATCTATATTGATGAAATCGATAAAGTAGCACGTAAATCTGAAAACCCTTCTATTACGCGTGATGTGTCTGGTGAAGGTGTTCAGCAAGCCTTATTAAAAATTCTTGAAGGTACCGTTGCAAGCGTTCCGCCACAAGGTGGTCGTAAGCATCCACACCAAGAGTTTATTCAAATTGATACAACAAATATCCTCTTTATTTGTGGTGGTGCATTTGATGGGATCGAACCGATTATTAAACGCCGTCTAGGCCAAAAAGTAATTGGTTTTGGATCAGATGTGAAGAAAGATGATGTTGGAGAAAAAGAATTACTTTCTAAAGTGCTTCCAGAAGATTTATTGCGCTTTGGTTTAATTCCAGAATTCATTGGTCGTATTCCAGTAATTGCTACATTGGAGCAATTAGATGAAGCGGCATTGATTGATATTCTAACTAAACCGAAAAACGCTCTAGTGAAGCAATTTGAAAAAATGCTGGAGCTTGACAATGTCATTCTTGAATTCGAGGAAGATGCTCTACTTGAAATTGCGAAGAAAGCAATTGAAAGAAAAACCGGAGCTCGTGGACTGCGTTCTATTATTGAGGGCATTATGCTTGAAGTAATGTTTGAACTGCCTTCACGTGATGACATTGATAAATGTATTATTACAGGTGCAGCCATAACAGAAAATGAGTCACCTAAACTCGTTCTTAAAGATGGAACAACGATTAACGCGGCTGACAGAACATCTGCATAATCCTAAACAGGGTCTGATTTCGTACTCTACACACAAGTATTGCGTGTTATCATCACGTATTACTGGATGTTGTAGCGGCGAGGTCAGCCCTTTTTTTTGTCTTGAATCGTTAAATTTTGGCTCCGGCGCGCAAATCCCGCTCGCAAAGTACTGATTCCGGCTTGAAAACCTTCCGATTCGGCGCGCCATGTCTGGAAAGGGAGGCTGAACAATAAGCCATGAGGGGGTGTTTCAGTATTTTAAATGCCGAGCCTGCTAGTGTGGTGTTTTCTTTTCATACGCGTACCAGCCACTCCTCATTTTCCACAGAGAATGAAAATGGCCCAATGTTCTCCTTATAGTGTGTGTTCAAAAAGAAGGATAAAAAGAGCAGAGAAGTTCGAGGAGCGCATCTTGAGAGAACCGGAACGTATGCAGTAATACGTGAGGACTGGAGATACAGAGGGACGAAGAAATTCGACAGCTATTTTTACCGGACTTTTTGAGCATCCTCTTATACGTAAAAAAAGATGGATGATTCATTTAGGCAAAGGAGATACTATCATTTACATACTTGGTGAATGCAGGAGGGAAAGGCAATGAATTGGACAGGAATCGCGCTATTAATTCAGCTGTTTTTTGGTATTGTGATTGGTATGTATTTTTTTAATTTACTTAAGGGACAAAGGACACAAAAGGTATCGATTGATCGTGACTCTAGAAAAGAAATGGATCACTTGCGAAAAATGCGTTCTATTTCTTTAACGGAACCATTATCAGAACGTGTACGGCCGATCGCATTTGCTGATATTGTTGGCCAGGAAGATGGAATTAAGACGTTAAAGGCTGCACTTTGCGGTCCCAATCCACAGCATGTTATTGTATATGGCCCACCGGGTGTCGGCAAAACAGCAGCTGCAAGGCTTGTTTTAGAAGAAGCGAAGCGCAATAAGAAATCGCCATTTCAAAAAGCAGCCGTATTTGTAGAATTGGATGCAACAACGGCCCGGTTTGATGAACGAGGTATTGCAGATCCACTGATTGGCTCTGTTCATGATCCAATCTATCAAGGAGCCGGTGCTATGGGACAAGCAGGCATCCCGCAGCCAAAACAGGGGGCAGTAAGTAACGCACATGGTGGTGTCTTGTTCATAGATGAAATTGGTGAGCTTCATCCAATTCAAATGAATAAACTACTTAAAGTGCTAGAAGATCGTAAAGTATTCTTAGAAAGTGCGTATTATTCAGAAGAAAATACGAATATTCCAACTCATATCCATGATATTTTTAAAAACGGATTGCCTGCAGATTTTCGCTTGATTGGTGCAACAACGAGAACCCCGAATGAAATTCCTCCTGCCATCCGTTCGCGCTGTATTGAAGTTTTCTTTAGAGAGCTCGATCCTTGCGAGATTATTTCGATTGCTAAAAAAGCATCTGAAAAGGTGAAGATGACAATCAGTGATAAAGGTCTAGAAACGATCGCTGAATATGCCCGAAATGGCAGGGAAGCTGTAAATATGGTTCAAACGCTAGCTGGTATTTCTATTACAGAAGATCGTGATTACATTAAAGATGAAGACATAGCTTGGATGGCTCACACAAGCCAACTAACGCCAAGAATGGACAGGAAAATAGATGACAAGCCAAAAATAGGTCGGATTAATGGACTTGCTGTTTACGGTCCAAATAGCGGGGCACTACTTGAAATTGAAGTAACCGTCATGCCTGCACTTGACAAGGGAAGTATTAATATTACTGGGATTGTAGAAGAAGAGAGCATTGGTGGAAACGGGAAATCCGTCCGTAGAAAAAGTATGGCAAAAGGTTCAATCGAAAATGTGATTACCGTTCTTCGTTCGATGGGGGTTCCTGCTGATCAATTTGATATTCATGTCAACTTCCCGGGAGGCAGCCCTGTGGATGGACCATCTGCCGGAATTGCGATGGCAAGCGGAATCTATTCAGCTATTTACAAAATTCCTGCTGAAAATACAGTGGCGATGACAGGAGAAATCAGTATTCATGGCCATGTTAAACCGATTGGCGGGGTCATTCCGAAGATTAAAGCAGCCAAGCTTGCAGGTGCAAAAAAAGTGATCATACCGCATGAAAACATGCAGCCATTGCTGAATGAAATAGACGGAATTGAAATCATCCCGGTGAAAACCGTGAAAGAAGTCTTTGAAATTGCGTTAAGAAAAGATATTATTCCTGAACAAATCTTGCCTCAGCTTGATTTAACGAAGCGGGAAAGTGTATAAGTGAAACTTCCATCTGTGGGTGCCATTCCTCACTGGTGGTTGGTTAAACCGAGATAAACGTATTAATAGGGTCAGTTCTCGTACTTTACTCAGGAGAATCCGGTGTTAAATGCACTTGATTCTTACTGAATAAAGGAATTGCGAGATCTGACTCTTTGTTTTTTCAGGTAAGCCTATCAATCTGAGGGCGGGTTTCCACCTGCTTATTAGGCCATTGTAAGGGTGTGAAAATAACTAATTTTTGCCGATGGTGATCGGGAACGATATTTTGTCTACTATACGTCAAATTTTTGGTTTTTCGTGCGTATTGTTTTGTTTTTGGAGATAATAAAAGAGGAATAAGCTTGTCAGATAGACACGTTCTTGTAAATACGTTAGAATTGTTACACTGGTCAATCTAAAAAACTAGACGATACGATAAATTATTGGAGGTGTCAGGCATGGCTGATAGAGAAATCATCGTCCCCCTCCTGCCGCTAAGAGGCTTACTTGTATATCCTACAATGGTGCTACATTTAGATGTTGGACGAGACAAATCGGTACAAGCTTTGGAAAAAGCAATGGTGGAAGATCATCTTATCTTTTTAACGACACAAAAGGATGTTTCCTTAGAAGAACCAGGTGAAGAAGATATTTACCAGATGGGAACTTTAACAAAGGTGAAGCAAATGCTTAAACTCCCGAACGGTACAATCCGCGTATTGGTAGAGGGACTGAACAGGGCTCAGATTATTGAGTTCTATGATGATGAGACACAATTCTCTGCCAAAGTCGAAGTGTATGAAGACAGTGATGAAAAAGGAATTGAGCATCAGGCATTGATGCGTACGCTGTTGGAATACTTTGAACAGTACATAAAAATGTCGAAGAAAATTACTCCTGAAACATTTGCCGCAACGGCAGATATTGAGGAACCCGGCAGGCTTGCGGATGTGATAGCATCCCATTTGCCATTAAAGCCGAAAGAAAAACAGGAAATTTTAGAAACCATTGATGTGAAAGAACGATTAAGCAAAATAATCGAAATCATCAATAATGAAAAAGAAGTATTAAACCTCGAGAAGAAAATTGGCCAGCGTGTGAAACGTTCAATGGAAAGAACACAAAAAGAGTATTATTTACGCGAACAAATGAAGGCGATCCAAAAAGAACTTGGCGACAAAGAGGGGAAAACTGGGGAAATAGCTGCCCTAACTGAGAAAATAAATGAAGTTGGCATGCCAGAGCACATCAAGGAAACGGCCATGAAAGAATTGGATCGATATGAGAAAGTCCCTTCTTCCTCTGCGGAAAGTTCTGTCATCCGTAATTATATCGAATGGCTCATCACACTTCCGTGGTCTAAGGCAACAAAGGATGATCTCAATATTCAAAAGGCTGAAAAAGTGCTGAATCGTGATCATCATGGACTTGAAAAAGTGAAAGAACGTGTACTTGAGTATTTGGCTGTCCAACAATTAACACAGTCGCTTAAAGGACCAATTCTTTGTCTTGTCGGGCCGCCTGGAGTAGGGAAAACTTCTCTTGCACGTTCGATTGCAACGTCGATGAATCGCAATTTCGTTCGGATTTCGCTTGGCGGAGTGCGTGACGAATCAGAAATACGCGGACACAGAAGAACGTATGTTGGTGCGATGCCAGGACGCATCATTCAAGGCATGAAAAAAGCAGGAACGATTAATCCAGTGTTTTTACTAGATGAAATCGATAAAATGTCCAATGATTTTAGAGGCGATCCTTCAGCTGCGATGCTTGAAGTGTTGGACCCGGAACAAAATAATCATTTCAGTGATCATTATATTGAAGAAACCTATGATCTCTCAAAAGTGATGTTCATTGCTACAGCTAATAACTTGGCGACGATACCAGGACCGTTACGGGATCGGATGGAGATCATCTCTATTGCCGGTTATACGGAGATCGAGAAACTTCATATCGCAAAAGATCATTTGCTACTTCGGCAAATGAAGAATCATGGTTTGCAAAAGACACAGCTTCAAGTTCGTGAAGACGCACTAATCAATATCATCCGCTATTACACGAGAGAAGCGGGTGTCAGAAGTCTGGAACGTCAATTAGCTAGCATTTGCCGTAAAACCGCGAAAATCATCGTATCTGGTGAGAAAAAGCGCGTGGTGATTAGTGAGAAAAACGTAGAAGATTTCCTAGGAAAAACGATGTTCCATTACGGTCAAGCAGAAACTGTGGATCAAGTCGGTGTTGCAACCGGTCTTGCTTATACAACAGTAGGCGGAGATACGCTCCAAATCGAAGTGTCTCTTTCACCAGGAAAAGGGAAGCTCATTCTGACAGGGCAACTAGGCGATGTCATGAAGGAATCTGCCCAAGCAGCATTTAGTTTTGTTCGTACGAAAACGGAACAACTCGGAATTGATGCGAATTTCCATGAAAAGCAAGATATTCATATCCATGTACCAGAAGGAGCCGTTCCAAAAGATGGACCTTCAGCAGGGATTACTCTTGCAACAGCGTTAATATCTGCTTTAACAGGTCGACCTATTCATCGAGAAGTAGGGATGACAGGCGAAATTACTTTGCGTGGACGCGTGCTCCCGATAGGCGGTTTAAAAGAAAAATCACTAGCCGCACACCGGGCAGGATTGACGAAAATTATTATCCCGAAAAATAATGAAAAAGACATTGACGATATACCGGAAAGTGTCCGAAAAGAATTAGAATTTGTTCTCGTTTCTCATGTTGATGAAGTGTTGGAACATGCATTGGTAGGTGAAACAGAATGAAAGTAACAAGTGCCGATATCGTCATTAGTGCGGTGAAACCGGAACAGTACCCAAATGAATCGATTCCGGAATTCGCCCTTGCAGGTAGATCAAACGTCGGCAAGTCCAGCTTTATTAATAAGATGATCAATCGTAAGAATCTTGCACGGACATCTTCAAAGCCAGGAAAGACGCAAACGTTAAATTTTTATATCATAAACGACATGCTGCACTTCGTTGACGTACCTGGATACGGCTACGCCAAAGTATCTAAAACGGAGCGGGCAGCGTGGGGGAAAATGATTGAAACGTATTTTACAAATCGCGACCAGCTTAAGGCAGCTTTATTAATCGTTGACCTGCGCCATCCACCGACGAAAGATGATATCATGATGTATGGCTTCTTTAAGCATTATGATTTGCCCGTCATTGTCGTTGCAACGAAAGCTGACAAAATCCCAAAAGGGAAATGGCAAAAGCATTTGAAAGTGACACGTGAGACATTAGATATGGAAAAAGAAGACGAAACCATCGTTTTCTCTGGTGAAACGGGCCAAGGGAAAGACGAAGCATGGGGATTGTTGAAGAAGTTTATGTAAAAACAGGGTCAGACCTCACACTCTACACATTGTTTACTGACATGTACACGTCATATAAACGATATAAAAGATGTGGGGTCAGACCCTTTTTTTTATTTCTTTTTAATGAAAAGAATATAGATGCCAATACCCATTACCAGAAATGGCCAATAAGACGCTGAGTTTGCGAGTGCAGTTTCGCTCAGTCCGAATTTGCTGATGAGCTGGTCATAATAGACCGTTATAATAGCAATAATAAGTAACAAGATTCCTTTGGTTAAGCTTGATTTCGTCTTACTTGCCTGCATCAGAAAGCCGATGGCAACAATGAGTTGAAGAACACCGATGTGATTAGGCCAAAAAGCAAGATGATCAACTAGATGATAGTGCAGCCCGGTTCCAAAAAGGATCACACCTGGAAGGATGGCTTGAAACTGTTTCCCACCATATGCTTCTCCTAAAAAAGCAGCTCCGATAATACAAAGAACGGTTGGCCAATTGAAAAAGCCTTCAAATAAGACGAGATTATACTGTTGAAGCAAGAAATAGAGGCCGAAGCCGAGTAAGATAATTCCGGGAAAGATTCTCTGAGTTTTCATCATGACCCCCTAGTTTGATTACTTGAAGTTCGTTTCAATTTTTGTTATGGTCTTTCATATAGAGTAATTGTCGAATCCACTTATGTAAAATGAAGATTAGGTAACAATTCCATGTTAGCACATCGTTTTCATGAACTGTTCATAATTTTGCCGTTTTAAGTAAAATATAAATGATATAATGTAGGATGTTGAGTATTGAATTTACTGGGGGTGCAAACGAAAGATGCATATAGTAGCGGTAGGCTTGAATTATAAATCTGCCCCTGTCGAAATCCGAGAGAAATTATCATTCAATGAAGCTGAACTTGCTTTAGCAATGAAAGCATTAAAAAACAAAAAAAGTATTCTCGAAAACGTCATTATTTCGACATGTAACCGTACCGAAATCTATGCGGTGGCAGATCAATTGCACACAAGCAGATATTATATAAAAGAATTTCTTTCCGAGTGGTTCAATATCGAGAGAGAAGAGTTTTCTTCGTATCTTACAATCTATGAAGGCGAGGGAGCGATTGAGCATTTATTTAAAGTAGCATGTGGTTTAGATTCGATGGTTCTTGGTGAAACCCAAATACTTGGACAAGTACGGTCAAGCTATATGGAGGCTCAAAAAGAATCAACAATCGGAACCGTTTTCAATCATCTTTTTAAGCAATCATTAACGTTAGCAAAAAGAGCTCAATCCGAAACAGAAATTAATACAAATGCAGTATCTGTTAGCTATGCAGCCGTTGAATTAGCGAAGAAAATATTTGGCGAATTAACGGGAAAGAATACATTGATTCTAGGTGCAGGTAAAATGGGTGAACTCGCCATTCAAAATCTCCATGGTAATGGAGCTGACGATATCACGGTTATCAACCGCACACATGAGAAAGCCGTTACTTTAGCTGAGCGTTTTTCTGGGAAAGCAAAGCAATTACAAGAATTGCAATGCGCGCTAGTGGAAGCAGATATTCTTATTAGTTCAACTGGTGCAAAGGATTTCGTTATTAATAAAGAAATGATGACCTTTGTGAATAAGATGCGTAAAGGCCGCCCCATCCTGATGGTTGATATTGCTGTTCCGCGTGACCTAGATCCTGCAATCGCTGAACATGATAATGTTTTCTTATATGATATTGATGATCTTGAAGGAATTGTAGAAGCGAATATGCAGGAACGTAAAAAAGCAGCTGAGAGTATTTACATGATGATTGAATCCGAGATTGTTGAGTTTAATCAGTGGGTAAATGTCTTAGGTGTTGTGCCGGTTATTTCAGCACTTAGGGAGAAGGCGCTAGCGATTCAATCTGAGACAATGGTAAGTCTTGAACGGAAGCTTCCTCACTTAAGTGAACGCGATCAGAAGCTAATCAGCAAGCATACGAAGAGCATCATTAACCAAATGCTGAAAGATCCCATTCTATATGCAAAAGAAATAGCGGTCGAGCCAAATGCGAAAGAAGCTTTGGATCGTTTTGTGAAGATTTTTCACTTGGCAGATTTAGTTGAAGAATCTACGATGCCCGTACAACAGGAAAAAAGAAAAGTGGCGCAGGTTAAACCAGTCCCTGTTCAAGTGTAGTTGGAGTATCATATGGAATTAATTATGACAAGATTACATGAAGTGACTGTACTAATTTATGCAGCAAGTGTGCTCTTATATTTTATTGATTTTCTTCATAATAACCAGAAGGCAAACAAAGGAGCTTTCTGGTTACTTGCTATTGTTTGGGTCTTACAAACCGTATTTTTATTTTTATACATGCTACAAACGGGCCGAATCCCCGTGCTGACGATTTTTGAAGGCCTTTATTTTTATGCATGGGTGCTTATTACGTTATCGTTGTTGATCAATAAATTTCTACCTGTTGATTTTACTGTATTTTTTACAAATGTATTAGGGTTCATCGTGATGGCGATTCATACATTTGCACCGGTTCAAATTCAGTCGAAGGTACTGGCAGAGCAGCTCGTTTCAGAACTTTTGCTGATACATATCACCCTTGCAATCCTATCCTATGGGGCGTTTTCACTTTCCTTTGTATTCTCGTTATTGTATTTAATTCAATACGATTTATTAAAAAGAAAGAAATGGGGTAAGCGTCTATTACGGCTTGGCGATTTAGCTAAGCTTGAGCATATGTCTTATGTGCTCGCGGTCATTGGTGTGCCGATGTTGATTCTATCGCTTATTCTAGGGTTGCAGTGGGCCTATATCAAAGTGCCAAATGTCATTTGGTTTGATCCAAAAATTCTTGGTTCATTTTTAGTGCTCATTGTGTACAGTATCTATTTATATTTTAAAGTCCGAAAGCAAATGTATGGAAAAACGTTAGCCTATCTGAACCTTATTTCATTTTTAATCGTTCTTATTAACTTTTTCTTTTTCGGAAGTCTTTCCACATTTCATTTATGGACTACATAGGAGGATATCATGAGAAAAATAATTGTCGGTTCAAGACGAAGCAAGCTTGCTATTACGCAGACTAACTGGGTAATTAATCAATTAAAGGAGCTTGGTGTACCTTATGAGTTTGAAGTAAAAGAGATTGTGACAAAAGGAGATCAAATCCTTGATGTAACATTATCTAAAGTGGGCGGTAAAGGCTTGTTTGTGAAAGAAATTGAGCAAGCGCTTTTAAATAAGGACATTGATATGGCTGTTCATAGTATGAAAGATATGCCTGCTGTGTTGCCGGACGGTTTGACGATTGGCTGCATTCCACCGAGAGAAGATCACCGCGATGCCTTGATTTCTAAAGACCACGTAAAACTTGCTGATTTAAAGCCTGGTGCAATCGTTGGAACAAGCAGTTTGCGTCGCAGTGCACAATTGCTGGCGGAACGTCCTGATCTTGAAATTAAATGGATTCGAGGCAATATCGATACTCGTCTTGAAAAACTAAAAAACGAAGATTATGATGCCATTATCCTTGCAGCAGCCGGCCTTGCGAGAATGGGTTGGAAATCAGATGTTGTAACAGAATTCCTTGAACCAGAGCTTTGCCTACCTGCTGTTGGACAAGGTGCACTTGCTATCGAATGCAGGGGTTCAGATGCTGACCTGTTAGAACAATTGGAAAAACTGACGTGTAACGAAGCGAAGGCAACAGTAGAAGCGGAGCGGGCTTTCCTTGATAAAATGGAGGGTGGTTGCCAAGTTCCAATTGCGGGATTCGCTACTGCAAATGATGCGGGAAGTATTGAATTAACAGCGCTCGTGGCATCACCTGATGGAAAAACAATTTTCAAAGAAGTCGTTGCAGGAGAAAATCCTAAAGAAATCGGTATTGAAGCAGCTCGGATCTTAACGGAAAAAGGTGCGAAAACATTAATTGATTCTGTGAAAGAGGAGCTCAGTCAGTAATGAATGAGTCTGGCCCTCTAAAAGGTTATCATGTTCTCATTACTAGAGGGAAAAGTCAGGCAACAGGCTTAGTAGAAAAAGTGGAGAGCTATGGCGGCAACGCTGTGGTCGTTCCACTCCTTGATTTTGTCCTGCCTGAAAACGTCAATCAGCTTAAAAATTACGTTCGTCATATTCATGAGTATGACTGGTTAATTCTTACGAGCCAAAACGGAGTTGACTACTTTTTCCGTCTTCTAGAAGAGCAGGCACCGGTAAAATTGCCACGGATTGCAGTAATTGGTAGTAAAACTGAGGAAATCCTTAAGAGTCACGGGGTTAAGTCGGATTTCGTGCCCTCAAATTTTGTCGCCGAATCTTTTGCAGAGGAATTTATTCCAATGATAAAGCGGGGCTCGCGTGTCCTTATTGCGAAAGGAAATTTGGCTCGTACGGTTATTGCCAAAAAAATTCGTGAGGCAGGGGCACAATGCCAGGAAATGATTACGTATCAAACGGTATTGCCTAAAGAAAGTGAGCCGAAGCTTTCAGACTTGCTCACTAAGGGGCGATTGAATATTGTTACGTTCACGAGTTCGTCAACGGTCCATCACTTTATGAAAATCGTAAACAAGCAAGATTTGCAAGCGAGTTTAGATCAACTTGTTTTTGCCTGTATTGGTCCAATCGCTTTTGAGACAGCTGAATCATATGGTTTGTCTGTAGCTGTTTGTCCAAAAGTATACACAGCAGAAGCTATGATTGATTGTTTGGCGGAATATATGTCAAGACAATATACAAAATGAATATGGCGTTAAAACACCACCACTTACGAGGAAGGATAAATCAGGTAGTACGCTACACTCACCTAATCGCAATGGTGGCGGTGCGGAGCCGGAATTCGGGGTGCTTTTTTCAATAAAATAAGTGTACTTGCTAAGTAGATAGGCTATATAGTAAGTACTGAAGCCCCGTCCCCATGTCCTTCATCAAAATGAGACTGACGTTTCTAATGCCACGATTTACGATAAAGGACCCACCTAGTGTACGTAAGTTTAGTATGGGCTATATTTTTAAAACGCGGAGACTGAATCCCTTTGGCCTTCGTGTAAATCATTTTTAGGGAGGAATTCATATGAAAGACATTCAATTTACGAGACACCGTCGTCTGCGTTCAAGTGCTGGCATTCGTTCCCTCGTTCGCGAAACGCATTTACATAAAGAGGACTTTATTTACCCAATCTTCGTCATTGATGGTGAGAATGTCAAAAGTGAAATCACTTCTATGCCAGGAATTTATCAGCTTTCTATGGATCGTTTATTGGATGAAGTGAAGGAAGTCGTGAGCCTAGGAATTAAATCAGTCATCTTATTCGGTGTGCCATATGAACATGATAAAGATGAAGTAGGTACAGGCGCATTTAGCCATAATGGGCTTGTACAAGTCGCTACACGTTTGATTAAGGAATCATATCCAGAACTGATTGTTGTCGCTGATACTTGTCTTTGTGAGTATACAAGCCATGGTCATTGTGGCGTTGTAGAAGGCGACAAAATCTTAAATGACGCGTCCCTGGACTTACTTGCCAAAACCGCAATTAGTCAAGCAGAAGCAGGAGCGGATATCATTGCCCCTTCCAATATGATGGACGGTTTCGTTCGTGCAATCCGTGCTGGACTTGATGAAGCAGGCTTTTTAGATGTGCCAATCATGTCATATGCGGTTAAATATGCATCAGCCTATTATGGTCCTTTCCGCGAAGCAGCCAATGGCGCACCACAGTTTGGCGACAGAAAAACGTATCAAATGGACCCAGCTAACCGGATGGAAGCGTTCCGTGAAGCGGAATCGGATATAGATGAAGGAGCAGATTTCCTCATCGTCAAGCCGGCGCTTTCTTATCAAGATATTATCCGTGATGTGAAAAATTATACAACTCTGCCAGTTGTTGCTTATAATGTGAGTGGAGAATATTCGATGGTCAAAGCAGCTGCAATAAACGGCTGGGTAGATGAAAAGTCGATTGTCTTAGAAATGTTAACAGGCATGAAACGTGCAGGAGCGGATTTAATCATTACATACTTTGCGAAAGACGCTGCGCGCTATCTAGATGAAATGAAGTAAGAACCTTTTTCTAAAAAAGGATGTGTCCAAAAAGGCCAGTGAAGTACGTATGCACAAATACGTGAAGACTGGACTTTTTGAACAACTTTTAAAATAAACGATGAAATGGGGAATACCATGCGTTCATATGAAAAGTCAAAACAAGCCTTTGCACAGGCACAGAACCTAATGCCAGGCGGTGTAAATAGCCCAGTTCGTGCATTCAAGTCAGTTGACATGGATCCGATTTTTATGGAACGGGGAAAAGGCTCAAAGATTTATGATATTGATGGCAATGAATACATCGATTATGTATTGTCATGGGGGCCGCTTATTTTAGGCCATTCGAATGACCGTGTCGTGGAGGCTATAAAAAAAGTCGCAGAAACTGGCACAAGCTTTGGAGCATCTACTCTCATTGAAAATGAATTAGCGAAGTTAGTCATTGAAAGAGTTCCTTCGATTGAAATGGTCCGTATGGTTTCATCTGGTACAGAAGCGACATTGAGTGCTTTGAGACTTGCGCGCGGATATACAAGTCGCGATAAAATTTTGAAATTTGAAGGATGCTACCACGGCCATAGCGATTCATTATTAATTAAGGCAGGATCCGGTGTCGCAACACTTGGTTTGCCAGACAGCCCAGGTGTTCCAGAAGGTATCGCGAGAAATACGATTACAGTTCCATACAATGATTTAGCAAGTGTTAAATACGCATTTGAACAATTTGGTGAAGACATTGCGGCCATCATCGTTGAACCAGTTGCCGGCAATATGGGGGTTGTCCCACCCGAGCCAGGATTCCTAGAAGGCTTACGAGCTGTAACAGAAGAATATGGTTCTCTATTAATTTTTGATGAAGTGATGACAGGATTCCGTGTCGGTTATAATTGTGCCCAAGGATATTATGGCGTAACACCTGATATTACTTGCCTCGGAAAAGTAATCGGCGGCGGTTTGCCAGTCGGTGCATTCGGTGGGAAACGGGAGATTCTAGAACGCGTTGCACCAAGCGGAACGATTTATCAAGCAGGTACGCTCTCAGGTAATCCGCTTGCAATGACAGCTGGACTTGAAACACTGAGTCAATTAACGCCTGAAGTGTATCAAGAATTTATACGTATTGGGGACATGTTGGAAGCAGGCATCGGTCAAGTTGCCAAGAAATATGACATCCCACATACGTTCAATCGTGCCGGTTCTATGATTGGCTTATTCTTTACAAACGAAGATGTCATCAATTACGAAACAGCGAAACAATCCGACTTGAATTTCTTCGGCACCTATTACCGTGAAATGGCCGAACAAGGCGTATACTTGCCACCATCTCAATTCGAAGGGCTATTCCTGTCAACCGCCCATAGTGACGAAGACATTGAAAAAACAATCGCAGCTGCTGAACAAGCATTTGCTAAATTGAGAAAATAAAAGTAAAAAGCAGATTTACCTTTTGAGGTGAATCTGCTTTTTTTACGTAATGAAGATATGCGTCAACATGAAAAACTGCACACTTCAATTCTTCCCAGTCATTTTTCGCGTCATATTATCGTAGGAATTTTCATAGATTGTTAATGGCATCGTTATTTGTTTTCTTAGTTTGGAAGGAGGAGTTTGTTTGTCAACCGAAAATCAATCGTTTTTACGATTTTCCTTAGAGGAATCAGTCTGGTTTCAGAAAGGGCAGGAGATAGAAGAGCTTTATTCACTATCGCTTGAACCGAATGTGACCATTCAAGAGAGTGACCAGTATGTGGTCATTAGGGGTTCGTTGGATTTGAGTGGGGAGTATAAGGAAACTGAAGAAGAAGCTGGGGCGCAAGATCTTGGATATTCACAGCCCTATTATCCGAAGACGATTCATAGTGTGGATCAAAGAGAAGACGGATTGAGTGAATTTATTCATCGTATCCCTGTTGATATTACGATTCCAAACAATCGCATACAGTCCCTAGATCATATTGATGTAAATATCCATGCTTTTGATTATTTTATGCCTGAAAAAAATTGCTTGAAGCTTGAGGCGGAGCTTTTAATTAGTGGGATTGAAGAGTCACGACCGGAAAGTAAATCTGAAGAACCAAGAGATTATTTACATTCAGATGAATATGAAGAGGAAGAAAATGAGCGAGATGAATCAAATTCAACATGGGAAGAAACGGTTGAAGTGGAATTTGAGGATGAGAGTTATTCTTCTTCTGGGAATGTGGAGATCCCACCCGAGCCAGTCTCATTTTACCGGGAACCAGAAGAAATGGCAAATAAGCCAGAAGAAATCGAATATTCGTCAGAGGAAAATGAACCAAAGCCAGCCTTTTTTCACCGGGAACTAGAAGAAGCGGCAAATGAGGCAGAAGCAATCGATGATTCGTTAGAGGAAAACGAACCCGAGCCAGTCTCATTTTACCGGGAATTAGAAGAGGCGGCAAATACGGCGGCAGAAATGGAGTCTTCAGTAGAGGGAATCGAAACAGAGTTAGTCCCTTTATCTCGAGAAATAAAAATGGAAAAAGAAGATGAGGACGAGTTATTTACTCCGTTTGTTGTAGAGGCTAGAAAATTACCAGACATTGAAGAAGCTGAAGCATCACGGCCGATTTATGCAAATAAAACAGAAGAGATACAAGCTGTGGACCTTCCTATATTGGAGCAGAAATCAGAAGTGCCACTGAACCGCAAAGTTGAGAATCGTGTACCTAATTCAGAAATCTTCCCAGAGAATGTTTCTGAGAATTCTCTGTTGGAAAAGGAATATGCTCCATTACTTGATTTTGTCCGCCGAAAAGAAGAAAAAACAATGAAGGAAGAACCATCTGAACGTGAAAAAGCCGCAAGTGTTGATTCGGCACAAAAAGAGGCAACTAGCGACGATCATCTCTCGTTAACCTCCTTTTTAGGTCGAAAGCAAGAGGAAGAGTTAATTGGCATCAAAGTATGTATTGTTCAGCAAGGAGAAACCCTAGATAGCTTGGCTGAACGTTATGAAGTCAGTGTACAGTCACTCCTAAATAGCAATGAACTAGAACCAAGCCAAGATATCTATGAAGGTCAAGTATTATACGTTCCTAAGGTGAGAGTTACTAAAAATTAATCAAGGGCAGAGCGGGTCATCCCCTCGCCCTGCCTCCTTATCAAGAAATTAATTGATGGAAGTGAATTCCATGGCGGATCATGAAACAAGAAACAAGGATGCTGAAGCGGTTCTCCGTAACTATGCGGTAAAAACGTACCATATTGAATATATGGGCAATATTACAAAGCTATACAGTGATAAAGGAGTCTTTGCTCTTAAATCGATTGATCCTCATATTGGGATTGATTTTATCCGAAATATTCAACGCTTATATCAGCGTGGATATAATCGAATTGTCCCCATCTATCAAACGATGGACGGCCGTTATGCGGTGCTTCACAACAGTCGATTGTATTATTTGATGCCTTGGCTTTCTGATCAGGAAGATGGAGAGCGCTCCGAACGGAATAAGCAAATGTTTCGCGAGCTTGCCCGGATGCACGCATTGTCAGTAAGAGAGATTTCCGTTGATCAGGAAGAGCGTGAAGAACATTATCAAACGACCCTTGAAGAATGGAAGAAACAGTTGGAATTTCTCCGTGAGTTTGTTGAAAGCTGTGAAAAGAAATGGTATATGTCGCCATTCGAGCTGATGTATTGTACGTACTATACTGACCTTTCACAGGCGCTAGAATATTCAACGAAAAAACTAGAAGAATGGTACGAGAAAACAAAGGATCATGAAAAGATCCGGACGGTTGTGACACATGGAAAGGTTTCATTGAAACACTATGTATACGATGATCGCGGCTATGGCTACTTTATTAACTTCGAAAATTCAAAAACAGCACCACCACATTTTGATTTGCTTCCATACCTAGTGGAGGCTGCGAGAACCTATCCATTTCCGTGTGATGACTGTGTCGATCTTCTCTACAACTATATGCGCTATTTCCCCCTGAAGTCAGAGGAAGTATTGTTATTTCAAAGCTATCTCGCTTATCCAGGATCATCCATTTCGGTGGTTAAAGGTTATTTTGAAAAAAAGGGACATCGAAGTGAGTTACAATATGTCAGTCATTTTCAACGGCAATATTGGTTATTGAAAAATATTGAATATATGGTGATGAAAATCGAGGAAAACGAAAGGGCAAAGAAAGCAGCTGCAGAGGCACAACAACAGCAAGAACAAGAACAGCAAGAACAAGAACAGAATGCAGAATAATCCGATGCGTATGCTAAAAGGAACAGTAGCATATCGCTTCGGATTATTTTTTGATTCCTCATATCCAATTTTGCCGAAAAGAAATCAACAGTACGACAACGATCGAAAGCAGCAAAATATCTAAAAATGTCGGAAACAAAAGAGTGCGAAATCCCTGAAAAATACAGATCGGTAACATAAACTGACTACAAACATTACGGATACCTTTCAGCCAGGGCGGCAGCGTATAGGGAGTATAACGTTGTCTCAAAATTGCCCAACTCCTCACTTTTAAGTGGTACGATATCATATGGTTAAAAGTGGAGTTCCGTGAATAAAGTGAAACTTCCATCAGTGGGTTTTCTATCCCCGCTGATGGTTAGTTAAACCGGAATAGATGATCACATTTCCGGAAATACTGAATATTATAAGAAAAACCGTCACAGATGTAAGGGTAGACACCAAAACTCATTTAAAAACTTATAAATTCATATTTAATTAAAAAACTAAAGAAGATGATTGACGTTAGGTGTATTTCTTTTGTAAAATGAATCTTAATGAATAATTACATATCAACCGCTATGATTGGAAGTAGTATGATGAAAGACTGCTAAAAGAGAGGAAGCCATTTGCTGAAAGGTTTCTAAGTGTGTCCCATCAGAAGTCGTCCATGAGCAGTTTCCGTGAACAAAAGTAGTAGCGGAAGCCGGCGAAAAGCCGTTATCTAATCTTTAAGAGCCGAGAAAAGGATTGAACTCTTTTTTCGGAAAAAAGGTGGCACCGCGAACAACTTTCTTCGTCCTTTTGTGATGAAGGAAGTTTTTTTGTGTCTTTAACACATTTTTAAGGAGGAAATTCAGATGGAAGAATTAACGATGCCGACAAAGTATGATCCGCAGTCCATTGAAAAGGGCCGCTATAAATGGTGGTTAGATGGGCAGTATTTCAAAGCGGAAAGCGATGAAAAGAAAGAGCCATACACGATTGTGATTCCACCACCGAATGTTACGGGTAAATTGCATTTAGGTCATGCATGGGATACGACGCTTCAAGATATTATTACGCGAATGAAACGGATGCAGGGCTATGATGTGTTATGGCTTCCAGGAATGGACCACGCTGGAATTGCAACACAGGCAAAGGTTGAGCAAAAGCTTCGTGCTGACGGAATTAGCCGTTATGACCTTGGTCGTGAGAAGTTTGTCGCAGAGACATGGAGCTGGAAAGAAGAGTATGCAGGCCATATCCGTGATCAATGGGCAAAGCTTGGCTTAGGTCTTGATTATAGCCGAGAACGATTTACATTAGACGAAGGACTTTCTAAAGCAGTGCGAGAAGTATTCGTAAAGCTATATAATAAAGGGTTGATTTATCGCGGCGAATATATTATTAACTGGGACCCTTCAACAAAAACGGCGTTATCTGATATTGAAGTCATTCATCAGGATGTTCAAGGTGCGTTTTATCATATGAACTATCCGTTATCTGATGGATCGGGTTCCATTGAAGTGGCGACAACTCGTCCTGAAACGATGCTAGGGGATACAGCAGTTGCTGTCCATCCAGAAGATGACCGTTACAAGCACCTAATTGGTAAGCATGTTATTTTGCCAATTGTCGGCCGAGAAATTCCAATTGTTGCGGATGATTATGTCGATAAGGATTTCGGTTCAGGTGCAGTGAAGATTACGCCAGCTCATGATCCAAACGATTTTGAACTTGGCAACCGCCACAATCTTGAGCGCATTCTTGTCATGAACGAAGATGGCTCAATGAATGACAAGGCCGGTATTTACAAAGGAATGGACCGTTTCGAATGCCGTAAACAAATTGTCAAAGACTTACAAGAACAAGGCGTTCTGTTTAAAATTGAAGAACATATGCATTCTGTCGGTCACTCTGAGCGAAGTGGCGCTGTCGTTGAACCGTATTTGTCTACGCAATGGTTCGTCAAAATGCAGCCATTAGCAGATGAAGCGATTAAACTTCAACAAGGATCAGACGAAGAAAAAGTTCACTTCGTACCGGATCGTTTTGAGAAAACCTATTTACGCTGGATGGAGAATATCCGTGATTGGTGTATTTCTCGTCAGCTTTGGTGGGGCCACCGTATTCCGGCTTGGTATCATAAAGAAACAGGAGAAGTATATGTCGGTCAAGAAGAACCTGTTGACAGTGAAAATTGGGAACAGGATACGGATGTTCTTGACACATGGTTCAGTTCAGCACTATGGCCGTTTTCAACAATGGGCTGGCCGGATCGTGAAAGCGCCGATTTCAAACGCTACTACCCAACAGGTTCACTTGTTACAGGCTATGACATTATCTTCTTCTGGGTGTCTCGAATGATTTTCCAAGCAATTGAATTCACTGGCGAGCGTCCATTTAAAGATGTACTCATTCATGGGCTCGTACGTGATGAACAAGGTCGCAAAATGAGCAAATCCCTAGGTAATGGAGTTGATCCAATGGACGTCATCGATCAATATGGTGCCGATTCATTACGTTACTTCTTATCAACAGGAAGCTCACCAGGCCAAGATCTTCGCTACAGCACAGAAAAAGTGGAAGCGGTATGGAATTTTGCTAATAAAATTTGGAATGCATCCCGTTTCGCATTGATGAATATGGATGGAATGAAATATGAAGAAATTGACTTAACTGGTGAAAAATCCGTTGCGGACAAATGGATCTTAACTCGTCTGAACGAAACGATTGAAACCGTTACTCGTCTAGCTGATAAATATGAATTCGGTGAAGTAGGCCGCGCTCTTTATAACTTTATCTGGGATGACTTCTGTGACTGGTATATTGAAATGGCGAAGCTACCATTATACGGTGAAAATGAAGCAGCAAAGAAAACGACTCGTTCAATTCTAGCTTATGTACTTGATAACACCATGCGTTTATTGCATCCATTCATGCCGTTTATCACCGAGGAAATATGGCAAAACTTGCCGCATAATGGCGAATCAATCACCGTTGCAGCATGGCCGGAGGTGCGTTCTGAACTTACGGACAGTGCAGCAGCTGAGGAAATGAAGTTGCTTGTTGAAATCATTCGTTCTGTACGTAATATTCGCAGTGAAGTAAATACACCACTTAGCAAGAAAATCAAGCTCATTCTGAAAGCGAAAGACGAAAGCATTGTAACAACACTTCAAAATAACCGTGCCTACATTGAACGATTCTGTAATCCTGAGGAATTGACAATCGGTACAGTAGTAGATGAGCCAGGCCAAGCAATGACAGCTGTCGTTACAGGTGTGGAACTTATTCTACCGCTTCAAGGCTTAATCAATATCGAAGACGAAATTAAACGTTTGGATAAAGAGCTGGAGAAACTGAATAAAGAAGTAGAACGTGTGCAAAAGAAACTAGGCAATGAAGGCTTCGTGAAAAAAGCCCCTGCACAAGTAATTGAAGAAGAAAAAGCAAAAGAAAAAGACTATGTTGAAAAACGTGACGCTGTTATTCATCGTATGAATGAATTGAAACAGCTGTAAGTAAAAAAAATCTTGAGCGTTACTCTTAACCCTACGAGGAAAAAGGTTCAGGATTTTAAACTGTATCACCTAATGAAAGGTGGCGGTGCGGAGCTGATTTTGCAAAGCCCCGCCCCTTTTCCATGAAAAAAGGATGACTCAAAAAGGTAACAGATGACTCTATGGGTCATCCTTTTTTATTAGTTGCATACAGATGGATAATTGAATTGAAAAAAGCCACTTTGAAGATCAAGAAAATTTCCAGCCGTCCATAAAAAAATCATTTTGCCTATTTTTTAGGAGTTTGTTATGTTTAAATGTGATCCTTTATTAAAAGTTTGAGAAAAAGATCGATTTTTAGGGAGTGGTATGTTTGTTTCAATCAATGGAAGAGGTAATGGACTATTTATATAGTAGAGAATCGAAGCTTGGGATGGACTTCGGGCTTGCACGGATGGAGAATCTTTTAAAAGAGCTCAGGAATCCAGAAAAGAGCTTTCAATCCATACATATTGCTGGATCAAATGGTAAAGGCTCGACATTGAATGCCTTAAAAGAAATCTTAATGGCTCAAGGTCTTAAAGTTGGCAGTTTTACTTCACCACATCTAGAAAAAGTGAACGAAAGAATGATGATAAATGAAACGATGATCTCAGATGAAGAAATCATTGAACATATGAATACCCTTTATCCTTTATTGGAAGAAGGACAAGTAGGATATCGAGCTACTTTTTTTGAGATTATTACGATCCTATCCTTTCTTTATTTTCAAAAAAAAGAGATGGACATTGCGCTCATTGAAACTGGATTAGGTGGTAGGCTTGATTGTACGAATGTCATCACTCCTTTACTATCTATTATCACGTCGATTTCTTTAGAGCATACGAATATTCTTGGAAATACTTTGGCTGAAATCGCATCTGAAAAGGCGGGCATTATTAAACATGGTGTTCCGGTTATTAGTGGTGTAACGGAAGAGGAACCAGCTACGGCTATAATGGAGTATGCCAAAGTACAGGATGCAAACCTTTATTGTATAAATAAAGAAATCTTCGTGAATGAGCCTAGCCAAGTTCAGGATGGCCAATATTTTTCGTTTAAAATGGGGCATACAACGCTTGAACAAATCGACCTTAAAATGCTCGGACGTCATCAGGTGAATAATGCGGCGCTAGCTATTGCAGCAGTAAGGCTATTAATTGAAAAATACCATCTAGAAATCTCTGAAAATAGCATTCGGCAAGGGTTGGCAAAAGCACATTGGGCTGGGCGATTTGAAGTGTTACCAGGTCATATCATTTTAGATGGCGCTCATAACCCTGCTGGAATGAAAGTTTTGTTGGAAACATTACAAACTAGATACCCTGATTTGAATTATCATTTTGTTTTTACTGCTTTACAAGATAAAGACTACAATCAAGTGTTAAGCATGGTAGATGAACAAGCAGCATCGATTATCTTTACCGAAATTGATTTTAAGCGAGCAGCATCCGCACAGGAACTTTTTGAAAAAAGTAAGATGGATAAGAAAAAGGCCATCATAAACTGGCAGGAAGCGATCGATTATGCACTGAATCATCGAACCATCAATGATTTAGTCATCGTCACAGGTTCCCTCTATTTTCTTGCACTTGCCCGACCGTATATCATGAAAAATAGTTGAACAGACGACCGTATTCGATTGAGAAATGAATTTTGCGCGCCGGAGCCCAATTTGACGCAAAAATTTATGAAGCCAACTGCCATATTCATACGAGATCAACCCTTTATGACAGTTTTTATAAAAAACCTGTAGCTTAATGATGCGATGGGGCAATGTTCAGTGGAAACACCAGACTTAGCACGGATATTAACTTCCTGTTTCAAGTATTACGAGCCAGAATTATTAATAGGAATCGATAGTGGTGCTAAGCGAGGAGGGAGAAACCGGGTATCTCAATATGACGGGTGAAACACATATTTAAAGATCGGACCTTTCGCAAACTATAGACACTTCATTTGAACTGTGTACAGTAGGCATTAGGTCGGATCTTTTTTTAGTTTTGGATTACTTTTTCTAATTCATTGGTTTATGATAGGGATGATAAGTTAAATGCGGGGTGAAGCACTTTGATGATTATATATACAACAATGATTGCTGTCGTTCTGCTAGCTATCCTCCTGTATACACTTCCTTTGCGAATATCGCGGTCTGGGAGAATAGCTATTTTGATATGTAGTGTTTGTCTCGCAGCCATTCCGCTTGTTGCGAATGATTTTTTTCCGCGTTGGTTTCTGTATATCGCGCAGTTTCTATTGGCTATTCTTATGACTTATATCATGGTGAATAGACTCGAGTTTTCTCATGGAAAGGAAACAGAAGAAGCCAATTTATCGGAAATGGATCCGTTGTTTTCTTTTGCTGAGTTACAAGAACGAGCAAAAATGAGTGAAACGGTAGATGAATACTATGCTTCTTCAAAAGAGCAGCCAGAACCATTTATGATTCAAGAAGTTGAAGGGAAATCAGACACATCATTGGTTAAAATTGAAACGATCATGAATAAGCCGCTGGAATTGAAAGAGGATGCTTCTGAATTTATTGATTTTACGAATCGAGAAATTTTGGCGACTGAGGATACAGATGACCTAGAACCTTTCAGTTCAAGTGAGGAAGAACAGGTTTTGGCAGCAAGAAAGAAAATCTTTGCAAATCTTGAAGCGCAGGTAGCAACTTCTATAGAGGACGAGCAGCTGAGCAAGAACGAAGTAAACCTTGCACCGGCTGAACGTCTCAGTCTGGAGTTTGATGATTTGGAAGAAATGTATTTGAAAAAAAAGCAAGCGGGGGGACAGTAAATGGAGAAACGCTTCCCTACCTACTTACGGGTTTTAGCAATTGTAGTCCTTTCAACGATTTTTATCATGTCGTTTTCACAATTAGGAGTCAAAGCCTACGAGAAATTCCTGCAACAAGATCAAAAGTTTGCCGCAAATACATTCATTGGAACTGTTCAGGTTAGTGGCGAGTCTACTAAACAAGCAAATGAAAATCTCATCCACACGATTGCTGAATGGCAAAGCAAAAGTCGCCTTTCATTAACCTTTGCAGATCGTAAAATGACGATTCCTATGGATTTCATTCATTTTTCGTTAGAAGAATCTGTTCAAGACGCAGAAAACGGTATGGACAATCCATTATTCGCTACTATAACGGAAACAAATATCAGACAGTTGTTAAAAGAAATTGTGGATGAACAGGTAATTGAAAGGGTAAAAGTAGATCAATTACAAGCGGAAATTCAGAGACAAGCTGGTTTGCTTGATGTGAATGAGCGAGTGATAAGTTTGACAAAATTCTTTGAGGAATCGGTGTCTGTAAGTGTGATTTCTCATGCAAAAAAGCAACATATCGACGTCAAATCATTATCATCATGGGTTGGGAGCACGCATCCAATAACGATTCCAGCTTTCGGCGAGTTTTCTTTCATCAACGATTTGAGTGTGAATGCCGGTAGTTGGACGGATGAATTTTTAACACAAGTAGCCTCTCTAGTATATGAAGCAAGCTTATCAACTAATCTACAAATTCTTGAAAGAAATACAAGTCAGGAAGTGCCTGTAGGGGTTACAGCAGGCTATGAAGCCAAAGTCAATCGAAACGGAATGGACTTGAAATTAGCCAATCCTAATGACTTCGAAATGACAGTTACAATCAAAGCTACTCAACCAGGTGTGCTCATCGTTGAAATTAGTGGATACGAGACAGAACAACAATATAAAGTCGTATTAAAAGATTCGAAGACCATCCCTTATCGGAAGATCATTCAATACACAGCATTATTGCCAAACGGTTCAGAAACGATTAAGAAGTCAGGTAAACTGGGATATTCAGTATCCGTTTATCGGGAAACGTATAATTCATTGAATGAAAAACTGGATTCCGTGCAAATTTCGAATGACTTTTATTTACCTGTGAACGAGGTTGTTTTGAAGGAAATACCTGTGGAGTCTGAGGTAATAGGGGGAGATGATATGGAATTAGAACTGATTGAAGAGGGTGAAGATGATCATTCGGACGAAGAACTAGATACGCAACTGAGAGTTGATGAAGAACTTGGTGAAGACTCAATAGAAGAGAAACTACCATTGGATACAAAAGAAAAAGATAAATCTATAGACTAGACTTGAGAAATGGCTGCCAAATATTTTTGGTAGCCATTCTGGTTATTTTTCTAATCATCTGTTACTTCATTTTTAGTGAGTTATAAACCCGACCTTTTTTGTAAAATCATTTGTATTTGTTAATCAATCTTACTTAGTGCCTGAAGTGGAAAATCTTTAGGATCCCTTATATACTGTTCTATACCCTTGAATGTAATAGTAGTTCCCCCACTTGTCACATTAAAACCATTTCTAGCAATTACTACACCTTCAAATGATTCACCACTAAAAGTTACCTTGCCATTTGGGGCAAATAAGACCCCTGTCATTTTTAAGCCCCCGCTGTTTATAGTAATATCTCCCTGACTAACAATGGTTGCGTTAGTAAAAGTATTTACATATTTTCCTAAACCACTATCATAATAGCTTTGAACATTTATGCTATTCCCATATAATCTCATATTATCAGGTTTTATCGTTTGGGTATATCCGTGATCCTTGTACCACTGAGAATCTTTTAATGGTGGAATATCCGTATAACTCTTAGTTAACTTTGGAACATCAGCTTTAAGAATCACTTTGTCCAGAATAGATTGATGATAATTATTAGGATATTTTAAAGTCCCTTTATAATAAATTCTTGCATTTCCTTCTATCGTAGGTGTCCAATCCAATTCAACATTCCCTTGAACGTAAACATTTCCATGAATGATAGCATCTTTGAGCTTAAGATTTCCATTAACATATACATCTCCATATATATGACGTGTTCCACCCCACAAGGTTACATCTCCATTCACATATATCGTTCCTGGAGATGTAGGTGAACCCAAACCTGCACTACCTCCATCTATATTTACGGACCCATTTATATTAATATTAGAAACATTACTAAATGAACCACCGTTTAATTGACTGCTAAGCAAATTTCCTCCAACAATAATCGTGGCATTAGGTCCGTTCACTTGATTACCTTGAAATTCAAACTGTGAACCATACACAAAAATATCATTCTTCACTAGAAAAGTATAAAAATCTTCCACTGTACTAGGGCTAGGAGGCTTTACAATCTCACCCGCAATAGGCTGATTCGTTGTCCCCGGTAACACCGTTTCCAAGTTGTATTCGTTTTGATAGTGATCTTTTATAGTAAAGGCTACTTTGAAAGTTGATGTAGACAATAGCTGTATGCTTTGCTCTGAAACGACTTTAGTCCCATTGATTAGTACTTCTGTAAAAAGATAATTTGTTTCTGTTGCTAATGGATTTTTCTTTTCTTTCTCTGTGTATAACATGCCAGAACTATACCAAATACTATCTCCATTCTCATGCATCGATCGCAACTGGGTCATGACAATATTTGCTTCTTGTCTCAATTCGTTATGCGACTGTGTCTTCTCCTTAACGTGCAGCGTTTGAAAAAACACACCATACACAACACTCCCAATAAATCCTGTAATGGCTAAAGCGGCTAGCACTTCTATTAAAGTAATGCCAGATTCCTTGTTTACCTGTTTCATGAAATTCCCCACTTTTTGATAAAATTGATCCATTCCCTATTATAGTTTGTTATATAATGAATAAAAAGACATTAGGTGGTAGCAATTCGTGAATAATCTAAAAAATAATCAAGCCTTCACTCTTATTGAAGTTCTAGCTTCCATCACAATCCTTGGTATTGTGTTAACGATATTTTTATCCTTCTTCTCAAATGCAATGACATTTTCTACAAAAACAGAAGATAAATTAACAGCAATTAATCTAGCTGAACAAGAACTTTATGAGGTAACAAATAGCTTGGAAACATATTGTAAAACAAACGATTGCCAAACTATCCCAGTAGATAAGTATATTCGTCCATCCATTCCATTAAATCAAAAAAACTATCTTTCAACCGTGACACCTTTAACACAAAGTAGACAAGAAAGCTCACTAGGCTTACTTCCTATCTCTATAAGAATAGAATCAGAAGACCATAAAGAACTAACGATTACATATGGATATGTAGATGTAAGCCTCAACAATTAGGAGAATAATTGATGAAACAAAAAAATGAAGCAGGTTATACATTAGTGCTTGTATTATTAACGATTACATTAATCCTTATTTTTTCAGTAACTTTAATTAGCAATGTTTTAAACAGTTCTTTGCAGAATCAAAAATCAGAGGGAAATATACAGTTACATCAATCATCACGAATGGGCTTAAAGTATGTTGAGAAGGAGATAAACACAGCAAATAACGAAGCAAAAAAAGCGGTCATAAAATGGCTAAATGAGTTCCCTACCACTAACGCTATTCCTACAGACGCTGAAATTGCTGTTAAATACGAAAAAGAATTTAGAACTAAATTAGTAGATAAAGAAATCATATCATCTGATAAAATGTATCAATTTAAAATAGATTATATTAGTATAACAAGAGTAGATAACACTCTTACGGTCACATATACTATTACTCCCTCATTGAATAATGTGTATGCTCAAGCAGATTCGGAACGAGAAAAAACCATTAATATAAAGATCCAAGAACAAAATCGCTAAGCAACCTCTCTCCCATCTCAAGTGTAGATGTACTCACTTGGGATCCTTTCACGCTTGCCGCATCGTTCCATGGCAAAAAGGGCAGACTGCTTCAACTTCATCTCCCTTTTTCAAATTATAACTAAATTCTTATACAACAAAGTTAGGTACCTCGTCTATTTTCCTACAATCCATGCAAACAAAAGGGACAAGTTCTTCTTTTCATCTAAATTGAATGGAAGAACATCCTAATATCATTATTCGTATAGTACTACAAAGATTGGGTAATTCGCTCTATAATTTAAGTAGATTTCATGTTATTTTGAATGATAGCAGACAATGATCAAAGGATGCCAGATAGGGGTGATAGAATGAAAAGTGAAAGAAAACGTTTAGGCGATTTACTTGTTGAAGCAGGGATCATTACGGAAGAAAAATTGCAGGATACATTAACATACAAAAAAGAAGGGCAAAAAATGGGTGATGCCTTATTGGAACGCGGATTAATCAATGAGCAGCAACTCATTGAGGTGCTTGAGTTCCAACTAGGTGTACCTCAGATCAGCTTATTTCGTTATCCCGTAGATACAGCCGTCTTAGGCTTGATTGCAAAAGATTTTGCCTTCAGGAACTTAGTCATGCCCATAAAAAAAGAAGGGAATCAACTCATTGTAGCGATGCATGATCCGATGGATTATATCGCATTAGATGATATGGGACTATCGACTGGTTTGGTGATCTCACCTGTCATAGCGAAAAAGGAAGAAATCATTGCGTCACTCTATAAATATTATAGCAAGACAGAGACATTTGAAGAATTAGATATGAACAGGATCGCGACTGAGAATCTAGATGGTGAAGATGCACCAGCTGTTAAGCTTGTCAATCAACTTCTTGAAGCGGGCGTACAGATGAAAGCGAGCGATATTCATATCGATCCACAGGAATCAAACATCCTTATTCGCTATCGGGTCGATGGGATTTTACGTACAGAACGTGTCCTTTCGAAGAATATTTATAGTTTGTTAATTGCTAGAATTAAAATTTTGGCTAATTTGAACATTACCGAAACGAGACTGCCACAGGATGGCAGAATTAAATTGGATGTGAATGCTACGCCTATTGATTTACGAATTTCATTATTGCCAACCGTATTTGGTGAAAAAATCGTCATTCGTATTTTAGATTTATCCAATGTGATGATTCATCTTTCACAGCTTGGTTTTAATCAAGTGAATGTCAAAGCCTTTGTTGCGATGATTGAACGGCCGTCTGGGATGATTCTGATTACGGGGCCAACCGGTTCTGGAAAAACATCGACTCTATATGCGGCATTGAATCATTTGAATACTGAACAGGTTAATATTATTACTGTGGAAGATCCTGTGGAATATCAAATGAAGGGCATCAATCAAGTGCAGGTCAATCCAAGCGTAGGTCTAACGTTTGCTAGTGGCTTGCGCTCGATTTTACGACAAGATCCAAACATTGTCATGATTGGTGAAATTCGTGATCGCGAGACAGCGGAAATAGCTGTTCGGGCATCTTTGACAGGGCATCTTGTATTAAGTACTTTGCATACCAATAGTGCGCTTTCAACGATTCCGAGACTATTAGATATGGATGTTGAACCGTATTTGGTTGTTTCCTCCTTAACTGGCGTCATCGCTCAGAGACTGATTCGCAAAGTCTGTCCGGATTGTAAACTAGCATACACACCATCTGCCATGGAAAGAAATTTGTTTCAAAAACGTGGCATCCCTGTGCAATCTTTATATCGTGGCAAAGGATGTCCAAGCTGTCAAAACAGTGGCTATCATGGCAGGATTGCGATTCATGAAGTATTGAATATCGATGATACAATTCAAACGATGATGATGAATAATAAGCCACTTAGTGAAATCCAGCAATATACGGTTCGCAATGGGATGATTTTCCTCATTGACGATGGCTTGCTTAAAGCCAAACAAGGATTGACAACGGTAGAGGAAGTACTGCGGGTAGCGGGGACATGATTAGGGGGCTAGATGTGTGAAGGAGAAATTGGATTATATTTTAAAAGCTGCTTTTGATTTAGGGACGTCTGATATTCATTTAACGGTAGGTGTACCGCCGATTATGAGACTTCACGGTGACTTGAAACAGTATGGAAAAGAAAACCTTACGCCAGCAGACACAGAATTAATGGCGAAAGTAATGATTCCTGAATCGATGTGGCAGGCGTTTAAGGACAAAGGAGAGTTGGATCTGTCATATGGAATCCCTGGCGTTTCGCGCTTCCGGGTCAATGCTTATCATCAGCGTTCTTGTATCAGCCTTGCGATTCGAGTCGTACCAACCGAAGTTCCGACTTTAGAACAATTGAAGCTACCATCTGTTTTACAAGCGATATCTGAAAAAAGGCAAGGGCTCGTTTTGGTGACAGGACCGACTGGAAGCGGGAAATCAACGACGCTTGCAGCGATGATTGATTATATTAATAAAAATATGAAGAAACATATTATTACGCTTGAAGATCCAATCGAGTATTTACATAAACATCAATTGAGTATTATTGATCAACGGGAAGTTGGTTTTGATACACAAAATTTCTCAAATGGCCTGCGCGCTTGTTTACGACAAGATCCTGATATTATTTTAGTCGGAGAAATGCGCGATTTAGAAACGATTTCCACAGCGATTACCGCAGCGGAAACGGGTCACTTAGTACTTGGCACCTTGCATACAACAGATGCACCGGCAACAATTGACCGGATCATTGATGTGTTCCCGCCCAATCAGCAACCGCAAGTCCGTGTTCAGCTTGCCTCCGTCTTATCTGCGATTATCTCACAGCGTTTATTGCCGTCAAAAGACCGGGCAGGAAGGGTGGCAGCGATCGAGATTCTGGTGAATAATGCTGCTGTCAAAAATTTAATTCGTAATGAAAAAATCCATCAAATTGCAAGTGTGATGCAGACGAGTAAATCGGCTGGCATGCAAACGATGGAAATGTCGATTAAACAATTAGTGGAAGAAGGGAAGATTGATTCTTATTCTGCCCTCCCTTATTTAGAAGAAGGAATCATCTAATGCCAGTTTTTCACTATCAGGGTAGAGATCGGATGGGAAGAAAAAAACAAGGGAAAATGACGGCGGACACACGAAAAGAGGCGGTCACAAGGCTAAGAGAAACAGGGATAGCTGTGACGAGTATTGATGAACTAAAGGGCATTTTATATAAAGAAATCTCCTTGGGTAGAAAAAGCATAAAAAATCGTGATTTTATTATATATCTGCGCCAGTTTTCAACATTAATTCAAGCAGGGATCAGTGTTGTAGAAGCGACAAAGATTTTGGCGGAACAAACATCAAGTAAACTGCTGCGAAAAACATTAGAACATATTGTTCAAAGTTTAGAAGATGGAAACCCTTATTCTGAAGGAGCAGAAAAGCAACGAAATGTGTTCCCGCCTCTCTTCATAAATATGATGCGAGCGGGTGAAGCTGGCGGGAATCTAGAAGAGGTTCTGGAACGAATGGCAGTTTATTTTGAGAAACAGTATCAGACAAGGCAAAAAGTACAATCGGCGTTGATGTACCCAGCAACGGTTGGTTGCTTGAGTATTATTATTATCATTTTTATGTTAGCTAAAGTCGTACCAACTTTCGCCGATATGTTTACTTCATTTGGTAGTGAGCTTCCTTTCTTTACGAAGTTGATTCTCAATCTTGGTGGATTTTTTGAAAGGTTTTGGTGGGTATTTCTCTTATTAGCGGTTGGATTATATATCTTCATTCGCTATATACGATCCAATAGCGAGATGAAATACTATCTTGATTATTGGCTTTTAAGAATGCCTATCTTCGGGCAACTGATTCAAAAGGCGGAGATTGCAAGAATGACGAGAACATTAAGCTCGCTTTTCAAGAGTTCTGTGCCAATTTTGCAATCTTTAACAATGGTGGAAAAGATTTTAGGAAATGAAGTGTTAACCAGGGTGATGAAACAATCGCGACTTTCGATTGAAAAAGGCGAGTCCATGGCCATTCCGATGGAAAGACACTGGGCATTTCCACCGATGGTCACGCAAATGATCATCGTCGGTGAAAAATCTGGTACTTTGGATGTCATGCTAGATCGCGTCGCTGATTTTTACGAAATGGAAGTAGACAATGCAACAAATCAAATGAAATCTCTTATTGAACCCTTTCTCATTATCTTTCTAGCTGTAGTTGTTGGAGGCATTGTAGCAGCCATTGCCGTTCCGATGTTCACTATATTTAACGAAATCCAATAAAAATGTTCAATATAGTAGAAAAAGTAGTTGTCAACTAGTGAATGAGTCTTATATACTAGCAATATATAAATAGATTGGAAACTGTGATTGATCATTTTTATTTGGGCACTTAAATGATCAGGAGTGAGTAGTGCACCCCGCCAATTTATGTTTAAATCCAAATTTTGGAATTTAAATATAAACATGGCGGTTTTTTTGTATGAAGGACATGGGGACGGGGCTTCGCAACTTATTCATCTAGCTAATCTATTTAGCGGGTTTACTTATCTGTTCGAGAAGGCTTCCGAAAATCCGGCTCCGCACCGCCACCATTGTGATTAGGCGAGTGTAGCGTGCTTCATGACCGATCCTTCATAGTAACTGGTGGCGTTTTAACGCCCTTTTAGGTTTTGTATGAAGTTACAAGCTGTTTTATTACACCGTGTCATACTACATAAAAAAATGAACTGAGGAGTGAACGTACATGATTAAACGAGTAAAAGCATTGATTCATGATCAAAAAGGGTTAACCCTAGTTGAACTTTTGGCTGTCATTGTGATTTTAGGAATCATCGCAGCGATTGCTGTGCCGAGTATTGGAAAGATTATTGATAATAGTAAGAAGGATGCTCATCTTGCGAATGCACAGCAAGTGATTGCAGCAGCTAAATTGTCCGATGCAGCCAATGAGAAATTTGGAGCAGACGGGGAAATTACTTTAGCGGAACTTATTAATGGTGGGTATATTGATGCAGACATTAAGCCTAGTGCTAGTGCCTCTGATGTGTCTGGTCTTAAAGATCCAGATGGAGGAGTATACTCCGTTGGTGGTGTTATAGTCGAGGAAACAGCCGGTAAAAAATCATATAAAGTATATTTAGTAGGAAGTAAGCGGTCTGTTGGAGCTAAAGAGTCTCCTGTTCCATCTTCGGCTTTAGATGATCGAACGAAAGTTATATCTAATGTGAATTGATACATGTATTATGATACTCCCACTCCTTTCCGCAAGGAGTGATTTTTTTTATCTAATAATAATCAATCTGCTTTATCAATCAATTGAACCTTCACGGCATTATCTTATTTAAATCTATATAACTTCCTGTATAATAAAAGGAACAACATGACGTCAAAACTCCACATCCAGTATGAAGGAAGGCTTATTGAAAACGGGGAGACCAAAACTCCAATAAAAAGGGAGAAATCCATGACACTATTTATTTACAGCTACATAGGTATTTTAGGCTTAGTTCTCGGATCATTTTACAATGTCGTTGGCTTGCGGGTACCGGAGAAACAGTCAATCGTACGGCCGCGGTCACAGTGTCCAACTTGCAAAAGAACGTTGACAGCTACGGATTTGGTACCTGTGTTGTCATATGTCTTTTTAAGAGGAGAATGCCGGAACTGTCATTCGAAAATATCGCCGCTCTATCCACTTGTTGAGCTTTTAACGGGTTTATTGTTTATGCTTGCATTCTATGAATTTGGATGGACAGGTGAACTAGTAATCGCACTTACCTTCATCTCGTTGTTAGTCATTATTTTTGTATCTGATATTGTCTATATGATTATTCCTAATAAAGTGCTGTTGTTTTTTGTTCCTCTTGTTTTAGTTGTCCGTTTAGTCGTGCCATTAGATCCATGGTGGGATATGTTTGTCGGTGCGGTCGTTGGCTTTGGTCTGCTTTTTTTCATTGCTGTCATTAGTAAAGGTGGCATGGGTGGGGGAGACATTAAACTGTTTTTCGTGTTGGGCTTGGTTCTCGGCCTCAAGCTGACTCTCCTTACGTTTGCCTTGGCAAGCTTCTTTGGAGCATTGTATGGAGTGGCTGGCATGATACGGGGAAATTATAAGAAACGGCAGCCGATTCCATTTGGCCCATTTATTGCAATGGGTGCGTTGCTATCCTATTTTTATGGAAATGAAATCTTAAACTATTACTTTACTATGTTTTATTGAAGCGGGTGATGAAGAGAGTGAGTGCATTTAATAGACAACATCGAGTTCATCTAGCCATTAAAGATCGGTATATTCGGTTTGTGGAATCTGGAAAAAAGCGAAAACTGCTAGCCTATGGGCAAAAGAGCCTTCCAGATGGTGTGATCGTTGAGGGGCAAATCAAAGATCGTGAAACGCTCGAACTGATTGTCGATGAAATGATCGATCAATGGAAGCTTAAAGGGAAAAAAGTTTCATTCTGTGTACCTGATTCAACAGTAATCGTTAGGAAAATTCATGTTTCGAATGAGATTCCAGATCATGAACTGAATGGCTATTTATATATGGAATTGGGCCAGAGCATCCATCTGCCTTTTGCAGACCCTTTAATCGAAGCTGTGCCTTTAGAAAAAGCGGCTGAAAACCGAGACGTGTTGTTATTTGCTTCAAGAGAAACCGTGTTACATGAATTTACAGCATTATTAAAGGGTGCATCTCTTAAACCTGATATAGCAGATCTATCAGTGCTATCGCTATATAGAATGTATTATCATCTAGGTCTTGCTAAGCAGGATGAGCATGTATTAATGGTGCAAATTGGGGTAGATGCATTTGTTTTATCTGTTTTTAACGAACATAAACCCGTTTTTTCGCGTCATTATCCTTTGGAATTTCATGATGAGCACTTTGAACTTTCTAAAAGCCGCAGTGGATCGGAATTTTATTCTTGGGTGGGTGCACCGAACGAATTACACAGTCAATCTCAAGATATTACCATGGAAATCGAACGTTTCCTATCCTATTACCATTTCAATCTTACAAAAGGAAATCATCGTATCTCAAAGCTCGTTTTGTCAGGAGACCATCCTTGTATGGAAACTTTTTATTCGGATATACATACTGCGATTGAAGTATCCGTTCAGCCATTACTTGAACCACTATTTCAAACGAAAAAAGGAAGGAACATCCCTCCTGTATATGCTGAATGTATTGGACTAGCGTTAAAGTAGGTGTCAACATGCTTGTAGATATTAACTTATTACCTAAAAAAGAAAAAAAACGACGTACCGTTGTCTTCTTGATTTTGTTGACGGGGATTGTGCTATTGGTCAGTGGATTCTTCTTCATGACTACCTATCAAGCACAGAAGACCCGATTGGTAGAACTGGAGCAAGAGTTAACGTTGACTAAAGAATTAAAAGTCGCGAAGGAAAAAGAGCGAACTCAGAGTGTTGAGTCCAAATCTGTGCGTGAATTGACAACGGCGATTCAATGGGTTGAAGAACATCAAAGTTCAACCTTTTTCATCATGAGAACTGTATCTTCATTATTACCTGAACGAGGGTTTATCGTAGATTTTTCCTATCAAGAAGATGGGGCTGTGCAGCTTACTGTTCGGTTCGATTCTTCCCGGGAGGCAGCTTATTACTTGAAAAGTATTTCAAATTCAGCCATTATTTCAGGAGCTAAGTTACAAACCCTTTCAACGGAGAAACTTGGGGATGGTGTGACAGCGGAGCCTATCCTTCCACGTTACAATGCACAATATGAATTAACGGTGGACAAGGCAGCCATTCAAGCATCAATACATGGGGAGGTAGGGTCATAATGCTTTCCCGAAAAGTAGTGTCGTTGATTCTCACACTTTTGTTGCTTTTTTTTATCATAGGTGTGAGTGGCGTGTATTATTTTGAATATAAACCATTACAGGACAAAATGGCTAGTCTTAACCGTTCGATTACGAAGGAACAAGATGAGCTAGAAAAGTTAGATCAAAAAGAGCAGAAAAGTGCTGCCATTAATACGATGGCTCTACAACGGAAGCTTCCAGTGAGTGAACTTGTTGATCAATTTGTATTATTGCTTGAAGAAGTGGAAGTAGCATCTGGTAGTCTTATTACGAATCTAGCATTTACAGATGCCGAACAAGCAGGTGATTCGGTAGATGAATTAGAAGCTGGAAAACTTGAGACAGCAGTAGAAACATCAAATACAAATCCACTACCTGAAGGAGTAAAGAAATTAACAGCGGTCATTACGGTTGAATCACCAACATATCTTGAACTGGAATCATTTGTGAAAGGACTCGAGAAATTGGAGCGCCTTACAAAAGTAGAAAGCCTTCAATACACCGGACTCAAAGAAAGTAGTCGTTTAATGAACGCAGAAGATAGACTTACATTTAGTTTAACAGTAGCTACTTATTATTATCCTAAATTAGAAGAACTTAAAAATCAGCTTCCAAAATATCAGGAACCGAAACCAGCCAATAAGATAAACCCATTATTTGAAGCAAATCTTCCTCAGCTATCGGAGAACAAAGCAGAGGGAAAATTGAACAAACCAGCTGAGCAAGATAAGGATCCTGACGGGAAAATTGTTAAACGGAATCAAATAACATACAAAGTGTACACCCATAACGTGCAACCAGGAGATACCCTTTTTCAACTTGCTATTTTATATTATAATAGCCGAAACGGTGAAAAGGTGATTAAAGATTGGAATGATCTGAAACAACTTGAAGCGAATACGACAATTGAAATTCCTGTTCCTACTGATGGCAAAAATTGACGAAAGCTATTGATAACAAGACGACAAAAGTCTTGTTATTTTTTTTTATTCCTATGATAGGATGGAAAAAAATGTGCGTAGGGGGCGAAAAAAATGGACAACCCAGAAAATAAAAAAGGAATCACCATAAAAATTAATGGCGAGGAAAAGCCCTTGGTTGAAGATGATCGTAGTGATAGCGTGACAGTAGCTGAAAATCAAACTTCTGCAGCAATGGAGCCAGAGGATGAAAGCTTTGATTGGGTATTTCCTAAGGACGAGGGTGTATTCTATCAACCCGCCACTTCTACGAAAAAGAAAAATCCAACGATCCTCGCATTTGGCGGTAAATGGAAAAACCCAGGTAACAAATCGGGATACTCTCTTAAACTTCCATTTTTAGCTATTTTATTTGCGGTGATTATAGGTTCAAGTCTAGGTTTAATCGTGTTGAAAGCAATTACGGCTGATAAAGAGGTAGCGGCTGTCCCTGTTGAATCTAAGATCCCTAATGAGCCTGTGAAAGATGAAAAGAAAGGAGCGGCTGTACCTACCATCCAACCGCTAACGGCTTTCCTTGTTCAAGGTGGTTTGTTCAGCAATGAAGAGGCAGCCAAGCAAATTCAGGAACGAGTTATGGATAAAGGTGTACCTGCGGAGGTATTGAAACAAGATGAGAAGTATTATTTGTTTTTAGGTTCAGCTACAAATCTTGATGAGAGTAAGCAACTTGCTGTTTTCTTTAAAAGCTATGATGTGGAGGTGTTTTGGAAAGAGCTTACCCTTAAGCCTGGAAGTGCGGCAAGCAGTAACGCAGCCATTATGAATAAAATGATTACAGTCTATCAGAACTTAACAAAGGCATCTAGTGCACAACTATTAAATCCGACAGCAACCACCGATATGAAATCTTTACAAACAGAACTTGAAGAACTTAAAACCAAGGTGAAAGACGATGCACCAGCAGGTCTAAAAGCCGCCTATTCTGACTTGAGCTCTGCCACCGATTTAATCAAGCAATACCAAAGTACTAAAGAACCCTCTCAGTTACTAAAAGCCCAACAAAAACTGCTGCAGTTCTTGAATTCCTATCAAATCTGACATAAAACGACTATTTCTCGGGAAATAATGAAGGACCAGACCTACTTTCGTGCTTTACTGCATGAAATGGGGTCTGGTCTCCATAATAAAGTGTAGACTTTTCCATGAAAGTGGATTGTTAGTTGAGTGATTATTTGGTACGATTAGAATGGACTCCTGGCCTGCAATGATATTTTTTATAGTAAGGAATGTGATGTAGTATGCACCCATTGATTTTAGCCTCATCTTCACCTCGTCGTAAGGAATTGCTGCAAGTACTTCAAATCCCTTTTCAATCTGTAGACGCGAATGTTGACGAAAGCATCGAACCGAATACGGCGCCATCTGATGCCGTAAAAGAGCTGGCTCACAGAAAAGCAAAAGCAGTTGCTGCGAATCATCCCGACTCTTGTGTGATTGGCTCTGATACGGTTGTAGCTTTAGACGGCTTGATATTAGGCAAACCGACTGACCGTGCAGACGCTAGAAGAATGCTACAACTGCTAGCTGGAAACACGCACTTCGTTTATACAGGTGTTGCGCTCGTTCAAGGAAAGAAGAGCCAAGTATTTTTTGAAGAAACAGAAGTGACGTTTTGGGATCTGTCAGATGCAGAGATTGAAGGGTATCTTGATAGTGGAGAACCGTTTGACAAAGCAGGAAGCTATGGAATCCAAGGTTATGGTTCACTATTTGTCAAAAAAATTCATGGCGATTATTTTTCTGTTGTGGGACTTCCCGTTTCAAGATTGTCTCGTGAACTTCTGGCGTTTCAAGCGGAAAACGAGTAATCCGTTCAAGCTCTCTGACAGGAATCCATCTAAATGTAATAATGAAAGGATGGTTATTTTGTCAGAAAAAATGCTAATTCGAGATGTTCCGAAAGATGAGAGGCCGCGCGAACGATTTATCCAAAACGGCCCTCAAAGTCTCTCCAATCAGGAATTGCTCGCAATCTTACTCAGAACAGGAACGAAAGACGAATCCGTTCTTCAGCTGGCCAATCGTTTAATCAATACGTTTGAAGGCCTGCGTATGTTAAAAGATGCGTCCATCGATGAAATCACCGCCATTAAAGGAATTGGTGAAGCAAAGGCCATTCAAATTCTAACTGCAGTTGAACTTGGCAAAAGAATTACTCAATTGAACTATCAAGATCGCTACGTAATCCGTTCCCCTGAAGATGGCGCAAACTACTGCATGGAAGAAATGCGCTTTCTCTCACAAGAACATTTCATCACCCTTTACCTCAATACGAAAAATCAAGTGCTCCACAAACAAACGATTTTTATTGGCAGTTTAAATGCCTCGATCGTGCATCCGCGCGAGGTCTTTAAGGAAGCGTTTAGAAGATCTGCAGCCTCTATTATTTGTCTACATAATCATCCCTCAGGTGACCCCTCGCCAAGTAGAGAAGATATAGAAGTTACCAAGAGATTAGTCGAATGTGGTAAAATAATAGGAATAGAACTTTTGGATCATATTATTATTGGCGAACATAAATTTGTGAGTTTGAAGGAAAAAGGCTATTTGTAACACTATCAAAATTCCTGATGATGCGGTATAATAATGTTTATGATTTTTTAAGGGGAACATTATAAATTTTTGCATTTTTGAATATTGACCATTTAAAATCTTACTATAAAAAGTATTTTGTGTATGAAAGGGAGAAACCAGTATGTTTGGAATAGGCACAAAAGATTTGGGAATCGATTTAGGAACGGCGAACACGCTTGTTTATGTTAAAGGGAAAGGTATTGTCGTCCGAGAGCCGTCTGTCGTTGCGTTGCAAACAGATACGAAGCAAATTGTCGCAGTCGGAAATGATGCGAAAAATATGATTGGGCGTACGCCAGGTAATGTAGTGGCATTAAGACCTATGAAAGATGGCGTAATTGCTGATTATGAAACGACAGCAACGATGATGAAATATTACATGAAGGAAGCACAGAAAAAAGGTGTTTTCGGAAGCAAACCATATGTAATGATTTGCGTACCATCTGGAATTACAGCGGTTGAGCAACGTGCAGTTATTGACGCGACTAGACAAGCAGGTGCTCGCGATGCGTATCCAATTGAAGAACCTTTTGCGGCGGCAATCGGTGCGAATCTTCCAGTTTGGGAACCAACAGGAAGCATGATTGTGGATATCGGTGGTGGTACGACAGAAGTTGCCATCATTTCACTTGGCGGAATTGTAACAAGTAAGTCGATTCGAATTGCTGGCGACGAAATGGACGATGCAATTGTTAGTTATATCCGTAAAAATTACAACTTAATGATTGGGGAACGTACTTCTGAGAGCATTAAGATGGAAATCGGTTCAGCGGGGGATACAGAAGGCATTGAAAATATGGACATTCGTGGTCGTGATCTATTGACAGGCTTGCCGAAAACGATTGAAATCTCTGCTAAGGAAATTTCAGTTGCACTTAAAGATACAGTTGACGCAATTGTCGATTCTGTGAAAAATACGCTAGAGAAGACTCCTCCAGAGCTTGCTGCTGATATTATGGATCGCGGAATTGTTCTAACAGGAGGAGGAGCTTTACTGCGTAATCTTGACAAAGTAATTAGTGAAGAAACGAAAATGCCCGTTCTTATTGCCGAAAATCCGCTTGATTGTGTAGCAATCGGAACAGGTAAAGCGTTGGATCATATCGATAATTTTAAAAATAAAACAAAAGATTTACGATAAAAGCTTGAAGTGAGCATATTCAAAAGCTCCTTGACCCACATCGGATGAAATAAATTTGGAGTGCATTCAATTTCCGAGATAAACTTCTTTCATCTCGGTTAAAAACTGCCTATAATGGGGATTGAACACATTGGGCCACGTGCGGAATTCAGCCCAAGTGGACAATCCCTGTTTGTTTGAAAAATATCTAATTTGTAGTTTTCTCCCGCATAACGGAAAGTCAAGACCCCGTATAAAGGCTTAGAGGAATCGAAGAAGGGGTGAAAAACTCCCACAGATGGAAGTTTCACTTTATGTAGTCGTACATTTTTAATGAATTTTAGTGTTCAGCGCCAGGTGCCATTGGAATGATAAGCGAAAGTAGTGTTTCCTAGGCCGCGCCACTTATGCTTGTAGTTGATAAGCGGGTGCCTGGCGCTTTTCCAGACAGAGGTGTAGATTGTCATGCCACAGTTTTTTAACAAAAAATTAATCTTGTTATTAGCAGGAATTATTGTTCTTGTGGCATTAATCGGGTTTTCAATGAGAGAACGCGAAACATTGTCATGGCCGGAACAATTTTTTAAAGATACAACAGGATGGTTTGCAAATGCTTTTGATAAACCAGTTTCAGCTGTTACCGGACTTTTTGAAAATCTGAACGATCTGCAAAATACATATGATGAAAATGCAAAGCTTAAAGCTCGTTTAGGTGAATATGTGCAGATAAAAACAGAAGTCCAAGCATTGAAAAAGGAAAATGCAGATTTACGGAAAATTCTTGATAAGGAAGATGATTTGAGTAAGTATTCGCCCATTCAAGCGACAGTCATTGGCCGAAATCCAGATCGTTGGAATGAGTTAATTACGATTAATAAAGGCGAGATGAATGGGATAGAAACGAATATGGCAGTCATTACAGCGGATGGATTAATCGGTAAGATAAAGAGTACGACTCCTACTACCGCAACTGTACAGCTGGTTAGTTCCGGAGATCCGAATAATAAAATTTCAGCCTCTATTGTACAACAAGATGCAGCGAACGGAATCATCGAAGGGTATGATGACAAGCAAGGCTATTTGTTAATGAAGCGGATTCCATTTGATAAAGAAATAAAAATTGGCTCGATTGTAGAGACATCAGGACTTGGCGGCGTTTTTCCATCACGATTAATTGTGGGGAAAGTTGTCGAAGTGAAAGTGGATCAAAACGGCTTGAATCAGACGGCATATCTCGAACCTGCCACAGATTTTTATGATATAAAAAATGTCATAGTCGTCAAACGTGAAGTTGTAGGTGACGAAGAAGCGAAGGGTGAGGGTAAAGAATGAAGAGACTAATCCTTCCTCTCACTGCCTTTCTTTTCTTTATCATGGAAGGTTCATTCGCAAACCTACTTGCTGGCGATATATTCGGCGGTGACAAAATTATTGTGCCGAGGTTCATTATGATTCTTGTCGCATTCATTACCATTTATGGTTCGCGAAGAACGGGTATGGTATACGGCTTCATACTAGGTATAATGTATGATGTCGTATATACAGAAATATTGGGCATTTACATGTTCATGCTTCCATTTTTTGCTTACCTTATTGCGAAAATCATGAGGATTTTTCAGTCGAATCTGCTAGTGACCATTCTTACTTCGCTCGTATTTATTACGCTTTTAGAAGTGATTGTCTATCAAATTAATCTTCTGATTGGGTTTGCGCATATGGAGTTTAATACTTTTCTGGAAATTAGGCTTGTGCCAACTCTCCTGTTAAATCTTGCTTTTCTCATTGTTTTTTCTTATCCGTTAAAGCGTATGATTGAGAAACAGGAACTTGAATCAGCTGGCGAGTAAAAGTTGGCTTACTCATTCCTAAAGTACATAGTCTCTTCCTATAGAAGATAGGTAGGGCTATCCACTCTTCATAGAGCTTGTTCGGCTTCAATGTAGGCTTGACTTTGTCTAACCTTACACTAGCCATGCGGTGACTTACCTTGGCTTTAAGTGAAAAGTCAAGGAGTGGTGACGGTTTTTCTACTTTCATGCGCGTAGAAAAAGGAAATATCTCTAGTCATGTCGAATTATACTTTCATTGAGGTGAAACATGCGTCATGAATAAAAGAATTCAGCAAAATGTTATGATAAAAGGCACGAAAGATGGACTTACTCTTCATCTGGATGATTCATGTGCTTTTTCTGAGCTATTGAAAGAATTAGAATCAAAGCTTTCTGCAAATTATCAATTTCAAGAAAATGATTCGGGCATTGCCGTTAAGGTACATACAGGAAATCGTTATCTGCTTGAAGATCAGAAAAACAGTATCCGAGAATTGATCAGCCAGAAAAAAAAACTGGTTGTTGATGAAATCATCTCCAATGTGATGACGAAGGAAGAAGCAAAGCGATGGAAGGATGAACATCAAATGACGACCATTGCTAAAGTCATTAGATCGGGTCAAATTTTAGAAGTTGTTGGAGATTTACTGTTGATTGGAGATGTGAATCCTGGCGGGACAATTATAGCCGGTGGAAATATTTTCGTGATGGGTGCTCTTAGAGGGATAGCGCAAGCAGGGCATAACGGCAACCGCCAAAGCTTTATTAGTGCTTCCGTCATGAAACCATCACATATAAGAATCGCGGATAAGATCATGAAAGCACCTGACAAATATATAGCAGATGGCCATGTGATGGAGTGTGCTTTCGTCGATGAAACGGGCCATATTATTGTGGAAAAAATTCAAGCTATTAAGAACCATAGACCGAATTTTATTAGATTAGAAGGGGGACTCTAATCGTGGGAGAGGCAATAGTTATTACATCTGGAAAGGGTGGGGTGGGAAAGACCACAACATCCGCAAATTTAGGTACATCGTTAGCTCTTCTTGGCAAAAAAGTATGTTTGATTGATACAGACATTGGTCTTAGGAATTTAGATGTAGTCATGGGACTAGAAAATCGGATTATTTATGATTTAGTTGATGTTGTAGAAGGGCGCTGTAAGATACACCAAGCATTAGTGAAAGATAAGCGCTTTGAAGACAGACTTTATCTTCTTCCAGCTGCTCAAACGACGGACAAAACATCCATTGTTCCTGAACAAATGCATAAACTTGTTCACGAATTAAAACAAGAGTATGATTATGTCATTATTGACTGTCCGGCTGGAATTGAGCAAGGATTTAAAAATGCGATAGCTGGTGCAGATAAAGCGATTGTCGTAACCACTCCAGAAAAATCAGCTGTCCGTGATGCGGATCGGATCATTGGGTTGCTTGAAAAAGAAGAAAATATTGAATCGCCAAAACTCATCATTAATCGAATTCGCAATCATATGCTGAAGAATGGGGAAATGATGGATATTGATGAAGTCACGACTCATCTCTCCATTGATTTGATTGGTATTGTTCTTGATGATGAACAAGTGATTAAAGCATCCAACCTAGGTGAACCAATTGCCATGGATCCTCATAACCGTGCATCCATTGCTTACCGCAATATTGCGAGAAGAATTCTAGGTGAATCGGTTCCGCTTTCATCCATAGAAGATGAACCAAAAGGCTTAATGGCAAAAATAAAAAAAATATTCGCAGGTTCTTAAACAAAAACTCCAGCATATGCTGGAGTTTTTGTTTTGAAGCAAGAGAACTTATACGTCGAAATCAGGAAGTATGCGTAAAATTGGGCTTCGGCTAGCAAATCTCGAATTTCGCTCGCAAAGTACAAATTCCGGCACGCAAACCTTCCAATCTGGCGCGCAAATTTGATTTCTAGCTCGTAATGCTTGAAAAGGAAAGTTGCTGCTCGTGTCAAGCTTGTTTTTACCTACGCCCCCTCCTTGTAACTGTCATAGTTCGGACAAGTACATCATACACTTGTACAAAGTAATTAGACGGGGGAGGACCAAAGTATGGATGATCGAAGAAAGAGAATTCAGGATCGGATTGCGAAGCGGAGAAAGCAGGCTGAACAAAACCAGCAAGGAGCATGGGCGAATTTGATTCAAGACGAATCGGATGGATATCGTCCCAATTTGTCGTATGAAAGCCCATCGCCTGGAAACGATTATCCCCTTTTTAAAAAAGAATGGTTTTTATTTAAAATTCTTGCAGCGGCTTGTTTGTTTTTACTCGTGGCCATTGCCTATAAACATCCGTCCACACAGCTTGATAAAGTGCGAGTTGTTGTGAAAGACACGATGAATCAAGAATTCCAGTTTGCGACAGTAGCATCATGGTATGAAGATACATTCGGGAAGCCAATTGCTTTTTATCCTGATAAAAAGAAAACCGAAACGGGGACCGTTGCAGACAATTCAGATCAGCAATCCGATCTTCCGGTTATTGGTAAAATCACGGAAAGCTTTGAGGTGAACGGGGAAGGTGTGTTGGTCGAGACATCCAAAATTAAAAACGTAGAAGCATTGAATGAAGGGATTGTCATGTTTGCTGGTGTGAAGGAAGGTTTAGGGAAAACAGTGATGGTTAAGCATGCCGATAAAAGTGAATCATGGTACGGTCAACTCGAATCAGTGGAAGTAAAGCTCTATGATCCTGTTGTAAAAGGCACTGAAATCGGGAAGGTGACAGCAAGTGAAGACGGTTCAAAAGGGACATTCTATTTGGCAATTAAAAAAAATGATCAATTTATTGATCCTAAACAGGTGATTTCCTTTGAATGAATTAGTAAAGCTGTTATGGAAAGTCAAAATTCATCCTACATTATGGCTCGTGATTGCGATTTCCGTACTGACTTCACATTTCACGCAAATGCTCATGTTTTTTGTCATTATTTTCGTCCATGAAATGGGCCATGCTACCGCTGCCCACTTCTTTAAATGGCGGATTAAATCGATTCAGTTGCTTCCATTTGGCGGCGCACTGGAAACGGATGAGTATGGAAACAAATCACTAAGGGAAGATTTGATTGTCATTTTGGCAGGGCCTGTACAGCATGTATGGCTTGTCGGACTTGCCTATTTGTTCTACTCATTTTCCATTATACCGTATGAGATGTATCAGCAATTCTTTTACAGCAATGCAGCCGTGATGATATTCAACTTGCTTCCTGTTTGGCCTTTGGATGGTGGCAAATTATTGTTTCTAGGTTTATCAAAGCGAAAATCCTTTCTTGATGCACATTCGTTTACTCTTCTTTTCTCAGCCATTTTGGCAACCGCCGGTCTGATTCTATCGGTTCTATTGATTTCTTTCAATTTGAACGTATGGATTATTGCCTGCTTTATCGGAATCACGCTTGCGATGGAATGGCGTCAGCGTTATTATGCGTTCATTCGTTTTCTACTTGATCGCCATTACGGCAGAAGTGTGGATTTAACAAGGCTTGAACCGATTCAAGTCGATGAGAACGAGATGATTTACAAAGTACTGGAAAAATTTCAGCGCGGATGTAAACACCCAGTCATTGTGATGAAAAATGGTCAGGAAAGCGGTTCGTTAGATGAAAATGAGCTTCTTCACGCCTATTTTACCAATAAAATGACCAACGGGAAAATCGGTGAATTGTTATATGCGTATTAAATGTGATATTCTTGCAACACACATTGTTTGAAGGGATTTTATCATGAAAAAGCTAATTGCCAATTTATCTACACGAGAAAAAAGATACGCCTGTATAGAAAATGGACGTATCACTAAATTAGAAGTTGTGCCGCCCGATCATGCTAGTAGCGTCGGTAACGTTTACCTTGGTAAAGTGACGAAAGTTCTGCCAGGCATGGAGGCGGCGTTTATTGATTATGGAGAAAAAAAGAGTGGATTTTTGTATCGTGATGAGCTCCCATCTTATCAAGAAGCGAAACGAAACGGCACACAGAAAAGCTCGGTCAACCAGTACATACGTGAAGGGGAAAAACTGCTTGTTCAGGTGACCCGTGATGAAACGGGGACAAAAGGAGCCAAGTTGACAGGATTGATTGAATTTTCCAGCAATCATGTTGTTTATATTCACGGAATTGATTATGTCGGCGTGTCGAAAAAATTCAAAAGCCTGGAAAGTCAAAATCAATGGCGAAGTATGGCCTTTACACATAAGAAAGCAGATGAAGGGCTCATTATTCGAACAGCGATGGAAGGAAAAAGCGAGGCTGTATTTCTAAAGCAGCTACATACACAGCGAGAGAAATATGCCCAATTGCTCAAAAAAGCTACCTCATTAAAAAAGCCTACTCTTGTGTGGCGCAGAGATTCATTTCTTGAAAGTATTTTGACAGAAATGACCGACGTTCCAGGTGGGGAGCTTCATGTTGATGATTTCACTTGTTTTCAGGAATTGAAAAAGTGGCAGGAAGATCATGAAAGTGACTGGGCGATTTTTTATGAAACAGGACCGGTAAATATTTTTTCTCAAGCAGGCATTGAAAGTGATGCAGAGCAAGCGTTGAAGCAGGTTGTTCGGTTAAAGAATGGCAGCTATCTTATTTTTGAAGAAACGGAAGCCTTCACAGTTGTTGATGTGAATACGGGGAAATTTACCGGAAAAGCCCAGAAGGAACAGACGCTATTTGAAACGAATATGCAAGCGGCAAAAGAGATTGCTTATCAACTACGACTTCGGAATATTAGTGGGATTATCTTGATTGATTTTATCAATATGGAACAAGCCGAGCACCGCCGCGCGATTTTCGATATGCTGAAAACAATAACGAAACAGGATGAAATGCGTGTTCAATTGATTGGTTTTACAGAGCTTGGGATTTTTCAATTGACGAGAAAACGAACATCCACTTCACTAAGCGAAAAATTAATGATAGCTTGCCCTACATGTCTCGGTACTGGCAAGGTGGATAGCGCAGAAACGGTTGCCTTCAGGCTCGAGCGTGAACTGATGGAACATCGCAAGCTTGAAGAGGAAGCCGTTTTGATTGAAGCGAACGATGCTGTAATAGCCATCTTGTTTGGCGAAAATGACTCTTACAAGCCGGTTCTTGAAGAGATGCTTCGCAAAGAAATTCTTGTCACGATTCTGCAAGGGAATGATCATCGATATGAAATTAAACGATTTGGAACAAAGAACGAACTGATGAAAGTACGGGAAAATCTATTGACATAATTCATGAATATATGATAATATCGTACTGTTATGTTTGTAGCACCCGTGCTACAACCGCTCATAGTAGGTTCACAAGCTTTTGCTTTTTGCAAAACGCCTATGATTGGCGAGTCTGAGACATTCAAGGAGGTGCAGGTATGTACGCAATTATTGAAACTGGCGGTAAACAAATTAAAGTAGCAGCAGGCGAAGCAGTTTACATTGAAAAATTAAATGTAGAAGCAGGCGACACTGTTACATTTGACAAAGTTTTATTCGTAGGTGGCGAAAACGTGAAAGTTGGTGCTCCACTAGTTGACGGCGCTACTGTAACAGGTAAAGTCGAAAAACAAGGGAAACAAAAGAAAATCACGGTTTTCAAATACAAATCGAAGAAGAACTACCACAAAAAACAAGGTCATCGTCAACCATACACTAAAGTTGTTATCGAAGCGATCAACGCGTAAGGCTGATTATTATGATCACAGTAACATTTAATGCTCCACAAAATGTAATCAAATCGTTTACGATGAGTGGACATGCTAATTTCGCTAAAAAAGGTTCAGATCTTGTTTGTGCAGGTGCATCAGCGGTTTCCTTTGGAGCTGTCAATGCGATTATGTCTTTAACGGATGTAAAGCCTGAGATTGAGCAAGGGCAAGACGGCGGATATCTTCGCTGTGTCATTCCGGATTCGATTTCGGATGATGCACAGGAGAAGGTACAGCTACTCTTGAACAGTATGCTTATATCACTTCAGACGATCGAACGTGATTACGGAAAATACATGAAAATTATCCTAAAACATTAGGAGGTGGAACATATGTTAAGATTAGACTTACAGTTCTTTGCTTCCAAAAAGGGAGTAGGTTCTACAAGAAACGGTCGTGACTCACAATCAAAGCGTTTAGGCGCTAAACGTGCAGATGGTCAATTCGTATCTGGTGGTTCTATTTTATACCGTCAACGCGGAACGAAAATCTACCCGGGTGAAAACGTTGGACGTGGCGGAGATGATACTCTATTCGCGAAAGTGGACGGAGTTGTTAAATTCGAACGTTTCGGACGTGACCGTAAAAAAGTAAGCGTGTATCCAGCAGCACAAGAAGCATAATCCTTACATCTTGAATAAGAAGGCTTTGCTTTAAAGGGTCTGATTCCTTCTATAAACACAATATATCGCGACATTTGCATGAATGGTTTGCTGTATATCGTGAAGAAGGGGTCTGACCCTTTTTTATGATTGAAAAATGGTTGAACATGCTCTGCCATCGTCCAAAGAACTTATATGTATGTGTTCAATAAGAACCGAGACTTTCCATGAAGGATCAATCATGTAGCACGCTACACTCACCTTATTATAATGGTGGCGGTGCGGAGCCGGAATTTGGGATACTTCCTTTAATAAAAATAGTATACCTGCTAAGTAGATGAGCTATATTAGTAAGTAGCGAAGCCCCGTCCTATGTCCTTCATACAAAAAGAGTTTTTTGGAAGCTGGTTCATGTAAGGATAATAATTAATCTCCTACTATCCGCACTTCACGAATATTTGATATAATCATAAGAAAAGTGGAAGGCGCCGTTTATTGGCGACAAGCGGAAGCACATAAATCAGGTGAAATGCTTTGCGCTAGCTACTTATCAAAATACGTAAGAAGTGAAGTTATTATCCATTTAGAAATACATGACAGAGCCTAATACGAAATAGTAGGAGTAAATCATTTATGGAAAAAGAATGGACAACCGTTGAAATTCTACGCCATTCACGACATGACTGGCTGAATAAAATTCAATTAATAAAGGGCAACTTGGAACTAAGCAAACCCGACCGTGTGAAGGCAATTATTGATGATATCATTATAGTGGCTCAGCATGAGGCAAAGATATCCAGTATAGATATGCCTAAATTTAGCGAACTTTTGCTGACAGCTAATTGGACATATAGTGTGTTTCAAAGTGAATTCGAAGTAATTGATCTTGTGCAAGGTACGAGCGTGTTGGACCAAATGATGTACGATTGGACAAAGAATTTTTTTCAGATTCTTGAAGAACAGCTGGATACTTATTGTGAAAATAGATTATCAATCAATATTGATAAAAATGTAAGTACCGATTTAATCCGATTTTCCTTTGATGTACAGGGAAAGATAAAAGATGTATCATCAATTGTTGAGTTTTTGCAGAATTCATTAGTGGATAATCAGAAGATAGATCTCGAGGAAGCGACAGAGCAACTTGTCTATTTTACGATGGATATTAAAATGAAACAGAAGACATCTTAGGATTACATACAGAGATAAGGAAGTGATAGCATGTTTATCGATCAAACCAAAGTATTTGTAAAAGGTGGCGACGGTGGGAACGGAATCGTTGCTTACCGAAGAGAAAAATATGTACCAATGGGCGGACCAGCTGGAGGAGATGGCGGGCACGGCGCGAATGTTGTATTTGAGGTAGAAGAAGGATTACGGACACTGATGGATTTCCGTTATCAGCGCCATTTCAAAGCACCACGCGGCGAGCACGGCATGTCAAAAAATATGCACGGCAAAAACGCTAGCGACATGATTGTTAAAGTTCCACCTGGTACAGTTGTTATGGACGAAGATACGAAAGAGGTCATTGCCGATTTAGTCGAACACGGTCAGCGTGCGATCATCGCAAAAGGTGGACGTGGCGGGCGTGGTAATTCTCGCTTTGCGACTTCAGCGAATCCAGCTCCGGAAATTGCTGAAAACGGTGAGCCAGGGCAAGAACGGAATATTGTACTTGAGCTTAAATTACTTGCTGATGCAGGGTTAGTTGGATTCCCGAGTGTTGGTAAATCAACCTTGCTTTCGGTTGTTTCTGCTGCACGTCCGAAGATTGCTGAATATCATTTTACTACGATTGTTCCGAATCTTGGTATGGTTGAAACGGAAGATGGCCGTAGCTTTGTTATGGCTGACTTGCCTGGTTTGATTGAAGGTGCTTCAGAGGGTGTTGGACTCGGACATCAATTTTTACGTCATATCGAAAGAACGCGCGTAATCGTTCATGTTATTGATATGTCAGGACTTGAAGGAAGAGATCCATACGAAGATTATCTGACAATCAATAAAGAACTTCAGGAATACAATCTCAGACTTACTGAGCGTCCACAAGTCATTGTGGCAAGCAAGATGGATATGCCTGATTCAGAAGAAAATCTGCAGAATTTCAAAGAACAATTGACAGATGACTATCCAATCTTCCCAATTTCAGCTGTTACACGTGAAGGAATTCGTGAACTTTTATATGCTGTTGTAGATAAAATCGAAGAAACACCAGAGTTCCTGCTTGAGCATGAAGAAGAAGAGACAGGCGTTCACCGTGTCATGTACAAGCATGAATCAGCGCAAGATGAATTTGAAATTACACGTGATTCAGATGGAAGCTTCAATGTTTCTGGATTCAAAATTGAACGCTTATTCAAAATGACTGATTTCACTCGCGATGAATCGATTCGTCGTTTTGCAAGACAGCTACGTACTTTCGGTGTAGATGAAGCATTACGTAAGCGTGGAGCGACAAATGGTGTGACCGTCCGAATTCTGGAATATGAATTTGAGTTTGTGGAATAAGAAATAGTTTAGACAGTTTGTGATAACAGAAAGCTATAAGAAAATGACTTTTATAAAATTCGGAGTCATAGAGTTGGGGGTGCGAGCATGGCGAATAAAATTGATAAACGATTCTTCTTGGTCAGAGAAGATGTGCTGCCGGAAGCGATGAAGAAAACGCTGGATGCAAAGGAAATGATTGAAAGAGGCAAAGCTGAATCAGTCTGGGAAGCCGTCCAACGGGTAGATTTGAGTAGAAGTGCTTATTATAAATACCGCGATACCGTTTTTCCGTTTCATACGATTGTCAAGGAAAAGTTGATTACGTTATTCTTTTATTTGGAAGATCGCTCCGGAACTTTATCAGAGTTGTTGCGTGTCGTCGCATCATCCGGCTGTAATGTGTTAACCATTCACCAAACAATCCCGCTTCAAGGTCGAGCCAATGTGACGTTATCACTCGACGCAAGCGCGATGAAGGTTGGAGTGGATGAAATGATGACGAATTTCAGGAAAATGGAGTTTGTCGAAAAGGTAGAAGTACTAGGGTCTGGTACGTGATTGGTAGCCCCCATGCATTTTGTGTGCGTGGGGGCTTTTCTATAGAAAAACCCATAGTTGACGCATAACTCCCAAATCCGACGCATATTCTCATTTTCATCCAATCATTCTTGCGTTTTTTCACCTTTTGTTGCAAAACTATTGTAAAATATCAGAATATAGCATAATATAGACATTATTTTCGTGAAAAAGGAGTTTGTTTACATGACATATGAAATTGCTTTCTTGGGCCCAAAGGCAACATTCACGGATTTAGCGGTTTCTCAGCTTTTTCCTGATGCAAAGAAGATCCCGATGCCGACGATTCTTGACTGTCTAGATGCAGTGGAAAAAGGAGAGGTGAAACTTGCTCTCGTTCCGATTGAGAATGCGTTGGAAGGTTCTGTCAACATCACGATTGATTATTTAACCCATGAAGCACAGTTGCCGATACGGGGAGAAATTATTATCCCGATTCAGCAACATTATATGGTTCATCCTACTCATAATGATCTGGCATTTAAACCGGATATCGTCTATTCCCATTCCCATGCGATCGCGCAATGTCATAAATTTTTGCATCGCGAGTTGAAAGGGATTCCTTATGAATATACAACGTCAACGGCAGCAGCGGCAAAAATGGTCAAAGAGAATCCAGAGCGGAAAATTGCGGCGATTGCCAATGAGATGGCAGCGGAGGAATATGGACTAGTCATCACGAATCGCAATGTTCATGATTATTCCCATAATCACACGAAGTTCGTTGTCGTTTCTCGTGAAGAGGTAGCCTATCATGGTCATTTGGCGGCGGAAGGTGGAAGGAAAACGACGCTTATGGTTATGCTGCCAGCGGATTATACCGGAGCGCTGCATCAGGTGTTATCTGCATTTGCTTGGAGGAAGCTGAATCTTTCTAAAATCGAGTCTCGGCCAATGAAAACGGGTCTTGGTGATTACCTCTTTATTATTGACGTGGAAATGGCAATGGACGAAGTGTTGATTCCAGGAACGATTGCTGAGCTAGAGGCTTTGGGATGCAAAGTTTCAATTCTTGGTTCCTATCCTAGCTTCTCCGTTAAAAGTGGCGTCATGCAGAAGTGAATATTAAAAGAAAGAAAAATGAACGAGAAAACTAAAAGGGTCTGACCTCGCACTTTATATCAGTATGTAGTGTCTCATGAACGTATCTTATACTGTATTTAATTGTTGCGGGGTCTGACCCTTTGCTATCTAAGAGACATCTTTAATCAATAAGGATGTCTGCTTTCTTGAGTGCTGCCTCTGCTTCATTGAGGAGTTCCTCAGACGATGCGGCAATCGTATGTAAATGAATGCCGTTCGTCAATTCAGACAAATAGGCGGCTTTCGTTTGCGAAACTTTCTCCAAGAATTGCTGAACTTCCTTGCGATTGGCCACCATAATCGAAGCTGTTAAATCGCCGTACACGGGATGTTCAACTTTTACATCCTTTACCATAATACCAAGGTCAACAAGTAGATTTAATTCGGTTTCAGTGAGTGACGGATCATGATTGCATGCGACAGTGCGTTCATGCATGGTTGGCTTTTTTGATTGCAAATATATATAGCCTTGACTTGTGGCGACGATTGGCTCATTTCTAGCTTTGAGCAAGGTAATATCGCTGACAATCACTTGCCGGCTTACATTGGTCATTTTCGAGAGTGTGCTTCCTGTAATCGGCTGCTCGGATGTTTGCAGTAAACTTAGTAGTTTTCCCCGTCTTTCTTCCCCTAACAATTTCTTTCTTTCTGTCATTGTACCGCTCCTTAACGTAATTATCGATATCCCCAGTTTACCATAAGAGACTCCTAAACCGTAATCTTGTTATGAAACCGTAATAATGTCGATGATACCTTGACTTAGATTTTGAACATCATCTTCCGTTGTACTTTTGCCAAATGAAATCCGAATGAGCTGATGTGCGTCTTCTTCTGATTTTCCGAGTGCCATCATCGTTCTTGAAGGATCTTGTTTTCCGATTTGACAAGCACTTCCTGTTGATACACTAAACCCCATTCGATTTAATTCCAGCAACATATATTGGCCTTGTAAACCTCTACACGTAAGCGCAAGAATGTATGGCGATTGGGAGGAAGATTCAATAACTTGAACATCCATAGTATGGTCGGAAAGCTGATTCAGGCAAAGATCGCGTAATGCTTGAATTCGAATGAACTCTTGCTTTTGCTGGTCTACAAGAGCGTTCGCTGCCGTAATAAAGGCGGCAATGCCAGGAACATTGACTGTCCCAGCACGAAAGCCTGCTTCATGTGTCATATTGGGAATCGGTGGGGTAAGCTCGCTAATTTTGGGGAAAATTACGGCACCAACGCCCTTTGGTCCATACACTTTATGACTAGATATACTAAGGCTATCGCAAAGCGCACATATGGATTGAAGCGGAAACTTCCCAAACGATTGTACACAATCGACATGTAGGAAAATTCCTCGTTCTTGTGTGATCTGACCAATTTCTATAATCGGTTGAATGACGCCAGTTTCAGAGTTGATATGCTGAACAATGACCATGCATGTCCGTTCATTTATACATTCACATAGGTGATCTACATCAACTCTTCCATCTTCCAAATGCCGTAAATACGTAACTTCATAGCCGGTTTCTGCAAGTTTTTTCACGTAATTTGCTAAAGAAGCGTGTTCCGTTTGACTGATTATGATATGGTTTTGCGTTCGGTTTTGTGAAGCTAAAAAAGTCTCTAAGGCAAGGATGTTACTTTCAGTCCCACCACTTGTAAAGACAACACTCTCTTTTTTTACCCCGAGAATTTGGGCAAGTTGTTGCCGTGATACATCAAGCAGTCCAGAAGCATCAGTCCCGATATCATGAAGGCTTGCGCTATTGCCGAAGTAACGTTGTGAAGCTTCGATCCAGATCTTCATTGCATCAGGATCCATGGGTGTTGTTGCTGCATAGTCAAAATATTTCAATATGTCCACATCCACATTCTTAGTTAAATAGACTGCTAGAAAAAAACTCTTGTAAATCATTTAATAGTATGTAAAGATATGTGTCAAGACATCTGTTTGTACAGGAGGCGGAAATATGGACCCGGTGGATGTACTGATAGTCGGTAGTGGTGTTGCGGCTATGCAGACGGCGCTTAGAGCTAGCAAGACTAAACATGTGATACTCATCACAAAATCAGAGCTTAGACAAAGTAATTCCTATTTAGCTCAAGGTGGCATTGCTTGTGCGATCGCAAATGAGGATAAACCTGAGCTACATAAAATAGATACAGTTTGTGCTGGTCGCCATTACAATAATCGGATTGCTGTTGAAAAGCTTGTGACAGAAGGTCCTGGCGTGATTCAAGAACTTATGCATTCAGGGATGGAGTTTGATTGTGACAAACAGGGCGTGCCATTGCTTGGATTGGAAGGTGCGCATAGTCAAAGAAGGATTCTCCATCGTCATGGTGATGCAACAGGCCAACATCTGATGGAACATTTTTTGCAGCAATTAGCTAAATCTTCCATACAAGTGATGGAGTATACAGCGGCGATTGAATTAATTCTCGGACAAGACGACTCATGTATCGGCGTCAAAACGATGAGCAAAGAGGGGAAAGTTGAATCCCTTTATGCGAAAGCAGTGGTGTTGGCAACCGGGGGCTGTGGATCACTGTTTCGTTTCACTTCCAATTCACCTACTGTGAGCGGTGATGGCATTGCGTTAGCTTTTAAAGCAGGAGCGAGAATTCGAGATATGGAATTTATTCAATTTCATCCGACTTTGCTTTACATAAATGGCAAAACCGTAGGGTTAGTGTCCGAAGCTGTTCGGGGAGAAGGGGCAGCGCTGATTACAGAAAGAGGGCAGCGAATTATGAGCGATGTGCATCCGCAAAAAGAGCTTGCTCCCCGTCATATTGTCGCGCAAACGATTTATGCTTATTTGAAAAATGGCGAACAAGTATATCTAGATATTTCGATGATTGCTGATTTCAACAAACGGTTTCCGACCATTGCAGCGCTTTGTGAAAATAATGGGCTGGATCTAAGAAGGCTGAGAATTCCGGTTGCTCCAGGAAATCATTTTTTAATGGGTGGCATTGAAGTAGATGAATGGGGAAAAACGTCTGTTCAAGGGCTATATGCAGTAGGAGAAGTGGCTTGTACGGGTGTTCATGGTGCGAACCGCCTTGCGAGCAATTCTCTGCTTGAAGGACTCGTTTATGGCAAGTTGTTAGGCAAGTATCTTGCAGAAGCACCTGAACGAGTTTGGCCTGTTGAAAAAAAGGAAACAAAACGAGCGGAATCGCAACTCGTTTTACCTAATCTAACAGAGATACAAGCAAATATAATGAATGATGCAGGAATCGTTCGTAATCAAGCGAATCTTTCCAGGCTACTATTGTGGCTGGAATCATTTGATCTGAAAGCATTATTGCATGTTGATGTGACAAGGCTTTCTTTAGGTGAACTAGATAAAATCAACGCGATAATCGTGTCGTGGTTGATTGCCTATTCTGCATTAGAGAGAACCGAAAGTAGAGGTGGTCATTTTCGAACAGACTATCCGCTTGAAAATAATGAGGAGTGGCGTGAGGAATCTGTTGTACTTGACCGAAATCGAGCCATCCATCCATTGAAAGGTCGGGAACTTTATGAACAAATTAAAGCTTAAGCAAGTATTGGAAGCATTTTTCATAGAAGACATCGGTGAACGTGATGTAACGAGTGATACATTGTTTGCTAAAGATGAGCGTGGCACATTAACGTTTTTAGCGAAGGAAAAAGGTGTTTTTTCAGGAAGTGATGTGATTAAGACCGGCTTTTCTTTACTGGATGAGGATGTGTTGATCGAGCTTTTCGTACAAGATGGCGAAGCATTTGAAGCAGGCTGTACACTCGTTTCCATCACGGGCAACATGGCAGCACTGCTGAAGGGAGAGCGGGTCGTTCTTAATTTAGTGCAAAGAATGTCTAGTATTGCTACGGCATCTAGGCAAGCTTGTACCTTATTAGAAGGAACGAAGACGAAAGCTTGTGATACACGAAAAACAACGCCAGGCCTGCGGATGCTTGAAAAATATGCGGTCCGTTCTGGTGGGGCTTATAATCATCGCTACGGATTATATGATGCTGTCATGATTAAGGATAACCATATTTCTTTCGCCGGATCAATCACAAAAGCAGTTGAAATCGCGAAATCGAAGCTTGGTCATACCGTGAAAATTGAAGTAGAAACAGAATCAGCAGAACAAGTAAGAGAAGCAGTGGCAGCGGGTGCTGATATTATTATGTTTGATAATAGAACGCCAGAAGAAATTGCAGACCTTGTCAAACTCGTGCCACCCCATATTATAACGGAAGCATCTGGGGGCATCACATTGCACACTTTAGCATTGTACCGCGAGACAAATGTTGATTTTATTTCGCTGGGTAGTCTGACACATAGTGTTCGGGCATTGGATATTAGCGCAAAAGTAATGGAATGCGAGGAGGTTCTGTAATGAGTATTTTGGATATGGTACAAGCGTCAACCAATGTTTTACCTGAAACGTATAAAACGATGTCAAACGAACAAATGGAAGCCCGTGTTTGGGAAATTAAGAAAGAACTTGGTGGACGATTGTTTATTCCAGGTCATCATTATCAACGTGAGGAAGTCATTCAGTTCGCTGATGTAACAGGGGATTCCCTGCAACTGGCACAGCTTGCTGCCCAAAACCGTGAGGCGGAATCGATCGTGTTTTGCGGTGTTCACTTTATGGCGGAAACGGCTGATATATTGACAACACGTGAGCAAACAGTCATTTTACCAGATATGCGAGCAGGGTGTTCGATGGCGGATATGGCCGATATTGAGCAAACGGAACGAGCCTGGTCAAAGCTTTCGGCGATGTACGGTGACACGATTTTGCCACTTACCTATGTCAATTCAACAGCAGCCATTAAAGCTTTTGTCGGCAAAAATGGCGGAGCGACCGTCACCTCATCAAACGCCAAAGAAATGGTGTCATGGGCGTTTTCCGAAAAGCAACGAATTTTATTTTTACCTGATCAGCATTTAGGGAGAAATACCGCTTATGATCTTGGCATCCCTCTCGATAAAATGGCAGTCTGGGATCCATATAAGGATGAACTGATTTATGATGGAAACGTTGAGGATGTACTCGTGCTATTGTGGAAGGGACATTGTTCCGTTCATGAAAATTTCACAACAAAGAATATTGAAGCATTACGAAAAGAGCGTCCTGGGATGAATATCATTGTTCACCCAGAATGTCGCAGAGAAGTTGTCGAGAAGTCCGACTATGCCGGTTCGACATCTTATATTATCGATAAAATTGAAAAAGCAAGTCCCGGTAGTGAGTGGGCGATTGGCACAGAAATGAATCTTGTCAAACGGTTAATCAGCAAGTATCCAGATAAAAAAATCATTTCTTTAAATCCCAATATGTGTCCCTGCTTGACGATGAATCGTATTGATTTACCTCATTTACTATGGTCTTTGGAATCGATTGTAAATGGCGTTCGGTTTAATCCAATTGAAGTGCCACAAAAAATCGCCAAGGATGCCATTCTTGCCTTAAATCGCATGCTTGAACGTGCGTAAGCTTTGACAAATAACTTGTACTGCTTCGTAAATTAGCGTAGCTCTATCCCTTATCGAAAGAATGTCTAAATGGCATTCTTTTTTTTGTGGAAAAGGTGCGGGGCTTCGCAAAATCAGCTCCGCACCGCCACCTCCATAAGGTGATACAATTTGAGAACTTGAACCTTATTCATCGTTGGGCTTTAGAGCAGAAGCCCATGGATGTTTTTAATCAAATGCTTTTTCTTAAGCGGTGAACGGGGTTACGCTCATAAAAACGTTACCTTCTGCATAAGTTTTGATGATAATGATAGCAATTTGCCTAATGCGTCATAGTATATATGGACTTATGCATAGGAGGGGTTTGCAGCGTGAAAATTCATATAGTCCAAAAAGGTGATACCCTTTGGAAACTATCAAAGAAATATGGGGTAAGTTTTGAAGAGCTTAAAAAGGTCAATACACAGCTCAGCAATCCAGATATGATGATGCCTGGTATGAAAATAAAAATTCCCGGAGCAAGTGGGCATGCCGCGAAAGATGGGCATCATCATGCGAAAATCAATTACGGTACGAAGGCTGGGGCTGTGGAGCAACATCCTATCATGAAAGAACAACATGTTGTGAAGGAATACCCGATTGTGAAAGAGCAACCAATCATGCAACAACCAATCATGAAAGAACAACCAATCGTGCAACAACCAATCATGAAAGAACAACCAATCGTGCAACAACCAATCATGAAAGAACAACCGATCATGCAACAACCAATCGTGAAAGAAAAACCAATCGTGAAAGAAAAACCAATTGTAAAAGAAAAGCCGATTGTGAAAGAGAAAGTAATCGTGAAGGAAAAACCGATTGTCAAAGAAGTGCCAATTCCTCAACCGGTTATTCCAGAAATTGATATTAATAACTATTATATGGTGAATATGGCGAATATGAATGTGCAAAAGCCTGTTGTTCAGCCACAAATGCCGGTAATACCTAAACAGCCAAAAAAGGTGCTTCCTAGTTATGAAGTAGAAGAAATTGTTGAATCCATGGAAGTTGAGTGTGTGCAGGAGGAAATTCCCGAAGAGGAGTGTAAGCCTATTACACCTATAATGCCAGGTACTGGTTTTTGTTATCCACCACCACCTAATCCTTGGGTCTATGCACAAATGCCTGGTATGGTAGCGGGCGCGCATAGCATGCCGAGTCCAAACGGGTATGGCTATCCACAGCAGCCGGTTTACGGTATGGGCCATCAAATGCCACAGGTTGGATCTCATCATCATCACCATATGGACGAATCATCATCTGATGACGTGTATCATCACCATCATTACTATGGAAACGAGAATATACATGGAGTCATGCACCAACAGCCTTATCAGCAAAATCAGGGTGGCTATCAGGTTCCGTATGCAAAACATGATTCCTCTGATGAGTCACATGGTGGAGTGATGGGATCTTCATACAATCCATATACACAGCCACAATACGCACCAGCTAGTCAACCGTTAGCAAATAAAGAATCAGATTGTGGGTGTGGTCCGAAGCTTGTGGCGCAACCATATAATCCGAATCAGCCGGGCTATGCAATGGACTCTGGGCATCATCAAGCTATGAATCCACAAGTACATCCCAATATGTCCGGCTACGACCATATAGAATCGGATGTGGAATCCGATTCTCAAGGTCCCCATATTCCGGTAGCACAACCAGGATACGGTGGTCAAGGGGGACATAGCGGAACACCAGGCTATGCAATGAGCCCTGGACATCAACAACACGCCACATATCCACAAGTAAACCCTAATATGTCCGGCTACCACCATATAGAATCGGGTGTAGAATCCGATTATCAAGATAGCCACATTCCGGTAGCACAACCAGGATATGGAGGCCAACCAGTTGGCGGTATGCCAGGGTACGGAGGTCAACCAGTTGGCGGCATGCCAGGGTACGGAGGTCAACCAGTTGGCGGCATGCCAGGGTACGGAGGTCAACCAGTTGGCGGCATGCCAGGATATGGAGGTCAACCAGTTGGAGGTATGCCAGGATATGGAGGTCAACCAGTTGGAGGTAATCCAGGATACGGAGGCCAACCAGTTGGCGGCATGCCAGGATACGGAGGCCAACCAGTTGGCGGCATGCCAGGATATGGGGGTCAACCAGTTGGCGGCATGCCAGGATACGGAGGCCAACCAGTTGGCGGCATGCCAGGGTACGGAGGTCAACCAGTTGGCGGCATGCCAGGATATGGAGGTCAACCAGTTGGAGGTCAACCAGTTGGAGGTATGCCAGGATATGGAGGTCAACCAGTTGGAGGTATGCCAAGTTTCAGTGGCCAACCCGGACCAAGTGGCCAATTAGGATTTGGTGGTTATCCGGGATATGGAGGCCAACCAGATATTATGCCAGGACGTGTAAATGCACCACAAACATTTGGACGACCGACATTCGCTGACGAAAGTGATGGATATTAAAGCAAAGGGAGACAGTGTATTTTACACTTGTCTCCTCTCTCATTTGCAGAACCATATGATTCATCCATTGAAGATTGAACATTTGCGAAGCTCTGTTTACCTCATTCATTGTAACAACCGATTATTTATCATAAAAGGGTTTGATTCGATTCAAACATTGAACAATCAAAAAGAATTGACTCAACAATTAAAAAAGAATGGGTTTATCCATACGTATTCATTTTTGGAAGATCTAGCCGTATTGGAATATGACGGTCAAGTATTCGGAGCAATCGAGTATATTCAGCCATCATCGGACCGTTTTCATTTTGGTAGTGAAAAAAATCGCCTTGAAGGATTAAGTGTACTTCATACATTTCATACTAGTACCGGTTCAAACTTAACGAATAAACTCAATTCTTTTAATCAAATTGCTAAATGGGAAGAACGATTGGGGATATTTTGTAACTATCAGCCGATTATCCGTGAGTTTGTTGCTGAACCAATATTATCTAGTTGGATAAATTGGGCCAAGTGGGCATTGACAGGCATGAAACAGCATGAAATAGAGCTGATGGCTGAGAAGACAGTCATCATTCATGGCGATTGTGCCCACCATAATTTTTTAAGAAAGCAGGACGGAGAACTTGCCCTTCTTGATTTTGACCTAATTGCTTACGCGTCGCCGTCAATCGATTATTTGCAGTATTGCAGTCGAATCTTACCTTTTTTAGTGGACCCGGCAAAAGAGCTATGGTCCTATCCAGAAATAGAAACATACAAAGAGAATAAAGCGTTTTTATATGCACTTACGTATCCAACTGATATATTTCGTGAATGGAATCGTCTGTGCAAAAATCATGTTTCCCATCATTCAGCACAGCTGCATAGAATATGGAAGGTGACGATCGAACAATTTGCGAAACGGATGAAATTCAATGAAGAGATTGCCAGTCTAATCGAATCGCTTTGACAAGTTTCCTCTCGTCTGGGCGCAACTGACAGTGTAAAAACCTCAACTGAAATGGAAACTAATGTAGAGCATACGCTCATTCCATTTTAGAGGATGTTCAAAAAGTCCGGTAAAAAAAGCTGTCGAATTTCTTTGTCTCTCCGGTTCTCACGTATTACTGTGTGAGGACCGGAGAGACAATCGCTCCTTGAACTTCTCGGCTCTTTTTATCCTCCCTTTTTGAACACGCATTATTAGGAGGTTAACAAGTTGGTGCAGAAAAAAATACTCGTTCTCCCATGTGTCGTTTTGCTTGCCGGACTCATTGGTTGCACGGCTAATAATCAGGCTGGGGATCAGAATCAAGAGGATGTTCTAAATACGGGCGGCTATGATTCGAATGAAAAGGATAATTTAGTCCGGCAAATCACGTATCAAGCACCAATTGGACAGGTGGTACACGATTATAGCGAAGCCAATCAAATTCAAGAAAATCTAACGAGAAATGGCGAAAACCCCACCATACCGAGATCGGATTATGGCAATGGGCTCCTATTTCAAGAGCGCAATTTCAGCCAGAAAGATCGTAATTACCACGGTCACATCACCCCACTAAGGACGAAATCGTCGTATTACAATGCGTATGAAGGAAGGCTTGTCGACGCCATCATGAAAAAAGCAAACAAAGTCGATCATGTGAAAGAATCATGCGCGATTGTCAGAGATCAAGAGCTCATTGTTACATTATTGCTTGACGATTATTCGAGGGATGCGGCAATTGCTGCTAAAGAAGAAGTAGAAAGTAGGGTCCAACCGATGGCTGGCAATCGTACCTTGTACGTCCTAACTGATCAAGGAGTTTATTATCGCACAACAGTGCTTGATAATAAACTTCGTGGTGGTGGACCAAAAGAACAGGTCATCTTGAACGTGGAAAATATGATGGAAACTTTAGGGGTACATGAGAACCATTTGAAATAATTTCAGAAGGGTCTGATCTCACACTCTATATACCGTTTATTATGTCTTATACACGTCATATACACGATATATAGTAGCTGTGGGGCCTAACCTTTTTTTATGGAACCGTTTTTTTATGAGTAAAATCCCTTTTACTGGCCAAACTATGGACTAAAAGATTCCATAGTTTGGCTAAAAGAGGTGATAGTAGTGAAATTGAAATTTGTCTTTCTTTCTATTCTTTTAACAGGAATCGCTTGGATCGGATCTGTTTCATCGGCAACTGAGCAAACATCCGTGATTACGCAAGCCTTGGAAAGAAAGGTCGTATTGCAGCGGGTGTATTTGGACGGTGAGATGAGTGAAGAGACGCGTACAGAGTCTATTTTAGCAATGGAGGATTTCTGGGCGGAATATGCAGGCTGGCAGCTCGTTGACCAAAATAATGAAGAAATCATCTTGAAGAAAAACGAGTCTGATATATCGCCGTTACTAAAGTCAAATGGTTTTTTTGGAATAAGTGAAGATGGAACATTTTCTATTTTCAACGGCAAGCCTGAGGAACAAAAAATCATTCAATCCTTTTTTCATATTGATATAGAGCGGTTAGAAGTGAAAATACAAGAAGAGCTCGTCCAAGGCATTCCCATTTTGAATAAGAATCAGTACGAAAAGGTGCTTGAAGTGTACAAGTCATATTCTCTTCCAAGTGGCGAAAAGTGAAAGTTTCTATTTATTCAATAAAGTAGGCATGTTTCGTTTAAGGAAAGGGAACGAACATGTCTGTTTGTGTTGTTTTTTTTAAAAATACATATTGCGATCTTGATAGCGATCATTTCTCTGCCTTGTCCGTGTTTTTATGGTAAAATAGGAGATAAAGCAAATTCAGGGAGCGAAGAGATTTGTATGATTATATAAAAGGTACGATTGATTATATTGGACCGGAATACATAGTAGTGGAAAATGGAGAGATTGGCTATCAAATTATGACGCCCAATCCTTTTGTCTTTTCATCAAGGGAAAAAGAAAAGGTGCAGATTTTCCTCTACCACCACGTCCGCGAAGATATCGCCGCGTTTTACGGTTTTGAAACGCGTGAGCAAAAAGCATTGTTCACAAAATTGTTGAATGTAACGGGAATTGGACCAAAGGGGGCGCTTGCGATTTTGGCTTCTGGCCAAGTCGAACAAGTGGTACAGGCAATCGAGAATGAAGATGAAGCCTTCCTTGTGAAATTTCCGGGTGTCGGCAAGAAAACAGCACGCCAGATCGTTCTTGATTTGAAAGGGAAGCTTGAAAACATTATTCCTGATGCTTTTCCGAATCTTTTCAATGATGGCCATGCTAAAGCTGTAAGAGCAGCTGGTTTCAGTGAAGCGTTAGAAGAGGCGACACTTGCATTGAAAGCACTCGGGTATTCCGAGAAAGAAGTGCAGCGGGTAGCGAAGAAGCTTCTGGATGAGGAAATGACGACAGAACAATATATTAAAAAAGCATTGCAAATGATGTTAAGATAAGGGGGGGCGAACATGGAGGAGAGACTGCTCAACCAGGAAGCTGAATTGAACGAACAATCCTTTGAACAAAGCCTCAGACCTCAATATTTAAAACAATATATTGGCCAAGAAAAAGTAAAGGCGAATTTAAGTGTTTATATAGAAGCGGCGAAAATGCGTGAAGAAACTTTGGATCATGTTCTTTTATATGGACCACCTGGACTTGGGAAAACAACCCTTGCTGTGATCATTGCCAATGAAATGGGTGTGAATGTCCGGACAACATCAGGTCCGGCGATTGAAAGGCCTGGTGATTTGGCGGCGATTCTGAGTGCGCTTGAGCCAGGTGATGTCTTGTTTATCGATGAAATCCACCGTTTGCCTCGTACTGTTGAAGAAGTGTTGTATCCAGCAATGGAAGATTTCTGTTTAGATATCGTCATTGGAAAAGGGCCGACTGCTCGTTCTGTAAGAATTGACTTGCCTCCCTTTACGCTTGTCGGAGCAACGACTCGGGCAGGCTCCTTGTCTGCACCATTGCGAGATCGTTTTGGTGTATTAAGTAGGCTTGAATATTACACGGAACCACAGCTTGCGGATATTATCGTGCGGACTGCTGTGATTATGGAAACAGAAATGGATCAACAAGCGGCAGGGGAGTTAGCACGACGCTCTCGTGGTACACCGCGGATTGCCAACCGATTGCTTAGACGAGTCCGGGATTTTGCCCAGGTTCGTGGAGATGGTACAATTACACGTGAAATGGCCGATTATGCACTTGAATTAATGCAAGTCGACCGTTTAGGTTTGGATCATATTGACCATAAATTACTTAAAGCCATTATTGAAAAATTTCGCGGTGGCCCCGTTGGTTTAGAAACGATTGCAGCGACAATCGGTGAAGAATCCCATACGATTGAGGATGTTTACGAGCCGTATCTCCTGCAAATCGGGTTTATCCAACGAACGCCAAGAGGTCGGATTGTGACAGAGCTTGTCTACAGGCATTTTCAGATTGAGCCATTAGTTGAGTAGATCCAGCCGATTTATATTTAGGCGTCTAGAGAATGATTTAATGATTTAGGAAGTGAAAAAGTTGAAAGTAGATTTATTTGATTTTCATTTACCAGAAGAATTGATTGCACAAGTTCCGCTTTTAGACCGTGAATCAAGCCGATTAATGGTGCTGAATAAAGAGACTGGTGAGATCGAGCATGAAACATTTAAGCAAATCACGAACTATCTGAACCCAGGAGACTGCCTCGTATTGAACGATACGAAAGTTCTTCCAGCAAGATTATTTGGTAGTAAAGATGGTACAGGTGCGAAGATAGAAGTACTTCTGTTAAAACAGCAAGATAATGATTCATGGGAAACGCTTGTTAAGCCAGCAAAACGGATTAAAGAAGGGTCTGTCATTGTATTCGGAGATGGCAAGCTTAAAGCCGTTTGCACAGGTGTGCTTGAGCATGGCGGAAGAATCCTTGATTTTAGCTATGAAGGGATTTTTTACGAAGTGTTGGATGAGCTTGGTACGATGCCATTGCCGCCTTATATTAAAGAACAACTGGATGATCAGGACCGCTATCAAACCGTCTTTGCCAGGGAGCGGGGATCAGCAGCAGCTCCTACAGCTGGCCTGCATTTTACCGAGCAGCTTTTGGAAAAAATCAAAGAGATGGGCGTTCATGTTGCGTTTATCACATTGCATGTCGGGTTAGGTACATTCCGTCCAGTGAGTGTCGACGATATCGACAACCATGATATGCATTCGGAATTTTATCAAATGACGGCTGATACAGCACAGATTTTGAATCAAGTTCGTTCAGATGGTGGAAGGATTATTACAGTCGGCACTACGTCAACTAGAACACTGGAAACGATCGCATCGCGTCATGATGGTGTTTTTCAAGAAGAAAGTGGTTGGACGAGTATCTTCATTCACCCGGGTTATGAGTTTAAGGGGATTGATGGCATGATTACCAATTTCCATTTGCCAAAATCAACACTGATCATGTTAGTCAGTGCGCTGTCGAGTAGAGAACATGTGTTACACGCCTACGAAACAGCCGTTTTAGAAAAATACCGCTTTTTCAGTTTCGGCGATGCGATGTTGATTATCTAAAGTGAAACGACCATCAGTCGAGGGATTACAGACTGTTAAACCGGGATAAAGTGAACCTTCAATCAGTGGGGGAGCATCCCCACTGATTGTTAGTTGAACCAATCGGGCTTTTACGGGCAGTTGTCTCCCACCTACGCTTCTTCGATTCCTCTAAGCCTTGAGGTGGGGGTCTTACTGCCCGTTAATGCGGGATAAAAATTTTTAAAAATAAAGGAGTTCTTGCTTTTGACTGCAATACGTTACGAACATATTAAAACTTGTAAACAAAGTGGTGCGAGACTAGGAATTGTTCATACACCACACGGTTCTTATGAAACGCCAGCATTTATGCCAGTAGGAACGATGGCAACTGTAAAAACGATGTCACCAGAAGATTTAAAACAAATGGGTGCCAATATTATTTTAAGTAATACGTACCATCTATGGCTACGTCCGGGTCATGAAATTATTAAGGAAGCGGGCGGCCTGCATAAATTCATGAACTGGGACCGTGCTATTTTAACCGACTCTGGCGGATTCCAAGTATTCAGTTTAAGCGACTTCCGAAAAATTGAAGAAGAAGGCGTTCATTTCCGAAATCATTTGAATGGGGACAAGCTTTTCTTAAGTCCAGAAAAAGCGATGGAAATTCAAAATGCGCTCGGCTCTGATATTATGATGGCGTTTGATGAATGCCCACCATTCCCGGCAACTGAAGAGTATATGAGAAAATCGGTTGAACGTACGTCGCGTTGGGCTGAACGTTGCTTAAACGCTCACGAGCGTCCACAAGATCAAGGGTTATTCGGAATCGTCCAAGGTGGCGAATACGAACACTTGCGTAAACAAAGTGCAAAGGATCTTGTTTCACTAGACTTCCCTGGCTATGCAATCGGTGGTTTATCTGTTGGTGAACCGAAAGATATTATGAACCGTGTGCTCGAATTTACGACACCGCTATTGCCAAGTGACAAGCCTCGTTACTTAATGGGTGTTGGTTCACCGGATTCATTAATTGACGGTGCGATTCGCGGGGTTGATATGTTTGACTGTGTCCTGCCAACGAGGATTGCTCGTAATGGAACTTTAATGACAAGTAATGGTCGGTTAGTTGTGAAAAATGCGAAGTATGCGCGTGATTTCGGACCAATCGATGAAAACTGTGATTGCCATGTTTGTAAAAATTACAGCCGTGCCTATATTCGTCATTTAATTAAATGTGAAGAAACGTTTGGAATTCGATTAACTACTTACCATAACCTTCATTTTCTGTTAAACTTAATGGAGCAAGTCAGACAAGCGATCCGCGAAGATCGATTGTTAGACTTTAGAGAAGAATTTTTTGAGCAATACGGTTTTAATAAGCCAAATGCTAGGAATTTCTAACTCAACAAAATAGATATTATTCAGAAAGGAGAGATAGTATGCAAGGTCTAGGTGGAATATTACCATTAGTATTAATGTTTGTTCTGTTTTACTTCTTATTGATTCGTCCAAACCAAAAGCGACAAAAAGCGGTTAATTTGATGCAATCAAGCTTAAAAAGAGGGGACAAAGTCGTAACAATCGGCGGCCTCCATGGGACAATTGATAGTATTGAAGATGCAACAGCTGTCATTAAAGCGACAGATGGAAGTAAACTGAAATTCGAACGTTCTGCAATCCGTGAAGTAAAGGAAAGCGCTCCGGAAAAAGAACTCGTATAATCAGAATGAAAAAACGGTTTCCAATGTGGAACCGTTTTTCTTTTGGTTATTATGTTTTACGTTTGTGAGGAGCTCATGTTCACCCCAAGAACGCCGCCCATCATCGCGGTCACAACGAAGCAGCCTTGATGAATCCATTGCTTCAGGGAGAATAGTGAGTCATGACCAAGATATTGGAACATTAGAATAATCAATACATAAAGCATCCCTGTTCCACTACCTAACAGCAACCCTTGTTTTTTCCCTTTGCCACCTGAAACAAAGCCACCAATAAACAATGTGATAAAAGAAAGTGCCATAATAATATAAGTGAGTGAACTTTCCGTAACACTCGTAAACCGCAGAATCATTGCAAAAATGAAGCTGAAAAGAATGACTAATATAAAAATGACGCCCACTCCATGCAAAATTGCAGTCCCCATTTTTCTTGTTTCGATTGTACTCCTCCCCCTTCAAAATGACTCAAGTCTTAAATAGGCCTGGATGTCTTTGTACAAGCATATTCGATAGACCTTAGTTTTAGACCAGAAGAAGGAAATGAAAATTGTAACAACCATTAGAGAGAGGCTGTTCAAAAAGTCCGGTAAAAATAGCTATCGAATTTCTTCGTCGGTCTGTCTCTCCGATCCTTAAGACCATCGCTCGCAGAACTGCTCGGCTCTTTTTATCCATCTTTTTAAACACGCACTATTATACTCAATGGTCATAAATAATTTTAAGACCTTAGGGCTATCCTAAAAGAGATTGTAATGATTGGGGGCCTAGTTCATGAACGTTTATTTAACGGTAAGTTTACGCACAATTATCATTTATTTGCTCATTCTTTTGATTTTCAGATTAATGGGGAAGCGAGAAGTAGGGGAATTGAGTGTGTTGGATTTAGTTATTTTTATTATGATTGGCGAAATGGCGGTCTTGGCAATTGAGAATTTTGATAAACCGATTATGTATACCGTTTTGCCCATGCTGATCCTATTGATTATCCAAATTATTTTAGCCATTGTATCATTAAAAAGTCCAAAGGCAAGAAAAATCATCGACGGCTCACCGACACTCATTGTGAATAAAGGGAAAATAGATGAAGCAGCCATGAAAAGTCAACGCTATAATTTCGATGATTTGCTTATGCAGCTGAGAGCTCAAAATATTCTAAGTGTTAGTGATGTTGAATATGCAATATTAGAAACGTCAGGTGAGCTATCTGTGATCGAAAAAAAACAAGTGAAAAAGTCGGATAAAACAGGTCCTTTTCCGCTCATTCTTGATGGTGAATTACTAACATCTAATTTAAAATACATTAACAAATCTCCCGAATGGTTGATGAAGCAGATTGAGCAAAAGGGCTATACGGATATTAATCTCATCTCGTTTTGCAGCTATGTTGACGGTCAATTGTTTATTGATGAAAAATAAAGCCTCGCGCATTTTTTTCAGCGCCAGGCAAATTTTGCAAGCATTTGGCCAATAACTGGAATCCGCTGGAGTTCGGCTTTCTTTACTTCTCCAAGGAGCAGGAGAAGAATGCCGAACGTGATTCCCATATTAATGCATGAAATCAATAGTCGTGGTAACAAAGGTTGAGAAGCGAACAAGGTAAAATAAGAATAATGTCCACAGAATCCTGAGAGCAGTGTAATCAATACGGTAGATGCATATAAACGAAGATGAATCGTAACCGGAATAATTTTTAAAAGAGTCGTGAAATGTAGGAACGTGACTAATACAGTGCCCACAGCAATTCCAATTGCGGCACCCATGATGCCGAAGCTCTCTTTAGAAGCGAGAAACCAAATGGCTGCAATTTTGATAATTGAACCAATTAAGCTGTTTACCATCGCAGCTTTTGCCAAATTCAGTGCCTGAAGCATCGACTGCAGTGGCGTTTGAAAATAAAATAAAATGAAAAACGGCGCTAAAAATTTAATGAAAACAGCCGCATTATCAGATCCGTACATAATTTGTAAAATTGGTTCTGCGAGGACAAATAAAACGACTACAGCTAGGGCACCTGTTATCAAAGTAATTCGGATCGATTGTTGAAGTCTTCGCTCAATTAATTTGGTATCACCAACCGATTGGGCTTCGCTAATCGATGGAATGAGTGATGTTGCTAAAGACGCGGTCACAAAAGATGGCAGCATTAATAAAGGCAGGGCATATCCTGTTAGTTCCCCATATTGCTTTGTAGCCACTGATGCGGTTAATCCGGAAATGGCTAGGCTTTGAGCAACGACAATTGGCTCAAGAAACCATGCAACATTGCCGATGAAGCGGCCTCCTGTATTGGGTAAGGCAATTCCCATCAATTCCTTAAATGTACTTTTTCCAGATGAAAAAACGGAAAAGAAATTTTTGCGCATTTTAAAATGTTTCTTTATTTTAAACATGGTAAGTAAATAAACGAGAGAAACGAGTTCACCGATAATCGAAGCAAACATCGCGCCAGCTGCTGCGTATTCAATCCCATATGGCAGAAACGCTTTCGTCAAAACAGCAATGAAGGTAATTCGGGCAATTTGTTCAATCACTTGCGAAAATGCGAACGGCTTCATATTTTGCTTGCCTTGGAAATAGCCGCGAATCACCGATGAAATGGCGATAATCGGCACAATGGGTGCAATCGCCATTAGCGGCCATACCGTGCGCTCATCTGTGAAAAGCTGCTGACTTAGCCAAGGAGCAAGCAAAATCATAGCTGGTGTAAAAATCAGCGACAAAGTGAGCGTGCAAGCAATTGAAACAACAAGGATTTTCTTTACTTTTCGTTCATCACCCTTAGCATTCGCTTCTGCCACATACTTCGAAATCGCAACAGGTAAACCAAGTTGCGTAATATTGACGACAAGGAACAGGGTCGGAAGTGCCATCATATATAGACCAACGCCCTCTTCACCGATGAAACGGGCAATGACGATTCGATTAATAAATCCAAGAATCCTCGTAATCAAGCTCGCACCAAGCAAAATGAGGGTTCCTTTTAAAAATTTCGACATGCGATTCATCCCTGCCTTCTCAAAAAAGCTAATATCATATACAATTATCTATATGAAAATGTGGACAAAGCATGACTTAGTCTTCTAAAAAAAGCCTAGGAAATTAGAAAAGGCGAAGGAAAAATGAACCCAGTGGAGGTGTCTTTAATGGAAAAACAACATCCTTATCAGCGCTATTTTATAAAAGTGAAGCCTGTTTTACGTAACAAAGTGGAAGAATTACGGCTGCTCGGTTTAGATGACGTGAACGAAGATGAAGTATGGGAATGTCTTGTATTGAAAAAGTGGAAGAAACCGGATGCGGACATACGTATTTATGAAATCGTCCAAGACATTTTGACTCTCTCCAATAGTCAATTCATGACGTATAAAACGATAGAAGCTTATACAGCGCCCAATTTGTTTGAGGATTTATCAAGTGAAGAGTTGAAACAATTGCTCAAAGATTAATGTTTTGTAAAAGGGATAAACTTAAATTGACAGTAGTTTGTAATTGTCTCATAATAATGGTGTTGCAATTATTTAGAAATTTTAATGGGAAAATATGGCTATAAGCCTGTTTTCTGATTAGGTATGTTATACGCTTTTCATCAAACTCAGAACAGGATGAAACTTGTTCGATAGAACCCGTTTCTTTTGTAAGGATGCCGATCATACCGAACACTGAAACTTTTGGGTAAGGCGTGTAAAAGAAAGGGGTCCACAAATCAATGGTAAAAAGAAGTAGAATCGTTGCGTTTTTTCTCATCTTACTATTCATTATCGCGACGATGGGCACAACTTCAAAAGGAATCTTAAGTAATATTAAGCTCGGTCTTGACCTGCAAGGCGGTTTCGAGGTTCTGTATGAAGTAATACCAGGTGAAAATCAAAAAGTTACTCCAGATGTACTAAGTAGTACCGTAGAGTCTTTAAACCGACGAGTGAACGTCCTCGGTGTTAGTGAGCCAGTTATTTCGATTGAGGGGAATAATAGGATTCGCGTGCAAATACCTGGTGTTGAAGACCAAAGTAAAGCTCGAGAAATTCTATCGACTCAAGCGAAGCTCTCTTTCCGCGATTACAATGATACATTGATGCTAACTGGTTCCGATTTAAAAGAAGGCGGTGCAAAGCCAACTTTTGATGAAAATAATACACCAGCTGTATCTGTCACGTTAAAAGATAAAAATAAATTCAAAGAAGTGACGCAAAAAATTTCAGCCATGCCTCAAGGTACGAATCTTTTAGCAATCTGGCTTGATTTTGAAGAAGGAAAAGATTCCATCAAAGGAAATCAGGAGAATATGATTTCTGCACCTGCTGTTTCCCAAGTATTTAGTACAGATACTGTTCAAATTACCGGGAACTTCACAGTGAAAGAATCAAAAGAACTAGCTGATCTATTAAATGCAGGTTCCCTGCCAGTTGAATTGAAAGAAGTGTATTCAACTTCAGTTGGCGCACAATTCGGTGAACAGGCATTAACTGAAACCATTTTTGCTGGAATCATCGGCATTCTGCTTATTTTCGTATTCATGTTAGGCTACTACCGCTTCCCGGGTTTCATTGCGGTTGTGACCTTAGCTGTTTATATTTTCTTAACATTACTAGTGTTCGATTGGATGAACGCGGTATTGACATTGCCAGGTATTGCTGCCTTGATTCTCGGGGTAGGAATGGCAGTGGATGCGAATATTATCACATATGAACGAATTAAGGATGAAATCAAACTGGGCCGCTCGGTGAAAGCAGCAGTGGCTGAAGGGACGAAAAACTCACTTAGTACGATTTTCGATGCGAACTTAACGACGCTAATTGCTGCAGGCGTATTGTTCTTTTATGGGACAAGCTCAGTTAAAGGATTCGCAACAACGCTGATCATCAGTATATTAATGAGCTTTATCACAGCGGTTTATGGAACACGTTTCTTCATGAACATGTGGGTGAACAGCAATATCTTTAACAAGCGCCCAGGCTGGTTTGGTGTGAACAAGAAACATATTCATGATCTTGCTGAAAAAATGGATCTGTATCACTTGCCAACTCGCTTTGAAAAACTCGATTTTGTTAAAACAAGAAAAATATTTTACGGGCTTTCAATTGGTGTGACCATCATCGGTATCATCTTCCTGTTTGTTTTCGGCTTGAATCTTGGCATTGATTTCAGCAGTGGTACGCGTATTGAAGTGACTTCACCTCAATCGTTAACAAAAGAAGAAATCAAAGGCGAATTTGATTCTCTCAAACTGAAGACAGAAGACATTGTCCTTGCTGGTGCAAATAATCAAACAGGTGTTGTCCGACTAAAAGGGGTTCTCGATAAACAAGAAATTGCTGACTTAAAGAGCCATTTCGTAAAGAAATATAAAGCTGAGCCGAATGTTAGCACTGTTTCCCCGACAGTCGGTAAAGAACTTGCGAAAAACGCCTTGAAAGCTGTCTTGATTGCATCGCTTGGTATCATCTTGTATGTTTCTGTTCGTTTTGAATGGAGAATGGGTGTACCAACGGTTATCGCGCTCCTACATGATGCCTTTTTCATCATAACGATATTCAGCTTACTGCAAATAGAAGTCGATCTAACCTTTATCGCAGCCGTACTGACGATCATCGGTTACTCGATCAATGATACGATCGTGACCTTTGACCGGATCCGGGAAAATCTGCGTCATAAGAAGAAAATTAAGACAGTGGAAGAACTTGAAGAAATTACGAACATCAGTATCCGCCAAACATTAACACGCTCCATCAACACCGTATTAACCGTGCTTGTTGCTGTTGTCGCATTGTTAATCTTCGGCAGCGATGCTATCCAAAACTTCGCACTTGCACTCCTTATCGGAATGCTTTGCGGCGTCTATTCTTCACTTTTCATCGCTTCTCAGTTCTGGCTTGACCTGAAAGCAAAAGAATTGAAGAAAAAAGGAACACTCAACACAGAAAAAGCTAAAAAAGAAAATCTAGAAGGACAAGTATAAAATGAAGGACCAGCGATTATGCTGGTCCTTTATTTTGTTTTCGTCGTGAATCGATCGAATAGGGCTGCGGCACGCAAATCGTAAAGCACGCTCGAAATGTTTCCATTCTGGCACGAAAGCCTTCCGAACTGGCACGTAAAGAGACGAGCCCGGCACGCAAATTCGATTTGCGGCACGTAATGGGTGAAAAGGAAAAGAGTGTGTGATGTCACCCATAATAATTGCCCGCCGCACATCATGAAGCTTGGGGTCTTTTATAAAAGTTGTAATAAAAGGGAGTGGTTTGAATGAAGTATCCGTCCTCAACTGGCTGCGGCACGCAAATCGTAAAGCGCGCTCGAAACATGTCCATTCCGGCATGAAAGCCTTCTGAACTGGCACGTAAAGAGACGAACCAGGCACGCAAATTCGATTTGCGGCACGTGATGGATGAAAAGGAAAAGAGTGTGTGATGTCACCCATAATAATTGCTCGCCGCACATCATGGAGCTTGGGGTTTTTTATAAAAGTTGTAATAAAAGGGGGTGGTTTGAATGAAGTACCCGTCCTCAACTGGCTGCGGCACGCAAATCGTAAAGCGCGCTCGAAATGTTTCCAATCCGGCACGAAAGCCTTCCGAACTGGCACGTAAAGAGACGAGCCAGGCACGCAAATTCGATTTGCGGCACGTAATGGATGAAAAGGAAAAGAGTGTGTGATGTCACCCATAATAATTGCCCGCCGCACATCATGAAGCTTGGGGTTTTTTATAAAAGTTGTAATAAAAGGGGGTGGTTGGAATGAAGTACCCGTCCTCAACTGGCTGCGGCACGCAAATCGTAAATCGCGCTCGAAACATGTCCATTCCGGCATGAAAGCCTTCTGAACTGGCACGTAAAGAAGCGAATCCGGCACGCAAAATCAAATAGCGGCCCGTAAAGGTTCAATACGATACTTAACTAGGCTATTTTTCACCTTCTTTTGTAAAGATTAGATAGGTTTTTGCTAAAATGAGTAGGATTTCCTTTGGTTTTGTCGAATGATTTTAGATACTAACATATAAGGAGTGATTTTTTGTTTATAAAAGAATGTGGACCTTCGCTGACCTTAAGAAAAATGCAAGCTTTATTGCGAAGATTACCTTTTGAAGATCCTAATAGGCCAATTATTGAGAATGATTATGGCAAGTATTTGGCGGGGTTTCGAGGAGAGCAGTCGCTCGTTTATTATTTAACCTTTTTGAATAATAAAGATTATCTGATTTTTCATGATTTAAGACTGCCGATTCTTCATCATTTTTTTCAGCTCGATTATTTAATTCTTACCGCCAATTTTGCTTTAATTCTTGAAGTGAAGAACTATTCAGGCACTGTTTATTTTGATCCCCAGTTTGATCAATTAATCCGAACGACCCAACAGGACGTCGAGGAAACCTTCCCGGATCCTGTTTCGCAGGTGGAACAACACCGCTCTAATCTTCTGAAATATCTTCATGACCAAAAACTCGGTCCAATTCCAATTGAAACACTTGTTATTTTTTCCAATCCTTATACTCAACTTAAAACTACCCAGGGCAATCACAAAATCACAAAAAAGGTGATCCATAAAGAAAAATTTCTGCAAAGTTTTCAAGTATTTGAGAAAAAATATTCAAAAGAAGTTCTGACACATAAATCAATGAAGAAAGTGTCAAAAATAATTATGAGATCACATACACCACTTGACCAAGACCTATTAATGAAATATCAAGTTCAAAAAGAAATACTTATGAGCGGTGTTCATTGTCCGATCTGTTTTACACTGCCAATGGAAAAGTTAATGGGTAAGTGGAGATGTAATAATTGTACTTATCAATCAAATGACGCCTACATCGAATCAATCCAAGATTATGCACTACTTGTTGATACTAAAGTTACGAATAAGGAGTTCCGCAACTTTCTCGAAATACCATCAGCATCGATTTCTGCAAAACTCCTTAACTCGATGAACCTCCCTAAAGAGGGCAAATCAAGAGCTGTTACATATCAACTCAAACATGATGAATAAGTATCATTACGGAACACTAGACAGGTATTTTTCATTATTTCACGTCTAAATATATCTTCGGCACGCAAATCGCAAATTTCACACGAAACGTCCCTATTCTGGCACGTAAAAGGACGAATTCCGCACGCAAATTTAATTTGTGGCACGTAATAGATGAAAAGGAAGAAAAATCTACGCATCGACGCCGGATGGAAGCGAAATAAGTTTGAAACCCCTCGCCCTCTTTTGTATACTTATAAGATTGAGGGGTGAATGTATTGTTAAAGCCAAGAACTCGTTGGAACTTACAATCTGCCGATGAGCAGATTACGGATGTGCTAGCAAAGGAACTTCATATAACACCTCTAGTTGCATCGCTATTGGTTAATCGAGGCTTCCAAACAGTTGAAGAAGCCCGGTCTTTTCTGTTTATAAAAAAACAAGCCTTCCACGATCCGTTTTTATTAAAAGATATGGATCTTGCTGTTGAACGAATAAAAGCTGCTATAAATAATGGTGAAAAAATTCGCATCTTTGGAGATTACGATGCGGATGGCGTTAGTTCAACGACCGTGATGATGGATACGTTGAATAAGCTTGGTGCGAATGCTGATTTTTACATTCCGAATCGTTTCACTGAAGGATATGGCCCGAATGAAACGGCTTTCCGATTAGCTGCACAAGAAGGCGTAAAGCTATTGATTACCGTAGATACGGGGATTTCAGCGATTAACGAAGCGAAGATTGCGAAAGAACTAGGCATCGATTATATTGTCACTGATCACCATGAACCAGGGGTGGAATTGCCGGAAGCGCTAGCAATTCTCCATCCTAAAATTGCCGGGAACCCATATCCATTTAAAGATTTGGCTGGTGTTGGCGTTGCGTTCAAGCTTGCGCATGCGCTACTAGGAGAATTGCCAGAGGACTTGCTTGAAATTGCAGCGATTGGCACGATTGCTGATCTTGTCCCACTTTATGGGGAAAATCGCTTGCTTGCAGCGAAGGGAATTGAACAGCTTCGCCAGACAAGACGACCAGGCCTCCTTGCACTTATGAAAAAAGCAGGCATTCAGCAGGACGCATTGAATGAAGAATCGATTGGGTTTGGCATGGCACCACGGATTAATGCTGCTGGTCGACTTGGAGCCGCTGATCCTGCCGTGGATTTACTCATGGCTGAAGATATGGAAACAGCAGCTGACCTTGCTTCAGAAATTGATGCGATGAATAAAGAACGTCAGGCAATTGTTGCTGAAATTGCCGAAGAAGCGATTCGTGAGGTGGAGGAAAACTATCCACCAGCTGATAACAGTGTCCTGATTATTGGCAAAGAAGGCTGGAATTCAGGGATTGTCGGCATTGTTGCTTCTAAACTTGTGGAGAAATTTTACCGGCCGACTATCGTATTAAGCTATGACAGTGAAACAGGACTTGCGAAAGGTTCGGCCAGAAGTATTGAAGGTTTTGATTTGTTTAAAAATCTAACACAATGCAGTGATATTCTGCCTCATTTTGGTGGCCATCCAATGGCTGCAGGGATGACGTTGAAGCTCGATGATGTACCCGATTTAAGAAGCAGGTTGAACAAGCTTGCGACTGAACAACTGACAGAAGCAGATTTCACACCGATCACCAAGCTTGATGCTAAAACAGATCTTACTGAGGTTAGTATTCAAACGATTGAAGAAATGAGCTTGCTTGCTCCGTTCGGGATGAGCAATCCGAAACCTCGTGTTTTAATAGAAGGCGTCGGTGTGACGGGCATTCGCAAAATAGGATCAAACCAAAATCACCTTAAACTGCAACTTGATAATGGAACGGTCAAACTAGATGGGATCGGGTTTGGAATCGGCGATTATGCTGATCATATTTCACCAAATGCGGAAGTTTCGGTAATTGGGGAACTAGGGATTAATGAATGGAATAATATGAAGAAACCGCAAATCTTTCTTCAAGATATTTCCGTTGCAAATTGGCAGCTTTTCGATTATCGCGGACTGAATCAGGTAGAAAAATGGTTCGAAGATGTGCCGAAGCAAAATCGTAAAGTCATTATTTTCTCAGAAACGACGCTTAGTCGTTACCCATCTTTACGACAGGAACAAGGTTTTTTGCATATTCATAATGAAGAAGAGGCAGCACAAATTGATGTAAACGAATGTTCATTAATTTTAATGGATATGCCGCCATCTAAGGGCATTTTGGAAAAATTACTAGCAAACCAAGAACCAGCCCGTATTTATGTTCATCTGTATCATCAGCAAGAGAATTTTCTCAGCACAATGCCGACGCGCGATCATTTTAAATGGTTTTACGGCTTTTTAGCAAAAAAAGGTCCGCTGGATTTGAAACGTTATGGCGATGATTTAGCGAAACATCGTGGCTGGTCACGAGATACGATTGATTTTATCTCACAGGTGTTTTTTGAATTAGATTTTGTTACAATAGAGAACGGGTTAATTATGCTCACTAACAATGCGAATAAACGCGACTTGAGCGAATCAGAATCATATGCACGTAAGAAAGAGCAATTTGAGCTTGAACGAGAGCTTGTTTATTCTTCCTATCAGCAGTTATTCGATTGGTTCAATCATGTAGTTCATAAGGCGACAGGCCTTGAGGAGGAAACAAAGCAATGGATTTAAAGCAGTTTATCACGATTGTACCTGACTGGCCGAAACCGGGGATCTCATTTAAAGATATCTCAAGTCTGATGGAAAACGGCGAAGCGTATCGATACGCAACAGATCAAATCGTTGAATATGCACAAGATAAACAAATCGACATCGTTGTAGGACCGGAAGCAAGAGGTTTCATTATTGGTTGCCCGGTTGCCTACTCACTTGGCGTCGGTTTTGCACCTGTTCGTAAAGAAGGGAAACTTCCGCGCGAAACAATTAAAGTCGAATACGGCTTAGAGTATGGCAAAGACGTATTAACGATGCATAAAGATGTCATCAAACCAGGGCAACGTGTACTGATTACAGACGATCTGCTTGCAACGGGTGGAACCATTGAAGCAACGATCAAGCTTGTTGAAGAGCTTGGTGGTATTGTTGCAGGGATTGCGTTCTTAATTGATTTAACATACTTAGAAGGTAGAAGTAAATTAGAAGGTTACGACGTTCTAACTTTAATGACCTACTAAAAATTTGAGAATATTCCACAGGGTCATACCTCACTGTCTATACATTGTTTATTGTGTAGATGTGAAGGTAGGCCCTTTTTATTATTAATTATTGGTAAAGAAACGGTGAATTTTGTCGTTATTGATTAAAAATAACTCGAATTATGCAGAAAATGCGGTCTTAGCTCTTTACATATGGCTTCTTTTTCTTGATAATAGATACAATACTATTTTTCTGGTTTTTGGACAAGAGGCAAAGGGTCAGACCTTTGGACATCCTCGAATAGCGGAACAACGATTCTTTCAACTGTAATAATTGTCACTTTTTGCTGAATACCTGTATATCCATTTTGTCTTGTAGCAAGATGAAGCATCAGCGTCAGCACTAAATGTGGCTATTTTTTATTAACCTTATTCGGAAAACCTTTTGATAGGCGAATCTGCTGGGTAAAGTGGGGTAAAGGTGATACGATGGCAAATGATCAAATTTTAACAGCTGAGCAGGTTGTTGAACGGACAAAGAACTATCTTCAACAGGATGAGACAGACTTTATTTATCGTGCCTATAAATTTGCGGAGCACGCTCACAGAGAGCAGTTTCGTAAATCGGGCGAGCCGTATATTATTCATCCCATTCAAGTTGCAGGCATTTTAACGGACCTTGAGATGGATCCATCGACAATTGCAGGCGGATTTTTGCACGATGTCGTTGAGGATACCGAAGTGACGTTACAAGATATCGAAAAGCAATTTGGTGAAGAAGTGGCGATGCTTGTTGACGGTGTAACCAAGCTCGGTAAAATTAAATATAAATCACAAGAAGAGCAGCAAGCCGAGAATCACAGAAAGATGTTTGTGGCAATGGCCCAGGATATTCGTGTAATCCTAATTAAATTGGCCGACCGTCTTCATAACATGAGAACGTTAAAGCATCTTCCACAAGAAAAACAACGTCGGATTTCCAATGAAACATTGGAAATTTTTGCACCACTTGCGCATCGTCTTGGCATCAGTACGATTAAATGGGAACTTGAGGATACCGCTCTTCGTTATCTGAATCCTCAGCAATATTACCGAATCGTGAATTTAATGAAGAAAAAGCGTGCCGAGCGTGAAGAGTATTTGGACGAAGTTATCATGGAAGTACGCAAAGAAGTAGATGATGTGAACATCAAGGCAGATATTTCTGGACGACCGAAACATATTTACAGCATTTACCGGAAGATGGCCATGCAAAACAAGCAATTCAGCGAAATCTATGATTTGCTTGCGGTACGAATTGTCGTGAATAGCATTAAGGATTGTTATGCCGTCCTTGGTATTATCCATACATGCTGGAAACCGATGCCAGGCCGTTTCAAGGATTATATTGCGATGCCGAAGCAGAATATGTATCAATCGTTGCATACGACGGTGATCGGTCCAAAAGGTGACCCGCTTGAAGTACAAATTCGTACGACTGAAATGCATCGAATTGCAGAATACGGAATTGCCGCACACTGGGCTTATAAAGAAGGCAAAGAAATTGATGAGCAATCTTCATTAGAAGAGAAACTCACCTTTTTTAGAGAAATTCTTGAATTCCAGGATGATGCAACGAATGCTGAAGAGTTTATCGAGTCACTGAAGATTGATTTGTTCTCAGATATGGTGTTTATTTTTACACCAAAAGGCGATGTAATTGAGTTGCCGTCTGGATCGAATCCAATTGATTTTGCTTATCGCATTCACTCCGAAATCGGCAACAAGACGATTGGGTCTAAGGTGAACGGCAAGATGGTGCCGCTTGATTACAAGCTAAAAACAGGCGACATTATTGAAATCCTAACATCTAAGCATTCCTATGGACCTAGCCCGGATTGGCTGAAACTCACGCAAACATCTCAGGCAAAAAATAAAATTCGACAATTTTTCAAAAAGCAACGTCGTGAGGAAAATATCGAAAAGGGCCGCGAGATGGTAGAGAAAGAAATTAAAGCACTTGATTTTGAGTTAAAAGAAATCCTAACTCAAGAAAACATCAAACGCGTTGCTGGAAAATTTAATTTCTCAAATGAAGAAGATATGTATGCAGCTGTTGGCTATAACGGGATTACAGCTGCGCAGATTACCACTCGTCTTACCGAGAAATTACGGAAACAGAAAGAATTAGAACAAGGACCGACACTTACAGAAGCGGTTACAGAGCTTAAATCGCTTCATAAATCGAAAAAGCGGGAATCTGGTGTCCGCGTTACTGGCATTGATAATCTATTAATACGTTTATCAAAATGCTGTAATCCGGTTCCGGGAGATGAAATTGTCGGTTTCATTACGAAAGGCCGCGGTGTTTCTGTTCATAGAACCGACTGTTCAAATCTAAATACGTGCGAAGTAGAAGACCGTTTAATCCCAGTCGAATGGGAAGGGAATCTGAACGATCACAAAGGATACAATGTTGATATTGAAATCAGCGGCTTTGACCGTCGCGGTTTATTGAACGAGGTGCTACAAGTGGTCAATGAAACGAAAACGGACTTTACGTCTGTATCCGGCAAATCAGACCGCAACAAAGTAGCGACGATTAACATGTCCATTGCTATTCAAAATATTAGTCATCTGCAAAAGGTAGTCGATCGAGTTAAACAAATTCCGGATATTTATTCAGTCAGAAGAATCATGAACTAAGGAGTTATCACCATGCGTGTTGTTGTGCAGCGTTCTAAAGCAGCAAGAGTACTTGTGAATAACGAAACAATTGGCTCAATCGACCACGGTCTCGTTTTATTGGTCGGTGTTACACATGGCGACACAGCGGAAGACGCCGCTTACCTCGCTGAGAAAATTGCCAACTTGCGTATTTTTGAAGATGAAAACGAGAAAATGAATCATTCCCTACTCGACGTAGGCGGTTCAGTTCTCTCGATTTCACAATTCACCCTGTACGGCGATTGTAAGAAAGGCCGCCGCCCAAACTTCATGGACGCCGCTCGTCCAGAAGAAGCGAACGCCATTTACGAACTTTTCAACGAAGAATTCCGCAAAAAAGACATCCATCTCGAAACAGGCCAGTTCGGAGCGAATATGCAAGTTGAACTCACCAATGATGGCCCTGTCACGCTTATTGTTGAGAGTAAATAGGAAAGTAGACCACAGCTAGCTGGTTTGCTTTCTTTTTTTTGTGGGAAGATGGACGAATTATTATCGGGAACTTCGTCCAAAAAGCGCGGACAAGACCTCCTTTATGTTGATCTGGAAATCGAAATAACGAGTCAGAGCCTAATTTAGTGATCCGATGAGAAATTACGTTAATATTCATGAACCACCCTTGCAAAATCATCCGATTCAAGCATTGCACGCCGGAATGAGGAAGAATCGCGCCAGAACCGATCCTTTTCGCGCGAGAATCGGGATTTACGAGCCGGAGTTTAATATCGCTCCAGTACACCCCAAAAAAAACGTACCAGAAAATAGGCACGTTTAGTTTCTTTTATTTAAAAAACGTCATCAACCCATTATAGATGGCGGTTGTAACCATTTCTTGATACTCATTTGAGGTGATTTTCAGTTCTTCAGCTGGATTGCTTAAATAGCCAAGTTCGAGCAGGGCTGCGTTTTGGTGATTTTCTCGTAAAACGTGATAGTCACCGAATCGATAGCCGCGGTTATTAATTTTTAGTGCTGAGCTTAGGGCATCGTCAAGAACTATGGCAAGCTGTTGTTGATATGTATGGTAGTAGTACGTCGTAATGCCATTGATTCTTGTATCTTTGGTCGCATCGTAATGGATGCTGATGTAAGCATCTGCAGCGTTCAGTTGTGAAATCCCGACCCGAGCTGGCAGAGTGATGTATGTGTCAAGACTGCGTGTTAATAGGACGTTTGCTCCTGCTTGTTCGAGCTTAGCCTGAAGCATACGAGCTGTACGTAACGTTACATCTTTTTCCATCGTACCGCCTACGCCAAGTGTTCCTGGATCGCGGCCGCCATGACCTGGGTCAAGGACGATTACTTTACCGTTGAGATTATTTTCAATGCCAGATCGTTTACTTGGCTGGGCTTGTCCATCTGTTGAAACGAGCCACCCTGCCACATAAGCTGTCTGCCTGTTAGCGAGCTGGATTTTGTACCAGTCATTTTCCATGCCGAGAACTGCGAACGTTTCACCCTTATTTGCACGAGCAAGTAAGGTCGTATTTGTATCTGGACCACTTCGTAAACTAGTCCCATCACGAAGGATGACGATCGTGGAACTAGTAGGCTTTTCTGCCACTGTGGGCTCAGTTTGAACCGATTTGGACGGCTGTTGCAAATACCGAGTCGCAACCCAGCCCGTTTTCCCAGTTTCATATTGGATTTTTGCCATGTCGTTTCGCTCTTGCAAAATAGTGAAGGAATCCCCATTATGAACGGTCGCAAGAATCTCTCCATCGGTTGTAGCCGATTTGCGGACGACTAGTTCAGACGCAGTGACAGTAACAGTAGCTTTTTCTTCACCGTCGATCGCGATGAATGATGTGTTAACCCAGCCACTTTCGCCATGAAAGGTAATTTTCCCCCACTCCCCTTGAATGTCTTCGAATGAAAGAGTCGCATCCTTTTTTAGCTTGCCAATTACTCTTCCATCTTTAGAAGCAGACGCGCGAACATTGAGATTGTTCGTTAATGCAATTCCCGTCGCTTTGACGGTTTGTACGTTGGTTTTTTTATTTTTGGCTATGCCAGTTTGGATAAAATCGGCGGATATCCATCCAGAAATCGTATTGTTTTGAAACTGGATCCAATTATTTTCTCGATCTAGGATGTTGATTTCAGTGCCTTTATTTATATAACCTGTTTCTTCAAAAGACGTGCCAGGACCTTTGCGAATCCGTACATGATCGGACGTTACGGTAGCTTTTTCAGCACTTTTTGCACGTTTTGTATCGTCAGCTACAAGATAGCCCGCGATCCATCCTGATTTGTTTTCAGCCAGTTTAATTTCCAGCCAATCATTTTCCTCGGAAACGACCTGATAGGTATTTCCTCGGTATACTTTTTCTACGATCGGGAAACTTAAAGCTGGACCTTCCCGAACATTGATCATTTCTGTATTGACAGTGATGTCTGATTTCGTTTGACCGTATACATCTTGTACTGAAAATCCTGTTGATGTGAGAAGAGCTGCTGTCAGAATCCCGGCGATATATGTTTTAGTTCTCATGTCTTCCTCCTCGTTCTTATTGAAAATAGTCTAACAACAATTTATTCTATCTTATCATAAAATTTCCTGTTTATTTATGAAGAAAACTTTGGGTTTTGGGCAAAACTAAGAAAAAAGCAGGAGGGATGAATGATGAAATTCAGTGAAAAAGGGCAATTAAGCCTAGACCCAACCAATCAACTTTCCGGAGTCGATTTCCGAGATCATTTACAAAAAGAACAAGGCTCAACAATGTTTGAACTTGCATCAGAATTTGGCCTAAACGAGCGCGATGTGCAAAAATTGAAAAAAAAGCTGGGCGGGCGCTGATCTTTCGCGCTTTTCCGCTAGAAACTGACATGCGGTATTGACAAGACTAGTTGGAGTCCTTATTATTAATGAATAGTTATATAAGTAAAATTAATAGTTTCTACATAAGAACAACCAATGATGAAGAAAAGTAATTAAGAACCACATGTAAAGAGAAGAAATGCCTTAGGCTGAAAGCATTTCTACATGATGACTTAATGAAAGAACACTTCTGAGGCTTCACTCTGAAAAATTTTTTTAGTAAGAGATGAACGTAGGCAGGCGTTAACTGCATGAAGTGGAAGCATAATGATATGTTTCAATAAGGGTGGCACCACGGGAATTACAACTCTCGTCCCTTGTAGCAGTAATGTTACAAGGGATGGGAGTTTTTTGTTGTTTTAATCAACGATTAAATAAGTAAAATTATAGATTTGATTAAAACATGCACGTGACGAAACCAATTTTGGTCCGTGTAATCCCTTAATTGATTCCATTGTTTACAGTTGAATTGCATGAAAAGTCGTATTTATGTTAAAAAGAACTGGTGTTGTGCCAAAATGTACGAAAAAGTTTAACGGATGTAAGCAATTGTAGTGTGACAAATAAAGTTACAGATTTTAAGTAACAGTGTTAAACAAGTAAAATTATAGAATAGTGAATACAAAATAAATGTTTTTTTCAATAAAGGAGGATCTCATATGAGCATTCAAATTCCAAGAGGTACGCAAGATTTGCTTCCCGGTACAACGGAGATTTGGCAATATATCGAGAAGACGGCGCGTGATTTATGCAGTCGTTATCAATATAAGGAAATCAGAACACCGATTTTTGAGCACACGGAATTGTTTTTACGTGGTGTCGGTGATACGACAGATATCGTTCAGAAGGAAATGTATACATTCAAAGACCGCGGTGAGCGGGACTTGACGTTACGACCAGAAGGAACGGCTGCTGTTGTTCGTTCGTATATCGAAAATAAAATGTTCGGATTACCGAATCAGCCGGTGAAATTGTATTATATCGGACCGATGTTCCGTTATGAGCGTCCACAGGCAGGGCGTTTCCGTCAATTCGTGCAATTTGGCATTGAAGCGTTAGGGAGTAAAGATCCGGCGATTGATGCTGAAGTATTGGCTCTTTCCATGGGGCTTTATCAAGAGCTTGGTTTGAAAAAATTGAAGCTTGTGATTAATAGTCTAGGTGACAAAGAAAGTCGTACAGCTCACCGAAATGCGTTGGTCGACCACTTTAAACCGCGGATTGGCGAGTTTTGTAGTGATTGCCAAAGTCGTTTAGAGAAAAATCCATTGCGTATTTTGGATTGTAAAAAAGACCGTGATCATGAATTGATGAAAACAGCACCGTCGATTCTCGAATATTTAAATGAAGAATCACGCTCGTATTTTGAAAAAGTACAAAAGCATTTAACGGATCTTGAGATTGAATTTGTCGTTGATCCGACACTCGTACGTGGTTTGGATTATTACAATCATACGGCGTTTGAAATTATGAGTGAAGCAGAAGGATTCGGTGCGATTACAACGCTTTGCGGCGGTGGTCGTTACAATGGCTTAGCGGAAGAAATTGGTGGTCCTGAAACGCCTGGAATCGGCTTTGCACTAAGCATTGAGCGATTAATCGCGGCACTTCAAGCGGAAAACGTTGAACTGCCGATTGAGCAAGGAATCGATTGCTACCTCGTTTCCATGGGCGATGCGGCGAAAGATTACACGGTAAAACTCGCCTATCAATTACGCAATGCCGGTTTTACAGTGGAAAAAGATTACAACGATCGGAAAGTGAAGGCGCAATTTAAATCAGCTGATCGACTAGAAGCGAAATTCGTGGCTGTACTTGGTGACGATGAGCTTGAAAAAGGAAAAATTAATGTGAAAAATATGGCGACTGGTGAACAGGTTGAATATGAACTAACTTCATTTGTTGCTGAATTTAAGAAGCTTTACGCTTAAGGAGGAAATAGAATGTTTGGGAGAAGTTATTTTTGCGGTGAAGTAACAGAAACAGCCGTTGGCGAACAAGTTACATTAAAAGGATGGGTCCAAAAACGACGTGACCTAGGTGGGTTGATTTTTATTGACCTTAGAGATCGCTCTGGGGTTGTCCAAGTTGTCTTTAATCCTGATGTATCAAAAGAAGCATTAGCGATTGCTGATAAAATTCGTACCGAATATGTGGTCGATATTCAAGGGAAAGTCGTGAGTCGCGACGAAAGCAACGTCAACAATAATATCGCAACAGGTAAGATTGAAATTTTGGCAGAAGCGATCACAATTATTAATGAAGCAAAAACAACACCTTTTGCGATTGCTGATAAAACGGAAGTGTCTGAAGACCTTCGTTTAAAGTACCGTTACTTGGATCTACGTCGTCCGGTTATGTTTGAAACATTGAAAATGCGTCACCAAACGACAAAAGCCGTTCGTGAATATTTAGATGGCGAAGGTTTCCTTGATATTGAAACACCGATTTTAACAAAAAGTACGCCAGAAGGAGCTCGTGACTATTTAGTTCCTAGCCGTGTCCATGATGGGGAATTCTATGCATTGCCACAATCTCCTCAGCTTTTCAAACAAATGCTGATGGTATCAGGCGTTGAGCGTTATTATCAAATCGCTCGCTGCTTCCGTGATGAAGACCTTCGTGCCGACAGACAGCCTGAATTTACGCAAATTGATATTGAAACAAGCTTTATGAGCCAAGAAGACATCATGAACATGGCAGAAGCAATGATGTTGAAAGTCATGAAAGATGTAAAAGGAATCGACATCACATTACCACTGCCACGTATGAAATATGACGAAGCGATGAGCCGTTACGGATCAGACAAACCAGATACTCGTTTTGCCATGGAATTACTTGATGTGTCTGAGCTTGTGAAAGAGAGCGGATTTAAAGTATTCGCCGGAGCAATTGCAAATGGTGGACAAGTAAAGGCTTTGAATGTGAAAGCTGGAGCGGCTGATTATTCACGTAAAGACATTGATGCGCTTGGTGAGTTTGCTGCTGTATACGGAGCAAAAGGATTGGCTTGGCTGAAAGTGGAAGCGGACGGTTTAAAAGGACCAATCGCTAAATTCTTCACAGAAGAAGACCAGAAGCAATTATGTTCACTTGTTGAAGCAGAAACAGGCGATCTTCTTCTTTTCGTTGCCGATAAGAAAAGCGTTGTCGCGGATGCACTTGGAGCACTGCGAATGAAGCTTGGAAAAGAAAGAGGCTTAATCGATAATAGCCAATTCAATTTCCTTTGGGTGACAGACTGGCCATTACTTGAGTATGATGAAGAAGCGGGCCGCTATTTCGCAGCGCACCATCCATTCACAATGCCTTTCCGTGAAGACCTAGAATTGCTTGAAACAGATCCAGCAAATGTACGTGCTCAAGCCTATGACCTTGTGTTAAACGGCTATGAACTAGGTGGTGGTTCATTACGTATATTCGAACGCAATGTTCAAGAAAAAATGTTCAAAGTTCTCGGCTTCAGTGAAGAGGAAGCAAATGAACAATTCGGCTTCTTAATGGAAGCATTCGAATACGGTACACCTCCACATGGTGGAATCGCGCTAGGGCTAGACCGTCTTGTGATGCTGCTTGCAGGCCGTACAAACTTACGTGACACGATTGCCTTCCCGAAAACAGCAAGCGCATCAGATATGCTTACACAAGCTCCAGGCGTAGTAAGCAAGGCGCAACTTGATGAATTGCATCTGTCAATTGTAGGGAAAAAACAAGAATAATTTCCTATAAAAAAAATCTTGTAAGCGAATATTCAGTATGTTATGATAATTCCAATAAGTAAGAGTCCTGAAGTGTACGTTCTTTAACCTATAAGTTTTGACCGAACACTTATAGTTTCGGGAGCACAGGTTTCTGCCCTACGCAAATGCCTCCATGGATGAGGACTTGTAAACGTCAGAACAGCGCACCCACCTGCTGCGAGCGGGTTCAAAACAAAGGCGTAAACGACACAATCGGGTCTCTTACTTCATATTTAATGATTAACCCTGCTCTTATGAGTAGGGTTTTTTGTATGGATTTTTTAAATATAGGGAAATTAGCTTTGGCGCGCAAATCGCGAATCACGCTCGCAAAGTGATGATTTCGGCACGAAAATACTCCGTTCCGGCACGAAAAGAAGCCAACTCGGCACGCAAATTTGGAAACAAGCACGTAAATTGCAAATCGAGTGCTCGAACTTCACCGGGGTTAGATACAAGGACTGATTATGGGTAGGTTTATAGAATAGAGTTGAGACTTATCTAGGGGACCTCATCTATTTAGAAAACATCCACTTCGATTCAATGAAAAAGTTTAATTTTTTTTCAAAAAAGCAAACTTTTCGTGACGAACTAAGGTATGTAGTTTGAAGGAATTAACAGAAGGGGAGCAATCCGATCTATGGAACTTACTGAAAAAAAGCTGATTCAAGATATAGTGGGAGGTGACAAGGCTGCCTTCAAGAAACTGTATGACATCCATTTCAACCAAGGTATGCGTACGGCGATTGCGATTACGAGGGATCGTGAGGTTGCGAAAGACGCCTTGCAAGAAACATTCATTCGTGTGTATCGCAATCTATCTTCCTATGATGAAAATCAACCATTTGAGCCTTGGTTTTATCGAATTTTAATCAATGAATGCAACCGATTATTAAAGAAGGAAGCGAAAATGAAACAGTTGGTGCAAGTGCAAAAGACAGAAGTGATTCATTCCGACTATGGGCAAAAAGAGGAATATGATGATTTATATGAGGCGATTCAATCGTTAAAAGATATGTACCGCCATCCGTTAATTTTAAAATATCTCAAAGGGTTTACGGAACGTGATATTGCCATCTGTCTAGAAATCAATATGAATACCATTAAAACCCGTTTATTAAAAGGAAGAGAAAAATTAAGAAAGCTGTTAAGCGAGAAAAGAGGCGGTCAAGATGTCTAAGAAATTGAACGAAGATCAAATTAAACAAACAATGCTGGAAAATACCGAATATGATAGTCAGGACAAAGAGGAAATATGGAATAAAATCGAATCTGAAATTAAGCAATCGGATCGGAAAAACAAAAAGCAAACTTTGAAAAAACGGTATGCCGTTCTTATTACCGTTGCTGCTGCCATATTTTTATTATTTGGAACGGAAGCAGGGACCGGTTATGCCCTAATTGATAAGGTGAAGCAGCTATTTGTGCCAGAAAAGAAAGTGCCGCTGTCCATCGAAGGAACGGAGGAAGAAACAGATGTGACACTGAAGGAATCTGCTGACTATGTGATTTATGTGGATGAAGAACATTATCGTTATGAAGAAAAAGCGGGCTACGATCTCATCGTCCCTAAAGTGGACTTACCGGAGCGATATCCTGAAGTTTCAATGGAAATCAGACAAATTACAGATAAAAAACCAGATGAAGTGCTAAAAGACGTGCAAGCCGAATTAAAAAAATCTTTCCCAGAATTAAAGAATCCAGAAAAAGTAACGACGCCAATTCAAGGGTGGATGTTGAAAGGAATTGCCGGCGTTGAATGGAATTCACCTGTAACGAAAACATTTATCGTCAGCAACGGTCAAGCGGGAAGCTTCGTCATTAAACAAACCTACTTTTTAGAGGCATCAGAAGGACACGCTGTTCGATTTGATAACATGTTAAAAGAGTTCAAACTTATACCAAAAGAATAACTCCCTTTTGATTGGATTTCAGATAAATAACAAACAAATCCGCGAAAAATAGGACGACATATCTAGACATTTTCTTTGCACATTCATATATATATAGAAAGGAACATTCCGAATATTGAATGAAATATGAAATATTAGATTGACGAAGTGTAAATAGTCGATTAAAATTATGTCAATTTGGTAAACAAAGCGTGCCAGGTAATGGATAGGGATTTGCGCAAGGTATTCTGTCGGGTATGAAGGCAGAACTTTATTACGCGGATGTTCCAATTTAAGTATAAACTTTTTTCTTGCGAAGTAGTAAAGCAGGACAAGAGGTATAAACAAAGGGATGACTTTGAGATGAAATTGATAGATTGCGTATTAGCTGACAAACAAGAGGAAATGCTTCATTTTATTGAACAATTGGTGAATATAGATAGTGGTTCACATGTAAAGGCTGGAATCGATACAATCGGTTTAATTATGAAAGGCCATTTTGAGGACGTCGGATTTGCGGTGGACACGATTTTGCAGGAAGTTCACGGAAATCATATGGTCATGCAGCATCGAGAAGCGGTTGATCCGAAAATTATTATCGTTGCTCATATGGATACCGTTTTTCCGAAAGGCACAGTGGCAAAACGTCCGTTTCGAATTGAAGGGGATCGTGCCTATGGACCGGGCGTCGTAGATATGAAGTCAAGCTTAGTCGAACTATTGTATGCGATTAAGTATATGAAAGAAGTCGGGTATGAAGGTTACAAAAATGTGCAAATCATCTTAAATAGTGATGAAGAAATCGGCTCACCGACGTCTCGCTCGCTCATCATGGAAAAAGCACAAGGGAAAGAATTCGCGTTGATTATGGAGCCGGCAAGGAAGGACGGATCTCTCGTTTCGGCAAGAAGAGGCGGTGGCCACTACACCTTGATTGTCAAAGGGAAAGCGGCACATGCAGGCATCGAGCCAGAAAAAGGGAGAAGTGCGATTGAGGAACTCGCTCATAAGGTCATTCAGCTCCATCACTTAACCGATCACCAAAAAGGCATTAGTGTCAACGTTGGCATGATTGAAGGCGGATCTGCCTATAACACCGTTTCTTCAAAAGCTGTTGCTCATATTGATATTCGGATTGCGCAGATGGATCAAGCTCAAACATTGCTTGAGAAAATGAAAGAAATTTGTTCATTCACATCTGTTCCAGGCACAAAAATCAAGTTGACCGGTGAAATTGGCCGGCCGCCGATGGAAAAAACGGAACAGACGAAAAGCCTTCTGAAAATCATCCGTAAAGTGGGAGAAGAAATCGGCATTAAGGTGTCTGACACATCAACGGGCGGAGGATCAGACGCATCATTCACAGCAGCAACCGGTGTTGCAACCGTAGATGGACTCGGTCCTGTCGGCGGCAATGCACATAGTGATGAAGAATATCTGGAAATCCCAACCTTAACTGAACGGACTTTATTATTGGCAAAAACGATTCAAAAACTATCTGAATAAATGTAAGACCCCCGAGATGTTCGGGGGTTTTCATTTTTTTGAAAGATTAAATAATGGGTTATGTTTTTCCTCTAGTCCCAAAAAGAGGCTTTGGGGTGCAAAGTATGAATTCCGGCACGCAAATTCGAAATCTGGCGCGCAAAATTAGAAAAGTGGGATTCATGCATGCATTAAAACCTCAAATATTCCTATATGTCCCAATGCGCTAACGAACTCCACACCGATAATTATCCCGACCAGCCTACTTATCTTTTATTAAAGTTTATGGTATAGTCTTTTTTGGGAATTGTATTTATTAAGATTGTAAAGATGGAGTTGAAACATATGTTACATCAGTTTTCACGTAATGAGTTGGCGCTTGGCCAAGAGGGTTTAGATCTGTTGAAAAATTCAACGGTTGCCGTGCTTGGGATTGGCGGAGTGGGTTCTTTCGCGTCTGAAGCATTGGCACGTTCAGGTGTAGGCCGTTTGATTCTTGTAGATAAGGACGATGTCGATATTACGAATGTGAATAGACAGTTACATGCACTTCTTTCAACGGTTGGTCAGCAGAAAGTCGAGCTAATGCGTGACCGGATTCAAGATATTAATCCGGATTGCGAAGTGATCGCGATGAAAATGTTCTATACCGAAGAGACGTACGAAGATTTTTTCAATCACGGCATTGATTATGTCATTGATGCTTCTGATACAATCATCTATAAAATCCATCTTATGAAAGAGTGTCTGAAACGAGATATTAAGATCATTTCGTGCATGGGCGCAGCCAATAAAATGGATCCAACGAGATTCAAAATTGTCGATATATCCAAAACACACACAGATCCACTTGCCAAAGTGGTACGTACGCGTTTACGTAAAGAAGGCATATATAAAGGAATTCCGGTTGTATTTTCTGATGAAACGCCGATTGTCACAAGAGAAGAAGTCAATAAAGTGGTCGGTAAACCAGATGCGAAAATTCGCAAAGCGAAAATGCCGCCATCTTCCAATGCGTTCTGCCCATCTGTTGCAGGATTGATTAGTGCAAGTTGGGTTGTAGGTGAAATTACGAAAGACGTGAAAGTATATCGTGTGGGTGATGTAATTGAATAATTTCGGGGGGGAAATGCTGATTTCGATCGGCATTTTTCTATGCCCACCAAAATATTTTTCGCTAATTTTTTTGCAAACGAAAATATTGTGATATAAAAGCCTTACCCTAGAACAAGCTATTTTTATAAAAAAACACCTATATTACAATAAAATTCTGCAAGTGCTCGCCATATATAGACCTACATACAAATCACTCTTCCGTATAAAACCATCTAGACGAACGAATCAGAATCAGTTACACTGTTGTCAAAATATTTATTTAATTTAAAATATTTGATTTTCGTGTAAAGGTATGATTTCCAAATGTTTTAACATTATGAAAATCAGGGGGTACATGCATGAAAACGAAAAAGCTAGCGGGAATTTTCCTGTCCCTGTCACTAGTAGCGGGTGTATTAGCCGGCTGTAATTCAGACAGTACCGGGAGCAAAGCAAGCGAAGAATTATTGATTGGAGCGAACTTAGAATTGACCGGCGGAGTTGCTTCATACGGCCAATCGATTTATGAAGGAGCCAACCTGGCGCTTAAAGAAATCAATAAAAAGGGAATTAACGGGAAACAACTGAAGTTAGTCAAATATGATAACAAATCGGAAGCACAAGAAGCGATGAATGGGGCCTTGAAACTGATCAACCAAGACAAAGTTCTTGCTATCATTGGTTCGGCAACAAGCACGAACACACTTGCTCAAGTAGCGCTGGCGAATAAAAACAAAGTTCCGATTATAACAGCAACCGGAACAAGTCCAGAAGTGACGGTGACAAATGGGAAATTGAATGATTATGTATTCCGGACATGCTTTATCGACCCATTCCAAGGAACCGTTGCTGCAAACTTTTCTACGAAAAACCTAGGTGCCAAAACGGCAGCGATTTATATTGACAACTCAAGTGATTATTCAAAAGGGCTTGCGGCTTCTTTTAAAGAATCATTCGAAAAAAATGGCGGATCCGTTGTAACCGAAGAAGCCTATTTACAAAAAGATACCGATTTCCGTGCCACTTTAACAAGGATTAAATCGAAAAAGCCTGATTTCATTTATATTCCTGGCTATTACGAAGAGGTAGGCTTGATTGTGAAACAAGCACGTGAATCAGGAATTGACGTGCCAATTATGGGCGCTGATGGCTGGGATTCTCCGAAACTATTAGAAATCGCAGGGAAGGATGCTCTAGCAAACACCTTCATCACCAACCATTATTCATCTGGCGATCCTGACGTGAAAATCCAAAGCTTTGTCGAAGCCTTCCAAAAGGAATACAAAGGCAAAAAGCCGGATGCTTTCGCTGCATTAGGATATGATACGGCCTACTTCCTGGCAGAAGCGATTAAAAACGCTGGCGAAGAAGTAACGAGCGAGAACATTCAAAAAGCTCTTGCTGAAACGAAAAATCTGCAATTAGTATCAGGCTCATTTACAATCGATGAAAATCATAACCCGATCAAATCAGCGACCATTTTACGATACGAAAAAGGTGAGCAAGTTTTCGAAACAAAAGTGAATCCTTAAAAAACATGAGGCTGTCCGATCATGAAAGGGTCAGACCCCACATCTTCTATCTATTGTTTGTAGACGTGTAAATCACACAATAAACGGTGTCTAGAGTGTGAGGTCAGACCCTTATTTTCTTCCAGTATTGAAAGGTTTGTACGCTTTCTTAAAAGGGGAGTAAACGATGGAAATCATCCAACAATTAGTAAATGGAATTTCTCTTGGCAGTATTTATGCACTGATTGCTCTCGGCTATACGATGGTTTATGGCATTGTCAAACTGATCAACTTCGCTCATGGTGATGTATTCATGGTCGGTTCGTTTGTTGGCTTTTATTCGATCACCTTCTTACACTTATCTTTCTTTCCTGCTTTAATCTTGTCGATGGTTGCCTGTGCAGTGTTCGGTGTTCTCATTGAACGGATTGCCTACAAGCCATTGCGCAATGCGACGAGAATTGCTGCGCTCATTACCGCGATTGGTGTGTCCTTGCTCATAGAAAATGGCATGATCTTTTTTAGAGGCGCCCAACTTGAAGCATATCCCAACGATATTTTACCTACGAATAAAATCGATATACTTGGTGTTACGGTTGAAAGTAAATCACTACTCATCCTCGGTGTTTCTGTTGCCCTCATGATTATTTTACAATTTGTTGTTCATAAAACCAAAATCGGCAAAGCGATGCGGGCTGTTTCCCATGATGCAGAAGCCGCAAAATTAATGGGCATTAACGTCGATAACACGATCTCAGCCACATTTGCCATCGGCTCTTCGCTAGCTGGAGCGGCGGGTGTTATTTTTGGAACGTATTATTATAAAATCGAACCGCTGATGGGCGTGATCCCTGGCTTGAAGGCATTCGTTGCGGCTGTGCTTGGCGGAATCGGCATTATTCCAGGAGCGATGGTCGGTGGATTGCTATTGGGTGTGATCGAATCATTAGTGAGTGCAGCCGGAGGATCGCTTTGGCGGGATGGCGTCGCCTTCATTGTCTTAATTCTTATCCTCATTTTCATGCCACAAGGAATTTTTGGAAAAAACAAACGAGAAAAAGTGTAAGGGAGACAAAGCGATGATCAAACTGAAACAGACAAAAGGTTTTTGGCTCTCCATTCTATTCGCGTTCGTCTTGTTTACCATCGTCCAAGTTGTCATCTCAAGTGCTATGATTAATTTTTATTTCGTCAACATGATCTTAACGATGGGCATCTATATTATTCTTGCAGTAAGTCTACATTTGATCATTGGCATTACCGGTCAATTTTCCATTGGGCATGCCGGCTTTCTTGCGGTCGGTGCTTATACGTCCGCGGTTTTTACGATGAAACTCGGTCAGCCACTATTGATCGGTCTGATAGCTGGTGGACTTGCTGCGGCAGTGGCTGGGATGCTGATCGGCATTCCGAGCCTTCGGTTAAAAGGAGACTACTTGGCGATTGCCACACTTGGTTTTGGTGAAATCGTTCGGATTACCTTTTTCAATATCGATTATATCGGCGGACCGAGCGGCATGATGGTGTCACAATTAACCACATGGCCATGGGTATTTGGCTGTATGTTACTCACTATTTTAGTCATTCGAAACTTCACGAATTCCACGCACGGTCGGGCTTGTATCTCAGTTCGGGAAGATGAAATCGCCGCAGACGCCATGGGCATTAATACGACCTATTATAAAGTCGTCGCTTTTTTAATCGGTTCTTTCTTTGCTGGAGTGGGTGGCGCACTTTGGGCCCATAATTTTTACATTATTCAACCGAGCCAATTCGGATTTTTAAAGTCATTTGATATTTTAATATTCGTCGTTCTTGGCGGATTAGGTAGTATGAGTGGTGCCGTGATTGCCGCCATTTTACTCACACTCGTTTCCATGTTGTTAACGGAATACCCAGAAACAAGAATGATCATCTATAGCTTGATCTTGATTTTCACCATGCTGTATCGCCCGCGGGGATTGCTTGGCACGAAAGAAGTCACATCCTTATTTACGAACCGAAGAAATAAAAAAGGGGGGCCTAAAGATGGAAACAGACACACCGTTGCTTAAAGTCGAACAAGTAGGAATCCGCTTTGGGGGCTTAAAGGCGGTGGCAGATGTGAATATGAAATTATATTCGGGGGAACTCGTCGGCTTAATTGGTCCAAATGGGGCCGGCAAGACGACGTTATTCAACTTGCTAACAGGTGTATACGTGCCAACTGATGGGCGCATCTTTTTTAAAGGAGAAAACTTACGAAAACAACCTCCATATAAAATCACGAAAAAAGGCATCAGCCGTACGTTTCAAAATATCCGTTTATTCGAAGAACTATCTGTGATTGATAACGTAAAAGTTGCCTATCATTCGCTTGCCAAGCATTCAATTCTAAGTAGTATTTTACGGTTGCCAAATCATTTTTCTGGTGAAAAGGAAATGGAAGAAAAGGCGTTGGAATTTCTAAAATTATTTAACTTAGATCAATATCGGGACGATAAAGCGAAAAACCTGCCATACGGACAACAGCGCCGACTTGAAATTGCCCGGGCGCTTGCAGCTAACCCAGAATTGTTGTTGCTCGATGAACCGGCTGCTGGAATGAACCCAAAGGAAACGGCACAGCTGATGGAGTTGATTGCCTTCATTCGAGAAAAATTCAATTTAACGGTCTTGTTGATTGAGCATGATATGTCGCTCGTCATGGGTGTGTGTGAACGAATCTATGTGCTTGATCACGGACAGCTTATTGCCCATGGAACGCCTGAAGAAATCCGCAATCATCCGAAAGTCATCGAGGCATATCTCGGCGAGGAGGTGTCCTAATGCTTACGATTGAAGATCTCAACGTGTATTATGGCAATATCCATGCTTTGAAGGGTGTTTCGCTTGAGATCAACGAAGGAGAAATTGTCACGCTGATTGGAGCGAATGGAGCCGGAAAGAGCACTTTGCTTAAAACGATTTCTGGCTTATTGAAACCGAAGCAAGGAAAAATCGTCTTTGAAGGGAAACCAATCGCAGCTAAAGCAGCCCAAACAATCGTGAAGCGTGGAATCTCTCATGTTCCGGAAGGACGCCGTGTTTTTGCTAATATGACGGTAGGCGAAAACCTAGAACTAGGGGCCTTTTTACGAAAAGACAAAAAAGGAATCAAACAAGATCTGGAAATGGTGTACGATTTATTTCCGAGGCTATTAGAACGATTGAAACAACAAGCGGGTACTTTATCGGGTGGTGAACAACAAATGCTTGCCATGGGCAGGGCCTTAATGGCGAAGCCGCGCTTGCTCTTGCTTGACGAACCATCGATGGGCTTAGCACCATTGCTCGTGAAAACGATCTTTCGCATCATTGAAGAAATTAACGTATCTGGTACAACAGTTCTGTTAGTCGAACAAAATGCGAATCTAGCCCTATCCATCGCCGACCGTGCCTATGTCATGGAAACAGGCCGCATCGTTCTCTCAGGCAATGCTGAAGAACTCACCTCAAGCGAGAAAGTAAAAATGGCCTATCTTGGAGGGAACTAATAGGAAACCGCCTTAGACATGAGGCGGTTTTTGCGTACTTCACTATGTAGAAAAAATCAGTATTGGCTCCACCTACGCCAATACCACGATAGCCACGCATGCTATCCACCTGAGTTTTAGTATAGGGATATATTGTTAATTTGATATAATGCTTGTATAAAGAAGTGTAAAAAAGTGGTGACGATTATTACAAATTTTTTCGCCGTGGCTGAATGATGCGGTGGGCGGAGTATAGAGGGGGAACATAGACTTTGGGGCGTGAAATTCCCTTACCGTTTCAATGATTACAAGCCAGAAATTACATTAGCGAGTGGGATTAATGTCATTACGTGCCACAAGTAGCTCGATGCACCTACCAACAAAAAAAAGAAGGCCAAATGCCTTCGTTATTCGTTCAGCTATGAGATTTTTTTTCGGCTTTTATTTCCGAATTTCACGTATGTATGACCGTCTTCAGATTTGAAAAATTTGATTCGAAAGAGCTTCAAAGGTGTCCAGACTTCTCTCATTTTATGTAAGGCCATCTATCCTCATCCTTTTAGCGGTAGCACAGCCATCTTAGCATCTTTGCTTTAGACCTGTAACTTTGCGTCCTTATTTTTCAATAAGTTTGCCTTTCACAAAATTATTCAACTTCTTAGAAAAGTATACCAATAAAAAGGCTAAAAGGTTAATAATTCTTATCGGGAAAATGTGACATAAATCGACTATTAAGAAGCTGGAAACGATGGAAACATGTCGTACTCACCATTCGGTTAAAAGGTTGCTATGATGAGACGACTCTTTCAATGATCTGATATCTTAAAATGCAAACGCTTTACTTTTTCCTTCATTAATATAGATGTAGGAAAAAGTGTTCGTTATTACGAATCGTAAAACGGAGGTTGTGCCATAACGAAAGGGTCAGAACCACATATCTATTGTTTATCGGTGCGTGTACATGACGCAATAAACAATAGAAAAAGTGTGAGATCAGACCCTTTTTGTGTTCCTTATGGCTTAGCAATGAAATAGTCGACTAAATAGCTACTCCACAGATCATAACCAGCTTCGTTCGGTGCACTCAAATCCTCGATTAAATACTGTTTCAAGTCTTCAGATTGATCATCTGGCCAAGCTTGCCAATGATTCAAATAAGGCAGCTTCTCTTCCTCAGCATACTTCTGTAGTGCTTCCACTTGGCGAGGATAGAACTTCGCGTTAAACAATGGGTAGGGTGGCTGCAAGATAACAGTTGTCGTCGGTTTACTTGCGCGAACTTCTGTGAGAATCGTTGTAATGTTCGCTAATGAATTCTCTGTAATCACTTCACCGTTATCATTTAGTGTAAATGGTTCAAGCAGGATCATGTCAGCTTTCGCTTCAATGAGATCTTTTTGTTTCTCTTGTTGAACAAAGGCCGTTGACGTGAGATCGTAATCAAGAACATCAATACGAATCGTCTCACCATACGTTTCTTTCATCGCTGAGATGACCGCCTCTGTCCAATCTTTCTCCGTTTTGCTTTTGGCTCCGACGAGAAGAATCTGATATGGCTCACCAGCTTTTAGTTTCTTTTCAAACTCTGCAACACTTTCCTTCGGCCAATTTTTTGTAAAGAGAAGTGAGGATGTCGTGGACGCCCTATTATGGTCCTCCGCTTTAACGGTGTTTACGTCAGCTGGATGATGATGCTTGGAAATTTGCTCGTTCCAATGCCTGTTTCCAAAGATCAGCACAGCTGCCACGCAAATGAGTAATACTACAGTCAAAAAAACTTTCATGTGAACCCCCAATGATGATTTTTCATAATTCAAATATAAGATGCAAGTAAGTTCTACCAAATTTGAAATTACTCTACCAATTTCATAATAAAAGGTATAGTATTACAAAAGGGCTTGCATCTACTAAAAATGACATTTTCTCTTATGTTATGACAATAAATCCTTTTTTACAACATAATGTATGCTATAATACTTACTAATTTTGTGCAACCATCTAGGAGGAAACAATGGAAGAGACTATCAGTTTAAAAGAACTATTTTTAACATTGAAAAAAAGACTGGGATTAATCATCTCGATTACAGCATTGGCTGTCTTAGTGAGCGGAATCATCAGTTACTTTTTCTTAACCCCTATTTATCAAGCTTCGACCCAAATACTCGTCAATCAAGCGAAAAGTGATCAATCCACCTATAACGTTGGTGAAGTACAAACCAATCTACAGTTGATCAATACATACAATGTCATTATCAAGAGCCCAGCAATCCTTGATCTTGTCAACGATGAATTGAAGCTAGGGATGAGTGCGTCTGAATTGAACGAGAAAATTACTGTTCAAAGCGAACAAAACTCACAAGTTGTCAACATCCTTGTACAAGATGAGGATCCGGCACAATCCGTATTGATTGCCAATAAAATCGCCGCCGTCTTTCAAAAAGAAATTGTCGATATTATGAGCGTGGACAATGTAAAAATCTTAGCTAAAGCAACTGTAGGGGAAAATCCAGCTCCGATTAAACCACAGCCACTTTTAAACATTGCGATTGCGATGGTTGTTGGCCTTATGGTAGGTGTCGGTCTTGCCTTTCTACTAGAATACTTAGATAACACAATCAAGACAGAACAAGATATTGAAAAGCAATTAGGACTGACCCTTCTAGGGACGATTTTAAATATGGACGATCAAGTGATTAGTGATAGAAGAAATAACCGTACTAGCAGAGCAGGAGTGAGAGTAAATGGCCTTGAAAAGTAAAAAGAAAACACTACTAAGTGATAACAAGAGAAAACTCATAGCAAAATTTAATCCGAAATCTGCCATTTCTGAACAATACCGAACAATCCGAACGAATATCCAATTTTCCTCAGTCGATAAAGAAATCCGTTCAATCATTGTCACTTCTTCATCACCTAGTGAAGGAAAATCAACAACGGTAGCCAACTTAGCGGTCGTCTTTGCTCAGCAAGGAAAAACGGTTTTACTAATTGACGGAGATATGAGAAAACCAACCGTTCATTATACCTTTAATAATTCCAATACATCTGGCTTAACGAATGTGCTCACAAGGCAAAAGGAATTGATGGACACCGTGATTTCAACGGATGAAAAGAACCTGTTTGTACTTCCAAGTGGACCGATTCCACCGAATCCAGCAGAACTTCTCGCCTCTAAAGCGATGAAGGAACTAATGGCGAATGCTAAAGAGCAATTTGATCTTGTGTTATTCGATAGCCCACCGGTTCTAGCTGTAACAGATGCGCAAATTCTCGCTAATTTCTGTGATGGCACGATTTTAGTTGTTTCAAGTGGGAAGACAGAATCAGAAGCAGCCCTGAAATCGAAGGAACTATTGCTCGCAGCTAATGCAAATCTACTAGGCGCCGTCCTAAACAATAAGAAGAGCAATTCGGGCGATTACTACTATTATTACGGGACTAAAGACTGACGTTTTGACAAGCCTTTAGAACTAGTATAGAGTAATATAATGCCAAATAATTTACAGAAAATTGTCTAAAATGGTAAGAAATAATCAAAGCCTATCCGAGGAGATGTTTTTTTATGATAGATATTCATTGTCACATATTACCTGGAATCGATGATGGAGCCCAACATGTCCCGGATAGTCTTGCTATGGCAAAACTTGCCGTGTCACAAGGGATCCACTCGATCATCGCCACACCACATCACAAAAATGGAAAATATGAAAATACAAAACAAGACATTTTAAATAGAGTAACAGAGTTAAATGAAAGATTAGTAGAGGAACAAATCCCGCTTAAGATTTTCCCAGGACAGGAAAACCGAATCTATGGGGAGTTAGTGGAGGATTATCAATCAGGAGAAATCTTAACCGTAAATGATACGGGTACATATGTCTTCATCGAACTTCCAACAGGACATGTTCCACGATACACGGAACAGCTACTATATGATATACAAATGCAAGGCCTAACACCGATTATCGTCCATCCAGAACGAAATCAAGAACTAATCACCAATCCAAACATGCTCTATCAATTCGTCAAAAAAGGCACCTTGACGCAAACGACAGCAGCAAGCGTTGCAGGAGGATTCGGCAAGAAAATCAAAAAATTCTCCCTACAACTAATAGAAGCCAACCTAACTCATTTTATTGCCTCTGATGCTCATAACGTAACAACAAGAAGCTTCAAGCTGAATGAAGCCTATGATTTGATTGAAGAGAAATATGGGGTCGATATGGTGTATTTGTTTATGGATAATGCTGAGCTGTTATTGCAAGGAAAAACGGTGTATAAAGAAGTGCCGCAACAAATTACACAGAAGAAATTCTTGGGGATTTTTTAATGTAAAACGACAACTTTACTATAAGCAACGGTAATACCTTCTATCCGTTATCTATGGAGGTACTCGGTAATGCTGTGGGACCCTTTCTTTTTAAGAGTCCTTAGACGCATTACGTTGTCAATAGTGTGGTGTGAGGGTGGATTAACTGCCCGTTTATTTTTTTGACTATATTTCTATTTTTTTGTAAAAATACCAGATAAACCTTCTGTCTATATGTATTGGCTGGGTAGGAAGAAGGTTGAATATCTTCTTTAAATAGTTAATGAAAGGATATGTTACGAACGTGACTTATCATTAGCTATTTACTTTTCAGGCTACATACCCATATAAAATCATAACCTAAAAAATAAGAGGAGGAATTCATTGTGAAAAAAGTTCGTAAAGCGATTATCCCAGCTGCTGGACTAGGTACCCGCTTTCTACCAGCTACAAAAGCAATGCCGAAAGAAATGCTGCCAATCGTTGATAAACCTACAATTCAGTACATAGTAGAAGAAGCAGTTGCATCGGGTATTGAAGATATCATCATTGTCACAGGTAAAGGCAAGCGATCGATTGAAGATCATTTTGACAATGCCTTTGAACTAGAAACAAATTTAATGGAAAAAGAAAAATTTGAATTACTTGAAAAAGTCCAAGCTCCTTCGAAAGTAGATATCCATTATATTCGCCAAAAGGAACCTAAAGGCTTAGGCCATGCAGTGTGGTGTGCCCGTAAATTTATTGGCAATGAACCATTTGCCGTTCTACTAGGAGACGATATTGTTCAAGCAGAAACTCCTTGTTTGAAGCAATTAATGAATGAATATGACCAAACATTATCTTCTGTCATCGGCGTGCAAACTGTGCCTGAGAATGAAACAAATCGCTATGGGATTATTGATCCAACTGAACAAAATGGCAGACGATATCAAGTAAGTAATTTTGTAGAGAAACCGGCGATCGGAACGGCACCATCTAATCTAGCGATTATGGGGCGCTATATTTTAACTCCTGAAATTTTTATGTTTTTAGAGCAACAGGAAAAAGGTGCTGGTGGAGAAATTCAGTTAACGGATGCTATACAAAAGCTAAATGAAATTCAACGAGTATTTGCTTATGATTTTGAAGGGAAACGGTATGATGTTGGTGAGAAATTTGGTTTTGTGAAAACTACGTTAGAGTTTGCGTTGCAGAATGAAGAAATAAAAGATGAGTTATTAGCGTTCTTAGAGCAAACGGTGAAGAATATGTCTGCTCAAAAAACAAATGGATAAGGATTACTGTTAATCCAAAATCCGAGTTATCGCTATTTAATTAAAGAAGGGGTTGCCATTGGATTATAAAAAAAGGATTCCATTATTAATCATTTTAGACTCGGTCATTGTGTTATGTTCGATCTTACTTGGATACTTTATTTTGAATCCTGAATTGAAGATCTATACAAAGCCTATATTATGGATATGCTCGATTTCCTTGCTTTTAAGCCATCATTTATTTGCTACTATTTATCGTCTTTATCAAAAAGCATGGGCGTATGCAAGTGTAGGTGAATTAACCGCGATTGTAAAAGCTATTACGTTTTCGATTTCGGTGACTGCCATTGTTCAACTTGTTTTAACCCAGGATGTATATTTTAGGGTTTTAGGTATCACGTGGATGTTACATATGATTTTAATCGGCGGTTCCCGATTTTCATGGCGGGTTTTCCGAGACCGATTTATTTCAGCGAATCCTAATAAGAAACGAACGTTAATTGTTGGTGCAGGTTCAGCAGGAACAATGGTTGCTAGGCAGCTTTTGAAAAATACAGATGCCGACCTATACCCGATTGCCTTTGTCGATGATGATTCTAAAAAGTATAAATTACAAATCTATGGAATTGAAGTACAAGGGAATATTAAAGACATCCCAAAATTAGTAGAAGAACTAAACATAGAAAACATTGTCATTGCGATTCCTTCATTAGAAAAACATGAGATTAAAAGAATCTATGAAGAATGTGCAAAAACCAAAGCAAAGACAAAAATCATGCCATTGATTGAAGACCTTGTTACCGGCAGAGTTTCAGTGAATCAAATTCGAGATGTGCAAGTGGAAGACTTACTTGGTCGAGAACCAGTCGAATTAGATATGAGTGCTATTTCAGAAAAACTTACAGGAAAAACCGTGCTTGTTACAGGAGCTGGTGGATCGATTGGTTCGGAAATATGCCGACAAATAGCCAACTTCCAGCCACAAACATTGCTTCTTTTAGGTCATGGTGAAAATAGTATTTATTTGATCGATATGGAATTAAGAAGAAAGTATATGGGCGATTTTGGAATCATTCCTATTATTGCGGATGTTCAAGATCGTGTTCGGATCTTTGATATTATGTCTGAATACAAACCGGATGTTGTTTATCATGCTGCCGCTCATAAACATGTGCCTTTAATGGAATATAATCCAATGGAAGCTGTGAAAAACAATATCTTTGGCACTCGAAACGTAGCTGAGGCAGCGGATGCTTTTGGAGTAAATAACTTTGTTCTCGTATCAACAGATAAGGCTGTTAATCCTCCTAATGTGATGGGGGCGACGAAGCGGTTCGCGGAGATGGTTATTCAGAACCTAGCAAAAGAAAGTGCTACAAAGTTTGTTGCCGTGCGTTTCGGAAATGTACTTGGGAGTCGAGGAAGTGTCATTCCATTATTTAAAAAGCAAATCCAAGCAGGTGGTCCAGTCACAGTAACAGATCCAGAAATGACACGTTATTTTATGACGATTCCGGAAGCTTCAAGGCTTGTTATTCAAGCTGGTGCATTGGCTAGAGGTGGCGAGGTATTTGTCCTTGATATGGGCGAACCTGTTAAAATTGTCGACCTTGCGAAAAACCTTATTACTCTCTCAGGATATACAATAGAAGAAATCGGAATCAAATTCTCTGGGATTCGACCTGGGGAGAAGTTGTTTGAAGAGTTATTGAATGAGAATGAAGTTCAGGCGAAGCAGGTGTTTCCGAAGATTCATATTGGGAAGGCGGAGCCGATGGAGAAAGATGAGCTTTATTCTATGATCGAGACTTTGCCTCATAAGAATTCGGTAGAGTTGAAAGAAATATTAGTAAGTATCGCTAATACAAAATTTGGTAAGAAGAAACAAACAGTATTGGTTGTGAGTTGAAGAAGTAAATGAATGAATTTGAGGGAAAAAGAAGAGTGTGCTTGAAAAGAAAGTTTCAATGGTTCCTGTTCATATGATTGATTTTATTGTATGGACAAGGGCTGTTGTTTTGTATTTTTAATGTTGAAGTAGACATACGTCTTTGTAAGTGGTATGTACATTTGATGTATTTAGTTGGTTAGTAGTTAGTTGGATAGAAGAAAAGTTGGAATCCAATTAAGTACTAAGTTACTAAAGAATCACTATAAATGCTTAACAAATAAAGATTAATAAAGCGAGGATAATTATTATGATTGATACTGAATTAAGAAATATCCCCTTTTCTCCACCGGATATTACAGATGCGGAGATTGAAGAAGTTGTAAAAGCAATGAAGTCTGGTTGGATTACAACTGGACCTAGAACAAAAGAGTTTGAAAAAAGAATAGCTGAATATGTTGGTACAAATATGGCAGTTTGTTTAAATTCCGCAACAGCAGCAATGGAGCTTACTCTTCGTATTTTAGGGATAGGTCCGGGAGATGAGGTCATTACTTCTGCATATACTTATACAGCATCGGCATCCGTTATAGATCATATTGGAGCAAAAATTGTACTAGTTGATACGGCTCCAGATTCATTTGAGATGGATTACGCAAAACTTGCTGATGCAATTACAGAGAAGACAAAAGCGATCATTCCTGTTGATATCGCTGGGAAGATGTGTGATTACGATACTATATATAAAATAGTAGAAAGTAAAAAAGATCAGTTTAAGCCAAACAATGAACTTCAATGGTTATTTAATAGAGTAATTGTAATGACGGATGCTGCTCATGCTTTTGGAGCTGAGAGAAATGGAATGAAATGTGGACAAGTGGCAGACTTTACCTGCTACTCTTTCCATGCAGTAAAGAACCTAACAACGGCTGAAGGTGGTGCAGTAGTTTGGAGTAGAGGACTTGGATTGGATGATGAGTGGCTATATAAACAATTTATGTTATATAGCCTTCATGGCCAATCTAAAGATGCGTTAGCGAAAACGCAAAAAGGTGCATGGGAATATGACATTGTCTATCCCGCTTACAAGTGCAATATGACCGATATTATGGCTGGGTTTGGTTTAATTCAGTTAAATAGATATGAGAGTCTTAAGCAAAGACGTAAAGAGATTATTGAGATGTATGATAAAGCACTTTTACCATTAGGGATTCAAAGCTTGCAACATTATGGTGAGGACTTTTCATCGTCGGGTCATTTATATTTAACGAGAATACCTGGACTTACCGAAGAAAAAAGAAATGAAATAATTGTTGAGATGGCTGAAGCTGGTGTTGCGTGTAACGTTCACTATAAGCCATTGCCTATGTTTACGGCATATAAAAATTTGGGGTTTGACATTGAGGATTACCTGAACGCTTACAAGCAATATGTAAATGAAATTACGCTTCCGCTTCATACTTTGTTGAGTGATGAGGATGTGGAGTATATAATAGAAAGTTTAAAAAAGACTTTGGATGAACTCAAGGTGTGGGGTGGCTAAATGTATAGGAATTTTTTTAAAAGAGTATTTGATTTAATATTAGCTTTGATAGCACTTCCATTTTGGTTTATTATCCTATTAATTGTTGGACCGATCATTTACTTTCAAGACAAAGGGGCAATTTTTTATAATGCATCGCGGCTTGGCAAGAATGGAAAGATATTTAAAATGTATAAATTCCGTTCAATGAAAATGAATGCTCCTGACTTGAGAAATGAAGATGGGTCAACTTTTAATGCAGAAGATGATCCCAGATTAACTAAGATAGGAAAGTTTATTCGTAAAACAAGTCTTGATGAAACACCACAGCTGTTAAATATTATTAAGGGTGATATGAGTATCATCGGACCAAGGCCTGACTTACCAGAACATCGTGCATTATATGAGGGCAATGAAGGACGGAAACTAGAAATAAGACCGGGTGTTACTGGATATAATCAGGCTTACTTTAGAAACACGGTACCTTGGAAAGAAAGAATTCAAAATGATATTTACTACATTAACCAACTGTCTTGGTGGCTTGATATTAAAATATTTTTTAAAACAGCTATGTCGGTTTTGAAGCGCGAAGATGTATTTGTAAGCGAAAAGGGTACTAATTCAAATCAAAATACAGATATAGGAATGAAGGGGTGAGTTTATTATGAAAAATATAGAAAATGCAGTAACCTTCAATAAATTAAAGTGGGATACAGACTTTTTTGGTGTTACTAGTGCAAAAGCTATATTGCATAGACCGCTTACATTAGATGAATGGAATGAATTAAAAACAAGTTTTAAAGATTTTCAGTTTATATCAATTGAGAATCAACATTCAGAACCTGTTAATGCTCAGATGATCGGAAAGGATATATCCGCGTTTTTGGTAGACGTGAATATTCAGTTTGTGAAAAAAATAATAGGGCCAAATGAGATGCCAAAAAACGTAACAAGCCACCAATCACTAGAGAGAAATGATCAAATGATCGAAATAGCAGATTTTCAGTTTTCAAAGTTTACGGATGATCCAGAATTGGCTAAACGAGGTGGCGATCAAATATATCGTCAATGGCTTATTAATTCTTTTGGAAAGCCAGATAAGTTTTATGCGTTATCTAAAGATGAAATGGGCGATATAAATGGTTTCCTATTATTCTCCTATTCAGATAATGCATGTGTAATTGAGCTAATTGCTGTGTCTCAAAGTGAGACTAAAGGTGGCATTGGTACTAGCTTATTTAAAGCAGTAGAATATGCGGCATATCAACGTGGATTTAATGAAATTAAAGTTGGTACCCAAGCGAGGAATATGGGTGCAATTAACTTTTATCATAAAGTTGGTTGTAAGCAGGTAGGGTGTCATCAAGTTTATCATTTGTGGAATTTATAAATATTATGGTGTGTTAAGTCGGGGGATTTAAATGAGGAAAGTTCTTATTGTCTCAACAGTCAGTAGACAGTTTTATTTGTTTGAACAAGGTAATATAGAAGTTCTAAATTCTTTAGGATATGAGGTTCATGCTTCTGCTAATTTTAGTGATGCAAATGAAAGGTTAGACGCTTTAGGTATTATCAGGCATCCATTTGATATTCAGCGATCACCATTCTCTCTAAAGAATATAAAAGCATATAAGCAATTAAAAAAAATCATGAAATCAGAGAATTTTGATGCTGTACACTGTCATTCTCCAATGGGAGGCGTGTTAGCTAGACTTGCAGCGAAGTCATTAGGGATTACCGCTGTGATCTATACAGCTCATGGCTTTCATTTCTATAAAGGGGCACCATTTGTTAACTGGGTAGTGTATTATCCAGTGGAGAAATTCCTAGCAAGATATACAGACCATCTCATTACGATCAACAAAGAGGATCTTTACAAAGCCAATGATTTCAAAGCTGGACAAGTACATTATGTTCCAGGCATTGGCGTCGATACGAATAAGTTTGACGATGCAGTAGGTAGGCGTGAGGAGAAGCGAGCTGAATTAAGGATCGAAGAAGATACGGTAGTATTACTTTCTATCGGTGAGATGATTAAGCGGAAAAACCATGAGACAGCCCTAAGAGCAATAGCGAAACTAGAGAATCAAAATTATGTGTATTTAATCTGTGGTAGAGGGGAATTAGACAGCTACTTACAGGAGCTCACCCTCTCCCTTGGAATTCAAGAGAAAGTAAGATTTCTCGGTTTCAGAAATGACATTAAGGAAATCTGTATCGCTTCTGACGTATTTGTATTCCCTTCTTATCAAGAGGGATTGCCTGTTTCTGTCATGGAGGCCATGTCAGCAGGACTACCAATTATCGCTTCTGAAATTCGGGGAAATACGGATTTAATCGAAAACGGAGTTGGTGGATACTTGTTGCATCCAGAGGATATTGATGGATTTGCAGCATCAATTCAAAAAGTCGTAAACAATACGCCATTGCGTCAGGCTATGGGTACTAATAATAAAACTGAAGTGAGGAAATACGACACGAGTGTTGTGAAAAATAAAATGAGAGAAATATACAGCGGGCTATAACAATTATTAAAAGAAAAGAGAGACTATGAATGAGAATCATATTTGTACGTTCTAATCCAGTGGATCCCGATTCTAGGGTGGAAAAAGAAGTGAATAGTCTTGTTGAAGCTGGATATAAAGTGGAGATTCTAGCATGGGATCGAAGTTCAAAATACAGAATTAAGGAATCTTACGTAAAACTTGAATCCGGTGATGTGAAAATTTATCGATTAGGAATTCCAGCCTCCTACGGTGGTGGAATGCGGAAAAATTTATGGCCATTAGTGCAATTTCAAATGAGAGTATTCAGCTGGTTAATCAAAAATAAGCAACGGTATGACGTCATTCATGCCTGTGATTTTGATACAGCTTTTATATCTAATAAAGTTGCAAAGCAGTTGAAGAAGAAGTTCGTCTATGACATTTTCGACTATTACGTGGATGCATTTGGTGTACCGAACAAGCTGAAAAGTTATGTTATTAATCAAGACCACGAAATTATTAATGGAGCGGACGCGGTCATTATTTGTACGGACAAAAGGAGAGAACAAATTAAAGGGACGAGTCCTAAATATTTAGCTGTCATACACAATACACCGGCATATCAGGAAGATGGTTTCCAGAAGCTTGATTTAAATCCGGATAAGACTAAGCTAGTGTATGTTGGAATTCTAGGTAATGGAAGATTTATAAAGGAAATCGTAGAAATCGTGAAAAGGAATCCACAATACGAGTTCCATGTTGGTGGCTTTGGGGAGTATGAGGATTATTTAGAGGCAGTTGCAAATAAATATAGCAATATTTATTTCTACGGAAAGCTGCCATATCACAAAACATTAGAATTAGAAAATAGCTGTGATATTATGACGGCCATCTATGACCCGAAAGTACCAAATCATTATTATTCAGCACCGAATAAGTTTTACGAAGGTTTAATGTTAGGTAAGCCCTTAATTATGGCGGAAAATACGGGTATGGATGCTACTATCGCAAAATATCGCATTGGTGAAGTTATTGAATACAACATGGTGAATTTAGAAGCTGCCATAGAGAAGTTAGTTGAGCGAAAGTTTGAATGGGGTAATATATCGACTAAAATGAAGAACTTGTACAAAGAGAAATATAGTTGGGATGAGATGGAATTAAGGTTAATAAATCTTTACAAATATTTATAAAGAATGTTTGTCCAATCTTATTTTTTTCTTATAGCTCTTAGCTTAAAGAGGGGAGACTTATGGGTGAAAATATTATTTGCGGTTTCCAGACCTTTAGAGATTAATACATCCGCTTCGATAAGAAACCGTGCGACAATTGAAGGATTATTAAGCTTAGGGCATGATGTAGATCTAATAACGACCGAGTTTGATCAAAACCATCCGAACTATGATCAGAGTTTATCAAATAGCAACTTGAGTGTAAGGTATCTTAAACTCGGTGGTATACAAGACATTGCAAAATTTGGAAGGAAATTTAAAGCGATTCAACCGTTAAAAAATATAACTTACATGGTAATGAAATACTTTGAAATTTATGACAATCTCAAAGGTATGGCAAACTATGCCACAAAAGATCAAATTGATATAACGGATAGCAAGTATGATTTAATTATTTCTTCTTCAGATCCTAAGTCATCACATCTTTTTATTAGTAGAATGTTTGAAAGAGGGTTAGTAAGTAATACGCCGTGGATTCAAATTTGGGGAGATCCGTTTTTGTCGGATATAACAAGAAACAATAAATTATTAAATTCAAAAATCAAAAAAGAAGAGAAAAGACTCTTTAAGTTTGCTAATAAGATAATCTACGTATCGAAGTTAACACTGAATGAACAGAAAAAAATATATCCAAACTATGCAATCAAGATGGATTATGCACCGATCCCTTACGTGAAGAAAGAAATATATCCTAATAGTGATATTAACAAAGGGATTTTAACATTTTTATATTGTGGGGATTATTCATCAAAAATAAGAAATATAAAACCTTTGTATGATGCAATAAATAATTCTAGACACAAATTAATTATTTGCGGATTAAGTGATATTAGTCTTGAAAGTACAGATCGTATAAAAGTTTACCCAAGGGTATCTTTCGAGAAAACGAAAGAGTTTGAAAAAGATTGTGATGTTTTAGTTCATTTAAGTAATACAATGGGTACACAAATCCCGGGTAAAATTTATCAATATTCAGGGACTAACAAGTTAATCTTATTTATACTGGATGGACCAAAAGAGATACTATTAAAAACATTTAATAAATATAATCGCTATATATTTGCGGATAACAATAAGAATGAAATCTTTGGAAAAGTTGTTCGGATAGAGAATAAAGAATTTGAAAATACAAAATTTGTGGTGGGGAATTTTAGTCCGGAGAATATAGCAAATAAAATTATTAACATAAACGACAAGTGATTGTTAAAACTGGAGTGTAATAAATGGCAACTTGGCTAGTTATTTTTTTTTACAGTTTATTTCTAGTTATAGCTGTATATAATTTAGTTACTCAGTATAAACGGAAGAAAAAAATAAATGCATTCATATTTTTTCATGCTGCATTTATTTTGTACTATATATTTATCCCGATTATTAGTCACATTTGTATAGACTTGAATTCTGACGGTCTAGAGAGTTTCGTCTTATGGATAAGTTTAGCTGACTCATATGATATTTTCTATGCATTTTCTTATACAGTCATTGCTTATACAGTATTTATATTTGTTTATCGTATAAGTTTTGCTTCGAAAACAAGACTAAGTCATGAAATTACAGAGAAAACTAATACTGAGAACAATAATAAACATGAGAGTCATATCATCCAAGAAAATAAAAAAGTTTATAAGTTTGCAGTACTTACAGGGATTTCAACATTAGCTATCGGTGTTTTTGCGGAGTTACTGATTGCTAATAGTCTTGGTGGTATCCTTACTGCACTGGCAATGGGAGATCAGTTAAGAGCATATGGTAGTGATAGTTCAGTTTTAATACCTCAAAATAGACTCTTTGCAATAGTATTAATGGTTAGTTCACTTGCTTCAACTTATTTTTTAGCTTATGCATTAAGAATAAAAAGAAGTTTCATTGTGCAAATGTTTCTTTTAATATCTATCCTAGCAAGTATTTTTTATCTTCTTATTAACGCAGGTAGGTTAGGAGTAATACTTTTTGGGTTAACATTTTTTATAGATTATGCCTTTAGAAAATCTAAATATCCATTTATATATATGTTTGTATATTCTATATTTGGTTTTATTTTATTAGGACTTCTTGATGATCTATTTTTCTATCTAAGTTATGGATATTTAAAAGAAAGTTCGTCTGATTTAGGCTCAATTATAAATGAATTTGCTTTTCCATATCTTAATTTACTAAATGTACATCACATTAATGATGCTTTTGGACTTAGAATGGGAGTAGATTATTTTACTTGGATCATAAATATTATCCCAACTTCTATTTTAAGTATTTTCGGGTTAACGAAAGTTACATCAGGTTATCACTTTATAACAGAATATTATATAGAAACGAATTCTGGTGGAGGAATTCCAACTGATTTACTAACCTTAGGAATAAGACAGTTTGGATTTATAGGCATTTTAATAATCTCAACCACAATAGCTATTATCTGCAAAGAATTGGACAAAGTGATCGATAAGTTACATTCAGATAAGTTTTATTTCATTACATTAAGAATTGCTCTAATTTTGTTTATCATCGTTCCTTATGCTGATTTAGATTCATTTGTTCGTAACAGATATGACATGATTATGGTACTAATCTTTGCAGTAATAGTGAACTTTATTAAAACAAAGTCTAAAAGGCATTATCCTAGTGGAAATACTCGTTGATGGGAGATAACGTATAGAAATGAGACTTTTTATGCATCGAATATTTATATTAATTTCAAAGGTGATTATACCTCTCTTTTACAAAAAGGAATTCCTTAAAGGGCGTTGGTTTGATGATAATATTGAGGGGTGGAAATGGTGTTGGAGAAGTTTATTGTTTCAAAAGTTACTGGGAATGAATAGACATGTTCCTTTCCCGGTTTCACATAATAATATTCTTGGTAATGCCGGCAATATTCATTTTCATATAAATGATCTAAATATCTTTCAACACTTTGGTTGCTATTTTCAAAATTGGAATGGTGGAAAAATTGTGATCGGAGAAGGAACATATATTGCTCCGAATGTGGGGCTAATTACAGAAAATCACAATATCTATGATTTAGATTCACATGATGAACCTAAAGATATCACTATCAGTAATAACTGTTGGATAGGAATGAATGCAGTAATTTTACCTGGTGTGACATTAGGGGATTCTACCATTGTTGGTGCAGGTGCAGTTGTTACTAAGAGTTTTGAAGAAGGGCACTGTGTTATCGGTGGTGTTCCTGCTAAAAAAATTAAAGACTTAGATAGGTAGCTACCCAATGCAAATAATTAAAGTGTATTAAGCTAATCTGAAAAAATTATTGATTTTGAATAGAGGAAAATGATGTTTAAAATGAAAAAGGGGCTACTGGACTCGCAGTATTTTAAATATATTTATCAATTAACAATGGGTTCTTTACTTGCTCAGATCATAACTGTTATTGTAGCACCTATCATGACAAGACTATATACACCAGAACAGATAGGTATATACACGTTAATATTAACTTTAGTAGCAATATTCGGACCTGTTTTATGTGGGAAGTATGATCAAGCTATTGTAGCTGCAGAAAATGAAAAAGAAGTGATGCAACTAATTGTTGGGTGTATAGTGTTTTCATTTTCTTTCCTAATTTTAATTACAATAGGCTATAAGTTTTATCTTACAATGAATCCGCAAATAACAGATGAAATTGGGGGCTTTTCCTATTTAGTGATTGGAATATTATTCCTAACTTTGTTTGTTAATATCTTAACGGCTTATAACAATAGGCATAAGGAATATAAAACTATATCTTCTGTTATAGTAACTAGAACACTGGCGCAAAATGTTGGAATAGTGGTTTTGGGTTTACTAAAAATTGGATCAATTGGATTATTAATATCTCAATTACTAGGAATGCTAGTAGGTTTTAAAAGGCAAGGAAAGCATTTATATCAGAATAGGATTCAACTAAGGGATGTTAATTTTCAGGGAGTAAAAAATTCCTTAACTAAATATAAAAATTTACCAATATTCTCGATGCCTTCACATCTTATTAATACAGCATCTTACTCCATATTAAACTTTTTTATTATTGGTCTGTTTGGACTTGCAACTTTTGGATTCTATGCTATTTCCTATAGAATATTAGGGCTACCTTTAAATTTAATTAGTATGAATGTTTCAAAAGTATTCTTCCAAAAAGCATCAGAGGAAAATCAATTGACAGGTAATTATAGTAAATCGTTAAAGCTAATAAGCCTTTTTCTCCTATGTCTATCTATACCTATGGTTCTGATATTAATGATATTAGGCCCTTATGTATTTGATTTAGTATTTGGAGATGGTTGGAATGTTGCCGGAGTATTTGTACAGATACTAGCACCAATGTATGGAGTTAGGTTTATAGTCACAGCATTAGCTCCTGCACTGATTATATCAGGAAAACAAAAAGCAGAGTTTTATATGTCTAATCTATTTATTATAGCATCGGTTGTTTCTTATGTGATATGTAAATTAATGAGATGGGATATATATACGTTCCTAACCTTTATAACGACTACTTATTCAATAATCTATACAATTTTCTATCTATATATTTATAAATTGAGTAAAGGTACAAAAACTGTACTAAGTAATTAAGAGAAGAGGTTGTTTAACTAATGATTAACGTTATAGGACTTGGCTACATCGGTTTACCTACTGCTTTAATTCTAGCGAAGAACGGAAATAAAGTTGTGGGAACTGACTATAACATAGATTTAGTAGATTCATTAAACAATGGTGAGCTTACATTTGAGGAGATTGGACTGGAAGAACTGTTTTCAGAGGCAAGGTCCAATGGTATTACCTTTACGACAGAATATCAAAAATCACATACTTATATTCTTGCAGTTCCAACGCCATATGTAAAAGAAGATAAAAAGTTAGATCCGAAGTACATTATTTCTGCCGTGAATGGCGTACTAGACGTGTGTGAAAAAGGTGCTTTCATTATTATAGAGTCAACCATTTCGCCAGGAACAATTGATAAATATATTAGACCGGAAATAGAAAAAAGAAAATTTGTGATTGGAGACGATATACATCTCTTACATGCTCCCGAAAGAATTATTCCAGGTAATATGATTTATGAGTTAGTGAATAACTCAAGAACAATTGGAGCGGATAATCCTGAAATTGGTGAAAAGATAAAAGGTTTATATACGAGCTTCTGCAAGGCTGACATTTTCGTGACAGATATTAGATCAGCGGAAATGTCTAAGGTTGTAGAGAACACCTACAGAGATGTTAATATTGCATTTGCTAATGAGTTAGCTAAAATTTGTCGTATTGATAGCATGGATGTTTATGAGATTATTAGAATTGCTAATATGCATCCACGGGTTAATATATTACAACCTGGCCCAGGAGTTGGAGGTCATTGTATTTCTGTAGATCCTTGGTTCTTAGTTGGAGACTATCCAGATCTAACAAATTTAATTTTGTCAGCTAGAAAAATAAATGATTCTATGCCAAGACATGTTTTAGGCCGAATAAGAGATATAATGAGAGAACATGGTATTAAAGATATATCAAAAGTTGGTCTCTACGGATTAGCATATAAAGAAAACGTTGATGATACAAGAGAAAGTCCCACACTTCAACTATTAGAAAGAATGGACGAGAACTTAGCATTTGGGGTTAAAGTATTTGATCCTTTCGTAAAGAGTAGAATTGTAGATCATCAATTTATGAACTTTAAGGACTTTTTAAATGAGATAGAGATCCTGGTAATTATGGTTGGACATAATCATATAAAAAGCAATATGGACCTAATTAAGGATAAACTAGTTCTTGATACTAAAAACATATGTGGTTTTGAGGGTCCTTATAAACTATAAGAGTAAAGTTGGTAGATAAGATGAACAAAAAAGTGATGGTAGTTTTCGGAACACGACCAGAGGCTATTAAAATGTGCCCATTAGTAAAAGAATTAAAATCTCGAGATAAATTAGAAACGGTTGTTTGTGTTACAGGTCAACATAGAGAAATGTTAGATCAAGTTCTTGATGCTTTCGAGGTAGTTCCTGATTACGACCTTTCAATTATGAAAGCCAAACAAACATTATTTGACGTAACCATAAATATCCTCGAAAAAATGAAAAGTGTTTTGGAAGAGGTAAAACCTGATGTGGTTTTAGTTCATGGCGATACTTCTACAACTTTTGTAACAGCTTTAGCTTGTTTCTACTTACAAATACCGGTTGGACATGTTGAGGCTGGACTTAGAACGTATAACATCTATTCGCCGTATCCGGAAGAATTTAATCGTCAAGCAGTTGGGAGTGTAGCAAAGTATCATTTTGCTCCTACTGAGATGTCAAAAGAAAACTTAGTTAAAGAAGGAAAAAATCCTGCAAATATTTATGTGACTGGGAACACAGCTATTGATGCATTAAACACAACAGTTAGAGAAGACTACTCTCACGAACATCTAGATTGGGCAGCAGATAGCAGGCTTATTATGATAACCGCACATAGAAGAGAAAATCTTGGTGAACCGATGAGAAATATGTTTAGAGCAATAAAGAGGATAGTAGATGAGCAACCAGATATTAAGGTTATATACCCTATTCATATGAACCCAATAGTAAGAGAAGCAGCTAATGAAATTCTAGGAAACTGTGACAGAGTAAGACTGATTGAACCTTTGGAAGTTTTAGATTTTCATAATGTCCTTTCAAGATCTTATTTAATACTAACTGATAGTGGCGGTATTCAGGAGGAAGCTCCAAGTCTAGGTAAGCCAGTATTGGTTATGCGAGATACTACTGAGCGTCCTGAGGGCCTAGCTGCTGGTACATTGAAACTTGTTGGAACAGATGAAGAATTTATTTATCAATCATTTAAATTTATACTTAATGACAAAGCAGAGTATGAAAAAATGAGTCAAGCAAGTAATCCATATGGTGATGGGTTTGCAAGTATGAGGATTGCAGATGTGTTAGAATTTTAAATATAATATTTGCAGGTATCGAATGGTATTGGGTACTGCCATCACTCGGAATTTGTCGAAATACTAATAGAGGCAGAGAGTCAATGAAAGACTCTTTGTCCTTTTTTTGTTTGGTTAGCGTAATGTGAAGCCATGTTTAATTAAATATTTTAAGAGTGTTGGTTGTTAATCTGGGGTAAAGGAGCTCTCATTTAAAAAAAGTGGAAGAATGTTATAACGTCTAAGGACTTCGATTATGTATTTTATTAATTGGATGGTGTAGTGATTGAATAATTTTAACAGGGAGGGCATCTAAATGATCCTAGTAGTAGGCGGGGCTGGATATATCGGCAGCCATTTAGTAAAAGAACTAGTGGAATTGAAAGACGTGCTAGTGTTAGATAATTTATCAACAGGTCACCGTTCAGCAATTGATGAGCGGGCTTTGTTTGTTGAAGGGGATCTAGGCAATGAGGCAGACCTTGAAAAAATCTTTATAGAGAACAAAATTGAAGCAGTTATGCACTTTGCAGCGAATAGTTTAGTAGGAGAGTCTGTCGTAGATCCGTTCAAGTATTACGATAATAATGTGGCGGCTACACTTACGTTATTAAAAGTAATGATGAAGCATGACGTGAAGAACTTCATCTTTTCATCAACAGCCGCTACATATGGTATTCCCGATGTAAATGTAATTACGGAGAAAGCAAGTACAAACCCAATTAATCCATACGGTCGTTCCAAGTTAATGATTGAGCATATTCTTGCTGATTTCCATGCAGCTTATGGCTTACATTATGTGGTACTACGCTACTTCAATGCTGCTGGAGCACATCATACTGCTGAGATTGGTGAACAACATAACCCTGAGACACATTTGATTCCGATTATTCTTGAGCATTTATTAGGAGAGCGAGAGAAAATCTCGGTATTTGGTACGGATTATGATACCGCGGATGGTACGTGCATTCGTGATTATATTCATGTGACTGATTTAGCTGAAGCACATATTAAAGCAGTAGATGCTTTGTTAGTAGGTACCGTACAAACTGCCCTTTATAATTTAGGCAATGGAAAAGGGTACTCTGTAAAAGAAGTCATTGAAACATGTGAAACAGTGACTGGACGTAAAGCAACCATAGAATACACGAATCGTCGCCCAGGAGATCCAGCTCGACTCGTAGCTTCATCTGATAAGATTTACAAAGAGCTAGGCTGGAAAGCGAGTAGAGGGCTGACTGAAATTATTGATAGCGCTTGGAAATGGCACTCAAAAAAGAAATAGTATAAACAGGCATCCTTCTCTGGGTGCCTGTTTACACCTGAATTTAGCATTTTCTGCGTTGGTTTTGTATCCTATCATAATTTGAAAATTTTCATTACAGTAAAAATGAACTTGGCCAAGATTTCTTGAATATTATTTTCTTGATAAAAGAAAACGCTATCACTTACGTGGTAACTATTGTAAAAAAAGGAAATCTCGATTATAGTAAAAAGGTTAAAGAATAATATGGAAATAGGTGTATGTAGAATGAAAAAGATGATTGTAATATTGCTATCGTTGGGTCTTATTTTTTGTATTTCTATTGGTTCATTCACGGTTGAAGCAGCGGTAACTAAAGCAAAAACGTACAAAAACTGTACAGAACTGAACAAGGACTACAGCGGCGGGGTTGCCAAATCTTCTACTGTAAAAAACAAAGGGGGAAAAACAAATTACAAGCCTTATGTATCAAAAGCGCTATATGATGCGAATAGCAGTAAAGATCGTGATAAAGATGGCATAGCTTGTGAACGTTAAGAGTAGTACAGGTATCTGAAAATCCGGTGCCTAATCACCACCCTTTTAAAGTGAGATGTGCATAATGATGAAAAGACCTTGCGGAAAAATTTTTCTGCAAGGTTTTTTTTTTTTTTATTGTGAGAAAAACATTTTTCTTGTGCCATCACAGGGGATATGTTAAAGTTTTTCAAAATTGCTTCCTTTTTAAAGCTATGAATGCTTTTTGAAGGGTTTAAGACGTATGAGAGAATGACTGTGATACTGTTGGTGATTCTTACTATAAGCGAGCTAATAGTAAGAATGTATTATCGATTCATTTACAGGGGAAAGTTTCACTTTTTTGCTGATCCAGATGTTGTACCAATTGAATTGTATGAAACGTAGGGAATACATATAATTGAATGTTCTATCGTTCAGGACTATCATTATAGTCTCGGGTCCCTGTTTCAAAAGGTTGTACAACACCTCTCTAGGAAGGAATCATTCTATTGAACAAAAAGCGCACCATACTAATCGTTCTTCTGCTGTGGGCATCATGCATTTTTTACTTCTCATCCCAACCATATGAAGAACAGAATCTCCAACCGTTTTTGGGAAAGTATCTCGAAGGCAATACTAGTTTGGAGAATATGTTATCTTGGATTGTATTTAGTTACGCTGGGCATGAAGTAAGTGTTCAAAATCAGGGTCTTGCAGGTTTTCTTGAATTTTTTATTCGGAAAACTGCACATTTATCTATTTTTTTCGTATTTGGATTTTTGGCTGTAGCTGCATTACGTTATTTTTCTAAGCGCCGTGTTTTTACTTTTGGTGTACCTCTGTTGTGTGTATTGATCTATGCATGCTTTGATGAGATCCATCAACATTTTACCGGCGGTCGGACACCTCTATGGCAAGATGTTGTCATCGATACAATTGGTGGTTTACTCGGCATCCTATTTTTCCACGGGCTGTTACGCATTAAAACGAATGGGACGATTAAACGTTGGTTTTCGTTTGAATGAGTTTACCCAAACGAAAATCAGCGTTTTTACTGTTGATCGTTTACATTTCTCCTAACGCGCCGATTTTTCATCTCTTATCACAAAATGGCGAATGGTTTCTCTTGGTCTTCAAGAAGCTAATCCTTATACTATGAGCAATCAGAATTTAACTCTAACATTCTGTTAATCCTTTTTAACCATTATTGGCGCATAAATAGCTAAGAGCTACTAATCTGGAGTAGGAGGGAGCCTATGCTTACTTTCATAGCTGGGTTATTCGTAGGTTCATTTATTACAATCGTGGTGACGAACATCTGGATTGAAATATTGATAGGTCTTAAACAGTTGCACTAGATAAAACAAATCTGCTTTTAATTAGATTGAAATTTGAGGGTAGTTTCTTTGTTGTAAAGTTTGTATTGTTTTTATTTTCCTGTAAAACTTGTGTGAACTTTCTTTTGAAATAGGGGAAGTGAAGCATCATTTCGTAAAAGCATAGAAATCATCATGGTATTGCCCACAATATGAAGAACTCTGAAAACTATCTCGATCTTGTGAAAGACAAGAATACATGTAGAGCAAGTCCCCTTAATATTCATCAAAATCCTGTAACACTTATTTTAATAACAATTACTACCTTAATTTTAAATTCCTTTGGAATAAATCATTAGCAATATGCTTGAGGCTATGGTGCTTGACTACCATCCTCAAATAATTAAAATATAAAGCGATTACGTGAATTTTAGTATGACGCTTCTTTATGAACATTTTGAATCGCTTTTTTTATGGCGATTCTTTTTTTGGAAGCCATACCTGTTGCGAAAAAGTCTTTAAAAGGTGGTTCATCTTGGCATATGGTTGCTACCACTTTAAAGTAACGATCGCTTATCGGGAAAATACGTTGTCTAGTGTGAATAGTAAGTGAGTATTCGAAAATTTCAAGTTCTATTTCGTCCCCATATCTATTTATCAACCGTTTAACTTCGCGGGAGATGTAGTTTTCCATTCGTTTTTTGTCCTCCTTTGTCCGAGTTGTTCTATCTATTATTTTATGTGACTTGGACTTGTAAGCATAGTTAAAGTTTTATAAAGTTGGGGACTGTGTTTTGCGTGCCAGTCCCCGTTCGAATGATCTTGATTTTACAACTGTCACGCATTCATCATTTTCGAATGTTTCATAAACGAAAATGATCTAGCGAAAAATCATTCATTTCGTTTAAAGCGCGAAAGTACTAAATCATAAGAGGGCCTTGCAGAGAGAGTTTATTGAGCACTAAGATTATGTGAGTGAGAGAAATACAAGCTCAGTAAAAGAGCGGATATCTAAAATGTAGTTCATCTTTTCACCTCCTGAATATGGCGAATAAAGAGTATCCGTTTTTCTAAAATGCTCTTAGTAACCGTCACGATCTTCATGTAATCAATCTTATTAAAAGAAAAGCAACCGACCAAGGTCAGTTGCTTCGGATCCCTTTATGTTTATGGCATCATAAAAATCTAGGTTATGGCATTCTATTTGTGCAGTGCCGTAGGCGCTGCACAAATTAAAAAAATCACTTGTCAACATTCCAAAATACACATACACCTCCTGTTGGGACAAAGAGCGCAGGGGGTATTAAAGGAGATGTTGGCAGTGGCCGAAATTAATTATATCAGACATGAAATAATTAAAAAAGATAGCAACTATTCAGAGATCGCACAAAGATTAGGAAGAGATTCTAGAACAGTAAAGAAATATGCCGAGCAGGAGGTTATCACCCCAACATTTGACGTAGAACCAATCTTTATTATTCAATTCTCTATATGAGAAATGTACATGGTTCAACTCCCCAGTCTTCACAGCCGTTGCTGAACCACTTTAAATACATCCTCAATCAATTTTTATCGGTTTTATAGACTTTACCTCAATATAGTGATCCAAATCATCAGTGAGTGTTTAAGTATTAAAAAGTTTTGCTTTTTTAACGTAACCAACGATTATTAGTAATCGGATAATTTTTTTATGGAATTATTTTTAATAGATTGAAAATATAGGAGATTTGGCTTATGATATTCTTAATAAAGAACAATTTTTCTTGAAAAAGAACAAGAAACTGACTGTATGGGGAAAAAGAATGTTAGATTATCTATATTGGGGGATGGGACGATTGCATACATTGGACAAGGATATAGATCAAGAATGGCTCGTTTTAATAGAAGAAGCAAAAAAAATAGGGATATCTATTCAAGAAGTCCGTAAGTTCCTTACAAATAACTCCATTAATATTGAAAGCGAAGAACAACTCAAACCTAAAAAATAACTTTTTATGACATAGGGGGAAGTGAGTAAATTGGAAGAAATGAATAAAAAAAATAACAGCCAATCTATCCAGGCATCGAGATACCAGCAACAATGGATGTACGAAGCAGCTCGAACTAACAACAATAAGGAGTCTGAATTTCAAGAAACTCTTTTGCAAACTTTAAATCGAATTGAAACAAAGCTTGATATATTACTTATGCACCGTCATAAGTAATCGTATAAAAGATATACTTAATGTAGTCTTTTTATGGTGTTTTCTTGAAGGAGAAATTGTGAAAAAATTAGTGCTAAATGGTGAGTAAGAGTTGACAGATTTTATAGAAGATGGTAATTTTAAAAATGTGATAGTTCTTTATAATGAACAAAAATGGTTTTTTTTAGTAATTATTGTCCATTTATCAGTCGTTTTGTTCTTTATAATGAAAAATTTGTGAGTTGGAATAATCGAAGACGAAATAGATATTCTAATGTTCACAGTAAGAGTAAGTGGTGTAGGAAAATAATAAATCAAGGAATTTACTGAATATTAATCATTTAAATGTAGATTTTTTTACATTTTTTGTTCTATATTAAGAACTAAAGGGATCTTAATAAAGTATGGAAGATTTGGTGATGTCTCCTTACCACTATAAATGGAGGCACTCGATTACGCTGTGGGTTGAAATAAACCTTAGACGCAAGTCGTCAAGAGTGTGGTGAGAGGAGGGGTTAAATGCCCCATTTTATTATTAAAGTATTAAATTATGAAGTTTCTAAAGGGAACTCGTAATTTAGTACTTTAATAGTTGGTTTAGTAAAGGAGCTGTCAGGTATAGAAAAATTTGTTGGAAATGCAGTAGTTTATTCTATATTCAGAGGCATCTAGTAAATAACAAAAATGTAGTTTTAATCATGCTAAGCATTAAGTTCTGCACGTTTTCCTAAAATTATTTCTTCCTGATGAAATGTATTTGAAAAAGTATTAATTGGGTGAAAATCCATCTATGAAAATAACAGGGATTTCTATGCAGAAATAAAAGTAGGAAATGGTGAAGAATATTGAATTCAGCCTTTTTAAATCAAGAAACATTTAAAAATATTGTAACATATGCCTATCAACGAGGAAATGAAGTAAAAGATATGACGGTAACGATTTTAGTTGAAGAAATTAAGCAACAATTTATAGCTACGATCTCAGAACAAGAGGTAGGAATAAAGCAAACTTCTTCTTACAGCGAAAAATTAGAAGTGAAAATATGATAAGAGGGAGATCTGTGTTCAACAGGTACACGTTAAAAAAAGGAATAAAGAGGTAAATGGATGATTGGGAAAAATATAGTAAAAATACGGAAAAGGAGAGGATACACCCTCTCAAAACTTGCCGAACTAACAAATATATCGAAGTCTTACTTAAGCAATATTGAGCGTAATCTGAACAAGAATCCATCGCTTCAGATCATGTTAAAAATTTCAGACGTTTTAAACGTAGATCTCGAAACTTTATTAAAGACCGACAAGGACGAGGATACATATATCGAGAAGGAATGGGTCGACTTTGTAAATGAATTAAAAGAATTAGGATTGGAAAAAAATGATATCAAAAAATACAGAACCTTGATTGAATTTATTAAATGGCAAAATCAACATTCGAAAACTAAATAAAATTCAATTCAAATCTATTTTCTGGAGGACTATATGGAGGAAACAATTAGCATTAGCGATATTTTTAATACGCTTAAGAAACGTTGGAAGTTAATCATGTTCCTGACAGTGGTTGCAGCATTGATTAGTGGTAGCATTTCTTATTTTGTAATAACACCTGTATACCATGCATCTACACAAATCTTGGTGAATCAGAAAAACCAAAATAATCAAATAGACGCCACGCAATTAAAAGTCAATATAGATGTGATTAATACTTATAGTGTGATCATAAAAAGTCCCGCCATACTGGATAAAGTCAAAGCAAATCTTAATCTTCCAGAAAGCGTAGCGCAACTCAATCAAAAAATTACCGTAAATAGCCAAGATAACTCCCAAGTTTTTTCTTTAGCTGTTCAAAATAGTAATCCAGCAATGGCTGTAGAAATTGCCAATGAAGTAGCTGAAACATTTCAAAGGGAAATCCCAGCAATTATGAACGTCGACAATGTAACCATTCTGGCAAAGGCTGTGAATCCCATTCCTGTCGGACCAAACCCATTAATGAATATTAGCGTAGCAGTGGTAGTTGGTTTGATGCTCGGTATAGGATTGGCCTTTTTATTAGAGTACTTGGATAACACGTTAAAAGATGAGCGCGATATTGAAATATACCTCGGACTTCCGGTACTAGGATCGATTCATAAATTTTCATCAGGGAAGCAAAGATCTAAAATACAAAAAGTAGGAAGTGAACATGTTGCGTCTTAAATGGAAAAAAAAGCAGGTAAAGCCAGTCAATTTAATTGCGCATAGTAGCCCTAAATCACCTATTACTGAAAGATATCGACTAATCAGAACGAATATTCATTTATCCTCTGGAGATAAAGAAATCAGATCAATCGTCGTAACATCAGCTGAACCTTCAGATGGGAAAACTACTACAGCAGCCAATTTAGCCATTGTCTTAGCACAGCAAGGGGAACAAGTTCTACTTGTAGATGCCGATTTAAGGAAACCTTCTGTTCATTATGCATTTAACGTCAATAATATTCATGGACTGACTAGTGTGTTGACTAAAAGGATTAGCCTAGATAAGGCCATTTCCAATACACATGTACCGAATCTGGATATTTTGACTAGTGGCCCTATTCCGCATAATCCTTCGGAACTATTAGATTCCAAATCTATGGAACTATTAATGGAAGAGCTGAAAGGGATGTTCGAATATGTAGTGTTTGATACACCACCTGTACTTGCTGTCACAGACCCACAAATTATGGCACATAAATCTGATGGTGTCGTCATGGTTGTATCCAGTGGAAAGACTTCTCGAGAAGGTGCTATGAAAGCAAAAGAATTGCTAGAAAAAGCGAAGGCACAATTACTTGGTGTAGTAGTGAATGAAGTGAAATCGAAAGCTGACTATTACCAATATGGATAAAAATAAATCCGACAAATGAAACTCATGCGAATGCAACTATTGCTGGTTATGAAAAAGTTTGCGGGTTTTTTAAATGGAAATTCCATTCTTTCATCTTAGATTTGAAAAGGGGTCTTGTAAGTGTTAATTGATTTACATTGTCATATTCTACCTGGGGTTGATGACGGAGCCCTTGACTTGCTGGAGTGTATGGATATGGCGAATACGGCAGTAGGAGCTGGAATTAACCATCTATTTGCAACACCGCATCACATGAATGGGCAATATATAAATAAGAAGAATGAGATCCTTGCTCGGGTAACTGAGGTTAATAAGCATTTACAACAAGAGAAGATTCCGCTTACGTTCTATCCGGGACAAGAAGTAAGGATCCATCAACATTTAATGATATCACTGGAAATGGAGGAAGTCCTGACTCTAAATAATAGGGAAAAATACCTATTGTTAGAACTACCATCGGGATATGTACCCGCATATACACATGAAGTGGTCTACGAACTATTAATGAAGGGAATAACCCCGATTATTGTTCACCCTGAAAGAAATCGAGAATTAATAGAAGATCCTCATCTCCTTTTTCAATTGGTTCAGCAGGGATCCTTAACCCAACTCACTTCTGGAAGTGTAATTGGTCTGTTTGGCAAAAAGATTAAATCCTTTTCGGGAAAGATCATTGAACATCACTTGGCCCATTTTATTGCAACGGATGCACATAATGTTTATTCAAGAGGCTTCACGCTTCAAGAGGCCTATGAAACAATCACCAAAACATATGGTATAGATCGCACCTTATATTTTAAAGAAAATGCGCAAACGGTGCTGCATGGCCAAAGCATTCCCATTAAACAACCAATGCCAATTAGGAAAAAGCTTTTAGGTATTTTTTAGAAGTGGAGGATAGATAAATATGGAAAAGTTTGATGATTATCCAAAATGCGTTACATAAAGCAAGATGCTCCCTTAGTTCAATTACCTTATTTAGAAACGATGCTATTATATTCTATTAAAAATAGAAAAGTGGCACTGCTAAAGAGAGAAACTGTACAGTAATAATTTTAGGACTCTTCTAATTCATCAAACTATATGAATTGTAGGGAAGAAGTTCATAGATGTAAGACGAGAATAAAAAAATAGTATAACCTCTCGGAATAAATGAGATGAAATGTTTTGATTGAAAAGAATCATTGGGAACTTCAATGAATTGCTAATTTTGGAGTATTGTTTCAAGGATTAGCTAAAAAAAGACATGCTAATTAAATCATTTGATTTTAATTTTTTTACAAATAGAAAGACTGGACTTAGAACGACTTACCTCTTTATCCGCGATTGCATCCTGCTTCCCGGCATGATTCGGTTAGTTACGTGGGTGATCCTCGATTAAATTTGCGCAACAATTCACCTTGGGAACGGTGGATAAGATGTACTAGATGCCGCACATTTTAAAAATAAGATATTTGCTTGTTAGCGTAACAACGGGTTTGATTCTTAGACCGAGAAATATAAATTGTTAATTAAAGAAGGGATAGCTATTGAGTTATAAAAAACGGGTACCATTATTAGTTCTATTGGATTCATGTATCGTTTTATCTGCGATATTCCTAGGGTATTTTATTTTGCATCCCTCTTTGCATGTCTACACAATACCTTTGCTTTGGATTTGTGCGATTTCATTATTAATTAGCCATCATTTATTTGCTTCTATATATCGCCTCTATCAAAAAGCATGGGAGTATGCAAGTGTCGGAGAGTTATTAGCGATTGTGAAGGCCGTTACTTTTTCTATCGCAGTGACGGCAATGATTCAATTTATCTTGACTCAGGATGTATATTTTAGGGTTTTAGGCATCACATGGATGATACATGTGATTTTTATCGGTGGTTCCCGATTTTCATGGCGGGTTCTACGAGACCGATTTATTTCACCGAATCCTAGTAAGAAACGTACCTTAATTGTTGGAGCGGGTTCAGCAGGCACGATGGTTGCTAGGCAGCTTTTGAAAAATAATGATGTTGATCTATATCCAATAGCATTTGTGGATGATGATACGAAAAAGTATAAACTTCAAATCTATGGAATTGAAGTCAAAGGGGATATTCAAGATATTCCCCAATTAGTAGAAGAACTAAACATTGAAAACATCGTAATTGCAATTCCTTCATTAGAAAAACATGAGATTAAAAGAATATATGAAGAATGTGCAAAAACAAATGCAAAGACAAAAATTATGCCATTGATTGAAGACCTTGTTACAGGCAGAGTTTCAGTGAATCAAATTCGTGATGTACAAGTGGAAGACTTACTTGGCCGTGAACCAGTTGAGTTAGACATGAGTGCGATTTCTGAAAAATTAACGGGGAAAACCGTACTCGTTACAGGTGCTGGTGGCTCGATTGGTTCGGAAATATCTCGGCAAATAGCCAAGTTCCAGCCACAAAGATTGCTTCTTCTTGGTCACGGTGAAAATAGTATTTATTTGATTGATATGGAATTAAAAGAGAAGTATAAGGAACGATCGGAAATAATACCCATTATTGCTGATGTTCAAGATCGTGTTCGGATCTTTAATATTATGTCTGAATATAGGCCTGACGTTGTGTATCATGCTGCGGCCCATAAGCATGTTCCTTTAATGGAATATAATCCAATGGAAGCTGTGAAAAATAATATATTTGGAACTCGAAATGTAGCAGAAGCTGCAGATATGTTCGGGGTAAAAAACTTTGTCTTAGTATCAACTGATAAAGCGGTGAATCCGCCAAATGTTATGGGTGCAACGAAGCGATTTGCAGAGATGATTATTCAGAATCTTGCAAAAGAAAGTGCGACAAAGTTTGTAGCTGTTCGTTTCGGGAATGTACTTGGCAGTCGTGGCAGTGTCATTCCATTATTTAAAAAGCAAATCCAAGCTGGTGGGCCAGTTACTGTAACGGATCCTGAAATGACTCGTTACTTTATGACCATTCCTGAAGCTTCACGACTTGTAATACAAGCGGGAGCGTTGGCTCGAGGCGGAGAGGTATTTGTTCTTGATATGGGGGAGCCGGTTAAAATTGTTGACCTCGCAAGAAACCTTATCGCTCTTTCTGGTTATACAATTGAAGAAATTGGAATCAGATTCTCAGGAATTCGACCTGGAGAGAAGTTATTTGAAGAGTTACTGAATGAGAATGAGGTTCAAGCGAAAAAAGTGTTTCCTAAGATTCATATAGGGAAGGCTGAGCCGATGGGAAAGGAAGAATTGTATTCGGTAATAGAAATGTTGCTAAAAATGGATGAAGATTATTTGAAGGAGACTTTGATCGGGGTAGCTAATACGAAGTTTGGTGAAAAGACTTTATTAGTAGGTAGTGTGTGAGTAGAAGGAAGTTAATTTGAACCTAGATTTAGAATGGAGGTTTGGATTGCGCCAATTTTATTTTAAGACTTAAAAAAATGTCTATAACATTAGGTACCTTATTTTATGTTTCAAATTAGCTTTGTTAAATGAAGGTTATCCATTTAGTTGATAAAAAATTTGAAAAGAGTTTTGAAATGGGAAGGAAGTTTAGAAAATGGAGTCTATAAAAGTGAAAGAAAGGATATTCCTCTCTTCACCACATATGAGTGATGAAGGTTATGAAAAGCTATATATAAAAGAAGCTTTTGATACAAACTGGATTGCTCCTTTAGGTGAAAATGTGAACGAATTTGAGAATGAATTAGCTGCAAAGGTTGGTTCAAGAGCAGCTGCAGCATTAACTTCTGGGACAGCTGCGATTCACTTAGCTCTTAAAGCAGTAGGAGTAGGTGAAGGGGATATTGTTTTCTGTCCGACATTGACATTCTCAGCTACGGCAAATCCAATTATCTATCAAAACGCAATTCCTGTTTTTATTGATAGTGATTATGAGACATGGAATATTTGCCTAAAAGCATTGGAAGAAGCTTTTGAGAAGTATCCAGAAGTAAAAGCTGTTATTGTAGTCCATCTGTATGGTCTATCTGCAGATATGGATAAGATATTGGAGATTTGTAAGAAGCATAATGTTGCGGTTATAGAAGATGCAGCTGAGAGCTTAGGTACTTACTATAAAGGACAGCACACTGGAACTTTTGGCGATTATGGCATTTTTTCATTTAATGGCAATAAGATCATTACTACTTCCGGCGGTGGTATGCTTGTTTCTAATAATGAAGAGCGAATTACTAAGGCGAGATTTTGGGCGACTCAATCTAGAGATCAAGCGAGACACTATCAACATAGTGAACTAGGATTTAATTACCGAATGAGTAATGTTGTTGCGGGCATTGGGCGAGGCCAGTTAAAAGTATTAGATCAGAGAGTTGAGAAGAAGAGGGATATCTTTGAGTTTTATAAGCGGCAACTTGGTGAACTTGACGGCGTTGAGTTTATGCCAAGCAATGAATGGAATGTGCCGAACTATTGGTTAAGCGGTATGACTTTGTGTGACAAGGTCAGACCAATTGATGTTATAGAAGCTCTTGAGAAAGATAATATTGAATCAAGACCAGTTTGGAAACCGATGCATTTGCAGCCATTCTTTGAGAAGTATGATTTTGTTGGTAATGGGATTTCAGAGAAGTTATTTGAAAACGGTGTTTGTTTGCCGTCTGATACGAAGATGACAGATGAGGATTTAGAGAGGGTAGTGAAGATTATTAAAGGATTGTGGTTAGAGTAATGCAAAATTCCAAAGATGGTATCTATAGAGAATTTATTAAAAGACCTATGGATTTTATATTATCTCTGATGGCTATTATTGTTCTAAGTCCGGTACTTTTAGTTGTTGCTTTACTTGTAAGAGCAAAACTAGGTAGTCCGGTGTTATTTAAACAAGAAAGACCAGGGTTGAAAGAACAGATTTTTATTATGTATAAGTTTAGGACGATGACAGATGCACGAAATGTTCACGGTAAATTGTTGCCAGACCAAATTCGGTTAACCAAATTTGGCCGTTTTTTACGCTCGACTTCTTTAGATGAATTGCCAGAACTATTTAATATTTTAAAAGGTGATATGGCAATTATTGGGCCAAGGCCATTGTTGGTACAGTATCTGCCACTTTACAATGATCAACAAAAACTCCGACATGAGGTTAGGCCAGGTTTGTCTGGTTTGGCACAAGTTAACGGTAGGAATGCTATTAGTTGGGAAGAGAAGTTTAAACTCGATGTTGAGTACGTGGATAATATAAGTTTAATTGAGGATTTGAAGATAATTCTACTAACCATTAAAAAGGTATTCGTCAGAGAAGGCATCAATTCAGAAACTGCAGCTACAATGGAGCCTTTTAAGGGTTCTAATAAGGAAAGAATAAAGATATGAAAAATAAAATTTTAATAATCGGTGCTAGTGGTCATGGAAAAGTAGTTGCTGACATTGCAATAAAAATGAAAAAGTGGGAAAGCGTTGCTTTTCTAGATGATAATAGAAGTATCAAAATCTCAATGGGAATTGAAGTTATTGGAACTTCTGATAAAGATATTGATTATGTAGATGATTATGAAATATTTGTTGGTATTGGAAATAATGCTATTAGAAAAAATTTGCATGAAAAGCTAGAAACGGTTGGTGCTAGCATTCCGGTACTAATTCATCCGAATGCAGTAATTGGAGAACAAGTGGAGATAGGAATAGGGACAGCGGTAATGGCGGGAGCAGTAGTTAACTGTTGTACTAAAATTGGAAGGGGTTGCATTATCAACACTGGTTCTACAGTAGATCATGACAATAATATTGAGGATTTTGCGCATGTATCCCCAGGGGTACATATAGCAGGGGCAGTGAAAGTGGGGCGAGGATCGTGGTTAGGGATTGGTAGTATAGTAAGTAATAACGTAAACATCTGCGGTGGGTGCAAAATCGGGGCAGGAGCTGTTGTGATCAAGGATATTACTGAACCTGGAGTTTACGTGGGTGCTCCAGTTAGGAGGGTTTAGGATATGAAGATTCTTGTTTTTGCGAATTTTGGTATGGGTTTATATAACTTTAGAAAAGAATTGTTAGAGGCATTAATTAATCAAAACAATGAGGTTTATGTTTCTCTACCTAATGATGAATATGTACCAAAGTTAGAAAAAATAGGGTGTAAATTTGTAGATACCCATTTAGATAGAAGAGGAACAAACCCGCTTAAGGATATTAAATTATTGATTAATTATATGGGAATAATAAAACGTATTAAACCAAATGTGGTTTTAACATACACAATTAAACCTAATGTTTATGGAGGTATAGCGTGTGCGATAACCAAAACACCATATATTACAAATATAACTGGACTGGGAACCTCTATTGAAAATAAGGGGTTAATTCAAAAGGTAACTCTGAAGCTTTATAGGTTAGGTTTAAAAAAAGCGTCATGTGTATTTTTCCAAAATAAAACTAATCAAAGGTTCTTCATCGACAATAAAATCGTTAAGAGCAATACGAGATTAATTCCGGGCTCAGGTGTAAATTTAGAATTACAAAAATTTGAAAAATATCCAATGATTGATGATAATATAAAATTTCTGTTTATTGGGCGGATTATGAAAGCAAAGGGAATAGAAGAATTAATGGAAGCAGCTGAATTGGTAAAAGTTCAATATCCAAATGTACAATTCCATTTAATTGGAGGTAGCGAAGAAAATTATTATAAAAAGTTAGATGAGTTAGAAAGATTAGATATTATTAAATACCATGGGCAGCAGAATGACGTGCATTCATATATTAAACAAACTCATGCAACAATACTTCCGTCTTATCATGAAGGTTTAGCAAATGTTCTACTAGAATCAGCATCGTCAGGACGGCCAGTATTGGCTTCAAGGGTAACTGGTTGTATTGAAGCATTTGATGAAGGCTTGACTGGATTTGGATTTGAGGCTAAGAATGTTGAAAGCTTAGTTGAAGCGATTATTAAGTTCATAAACTTGCCTTACGATCAAAAAAGAGTTATGGGAATCTATGGGCGGAGAAAGATGGAAAATGAGTTTGATAGAAATATTGTAATTAGTGCATATTTGAAAGAAATAAAAAAGACTGTCGAGAAGGAGAAACATAATGAATCTATACGAGAAGTTAGTTAATAAAGAGGAAAAGATATCCCTACTTGGACTAGGCTATGTTGGTATGCCAATAGCTGTTGCTTTTGCTAAAAAAGTTGATGTAATTGGTTTTGACGTAAATAAACAAAAAATTGTTCTATATAAGGACGGTGTAGATCCAACAAAAGAAGTTGGAAATGAAATAATCAAGAATACAACTGTTGATTTTACTTCAGTTGAAGCAAGGCTTAGAGAAGCGAAGTTTCATATTGTTGCAGTCCCTACACCTGTAAAAGATGATCATACACCAGATTTAATGCCAATAGAATCTGCAAGTAGAACTTTAGGAAGGAATCTAACAAAAGGTTCGATAGTTGTCTTTGAATCTACAGTTTATCCGGGTGTAACTGAAGATATCTGTGTTCCAATTTTAGAAAAAGAATCCGGATTAAAGTGCGGTATAGATTTTAAAGTTGGTTATTCTCCAGAAAGAATTAATCCTGGTGATAAAGTTCATAGATTAGAGACCATTATTAAGGTTGTATCAGGTCAAGATAAGGAAACTTTAGATATTATTGCAAAAGTATATGAATTAGTTGTTGAAGCTGGAGTACATAAAGCAGCAAGTATCAAAGTGGCTGAAGCTGCAAAGGTTATAGAGAATGCACAAAGGGATATAAATATTGCTTTCATGAATGAGCTTTCCATCATATTCAATAAAATGGAAATTGATACGAAGGCAGTCCTTAGGGCAGCGGGAACAAAATGGAATTTTCTTGATTTTTCCCCAGGTCTTGTTGGTGGTCACTGCATAGGTGTTGATCCATACTACTTAACGTATATGGCAGAGAAAATGGGCTATCATTCCCAAATTATTCTTTCGGGAAGAAAAATAAATGACGATATGGGTAAATATGTTGCTGAAAGTACAGTAAAGAAAATGATTAAGGCAAATAAACAAATAAATGGCGCTAAAGTAGCTATTTTTGGTGTTACGTTTAAAGAGAACTGTCCAGATGTTAGAAATACAAAAGTAATCGACGTAATTAAAGAATTAGAAGAGTATGGTATAGATGTTAAAGTAGTAGATCCTTCAGCAGATAAAGAAGATCTGTGGCGTGAATATAGAATTAATTTATGTGAAATAGAAGACATAAGAGAAATGGATGCAGTAATTTTTGCAGTTCCACATGATGAATTTAAAGCTATTCAGTTGGAAGACGTAAAGATGATGTTTGGAACAACTGGATTTATTAATTCGGAGGTTATGAATGAAGTAGCTGCAACTTTAGAATTTGGAATTGATATTGAAAGAAATGATTGTGTATTAATGGATATTAAAGGAATGTTTAATCGAAAAGAAGCAGAGGATGTAGGTTTTTTATATTGGAGGTTATAGGAATGGGATATGAAAATATAAAGTTTCCTGAAGGAAGTACATTTTTAGTAACTGGCTCCGCGGGATTTATTGGTTCCAATTTAGTGGAAGCAATTCTCAAGTTAGGCTATAAGGTTAGAGGGCTTGATAATTTTTCAACTGGTAAAAAAGAAAATGTAGAAGAGTTTTTAAACAATCCCAACTACGAATTTGTCGAAGGAGATATTCGTGACCTTGACACTTGTATGAAAGCTTGCGGAGGGATCGATTATGTTCTTAATCAAGCAGCATGGGGAAGCGTTCCGAGAAGTATAGAAATGCCATTGTTATATGATGAGATTAATATAAAAGGCACATTGAATATGATGGAGGCTGCAAGACAAAATGGTGTAAAGAAATTTGTTTATGCTTCAAGTTCATCTGTTTATGGTGATGAGCCTAATCTTCCTAAAAAGGAAGGAGGAGAAGGAAATGTATTGTCCCCTTATGCTCTTACTAAAAAGGTGGATGAAGAGTATGGAAAACTATATACCAAATTATACGATTTAGATACCTATGGTTTACGCTATTTCAATGTATTTGGTAGAAGACAGGATCCTAATGGGGCCTATGCAGCTGTTATTCCGAAATTTATTAAACAATTGCTTAATGATGAACAACCAACAATAAACGGTGATGGAAAGCAGAGCCGTGACTTTACTTATATCGAAAATGTAATTGAAGCAAATCTTAAGGCTTGTAACGCTCCTAATGATGCAGCAGGACAAGCTTATAATATTGCCTTCGGTGGAAGGGAATATTTGATTGATATATATTTCCAATTGTTGAATGCATTAGGGAAAGATATTCAGCCGATTTTTGGACCTGAGCGTAAAGGTGATATTAAGCATAGTAATGCTGATATTAGTAAAGCGAAAGAAATGCTTGAATATGATCCTGATTGGAGCTTTGAACGTGGAATTCAAGTAGCTATTAAATGGTATAAGGAGAATTTATAATGCAAAATGAGGTGAAAAAAAGGCTTGTACTTATGATACCTCAGATGAGACATGGGGGTGCAGAGAGAGTTGTATCCCGGCTTTCATTATTGATGAGTGATTTTTATGATATCTATATTGTTGTATTTGATGACTCAAAGATCACTTACGAAGTGGGTTGTGAATTAATATCGTTAAATGCTAAGCCTAACCCACAAAACAATATGTTTAAAAGAGTTTTAAATATACTAAAACGTATTTATCTATATAGTAGGTTTAAAAAGAATAATAATATTGATATAACCTATAGTTTTGGAGACACAGCTAATTTAGTGAATGTGTTTTCGTTTGGTAACGATAAAAAAGTTATTTCTATTAGAGGATTCAAAAGGATTAGGTTAGGTAAAGGAATAAAGGAGAAATATTTATTCAAACCAATTTCAAAATTCCTTTGTTATAAATCTCATTTAATTGTTTCTGTTTCTGAATTAATGTCTAGAACAATTATCAAAGAATATAAAATTCCTTCATCTAAAATCAAAACTATTTATAATGGGTATGATGTGGATAAAATAATAAAATCTTCAAAAGAAAGAATTTCTGGTGATGATTTTGTAAAAATAGGAAATGATAGGGTGATTGTTACTGCAGGTACTTTTCGTGCAGAAAAAGGATATTGGCATTTACTAAAGGCATTTTCATTAGTCCATAAAAAAGAAAAAGATATCAAGTTGCTGATTTTAGGCGAAAACTATTGTGGAAATAAACAAAAGATAGAAAAGTTAGCAAATGAACTTAATATTTCAGATAACATAATTTACGGTGGTTATCAAACAAATCCATTTAAATACTTCTCAAAAAGTTCAATCTATGTGCTAACCTCAACATCTGAAGGTTTTCCAAACGCAATGGTAGAGGCGATGACTTGTGGATTACCAGTTATTGCATCAGATTGTAAAACTGGGCCGAGAGAAATTCTTGCACCTGATACAAGTCTATCTAAATCAACTACTTCTATCGAAATGGGGAAATATGGAGTTCTAGTAAAGCGAATGAATGAGCATGAAAATTATAACTCCAGTATTATTGAGGATTGTGATCAAAACTTAGCCGATGCCATAGTAATGATGTTAAATGATGAAAATTTAAGAAATAAATATGCCGATAGATCTAGGCAAAGAGCGAATGACTTTAGTTATATTGAATGGATAAAAAAGCAAAATGAGATTTTATTAGATTAACCTTAAATAATGGTTGGCTATATAAAGAAGTATCAGTTGACCCTAGAAACATATTAGGATTGTTCATTTCTAAAAAGTTTACAAAAAGATAAAATCAACAATTTGGGGTGAATTATGAAAATTATGTTTGTACATGCTACCATGAATGCTGGTGGTGCAGAGAGAACTATAGCTAGTCTCTCAAACTTTTTTGTTAACAAGAATCATGAGGTAAGTATAGTTACTCTACGTGATAGCGAAGTAGCATATTTATTAAGCAGTAAAGTAAAATATTACAACTGTAATAGAAGTTATGAAAGTAAAAATGCTTACGAAGCGGTAAAAAACAACATTTTCCATATCAAAAGAGTGAGAAGTTTTATATTAAAAGAAAAGCCTGATATAATTTTGTGCTTTTCAGTAACTTCCTTGTTCATAACAATAGTAGCTAATATCTCTCAAAATAGTAAAATAATATATAGCGAGAGAAGTAATCCATATGTAATTATGAAAGGGACAATGTGGAAAAAATTAAAGCGTCCTTTATCAATATTTGCAGATGGATGCATATTTCAAACAGAGAGAGCAAAAAGTTACTACCCAAAATTAATACACAAGAAAAGTATAATTATACAAAACCCTGTTTTTGTAAATGATTATACGGATTTACCAACTAAGTTTAATAGAAAAAAAACAATTGTGTCAGTAGGTAGACTTATAAATAGTAAAGGCTTTGATGTATTAATAAAGGCTTTTTCAATGATACATCACGATTATCCTGAGTATAAATTGTTGATTTATGGAGATGGAGAAGAGTTAGAAAGTTTACAAAGGTTGATAAAGAAGTTATCTCTTGAAAATAAAGTTGAGCTTCCAGGACATATGAAGAATATTCCTACTAATATCTTTGACGCTGCTGTATTTGTATTTCCATCTAGACTTGAAGGTATGCCTAATGCTCTTTTAGAAGCTATGGCATGTGGGTTGCCGTGTGTTTCTACAGATTGTGATATGGGACCAAGAGAACTAATAAACAATTACGAGAATGGAATCTTAGTTCCAGTAGATGAGGAAAATGAAATGGAAAAAGCTATTCGAGAAATTCTGAATGACACTCAACTAGCGATAAGATTAGGAAATAACGCAAAAAAAGTACAAGTAAAAAACAGTATTGAAGTCATTGGAGATCATATCTTAGAATATATGGAGCGAATTATCTATGGAAACAATAAAAAAAATAATAAAAAAGTTTCAGTTTATAAGAGCTAGAAATCCATATCAAATTGCTTTATTCCACAAAAAGAATGGTGTAAAAATGGGGAGTAACTGTCAGATATTTGGAGGGGTTAGTTTTGGTAGTGAACCATATTTGATTTCATTAGGTAATAACGTAAAAATTACCGCTAAAAATCAGTTCATTACACATGATGGTGGGATAAATGTTCTCAGAAATTTAGATTTACTTCCCAATGCAGATAAGTTTGGAAAGATAGTAATTGGAGATAACGTTTTTATAGGAATAGGATGCACAATTATGCCAGGTGTAAAAATTGGTGATAATGTAGTAATTGGTACAGGATCTATAGTTACTAAAGATATACCTTCAAACTCTGTTGCTGCAGGTGTTCCTTGTAAAGTTATTAAATCAATTGATGATTACTATAGAAGCCTTAATGATGAAGTAGATTATACAAAAAATATGGGACCAAATGAAAAAAAAGAGTATTTAATAAAAAAATATTGTCTAAATAATAAATAAAATATTTTAGGTATTAAAACATATTTTAATTTACAAATACGTGGTCTAAATTCATCGTCTATAGACGGTATAAGCTTTTAGTCGTGAACTTATGTGTCCATACTTAAAGAGTGAAGTGAAAGTATGGACGGCTATAAAAAAAGTAGTCATGCCGTATATGACATCAAGTATCATGTCATATGGTTAACGAAATATAGGTATAAGGTGTTTCATAGGCCAATTGTTGTGAGAGCAAGGGAGTTAATCAGACAGGGATGCGAAGCAAGAGGAATTTCAATCTTGCAAGGGAGTATTGGAAAAGATCACATTCATTTATTGTTATCATGCCTGCCAAGTGCTCCGAGTATAATCTTACAGTACTTAAAAGGACGATCATCGAGATTGTTGCCAAGAAGAAATATTGGGGTCAGCCACAGTTGGAACGATGACAGAAGAAATGATCAGAAACTATATTGCAAACCAATTTAATGAAGAAAAGAACGATATTTTCAAGAATGAAGAATGAGTTTAGTCTTATTTAGTAGGCTTTAGTTTAGGGTCTTTCAGATGACTTCAGTCTTAGCTAACGACTTTAGTCGTAGACATTTATGACTAAATCCGCCTGCTTTAGCAGGTGGTGGTTTAATTACATAATTTTTTCCAGATGATAATCATTTCTATTTCACTAATTAAAAGACTTGAAATATGTAAATGTATGTTGTCGCTAATATATGAAATGAGGAGGCAAGTTATGTGTGGAATTTGTGGTTTTATATCAAATCATAAAATCAATATAAGTAATCTAAAACAAATGAATAATACAATGAAACACCGTGGCCCAGATGATAGCGGTGAGGAGATTCATCAATCGGGTAATAAATATATTGGACTTGCACAAAGAAGACTTTCTATAATTGATTTATCCCCACTGGGGCATCAACCCATGTTTTCTACAGATAAAAAAGTTGCAATTGTTTTTAATGGTGAAATATATAACTTTAAGGATTTAAGAAAAGAATTAGTTGGATATAATTTTATATCGACAAGTGATACAGAAGTTATTATTGCAGCGTATTTAAAGTGGGGATTGGATTTCCTAAATAAATTAAACGGAATGTTTGCTATCGCGATATATGATTTTCGTGATGAAAAGCTCATCTTAGCTCGAGATAGAGTTGGTAAAAAACCTCTGTATTATTACTTCGGAAATGGAGATTTTGTTTTTTCAAGTGAGTTAAAACCAATAATGAAATACTCATATTTTAAAAAAGATATAAATGTAAACGTTATTTCAAAATATTTATATCATGGATACATTAATGCTCCTGAAACCATTTTTAAAGATACTTATAAAATGGAACCTGGACAACTTCTAATTTATAAGGATGGCAAAATAGAAAAGGAAAAATTTTGGAATGTAGTTGATAAGTATTTGGAAAATAGAGAAAATCCAATTGAAGATTATAAACAAGCTAAATTAGAATTATCAAACTTGATTGAAGACTCGGTAAGAAAAAGAATGATTTCTGATGTTCCACTAGGTACCTTTTTAAGTGGAGGAATAGATTCAACTCTTGTGACTTCTATTGCACAAAAAAACAGTAAAAAACCATTGAAAACATTTTCAATAGGTTTTATGGACAAGGAGCTAGATGAAGCAATATATTCAAAGGAAGTCGCAACATATCTAGGTACGGAACATACTGAGCTCTATATAGAAGAATCTAAGATGAATTCACTAGTTGATAGTATACCAGACTATTATGACGAGCCAATGGCTGATTCTTCACAGATACCTACAATGTTAGTATCTGAGTTAGCAAAGACCGAAGTTACAGTTGCATTAAATGGAGATGGTGGCGATGAACTTTTTTGCGGTTATGGAAGATACGATTCAGCAAATAAAGCTAAGAAATATGATCAAATTGGGTTAATTCTGCATAATTTATTGAATCTACCTTTTATGAAACAGTTTAATATTATTAGCCAATTACCAAATGGAGTAAAAACAATCATAAATAATAGAGATGAAAAACTAAAATCACAAGTTGGTGGTCTTCATAATATTAGTATTTGTAATGAAATGGTTATTAGTAAACAGAATGAAATAAAATTCCCTATTGAGCATTTGTTTGATACAAATAATTGGATGCAGAGGTTAATGTTAGTTGACCTACTAACAGTTTTGCCAGAAGACTTACTACAAAAAGTTGATAGAGCAACTATGAAGTATTCATTAGAAGGTAGATCTCCTTTATTAGATTATAGAATAATTGAATATTCCTTCAGGATACCCCATGAATTTAAATATAAAAACAACGAAAAAAAATATATACTTAAAGATATTTTATATGACTATGTGCCTAAGCATATGATGGATAGACCAAAAAAAGGTTTCTCCGTACCTTTACAAAAATGGCTTAAAAACAACTTAATTAAAAAGCTTAAATATTATAGTGAATCTGAGAAATTAATAAGACAAGGTATTTTTAATCACATAATTATAAATAAAATGATACGAGAATTAGAAAATACAGATGAATATCAAAAATATAGATATACTAAGTATTTATGGGGATATTATGTATTCCAGATGTGGTATGACAAATATATTGAGGAATTATAATGGGAGATTTCACATTTAAATTAAGGGGAAATAGTAAATATAGAACAATGCTTATAAGCCTTAATAATCTTGTAATTATAAGTTTATTTATATGTGTAATTTTGGTTAGGGATATTTATGGGGTATCCATCTCTAAATACTTCTTAATATTACTAGCATTTATGTTATTTCTTATTAATGATAAAAATATAATACTTGGTTTTTTTGCTTTTATTATCCCTATATCAAGTGGTGTTTCATATAATTTTATCATAGGTATAGGGCTTTTGATTTTGATAATCAAAAATAAAGAGAATATAAAACTTAAGTTTTCGTCCGTATTTTATATACTGATAATTTTAATAATAGAATTATTGTCTTCCGTCTATGGGTATTTCTCAATTGGTGACTTTATAAGGTTTCTACCATTTCTGCTTTTAATATTAGTAGTTATGGCAGACAAACATGAAAGCTACAATCATGAATTAATATTAAAGTTTTACCTTTTGGGTTTTATTATAATGACAATAGATATTATTGGTCAGACCTTAAAATACTATTCTTTTGATGAAATAATTTTATTAGGAGTGCGTTTCGGAAGCACTAGGCAAATACTTGATATATATACGGAGGGTCAATTAATATCATTAAACCCAAATTCATTAGGAGTATATTCTGTTATTGCTATAAGTATTGGGTTGCTGTTATACAATATAAACAAGAGCAATGTATATATCTTTATTATTATTTATACTACTGTATTTGGGATTATGTCTCAATCCAGGACCTTTATTATTGTTTTTTTCTTCGTGATCTTTTTTCACCTCCTCACTACATCAATTACTGTAAAAAAAGCATTAAGATCTATATTATTAATTACTTTAATCCTTTCAATAATATATTTAATTGGAACGAAACTGTTACCAGAATACGGTGTAAGTTTTGTAAAGAGATTTACTGAGGTTAATGATTTAACAAATGGTAGGAATGAAATTATGAACTTTTATTTCCAGGGTATATTTAATGAAGTAAATAAAATGCTTTTTGGTGTGGGAATTCAAAATTATAACCTTAAATTTGATTATCTATACTCATTGCATAATGCAACCTTGGAGGTTGTTGCTATTTGGGGAATAGTTGGTTTTATCTTAATTTGTTTATTGTTTAGAGATTTCTTTAGGAATGCTATAAGGGACTATAAGTATAGAATAGACAAAAGCTCCTTAACTATATCACTAGCTTTTTTAATCTCGATTCAGTCGGGTCAAGGTTTTTCTATTTATAATAACATTTTAATGTTAATTATTTGTTATTCCTCTATTAGGTTAGGTAGTTTATATGAAGAAAAAAATAGAATTTCTTAATAACCTAAGAAATCAAGAGCTGCGATTTTTATTAAACTGGGAATTTGGATCCATTTACATTTAACGTAGTTTTCTGAAAAATTTATAGATTAAAAAAGGATTAAATTTTAACCTAGAACTTTGAAACTAAAGAGGGTGACATCGTGTCAAAAGTCAGTATAGTTATACCTGTGTATAATGTTGAAAAATATGTACGCCAATGTATCGATAGTGTTCTAGCACAAAGTTATAAAGATTTTGATTTAATTTTAGTTAATGATGGTTCAACAGATAATTCTGGGGTAATTTGTAACGAATATAGGAAAAGAGATTCGAGGATTAAAGTTTTCCACAAGGAAAATGGCGGTCTTGTTTCAGCTTGTACTTTTGGTATTATGAAATCATCTTCTGAATTCATCTGTTTTGTTGATAGTGATGATTGGATTAGTGTAGACTTTTTAGAAGTCCTAATAAGTAATCAAGAATATACGAATGCTGATATTGTTTGTTGCCAAGCTATTAGGGAATATGAAAATGGCAATAGTAATTATAATTTAACAAAATTGGGTAGTGGATTGTATAGGTTAGAGGATATTGTCGACGCGTTAATTTACGATAGGGTTATAGGAAAGGTAATAGCAAACTCCAGGTGTGGAAAGCTAATTAGAACATCCATTGTTAAAAATAACCTGAATTTTTATAGAGAAGATATTGTAAATGGTGAGGATCAACAACTAATTGTACCAGTAATTATGGACTGTAACAGTATATCTATTTTATCAGATTTTTATTCATATCATTATAGATATAACAGCGCTTCAATTACTGGAAGTTATGTTGTGAATTTATGGGGGAAATTATCACTCCTTTACAATCATTTAAAAGACGTTCTAAAACAAAAGTCAGATTATGATTTTACTACTCAATTATACAATGAACTAATTACACATGCATTGATCTGTATAAATAATGAATACAAACATGATATAAAGTTTAAAGATCAATATAAAGTTTTTTGGGACATATGTAGCGATAAGGAGCTTATAAAAGCAGTACAGCAATCAGATATAATTATTAGTGGCATACGAAAAAAAACTCTATTATTTTTTATAAAAAAAAGAACGCCGTTTTTTTTAACTTTATTTGAGAGTGTGAATAAATATAGATATAATTTAAAAAATAGCGAATAATTTACAACTTTAATTACAATTTAACTTCTTTGTCGACGATTTAAAGGAGACTCTATATATTTGCTGGTAGTTTTATGGGGGAATGTTAATTTGGATAAAGAGCGAAGTAGAATTAAAAATACAATCCGTAATACTACCTATGGCATATCTGGGCAGATACTAACATATGTATTTACATTTATGTATAGAACGGTCTTTATTAATACTTTGGGTGTTACTTATTTAGGTATTAACGGGGTTTTCACAAATTTATTATCTATACTATCTCTTGCAGAACTTGGTATTGGAGCAGCTATAACATTTAGTTTGTATAAGCCATTAGCAGAAGGTAATAAAAACCAAATAAAAGCCCTCATGACTTTTTATGCCAATACTTACAAAGTAATTGCATTATTAATTACTATATTAGGTATTTCAATTGCACCTTTTATAGAATATTTTATCAAAGAAGAATCAATTATTCCTAGCCTAACTTTAATTTATTTTTTAATTTTGGCTGATTCAGCCGTATCTTACTTTTTTGCGTATAAACGTTCTTTAATTATTGCTGATCAAAGAGGTTATATTAATACTATAAATGTAAATAGTTTTGCAATCATTAGAAACTTATTACAAATTGCTGTATTGCTAATAACAAAAGAATTTATATATACTTTGGTTATTCAAATAGTCTGTACGTTAGCATCAAATATAAGTATATCTTTAAAGGTTAATAAACTTTACCCATATTTAAAAAGCGGTTCAAAAGTAAAGCTTGGAAAAGATTATAAAACTGATCTTTTTAAAAAGCTTCGTGCAATGTCTTATCATAATATTGGTTCTGTTGTTGTTCTTGGTACAGATAACTTACTTATTTCATCCTTAGTAGGGGTTTACTGGGTTGGATTGTATTCAAATTATTTAATGATAATGGCGATAATTAGAAACATAATTGGTCAGTTTTATAATTCAATAATTGCAAGTATAGGTAATTTAACAGCGAGTGACGATGTTGATAAGTCTTATAATATTTTTAAAAAACTATTTTTCTTAAATTATTGGATCTATTCGTTTGTATCTATTTGTTTACTTACGTTATATAATCCATTTATTTCTCTTTGGATTGGGGAGAAATATATATTAGACCAATTAATTGTGATAGTAATAGTAATTAATTTTTACCTAAGTGGAATGCGGCAAAATGTATTAGCTTATCGCAACGCATTAGGTCTATATTGGAACGATAGATATAAACCTATTGCAGAAGCTACTATTAATTTAGTGGCATCACTTGTCTTAATAAAACAATTTGGATTAATTGGTGTTTTTCTAGGTACTACTATTAGCCTTATAACAACTTCATTTTGGGTGGAGCCCTATATTCTTTTTAAGCACTATTTTAAAAAACGTGTGAGGTTTTATTTTGCTAAGTATATAGTTCGATTTATCTTTACATTAATTATGGCAACATTAATGCAGCTATTATCCAATACTATTTATCAAAACACTTGGGGAAGTTTTATATTATTGACAATACTGTGTATAACAATTTTTAATTTTATATTTTTATTGGTCTATATTAGATCTGGGGAACTTAAGTATTTATTCTTTATATTTAAGAAATTTGTAATAAATCCATTGTATTTAAAACGAAAAGCTAGGAAATAATTCTCTTGCTAAGCAAAAATTAAATTCAATTGGCTTTTATAGAACACTTCTAGAAGACTTATAGTTTTAAGTGTATTTTAGTATCTTACTATAATGTTGTAGTTTAAAAGTGGAAATTTGAAATTGCGTAATTATGATATTATTCATCTCTAAGAATGTGTCACATGTACCACACGTCTCTTAAATTTAAAGGAATTAGATTAAATTTTTTAAAACTAGCACGTTGGTAATGGAATGTAACTGAAAATGATTGTTATAGTGCTGTTTTGAGTGATCATTATTAAAGATTAATTAATAGAATTGCTAAAGTTGGGAGGTGTAAATTTAAGATGTCTATATTAATAACCAGAGGGGCAGGTTATATTGGACCTCACACAGTTAGATATTTTGAATAAAATGAAAATTTTGTTGTTGTCGATAATTTACAAAGCGGACATAGAAAATCAGTGGATCGAGCATTTCTATCAAATTGACCTTAGGGACAGAAAAGCATTAGACAAAGGGATAAAGTTTTTAAGAATTATAATATTGAAACGGTTATCAATTTTGTAGCTAACTCTTTAGTAGGAGAAAGTATGGACAATCCATATGAATACTACCATAACAATGTTTACGGGATGATGTGTCTTTTGGATGAGATGAAGGATAACAACGTAATTAAAATTGTATTTTCATCAACTGCATTAACTTATGGTGAGCCTAAGAATATTCCAATACTAGAAAAAGATGAAACCAATCCAACGAACACTTATGGTGAAACAAAACTAGCTACGGAAAAAATGATGAAGTGTTCTGAATGAGGCTATGGTATTAAATATGTTTCTTTAAGATATTTTAACACTGCAGGAGTACAAGAAAGTGGCAATATTGGAGAAGACCGTGATCCAGGAACCCATCTGATTCCTTTAATTTTACAAATGCCACTTGGAGAAAGAGAAAAAATTTATATGTTCCGTGATGATTACCCTACAAAAGATGGGACCTGTATTAGGGAATATATCCATGTAATGGATTTAGTGTCAGCTCACTTTGGGGCTATAGAATATATAAGAAAAGATAATCTAAGTGGAATTTTTAATCTGGGTAATGGAAATGGTTACTCAGTCAAAGAAGTGTTTGATATGGCAAGAAGAGTCACTAACCATCCAATTTCAGTGGAAGTAAAAGAAAGAAGAGCAGGGGGCTTAGCTGCCTTAATTGGAAAAATATTTTGGGTGGAAACCACAGTTTGATCCATTAGAAAAAATAATTACTGATGCGTGGAATTGGCATAAGAATAATCCAGATGGTTATAAATAGTAGCTTCATGCTATGCCGAGCTTCAGAAGCAAAGAATGGTCCTTATACCTCTTTTAATTAGTTTTAGGTGCCTAGACACCACCTGGATTTTGTCGAGAAATATAGAATGTAAGTGTTAAGATCTTGCACTCGCTTTTTTTTTAGACTTTCAATAATGAATTATGGGTAGCATGTAATAAGGAAGATTCTAAAGGGATAAGAATCTAGAACGATATCAAACAACCAGATTAACTGTAAATTTACAAGTAAGAGTAGTAATAATATCCAAAGAGAGGTCATTGTGATTTTGTTGTAGGTGAGACAGATTATATTGGGAGTCACAAAGTTAAAGAATTGGTTGAATAGACAGAAGTGCACGGTCTCAAAAATTTATCAACTGACCACCAGCGGGCTATTGAAGAACATTTGTTATTTATGCAGGTAGATTTATTTAACTCAGAGGATTTGTATAAAGTTTTTTCAACGTTTAAATTGATGCTGTTATGCATTTTGCAACTAATAGCTTAGTTGATGAATCAGTCATTAAACCGATGAAATATTACGAAAATAATGTAGCGGAGACATTAACATTTTGAAAACAAGTATGATGTGAAGAATTATTTTCTCGATAATTACCACAACCTATGGGATTCCAGAAGATTAGCTTTTAACAAAACAATTAAAAACCAAGCCAATAAATCCTAACGGTCGTTCTAAATTAATGATTGAATAGATTCTGGAGGATTTTTTCAAAAACATATGACCTACATTGATCATTCAAAGGCAAGCGTCAAATCACGAACATTCTAAAAAAATATTGATCATGAGATAATCTCCTCAAATATATTGTAAGCTCCAAATAACGCCTATCTGTTCATCAGGTGGGCGTTTTGTATGCTTTAGTTAGTATTAATTGGCACATGACAGTCTGTAGGGAGCGTCTTCGACCAGAGCAGAAGCGAATCCAACGCTGTTTTGACCAAACTATAGATTTTAAACGCTAAACTAGAATGGATAGTTATCGCCAACTAATATTGAACTCCTTTCGCCATAAATTAAATTAGAAAGAGATCGTTATGGGATGAAGTAGGTTGTAGTAGGGGTAGTAACACCGGGACATTATTACGAGGATTTAGTGCGACGTAGTCAATCTATAGTTATCATGTGCGCTTCTTGAATGCATTGACAACTGCACAAGAACGTCAAGCTCTTTTAAATTGGTCAAAAACGAATAATATAGACTCTATTGGGGGGAAAGTAGTGGATAATAGTTACAATCTGGATTTATTAATATTACCTAATGAATTAAGGTTATTACTTGAAATTATGAAGATAGAAAATGGTAATAGTATAGGGGAAATCAAAAGTGAATTAACCAAGGATATTAATTGGGAGTATTTCCTTGATTTAGCGAGGCATCATCGTGTGCATCCATTAATTTATTCAAAGTTGAATAGTATAGATGAAAGCTTGGTTCCTTCACATATTATTCAAATTTTATATCAAGAGTACAAACAAAACACGTTTCAGATGCTTCATTTAAGCGGTGAAATGGAACAAGTGAGTAAGTTGTTTACCGAGAATCAAATTCGTCTTCTTTTTTTGAAAGGTCCAGTAATTGCTGCAGATATTTACGGAGATATATCCTTAAGAACTTCTAAGGATTTAGATATTCTAATTTCAAAAACTGATTTAAAAAAAGCAGAAGAACTTCTTTTAAATTACGGATATGAGAGAGAGGAAGCTTCAGTTACATTAGGAGAGTGGAAGTGGAGGAAACACCACATAGCGTACTTCCATCCTGAAAAAAGAATCCAAATTGAACTTCATTGGAGACTACATCAGCCACCTATGAGAGAATCAAGCTTTAATGAATTGTGGGAAAGAAAAAGACGCAGTAAACTTACATCATATCCAGTATATTTCTTAGGAAAAGAAGATTTATTTTTATTTCTTATTGATCACGGTAATAGGCATGGTTGGTTTCGTCTTCGGTGGTTAGCCGATATTGATCAAATCATAAGGAAAAGCATCATTTCTGAGAAAAATAACGAGTTGTCAAAAAAATATCATCAATTAGGAGGGAAAGCTCTTATATTGGCTGCTCATTTATTAAATACACCAATCAATGAAGATATGCAATTATTCATATTAGGAAAACGTTCAAGAAAGTTAGTAGAATTAGCATTATACTACTTTGTTGAAATGGGTAATTCATATAACAACCATTTTCAAGATGTTTTGGAAATAAACGATAAACTTCATTTGTTTTCGGTAAAGTCAAGTCTTCCAAAAACGTTTCCTATTCATTTTTATAAACTTTCAATGATGTCAAATGTGAATAGGTATATCTATGTTATCAGACTTTTTAATCCTAGTAATATGGATATGCAATTTTTGAGGTTGCCAAAACCTTTATACTTTCTGTACTTTCCCTTACGACCGTTTTTGTGGATTTGGAGAAAGACAAGGAAGCCTGTTTAATCGAAGGTAGATTACAAGGAAATGAAATGCAATAAAAATTTTTAAACCTCTTGTTGATTTTAATCATTCAAACATAAGAAATCCAACAGGACACATCAAACGAGAAATTGTTGCCTTTGTTAATATGATTTGCCCTTACAAAAGTACAAAGAGCATGGCATAACAGTGCCAATACTAAATCAGTCCCTCGGAGCTATCAAGTTATGATACTGACTGGAAAATATGAAAAAACCAGCTATCCTTCCTTTAATTATTTTAAAGGAAGAACTTTCATTTTGGTCGTACAAAGTAGTATTTGACATGAATAAAAAAGAATTAGAATGATATTACTTAGAAGAAAAAATCGAATCCGTGGGGAAGGAAGTAGGTTTTATTGTTCGAAAAAGAAAACTTAGTGGTAATTGACTTTCTAGTGTTTTTGAGTCCCATTCTTTTCGCAAGTCTAGTGACCAATCCATTTCTTTCTAAGCCGTGAGAACTCGCGTAATTCACGAACATCAACAGGTAGAATAAAACTCTTTTCAATCAGTCCATGACGTAGGAGTTTGGCAATCCATTCTGCGTTTGATATATCAGTTTTTTACCTGGAACAATCTAGAATCATTGGGCGTTAGCAAGCGTGATATCAAAGATTTCTTCCAAAATATTAAAAACAGATTTCAAATAGACTCCCGTGCTTTCCAGTGCAATATGTGTCACCCCATGGTCTTCAATCCTCCACAATAGCCAGAATAAATCCTTGGTAAGAGTGGGAAGGATCACTGTTTCCTTCATACTAATTCTCGTTTAGAACACAAGACACAATTGCTTCTAAATGTACATCCAAACTAAAAATCAGCACATCGTTCAAAAAATACCTATGTAATAAACAGAGTATTAAATTAAGTAAAATATGTAGTGATTAGATCTTGGAAATATAATTTTTTAATCTTGATCAAATACAACACTAATCATAAATCTAGAAGATATTAATATATAATGCTTGCGTAGATCTAATTTGATAAATAAATGTAATTCAATTTATTGACATAGGTATAAATAGGTGGTAAATTCAACTTATATAGTTCGTTATAACGAATTTAATGTTCTCAAAATAAGTTCAAATAACTGTTCATTAACATATTACTCTTTTGGAAAAATTACCTACAAAAATAAGAACAATAGTAATTACTATAATTAAGCAATGTGGTCTTTAAAAGTTAACGATTAACGTAATTTTTGGGCGTAAAATTTTGAATATTCATTATTACCGAGTGATCAATGAAATGAATTATAGCTAAAGTGGTTTGTGGAAGTATAAAGGAAATATGAATACAAAACAATGAATAAATTTAAAAAGAGCAATTGTCTAAAACATGTTAATAAAATAAAAAATATGTATAAAGACATGGGTCTAAAACAGTTACTTTGATGGCTAGGTTGTTTAAGAAAGGAGGAATCGGATTTAGTGCTTAGTGCCATTAATTCAAATGGGAGAGGTATGGACACCCTTAAAATTAGTTGGGATTAAGATTTTTAAATCAGATAGTGGAAGTATTTACATCAAGGTTTTTAAACTTCGACGCAGAAAGATCATGTAATATGTGTCAATACTATTAAGATACGTAATCCTATTAAAAAATAGGGACGTAAAAAATATATGTCTATAGCTTTGTTAGTGATTTTACAATAAATAGGAAAAATGTGCAAGCAAATAGAAAACTAGATGAACGATCATTGAATGATTTTATAAACTATGTAATACATGAAATAAAAGGGTGCAGCATCTGCAGAAATAAACGGAATTTATAGTTTGTTCTATCACTAGTAGCAACTGGATTATGCTTAATAGTTAGATTGAGTTAGTTAATATATGGTAATTTGGTGATTATGAAAATACCAATATTTTTTATTATAGAAATCTAGAACGAGCAGAATTAAATAAATGCACTCAATGAAATGTATATACATACCAAAATAATCAGGGGGAAATCATGAGTGCTATAACCGGTATTTATCATTTAAATGAAGAACCAGTAAATCTACAGCATGGTCAAGGTTTAATGACAGCGTTGCAGAAATACCCTGCAGATGATATGCAAATATGGCATTCAGAAAAGGTTTTTCTGGGCTGTCATGCACAATGGATCACACCGGAATCAATAGGAGAACAGCTACCTTATTATGATCATGAGAGACAGCTAGCTATTACAGTTGATGCAATTATTGATAATCGTGAAGAATTATTTGAACGATTACAAATTGATCGGAAACTAAGAAAAACTATTCCTGACAGCCAATTAATTTTACTTGCTTATAATAAATGGGGAGAAGAATCACCAAAATATTTAGTAGGTGACTACGCCTTTATGATTTGGGACGAGAAAAAACAACAACTTTTTGGTGCTAGGGATCCTTCTGGATATCGGACACTGTATTACTATCGTAATCAAACTCGTTTTGCTTTTTGCACAGTTATAGAGCCACTATTAGATTTACCATATATCGGAACGGAACTAAATGAACAATGGCTTTCTGAATATTTGGCCATTACTGGGATGATAGATACAGTAGATGCCCGTATGACGCCTTATCGTCATTTAGAGCAAATACCTCCATTTCATTCGATTACGGTACTTAAAGATAAAATTAAGATTAATAGATATGGCACCTTTACATCAGACAAGCGATTAAAATTAAAGTCTGATAACGATTATATCGAAGCATTCCAGGATGTCTTCCAAAAAGCAGTCACATCCAGGTTACGTACGCATCACAAAGTGGGCTCGCAGTTAAGTGGAGGGTTGGATTCGGGTTCAGTCGTTGCCTTTGCTGCTAGAGAATTGCGAGAGAGAAAAAAAACATTACACACTTTCAGTTATATTCCTCCGAATGATTTTGAGGACTTTACACATAAACTATTTATGCCCGATGAAAGGCCGTATATTAAAACAACCGTACAGCATGTTGGAGGAATTACTGATCATTACTTGGATTTTGAAGGGAAAAGTTCTTATTCGGAAATAGACGATTTACTTGACGTGATGGAAATGCCCTATAAATTTTTGGAAAATTCCTTTTGGTTAAAGGGAATATTTGAAAAGGCAGGTGAAGCAGGCATAGGAGTGCTGCTAAATGGGGATAGGGGGAATTTTACTATATCCTGGGGGGCAGCAGAGGACTACTACGCCACCTTATTAAAAAAGTTAAAATGGCTACGACTCAATCAAGAATTGAATCAATATTGCAAAAACGTAGGTGGGTCTAGACTTCGGCTGTTACCTGGGATTGCCAAAACAGGATTTCCAATTATTCATCAATTAATGTCCAAAGGGCCACCTGCTGAACATCCGGTGTTAATTAATCGGGATTTTGCAGAACGGACTGGAATTTTTAATAAACTTAAAAGGCATGGTATAGATGAAACTGGCTGGATTTCAAGTCCCAATTTATACGAACAGAAGAGAGTTCTTTTTGAGGACATGCTTCCTTGGAATTCGGGTAACACACTAGACTCTAAACTTTCCTTACGTCATGGACTCTGGAAACGTGATCCAACCAATGATCTACGTGTCGTTCGTTTTTGTTTGTCGGTACCAGAAGATCAATATGTACAGAATGGATTAGATCGAGCTCTTATCCGAAGATCCACAGAAAAAATTTTACCCGAAAAAATCAGATTAAATCAGCGCGTATTTGGGGTACAAGGAGCTGATTGGGTTCATCGGATGATTCCATATTGGGATACATTTATAGATGAGGCTACTCAACTAAGTATGGATAAGCGCATATTAGAATTTATAGATGAACAAAAAATAAAATCAGCTTTAATAACGGTTAAAGAAGGAGCCCGTCCGGAATATTTTGCAAATTTCGACTATAGGATTTTAATGCGCAGTGTAATTGTTTACCGTTTTCTTAAAAAATTTACTTGAAGGGAGGTGAGCAGATGAGAAAAGAATGGCAAAAACCCGTATTAGAAGTACTTGATGTGAATATGACAATGGCCAATATTACTGGAAAGTATTTTGATGGTAACTTTACGGCTGGTCAACCAATTCCACCAAATATCGCGCAAAGCTAACAAAAAAGCAATATTAGATTTATTTGCACAATCAATCATGCAAAAATGTTCAAATTAGGGTATTTCATACATATGGGAACCCTCTAGATTAGTACCTTTTTAATGTTTACATGTTAAAAAGCTCCTATACAAGAAAAAAACGTATAGGGCTTTTTAACATTAATAAAATTTGTATGGTTTCGAAAATCCTAAGTTTTCCTTTATTGACACCTAACGCATTAGGAGGTATATATTAAAAGGTTGTTTGTTATTGAGAATCATTAACAAGATTACATAGATTGATTTTAGATAATTAGTGTTCGTTCGTATATTTGTTCACTATAGTGAATGATGAGGTTTATATACATTCCTGCAGATATCTGTTTATTAAATTCGAAACTTTTTATTTTCAGTGCTAATAAAGTTCTGTAAATTGAAGGTTTGATACATGGAGGAACAACAGTTGATAGAAACTACTGAAAAAAATATTTATAAAGCATTTGGTTTAACTATTTCTAGTACAATCCATCTACCAGAATTAACTCAAATCAATAATAAGGATAGGTTAACTGATATCGTTATTAAAAAGGAGGATCTCACCGTCACATGGGCTAAACAATTCGTTACAAATGAGCATTATGTCATTAATGAAAATTCAGTTATTTTTCAAGTTCCTCATGTTGCCACCTATTTAATAAGAAATGGAAATGAAATATTATTTTCACCTTTGGAGGGCTCTCAGGAAAATGAAATCAGAATATACATCCTTGGTACTTGTATGGGGGCTGTATTGTTGCAAAGAAAAATACTTCCGCTTCATGGGAGTGCCGTAGCTATAGATGGGAAGGCATATGCAATTGTAGGGGATTCAGGAGTTGGAAAGTCTACGCTTGCTTCAGCTTTTTTAAACAATGGCTACAGACTTCTAAGCGATGACGTAATACCAGTGTCTCTTAATAAAGAAAATATTCCAGTTGTGGCACCTGCATATCCGCAGCAAAAATTATGGCTGGAAAGCTTAAATCAGTTTGGGATGGTATCGAGCAATTATCAACCACTTGTAGATAGAGATACAAAATTCGCGATTCCGGTCCATTCGCAGTTTGCGAACGAATCATTGCCTCTTGCTGGTGTAATTGAATTAGTTAAAACAGAGGCTGATGAAGTGGAAATGTACCCCATTCAAAAAATGGAACGCTTCCTTGTATTATTCAATCACACCTATCGTAATCTATTTATTGAACCCTCAGAATTAATAGACTGGCACTTTAACACTTCGGCAAAGATGGTCAAACATATTGACCTTTATCGATTACATCGACCAGTATCCTATTTTACGGCACATGAATTAACAGACATTATTATAAATACGTTAAAAAAGAAGGAGAATGTTTATGTTAAAAACTAAAGAATTAGCCCATAACCATCTAATTAGTCAATTGGAAGGAAATATCGTAAGTGATATGGATGGCGAAACAGTGATGTTAAGTGTTCACAATGGGAAGTATTATAATTTAGGTGCAATAGGTGGAGTAATATGGGAGTTAATTAAGGACTCGATTTCTATAGAGGAGTTGATTACAACATTACAGTCTCAATATGATGTCGAACAAACAGAGTGTGAGGAACAAGTCCACTCCTTTTTGGACCAGTTGCTTGAAGAAGGTTTAATTAAGATAGAAGCATAATCACATTCCTAGTATTCATGATTTTCAAACTCTAGGAGGACAGGATGAACACTTTGAAGAAAGCGCGATCATTTGTGAGGCTAGATAAGAAAACGAAGCTGTTGTTGATTGAAGCCTATCTTTATTTAGCTTGGGCTCGCTATTTGAAAAGCATCCCTTTTTCAAAAGTGGTTCCTTCTTTAGGAAAGCAAATGCAAGAGACATCTAGTACAGCTGATCTATCAAATAAAAAAGTGATAACTAGTGTTTCACATGCTATTCATTTGATGAGTCGCTATACGTTTTGGGAAAGTGAATGTCTTGTAAAGGCCTTTGCTGGAATGAAGATGCTAGAGAAAAGAAATATTGAAAGCACACTCTATTTAGGCACAGCTAAAGATGAAAAAGGGGAACTTATTGCCCATGCCTGGTTACGTAGTGGTCCCTTTTATATATCAGGTTCCGAAGTGATGGATAGGTTTACAGTTGTTGCTAAATTTGCTAAAGAAATCAGCGCTAATAAGGCTAGTTAACTAGATTAATAGTTTACTTTTTTATAAGAAACCTGATTTAACTATGTATGTGGATCATGATAATAACGAACAGGTCATGCAAAAGGAGGATATGGATTTGAAGCATCTTTTGTACTTTACAAAGCGAATTCATCATTATTCAGGAAAAATACTATATATCAATCTGATTTGCATGATTTTCATTAGTTTACTAGAAAGTGTCGGAATTTTCTTATTAATCCCTCTGGTTGGGTTAACTGGACTCTTGGATGTTACAACAAAGGAAATTCCATTTTTAAGCTGGATAAACGAATTATTTCAAGGTATTCCTGAAACACTCAGTCTCATCATCATATTAGGAATTTATGTCATTCTAATGATGGGACAAAGTATTTTTAAGAGAAATCAATCGGTCTTAGGAGCAAAGATTCAACAAGGTTTTATTAGGCATTTAAGAGAAGAGACCTATAGAGGGTTACTTCAAGCAAACTGGGGATTTTATTTAAAAAAGAGAAAATCGGATATCGTCAATCTAATGACAAACGAGATTTTTAATGTAAGTGCTGGTGTTCAATTGTTTTTACAATTTTTATCTTCCTTTATTTTTATTTCGATACAGATTGGTATGGCCTTTTATTTATCGGTAAGTATGACTAGTTTAATCTTATTTTTTGGCATGTTTCTTCTTCTTTTTTCTAGAAAGTTCGTCAAAAGGTCTAAGACATTAGGGAAGGAATCCTTTTTATTAAATCAGAAGTATCTTGGCGGAATTACCGATCATTTTAACGGGATCAAAGATATTAAAAGTAATTCTCTAGAGGAATCTCACTTAAATTCGTTCCTTCCTTTAATTAAAGAAATGGAACATAATAGTGTTAAATTAACTACATTAAATTCAACCTCACAAATGGTCTTTAAAGTAGCCTCTTCCTTTTTAATTGCATTTTTTGTGTTTCTTTCCATTCAAATGTTTAAGGCTGAGGGAGCCCAATTGATGCTAATTATGGTTATCTTTTCAAGACTATGGCCCATGATTACGGGTATTCAGACTTATTTGGAGCAACTAGGAGCTATTGTTCCATCTCTTAAAGCGTTATTGGATTTACAAAATGAAAGTTTAGAAGCAAGAGAGTTATTTAATCGTGATTATGAAGATGTAAAACCAATCGAGATTAAACATGGATTATATTGTAGAAATGTCTCTTTTAGGTATCATTCAAATGAAAATACATATGCGCTACAAAATATTAATATAGACATCCCATCTAATAAAATGACAGCAATCGTAGGGAGGTCAGGTGCTGGGAAAAGTACGTTAATTGATCTTCTGATGGGCCTAAATCAGCCAGAACAGGGAGAAGTGGCTATCGATGATGTCCCTCTTACTAAGGATCATTTATTATCCTTAAGGAGATCGATTAGTTATATTCCTCAGGATCCATTTCTTTTTAATGCAACGATTCGAGACAATTTAATGATCATTGAACCGAATGCCAGCGAAGAGTATCTTTGGGAGGCACTGGAATTCGCAGCAGCAGCTGATTTTGTAAAGAAGCTGCCTCAAGGCTTGAATACGCTCATTGGCGATCGCGGAATTAGGTTATCTGGGGGTGAAAGGCAGCGATTAGTGCTAGCTCGAGCTATTTTACGTAAACCTTCGATCCTTGTTCTCGATGAAGCAACAAGTGCATTAGACACAGAAAATGAAGCGAAGATTCAAGCTGCAATAGAAAGACTAAAAGGAACGATGACCATCATCGTCATTGCTCATCGCTTATCTACCATTCGTAATGCGGATCAAGTGGTAGTTATGGATCAAGGAGAAATAATCCAAGTAGGGGCATATAACCAATTAGCGAAAGAAAAAAGAGGGATGTTTAGCCATCTATTAGGTAACCAAATGGAAGTAAGTGGGTAGTTTAATTCAGGGGCTTACATTGAAGTAATTGATATATTCCATAAAAGACAAAAAGAAGTATTGTAGCCAATAGAGATTCTATTACCTGGCCCATGGCGTTTAATGAAGTAATGTCGAAAATTGTTGAAATTTTTAAAAAAACAATGATTACAAATAATAGAATATATTGGTATATTTATTGGTATATAGTTAATGTTATGTAAAGATATTGTTAAGATTACTGGGAAGGAAATAGGCTCATTCTTACAAAAAATTAGGATTAAAGTATTCAAACTACATATTGGTAATGACTTTATTAGAGTTTTTAACTAGATATTGTAAGGGACTAATAGAGTGTTTCATTACTTTTGAGAAACGCAAACCTATTGAAAAATAGGGACGCAAAATTACAGGTCTAAGGCTATGCTATGACGGCTGTGTTGCCACAAATCGGGTGAATATATGAGCAAGCAAGTAGTAATCGAAGCTGAATGGATGGAGTTAATTTTAGAAGCGAAAAATTTAGGCTTGTTTATTGATGAGGTTTGGGATTTTATCCAACAAGACTAAAACTAGAATAACTAGCTGAAAACAATGATTTATTTGGGGAAATATAGGTTGTGATTACTTTGGAGGGCTGATATTCAGTCTTCTTTTTTTGGATAGTCATTTTTGTATAAGGATAATCAGCTCCTATTGTCCACCACATATATTATTGCAAAATTAATCGAGACTTCGTATAGGTGAAAAAGTCCTTTATAAGGAAAGTATTTAAAGTAGGTTCATTTCATTCCGATATTGAAGAAATACTCGATCAAAAAGTTACCCAGCGTTGGCAGGTGAAACAAATCAGAACCTCGTTGCAATTGAATATTCGCTCAAAGGCTCAGGTAGGAATACCATTCGTAGAATTTGCTTGAAGAGTTGCTTGGATAACGAGGGTACGAATAGTAGATTAAGGAACATAGACAATCTTATGATTCTTCATTGTTTTGTTGCAAAATAAAATTAGAATAGGGATTCGACGTACCGACTGCAATTCTTGAAAATGAAGATTGTGATTTCGAATATAAAGCCTTCCAATCTTGTAATCGAGAAGTTGAAACTTCCTCTGGGTTTTCTAACAGATGATATCTATCTGTAGAATAAAACATTCGTAATCCTGTTCCTACATTAAAATAAAATTATGAATGTAGAGTTTAAGACATAGAATATATCATTTAACCTTGAATTAACAAAAATACAAATTCCAAAAAGTAATCTGAATAAATGTTTCACAGAGAGTTTTCTGTGTTTGCCAACGAGTTATGTTGATAATCTTTGAAGTTAGAATTTTGCAGAAATTTTATCTTATGAACAATGGGGGGGATTAGGTAAGCATTAGTGCATTATAGATGGGAACTGTTGACATACATAAACACCTAGAGAACTTTCTAAGTTTTGATTCCTAGTTATGGATAGCTGTTTCATCACTCGGAATTTTTCGGAAAATTAATAGAGACAGAGAGTCAGTGATTTGGCTCCCTGTCTTTTTACGTAGCTACAATGTTGTCATCTAGTTACATACTTTTTAGCAGAAACAAAAAGGTTTAATATCGGTGCCTGGCACAACCCGAATAAAGATAAATTTACAGTTAATCCTGTTTCCGTTCCTGTGAATTGTGCTGGTAGTTTTAAAGGAGAGTGATATGGCGACTACTGTAAACATTGTAGTCAAATCTATCGCCGAACTATATAAGCGAAATAATGCTTTAGAAGGTTAATTATGGATTTAACAATTATACGTGAATGGCTTATACAAAATGGAATCCCTGCTGAAGCATTAGATCAAACGGTTGAACCGGAAGCATTTAAGGGATTTAGGAGAAACATTAAAAACAACTCTGTAAAATGATAATCATGTAGGTCTTTTGGTCACAGTATTCTTTGTACATTTCGGTGACATGGCCACTATAGTTTAGAGCAACAGATAAAGATATTAGCGATGGAAAATGGAATTAATACACTCAAGGGATGACAATAACTATGCTTACACTTTACAAATATATGGTTGATTGATCATGGAATGAAACACTTAAATGAGGTACCTGAACCGAATCAGACAATGATAATTAAAGATGGGTATCAACTTGAAGCACCTGTTTAGTAAGGTGAATTTTTTATGCACCAATTGTTATAAGAATACGTTCGTTAGTTTACCAACATCATTTTTGCTACCAAATAGATTCTTGTCCATTTCGGAACTATCCATAAATTCATAACCTAATAGTGGCAAGAGGGATTTGCAGGTGAAAAATACGTGGAAACAATAAATCTAGATGACATTGATGTAACTATATTGAAAAAACGTTTTAGAGTAACAAGTTCTTTCTCATTCGAATCAAGAGATAAATCAGGAAGAGCCTTGTGTCTAAGCAGGATAGCACTCTTGCAAAAAGAAGTAGGTGGATTTGTTGCTGCAATTTTTAATAAAGGTATAAAAGTTTCGTCAATACACAACGAGTGGTTGTTTGATAATCCGAATTTGATTTACGTGAATATTGAAGACAGTGATGATCCACTAGTTTTTGCAAGAAAAGTCAGAAGAGCGTTAAGGAACTAACTGAGGTCTTTAGTTGTATAGTTGGCAGAAACAGAGACTCAACTCAATTTAAGCCCGCCTTATTTAACTAACTTTTTTAAAGCTCTAGAAAAAGGCAATGCAACAGTTGTTTTCTTGGGAGATAGTTTAACTGCCCCAAATGAACCGAACAACTTCAAAGCACACCTTGTATACCTACAAGAGTGGTTTAATACTAAGTATGGAGCGGATAAAGTAACGGCGGGCAAGATGCCAGAATGATGTGTTCTAGGCTTGCAAGAGATGTAATAAATAAGGCACCAGATGCAGTCATCATAAGTTCTGCTTGGAATGACATTGGTAACAATCATATTGACACATATGCATCATACATGAATCGCATGGTCGATTTAATTAAGAAAACAACAAAAAAACCAGTTGATATTGTATTACGAACAACAAACGTAGGCACAAGCTCAAACATGCCAATATTGAGGAACACAACCACTCCTGCTATTTATCGTGTCGCTATGCGAAATAATGTACAAATATTTGATTTGTTAGGAATTATGGACAAGGATATCAAATGCGGAACTATTGTAGTAAGTGAACTACTAGCGGTTGGCGATGATAAGCACTACACTACACAAGGTCAAGAGTATATCGCAAATCAATTTAAACCATTATTTGATACAGCTGTTCAATTGACTAAGAAAAGTGAATATCCGAAATTTGCAACTGATTTCGATTATATCCCAGTAGTTGATAGCAGGGTAACGATAGCTGGTTTTGCAACTGGAACAACATTCGAATCTAACTCATATAATATATATTGTATAAACGTTAAAATTCTATGGTAAAACAATCGGCGTAGCTTTATCTGTAGGGGAAGCATATGGCATGTTCGATTTAACCATTGATGGCAATCCATATACAATTGACTGTTATGAGGAACAAGACAACGTAACATACGAACATCATTTAAAAATCTTTTATTTTGATGCACTAACGGATGGTGAACACACCATTGTATTAACTCACTCTTCTGCAAGTAATCCTTTAAGTTCAGGTACGACAGTTCTAATCATGGGCTTTATCGTTGAAAAAAAGATGTCAGGTTATTATAAATTTGCTCCTAAATTAACTGGAACCAAACTTTACTATAACGCTACTGACAAATCTACAAGGGTCGATGTCATAAGCAATACTACCCCGTTCACGCTACCTTTTGACCGAATACAGAAAAACAATGTCGGTACTAGTGCGGTTGCAGACAATGCTGTAACGATTACAGAAGCAGGCTTTTATCATGCATTAGGATCTGTTAAAACATTAGCAGCAATATTGATGGTAAATTACACAGAAGAGTAAACGGTGGTAACAGATGTGCAAAAAGTGTTGAACATTCAGCAACTTATACAAGTGATCGGATTGACCAAATTAATGCTCATCTATGGCTTAATGTAAATGATAAAGTAACACTTGTTTATCAACGTATGAGTTCAGATAATGTGAGCATTAAATATGATGATTCAGATGCAACATAATTAAAAGTAGTTAAAACACTTTAAGTCTATAAACAGCGAAAGGTGATAAAGTGAATATTGATGTTACAGACTTTGGCGCAGTTGGTAACGGGTATATAGATGATACGCAAAACATTTTAAATGCTTATAAAAAATTAGTTTCTTCTGGTGGTGGAACTCTCTTTTTTCCACCAGGAGGATATAAATTCAATTTACTAATTGATAATCCAAATATAATGATTAGAGGATCTGGAAGGTCAGCTCCTACATCGCAAGGCGGAAGAGGCGGAACATATTTTATTCCTGCTGATTTTACTAAACCTTGCATACAAATTGGTGATGGTATTAAACCAATTAATACGATTACATTGAAAAGTTTCAATATGTTCGGTGATAAAAACGCAGAAACTAGTGATGGACTAGTCATTAATGGAGCTTATTATATAAACGTAGATGATTTTGGGGTTTATGACTTTGGCAGAGACAACATAAGAATTGATGGGGATAAACGACCTAGCTTTAATATTTATTTCAATCAGTTTTTATCCAAATGGGCAAAAGGTTCAGCGTTTAAAATAGTTGAAGCAGGTTCTATTTACATCAATAATTTTTTGTTAAGTGGAAGGAATTCTCCTTCTTCATATGCCTTGTATTTAGATAACGGCGTTTTAAGTGCACAAAACGGTTGGATACAAATTTCTTCTAGCTTAGAGGGTCATGTGTATCTAACAGGAGATAGGTCTAAAATAACAGGGTTTAATGTAAATTTAGATTCAAATTCTAGTAACGATAATATTATAGAATTAAACTACCCAAGTGGAGCGATTCACGCTTATCTAATTGGACAAATTATCATAGATGGCAAAATAAAATGGCGAGATGGAACTGTTAATGATGCGTTTCCTAACTATACCTATATGGCAAATTTAAGTTGGTCGCAAGTATCTGATGTATTAACTTTTGGACAATCAAATGCTGCTGGATCAATAAAATATCAACAAAGTAACACAAAGCTATACAGGATTAATGACAACCCACAAGAAACTGTCATGTTAACAGGTGCAGCTTTTCGCCCACATCTCACTTATGAGTATCCTCTACAGGGTATAGACGGTGGTGCAATGTGGAGGAATAAAGAAACTGGGCAAATTCGTTATCGTTATGATTCTCGTTTCCCTGCTTCTGATAATGCAGGCGTTCCATTCAGTACGTTCGTTTCCGTTCCAGCGAGTGCAAACTCAAAAGGTAATCCAGGTGAATGGTCAGCAGACGAAAAATATCTATACGTATGTCATAAAAAAGATACATGGAAACGTACTAAAATAGAATCGTGGTAATGCACAGTCGTGGAAACTTCGACATAAGCACTCATTAATTTGAGTGCTATTATTATGCAAAATTTTATTATTAGGAGCTAATCAAATGTCATTTTTAGAACTACTACCCGAGTGGAGTTCGCTGGGTATAAGGACCCCCACAACAGTTAAAAGACGAAAGCTGGAGGTATAAACACGCCTGCGTCTTGTTAAGTGGCTTCACTTCACCACTTAATTTGCATTAAAAGAGCTTCAAGAGAATACTATCCATACCGACAATTTATATAGTGAAGTTGATGATGTATTGTTTGTTGCTACTGCTATGGCTGTAAAAAAGCCTACGAAAAGGCCGTCACAGTTGTTACAAGGGGTACTAGTGTTATAGATTCAGCCCCTATTACCTTAAACACAATAAATAAGTTAGTTAAGGTGATTGAAAGTGATCCTAATTTTTCAGCCACTATCATGAATTTAATAGAGCTCAATTAATGATAATTCTCGTTATCTTTTCAAGACTATGGCCCATGATTTCGGGGATCCAGACTAATTTGGAGCAACTAGGAGCCATCGTTCCATCCTTTAAAGCGTTATTGGATTTACAAAATGAAAGTTTAGAAGCAAGAGAGTTATTTAACCGTGATTATCAAGATATAAAGCCAATCGAGATTAAACATGGGTTATCTTGTCGAAATGTCTCTTTTAGGTATCATTCAAATGAAAATACATATGCGCTACAAAATATTAATATAGACATCCCATCTAATAAGATGACAGCAATCGTAGGGCGGTCCGGTGCTGGGAAAAGTACGTTAATTGATCTTTTGATGGGCTTAAATCAACCGGAACAGGGAGAAGTGACCATCGATAATGTCCCTCTTACTAAGGATCATTTACTGTCCTTGAGGAAATCGATTAGTTATATTCCTCAGGATCCATTTCTTTTTAATGCAACGATTCGAGACAATTTAATGATCATTGAACCGAATGCGAGCGAAGAGTATCTTTGGGAGGCACTGGAATTTGCAGCGGCTGCTGATTTTGTAAAGAAGCTGCCTCAAGGTTTGGATACGCTTATTGGCGATCGCGGAATTAGGTTATCAGGGGGAGAAAGGCAGCGACTTGTGCTAGCTCGAGCTATTTTACGTAAACCTTCGATCCTTGTTCTCGATGAAGCAACAAGTGCATTAGACACAGAAAATGAAGCCAAGATTCAAGCTGCAATAGAAAGACTAAAAGGAACGATGACCATCATCGTTATTGCTCATCGCTTATCTACCATTCGTAATGCGGATCAAGTGGTAGTTATGGATCAAGGAGAAATAATCCAAGTAGGGGCATATAACCAATTAGCGAAAGAAAAAAGAGGGATGTTTAGCCATCTATTAGGTAACCAAATGGAAGTAAGTGGGTAGGTAATTGGATACAGGGGTTCATGTTTTGGTGATAAATCTATGTATCGTAAAAAAGAATAGGTTTATGGCTTCTTGATGAATAAAAAGAAGTATTACAGCCAATAGGGATTCTAGATCCCGGCCCACGGCACTTATTAGATCATTTGTTAATTGAGTCTTCCATATTATTATTGGCCAGCACCAAGTGATATTTAAATAGATATACATGAAGTAATGTCGAATGATGTCGGAATTTTCGAAAAAATAATGATTACAAAATTAGGATATATTGGTATATTATTAATATATAGTTAATATTAATTAAAGTTATTGTTAAGATTACTAGGAAGGAAGTAGGATCACCCTTACAAAAAATTGGGTTTAAATTTTTCAAACTACATATTGGGAATGATTTATTAAAGTATTTAACTAAATATTGTAAGCGACTAATAGAGTGCCACACTACTTTTGAGAAACGCAAACCTATTGAAAAATAGGGACGCAAAATTACAGGTCTAAGGCTATGCTAAGACGGCTGTGTTACCACAAATCGGGTGAATATATGAGTAAACAAGTAGTATACGAAGCAGAATGGTTGGAGTTAATTTTAGAAGCGAAAAATTTAGGCTTGTCTATTGGAGAGGTTCGAGATTTTATTCAACAAAACCAAAATCAGAATGACTAGCTGAAAACAATAATTTATTTAGAAAAATATAGGCTGTAATTACTTTGAAGGACTGACATTCAGTCTTCTTTTTTGTTGGTAGTTATATAGGGTCGTTGTTTGTAACGAGCTTCGACCCATTCATTATGAGCGTATTAGGGAAATCTGTGGATTCTTAATAACTTTTTAAGAATCTATGCTTTTGGATTGAAAATATAGCGATTTTTAAGAGATTCCTATTCCAAATCCGTATTTTCTATGGAGCCAATTAAGAAATTGCCTCTATTTGCTGCCTAGCATATCGTTTTTGTATGAAGGACATGGGGACGGGGCTTCGCGACTTACTCCCATAGTCAATCTACTTAGCAAGTCTATTTTTATGATCGAGAAAGCATCAAAAGTTCGGCTCTGCACCGCCGTCATTGTGAGGAGGAGAGTGTGCGTGCTTGATGATCGATCTTCCTAATAACTGGTGGCGTTTTAACGCTATTCGGGCTTTGTATGATAATGAATGTTTTGCTATCATTAGGTCTTATTTTAGGTATTTCTATTCGTTCAATCACGGTTGAAGCAGCAACTAAAGCAAAAACGTACAAAAACTGCACTGAACTGAACTGAACTGAACAAGGACTACCAAGGCGGGGTTGCTAAATCTTCCACTGTAAAAAACAAAGGCGGAAAAACAAAATACAAACCTTTTGTATCAAAAGCACTATATGATGCGAATAGTAGCAAAGATCGTGATCATGATGGCATCACTTGTGAGCGTTAATTCTTGGTGTGAAAGTATTTAATAATGAAATGGCAATTGGAGCAATCAATGCGCTACGTGCCAAAGGCATGACGGATGTACCTGTTGTAGGTGTTGATGGGGTCCATGATGCCCTTCAAGCAGTCAAAAAAGGGGAAATGATTGCAACAGTATACCAAAATGCACTAGAACAAGGAAAGACTGTTGTTGATATGGCAGTGAAAGCAGCCAAAGGGGAAACAATTGAGAAACGATATGAAATTCCTTTTGAGCTAGTAACAGATGAAAATGTTGATGAATATCTAAAATAATTTTGATAGAGGAGTGGTCTACGTGATAATTGAAAAGATGGAACTAGAAGAATCTAAACATATAAAAAGTACAATGGATGCGGCAGTACTAACCGAAGTAAAAAATATTGAAATACAGAAAAGGGAAATTCCAACACCAGAAGCTGACGAGGTTTTAATTCGAATCAAAACGGTAGGGTTATGTGGATCAGATGTTCATTATTATGAGCATGGGAAAATTGGTGATTATATTGTAGAAAATCCCATTATTCTAGGACATGAGGCATCAGGAGAGATTGTCAAAGTGGGTGAAAAGGTTACGGAACTTAAGGTGGGGCAGCGTGTATCCATTGAACCTGGAGCGACTTGTGGAAAATGTGATCATTGTGAAGAGGGACGCTATAATCTGTGCCCACATGTAGAGTTTCTTGCTACACCACCCTATGATGGAGCTTTCTGTGAATACATTGCCATGAGAGCTGATCTAGTTTTCCCTATTCCAGACAGCATGAGCTATGAAACGGCAGCACTAATTGAACCATTTTCAGTAGGGATCCATGCCATTAGCCGAGGAAAACTTCAATCAGGAGAAACGGTTGTGATTATGGGCATGGGACCCATTGGCCTAGTAACTGCAGCAGCGGCAAAAATGGCTGGGGCAAAAACGATCATCGGGGTCGATTTAGAGCAAAGTCGTTTGGATGTAGCGAAAGAAATGGGAGCAACTCATACAATCAATTTACGTGAAGACAATCTTGATGACAAAGTCATGGAATATACGAATGGTGTTGGAGTCGACCTTGCCATTGAAACAGCCGGTAATCCGAAAGCTGTACAAGGAACGATTACATCGGTTCGAAGAGGCGGAAGAGTCGTCATAGTTGGAATGTCCCCACAAGATGAAGTACCTGTCAGCATTAGCAAGATTGTTGATAAAGAAATTGATCTAATGGGGGTCTTCCGTTACCATCATACCTACCCGAAAGCCATTGAAATGCTCACTAGTAAAGAAATTGATATCGAGAAAATGATTACAAATCAATATCAACTCTCTGACGCGAAAGAAGCGTTTGAAAAGGCTATCCATGATAAAACGAATACATTGAAAATGATGATTTATCCTTAATCTCGGTGTCTGTTTGTTGTACCTATCACTCCCCGAATCATCTTGTTCAATAGGAAAATAGAAAAGGAGAGCAATTACCATTGGTAATCGGCTCTCCTTTTTGCTAGATTATCTTTTGTAAATATCTCCATGAAGTTCGATGTCTATTACAATCATGAGCAACGCCTCACTATATATTTTTCCAAAGCAGATTCTTGGGAGGGAATATCTTATAATACTGAAGATGGATTTCCTTTTTTTATACAATATAAAGTAACGCCCCCCATCCGGCTTGCAAAGGTTGAAAAGTAGGGTTCATGCACGAGTCCAAATGGGCGTAACCGGCAAAAGTCGCTTGTACTGCATCAATGATCGTCGGGGTTTATATAAAAAGCGTAATAAAAGGTTATGTTTTTCCTCGGGTTCCCCATTTAAAGTTGAAAAAAGAGGCTCCGGCGCGCAAATCGGAAATCTCGCTCGAAAAGTGGAGAAATTGGCGCGATTACCTCTCTTTTTGGCGCGAAAAGAGGCAAAACTGGATCGTAAATTTGAAATCTGGCTCATAAAGGTTGAAAAGTAGGATTCGAGTATGGGTCCAAACTAGTGTATCCGGCTAAAGCTGCTTGTGGTGCATCAATCTACTTCGGGGTTTATATAAAAAGCGTAATAAAGAGCCATGTTTTTCCTCTAGTTCCCCATGAAAAGTCGAAAAAAAGAGTTCCCGGCACGTATTATGATGCCTGAACCCAGCCCCTTGTAGCGTAATTCTCTTGGCTAAATAAAAATAAACACATCATCCTTCTTTCGGTATACTAGGTATATTGCTGGCTGTGGTATAGGAAATAAAAGCCTAGTATCTTGCACATTCGTTTGTGCCTGCCAACTTGATTTTTAATCCTGAAAGAATCATATTAGTGGAAAGGTTTGTGAACGATCGAACGGACTTGTTCAGCTTAGGGCAACAGGCAGGAATCTATTGTGTTTTGACCTTTGAAATGAAAGTGAAAGATGCAGAAATATAGTTTTTAGAATTGGAGAGGGAATAATTTTTAGATAATTCGGATATTCAGCCCAATATCATCAGTCCATAACGAACATCAATTGGACTCAACAACGCTTTCATCTGAAATGAAAGCGTTTTATAATAAATGACAAGGAGGAGGCAATCAACCATGTTTGACTATCGATCTACACAGCTTCTTGAGGAGCTCCTCTCTTATCCAGAGAAAAATGTGCCAGAGCTAAGACGTAAACTGCAATTATCAAACAGACAGTTTCATTATGATTTAAAGAAAATGAATGATGGTTTAAGAGAATTAGCGTTGCCTATTATTGAGCTGGATGGAATGAATCTTAACGTACCAGATACATTGCTTAAGGCGATCCCATTCGATGTTATTTCTGATAAGCAGGTTGTTTATTCAGAAGAACAGCGGATGTATCTTATCTATCTTTATACGTTTATTCGGCAAGAGCCTGTGTCCAATTTACATTATCAGCTAGTTCTTAATGTAAGCCGTAATACAGCATTAAATGATATTAAGAAGGTACGTAAGCTTTGTGAAGAGGAAGAAATTGATCTGCTTTACTCGAGAGCAGATGGGTATCATTTATGGGGATTAGAAGAAAACAAGCGAAGACTCGCAGCGATTGCCATTAATCGAATCTTACCCTTTCCTTTTGCTGAGAAAGCCTTACAAAACTTATTTGCTGAATGGAAGGTAAGCTTCAACTATGAAACTATTCGCGAGTTGTTGGAACAAACAGCGGAGGAAAATCAAGTTCATTACGTCACCGATCGGTTAGACGAACTCGCTTATTTTCTAGCTTTTATTCAAGTGAGGCAACGACGGCAAACCATCCTCTATACAGAGGAACAGTCAGCAATCATTGTCGCACATCCATTTTATAGGTTGGGAGAGTCACTAGCAAATGAACTGTTTCATCAGCCGATTCAAGAGGAGGCTACGTTTGTCACGATTCAGCTTCTTGCCGCTTTTCAAGGTTCGATGAAGGGGATGTTTAATCCTTTTCTTGAAAAAATGGCGTTTGAATTAATCGAAAACGTAGAGAGGCAAACCTTTGTTGAAATTCCAAATAAAGTGGAATTACAACGTACGCTCTATCAGCATCTTGTTCCAGCCTACTTCCGGATACAGTTTCGTGTACCGATTTCAAACCCTTTGATTGAGAAAATCCAAGCACAGCATGCTGAGTTATATGCCATTGTAAAAGAAGCTCTACAGCCATTGGCAGCAAGAACCAGACAACCAATTTCTGCGGAAGAGGTCGGCTTTTTCACCCTCCATTTTGGTAGCCAGGTAAAGCTCGCAAAACCAAAAGAATATAAAGCGATTCTTGTGTGCTTGAATGGGGTCAGTTCATCGCTCATGATGCGAACACAGCTGTCTCAGCTTTTTCCGAAATTGAGCTTCACGCAGAACTATTCAATTGATGAATTCATGCGTGTGGATCCGGCAAGCTACGATGTCGTTTTCTCGACGGTTCCGCTTGCTTGTTCAAAGCCTGTACACGTTATTCCACCTTTGCTTACAGCCGTGGAGAAAAATCAACTCATTCAAGCGGTGGGGCGTCACATACCGGATCTTGTTGTATGGAATGTTTCAATGGAAGACATTATGACAACGATCCATCGTTATGCCGATGTAAAAGATGAAAAGGCTCTATACGAAGTACTTTTTTCAAAATTATGGTCCAATACATCATCTGAAAGGAGCTACCAGCCAATGCTCTCGGAATTATTAACAGAAAACATGATGCAATTTACGAATGATTCCCTAAACTGGGAAGAAGCGATTCGGCTCAGCGCAAGCCCACTTGTAAACAAAGGGCACATAGAAGATAGCTATGTAGAAGCGATGGTTCAAAAAGTAAAAGAAAATGGGACATATATTTATATTGGAAAGGGGATTGCGATTCCACATGCTAGACCTGAAGACGGTGTGAATCAAGTAGGCATGTCTCTTTTAAGAGTCAATCATCCAGTCTATTTACTAGATAATGAGAATTACCCTGTGGAACTCTTTATCTGTTTAGCTGCGATTGACAGCCAAACACATTTAAAGGCGCTATCGCAGCTGACGACCTTGCTTTCGAATAATGAAGCGATCGAACAATTAAAAGCGATGCAAAATCCGGAAGAATTATATGCATTTATAAAAAATGAGGAGGTAGCAATATGAAAATTTTAGCGGTTTGTGGATCAGGTTTAGGGACAAGTTTTATGGTGGAAATGAATATTCAGCAAATTCTAGGGGAACTGGGTGTGAAGGATGTTGAAGTGAGTCACTCTGATTTAAGCTCAGCAACACCAGGCGATGCAGACGTGTTTTTCTTGGCTAAAGATATCGCAGAAGGTGGTAGTCACCTTGGGAATGTGATTGTCTTAGAAAGCATTATTGATATGGATGAACTAAGAGAAAAAGTGACAGCTGTCATGAAAGAAAGTCAAAAAATTTAAGTAGATATGAGGAGGAAGTTTCATGAATGGGTTCCTTAACGTAATCGTTGATATTTTAAGTCAGCCGGCTATTTTAGTCGCGCTGATCGCACTTATTGGATTACTCGCACAACGTAAAAACATTCCAGATACATTGAAGGGAACAACGAAAACATTTGTCGGCTTTCTCGTCATTTCCGCCGGAGCAGGGATCTTGTCAGGATCTCTTGCTCCCTTTGGCGAAATGTTTCAACAAGCCTTTCATGTAAGCGGTGTCGTACCGAATAACGAGGCCATTGTTGCGTTAGCACTGAATGAATATGGCTCCAGTACAGCTCTCATCATGTTCTTCGGAATGGTGTTTAATGTGGTAATCGCTCGTATTACGCCTTTTAAATATATCTTTTTAACGGGTCATCATACACTTTATTTTGCTTGTATGCTTGCGGTTATTTTCTCAGTAGCTGGCTTCACCTCATTTGGGCTCATTTTAACTGCTGGTCTCGCTCTTGGCATTATCATGACCCTTTCTCCAGCTATCGTTCAACCGTTTATCCGTAAAGTAACGGGGAATAACAATGTGGCGCTTGGCCATTTCAGTGCGGTTGGCTATGCAGCTAGTGGGATTGTTGGCAAGCTTGTAAAAGGGAAAAACTCTCGTTCTACTGAGAACATTAATTTTCCAAAAGGGCTTGGCTTTCTGCGTGATTCAACAGTAAGTATTGCACTTACCATGACGTTGATTTATTTAATTGTCGCCCTTGTTGCAGGACCTACTTATATCGAAGCAAATTTGAGTAATGGAACGAACTACCTTGTTTTTTCCTTGATTCAAGCTGGTACATTCGCAGCTGGTGTATTCGTCATCTTAGCTGGTGTACGTCTTGTCTTAGCCGAAATTGTCCCTGCATTTAAAGGAATCTCACAGAAACTTGTTCCGAATGCCAAACCAGCCCTTGATGTTCCAATCATTTACACGTATGCACCGAATGCTGTACTGATCGGATTTTTCTCAAGCTTCTTTGGTGGAATTGTTAGTTTGCTCATTATGTCCCTTTCTGGAACCGTTATGATTCTTCCAGGGGTTGTACCACATTTCTTTACGGGGGCAGCGGCAGGCGTTATTGGAAATGCTACTGGAGGCTTGCGTGGATCAATCGTCGGCTCTTTCGTTAATGGACTGATCATCAGTTTCCTGCCACTTTTCCTATTGCCGGTATTAGGGGATCTTGGATTTGCCAACTCAACCTTCTCTGATGCGGATTTCGCAGTCTCAGGAATTTTCTTTGGTACCCTTGCTAATTATGTTGGCAAAACTGGCATTGTTGTCGGTCTACTTGCGATCCTAGCTATTATGTTTGCATTCAACTTTAAACGTACAAAAACAGATGCAGCTAATCAGGAATCTATACAGGAGGCGAAATAATATGCAAGCAACACAAACTGATTTACAAGTTTACGCCAATCAAATCCGTTATTATACGCTGAAGGAACTACAGGAATTGGGCTTCGGTCATTATGGAGGCAGCCTTTCCATTGTGGAAGTACTTGCTGTTCTATACGGTAAACATATAAATATTGAGCCAAATGATGCCGAAAATCCAGATCGTGATTACTTCGTGCTTTCAAAAGGGCACGGGGGTCCGGCACTCTATGCGACTCTGTTTCTGAAAAAATTCATCTCAGAAGAAACGCTTTATTCGCTTAATCAAAACGGTACGACTTTACCTTCTCATCCAGATCGTAACTTAACTCCTGGTGTTGAAATGACGACGGGTTCACTTGGTCAAGGGATTTCAGCAGCAACCGGTATCGCTTTTGGCAACAAGCTTGATGGCCGCGCGAATTACACTTATGCCATTGTAGGGGACGGAGAATTGAATGAAGGTCAATGTTGGGAAGCGTTCCAATTTGCTGCTCACCATCAGCTTGAAAATCTTGTCGTCTTTATTGATGACAATAAAAAACAGCTTGATGGTCTAACGATTGATATTATGAATCCATTTGATTTTGTTGAGAAAATGAAAGCTTTTGGATTTGCTGCAGAGCGAGTGGACGGATCGAATGTAGAAGAAATCGATGCTGCGGTTGAGAGAGCGAAGCAACGTACAGGCAAGCCAACTGCTATTATTCTAGATACGACGAAAGGACAAGGTGTTCCGTACTTAGAACAAAAGGCGGACAATCACCATATCCGACCTAGTGCAGAAGACAATAACGCTATAAATAAGGCTCTAGAAGAATTAGAAAAAGCACTTCAAGGAGGTCAAAACCAATGACATTTTCTTCTGTCCTCGACGAAAAAGAAATGCGTCAAACGTACGCTGATACGATTCGTGAATTAGCTAAGAAAGATGATCGTGTGATTGCGCTTGAAGCGGACTTAAGCTCAGCCATGTCTACAAGCAGACTAGAGTCTGAACTTCCAGGTCAATACGTGAATGTTGGCATTATGGAAGCCAACATGATGGGATTAGCTGCCGGACTTTCTGTTGTAGGTCGCAAACCTTTTATTCACTCTTTTGGCCAGTTTGTTACAAGACGTGCTTTTGACCAACTTTTCGTTTCCCTTGGATATGCCAAGCTTAACGCCGTGATCGTTGGATCTGATGCAGGTGTGACTGCAGAACATAATGGAGGCACACATATGACGTTTGAAGATATCGGCCTAGTTCGAGAAATTCCAAACGCTCATGTCTATGAAGCTAGCGATTCAAATCAACTCAAGTATTTACTGAAAAAGGCTTATAAAGAAGGCGGTCTTCATTACATCCGCACGATTCGGAAGCAATCGATCAACCTATACGATGAAAACGAATCCTTTGAAAAAGCCAAAGTGTTGCGTACCGGTAAAGACGTAACCATTGTTGCTTCGGGAATTATGGTAGGTGAGAGTTTAAAAGCAGCTGCCAAGCTTGCTCAAATCGGTATTGAGGCAACGGTGATTGACATGTTTTCCATAAAACCTTTAGACATTGAGACACTCATCGAAGCTGCTAAAAAAACAGGGGCTGTCGTCACTGCAGAGAATCACAATGTAAACGGAGGACTCGGCAGCGCTGTGGCTGAGGCCCTTTCTGAACATTACCCAGTTCCTCTTTACCGTGTTGGTGTTCGTGAACGCTTTGGCCAAGTAGGAAAAACGGAATATTTAAAAACGGTGTATGGATTGGATGCACAAACGATTGTAAGGGAAGTTGAGAGAGTGATTGAGAGAAAATAGATAGGAGAAGCAGGGGGACCGTTCTCCTGCTTCTTAAGTTTTGTGATAGGAAAGTTCCTACATAGGTATACTGGCTACAGGGAAGAGTAGCCACAAATATTACTACCGTGATTTTCTCTCCTGTCACATTGTCACTGGATGCTAAGTCCTTAGCTGTCAGTTTTGTGATATCAATCCCTATATTTTCTAGTATTTGCTACAAACAATAGGGAAAAGACACAATATGAAAAAATAAAAGAATCACCCTCGAATTTTGGTATAATAGATCTGTGAAGAACTAGTACCACATTTCGAGGGTTTTCCTATACAAGTTGCAATCCATCATCTAAAATTTAGAATAGCTTAGAGTAGACAGATGCCCGATCGATGCTTTCTGTCTTTTTGGTTTGTCCGATATGGCGGATATAGATATTCATCAGTATGTTCCTTATAACTCTTAAATACTACTATTATATTATTTTTATTTTTCTGACTGATTAATATGAGAATAAGTTTCTGATTATATGTATAATTATTTTTGACATATAATTTACTACATTAGTCAATTGGAGGAAAATAACGTGTATATAAAAGTAGATTCATTAGCCTTGTATAATCAATTTAATAACATTTGGATAGAATGTTGGCTTGAAAAAGGATATGGATTGGAAATGGAAGATGGCCCAGCCGATCGATACTTAATCACAGATTCAAAAGATCAAAAAGTAGGAACGATCGAATTTAAGCCATATCTATTAGAGCCGAATCATAATATTAACACAGTTTATCCTTTTCATCTGATTGAATCGATTAAAAATAATCCAGAATCGGTGATCGAAATTGATAAGGTTGCCATCTTAAAACAATTTAGAGGAAGGAACCTAGAAAGACTATTATCGGTGTTTGTTCACTACTCGGAACAACATGAAATTAGTTATTGTGTTGCTTTACTTGAGAGGGTTTTCTATAAGGCACTAAGAACGATCTATAAGTTTCCAGTGGAGTCTGTTGGTGAACAAATTTATTATAAAGGGGATTATGTGATCCCTGCTGTTATTTACCCTAAAGATCTGTATCAACATAAGGAAAAGTATCCTTGGTTACGAACTAGTAATCAAGATGATCATAAAAAGAATTATATATTAAGGTAATGCAAATCCAGAATGGAGAAACAAATGGACAGTCTTAAAACCCGGAAATTGGCTTATACTTTCATCGCGCTTTTTATTCTTTCTAACTTTCTTTGGAATATCATGTTTCAAAACAATCCGCCCGTATTAGATTGGGGTGCAGTGACATTTCAAATCATTGCTTGTCTTACATCCATTGGATGGCTTATTTATACTTTTTTTAAGACTTCAAAAAGTTTTTGGTTATTTCTTGGATTGGGAATTCTGAGTTATCTAATTGGAACGTTGATTTGGAGTTATAATGCATTTATTCTGAACCTTGATGGAGCGTCCAATACGATCTCTGAGAAATTTTGGATCTTGCAAAATGGCTTCTATTTTATCGCACTTCTGATTATCCTGAATAAAATAAAAAGCCATTTGCTAACCATTCGGTTCTTTCTCGATCTGTTAATCGTTATGACGGCAGCCACTACATTTAGTTGGATTTTTTTAATTAATCCATTGATCCATCAACATACCAATATGCTGTTAAATATCCTGGAGTTACTTTATCCCATTTTAGATTTAGGTGTATTCGTAGGGGTTTTAAGCGTTTTTTTCGCATCAGGTAGCATTTTCTCAAAAATGACAAGATTCCTTCTCGTTTCTGGTTTTTTAACTCAGATTATTGCCGATAGTATTTTTATCTCTTTAAAAGTGATGAATCCATACTCTGTAGGAAGTATCAATGAACCGTTATGGATTCTATCCATCCTCTTAATAGGTTTAGCTGGAATCTATTATGTGCCCTTTCAAAAGAAAGAGACGATAATCAATCAAAAAAGAAAAAATAAAAGTCATTTTTTGAAAATTATTACTCCTTACTTGGGTGTTCTTATACTTTCTGTTTATTTTATTTCCTTATTGTACAAAACGCATCCTGTTGTACTGGGTCTGTTTTTAACGATATTATTAGCTATTTTGAGACAAATCCTAACTTTATTAGAAAATGATAAATTAGTGAACGATTTAAATCAATTAAATGAAGATCTTGAAGAAAAGGTAAAGGAAAGAACGGATAAACTAGTAGAAACGCTAAATTCAATGGAATATATCGCTTTACATGACGTCGTTACTGGGTTACCCAATCGTAGATTTATGGAGAAAAGACTTTCACAAGCGATCAGCAATTCGGATGTGTTGCGACAGCAAATGGCATTTATGATGCTTGACTTGGACCGCTTTAAACAAATTAATGACAGTCTTGGCCATTCCTATGGTGATCGTTTATTAAAAGAAGTAGGGAGTAGATTAATCAATTGTCTAAATCAAGATCAATTTGTTTGTCGGCTAGGCGGGGATGAATTTGCATTATTAATCGAAAATACAAATATGGATGAGATAGAAGCCATCACAGAATCTCTATTAACTACCTTAAGAGAAACCTATTATATTAAGGATGTTGAACTTAATATTACCCCAAGTATTGGGGTGTCTGTTTTTCCTGATCATGGGAATAACTTAGATGCTCTCATGATGGCAGCAGATACGGCCATGTACAAAGTAAAGGGAAAAGGAAAAAATGATTGTCAAATTTACAATGGTTCAATGAGTATGGAACCAACAGTAAAGTTAGAAACTTCGTTAAGAAAGGGTCTAGAGCGGGATGAATTTATCTTATACTACCAGCCGCAAATCTCCCTGATCAATCAAGAAATTGTTGGTGCAGAAGCTTTGATACGTTGGGAAAGACCTGGCTATGGACTGGTACCTCCATCAGATTTTATTCCAATTGCCGAAGAAATGGGACTAATCTTGCCAATCGGAGAAAGAGTTTTATGGAAGGCTTGTGAGCAGTCCGCTTATTGGAGTAAAAAGGGCTTTACTCAATTAAGAATTGCCGTGAATATCTCTTCCTTACAATTTCAGCAAAATAATTTTATTGAAATGGTATCAAAAATTATCAAAGAAACCGGAGCCAATCCAAATCAAATCGAGTTGGAAATTACCGAAAGTATTGCGATGGGCCCAATTGAGCAAACAATAGCTAAATTAAATTTGTTAAAACAAATGGGCTTTAAAATAGCCATAGATGATTTCGGAACAGGCTATTCATCGCTCCATTATTTAAGCCAATTTCAAATTGACCGCCTAAAAATAGACCGTTCCTTCATTTCTGCTTTAGAGAATAGCGAAAAAGATGCAGCCATTGTGAAATTGATTGTCCTGATGGCGAAAAGTTTGAACTTCCAAGTGATTGCTGAAGGTGTAGAGAATAACACTCAAAAGTCATTTCTAGAAGACATACAATGCGATGAAATTCAAGGATACTTGTTCAGTCGCCCTGTATGTGTGGAGGATTTTGAGAGATTACTGGGGTAAGCTAGAACGGTCCCTTTGTTCTCTTTTGCACTTCTGGAGGATGACTATGACGATTTCAAATGATAATAAAATGATAGCAAAAACAGCTTTACAAGCATTTGGAGGCAAGCCAAATGTATCGAAATACTGGGACGATAAAAATGATAGTCATATTGATTTATTATCAACTATAAATAAACCATACGAGGGTATTACATCCTACTCAACTATTGGATTATCAGACTATTCAATTGGATACGCAGTAGACGCAAAACCCTTAAGAACTGAAATCGTAGGGGCGAGTGCATCAAAGTTTGCACTTTTCCCTCATATACTATCGACATGTGCCCTTTATGTTATTAACACAAAGTTCTCTATTTATCATGGTGAAATATTTCGGGATATAATAAGAATGTATTACCCAGATAGCGAGATGGAGCACGTACTATTTACAGCCCCTTTTTTATGGGAAGACTTAAAGACTCTAGATTTTCCAGCTGAAAAAGTTGCATGGTTACTTGCAATACCAATATCAGAGGAAGAGTTTGTATTTGCTGAGAAAAGGAACAGAGGAACTTGAAGGCTTGTTAGGGCAAAAAGATATAGATATATTCGATCCTTTAAATAGGAGTTAAACCTTCCTAATAAAAACACGCAAAAGGAAAATAATAGTGTTACAATCAAATAGTCTAGAATTTTCTAACAAGAGAGGACTTGAGGGGTATGGAACGTAATAAAGAATGTATGTATTGCATGGAGGATGAAGGTCGCGACAACTTAATGATTGAAATTTGTCAGTTGGATGTTTCTACTGTTTTTCTTTTTAAAGAGCAGACGTATACGGGCAGATGTAATGTCGTGTATAAGGATCATGTAAAAGAACTTTTTCAGCTTGATCAAGATGAATTGGCGGCATATATGAATGATGTAAAAAAAGTAGGAGAGGCTTTAGACAAGGCTTTCCAACCAAACAAGCTTAACTATGGGGCATATGGTGATAAAATGCATCATCTACATATGCATATCGTCCCTAAGTATGAAGATAAAGAAGAATGGGGTTCTACCTTTGAAATGAACCCAGGTAAAACATACTTAAAAGAAGAAGAATATCAGGAAATGATCGCAAGCATTAAAAAATATCTCTAACAACTAACATTTTAAAATAGTTTGTACAACAAGAGGTGCACCAAATGGTAGCATCTCTTGTTGTTGAAACATAATCGTAAATTCTTAAACGCGATTATACGGCTCTTGCATTTTTCATGCTAGATGACGGCGGCACGAGCAATTTTTAATCGAAAACCATACATCCTCTACGTCTCGAGAAAATGCTTTGAAAATACAGTAACAAAATCTTATCTATTTCTCCCCTTAACCAGGATTTATCTCATAAGAATGATCGGTTATAGTAGACCTGTTTTACTATTAATTGAAATGTTCTTTTTTCTCTCTCTTTCTACTATAAATACCTTCCCTAGCTTACGAAGCCAATGAACGGATGAATACTAGATTATCCTAATGAACCTAGACAAAAACCATAATTTTCTATATAGTTAGTCCAAAAGACTTATATGGAAAGAGTGAAGATATGCATTGTTCATCATGTGGAGAAAGGCTTGCAAACTCCTCAAATTACTGTTCAACATGTGGGAAAAAGCAAAAAAAATCTAAAGTCGTTCCTTTTTTACTTACGTTAAGTATTTTTTGCATCTTAGCAGTTGGTTTGTCACTCTATTATTACTTTCAGTATGATGTACCGCCAGAAATAGCGTCAAAGAAAATAGTGACTGAGCCTGTGAAACAAGTAGTGGAAGAAAAAGCTGAAACGATTGCCTTACCAGCTAAAAAGACTGAGGTACAGGTTAAAAAAGACATTACGGATGTTATTGCAGAACAGCAAACTAAAGTGTATACGATTTTTACAGAAACCTCTCAAGGTTCTGGCTTTTTGATGAATCAAAATGGCGATATTGTAACCAATGCGCACGTGGTTGAAGGATCTGTCCAGGCAGTCGTTAAGAATTCAGATGGAAGTGAATACGGCGGTCAGGTAATTGGCTATTCCAACGATACCGATATCGCTATTATTCGTGTGCCAGAGTTGGCAGGAGAGGAGCCGATGGCGCTTGAAACTTCAAACCAGACATTAATAGGTGAAGAAGTAATCGCTCTTGGGAGTCCGCATGGTCTTGAAAATACGGCAACATTAGGATACATAACCGGAGTAGGTCGTAACTTTTTCATCGGAAACCGCTCTTATGAAAACATCTATCAGATGTCCGCAGCCATTTCCCCTGGCAGCAGTGGGGGACCACTTTTATCTAAAAAAACCGGAAAAGCAATCGCAATTAATTCAGCAAAAATGATTGGAGAAGAAGCGATTGGTTTCAGTATTCCGGTCAAGGATATTTATAGTATTCTACAAGACTGGGTTGAACAGCCGCTCACTGAACAAGAGATTTTCGATTTATTTTATAATGAATCTGGTGATTATTATTACCAAGATCTTTGGGAAAATGAAGAGGATTGGTATTTTGACGGTGGAGAATACGTTGAAGAAGAACCAGATACATTTATTGAAAATCCAGGCGAAGAAGAAACGGACTCATCCTATTACCAAGATTCTTATGAAGAGGATTCCTATTACCAAGGATATGATGATTCTGTAGAGTATGAAGAACTAGAGGAGTATCCAATTTATGAAGAATACGAGGAGCCCGTCGACACGGAAGATCCTTTGATATATGAAGAACCTATAGAAAATGAGGATCCAGCGCTTGAAGCCCCATACCCAAATGATGAAAATATTGATGGAAATAGTTTGAACGGTGAACTAGAGGTGGGAGGAAGTGAATAGTAAAAGTAGCTTTGTGTGCAAATCCCCACATGTAGGCGGTTTTCTGATAATCTATCAAACTAAATGCTAATAAACTTAACAATAAAGCAGGTGGGCGGTGAGCCATTTCTCGATAAGAGGGAAGTAGAAATCTGACGACATTCGAGGCAATTGCTAGGGACTTTATTCCAATCTAATTTTATTAGATGTCATAGCAATTGCCATCATGCTATTTTTGCTAATAAAAAGAAGAAGGAAGGAACAGAGGCACCGAGATCCATTAGAAACGAAAATGGGGAAGGAGTTGTCTAGCTATCATTGGACGGATACCCCACATACCGAAATCCTCATTTATCACTTCGTAAGAACCTTTCCTATTTAAAGAAACGTATCAAGAATCACAATCCGATATTTGTTTGCCTATGGTTATTGGTAGGTTACAAAGCAGCGGAGTGGAAAATTAAAAACCATTTGTCAACAAATTTCAATATCCATACACTGCGATCAATAAGTAGAAACCGACTGCGTATTTAGTGGATTTGGGGCTTGAATAATTGGGGATACAAAGATTTTGATACTTTGCTAGTAAGCTAAGGTGATGGCTGGAACTTTTCCATGTTTATGCAGTCTAATGTAATGAAGGATGGTGATGGGTGTGAAGAAGTTAATTGTTCCTCTTTTACTAATGAGTGTTTTTGTAACAGGCTGTGGAACGGATAAGCAAGGAAGCTTGGAAATCTCAAACCAGGTGGATTTTGGTGAAGAGGACTATCAAAAAATTGTGTCCGCCAATAATCAACTGGGAATGGATCTGCTGTCAGTGGTTGAGGCGAATGAAGATGGCAACACGTTCATTTCACCGACAAGTTTATTCATGGCATTGTCGATGGTATATAACGGAGCGGATGGGAAAACAAAAGATGAAATAGCCAAGGTTCTGCAGGTTGAAGGGATCGATGTAGCTGAGCTGAATCAAGCGAACGCTTCTTTGATGTCCTTGCTTCATAGTGACTCTAAGAAAATTCAGCTGAATGTCGCGAACTCGATTTGGTTAAATAATCAGTTTCATTTTCAGACTGACTTTGCCAAGAAAACAAGAGATTATTTTAATGCGAAGATTCAGGAAATGGATATATTGGATCGCCAGTCTCCTGAAATGATCAATGACTGGGTGAAACAGGCCACGAATGGAAAAATAGAAGAAATGGTAGAGGCTCCTTTAGATTCGAATATAGTGGCCATTCTCCTTAACGCGATTTATTTTAAAGGGGGGTGGACCTATGGATTTGATAAAAAACAAACAGAGCAGCGAGCCTTTCATTTAAAAGACGGGACTACAAAGAATCTTCCACTAATGACGCTTAATAAAGAATTGGCGTATACGGACAACGCAAGCTTCCAGGCGGTCTCTCTCCCTTATGGCGATGGTGAAATGAGCATGAACGTATTTCTCCCGAAAGAAAATACCAGTTTAGAAGAATTTGAAAAGTTACTCACAAATGAAAACTGGAAGAATTGGATGTCCGAGTTCCATGAGAGAAAAGGAACGATCATGCTTCCAACCTTTCAAATGGAATACGAAGTGAAATTAAATGAAACGTTAAAAAAGCTTGGTATGAATTCTGCATTTGAACGAGATGCCAATTTCACGAAAATGATTACAGAGGAAGAGCCGTTATCGATTAGTGAAGTAAAACAAAAAACATATTTGGATGTGAATGAAGAAGGAACAGAAGCGGCTGCTGTAACCTCAGTAGAAGTGGTTGCTGTGTCTGCACCCGTAGATAAACCATTTCAGATGGAGGTTAACCGGCCATTTTTCATTGCTATAACAGACGATGAAACGGGGACAATCTTATTCATGGGCTCGATTTCCAATCCACAGGAGGGGAAGTAGTTTTTTGATTGAATATGAATGCTGGAGTCAATCGTGCTTTCGTGGATTAATAAATAGTTACCTGTGCTACATTCCCAATCATATATTATTCAGTTCGGATTAATTATTTGAAATTCAGACAGAATATTAGATGTTTTGGACAAATTAACCTTCAAAATTAGAAGATTACTATCAATTACTAACTAAAGCTACCAATCTCCCGCCGCTTTCATGGAGCGCGAAACTGGCAGCTTTAGTTTTCAAATCGATTACGGACTTACTTATTCATGAAAGTAGGGAAGATCCAACGCTGCGATCGTTTTTCCTGTCATCATCCTCCCACTCATCAAGCATCCTTCTTCCTCAACCGTTTAATCTGAGCAATCTCAGATAACATATCCGCAAACCGAGCATTTTGTACTTCTTCCGATTCCGGCCCGCAGATTGGGCAACAGGAAATGATGATCGATGAAACGCTTATCGCACTGACAACGTGTGTACCGTTACAAATTTGACACATATTTTGCACCCGCCAATCTATAATTTAATATATTACGATCGCCTTTAATGGCTACCGTATAGTTTTGACACATTTGATAGATTCGTGTACCAAGGGCCTCGTCTACGTTCACGATTTCATCTACGGTTAACTCGGATGAAACGAGGATTGGCTTATGGTTCAGGTAGCGATAGTTGATAACTGCGTACATTTGTTCAATCTGCCAGATCGTCGCTCTCGGTTCTCCTTTCAGCGGTTTGAACAAATCGTCGATGAAAAGGACGTCTACTTGCCGCATGCGTGCTAATTTCGTTGCTAGTTTTTCGAAATCATCTTTCAAGTCATTAAATCCTTCTACATATGGAAAATAGAGGACCGATATGTTTTTTCGTTGCATCAAGTTATTGGCGATCGCCGTTAGTAAATGAGTTTTTCCTGAGCCGGGTTGTCCGAGTAAGGCAATGCTATTGGCTCTGTCCGTTCGTATCGCTAGAAAACGCTTCAAATAGGAACTTGAACAGTCGTACATATCGACAATGATTTGCGGCTTTCCTTCCAGGCTGAAGTTCTTAAAACCCAACTTCTTAAATTCATCAGTAATGTCGCTTGCCTTTAACAACCGCTCCATTTTTTTCTGTTTTATACATGCACAGCGTTTCGAAAAAGTCGTACGCCACGCCCACGCTTGGTCTGGGCTACATACTTGTCCAGAAAGAAAATCTTCTTCTAAGACCATAGTTTCTGGGGTTAGGGTCGTGACTTCCACTCCGTTCATGATTTGGTGATTTGTCACCCATTTCGTTTCCTCATGGACGCGATAAATGATAATCCCGTGGTCCTGACATATTGGGCAATTAGGTTGGGCTTCTTCTAAGCCAACCGACTTGGTTGCCGGTGATGGATTTTTCGTTCTTTGTAGCAGCTTGGTTAGGACGTCTTCTACCGATCTTGTTGCCATTTTTCTCCCCCCTTGAGGCAAATTCTTGATCCAGCCCTGTTACATCGATCAAGGAGCGTACATTCTGATTCGCCCAATCTATCAAGATGCCCTCAGCATATCCCCACATCTTTTGTTTTTTTAGCGCCCGTTTCATCGCTTCGATCACTAATTCTGGTCCAAGATCGTTTTCCCACATCATGATACGTTCTGCCATAAAAGGGTTGAGTGATCCGAAATTCTCCTGATAAAATCGGACGGCATCTGTAGGGCTAGTTTTTCCAGCTGCCGCTGGCTTTTTTTGTTCTGTTACAGCATCTGATGGCAGAAATCCAAGGTCATTTCCGAGCTGTTTACATTGGTTGACAAATTCATGAACAAAGCCTTTATTCTTAATACTTGCTAGTTCTCTTTTAATACAAGCAATCACTTTTGGACTTCTAATCAAATTGTATTTCGCCCAGTTCAAAATGATAATTTCCTTCGTGACATCGTCATATAAGATTTTTCCGTAATCTACGAAGCGCTGCAGCAGTTTGTCAATGGTCTCGCGGTTATAACCCGTTTCTGTTTCGATGATGCGTTTTGGGAGTTCATAGATTCCGCATTGTGAGGTTTTACTGTTGGTCATGAGATACAGATAGAAATACTTTTCCTCTGGAGTGAGATCCAGCACAAACCCGTCTTGCCAAAATGCAATATGTACTTGTCTATATTTCGCCATGCGTACTCTCTCCTTTGCGCAATTTTTGTTCATAGATGGCAACGCGATCATCCATGAGTGTCTGCTCAATAGCTAAAACGATGAAAAAGATTCAGGTTCAAACATGATAGGATCTTATGAAGGTGGTGGTGCGGAGCTGATCTTGCGAAGCTCCGCCCCTTTTCTGCAGAAAAAAGCTCTTCAACTCTTTTATAAGCCGTTTCATAGAAAAAGTAGCATGCCAATAAAAAAAATTTTCAGGTACCTTTGTGTTGCTGCGTGTATGTAAGTGCACGACGAGTCTGACCCTTTCTCGTTATGGGACACCTCTTATTTTTGTACAGAATTCCAAGCTGTATAAGCTAGCTAGCATTCTCTTCTCTTTCTCTTTCTTCTTATTGTTCTTCTTCTTCCCTTAGTCTATGGATACCGTATCAATACGGTAGTCTCACGGTATGAAATTTTAGGGAGGCTTCTTTTTTGTGAAGTATCAGACACGATACTGCCAGTTACTCATTGTTTTAACGTGATGAGAGACCGTCGCATTTATTTTACGTACCATTCACCACTCGGATTTTGTTGTAAAGGTTTTATGTGACTTGTAAAATTTGTGTGATTTTTCTGTGGAAATAGAGGAAGTTAAGACTCCTTTACGAAATATATATAGTATGAATATTTCACTAAGGTGGTTTGTTTACTATGGGAAGTCAAAGGTATATCCAAGAGGGAGAAAAAGAGTTTGTTAATGGGGTAACTAGGGTTGTAATGGAGTGTGATGTGTCTAATAATCATTACCTTTTGAATGATGCTGGAGTTCTTACATATATCGTCTCCTCTAGAAAACCAAGGGTTGGACTTCAAATTAATAGTGAAACAAAAGTTCTTTGTGTGTTCTCGAAAGGTCTTATTAGAGATTTTCATGATAAAGCAAGAGGTACTGATGATCTGGCTAAACAATGGATTAAACGAGCAGTTAGAGACATCATTGATCATGGGAAAGATGTACCTCGAATCATTTATCCCGCACTAACCGGTAGTAAAATTCCCACTGATTGAAGTTTCACTTTATCGTGTATTTTAGAGCAACCGAGATGAGTTGCCACATAGATTTGGCGTGAAATGTTACCACTCAAAGAATCAGACTCCGCAAAACTAAATACAGAATGAGATAACATACTGATTTAGAGTGCGAGGTCTGATCTATATGAGTTATCCGTATTGAATGCGCTTACATAACTATTTGTTAAATAAGGTCTTTACTCCCTGATAGATTAAGGCCAATGAAAAGACGATAACTGTTAAAACGCCGATGATTGTAGTGAATGGTTCCAAACTTGATAAAAATGTTCCGGCTAAGGACACTTTTATCAAAGAGAATCCAGCTAAAAGACTTGCTAAAAACACTAGGATCATTCTATCCATTATTTTTCCCCCCTTTTTTTATATAATATATGTGTATTTTGGGGGAATGAGCGGTTGTTTACCTATGTTCTTACATAAAACGAATTTTATTTTTACATGGCAGCCGCCATTCAAAATAAATAAAAAATCCAATTGGGAATTCGGGTGGAGTTGGCAGTGGAGAAGCTAGGCTAGAATTTAATAAGTGGCGTAAAGAATATTGGAAGGCAAGATATGCCAATGAAATGATTAAAAGGGAGATTATTGAATGAAGATAGAAATATTAAATGCCATTGATGAAGAGTTCGAAATGTGCCCTGAAGCCTTTGGAGGGCCTCTTAATATTGAGGAAGTAAACCAAGCAGAAGATGAACTAAAAGTAAAATTGCCAGAGGATTTTAAAGAATTTCTTTTGAGGTATGGTTCTGGAGCAGTTGGTGAAGCTATTGTCTTGGGATTGAGAGAGGCGGAGTTTGTTGCGACACCATCATTTGTAGAGAAATCTCTACATTTTAGAAAAGCACTCCCTAAAGGGTATGAGAATTTTATTGCCATTGGTATAGACGGTGCAGGAAATCCGGTGGGTTTTAATTCTCAGAATACAGAAATTATTACATTTGACTTTGATTTCAGTGGGAAAGAAATTATAGCAGAGAGTTTTGAGGACTACTTAGAAAAAGCAATTCGTGAAGAATTAAATATACATTTTTAACATATCCAGGATACTAGCTGTAACAAGACAAACTAAGAAATTGATATTGTTAACTGTAAGCACTTGATTGCATTGTAGGCAACAAGTGCTTTTTTGTGAGAAATTTATACTTTGAACAACATAAAAAATGAGTGTGTGAAATTCATAACTCATGAAGGTTGTAGTATCATGGTGTTATATAACAATGAAGCTGCTGGTTTAGATGCCGTTTATATTCATACTCCTAATCCTAACGAAGACAATTACCCTCTTAAAATAGAAAATTTAAACTGGAGTTGCATTATCCTAAAATATTTCAAAGATTTAATAAACCTAAAGGAATTTAATGTGGGACACTATAAGTGGGAATCCAATAACAGCTATATAATCCAGTCCAAAAATAATGGGATTAAATTGTAGGACTTATTGAACTAATAGGCTTTTGTTTAACAAGAATAGGGAAACCCAGAAAGATTGGGTTTCCCTAAAACCTTATCAAAAAATCAACATTAAGATTTAACAGCGCCTATCCATAGTAATAAACAAACACCTCACTTCGCCTAAATAGATGAGATTTACCGAATAGAAAGGTATTTTAGAATACAACTGGAATATTTAATATAGAATTGAAAGAAGAATCATAAGGGGTGATTGAATGAAGAAAATGATAGTGTTAGTTGTATCCGTTCTATTTATTGTCGTTTTCTTATCTAACAACAAACTTTTCTTACCTCCACTTCCAATTGATCATGTTAGCAAAAAAGAAGCGATTGAAAAGCTAAATGATTCAAATAAAGCAATCGTTAAATTATCAAGAGAAAATGGATATGAGTGGTATATCACATATAGTGATCAAAGCATAGCTGACGAAAATATCAAGGATATGCTAAGTCAAAATAGCTGGATGTTCAAGCAAAAGGACGGTAGCGGACTTTTCTTTGAGAAACAAGGAGACCAATTGATTGCCACGACGCAGATGTGGACTGGTGATTATGTCTTGGTTAAAATTCCTGTCACTTTTAACGATTAATAAGTGAAGATCTAAATCAACATTAAAATTTTACAGAGCCCAAATATTAAAAACGGTTAGTGCCAGATGGGGGCGGTTGTCTAATACGATAATTATCGATGTATCATAAAGTATCATGATTAGCCCCTTATAAAGGTCTTTATTTGGAATTTAACGAATACTTTGTTCTTTACTTTGGTAAGATTTTTAAGGGAATTTTAGTTCCTCCAAGTTCTTGCCCCCCGATTTGATATTTTTTTATAATATGATGTTGGCCTTTAAGGCTAGATCATGTAATAAGATTTGTAATCTTTATAATTCAGCAACGTCTAACAGAAAAAGGAGGGATTAAAATGAGAAATAAGCAGTATTTATTTGCACTACTAATAGTGTTCATTATCATAGTAGGAGGTTGTTCAAGTAAAACTGCAGAAGAGCCGCCAGAAATGCCCCCCGATGTGATCGTAAAAATAAATGGTGAAAATATTGAAACAGCTAGAGGCACGTATCAATGGGAAACAAAGGGTTTATTCTCTAATCAGACGGTGATTGCGGATGCTGCTGCACCATTTCAAATAGCTGAAAATATGAAAGCGAAAATAGTTGAACAAAGTTCAGTAGCGGATATAGAGTTCAATAATGGCTCTCAACCACAATTACACGCTTATTTGTGGGAAGAAGAAAAACGTGGTGAAGAATTACCTTTGAATCAACACAAAATCACCTTACCATTGGAAAAAGGAAAGTATGTAATTGAAATTCATGCTGAATGGACAAATGGAGACTCATCCTATACTTTTGTCGTAGAGGTACAATAACAAGATTTTTCTTCAACAAAAGGGTAGGTAGAATGGAAGGAAAAAAGCTATTAATATAGAAGCTTTAGTGTAGCTCACTAACCATATTTAAAGAAAAGGAGAGATTCTAACGATGTACGAACTAAAAACAAAAGAAACCGACAGTAGTGTCATTGAGTTTATTGAAAATGTTGAAAACCCTAAAAAACGTGAAGACGCATTTAAATTATTAGATATTTTTACAGAAACGACAGGTTATCAAGCGAAGATGTGGGGACCGAGTATAATTGGGTTTGGTTCCTATCATTATAAATATGTATCTGGTCACGAAGGCGATGCACCACTAGTTGGCTTTTCACCCAGAAAAGCTAAAATTAGTTTGTATTTTGCACCGGGTGACACGGAACGAGAAGATTTGTTAAAGGAGTTTGGCAAACATACTACAGGAAAAGCGTGTGTGTACATAAATAAAATAGCGGATATTGATGTTGATGTTTTACAAGCGTTAATTCATCAATCAGTAAAGTTTTTGAAAGAAACCTATCCAAATGAGTAAGTGTTTAAAGAGAGCCAATGACTTAAATTTTCAAGTAGTTTGAATCTAATCAATGATAGATGAAACTAGATTCAACTGTTTGGCTTCTTTTAAGTATTCTTCCTCGCCAGCAATAAACAGAATAAGCAGGAGTGTCTACATTTTCAACCTGTAAATGGTTTAGTAATGAAAGGAAGATTCTGAAGCGTACGGTCCTTTATATAAATAACGAATACGAAACAGGGCTGTTCTAAAAGGGTCGGACCCTTTTAGATAGCCCTTTTACCAAATAAAGGTTTCTTCTAAATTATTTGTCTACTATGCTTGCAACTAAGAAAGGAGAAAACGATATGACTAGAAAATATACGATCGGAATAGATTTCGGAACGGAATCAGGGAGAGTGCTATTGGTAGATGTTTCCACTGGTGAGGAGATCGCTACTCATGTAACTCCATATAAAAATGGCGTTTTAGATGAGGCACTGCCGAATGGAAAGCCACTTCAACCAGATTGGGCCCTACAACATCCAAGAGATTATTTAGATGTCCTTTTTCAATCCGTTCCTAAAGTGATCCGTTTGGCTCAAATTGATAGACAAGATGTCATCGGAATAGGGATTGACTTTACATCCTCCACTATTTTACCTTTAGATCGAAATGGACATCCATTATGCTTCGATCCAAACTGGGAAAGCCATCCACATAGTTGGGTGAAGTTATGGAAGCATCATGCGGCGCATAGGGAAGCAGATGAAATAACAAGATTAGCCAAAGAAAGAAAAGAAGAATTTTTACATCGTTATGGTGGCAAAATCTCATCGGAATGGATGTTCCCGAAGATCCTACAAATTATCAAAGAGGCACCTGAGGTTTTTTACGCAGCAGACTTATTTATCGAAGCTTGTGACTGGGTCACGTATCGATTAACCAACCATCTGATTCGAAGTAGTAATACATGTGGTTACAAAGCATTTTGGAATAAAGAAGCTGGGTATCCAGAAGCTTCATTTTTTAAAGCATTACATCCACGTTTTGAACATATTTTAGAAACAAAAATGCGTGGCGAGGTTCGGTCGATTGGTGAGAAGGCAGGAGAACTAACAGAAGAGATGGCCCATAAGTTAGGGCTCTTACCAGGGATTGCTGTCGCTGTTGGAATTATTGATGCTCATGCTGGAGTGCCAGCTGTTGGAGCCGTACACCCTGGCCAGTTTGTATTAGCGATGGGGACTTCTACTTGCCATATGCTTATTTCTGATAAAGAAAAAGCAATTGAAGGGGTTTGTGGGATTGTCGAAGATGGGATTATTCCTGGATATTATAGTTATGAGACTGGTCAAGTTGCTGTCGGCGATTCCTTTGCTTGGTATGTTGGCCAAGCCGTACCGGGTTATGTCGAAAAACAGGCAATTGAAGCAGGAAAGAATGTGCATCAAGTATTAGAGGAAAAAGCATCAGCATATAAACCTGGACAATCTGGTCTTATCGCCTTAGATTGGTGGAATGGCAATCGTTCTGTCTTAGTGGATGCCAATTTATCTGGGACGATTATCGGATTGACATTAGCTACGAAACCAGAAGAAATTTATCGTGCTTTATTAGAATCGACAGCATTTGGGACTAGAAAAATTATTGAAAATTTCACCGATGCAGGGGTAGAGGTTAAGGAACTTTTCGCATGTGGTGGTCTGCCACAGCGAAATCATTTGCTTATGCAAATATATGCTGATATAACCAATCGTGAAATAAAAATACCTGCTTCCAATCAAACAACGGCTTTAGGTGCTGCCATGTATGCTTCTGTTGCTGCAGGGGGAAATCATGGTGGCTACGACACGATTTTTGAAGCAGCTGATAAGATGGCCAAAGTTAAAGACGAAGCCTTCGTTCCAATCGCAGAAAATGTGAAAATATATGATGAGCTTTATAAGTATTATCTGGATCTACATGATTATTTTGGTCGGGAGAAGTATGAAATCATGCACGGCTTAAAAAACATGAGAATGACAGAAAACTAGAAATACAAATGTAAATGAAAGGCCTGTTGTGTTCACACTTTATGAAATAGCCGAGAATACTCGTGACTTTAGCCATGAAATGAATCGACTTCGGATGGGGCGTGGCTTATGCCACGTTAATGATCCGACATATGTTCAGACACACATATACAAAAAAGTACTAATATAGTGCTCTTATTTCCCTTAAATCTTTTAACATATGCTACCATTAAAATGAAATGGAAGATTTGCTAGACGTTAAGCATGGTAGGGGATATGCGTACTCCATTTCGTACCTTATTGTATGGTGCGTCAAATATCGCGATAAAGTATGAATGGGTGACATAGATGTAAGATGAAAAGAGATGCAAAAAATTCCTTATTTACTAACCAGACGATAGAGTGGTGTAAATGTGCGGGTGTTTAATCACCTGGAAGGGACAATCTCTCAATTAATTCACCAAGGATTCTCATGGACGATCGATGTTTTTTCCATAACTGGTTCTGTCCGACATTATCATTTTGTTAATAATTCTTCCTTCGCAGTTACTGGAATCTATTGCACGAATTAATCAATTAAAAGTATAGTTTTAAAGTAGCTTGCTATTCTCTTCAATTCCTGATAAGATAAAGAAGAATTATTTTTGTTCGGTGTAAGGGATTGTAGAAGTTTCAACTTTACGTCTTAATGATCACTTTGGCAGGGATAGTAACACATTGTGTGTTTTTCACACTAGGAGGCAACAAAAATGGAACAAGGTACAGTTAAATGGTTTAATGCAGACAAAGGTTTTGGATTTATCGAGCGTGAAAATGGAGACGACGTATTCGTACACTTCTCTGCTATCCAAAGTGAAGGATTCAAATCATTAGATGAAGGTCAAAAAGTTACTTTTGATGTAGAAGCAGGTCAACGTGGACCTCAAGCTACAAATGTTCAAAAAGCATAATATTGACATCATATACAAACCAGGCTCTTTTATGAGAGTCTGGTTTTTTATTTGTCTAAATCATTGAATTTTTGATAAAAATCCCTACTCAATGTTTGGGTGGGGAGAGGATCAGACAAGTAAAGTAGTTTTATAGTTTGAGTAAAAGTAGCTTGATATCCTTATGATCTCTAATATTTTGTTAAATTCCTTAAATTTAGCCAGGGTATACTACCGATTAAACTTTGGCAACTTACTGGTAAGGATTGGCTCTGACGCGCAAATCTGATTTCCGGCTCAGATTGTTAGAAAAGCTAGGGGGATGCACGAAACAAAGCTACCGATCAACTAGTTTTCTGGCTTGTCATCACTCGATATTTGTCAAAACTTTTTTCGCATAGTAGCACTACTATGTATGCTAGTATGTTCTGGCTGAAATCAAGCTTCGCACACAGCATGTAACGAGAGAAAATCAGACTTGTTATCTTATAGTTGAATTCTTATAAAATTTCTTCTCCAGTTTTACAGAAAAAATAAGCAAAGACAGAGAGTCCATTCAATGGGGCTCTCTGTCTTTTATGCCTGAAATCATAGCGTTTTCAGGCACTAAATCCATTTCTCCAAAAGGTTTCAGATGCCTAATCGCCTCTTAATGTGTGTGAAAATACTGTAGAATAATGTAGAGTTTTGCGGTATACTACATGAAAACAACAAAGATTCTAAAAATATTATTATATCAGTAAAGTATAAAAATAGTAGTTAGAAGTTCTTCTCGTTTTAGTTTATTGACTTTTGGCCAAATTGGGAATTTTTTTATGTATACAATTATAAGAATTGAATGTATTTAAATGCACTATTTGGCATTAAAATTCGAATGGAATGTCGGGAGATGTTATTGGAAGGAGCTTTCATATGAGCGGTGAATCTGTTTTAGAAGTGAAAAATCTGCGTACTTCTTTTTTTACAGATGGTGGAGAAGTAGCGGCGGTAGATGATATCGACTTTTATATTAATAAAGGAGAAATCCTTGGGGTTGTGGGGGAATCGGGCTGCGGGAAATCGGTGACTTCGTTATCGATTATGGGCTTAGTCCCGAGTCCTCCTGGAAAGATTGTCGGCGGAGAAATTTTGTATAAAGGCGAGGATTTGACGAAGGCATCGGAAAAACGGATGCGGCAAATTCGAGGCAATGATATTACGATGATCTTCCAGGAACCGATGACGTCTTTAAACCCCCTGTTTACGATTGGGAATCAGATTATGGAAACGATTCGCTTACACAACAAATGGAATAAGCAGCAAGTGAAGGAACGAGCGATTGAAATTTTGCAAATGGTTGGATTACCTCGCGCGGAAGAGTTGCTAAATGAATACCCTCACCAGTTATCTGGCGGCATGCGTCAACGAGTCATGATTGCGATGGCTATGGTCTGTAATCCGCAATTGTTAATCGCTGATGAGCCGACAACTGCTCTAGATGTCACCATTCAAGCACAGATTCTCAAGCTCATGAAAAAGTTAAATCAAGACTATCAAACGGCGATTATGATGATTACCCATGACCTTGGCGTTGTAGCCGAAGTTTGTCAGCGAATTGTTGTTATGTATGCCGGAAAGGTCGTCGAAGAAGGGGATATTGCGACGATTTACAAAAATCCAAAGCATCCTTATACTGTTGGGTTAATTAAATCTGTCCCTGATATGCGAAAAAAAGTCGATCGGCTTTATTCGATTCCAGGCAATGTTCCGAAACCAGGAAGTATTAAAGAAGGCTGCCGTTTTGCTGCGCGCTGTGAGCATGCCTTTGATCGATGTTTTACGGAAACCCCTGAACTGTATCAAACAGGAGAGGGACAAAAAGTAAGATGCTTCCTTCATGAACATCAAGGAGGTGTTTCCGGATGACCAAACCGATATTACAGGTGAAAAATGTAAAAAAATACTTCCCGATTACGGGCGGGATTTTAGGGAAGAAAATCGGCGATATGAAGGCTGTTGATGGTGTTTCTTTCCATGTCAATGAAGGCGAGACATTAGGGATTGTTGGAGAAAGTGGCTGTGGAAAATCGACAACAGGCAGAATGCTGCTTCGGTTAATTGAACCGACAGACGGGTCGATCCTCTTTGATAATCAAGATCTTCGGGCGCTACCCAAAAAAGAGATGAGAAAAGTAAGGCGTAATATTCAGATGATCTTTCAAGACCCTTATGCATCTCTTAATCCGAGACATACAGTGGAAAAGATATTAGAGGAACCGCTACTCGTCCACGGAATTGGGGATGCGACGGAACGAAAGAAAAAGGTTAGTGAAATGTTAGAAGTAGTAGGGCTAACTAGTTATCACGCGAGACGTTATCCCCATCAATTTAGTGGTGGTCAGCGTCAACGTATTGGCATTGCCCGGGCGTTAATGACCAATCCGAAATTGATCATTGCAGATGAACCGGTCTCAGCACTGGATGTATCGATCCAATCTCAAGTACTCAATCTATTGAAAGACTTGCAAAAGGAATTTCAATTAACGTATATCTTTATCGCTCACGATCTTGGCGTTGTCCGCCATATTAGTGATCGAGTCGGGGTCATGTATAAAGGACGGATGGTGGAGCTAGCTGACGCTGAGAAAATTTATCAAAATCCGCTTCATCCATATACCCAACAATTGTTAGCAGCAGTTCCGATTCCGGATCCGGAATATTATCAAGCAGATGCACAAGCTGCGATCCAATTTGGTACATTGCCAAGTCCGTATGTCATCGATGATTCTTGGATGAATATTGAATCAGAACGTGATGATTTAGTAGAAGTTGCGCCAGGCCATTTTGTAGCTTGTCGTTTGAAGTGATTTTTGACTAAACATTGATATGTAGAAATGAAAGGGGAGGGGTTCTTGTGTTAACGTACACAATTCGCCGTCTATTGATGCTTATACCCGTCCTATTTGGTATGACATTTGTTGTGTTTTTCATCATTCGAGCAATCCCAGGTGATCCAGCCCAAGTGATCTTAGGGCAGCAAGCAACAAAAGAAGCGATGGCGCAATTAACAGAAAAGCTTGGCTTAAACGATCCATGGTATGTGCAATTTTTTCACTATGTAAAAGGGCTCCTGTCAGGAGATTTAGGGGAATCATTACGAAGCTCAGCGCCAATTAAGGATGAAATTTGGCCATACCTTGCAGCGACATTGGAATTATCATTGGTTGCAATGTTTATTGCTATTTTTATTGGCGTAAATGCAGGGATTATTAGTGCCTGGTTTCAAAATTCATGGTTTGATTATACCGCGATGATCCTGGCGTTAATTGGGATTTCGATTCCGGTTTTCTGGCTCGGTTTAATGGAGCAATGGGCTTTTTCTTTAGAGTTAGGTTGGCTTCCTTCAACAGGACGTGAGAATGTTCGTGATCCAGTTGAAGTGGTGACGAATCTCTATTTAATCGATACATTGATTGCTGGTAGATTTGACCAATTCGGTGAAGTCATCCGACATCTAATCTTGCCAAGTTTAGCTCTTGCAACGATTCCCATGGCGATTATTGCCCGTATTACTCGTTCTAGTATGTTAGAGGTGATGCGTTCCGATTATATTAGAACGGCACGTGCAAAAGGGATGAGGATGTTTTTTGTTGTGTACAAGCATTCGTTGAAAAATGCGGTCATCCCAGTGTTAACTGTAATCGGCTTGCAAGTAGGGCTATTACTTGGTGGAGCAATCTTAACGGAAACGATTTTCGGCTGGCCTGGAATTGGCCGTTATATTTATGAAGCGATTGGGTTTCGTGATTATCCAGTGATTCAGTCTGGCATATTAATCATTGCTACCATCTTCATACTGATTAATCTAGTTGTGGACCTTCTGTATGTTGCTATCGATCCACGTATTAAATACAACTAAAGAGAAGGGGGATTTTTGTGCCGGTTTTAGCAAAACGTGAAAATGAGACAAACCAGCTTCAACAGGAAGAAGCGGTTTCCCCATGGCGGGAAGGATGGAAAAGCTTTAAGAAAAACAAAGTAGCATTGGTTGGCTTAGGGATTGTGCTATTTTTTATGATCATTGCGGTCTTTGCACCGCTATTAGCCCCATACGGAATCAATGAACAAGAACTATCCATTCGAAATAACCCACCTTCGCCTGAGCATTGGTTTGGAACAGATGACTTTGGCAGGGATATTTTTTCCCGTGTATTATATGGGGCTCGAATCTCATTATGGGTCGGCCTTGTCTCCGTATCGGGATCTGTTATCGTCGGGTGCTTCCTTGGCATTATCGCCGGATATTACGGACGATGGATTGATACAGTGATTTCGAGGATTTTTGATATAATGCTCGCATTTCCTAGTATTCTATTAGCGATTGCGGTCGTAGCCGTGTTAGGGCCATCTTTACAAAATGCCTTAATTGCGATAGCGATTATTAATATTCCGAATTTCGGCAGACTCATTCGTTCGAAAGTACTCAGTGTGAAACAGGAAGAATATATTATGGCGGCTCGAGCAGTAGGGATGAGTGATGGTCGTATTTTGTTCCATCATGTGTTGCCGAATAGTTTGGCGCCGATTATTGTTCAAGCTACATTAGCCATCGCAACAGCCATTATTGAGGCAGCAGCACTCGGATTCTTAGGGATGGGTGCTCAACCACCGCAAGCGGAATGGGGGAAAATGCTTGCCGATTCAAGGCAATACATTATTCAGGCACCATGGACCGTTTTATTCCCAGGGATCGCGATTATGCTGACCGTGCTTGGGTTTAACTTAATGGGGGATGGACTCAGAGATGCATTAGATCCAAAAATGAAAAACTAAAAGTAGGTAGTTAGCGGGACGATTCGTCGTACCGCTTTCCATATAGAAAATAGGGGGAACGATGATGAAAAGAAATTCTTCATTATTTGTAAGTATTTTAGTCGTACTTACATTATTACTTACTGCTTGTTCTGGTGGGAACAAAGAAAAAGCCGGAGACAAGAGCGAAACAACAGAACCAAAAGCTGGCGGTACATTAATTTATGGCCGTGGCGCAGATTCAATTGGCTTAGATCCAATCAATATAACCGATGGTGAGTCGATTCGTGTGACGCATAATATTTTTGAAACATTGTTTGTTTATGATGATAAGCTTGAATTACAACCAAAACTAGCGGAATCTCATAAAGTTTCTGAGGATGGCTTAACATGGACACTGACGCTTAAAAAAGGTGTAAAGTTCCAAGATGGCACCGATTTTAACGCAGATGCTGTCGTATTCAACTTTGAGCGTTGGATGGATCCAGCAAACCCATACCATAAAGGAGATTTCCCATACTATCCATTCCTATATGGTGGATTTAAAGGTGATCCAAATCACAAAATTGCCTCTGTAAAAGCAGTAGATGAATCAACAGTTGAATTTACACTAACTGAAAAAACGGCGCCATTTCTTAGCTATCTAGCGATTCCAATGTTCGGGATTGCCAGTCCTGATGCGATTAAAAAGTATGGCGACAAGTTTTATGAAAACCCAGTTGGCACGGGACCATTCAAGTTTGATAGCTGGAGTCGTAATGATAAAGTTGTCTTAAAGAAAAATGAAAATTATTATGTCGATGGACAACCGTATTTGGATGAAATGATTTTCCGTGTGATTCCGGATAATTCATCCCGTTTAACCGCTCTTCAAAGTGGCGAAGTTGATATCATTGATGGCCTAAATCCAGATGATGCCGATACAATTAAAGCAAATTCACAATTAAGCCTGATTAAGCGTCCAAGTTTTAACACAGGATTCATGGTGTTCAATACACAAATGGCACCATTTGATAATGTAAAAGTGCGCCAAGCGATTAATATGGCGATTAACAAAAAAGAGCTAATTGATGCATTCTATAATGGCTATGCAGAAGTGGCGAAAAACCCATTCCCATCTTCACTTTGGGGCTATAATGATGCGATTGAAGATTACAAATACGATGTAGAAGCAGCGAAAAAGCTACTTGCAGAAGCAGGCTTCCCTGACGGCTTCAAAACAGAATTATGGACGATGAGCAATCCAAGACCGTATTTACCACAACCATTAAAAATTGCAGAAGCGATGCAAGCAAACTTAAAAGCGATCGGAATTGACGCAGAAATCAAAACGTATGAGTGGGCAACGTATTTACAAAAGACAGGTGAAGGTGAGCACCCAATGGCCTTATACGGTTGGACGGGCGTTATGGCTGATCCAGATAATTTCTTATTCCCGAACTTAAGTAATACGAATATCGAAAAACCAGCCAGCAATCGTGCATTCTATGATAATGAAGAGTTTACAAATTTATTACAACAAGCACGCGTAACCTTTGATCAAGACGAACGCATCAAGTTGTACAAACAAGCACAGGAAATTTTCCATCAAGATGCACCATGGGTAACAATTGGTCACACAACACCACCTATGGGTCTTGCGGGCTATGTACAAGGATTTAACGCTCACCCAATGGAAAATGATAATTTTGCTGAAGTGTACTTGACGAATTAAACAACATTACAATTTTTATACATGATCTTTGCGTCATGTAAAGACAGAAAGGGTCTGACCCCACACTCCATATAACGTTTAAAAAGTCATTTACGACCTATATAAACGAGATAATGTTGTGGGGTCTGACCCTAATTTTATACAAGGAGGGCTATCAATGTTTGAACTCTTAAAAAATCTAAGTAATCTCGTCGGGCCAAGCGGTTTCGAACAAGATGTTCAACGGTTTATTTTACGTGAAGTGAAAGACTATGTAGATGAATATCATGTTGACGCAGTTGGTAATTTACTCGTGAAAATAAAGGGGAATGATGCAAGTTTCCCATCTTTAGTCATTGCGGCACACACAGATGAAATTGGCTTTATTGTCAAAAAAATTGAAGAAAACGGCTTGATTCGCTTTGAAAAATTAGGTGGCTTTGATGATCGAATCTTACTTTCCTTGCCTGTATTTATAAAAGCAGATCGTGGCATTGTACATGGTGTCATTGGGACTTTATCTGTTCATTATGTGAAATGGGATGATCCAAACCGAGTGGCTAATCATCGCGAACTTTACATAGATGTTGGTGCTCGTTCAAAAGAAGAGGTCTCAGAAATGGGAATTCGCGTAGGTCAACCTATGTCTTACGGGACAGAATTTAAGAAAATTGGCAACCATCGTGTTGTCGGAAAAGCATTGGACGACCGAGCAGGCTGTGCGCTACTGATTCGCTTGCTGCAAAATTTACGTGAAACAGGTACCAAACATGGCGATATTTACGGAGCATTTACCGTTCAAGAGGAAGTAGGATTAAGAGGGGCATCCGTCGTATCAGCGGCTGTCGAGCCTGACTTCGCTTTAGTACTAGATACCACACCGACGAGTGATACAAATGACGCGTTGATGACAGGTACACGCGTATTAGGTGCTGGTCCGTGTATTAAAATAGTCGATAAATCGTTCATCGCTCATCCACTTGTCACGCAACATTTGAAGAAGGTGGCAGAAGATGGCCATATCCCTCATCAGCTTGAAGTATTCATGGGCATTGGTACAGACGCAGGAGCGATCCATATGACACATAAAGGTGTATCAACAGGTGTTATTTCCATCCCATCACGCTATACACACACACCTATTGAAGTAGTAGACTTAGAAGATATGGAAAACTCCTATCAACTTCTCTATGAATTTGTAGTCACATTGAATGAATTAAAAGGGAAGACGTTTTTGGATACGTGAGAAAGGTCTGACCACGCATTTTATATACAGTCCATAGTCGTAATGATGCTTACTTTGGTCTGTATATTATAGTGCGGGTCTGACCTTTTTTTCTTTTTATCCTGCTTTATGCTGATTACCAGTAGGTTTTTTCCAAATACTTTCCATTTGCTCGAGCGTCTTACCTTTCGTTTCAGGAACAAACTTCCAAACAAAGATTGCTGAAAGTACACTCATTAGCCCGTAGAAACCGTACGTTAACCCACCACTAAATTCCATCATCATTGGATAAGTAGATGAAATCAGATAGTTAGCAGCCCATTGTGCAGCTACAGCAATGGCCACGGCTTGTCCACGAATTTTGTTAGGGAAGATTTCTGAAATCAGTACCCAACAGATTGGCCCCCATGACATCATGAATGAAGCGGTGTAGACAATAATAAATAGTAAAGTACTCATCCCGATAATATTTGAAAAAGCCAATCCTGCTACACCAAACATGCCAATCGCCATACCAATGGAACCAATGATTAATAAAGGTTTACGCCCCCATTTGTCCACTGTCAAAATGGCGATAACCGTAAAGACCACATTGATCAGTCCCATAACAATGGTCTGTAACATCGAAGCATCTTTGGCAGCTCCCATGCTTTCAAAAATACGCGGGGCATAGTATAATGCAACGTTGATCCCAACAAACTGTTGGAAGACAGAGAGAAGGATTCCAACAACGATCACTAATTTTCCGTAAGCAAATAATTTTTCAGAAGAAATATTTCCCGTTACTGTTTGTTTAATTTCACTCAAAATCGATTTCGCTTCTTTTGAACCATTAATTCTCGTAAGTATGGCTAGCGCTTTATCATCTTGATTTTTCAATGCTAAATATCGAGGTGTTTCTGGTACGAAAAGTAAAAGAGTACCAAATAATAGCGCTGGAATAGCTTCTGAAGCAAACATATATCGCCAGCCGATGTCGTTAATCCATTCAATTGTTTGACCGTTAGCAATGCCCCAGTTAATAAAGTAAACGACTAACATCCCAAAAATGATCATAAATTGATTGAATGATACTAATCGACCACGAATATTAGCAGGTGCAATTTCACCAATATACATCGGAACAATCGCTGAAGCTAAGCCGACACCAATTCCCCCGATGATTCGATACAGGTTAAAGGTTAGTAATAAAGCGATGGATGGATCTCCTTTTGTGAAAAATAAAAACTCAGGATAAGCAGAGCCTAATGCTGATAGGAAGAAAAGGGCAGCAGCTGCGATCAATGAATGTTTACGACCAAATTTTGACGCGAAATAACCAGAAAGCAAGCCACCGATGATACAGCCGATTAATGCGCTTGAAATCGTTGCCCCATGTGCTAAAGAGCCTAAGCCTAATGGTTTAATCAAATAGGCTTCTACTGACTTATCAGCCCCAGATATAACAGCTGTGTCATACCCGAAAAGTAAACCACCAATCGCAGCGACAAGTGTAATGGCAGAAATATAAAGTACGTTTCGTTTTTGCTTCATCGTTTATGAAAGACAGATTTTAAAAACCAAATAGGAAAGTGAGTAACTAAATCGTCTAGCACTATTTTTATCAAAAAATAATAACGCTTTCAATTCATTGCAAACAGATAGTTAGAACAGATGCTGTCAACTTATTTACTATATTGGTAAAATCAAATAAAACCTGTCTTATTCCCCCCTTGTTTGAGATGTGTATTCAGCCATACAAATCAATTTTGTTAAATTAATGAAAATTTGAAACGAGTTCTCGATTGATATACTTCATTCTTATCTAACACGATAGTAGGGAAGCTTGGATGATGAATGGCATTTGGTGGACATTGTGTTTCAAGGCATATCCCTAAGTGCTTTTGAGACGGAACACCTCTAATTTGAAAATTACTTTCTAGCATATTGGAGCTGTATAAAACAACATTTGGCTGATCTGTTTCAACGATCAGTTTTCGTCCACTGATCGGATCTACTAAACAAATTTCTTCTTGATTATTCACGTTTAATAGAAATGGATGATCATATCCACCACCAACGAGCTGGTTCTGAATATGCTTCGATTGTGCACCTTCGCGTACTTTTTTTCCTTCTCTAAAATCAAAAGCCGTGTTTTCAACATCGATATAAATACCTGTTGGTAGGAGTGCCTCATTGAGCTCTAAAAAACGATCACTTTTCATCGTTAGTTCATGATCGAGTATATCCCTCTTTACATCGCCACTTAAATTAAAATAAGAATGGTTCGTTACGTTTAGTAATGTTTTTTTATCTGATAGACCTTGATACGTAATAACTAATTCATTCTTGTTATTCAGACTGTAGATGACCGTGATTTCAAGCTTCCCAGGATAACCTTCATCGCCATCAGGACTTAGATGGAAAAATTTTAAGTTGATCTCATCCGAATTCTCTTCAATAGTAGAATCCCAGATCACACGGTGAAAACCAGTAGGCCCACCATGCAAATGATTTTTCTCTTCGTTAGTAGGTAGATTGTAAGTGATACCGTCTAGATCAAATGTTGGTGGATGTATTCTTCCTGCTACTCGACCAATCATTGAACCAAAGAAAGCTGAATCGTTTACATACTCGTCTAACGTATCAAAACCTAGGACAACATTTTCGATCTTTCCTTCTTGATCTGGTACTTGAATCTTCGTAATTATACAGCCGAAATCGATACAAGTAATTTCCATTCCGTGATCAATACTGATCGTAAATGAATATACCTTTTGTCCGTGTAATTCACCAAATATCGCCTTTGTTACGTTCATATTACTCTCCCTTTTTAGCGTTCGATTCATTCTACAAGTTTGCAAGGAAAACGGATTGAAACAATTCCTCCTATATAAAAAGCGTAGGAGGGCGGCTTTACTAGAATCATTCCATTTTTCGGAACTTTTTTAATCCTTCATTTAATTGCTTAGTTTGTTCATACACCTGTTTATATAAATGATAAAGTTGTTGATAGTCTTCAACATTTTCCGGTACAGGTGTGTATGTTTTAGCAGCGGATATGAATACATCGGCACATGCTTCTAAAGATTCGAACCATTTACAACCGTATGCGGCTAGTATTGCTGCTCCGACAGCTGGTCCTTGTTCACTGGATAGCTTGATAATTTTTGCGTTGAAGATGTCAGCTTGAATTTGCAGCCATGTGTCATTTTTTGCTCCACCACCGATGGAGATGATTGTGTCAATTGTCTTGCCATTTTCTCGGAATATTTCGATCGATTCATGCAAAGAAAAGGTAATGCCTTCAATGACCGATCGTGTGAAATCGCTTTGTTTATGGGAAGAATCGATGCCGATAAAACTTCCGCGTATGTTGGCATCTGCGTGCGGTGTTCGTTCACCGACGAGATATGGGGTAAATAGCAGGCCGTTTGCTCCAATCGGAACTTCATGTAAGCAGGCAAGTAGTGATTCAAACGATTCATCTTTGGCAAACGTATTTTTAAACCAACTTAAACTATGTCCAGCTGCTAACGTTACGCCCATTGTGTAAAAGGCATTTTCTTTACCATGATTGAAATAATGGACTTTTCCCTGAAAATCACGGTCTTTTTTCTCCTCATGAGAAAGGACAACACCTGATGTTCCAATACTGCATAATGTTTTTCCTTCTGAAAGGATGCCAGAACCAATTGCACCACAGGCATTGTCTGCTCCACCGGCAAATACTTTCGTAGAACGAGCTAAACCGGTTTGTTTGGCAATATCTTCAGTAATCGTGCCGACATACTCGTGTGATTCTACTAAAGGCGGGCAGATATTGAAATCAATCCCGACTAACTGACATACTTCTTCACTCCACTTTTTCTGAGCAATATTCAATAAAAGGGTGCCAGCCGCATCTGAATATTCACTATGGATGAGACCGGTCATTTTAAAACGCAAATAATCTTTTGGCAACATAAAAACAGCCGTTTTTTCGAAAAGCTCTGGCTCATATTGTTTCACCCAAAGTAATTTTGGTAAGGTAAATCCTTCTAATGCTTGGTTTTTCGTGATGTCTAACAGTCGTTTTTCGCCAATCATATTGTAGATTTCCTTACATTGCTCTGTCGTTCTCGTATCATTCCAAAGGATGGCATTACGTAAAATGTTATTCTCTTCATCTAATAAAACAAGACCGTGCATTTGCCCGGAATAACTAATCCCTTGAATTTGTTCGATTTCGCCATCAAATTGCTCGACAAGTTCCTGTAATGCTACGATTGTTTTTTCTACCCATTCATTCGGGTCTTGTTCACTATACCCAGACTGCTCTTGGATTAAAGGATAAGACTTTGTTGTTTCATGACAAACTTCACCGCTTTCATTCATTAATAAAACTTTGACAGCACTCGTACCTAAATCAATCCCAATTACATAGTTCATGAAAAATCACCCTTTTTTTAGATAGAAGGAGGGTGTCCTAGGACACTCTCCTTAACTAGTTTAGTTATTTCATATTTACAGTTGCTATTGCATCTAAAATGTACTTATTTAAAATGGCTTTTAAGTATTCTTGTCTACCAGATTTATTTTCAATCTTGTCAAGTTGCAGGGCATATTGTTCTAGTGTATGGAAGTTTGTTCTTCCCTCAACAATATCAAGTCCGATGCCTTCTGTATAACTGCTGTAACGATCTGCAATAAAATTGTCTAATACTTGATCATCAATTAAACGCTGAGCTACTTTTGCACCGATAGCAAAGCTGTCCATGCCGGCAATATGTGAATAGAACAAGTCTTCAGGGTCAAATGAACCTCTTCTTACTTTCGCGTCAAAGTTTAATCCACCTGATCCAAGTCCATCATTTTTGAGAATCTCATACATCGCTAGTGTTGTAGAGTATAAATCTGTTGGAAATTCGTCCGTATCCCAACCAAGTAATGTATCACCTTGGTTTGCATCGACTGAACCTAACATCCCATTAATACGTGCTACATGTAATTCATGCTCAAATGTATGACCGGCAAGTGTGGCATGGTTCGCTTCAATATTAAATTTGAAATGGTCTTGTAAGCCATATGATTGTAAAAACGAGAGGCTCGTTGCCACATCAAAATCATATTGATGTTTTGTTGGTTCCTTCGGCTTTGGTTCAATTAAAAATTGAGCATTATAGCCAATTTCTTTTGCATAATCTAAAGCCATATGGAAGAAACGAGCAAGGTTATCAAGTTCAAGCTTCATGTTTGTGTTGAGCAATGTATCGTATCCTTCACGCCCACCCCAAAATACGTAGTTCTCTGAACCTAGTTCTTTACCAACTTCTAAACCTTTTTTCACTTTAGCCGCTGCATAAGCAAATACATCAGCATTCGGTGATGTTGCTGCGCCATGTAACCAGCGTGGGTGAGAGAACATATTCGCTGTATTCCATAATAACTTTGTTTTACTCGTTTTCATATATTCTTTAACCATTGCGACAATTTCATCTAGATTCTTAAATGTTTCACTTAGTGAATCTGATTCAGGTGCCACGTCAAAATCATGGAAACAGAAGTAGGGAACGTCTAGTTTTTCATAAAATTCAAACGAAGCTTCCACACGTGCTTTGGCTAAGTCCATTCCAGAAAATTGATTATACGGACGTACCATTGTACTTTGTCCAAATGGATCCGTTCCTTCTCCAGTAAACGTATGCCAATAGGAGACAGCAAAGCGAAGAACATCTTCCATTCTTTTACCATTGATTGATTCTTCCGGGTTGTAATATTTATACGCAAAAGGATTCGTAGAGTCTGAACCCTCATATTTCACATGATTAACCGTATTAAAATAGCTCATTTTTATTCCTCCCAAATTGTTTTCATATAATTTATTAGTATCATTGAAAACGGTTAATGGTATCGCTTTCAACTTGATAATTGCATTGTATCAGCAAAAACTTAGTTTGTCTATCGAATGAACTAAGTTTTTCTTTTTCTTTTTAATATGGTATAAATAGAGTAAAGAAACCGTATAGATCGTAAATTTGAGGAGAAATGATATGACTTGGAATCAACAATTAGTAAAAGTAAATAATAAATCAAAAGTATTAGAAACGATTAAGGATCAAGCTCCATTATCCCGCGCTGATATCTCACAGCAATTAGGACTAACGAAAGGCACGATTTCCTCATTAGTTAATGAGTTATTAGCAGAAAATATTTGTTATGAGACTGGGCCTGGCGTATCTAGTGGGGGCAGACGTCCAGTTATGCTGCTCTTTAATGAATGTGCTGGATACTCGATCGGCATCGATTTGGGTGTGAATTATATATTAGGGGTGCTAACTGATCTTTCAGGCAATATCGTTCAGGAGAAGATGAAGACAATCAATAATATGGACTATGAAATGGCCATGATTGCGATGAAAAAGCTGATTCAATTTTTACTAGATTCTGCACCTACGAGTCATTATGGTGTTGTAGGAATTGGCATTGCCGTACCTGGGATTGTCAGTAATGGGGGCGACCATATATTGCTCGCACCTAATTTAGGTTGGAAAAATATCCATTTAAAACAAGAGATTGAAAAGGAATATAACCTACCTGTTGTCATCGAGAATGAAGCAAACGCTGGTGCATATGGCGAAAAGCGGTTCGGAGCAGGAAAAGAATTTGAGAATCTTATCTACTTAAGTGCTGGAATCGGTCTTGGTGTAGGGTTTATTTTGAATAATGAACTGTATCGCGGGGCAGAAGGGTTTTCAGGAGAAATGGGCCATATGATTATTGATATACATGGAAAAGAATGCAGCTGTGGAAGTGCAGGATGCTGGGAGTTGTATGCATCCGAACAAGCATTATTAAACCAAGCCAAGGACGTAAAATCAATCAATCAAGCAGAGTTAAACTTGGAATCATTAGTTCAACTAGCAACAGAAAATGAGGAAATAAACTCTTTATTTGCTCAAATTGGTAGATACTTAGGCTTTGGACTGACGAATATTATTAATACGTTTAATCCACAACAAATCATTATTGGAAATCGATTAGCACTGGCAAAAGACTTAATCGTGCAACCAATCGCCGATGTCGTTGAACGTCATTCATTAAGATATAATCAAACAAACTTAAAGATTAGCTTTGCAGAATTAACCAACTATTCAGCAGCACTAGGGGTTTCAGCTTATGTAACCGAGTTTTTCTTGAAATCAGATTTACAAGAATCAAGATAAATTGTACATGATTTTTAGAAAATGAAGCGGGTCAAAATGGAAAGACCTTAAATTCGCGGTTCAAGATTATGGAATCGGTTTTTTGTTATCTTGTATGAAAAGTGTAAATAAATTTCGTTTTAGCTATGTAAGCTCGAGTGGTGAGGAAGGATATCCGGGGAACCTGACCCATTTCGTAACATATACCTTAAATAACCAGAATGAATTAATGATTCATTATTCTGATCAAACAGATAAAAAACTGTATTAACCGTCACCAACCATTCCTAATTCAACTTAAGCGGGAATGTAAAAAGAAATGTATTGAATCATTCGCTAAACATAAAAAGTGATAAATTTTTGGAGCTGGATCAGGAACTTATCCCGAATGGTCAGTTTCTAGAAGTGGAAAATACTCCATTTGACTTTAGGAGGGAACGACTGATAAAAACAGGGGGGGCATCGGATCATCCACAAAATTTACTTGTAGGGGAAGGTTATGATCATCCATTTCTTCTAAATACAAATAATGACCAGGAAATTGTCCTAATGGACGTTGAAAGCGGACGGACTTTAGCGGTAGAAACGGATGAGGTTGGATTTGTTGTGTATTCAGGAAATACCTTGAAAGAGGAGGGGGAATTCAACGGAGTTCCTTCTCGGAAATATCTTGATATCTGTTTAGAAACACAGGGATTACCTGACGCGGATCATCATACCCATTTCCCATCTGTCATATTAGATAAGAGGGAAAATTATTCTTCGGTAACGAAATACCGGTTTGGTGTTCAAGGAGATAAGGAAGATATTTTGGAGAATTAATTAGCCTTGAATGTTACTATTGAAAATTGAATCATTCATCATATCTTTCTTAAGGTAAACAATCACTTTTGTAGGAAACCATTTAATTAATTATTATCTGAATAATTTGTATATTGACAATTATCTGAAAATGTCGGAAGATAGAAATGAACACGCGTACATTGTGGGGGTGATTATCTTAGTAAGTAGAAAGAATGTTGCAAAGCTAGCGGGTGTATCTGAGGCGACAGTTTCAAGAGTATTTAATAATGTAGGTCCAATTCGGGAAGAAACTAAACGTAAAGTTTTAAAAGCAGCAAAAGAATTAAATTATTACCCAAACTCAATTGCTCAGAGCTTTGCTAGGAGGAGGAGTGGAAATATCGGTGTTATTGTACCTTATTTTCCAAAAGTTGATGTGATTTCAACTTATTATTTCTCACAATTACTAAATGGAATTGGTACAAAGCTTGGAGAAGAAGGATACGGGTTGTTGCTTTTATTTAGTCCTATGGATGAACCAAAAGATTATCTCCAATTTTTTCTTTCACAGAGGGTTGATGGTTGTATCATTATTGGATCTAAAAATACTCCGGATGAAATTAAGGCACTGGAAAAACTTCATCATAAGAACCTACCGTATTGTCTTCTTAATCAGACTTTTCTGGGCCACCCTTTTCATTTTCTTGACGCAAATCATTATGATGGCAGTTTTAAAGCTGTTTCTATGTTAATTAAGAAGGGGTTCCAAAAAGTATTGTTTCTAAACGGGCCAATGGAATATTCGAATAGCGTCGATCGTCTTGCAGGATATCATGATGCATTTGCTAATGCTGAATTAACACAAAATACTGATTGGATCTTTCACGGGAATTACAGCCGAAAAAGCGGACTTCTTGCATCAGAAAAAATAGGTCCCTTAATAAAAGATTTCAAAGCTATTTTTGCAGGGAATGACCGTATGGCTATTGGCTTAATGCAGGGATTAGGGCAGCAGGGATATCAAGTTGGCAAGGATTATGTAATTATTGGGTACGATGATTCAGATCTGTCCAAAATTACTACTCCAACACTAAGTACTGTCAAAGTGCCATTGTTTGATATGGGGTATCTAGCTGCTGAAAAGGTTGTACAACTACTATCCTCGGATGAAAAGAGAGTAATTCAAGAACGACTTTCTGTAACTGTTATTGAACGAGAATCTTCACATATGAATTTGATAAAAGGGGGGTAGCTTAATGGAGACTATAAAAGTTGGTATGGTTGGTTATAAATTTATGGGAAAAGCACATAGCCATGCATATAAAGATCTTCCATTATTTTTTCCTAATGTTATTCGTCCTGAAATGAAAGTTATTTGTGGACGTAATACCGAAGAAGTTGTTAAAGCAGCTTCTCAATTTGGCTGGGAGGAATACACAACTGAGTGGATGGAACTAGTGGAAAGGGATGATATTGATTTAATTGATATTAATGCTCCAAGTAATGTACATAAAGAAATAGCGATTGCTGCAGCAAGAGCAGGAAAACATGTTTTTTGTGAAAAACCGTTAGCGCTTACACTTCAGGATTCAAGAAAAATGCTTGAAGCTATCGAAGCTGCAGGAGTGAAACATATGGTCGGTTTTAATTATCGATTTGCACCAGCAGTAATGTTGGCTAAAAAGCTTGTTGATGAAGGAAGATTGGGGGAAATCTACCATTTTAGAGCTTGGTTTTTACAAGACTGGCTTGTTGATCCAAATTTCCCCCTCACATGGAGACTCCAGAAAGAAATTGCCGGTTCCGGTTCACATGGGGATTTAGGAGCTCATCTAATTGATTTGGCTCATTATATGATTGGGGACATTACCGAGGTGATTGGAATAAATGAAACTTTCATTAAGGAGAGACCAATTCCGACTAATATGACCGGATTATCAGCAACGGGCAGTGCTGACGGAGAAAAAGAAAAAGTTACTGTAGATGATGCGACTTTGTTTTTAGCTCGGTTTGCAAATGGTGCGATAGGCTCATTCGAAGCTACACGTTTTGCTACAGGGCATCGCAGCACGAATTCTTTTGAAATAAACGGCAGTAAGGGAAGCGTTATTTTCGATTTTGAAAGAATGAATGAGCTGCAAGTGTATTTTGGCGATGATAGGGATGATGTGCAAGGATTCCGTCGTGTACTTGCAACAGATCCTGTACATGCTTTTTCAGAAGCATGGTGGCCTGCAGGGCATACAATCGGTTATGAACATACGTTTATTCATGAAATTGTAGAACTTATGGAAGCTTTTCGTGAAAACCGTCAACCCATTCCTAATTTTAAAGATGGTGTGAAATGTCAGCAAGTTTTGGAAGCGGTTGAATTATCCATTGCAAGAAGGGGATGGGTAAAACCTTCAGAATTATAGATTGAAAGGAGTGCGACAAATGAAGAAAAGTGCATTGATTGTATGGGGTGGATGGGATGGACATGAGCCTGAACAGGTCGCAAATATATTTCAAGGAATACTAGAAGAAGAAAATTTTAACGTTGAAGTCTCTGACACTCTCACTTCATATGAAGACGTTGAGAAACTTAAATCTTTGGATTTAATAATTCCACATTGGACAATGGGGAAGGTTGAAAAAAAATTCGTTTTAAATATTTCAGAAGCTGTAATGAATGGTGTGGGCTTAGCAGGCTGTCATGGAGGAATGTGTGATTCTTTCAGAGACAATGTCGATTGGCAGTTCATCACTGGTGGTAACTGGGTAGCACACCCTGGTAATGATGGGGTTGAATATATGGTTAACGTTAAACACTCTTCAAGCCGACTATTAGATGGTTTAACTGATTTTAAAGTGGTTAGTGAGCAGTACTATCTTCATGTGGATCCGGCAGTTGAAGTTCTGGCCACCACTCGTTTCCCAGTAGTAGATGGACCGCATGTTTTTAATAAAGCAGTAGATATGCCTGTCGTTTGGACAAAACGATGGGGGCACGGACATGTTTTTTATAATTCATTAGGTCATAAGGCTAATATTGTAAAAATGCCAGAAGTTTCTTTAATAATGCGACGAGGGTTTTTATGGGCTGCAAAAGGTAAAGAACGCGCTGCAGGATCGCGGTATATTACCTTTGGAACAGCAGGAAATGGCAATGGGCGAATATTTTCTGGAATGGGAGATAGTCAATAAGTAATATCTGATTTGAAAAGGAGATGACTACAATGAAAAAAATAAGAATTGGTATTGTAGGCTGCGGTTATATAAGTTCTATTTATATGGAAAATTGTAGAAAATTCGACCATCTTGACCTACTTGCATGTGCCGATATTGATGAACAGCGGGCAGCGGCACAAGCAAAAAAATATAATATTCCTAGAGTTTATTCTGTTGGTGAACTTCTTTCAGATCCTGAAATTGATCTAGTGATTAATTTAACGATTCCTAAGGCACACGCAACAGTTTGTATTCAGGCACTTGAAGCTGGTAAACATGTTTATACTGAAAAGCCTCTTGCGGTAACACGGGAAGAAGGAGAGCTAATATTAAAAACTGCTAGAGCAAAAAAATTACTGGTTGGGAGTGCACCAGATACCTTTCTCGGAGCGGGTATCCAAACGGCTATTCAACTAATTGAAAATGGTGAAATTGGCAATCCAATTGGTGCCTCTGCATTTATGATTAACCGTGGGCATGAGCATTGGCACCCAGATCCTGCTTTCTATTACGAAGCTGGAGGCGGTCCAATGTTTGATATGGGACCTTATTATTTATCAGCTTTAGTGTCTATGCTTGGTCCAATTAGGCGTATCGCTGGGTCAGCAAGAATTAGTTATCCGGAACGTGTTATAACGAGTGAACCAAAAGCTGGCTCTAAGATTCCGGTTTCAACCCCGACCCATATTTCTGGAATCATTGATTTTTCATCAGGCGCAGTGGGAACGATTACGACCAGTTTTGATGCATTTGGTGGAACATCCCTTCCTCCAATTGAGGTTTATGGAAGTGAAGGTACCCTGCTGGTACCAGATCCAAATACATTTGGTGGACCTGTTCGAATAAGAAAAAAGGATGAAAAAGAATTTATTGATGTCCCCCTTTCCTATGGCTATTCTCAAAACAGCAGAGGCCTTGGGGTAGCCGACATGGCACAGGCGCTTTTAACTGGAAATAGTAACCATCGAGCCAATGGCCATTTAGCATATCATGTTTTAGAGGCCATGCATGGTTTTCATGATTCTTCTAAAAATGAGACTTACTATAATATGCAAAGTACATGTGACAAACCAGCTTCACTGCCTATTGAACAAAAGTTGTCGTGAAATAAAGTATTATGTTAGATAAACAAAATTTAATTCATTTGTCTTTCCTATTACTATATTTATCTATTTTATTTAAAAGAGATAGCTAGGGATGGGATAAATCTATTTTTTAAAAGGGAGATGAAAAAAATGTTTAAGTATTTGAAAAGGAAAACTCCGTTAATTTCCGTTTTGTTAGTATTTCTTCTTTTAATTACTGCATGTCAGCCAAAAGCTCCAACAACAAAAAGTTCTAATTCAAGTAAATCTGATTCAAAAACACTAACCGTTTGGCATGTTGATCAAGGACCAGCGGAGGAGTCTTTAAAGAATGCTGTGAAAAGATTTGAAAAGAGTCACCCTGGTGTTACTGTTAAATTAGTTAGGCAAGAAAATGATCCGTATAAAACAAAGTTAACTGTTGCTACGGGTGGTGGAAACCCTCCGGATGTTTTTCATTCATGGGGAGGCGGATGGTTAAAAAATTTTGTTGATGCTGGTCAAGTAAAAGATCTTACAAATGCTGTAGACAAAAACAATTATTTACCAGCAGCCATTTCTTCATCAACTTATAATGAAAAGGTTTATGGTCTTCCCGTAACTATGAATATTGTTCCAGTTTGGTATAATAAAGAAATTTTTGAGAAATACAATCTTCAAGAACCTCAAACCTATGATGAGCTAGTAGAGATTATAAAAACGTTAAAATCTAATGAGATTATTCCATTCGCACTAGCGAATAAATCAAAATGGACAGGTTCCTTATATATGATGTATTTAGCGGAAAGAATAGGGGGCAAAGAACTATTCAATGAAGCATATGGACGTTCAGGTAGAGGCTTTGATGATGTAGCTTATATTCAAGCGGCGACAAAAATTCAAGAACTTGTTAAAATGGGAGCTTTTCCGGAGGGTGTAAACGGAATGAACTATGATACAGGTCAATCGAGACAATTATTGTATACAGATAAGGCTGCTATGTCAATTGATGGAAGTTGGTTTTTAAATACATTAAGAAATGAAATGCCAGAGTTTGAAAAAAAATTAGGATTCTTCATGTTCCCGTCAATTCAAGGAGGAAAAGGTTCCGATAAAGAAATCGTGGGCGGAGTTAGTCCAGTGTTTTCTGTAGCAGAAAAAGGCGCAAATAAAGATCTTGCTGTTGAGCTTGTAAAAGAACTTGCTGGTAAAGAAACTGCAAAGGAAATGGCAAATAAAGCGAGTAGGATTTCAGCCGTAAAAGGTGTGGAATATGAGGATAAATATGCACAAAAAATCAATGATATTATGCAAAAGGCAGAATACTTGCAAACCTTTTATGATCAAACTCTTCCAACAGAAGTTGCAACAGAACATTTAGATACTACTCAAGCGCTTTTTGGATTATCAATTACACCTGAAGAAGCTGTGAAAAAGGTGGAAGAAAAAGCGAAAGAAGTTATTAAATGACGTTTTTAAATAATTAAATAGAGAATGACTTAGAGGGTCCAATATCATCTTTGGAAACAATAAGTCATCCTCTTTTAAAAAAATCGAGGTGGGAGAGATTGTGAAAACAAACAGTAAAGAATTGCCGGTTTTTTCTAATTCTATTTCTATAGTAAATAAGAAGAAAATATCTGTAAAACTTAAGCAAGGTTTAGTAATAACAGGCTTTATTGCCCCAGCGTTACTAATATATGGAGTCTTTGTTTTATATTCCATAGCTATGACCTTTTATTACAGTCTTTTCAATTGGTCAGGAATCGATAATAATTTTATCTTCATAGGTATTCAGAACTATATAGACCTTTTTAAAGATGAATTATTTTGGAGTTCTTTAAAGAACAATTCATTACTAGTTGTTTCCTCTCTTTTAACTCAATTACCTCTTGGCTTAATTATGGCTTTATTATTATTTAGTCCTATTAAAGGGATGAGATTTTTCAGGTCCGTGTATTTTATGCCATTTTTAATGTCAACTGTTGCTATTGGTATGTTATTTACCTTTATGTATGATGGTAACTTTGGAATCATCAATAAAATGCTTGGGTCGATTGGTTTAGAATCACTTCAAAGAGGTTGGTTAGGAAATGAAAGTACGGCAATATGGGCAGTTATTATCACGATTTGCTGGCAGTATGCTCCATTTTATATGATATTATTTAGGGCAGCAATTGTCGGAATTCCTGAAGAACTCTATGAAGCCGCTATGATTGATGGTGCAAATTCTCGACAGCGCTTTTTTAAAATAACATTACCGTTATTAATGCCAATAATTATCACATCTAGTATTTTATCTATTATTGGATCGTTAAAATATTTTGATTTAATCTACGTAATGACTGGTGGCGGTCCAAACAATTCTACGGAATTAATGGCCACCTATATGTATGAAGAAACCTTTACAAATTTTAATATGGGCTTTGGAAGCAGCATATCTTTTTCAATGTTTTTAATTGCATTGGTAATTACAATCATTATTGTTTTCTCTGATCAAAAAAGAAAAGGGGAGAGCTAAATGAGCATCATAAAAAAAATAAGCAAAATGCCACTTTATTTACTGGCAATAATCTTATTGGTTTTTACAGGCTTACCATACTTTCTGATGATTAATTCATCATTAAAAAGTCAGCTGGAGTTCATGACTTCACCTTGGTCATTACCCAATTTTTTAACATTTGAAAATTATTCTAAAGTGTTATCGTCGGAATTCCTGCGTTATTTTGGTAATAGTTTGATAGTTGCGGTCATTTCAGTAATATTGGTCATTGTTGTATCTGCTATGGCAAGTTATCCTTTGGCAAGGATGAAATTTAAGTTGAATCGCCCTCTTTTTATCCTTTTCATGATTGGTATGATGATTCCAATTCATACCACGTTAATCCCTATTTATCTATTAACGATAAACATTGGATTATATGATACTATTTGGGGACTAATCGGTCCATACGTGGCGTTTGCTATACCTGTATCTGTTGTAATATTCACGCAGTTTCTACAGGATATTCCTACGGAGTTAGAAGAATCTGCAAAGATTGATGGGTGCGGCCAATTCCGGTTATTTTGGAAAATATTATTTCCACTCCTAAAACCGGCAGTTGCAACAGTAGCCATTTATAACTTTATTCACATTTGGAATGAATTTGTATTTGCATTAGTTTTGACGAATTCCAAAGAAAATTTTACATTGCCTCTAGGTTTACGAGATTTTTATGGAGAATTTTCCGTCAATGTACCCGGAATAATGGCAGCACTAACATTAGGAAGTCTCCCTCTATTATTGGTGTATTTTGTTGCTCAGGAAAAAATTGTAAGAGGAATTGCAGCAGGATCTGTAAAAGGATAAGTATAGCTTTTGCTTTGCATTATTTTATACGAAGGCGAATCTGATAAACACATCTGGGTGTGAGATATAGCAATTTTTCCGGTAAAAGGCATTCTTTAGTTTCCATGCACATGAAAGGACTACTGGAAGAAAACAGACGCTTTCTTTTCTAGGAAAAAATCCAATCTCGCATGCCAACTGCCTAATATGAAATGGATTTAATAATAGTATATCGAAAAAGTAGTCATGATATTCATTATAGATTTGGAGGGATTATGACTTCACAACAACATATGTATCTTTACAGAAGGGGGATTAGAAATTAGGGGGAAATTCCAAGTTTAAGGACAGCAACACACAACAAAACGGTTGTAAAAATAAGAAAATGGAGGGATTCTATGAAAATTGGTAAAAGGAATACCAATACTGTTCTTTCAATAATTTTGTTACTAGGACTTCTTTGTGGTAACACTTTTGTCTCGGCCTCTAGTAATAGTGATGATTTAGTATATTCTGCACAAGCAAATAGGCATAATGATACTGCAAAAATAACGAAAAATATGAAAGCGCTTCCTAATGTGAAAGAGATTCCGTATGGAGAGGGAATGACTTTCCATAGCGAACCGACTTCTATTAGTCATCCATTTAGCTCGATGTATAGTTCTAGCGGTCGTGTAGACATTTGGAATGACTATGGCTATGAGGAAAAAGAGTTTTTCATGTCAGGTAAAGCAAATGTATATGACATCAATAAAAAAGATGACCCATCCATAAAATCATTAGGCAATGATTATACAACAAGGCTACTAGTAAGATTCCCCAAGGATGCGTCTAAATTCTCTGGTCGAGTTTATGTAGATATTTTAAATGCTTCTAGCGGTGTAGATTTGGAAGATACTTTTGGCAGAAGCTATGATTGGTACATGAACGAGGGGCATGCCTATATTGGGATTACTTCGAAAACTGATACGATTAATGCACTAAAGAAATTCGATAGTAACAGATATGCAGATTTAAACTGGAAAGTAAATGGAGTAGATGAAAACGGGTTGGTTTGGGATATGATATCTCAACTAGGTACTAAGCTTCGAGACAAAAGTGCAGGTGATATATTGGGTGGTCTAGACCCGAAATATGTGTATTTATCCGGTCAAAGTCAATCAGGTTTTTATTTGAATACGTACATCACATTATTTGATGATTTCCTGAAAAAATCCAATAAAAGAAAGCCATTGTTTGACGGTTATTTGAATTTAGTAGGACCTGGAACGACCAATGTACGTTCGAATGGACCGAAGCCATCTGTTACATATTCAGAAACGAGTGTTCCATATATCGTGATTATGTCTGAATTTGAACACCGGTTTGGAAGCTTAACAGAATATCCTGAGTATGAAAGAAAAAAAGACTCAAATTCTAAGAAAAATAAGTTTAGATTCTATGAGGTTGCAGGTACTCCTCATACTGATCCTACACTCGCAGTTATTCCCAATAGCGCTGAAATTGCTCTTGGTAACGGGAAGGGCAGACCACCCAAGGAGTATGATGCGGGACATTATGAAAGCGATTTAAATCTTCAAATATTTGTGAATGCTGCCCAAGAAAACATGCATAAATGGGTAACCAAAGGGATACCTGCTCCATCTGCTCAAGGCAAATGGCTCGATTACAAAAAGACTAAAACGAAAGGGAAAACATTATATACTCCTAAAACGGATGAACACGGAAATGCATTAGGTGGAATCCGTGCACCGATGATAGAGTATCCAATTGCAACGTATTATGCGAGCAGAAATGGATTGCCTTTTGAGACAAATGGAAGCATGGTATTTTTTACAGCAGATAAAATAGCAAAATTATATCCTGATTTTGAAAAAGATTATAAAAAGCCATTCATAAAACAAGCAAAAAAACTATTGGATACAGGTTATATTTTACAAGAAGGCTATGACAAACTAGTAACTTATGTGAATGAAAAGAAAGGCTTCGGCGGACCAGATGCTGAGAAAATTTCCGCTATAGCGAATGCTAAGCCAACAAAGATTGTAGAAAAAACGTTTGATCATGAAGCGATTGGTTTTCATCCAGAAAAACAACCCGATGTAGAGGCGAATCCAAATCTAAGTCATCCATATAATTCGATGTTGTCATCTGTCGGTTCTGTAGATATATGGGGAGATTATGATTATACAGAAAAGGAATTTTTTCTTTCTGGTAATGCCAATGTGTATGAGGTTGGTAAAATCGAAGGCAATGATGTTCCGACGATTAAGAGTGGACCTCATGATTATACAAATCGGATCATCGTTCGTATGCCTAAGAATATGAAGAATTTTTCGGGTGCTGTTTATATCGATATTCTAAATGCATCCAATAATTCGGATATGGAAGATACATGGAGAAGAAGCTGGGAATATTACATGCAAAATGGTCATGGTTATATAGGCATTACATCTAAAAATGTCAATGTTTCAGCGTTGAAAAAATTTGATCCTGTAAGATATGCAGCCATTGATTGGGGGGCTGATCAGGCTGGTGAATATGAAAACGGATTATTCTGGGATATGTTATCGCAGCTTGGCGTCGCTTTACATGATGACGAACAAAGCGCACAAATCCTTGGAAAAAAACCAGACTTTGTTTTCCTTGGCGGGCAAAGCCAATCTGGAATGTATCTGAATACTTATACAAATACCTTCCAGCCATACTTATATGATGCAAAAAAGAAAGAATACTTGTTTGATGGCTACTATAACTGGGTGGGTCCGAGACCGACTTCTTTGATACCACCTTTACAACCAGTGCCAAGTACAAATGAAAACAGTCCACAAACCATCTTTAAGGCAATGGGTGTTCCAAACATTGCGATTATGTCTCAAGCGGAATTTAAGGCTAAAGAAGCGAGTCCTTCTACTTATAAGTCAAAAAAGGATCAAAACAGTGAGTATGATATTTTTAGACTATATGAAGTAGCGTCGACGCCTCACTCAGATGCGATATCACCGATTATTCCAAATAATGATGCGATTGTTAAGGCTGGGGCAAAAGCTAGACTATACCCAACTAGTCCATTACCTAATACGATTAAGAGTGATTTGCACATTGATATGTTTGTAAGTGGAGCATTGCAAAACCTGTATGATTATGCTATTGCTAAAAAGGCTAATCTACATGCAGATCCTAAGAAGTACTTCCCGTCTGCCGACGATCGATGGGTAAATATAGATCCTGCAACAGGAAAATTCACAAGAGATGTGCATGGCAATGTAGTAGGTGGAATTCGTCATCCTCTCGCTGATCACCCACTGGCTACTTATATGGTAGAAAGTGATTTTATGACAATGTTTACTAACGAAAAGTTAAAGAATCTATATGGCACAAGAGAAAACTGGGTGGCTAAGATGAACGCTTCTGTCGATCAATTACTTGCAGAGGATTTAATCCCACAAACAGTTGCCGCCTCGTATAAGAAAGTCATTGCTGAGAATACAAGCCCTTGGAATCAACAATAAAATGATATCGTAACAAATGCTCGGAGTACCAGGTTTTGGGTGTTTCGAGCATTTGTTTTTGCCGATGAAATGGAATAAAAAGGTCCATGAGCGTCTGATCCCAACCCAATGATGAAAAAGGTTCAGGTTCTCCATTTGTATCACTTTATGAAGGCGGCGGTGCGGAGCTGATTTTGCAAAGTCTTGCCCTTCTCCACAGAAAAGAGCGTTATTACTTTGTTCTTAACTTCTATTACCTAAAATATTATTTAGAAAGGAAAGTTTAAAAGGCATTTAGCTAAATACTCACAATATACTTGATTAAAGGAAGGAAGGGAATATTTAAGAAAGTAGGTGTAGTTGTTGGATAGTAGGCAAAAAAAGGCGATTGTTATTGCAGGTTTATTTGGCATTATCTTAACAATAGCTATTCTTTGTGTGTACCTAACTTCGCCAAAAGAAAAAGTGGAAGAAAAGCCTGTTACTCAAGTTGACGTACTGGAAAAAGTTCATACAAGTGGAACAACGATGCCGGAGTCTGAGGACTTATTGACAGAAGAACAGATAGAAGGTGAACCGGCTTATATTTCTGAGGATGTGGTAACGAATAAGGAATAAAAATAAAAGGACTGGCCAGATGTGTAATTACTGGTCAGTTCTTTTTTTAAAATCTGGAATTGTAATAACGGGTTGAGTTGTATGGAAGAAATCATAAGGCTCTTTTACATACGTAATATTCGGATTGTTGAACTCCCCCACCTAATTTCCAACGAAATTTGAAGTGGGGGAATCCTGCAAACACCCGTATATCCACCAGTTATTGAGCAGGCTCTACTCGTAGTCCCTATGGTGAAAACTTTTAGAATCTTGTACGTTGGACTCACCGCACGCTCTGCTCTGCTTGGTTTTCACTACTTCGATACGTGCGGAGCGATTAGAACGTTGAAGATTTTACGCAACAGACGATTTTCCTGTTGCAACCTCCTATCTTCAGTTTTTAAAGGGCATTTGTACAAATATAGAACAGAACAAACACTCGTGTTGTTCAACGGTTTAGGCTAACGCCGACCGAAATACATCTCCTACCTACTCATTGGGGTGTGCCCTTCACATTCATTGAGGAAGGAGTCATCTTTCGGGAAATGATAAAAATTGTTTTGATTATAATGTTCTAGTTGTCGCTCGTATACCTAGATACTGGCTCGTAATCTTGTTCAGCGGGATCGATGGCTTGAATATCATGTAATTCTTCCTTGCATTTTTTCCATATTATTCATGATTATGATTGATACTATAAGGGTACATGATTGTTAAGGTTCCGTTTTTTGTCCTATTATCAGAATTTTGTCGAAAAGTTTTAAAGGAGTGCTTAGGTTAATATGATAAAATGGTAAAATAATTGATTAATAGGATTTGAAGGTTAATTGTTTGCTGCTAGTTTTATGGAAAGAATAAGAATACGTAGGGAATGGGGGAAGCTCGCGTTATGATGCGAACGTGAAAGACCATTTTCTAGTTTCTTATGAAATGAGAAGAGGTCGTCCCAAACGACTATATACCTGTTTATATTACGTGAAAGTAAATGGTGTATAGAGAGTCAGATCCTTCTGGGACAACTTTTTCGTACATATACGAGGGAGAATTTATCATGGATGCAAGTATAACAAAGGAAGATTTTTATCACATTCTCAAAGAAGCTTTTGACAAAGGAGAATCGGAGGGGGATGTAACAGTCAATGAGTTAGTAGAAGAATTGACTTTAAAACTCCAGGCAATATTACTAGAGGCATAAGGAAGATATAGTGAATTTGTATCATTATTTATCTGAATTTTAAAATATCATCCCGCATTAATGGAAAGTCAAGACCCCCATCTCAAGGCTTAGAAGAATCGAAGAAACGTAGGTGGGGGATGAAGAGCCCCCACTATAGCCAATGAAACGGAATGAGGACTGCTATCAGGGAAGCGTGGAATCAACAAACCATGCTAGTTGTTCCGCTTCCTTTTTAGATAAACGGTCGAGTAAGCTGACTGTTGTTATATCTTACTCATCCATTAAATCCACAAAATACCACTATTTATGGTATATATTTTCCGTTGTAGCCTGTGTTTCTCAAATTAACCTGGAAAGTTGACTTGTAGAAGCAAAAAAGTTCAAAATGGTGTAAAATAGTAATAAGAACTAGAAAGGGAGGTTGTCATATGCGATTAGAAGGAAAGAAAGTTATTAGTTTGGTTCATCATGAATGTGAAGATTTAGAGCTTTGGTATCCGATTCTCAGACTTCGAGAAGAGGGAGCGATTGTCCATCTTGCTGGTGAAGTGGCAAATGAGACATATATCGGCAAATACGGTGTGCCAGCAGAATCTGATTTGGCATATGGTGACGTCAATCCAGAAGATTATGATGCTATTCTAGTACCCGGAGGTTGGGCGCCTGATAAAATCAGAAGGTTCCCTGAAGTGATTTCATTAATCCAAGAAATGGATGCCAATGAAAAACCGATTGGCCAAATCTGTCATGCAGGCTGGGTATTGATCTCTGCGAAAATTTTGCAAGGCAAAAACGTAACAAGTACACCTGGCATTAAAGATGATATGGAAAATGCGGGTGCCAATTGGTATGACGAGCCGGTTATTACAGACGGACATCTTATCTCAAGCCGTCGTCCACCAGATCTGCCGGATTATTTACGAGAGTTTATTAACGTATTAGAAGCGAAATAATAGAACGTTCTATAGTAAAAGCGGGAGTCCAGATAATAGGGCTTCCGTTTTTTAATTGTTCTAGGATACGTACTATTTCAGTTTTTCAACCCTAAATTAGGCTCCGGCGCGCAAATTGCAAATCTCGCTCGTAAAGTATGCATTCCGGCACGTAAATCATCTGTTCTGGCACGCAAATTTGATTTCCGGATCGTAACGATAGAAATGGCGGGCGATTTCCAGCTCTAATCCCCAGCCAAATAAAAAAGCCTATGCACACATCACGCATGCATAGGCTTATTCATGTATTTATTCCGCTCCGTAACTAATCATGTTTGTCAAAATTCGATAACCGCCTGGAACTTGGCCTTGGATTTGGCGGTAGAGGACAAGGTTCGTGTAGAGATAGGTTCCTTTTCCGTAATTAGCCATTAAAATACCACCATCAAATGGTTCTTCATTTGGATCAGCCATAGAAATGAATGTTTCAAAGCGTGGATCCCACTTCATAGGGAAGTATAATCCTCTTTCTTGAACCCAATTGTCCCAATCGCTCGTTGTTATTTTGTTCGGATAGTTGAAAAGCGCTGAGTTTGGTTTCGAGACGTTGACTACAGCTTTTTCATCGGTTACTCTCCAGCGAATGGAGGGATTACCAATTGTAAGTGGATAAGGTGCAGTTGTCTGTGCATCCCATCCATCACCAGGCTTGTGATATTGCACGACAAGGTGACCGCCATTTTCTACGTATTGAAGTAAGCGAGCATTATTTGCTTTTAAATCTTCTCGAGACAGGTAAGCTCGAATGCCTGTCACAATTGTATCGTATTGACTCAAATCACCGGATGATAAATCTGCTTCTGTTAGTTTTGTGATATTGAGACCTGCGTTGCTTAAGTAGTCAGCGACTTTATCAAATCCACTCTCAATATAGCCGACTTTTAATGAAGCTGGTTTTAATAGCTCGAAAGCAACGGTGTTGATTGCTGCTGGATATTGATAATAGAAGGTGCCGATATGGTCATAGGAAATTTCTTGAATGGTCGAATTAAATGTTTTTCCATTGACCGTAGCTTGTGCTGTTAGTTTATACTCACCATTTTGAATCGTTTTCGGTGGTGTAAGGGTAAATTTCGCTTGTTTCTCTTCTGACATTTTCGTAAATGAAACGGTTGTTTTTGTAGGAGAAACTTTCCAATCTTTAGGAATGTTTAAACCGACATTGGCTGATGTTTTTCCATTACGATAATTTTTCACGGTTACGGTTACGGGTATTTCTTTTTGTACGTCTGCGGTGTTGACGACGATGTCTTCAGGAGAAAGGGTTAAACTGACATCTGGAAGAACAGCCACGGTACCTTCCAAATCCTCGGTTACAGTCGTTTGGGTGTTCCCAAATTCATATGAAATGTTTGTTGTCAGCGCTGGTTCATGATAGGCGTGATAATAGTCTGCATCTTTTGGCACATCAATCTCATAAGTAATCGTCGTTGATTGATTTGGTGCTAGATTGATTGCTTTCGCCTTTGTTTTAGCTTTCCACCCTTTTGGTACATCCAATGGAGCTGTAACTTTTTTCAACGTTTGTTTTCCTGTATTCTTCACGGTTACGGTTACGTTTGTTTCTTGACCTTTTGTCAGGATGGTAGAGGCTGCTTTTGCTTTTACATCTAGGCCTGAAGAGACATAGCTTGCAGTTTGTAATTGCTCTTCTTTTAAGGAAAGTTTGTGAAGCAAATCATTTTTCAATTCCTTGGTTAACTTAGCTTTTTTAATTTGGGATGAAAGTGAGCGGACATTAGACAGTGCAGTTTGTGATGTTGTGAAAACATGTTGTTCATTTGGATAGGCGGCAACAACCGCGTTCAAATTTCGTTGCACATTGATGAATTCAGTCTTTAATTTTGAAGCAGAGCTTGGGAGTTTGGCCGACCACTCGGTAAAATTATAAGGGACTCCGGCAAATAGATCTGACTTGTCATTCAGATCAACAGCAGTTTGTTTTAATTCTAGATGGATTTGGCGGGGTGCTGCTGGGATATCAGATCCCATACCTTGGCTTTTGTGCAGATAACGTGATTGTTCGCCAAGTTGTGGGTAGGTCATGCCATATATGGGATCGTAGGTGCCGATTTCGATAGATGTAGTCGCTTTCTCTTTAGTGGAAACAGGTAAATACAACTTTTTCACTTGCCATACCGATAGACCTTGTTTCAAATGTTGCGGGTAGACAGTTGGATCAGCTGCATCTTTAAAAGCACGTTCACTTAAAATCGTCATGGTGCGATGATGGCCATGCTGAGTATCATCATCTTGGAAGGAAGGCATGAGAATATCAGGCTGATATGTACGGATAAAGCGGATCAGCCGTTCATATGTTACATCTTCTCCCCATTTTGCTAATGTTTCTGCAGGTGTTTTCGAAAAGCCGAAATCATAAATCGGATCAGAGGTTGTTTCACTGAGATGGTAGGCTTTTACACCAGTAATTTTCGCTGCTTCAATCATTTCTCTGGAGCGGATAATTCCAAGGGAATTGTCTAGTTCAGCGCCGATTTCATTTTGTCCGCCTTCCCCGCGGTTTGCGATTAGGCTTGATGTTTTTACACCTAATCCCCTTGATAAATAGGCAAGAAAATCGCTGCGTTCATCATCAGGATGAGCGCCACTGTTTAAGAATGTAACGGTCGTTTCAAGCGGTTTGACTACATTCCATAACGCCACATCTGTTTTTTTCGGTTCGTTTGCACTACCTGTGGTCGGTACGAGTGAAAATACGATCACGAGAGAAAGAAAAGTGATTAAAACCTTTTTCATACTTGTAACCCCTTTCGATTTTAGTTAAGCTTCTTTGAAGACTATGCCTAGTAGGTTAGTAATATTACCTAACGAACTGGATAAAAAAAGCTTATCTAAATAAATAGCACGCTTGGTTATAATTGTAAATGATACTTAATAACTATTAAAAGCTGAATATTTAAAATAATTAAAAAAATAACTTGTTCATATTATCCTAATAAGGTATATTTTAGTTGATTAGGCAGATTGACTAACTAAACAGGTAAGGCCGTGATGTGATGAGTTTTAAACGAACACCCAGTCATCTAAAATTCGTTAATAAAAAAAGAACTATTCAATGTATAAAAGAATGTTCGCCGATTTCAAGGGCTGAGATTGCGAGTATGCTTGGTCTAAGTAAACCGACTGTTTCTCAACTTATAGACGAACTCATCAATGAAAAATGGGTCGTTGAGAAAGGAATTGGTGAATCTTCTGCACAAGGTGGGAGGAGACCGATTCAGCTCTTTTTTAATGAACGAAAAGCGTTTATCATCGGGGCAGATATTGGCGGGACGAATGTGAAAATCGTGGTATGTGACCTAATTGGCAACATTCTTTGTGAAACGAGTTTTTCAACAACTACGTATTTGCAATCAGGCCTTCTTAAGCAAATGGCGCTTGAAACGGATCGATTGATTAACAAGAAACAGATTTCTAAAGAGCAAATTTTAGGAATGGGCGTAGGTATTCCTGGGATCACGCAAACGAAAAGTGGCTTGGTGATAGAGGCTCCGAGCTTAGGGTGGATCCAATACCCGTTTATTGCAGAAGCGAAACGCTACTTTGATTTTCCGATTTATGTCGACAATGATGTGAATGTGGCGGCGATAGGTGAACAGTGGTTGGGAAATGCAAAGAATAAACGAAATGTGCTGTTTATTGCGGTTGGCACAGGAATTGGTAGCGGTATCATCCTGAATAACCAATTATACAGAGGGGCATCAAGTGCAGCTGGAGAAATGGGTTATATGGTGACAAATAAAGATGATATGAAACGTGAATTCAAGCCGATTTTTCACAGATATGGCTATTTGGAAAGTGTCGCAGGAGGGAAGTCGATTGGCGCCGATTTTACCAAAGCTGTCCAAAAAGACCCAGGACATGCTTTATATGAAAAGGCGAGGACCTCTGAATTAGTAGGAGAAGAAGCTTTTTTGTCTGCCAAAAATGGAGACCATGTAGCAATTGTGGTTATTAACGAGGCGATCGAACATTTGGCGTACGCGATTGTGAATGCTGCGAGTTTACTAAATCCAGAGATTGTTATTTTAGGAGGTGGTGTACTACATTCAGCTGCATACATTTTACCTAGAATTCAAGAGATAGTAGATCCTTATCTGCCTAGTTTAGTAGAAATAACAACTTCAAGGCTTGGAGAAAACGCCGGCGTCTTAGGAGCAGTATCACTATTTTTGAGAGAACATGAGAGCATTTTGAATGTTCATGATGAGGGGGATTTTTTATGAAAAATAAGAAAAAGTCGATTGTTTCCGTTTTGACATTATCTGCAGCGCTATTGATTTCTGGATGTAGTAGTACAGAGACAGATACGAAGACAAACTCGAATGCAGATGGTGCAAAGGAAGAAAAAAATGCATTAGAAGATAAAATTGTCGTGTATTCACCACATGGAAAAGATATCTTATCCAAGTTTGAAAAGCAATTTGAAGAAAAATATGAGGTCGATGTAGAGTGGCTGGATATGGGGTCACAGGAAATTCTCGACCGTGTGCGATCAGAGAAGAATAATCCGCAGGCCGATGTTTGGTGGGGAGCACCTTCTACGAACTTCAATCAAGCAAAGGATGATGGCTTACTAGCTGCTTATCAACCTACTTATTCCGCTAGTCTTGACGCGGGATTCCGTGATCCAGATTGGTATTGGACAGGTACGAGCCAGACACCTGAAGTTATTATGTACAACAGCAAAGAACTATCCAAAGACGAAGTTCCGAAAGATTGGGATGAGTTGCTTGATCCGAAGTGGAAAGATGAAGTTATCATCCGCTATCCGCTCGCATCTGGAACGATGAGGACGATTTTTTCTGCGATGATTTATCGTACGTACAAAGATACGAATGATCCAAAAGCGGGCTATGAATGGTTGACGAAGCTTGATCAAAACACGAAAGAGTATTCAGCTAACCCGGAAATGATGTATAACAAGGTTGCCAAAGGAGAAGGTTCACTGTCTGTTTGGGCGATGCCGGATGTTGTCATGTTGAAGGAAAATAAAAACTATCCGTTTGAGTTTGTCATTCCTGAAAGTGGGACACCAGTATTGACAGAAGGAATAGCCATTGTTGAAGGGGCTAAGCATCCAAAAGCGGCACAAGCTTTCTATGAGTTTGTCAATACACCAGAAGCTGCGAAAATCTTAGCAGAGGAATTTTACCGAATTCCGACAAGAAGTGATGTGACGGACTTACCTGACTGGATCACGAATACAGAAATTAAAGCGATGGATATTGACTGGAACGTTTTCCAAGAAAAAGGCGACGAATGGATGAAGTATTGGGATGAGAACATCAAGAGTGGAGACAAAGAAATTAAAGAATAAGGAAGTGTCGTTTGGATGGCGTCGATACAAATAGAGAATGTCCAAAAAGCCTTCGGAAAAACGATAGCTGTTGATCATTTAAATCTAGAAATTAAAGACGGTGAGTTCTTTACCTTTCTAGGTCCAAGTGGTTGTGGGAAAACGACAACACTAAGGATGATTGCTGGGTTTTATTATCCAACAAAAGGTGTCGTCCGATTTGGCGAAAAAGATATGACGCGTGTACCTCCGGAGAAAAGAAATACGGGCATGGTTTTTCAAAACTATGCTCTTTTTCCTCACATGACGGTATTTGAGAATGTCGCATTTGGCTTGCGAGTAAGAAAGGTTTCTTCTGCTGATGTAAAGGCGAAGGTACAAGATGTGCTTCGTAAAGTCAGACTTGAGAGTTATTCGGATCGTCAAGTGAGTCAGTTGAGTGGCGGGCAGCAGCAACGGGTAGCTTTGGCCAGAGCACTCGTGATCGAACCGGAAATCCTCTTATTGGATGAGCCGTTAAGTAATTTAGATGCCAAGCTTCGCGATGAAATGAGAGCAGAGATTTTACGGTTGCAACGAGATTATAAGATTACGACCATTTATGTCACGCATGATCAGGCAGAGGCATTATCGATGAGTGATCGGATAGCTGTTTTCAATTATGGGGTCTGTCATCAGGTTGGGACTCCTGCTGAAATTTATAATCAGCCTGCTAATGATTTCGTGGCAAGTTTTATCGGCGAAATTAATCTATTGCCTGTTCAAGTTGATTATGTCGAACAAGAGAATATAGCGGTTACGTTAAAAAATGATGGCGAACCAGTAAAGCTTGTTGTCCATAATCACGCGAATGAAGGGGAGTTAAATAAAGGGGATTTGGCTGTTTCGATTCGCCCTGAAGCCATCCGGATTCTCGATGCCATTGAAGATGGAACGAATGTTCTAAAGGGGAAGATTGAATCTGTCCAATTTTTTGGATCGATTGTCAATGTGATGGTACAGATCCAACATGTATCCTTAAGAGTAGATGTGTTAAATACGCATGAATTCGGCCATTTTTATCAAGGGAAGGACGTGTATGTAGAACTTCCTAAAAAACAACTTCGTCTGATCCCTGTCATAAGTGGTGATGCCAATGATTAAAAACCGTGATACGAGATTAACGATTTGGCTTCTGATTCCAGTCGTATTAGTGCTCGTGGCATATGTTCTTTATCCTTCTTTGCGAACTTTTTTCGAAAGTTTACAAAAAGACGGATCGATTTCATTCGGAAATTATCAGGATTTCTTCGTGCAGGAATCAAAAACAAACTTGGAAGCTCTGTGGAACTCGGTGTATATTTCCATTTTGAGTGTAGTAGTTAGTGCATTCATTGGGATTCCACTGGCGATTATTTTTAACCGCTATGATTTTCCAGGGAGAAGTTTCTTTTCAACTGCCGCGATTTTGCCAATCGTTCTGCCATCTCTAGTAGGTGTTATGGCGTTTATGTTTTTGTATGGTGAATCTGGATTGATCCCGAACGCGATTAAAGATTTGTTTGGTCTGGAAAAAGTCCCGTTTAAAATTGGCGGCGTTTCCGGAATTTTGATTGTGCATGCGTATACGATGTATGTGTATTTTTATATGACGGTTTCAGCGGCGATTAATAAAATCGACCCTTCCTTAGAAGAGGCAGCGTATAACTTAGGAGCCAATCGGTTCAAAGTGTTTTGGAAGGTGACATTTCCATTATTAACACCGGCGATCGTTGCCGCGTCATTGCTTGTATTTATGATCTCGATGGCTTCATTCAGTGCCCCGTTCTTATTAGCGGGCGGATATCGGGTATTGAGCTTACAAATTTATTTTTCGAAAATTAATGGCGACATGGAAATTGCCGCAACACAATCGGTTATTTTATCGATTGTTTCGATAGCGTTTTTATTATTCATGCGTTGGTATCAAAACCGCAAAGATTACCGGATGGCGACAAAAGGAATTGGCGCGCACAGGAGTGAAGTGAAAAATCCGCTGATGAAGTGGGTGATGGTTGGCTTTGGCATCATCGGTGTATTGGTTCTGCTTTTGCCGCACTTTACGATTCTGTTGCTTTCACTTGTACCGGATGGGACGTGGACATGGCAAACGTATCCGTCGGTCTTTAATATTGAAAATTATCGGCTTTTGTTTGAAGATCCTAATATATTCAAACCTCTAAAGAACAGTTTAATCATGGCTGTGATTGCTACGGTTGGAAACTTGGTTTTTGGGGTAATCGCTTCCTATGTGTTGGTAAAAAGAAAATTCGTTGGCAAAAGCTTCATTGATATTCTTGTCATGATTCCGTGGGCATTGCCGGCGACCGTTATCGGGATGAATTTAGTTTTCGCCTTTAATGAGCCGAGCGTTTTTTCTTTCGGGCAAATCTTAGTCGGCACATTTTGGATTTTGCCGCTCGCCTATTTCATCCGGCATATTCCACTCGTTGTCCGCTCGACAAACGCGGTGCTAGAACAATTGGATGATTCCATTGAGGAGGCCGCGAGAAATTTAGGAGCTAAATGGTTTTATACGTTTAGAAAGGTAATTTTGCCGATCATTATGCCTGGTGTATTATCAGGGACATTATTAGCGTTTATTGAGTCCGTTGGCGAATTTCCAACGTCTGTCCTTTTGTATACGATTTCAAACAGACCGATATCGATTGAAATTATGAATCAGCTTCGTATGTTCAATATGGGTCAGGCCGCTGCTTACGGGATGATTCAGATTACGCTGATTGTGATTGTCCTCTTTATTTCGAACAAATTTTTTGGAATTAAAGCCGAAAAAGCCTTATAAATGGTGGTGCAAAGATGAGTAAGTTGGATGAATTTATCAAAAATGAAGGTCGAGTATTTCCGGGGAAAACCTATGTCGAAGAGTTGTTAAAGCCGGTTTTTAATGATCAACGAGATTACTTATTTCATGTTATGTTCGATATTCATCGGGCCCATGTGATTATGTTATCCGAACAGAAGATTATCAAAGAAGAGGAAGCCAATCGTATGTTGGCTGGCATTCGGAGGGTGTCAGAGATCGATCTGACCTTAGTATCCTACGAGCCACAATTTGAAGACTTATTTTTCATGATGGAAGCAAAGATTGGTGAAGAAATCGGTCATGAACTGGCAGGAAAGATTCATATTGGCCGTAGCCGGAATGATATGGGTGTTGCGATGTATCGGCTCGTTTTGCGAGGGCATCTACTGCGATTAATCGGCGATGCCAATCAGTTGAGTGAATCATTAATCATGCAGGCAGAAAAGCATATAGAAACATATATCACCGGGTATACGCATACGCAGCCAGCTCAGCCGACGACATTAGGCCATTATTTTCTGGCGATCTATGATGTGCTGCAAAGAGATATTAGCCGGATGTGGGCGGCCTATAAAACAGTGAACCACTCTCCACTAGGCGCGGCTGCTTTAACGACAACTGGTTTTCCAATTAGCCGGAATCGCACTGCAGAGTTGCTTGGTTTTGATGAGATCGTTGAAAACTCGTATGACTCGATAGCAGGGGCCGATTATTTACTAGAAACAGCGACAGCGATTATGACGTGCATGGTGAATACTGGTAGATGGATTCAAGATTTCTTGCAACATGTGACAAGAGAATTTGGTACTTTTTATGTAGCTGATCCGTACGTGCAAGTGAGTAGCATTATGCCGCAAAAAAGAAACCCTGTTTCGATTGAACATTCCCGCTCGATTGCGAGCAGTAGCTATGGGGACGCACTTAGTGCGATTCAGATGATTCATAATACCCCATTTGGCGACATCGTGGATACGGAAGATGATCTCCAACCGCATTTATATCGCGCCTTTACCAATGCCAGTCGTGTGATGAAACTGATGTATGCGGTCATTTCTACGTTAAAAGTAAATGAAGAGCATGCAAAAAAAATGGCCGAAAAATCTAGTATTACTGTTACGGAATTAGCCGATACGCTTTCCCGTGATTATGGAATCTCGTTTCGAAAAGCCCATTCTGTTGCGAGTCATATCGCCAAACAATCGATACGTGAAGGGAAGGAGTTATATGACTGGGACACACAAGACATCAACGAGATGATAGCTGAATTTGTTGCTGTACATATCACCGAAGAGGAATGGCAGAAAATCATCTCGCCTGAATATTTTGTGGCAATTAGAAAGATTCAAGGTGGACCAAGTCCGAAAGAAGTGACGAGGATGATTGAAATTAGAAAACAGAAACTGAAGCAACAAGTGGTGGAATATGAGGAAATCGTAAACGAGTTGGATGAAAAGAGAAAAGCTTTATTGGCGTATTAAGGGATATCAAGGGAGAAAGCTAATTTAATTGGCTTTCTTTTTTTGCGTTAAAAAAAGGGATGTGGTGAGTAAATCACAGAAATTGGTGAGCAAAAGTGTGAAAGTGGTTAGTGCATGTACAAAGTTGAAGGGTAAGTCAATGAATTTGGAAAGAAATGCGGTACATGGTGAGTAAATCGTTCAAGTTGGTTAGTATATCTAGTTTTGTGAGGTGTCTTCATGAAGAGCCACTCTTATGAATTATATCCCCATAACTGGAATAGAGAAAGATGTTTTAGAAAGAATAAAAGAACGGAGTGATAACAAAAAAACAAAATAACTGGTTAAATAAGGGGAAAGGTGTTTAATGAATGATGTAAAAGAAAAATTATGGACGAGGCAATATACAACTGTTGTATTATCGACACTGATTTTATTTATTGGCATTTATATGCTTACAGCCGGCTTTTCGATGCATATTACTGAAATTAGTCATCAACCGACCTTAGCTGGTTCAATGACGACTGCTTTTATGATCGCATCACTTGGTACCCGATTTGTTTCAGGAATTCTTATTCAGAAACTGAATATGAAAGTTCTGTTGTTGATTTCGCTCGTGTATTTTATGGGGACGATTGGTTTAAGTTTGCTCAATGACTCGATTGGTTACTTGCTTTTCATTCGTGTCTTGCAAGGAATCGGCTTTTCGATTATTACGGTTTTACTTTTTACTATATCGAGCAGTCTCGTACCGAGTTCGCGTTTAGGGGAAGGTCTCGTGTTTTTTGCAATGGCAACAAGCATTGGCTTGACAGTAGGGAATATGATTGCAATCTCTTATCTCGGACGTTTTTCCTTTCAATCGTTGCTGATTGTTATCCTTTCACTTGTGCTCCTCTCATTTATTGGCAGCTTATTTATCAAAAATATCAAAAAAGAGAAGCCGGCCAAAAAGAAAACGTCCAGTGAGCCGTTCTACAAGTATATGTTTGATCGTCGCGTACTTCTTCCAAGTATCATCGTCGCATTAGACTATATGGCGATCGCAGGAACCGTTAATTTTATGGGGGCTCTAGGGAAAGAGACAAATATTGGCGGAAGTATTTCGCAGTTTTTTACGATTCAGGCGATTACGATGATTATCGTCAGAATCTTTTCAGGGAAAATCTTTGATCGATTTGGTCATAAAATATTAATGATACCAGCTACTATATCTGGTGCGTTTGGCTTAATTTTATTGGGGACATCACATCATATTGGTTTGGTGTTGTTCGCTGGTTTCTTTTTTGGAGTTGCTTATGCAGTGATTCAGCCAACCATACAAGCTTGGGCGTTAAGCCTCGTCCCACAGGAAAAAAATGCGACAGCTAATTCCATGTTGTTAATTTTTATGGATCTTGGAATGGCGGTTGGATCCATTGGACTTGGTAGTGTCGTTGGCTATATCGGTTATGGCATGACCTTCAGTTACTCTTCTGTTTTCATGGTTCTCATTTTGATCATCTACCTTGTTGGTATTCGAAAAATGAAAGCGGTCAATCAATAAATAATATGTAAGAGCGTCTAAAGAGGCCGAGGTAGTCCTAATTACGGGACAGCCTCGGCCTTATCTGATTCATTCACTTCATCATCCACATTCCGGGCTACTTGGTGTGTACTTGCTTAAGTCGGTTAATAAAAGCGGGGAAGTGATGAGTGAATCTGAAGATAAATATTACCATAATATAAAGTTCTTTAAAGAAGAAATTCAGTTTCAATTTTTCCAGTCTATTATTTTAAAGACTGTATGTTATAAAAAGATAACTTAATATGGTAAAATATATACAGTTTATTAATTTAGTAGAATAAAGTGGATTGGAGAATTGGATGATAATGAAATTACCTTTACTAAAAGTAGGGTTGCTTACTTGTTTAGCAACAGGTCTATTTTATGAAGAAGCTTTTGCGGAGTCAGAATGGACCTCGAAATGCGAAGCTTATGGGGAAGTAAAGCCCAATGAGAATCCATCTGTTCAACAAGTAAACTGCTTGCTGACGAACGCGGCAGTAGCTGCTGACATTCCTCCTGAAGTTGTAAAAGCTGTGGCCACACAAGAAAATGGTGGGTGGAGGCAATTTACTAATAATGGAGAAGCTGTTATCTCTAGTGATGGTGGTATTGGGCTCATGCAGATTACCAATCAACCGGGATATGATCAAGAGCAACTTAAGAATGATATTTACTACAATATTGATGCAGGTATCAAAACGCTTAATAGTATGTACGCTCGCACATCGACAGACCTTCCAAAAATAAAGGATGCTGGGAGGCAGGTCATTGAAAATTGGTACTTCCCTGTGATGGCTTACAACGGTATAAAGCCCGTTAATAGTCCAATTTCCAAACTTACGGGATTGGAAAATAAAACCGCTTACCAAGAAAAAGTCTTTGCTCATATCGAAAAACATAGCTTCTTAAATGGTACGAAGTTAACTAAGTTCCCATTTAGTTCAACGGATTTTCAATATAATCCTAGCGATAACAAAAATATTGAGTTTTTAAAGAAGGAGTACACATTAACGGGTCAAACGCATGAGTCCGCCTATCTTTTTAAAGCGGGGGATAAAGTAGCTGTAACAACCGAAAATGTGAATTTACGACCACAACCTGGTACTGCTCAAAAAGGCATTACGCTATCTAAAAATACGACATTGATTGTTACTGGACAATTTGTGTTTGATCAAAACGCGAACAGCCAAAACCAATTTGTATGGTATCCGGTTAAAACAGCTGATCAAAAAAATACAGGATATATTTCCTCTGCTTATTTGATAAAAGCAAGTGAAACTACAACAACTGACATTTCTTTCACTGACGTAGATAAAACTGATAGATTCTACGATGACATTTACTCGATCAGTGAAAAAGGTATTATTTCCGGATTCCCGGATGGCACATTCCGTCCGGAGGAAAAAGTCACTAGAGCGCAGGCGGCCATAATGATTAGTCGTGCTTTGAAATTATCACTTGACTCTACTGTGACACCGTTCAAAGATGTTACACCTTCTGTAAGTGGAGCTGAACATATTGCTGCTGCACATAAGCAAGGTATTATTACCGGTTTTCCAGGTGGTGAGTTCCGCCCGAAACTCCCAGTTAATCGAGGTGACATGGCCATTATCTTATCGAGAGCTTTTAAACTGCAAGGTACGACTGACAAGACTTTCTCGGATGTCACGAAAAGCATGAAATCATACGACTCCATTCAACGAATTATAGCAGCCAAAATTACATTCGGTTATGATGATAATACGTTCAAACCTAATAATGGTATTACTAGAGGCGAGTTTTCGGCCCTATTAAATCGAGCTCTACAGTATAATGCTCAATAGAAGAACTGGGGTTTTCATGTAATTGCTACTTGCAATTATAAAAGCTGCTCCCTCAAATTAATTAAGAAAGTGTTAGTAATAAATGACTTCGGATATTGAATCCGGGGTCATTTTCTTTAATTAATAAGGATATTTACTTTCTAAGACAGGTATCCACTTTATGAAAGAGAGCATTCAATCCTTTTTTGCTTATCTATTTGCAAGTGGGAGAGTCTGAGCTTCAAATCAAGATTATAATCCGAAATTGAAAATCACATACCTAAAGATACTTGGTGTCAAGCAACATCTAGAAATAAGGGAATGGTTCAGAAACAGAAAGCTATTTAATGGTCTTTCTGTTTTTTTAGTTTAAAAACAGAATAACAGGTATATTTTTCAGAGAATTACAAAATTTTTACAATATCTTAACGCTAGAATAAGAAAAGATTGGTCTTTCTTTAATAAAATAAAGAAGAGCAAACTTTATTCCGCATTAACGGGCAGTAACCAACTGCAATGTGTAGAGGAATCGAAGAAGCGTAGGTGAGGGATAAACGGCCTAATCTAGTTGCGGCTCCTAGCCCTACTTAAGGGTCATAAGCTGTAATACTCTGTGGCAAACTACGCCATGCCGTATTCCATCTTATGCTTGTCTGACTATCACAGGATGTGGGTCACGCAAACTAAAGGACGCGGCGTACTTAGTCTATGATTCATTGAATCTTAGTTTGTAGTGACGCTTTATCTTTGCTGCATGAAGGTATTAGTGACACTAGAACGGGACTAACAAAGCCCCGATTGATTGAAGTTTCAAGGGGGGATTGGATGAATATTACTGTTGCTGGAACGGGGTATGTTGGGTTGGTTACAGGGGTTTGTTTAGCTGAATTGGGTCATCAGGTAATATGCTTAGACATTCAAGAAGAGAAAATGGCCATGTTGCAAGCTGGCCGTTCGCCGATTTATGAACCTGGTTTAGAAGATCTTCTTAGAAAAAACTTACAGTGTGGCCGATTACATTTCACAACCAACCCACAATATGCCTACGGAAATGCTGAAATTATTTTTATTGCGGTAGGTACACCAGAGCAACAAGATGGTACGGCGAATTTAGAATACGTAAGAGAGGTCGCCCATTCGATCGCCCAGTTCATGAAGAATGATGTCATTGTTTGTACAAAGAGCACTGTACCTGTGGGAACAAATAATCAAATAAGCGAGATAATCCATCGCAATAAACCAGCAAACCTCTATGCGGAAGTGGTTGCCAATCCTGAATTCCTCAGAGAAGGATCTGCGATTGTCGATTTCTTTTACGGGGATCGCATCGTGATTGGTACGGATTGTCCAAGGGCACAAGCCTTAATGGAACAAATTTATCTTCCACTAGACATTCCGATTATAAAAACAGATATCAAAAGTGCAGAAATGATTAAATACGCAGCTAACGCCTTTCTGGCAACAAAAATTAGTTTTATCAATGAAATTGCCACGATTTGTGAGAAGGTTGGTGCAAATATAGATGAAGTAGCAAAGGGGATTGGAAAAGACGAGCGGATTGGTCCTTATTTTCTAAAAGCGGGTATTGGCTATGGCGGGTCTTGTTTTCCAAAAGATACGAAAGCACTTGTTCAGCTCGCTGGCAATATGCAACACCCCTTTGATCTTTTACAGGCTGTTATTGAAGTGAATACTCATCAAGCATCACTCCCAGTTGTAAAGGCAAAGGAAGTAATCGGTTCATTAAAAGGCAAGAAAGTAGCACTACTCGGTCTGTCGTTTAAACCGAATACGGATGATGTCAGAGAAGCGGCCTCTTTAGTTATTGTCAAAGAATTACTGAAAGAAGGGGCAATTATAACGGCCTTTGATCCAATTGCGATTCCAAATGCCCAACATGTTTTAGGCAACACCATTGAATATACACAGGATATTCGGCTTGCTCTCTTACATGCGGACGTAGCGATCATTGCAACAGAGTGGGAAGAAATTAAGCAACTTTCATTAGATTCTTATGAATTATATATGAAAAAACCAATCGTCATAGATGGGCGAAATTGTTATTCCCTTCAAGAGATTCGAAAACATCCGATGACGTATATTTCGATTGGAAGACCGACTGTTATACATGAATATAAGAAAAGTGGGACCTATTAATGGGGGCAGACGATGGCGAGATTATTACTTACCTTTTATAACTTCGAATGTCGATTGTTTCAGAAAATTAATCGCCATTTTGCAAACAAACATTTAAATTTCTTTTTCAGCCATATTACCCATATTGGTGGGGCTACATGTACCATCGCGACCGTTTTGATGTTGATCATCTTTTCGTCAGGTTCAACAAGAATGACGGCCATTTCGAGCGCACTTGCTTTAGCTGTAAGTCATATACCGGTTCATATTGTTAAGAAGCTTTTCCCGAGAAAAAGACCGTATTTAATCGTAGAAAAAACAAATTTTCATACGAATCCGTTACAAGATCACTCTTTTCCATCTGGTCATACAACGTCGATTTTCTCAGTTATCATACCGAATATCCTGTTTATCCCGGTTATTGCACTAATTTTACTTCCTTTAGGCATTCTTGTAGGCTTATCGCGAATCTATTTAGGCCTTCATTATCCTTCAGATGTTTTGGCAGGGGCTATACTTGGGTCATTTGTCGGGAGTCTTTGCTATTACTTGCTAAGTGTGTAATGCGGTGCCGAGAGGGAAGAAGCATATGTAATTACCTTTGCCTTGAATCGGTTCTTACGCTTTTTAATGAGGAGGATTCTCATGAAGATTGCCATTTTCACAGATACCTTTGATCCAGATATAAACGGTGTTGCACGAACATTGAAACGATTTACCGATTATTTAGGAGAACAGAATATTTCTTTTAAAATCTTTGCACCAAAGTCACAAACTAATGACTATGTTTCTAGTCATATTCATCGTTTTAAAAGTCTGTCTTTTTTCTTATATCCTGAGTGTCGTTTAGCTTTCCCTAATCTCATTCAAGTCAAATCAGAATTACAGGATTTCGCTCCAGATTTGATCCATGTCGCTACGCCATTTAACATTGGGTTTTGCGGCGCTTATTATGCAAAAAAATTAAACATTCCATTAGTTGGCTCGTATCATACTGATTTTGATCATTACTTACAATTTTATAACATGGAATTTCTCTCTAAACTGCTTTGGCGATATATGAATTGGTTTCATCGCCCATTTAAAAAAATCTTTGTGCCATCAATGGATACGTTAGAACGGTTAAAACGTCATCAGTTTACGAATTTAGAGCTTTGGGGGAGAGGGGTCGATTGCAATCTTTATCACCCTCATTATGATAAAAAAGCGGTACGCAAGCAATATGGCATTCAAAAAAAATACTTGCTTACGTATGTAGGCAGATTAGCTCCAGAGAAAGATGTAAAGACGCTCCTAGCCATCGCAAAATCAATTCCAGCTTACATAAACGAGCAAATTCAGTGGTTAATCATAGGAGACGGTCCAATGCGTGAAGAACTTGAAACTGAAGCTCCTGAAAACATGATGTTTACTGGCTATTTAAAAGGTGAAAAATTAGCGGAAGCGTATTCTGCATCAGATGTATTTGTTTTCCCTTCACCAACTGAAACATTTGGCAATGTGGTTCTCGAAGCTCTTGCAAGCGGTACACCGGTCATTGCCGCGAATGCAGGTGGAGTAAAAACGATTATTCAAGAAGGAGTAACCGGTCATTTATGTCAACCTGGGGATGTACAGCAATTTACCGATTCGCTTATGCGATTGATCCATCATGATCAAGTACGGGATCGAATGGGGATCGAAGGTAGAAATTATGCGGTAACACAAAAGTGGGATGCAATCTTTGATCAGTTACTTTGGCATTATGCGCATGTAATCGAGGAACCGAAGCAACAAAAGTTTGCCTAAGGTTGGAGTCAGCCTTTTATTTTTTCAAAAGGGCTGATTTCTACTTTTAGCTATGAAGATGACATGCTGGAGGCTAGGGACATGAATGTGTATGTAAATGTACAGCAACTATTACATAAAGCAATATTTTCGGGAATGCTTTGCAAAGTGGATGAACTTTATGCGCGTAATAAAATTCTAGATTTATTGGCGTTACAGGATTTTTCTGAAACCGAAGTGGAGCCAACTGAAAAAGACATGTCTGATCTTCTGGATGAATTAACCGATTATGCAGCAAAGACGAAAGTCATTAGTGATTTTATTGAAGAAAGAGACAGACTCTCGGCGAAGATTATGGATACTTTTCTACCCAAACCATCTGAGATAAATCGCCTTTTTATTGAAAAATATGAGCAAAATCCGAAACGAGCAACGGATTATTTCTATCAGCTAAGTAAGAATAGCCATTATATTCAATCAAAGCGGATTGAAAAAAATATTAATTTTTCAGTGGAAACAGCATATGGCAAGCTAGCTTTTACGATTAATCTGTCCAAGCCTGAGCTAGACCCGATGGAGATCGCTAGGGCAAGAGAACAAAGATCCCTTCCTTCTACTTACCCAAAATGTCTGCTTTGTATTGAAAACGAAGGCTATACTGGCAAAGTGGGGCATCCGGTGTTCCAGGGGATCAGCTAGAAATGATTGATGACGTGTTATATATTAACGGTAAAGTGCATGAGGAACCATATGTAAAAAGTAATAATAATTCTCATATAAATAAAGTAACTGGCGACTTCACACTGCAAGAACTGACAGGAAAAAAGATCGTTCCTGAAGGGTATCTCTTTGTATTAGGCGATAATCGTTCAAATAGTGATGATAGTCGAATCTTTGGTTTTATTTCTGAGGACTCAATTATTGGAGAAGTACAATTTCAATTTTATCCATTAAAAGAAATAGGTATTCCCAAATAGTTCTTAAGCGAGTATGTTGAATATATTGAGGTTAAATCGGGGCGATCTTCACTATTGAAGGTCGCTTTTTATTTATTGCGGTAACGTCAAACATGAACGGTTTAAGAGTCGTTTTCAAACGCAATCTGGGACAGACCTAATTATCTGAAAATGACCAAAATATATCAGAGAAATTGTTTAGTTGGTAGAAGGGGAATGATTAGTAAAACTTTAGCGAAAGTTTTACTAATCATTCATATAATAGAAGCGTATTTTAGTGAAATTTACTAAGGTTAAACGAGAGTTCTTCAATTAAAATTCTGATAAATGTAGAAAAATATGTATTATGTAGAAATGAATAGAGTGAATTTTTTGAAAAAAAGTATTGAAAGCGCTTAAATAAATTGGTATTATTTACGTAACAAGTAAATATTCAGTAAAAAATGGCAGAAATACTAGTTTGATGTTTACTGAATGTAGTGAAGGAGTCTGAGATGGCAACAATCAAAGATATTGCAGTTCGTGCAAATGTGTCAAGTGCAACTGTATCTAGAGTTTTAAATAATGACCCTACACTTTTAGTCACTGATGAAACGAGAAATCGGATCGTAGAAGTTTCAAAGGAACTGGACTATACGACTGTGAGAACGCGGAGAAATGTAAAAAGGCTTGAGAGTGTAAGGAGTCCTAGAATTGGTATTATTTTAACGTGTTCATTAGAAGAAGAAGAAGATGGTGTTGATGACGACCCATACTTTTCTATTATTAGACAAGGTGTAGAGAGTGAGTGTTTAAATCAGGGAATTTATACGAACAAGATTATTCGGTCTTCTGATTCAAGTCAAGAGCAAATCATAGAAGATATAGATGGCTTGATTGTGATTGGTGGTATGAACCTGAGTCTTTTAAATAGACTAAAAGATACTTTGAATAATATTGTGTTTATCAATTACTCACCAGATGAGGATAGTTACGATTCAGTCATGATTGATTTTAGAAAAGCAACCACTAGTGCTATGGAACACTTATTGAATCAAGGATTTAAGGAAATTGGTTATATCGGTGGAAGTGAGAACGATGATTTTTCAGATAACAATTTAGTGGTTAGGGATACGCGTCTAACGATATATGAAGAAATAATGAAATCGAAAGGGATCTTTCGGAGAGATCAAGTATTTATTGGCGAATATACAATGACGCAAGGATACATGTTGATGAAAGAAGCAATTCATAAGGGGAATCTACCTGAAGCCTTTTTTATTGCAAGTGATTCGATGGCGATTGGGGCACTGCGCGCAATTCAAGAGGCACATTTAAAAGTGCCTGAAGATATTGCCATTGTTAGCTTTAATGATATCCTAATGGCGAAATTTGCAAGTGTACCATTAACGTCAGTTAAGGTTTATACAGAGCAATTGGGAAGAGTGGGAGTGAAATTATTATTAGACAGAATTAATGGGAGGGAAATACCTCTGAAAGTAACTGTCCCTACTAAGTTAGTTATTCGCGATAGCTGCGGGGCTAAAAATAAACTAGATTCTTAAGGTTACATTATATCGATCAGGATTGGGGCAAATGTTTAACTTTTAAGGAGGTGAGGAACTGGAGAAATAAATTCGTTTGTCTAGAGTCATTAAGGGGTCATATTGTACGCATAAAGAAAGAGATGAAAAGTCATATAAGTAGATAAAGATCCATTTGGCAGAATAGATCTTTATCAACGACTCTTCCATCTCTACTATTCTCTATAAGAGAAAAGAACTAGATCTCTATTGTATATTAACTTCATCCGTTCTAGCAAAAAATAATGTGTTACTAGTCAAAGAAAAAACCATTTATTTTACTAAGAAAATAGGGGAGAAAAACGATGAAAAAGTATCTGAATATGTTCTTGCTTATAGTAGCTTTCAGTTTAATTGTTTCGGGATGCTCAAGAAGTGCATCAAATAAGACTGGGGGAGAGGACGGTACTATCACATTATCCCTTTTCTCATCGATGAGTAATGAAGGGGAAAAGAAGGCATTCGCAAGTGTTGTCGCCAAGTTCGAAGAGGCAAATCCTAAAATAAAGATTGAATTGAATTCGCCTGGAGATTATGAAGATATGCTTCGTGTCAAGATGGCTGCGAATGATATGCCAGATTTATTTGATACACATGGTTGGTCGCAGCTTCGATATGGTGAATATGTCATGGATTTAAAGGACATGGATTGGGTTAAAAATCTTGATCCAGCGTTAAACCAAATACTTAAAGATAAAGACGGAAAAGTGTATGCGCTTCCACTGAATCAAGCGAAAGATGGTATTAGCTATAATGTTGCTGTGTTAAAAGAGTATGGCATTGAACAACCGGCAACATTAGATGAGTTTATGAAAGCTTTAGAAACAGTTAAAGAAAAAAGCAAGGGAGAAGTTACACCATTATGGATTCCTGGTAGTGATAAAGATGGTATTGCTCAAATTTTTGACGAGTTTGCGACGCCATTACTTATTACCGACCAGAAGAATAGTTATGGAGATCAATTAGTAGATGGAACATTTGACTGGAACAATTACACGCTGCTTGCTGAAAAAATGAAGGAAATGCAAAACAAAGGGTTGTTAAATGAAGATGTTCTAACAGCACAATTACAACAAGCAACAGAGTTAATTGCTCAAAATAAGATTGCTTTCACGTTTGTTGCAGGCTCACTTGGCCCTGATGCAACAGAATTAAACCCAGATGTAAAAATAGGGACGATGCCAGTACCTGCGATTCATGCAGGAGATCAGCCAAGTTGGATTGGCGGTGAGCGTCATACTTTGGCGATATTTAAAAATACAAAGCACGCTGATGAGGCAAGACGTTTTCTTGACTTTATCGCTCAACCAGAAAATATTATAACGATTGCTAAAGGAACATCAGCGCCAGATGCTTTTACGAATGTTGATGCGGAAAACTATTTCTCCGCGTACTATAAAGAATTCGAGGATATTGATGTACAACCTTACTTTGATCGTGTGTATTTACCAAGTGGCATGTGGGATGTTATGGGGACGACTGGTCAAGAATTGCTTTCAGGTAGCTTAACACCTGAAAAGTTATCGAAAAAAATGGGCGAAGAATATAATCGTTTAAGAAAACAGTAGCTACGTGTACGAATAAGGGAGTTATTGAAGGATGGCGACTCCCTTATCCACAAAACGCTTTAGCACGTCTAAATAAGGAGTTGATATGATGAGCGAACTAGTAGCGAGAAGAAAGGTAGCCGTTGCCAAGAAAGCACCGAAGCGAAAAGAGAAAAAGCCATCTTCTCTTTGGTGGATGTATACGCCAAGCTTGGTCATCGTTTTTCTGTTTATTTTATATCCCTTCTTAAATGGGATTCAGTTATCGTTTACAAATTGGAACGGTTTTTCGCAAAGTTATGATTGGGTAGGCTTAGACCAATACAAACGAATGTTAACAGATCCTACAACATGGCTCGTTGTCAAAAATACCTTAATTTACGGAATGGGTAGTACCATTTTGCAAAATATTATTGGCTTATTATATGCGTTATTGCTAAATCAAAGCATTCGAATGAAAGCCATTACCCGAACGGTGATTTATCTTCCCGTTATTATTAGTCCATTAATCATGGGGTATATTTGGTACTTTTTCTTTGCCTATCAAGGTGGAGCACTGAATGACGTCTTGCTTTTCTTAGGCTTAGATAAAATCAATGCATTAGCAAATCCTGAATGGAATACGTGGATCATCGTATTTGTCAATACCTATCAATATGTGGGCGTTGCCATGATCATTTATTTAGCAGGATTACAAAGCATTTCAAAAGATTATTATGAAGCAGCACAAATTGATGGTGCCTCTTCCCTGCAACAATTTAAAAATATTACACTCCCTTTGTTAATGCCATCGATCACGATTAATATGGTGCTCAATATCATCGGCGGTTTGAAACTATTTGATGTGATTATTGCCTTAACGGGCGGAGGACCTGGAAATGCCTCACAATCGATGTCAACGTTTATGTATGATCTTTATTTTAAAAGACAGGATGCTGGTTACGCAGCAACGCAAGGTGTTTTCATGGCTGTGATCATTCTTATTTTAAGCTTAGCTGCTCTCGTTTACTTTAGACGGAAAGAGGTCGAAGCATAATGACATACACAGACAAGAAAAAGAAACGATTGTTTGCCGGGTTAGCCATTTTCATTACGCTTGTTCATATCATACCTTTCTATATTTTAATTACGACTGCTTTAAAAGCGAAAGGCGATTTTAGTTCAAAATGGGTTTTCCCCAAGCAAATCAGTTTCGAAAACTTTTCCGAAGCGTGGAAACTTACCAACTTAGGGAATTCGTTTATCAATTCGGCAATTATCACACTGTTTTCAGCCGTATTATTGATTGTGTTAGGATCAATGGCCGCCTATCCACTGGCACGTCGGCAAACAAAGTTAAATAAGTTTTTTTACTTCTTATTTATTGCCATTATGATTATTCCACCGTTGACGGCACTTGTGCCATTGTACAATTTGGTTGTCGATTTTGGCATGATGAATACGTATGAAGTGGCAATTTTCAATAATGTTGCCTCGTTTATGCCATTAACGATCTTTTTATATGCAGGCTTTATCCGGTCGACGATACCAAAGGAGTTGGAAGAAGCAGCCAAGATTGATGGGGCTAGTACGCTCGGGATTTTCTTTAGAATCGTGTTTCCATTGTTAAAACCAATAACTGCATCGATTCTAATTATCTCTTGTGTATACATTTGGAATGATTACCAGTTTGCGATCTTCTTCTTGCAAGATAGTGCGATGCATACATTAACCGTTTCATTAGCCAATTTCTTTGGGTCCAATCAAAATAAACTGAATTTAGTAGCAGCGGCAGCCTTAATGTCGATGTTACCAATGACCATTTTATTTTTATTCTTACAAAAATACTTCATTAAAGGGTTATCTGCAGGTTCAGTCAAAGGTTAATTGTAAAAAAACAGGAATAAGGAAGGAAGATGAAAAATGTCTAAAATTACATTTATTGGAGCAGGAAGTACGATTTTTGCTAAAAACGTCCTAGGAGATTGTTTGTTTGTACCAGCATTAGCAGGGTTTGAATTTGCCCTTTTCGATATTGATGAGCAACGTCTACAAGACTCTGAAAATATGTTGAATAACTTAAAGAAAAACTATAATAGTAATGTGACGATTCAATCATACTCTGATCGAAAAGAAGCGCTCCGTGGAGCAAAATATGTGATCAACGCGATCCAAGTTGGTGGCTACAAACCGAGTACTGTAATCGATTTTGAGATTCCTAAAAAATACGGTTTACAGCAAACGATTGCCGATACGACAGGTATTGGTGGGATTTTCCGAGCCCTTCGTACGATTCCAGTGATGTTGGATTTTGCAAAGGATATTGAAGAGGTTTGTCCAGATGCCCTTTTCTTAAATTACACAAATCCGATGGCTAGTTTAACCGGTGCGATGCTGCGCTACACAAACGTGAAAACGATTGGACTATGTCATAGTGTTCAAGTTTGTACCGAGCATTTGTTTAGAGACTTAGAAATGGACCATGAAGGAATTGAAGAACGGATTGCTGGCATTAACCATATGGCGTGGCTATTAGAGGTCAAACGCGATGGCAAGGATTTATATCCAGAAATCAAACGCCGGGCAAAGGAAAAACAAAAAACAAAACATGATGATATGGTTCGTTACGAATTAATGGATAAGTTTGGTTACTATATTACCGAGTCTTCCGAGCATAATGCCGAGTACCATCCATATTTTATCAAGAGCAAATATCCTGAGCTGATTGAACGATTCAATATTCCGCTTGATGAATATCCGCGTCGTTGTGTTTCTCAACTTGAGGGATGGGAATCGATGCGCGAAGAAATGGTGAACAACAGTCAGCTTACACATAGCCGAACACATGAGTATGGTTCAAGAATTATTGAAGCGATGGAAACAAATGTGCCGTTCAAATTTGGTGGAAATGTGTTAAATACCGGTCGCTTGATCAGTAATCTTCCAGAAAATGCAGTTGTTGAGGTACCGTGTGTTGTCGATCGCAATGGTATTATGCCGACCTACATCGGTGATTTACCCGAGCAACTAGCTGCACTGAACAGGACAAATATTAATACACAACTCCTCACAATCGAAGCCGCGGTCACTGGAAAACGTGAGCATGTGTACCAAGCGGCTATGCTTGATCCACACACAAGCGCGGAACTATCCATGGATGACATTATCTCAATGTGTGATGAGTTAATTGAAGCACATGGAGATTGGTTGCCGCAATTTACGAAAAACGAATCTAAGGATTATGTGAAATAAGAATTTGCGAGTAATTTAGAGGCTGTCTTAAAAAGGGTCAGACCACGCACTATATATACTAGTTGCGGAGTCTGACCCTTTTGCTCGATTTTTTTTATAATAAGTTTGATCATTTGAGCGTGTTTATTCGGTTATCGAATTTTCCCCCAAATGCCCTCCCAATAATAATATCTTAAATAGAAGTTCTCTAAGTAAACCACTTTTTCACAAAGTCTTTTAAATTTTATAGTAATCAACGCTTCTATGTGTAGTACTACTTTAAGGGGAACGTTTTCTTAGACATAAAGCCGTAACGAAAATTACAAATTGTTTTCTTTTATTAAGAGAAGGTAACAGTTCGATTACAAATAGGAAATGTTGGATGAATCGACAAAATTTTAAAAATAGCTTGTTTATACTGGCTTTAGCTGTAAAAGAAGGGAGTTGAAAATCGACCGTAATTAAATAATTGTGATGATAACTTCGGATAAGGAGCTATGATGGAAATTTTACTCAGTTTAAGCATATATATATCGGGTGCTCTTTCTGTTCTATGGCTAATCACCATCGCATTTGACTTGTTTCTGAAATAATAGGCTAAGAATAAGAGGGACATCTATTTTGTATTCTTTATTAAGAACCAACTAGATTAGTTCGAAACGGTTGATTGGAAGGAGAACAGGAAATGCGTGATGATAGTAAGCTTTTAGAAGCAAAGGAAAGAAAACTAGCCCGATTTTTGGAAGCACATTCAACAGAGGAAGTGTTTAATGAAGTCCAGGAATACATGCCATCCCTTCGTTCTCGATCAGATATTCTCCGTAAGCTGAACGAAATGAAGCTACCACCCTCTGTTATAAAAACTCTCATTTACTACGTACTAGCTACGAACAAACAAAAATTCGTGACTGATAAACTACTAGCGTTAGCTAATCTATGCAGAAAATTGAACATACAAGATGCCCAGGAAGCAATTACTTTCTTTAAACAATACTATTCATTTCATACTCAAATCAGTCAAGAAGGGTAACGTCAATTTTCTCTTATAGTTTGAACGCTCACTCTGAATCAGTATGTAGTGTTTAATGAAATAATCTTTTACTGTATTTAGCTGTTACCCGGTTTGCCGTTCACCAATCTTAGCTACCCTTTATAGGTAGCTCTTTTTGTGTTCTATTCTTTTTTACAAGATAACTTTAACAATAAAAATATAATCAAATTTAATAAAAGTTTATTGTAAAACGATAATAATTGCATTATTATTTAGATAATACTTATAAAGTGGGGTGCTTTATGAAACGGGGAACAATACTTTTTTTAAAGGTAACTACTTTTATTATTGGGTTTACACTCCTTGGATTATGTATCTTTGTGTTACCGGGGTTAGCAAGAGATGCAGCGGAGATGAATCCCGAGTATGCTTATTTGAGATTTCCTGTTCTTTTTGGTTTGTATATGACTGCGCTACCACTTTTTCTTGCTTTGTATCAATCATTAAAGCTTTTAAAGTATATTGAAAGTAAAAATGCTTTTTCAAAATTAGCTGTTATGTCGTTAGGACATATAAAGAACTGTGCCATTACAATCATTATCTTCTATGTAGCAGGGATCTTTTTTCTTGCCTTTCAAAACGCTTTGCATCCTGGAATAGCAATGATTGGTGCTGGTATCATATTTACAACACTGGTTATTTCATTATTTACTGCGGTGCTCCAAGAACTGTTAAGAAGTGCACTGGAATTAAAATCAGAGAACGATTTGACAGTCTGACGTGACCAAATGGCAATTATTATTCATATTGATGTGATGTTAGCGAAAAGAAAAATGAGTGTAACAGAACTTTCAAAGAGAGTTGGTATCACGATGGCTAATCTTTCTATATTGAAAAATGGCAAGGCAAAAGCCGTTAGATTTTCAACTTTAGAGGCAATATGTAAGGTTTTGGACTGTCAACCTGGTGATGTTTTAGAAGACAGAAGTACATAGAAACACAAGCATTAAGGGACTTCTGTTTTATCCGAAAAACAAGAACTTTTAGGTGGGATAGTATGACATTGATATTATTAATCGGTCTTTTTGGAGTGGGACTCGTTATATTGTTTAAAAATCCAATAATAGACAAATTTGAGAAAAACCAAAAGGTAAATATGCTAAAAAGTACTATGTGGTTTCAAAATCATTGGTTAGCTGGAATATTCCTATTCGTCATGAATGCCGTTCTATTTTTTTCAACTTGTCTTGTGCTTTATGTGTTGATGTATTTCATTATTCCATTTGTTCATATACTTGTGATGTTTTTTGCTGTAATCGGAAGTATTATTTTATGGATCGTAATAAATAAGGCTTGGCAAGGTACGAAAAGAAACCGTTGGAAGATGGGGACGATCGGGAGCAGCTTTTATATGTTCTTGACCATTATTTTTGTTTATTGGTTCGTGACAATAAAACCGTCTTATCCAGGTGAAGATACTTTCATGAGGGCTATTGGATTATTTTTCGCTATAATCGTTACGACAGTTGCATTTATTACGTGTTTGGTTATTACAGGATTATCCAAAAGGAAAGTAGCCCATTAACCGAAATATGAAATTGAACAGATTCTTTATATTTTTGCTAACGGGTACCTGAACAGGGTAATGTGTGTATCTTGAAGCGATAAACGATCACCTATTATGGCGCTTCTTTTCAAGTAAAAATCATAGGATCACCAAAAAGGGACAAACTGTATTTGAAAAGAAAGGAGATGCAAGTCGTGACAAAAAAGTTCAATAAAGGTAGCCGTAATCAAAATGCACCACAATTACACGGACAAGTTCCGGTTAGTGGGGACAACAGTAAAGGAAATAAAAGAAATAAAGATCAGAACGATAAAACAGATGGTGAAAGTTAAATGCAACAAACCGGTCCATTCAGGCCGGTTTGTTGCATTTTGTTTATGTTCCGAATAATTTTTATCGTACTAGTGCAATTGTTGAGATATGCACATGAGCTGCACTTTTAGAATTATTTAGAAGTAAGTATTTGTTGAAGGAACAAAAGGAACTTTCAAAGTCGAGAAGCTTTTTGAGTGTAATAAGTTGATAGATTGTGAATGTTGCTACTTCGACTAACGTAAGCGGTTTAATTGAAATCGAAAATGGTATAATTTAGAATGAATGGGAGATTCGGAGGTGGGGATATGCTTGAACTTATTTTAGTTCTCTTTGTTCCAGCGATTTTAATTATATTTTTGTTTGATTTTGCAAAATTTAGGCAGCAAAATCAAACGATAATTGAACAGAATGAAAAGGTTATTTCTCTATTAGAAGAAATTAAAAATAAATGATCACTGTCATTCTAGTAAACGGTGCAAGAGTCCAATAATGGAAGGCTGTTGCTGTGGATTTTCTTTTACTGACGAGGGAAGGGCAGTTGAAAATGAAGTATAACATCAGGTTATGAATTGGAGATGCGAATGAAATGAAATCAATTATTGAAGCTACAACTTTTCCAAGAACTAGACAATCAATTGCCGAAGATTTGAGAGCTTTAGGATTAAATAAAGGAATGACCGTACTCGTACATTCATCTTTATCGTCTCTAGGATGGGTAAACGGTGGAGCTGTTGCTGTTATTCAAGCATTAATGGATGTGGTTACGGAACAAGGTACCATCGTGATGCCTTCTCAATCTGTGGAATTATCCGATCCTTCAGAATGGCAATACCCTCCCGTACCAGAGGAGTGGTGGCATGGAATTAAAGAAAGCATGCCGGCCTACAATGCTGATTATACCCCTACTGCTGGGATGGGAAAAATAGTTGAGGTATTCAGGTCTTATCCAGAAGTTTTAAGAAGTTCTCATCCAAATTACTCCTTTATAGCTTGGGGAAAGGATAAACATGAAATTCTTCATCAACAATCTCTTAATTTTGGACTTGGTGAACAATCTCCTTTAGGAAAACTGTATATGCGTCAGTCATTTGTCTTATTATTAGGTGCTGGTTTTGATAGTAATACTTGTTTTCATCTTGCTGAATACAGGATTCCTAATCAGAAAGTTATTAGGAAAGGTGCTCCTATGATAGTAGAAGACAAAAGGCTATGGAAAGAATATAAAGACCTCGAATATAGAGAGGAACTTTTTGAAGAAGTCGGTAAAGCATTTGAGGCAGAATATGATCTTACATCTGGTTTAGTCGGTTCTGCTAAAAGTCGCCTTTTTTCACTTAAAGAAGCAGTTGATTTTGCTGAGAAATGGTTTGGAAATTATGATAGTAAACATATAGGCTGACTGCGGTTTTACCAAATGGTTTAGTAAAAACTTGCGTGAATCCCAATAGCCGTTCATTTCATTTCTTGTGCGTTACTCGCTTCACAGAATACATAGAATTGTACGAATTGGACTAGGTGGAACACTGATATGTGGTGAAAGTAACATGTTGTTCGGTGTGAGCAATGGGAAAGGTTGCTGCAAACAACCCCTTACCTAGCAGTAAAGGGATTGTTTGCGGCAACCTTTTTCTAATTCTATTAAAGGGCAAGATTTATTTAATAATTGGATAGGTGTATCAGACTGATAATGTCTTGGGGGAAAGCAATTGAAGCGCACTATGTTTAGGTTTTTAATGTATTTTTCGGTTTTTTTAATGGTAGTTTAATTGTTAACGCAATTTCCAAACCTAATTTGAATGTTTTAACAGCATTTTCTATTGCCTTGGGGACCTCAGCAGGGCTTACATTTGTCGAATATTATCTATCTAAGAAATTCAAGGAAAGTGAACAGATATCATATTAGTCCAAGGGAACTATAATGGTAGTTCCTTTTCTTGCAAGGCAAAATTTAAGAACAACATTAGAAAGTGAATCCAATTAAACAGTTGGACACTCATTCTATGTTTAATAAAAGGATTTGATAAAATATGAAAGAACTTTATGAAAAATATCAACTTTTGAATATACCGAATAAATACCAATTATCAGATGTTGATGTTGTTATGAAAGAGGAATATTTATCAAAAGAAATCCATGTAAAAGATATGGACTTTTTGTTAGAACCAGAAAATGTAGATAAGTTCATCAAATGTTACAAGTTAGATAATAAGGAAATCTTAGATAAATTATTTACAGAAGAAGAAAAACAAAGTTTGATACACATGAAGATTATGAATGAACAAGATCCCTCAGATCCTAATAATTTAACTGAATTTGAATATACTCGTATTCAAAATGGGGAGTATTTGGTAGTATTTATTGGTTCAATGGATGGCAAATATATTGAAGATCTCAAGCTTGTAGGAAGTAGTTCAAGATTATTTGATCGATTACTTATTCTAGCAGGAATTGAAAAAGAAGATTGTCAGTTAGGAAATATTATGTTTGAACATTATTTATTAGCACTATCAAATTTAGGTTATTTAGATTAAATATCATTCTATCACGTTATAATTCATTTTTTTAATACCATTTTCATGTGAAGTAAACATAATCATAACTTTGAGTAATAAAGGGAGGTGGACGTTTTTTTAGATATCCACCTTCTTTTTGTTTTTTAGTTACCATGCTTCTAAAAAGGCGTGTGAGCCCACGGATTCACACGAATGAGCCCAAATATTCTTTTACAACAAGATTGTTTAACGCCGTTATTTTTAAAAATCACTTGCAAATAGGAACTATTACGTTTTATAATGATTAAGCAAATGTAACGCAAATGAGGTTTTCTTTAGGTCTATCGAAACGTTACTCATTTTTTAGACTTTAAAACGTAATGATTTTGATTTGTTAATTGGAATATCCAGAGGGGATTTCGCGTGAGGGAGTGAACATGTTGAGTAATCAAAAGATTCCAGTTACCGTACTGAGCGGGTATCTTGGTTCAGGAAAAACGACTTTGCTCAATCATATTTTAGCAAACCGTGAGCAATTGAAAGTAGCTGTTATCGTCAATGATATGAGTGAAGTGAACATAGATGCTGCATTAGTTAAACAAGGTGGCTTCCAGAAAACGGACGAGAAATTGGTGGAAATGCAAAATGGTTGTATTTGCTGCACGCTCAGAGAAGATCTACTAATTGAAGTAGAGAAGTTGGCCAAGCTAGGTGACATCGATTATATCGTCATCGAATCAAGCGGGATTAGTGAACCTATTCCAGTAGCTCAAACCTTTACATATGTGGATGAAAGTTTAGGAATCGACTTGTCTAAATACTGCAAGCTGGATACGATGGTGACGGTTCTCGATGCGAACCGCTTTTGGCACGATTATGCTTCTGGAGAAAGTCTACTTGATCGTAAACAGGCCGTTGATGAAACGGATGCAAGGGAGGTAGCTGATTTATTAATGGATCAAATTGAATTTGCAAACGTGATTGTGCTGAATAAAGTAGATTTAGTAGCCCACTCCAATATTCAGGAATTAAAAGCCGTTTTGCAAAAATTTAATCCGCAAGCGCAAATTATCGAGGGTGAGTATTCTAAGGTCCCACTTGATCAAGTATTAAACACAGGTCTGTTTGATTTTGAGACGTCGAGTCAAGGAGCAGGTTGGCTAAAAGAATTAAACGAAGAGCATATTCCGGAAACAGAGGAGTATGGCATATCTTCGTTCGTGTATCGTCGTCATAAGCCATTCCATCCTGAGAGGCTGATGACTTGGCTAAAAGATTGGCCAGTTGAGATCGTTCGAGCAAAGGGATTTATTTGGCTAGCTACTAGGAATAATATTTCTGGACTAATATCGCAAGCAGGACCATCTTTGACGATTCAAGGAGCAGGAAATTGGATCGCAGCTTATCCGGAAGCGGAACGAAAACAACTATTGGCAGAAGAACCCGAGCTTCTCAATCGCTGGGATGATACATATGGGGACCGTATAACAGAATTAGTCATGATCGGCATCAGTATGGATCAAAAGCAAGTCGAGCAGACATTGGATGCATGCTTGCTTACAGAAGAAGAGATGGTCCAGGATTGGACGAAATTTATCGATCCTCTGCCTTCATTTGTATGAAGGACATGGGGGCGGGTCTTCGCGGCTTCCTAATATAGCCAATCTATTTATCAGGTATACTGATTTTATCGAGAAAGCATCCAAAATCCGGCTTCGCGCCGCCACCATTGTGATTAGGTGAGTGAGTGTAGCGTGATACAGGATGGATCCTTCATAGTAAATGGTGGCGTTTTAACGCCATATTTGTTTCATATATAAAATCTAGATAAATCCATGAGGAGGAAACATGATGAGAGTAAATATTATATTGGCATGTACAGAAACAGGAGATCGGAATTATGTGACAACGAAGAATAAACGGAATAATCCCGACCGTATTGAGCTTATGAAATATTGTCCGAGATTGAAAAAACGTACTTTGCACAGAGAAACAAAATAAGAATAACGCTAATTATTGAGTGAATAGGTTTTAATTTATAAAACGTAATGATTTTGTTTTAATAAAAGTAAGTAAAGGAGAATCGGAAAATGGCGAAAAAGTCTAAAGTTGTAAAAGAGAAAAAAAGGCAAGAAATGGTGATGAAATATGCAGCTATCCGTCAGGATCTAAAAGAAAAAGGAGATTATGTGGCTCTAAGTAAACTGCCGCGAGATTCATCACCGACACGTTTGAAAAATAGATGTGAAGTGACAGGAAGACCAAGAGGATTCTTAAGAAAGTTCAAAATGTCCAGGATTGCCTTTAGGGACTATGCACATAAAGGACAAATTCCTGGCGTGAAGAAAGCAAGCTGGTAATGAAACAGGGGCTGCTCTAAAAGGGTCTGACCTCGCACTCTAATCACAATATAAAGTAGTTGCGAGGTCTGACCCTTTTGTTATGGGGCAGCCCCGAATTCAAGCCGCGGGAAATTTTTGCGGAGGGCATGATGAATTCAATTTCCCTTGAATTTCTGCCACAATATGAAATGGTAGGTGCAATCGAATGAAATGAATGGATTGCACAGATAGAATGAGAAAAAGTATAGACCAAACGATTTGGTAGGGCTACGTGGTGCTAGTATAGTCTTTGTGGACACGACTACGTTTAAGTCCTTACAATAATTTTTGAGCGGATCTGTCCGTCTCGGAACGTAAGAATACAGGTGAAAAATACCCTATTTTTGTCTTCTCATCCATTGTGTTGCAACCCATTTTTCGCCAGTAATAACGGGCGCTCCACCATGTAAAGTTCGTTCGTTTACGTTTTGGTCGTTATAGAAGTATTCGAAATACACCGCCATTCCTTTTTGTGGGGAGACTGAAAAATTTAGTTTCGGAAAAAAAGTTTCTCCGCCATGCTCCACGTCGTTTAAGTACATGACCATTGTGCTAATTCTATTATTATTTGTTGCTTTACTTGTAGATGTAAAAAAGTCAAAATGAGCTTTATATTCTTGACCAGGAGTATATTTAAGAATTTGAATCCCTTCGCCGTGTTCAATGGGGATATTCATAATCGCTGCTATTCTTTTTTCAATATTGGTAATGATGTCATTTTCATTTTCTTGAAAAAACATACTACTACTTGTTCTTATCTCATTAACATCGTGTGTCACTCCAATTTTAGAACGATGCATTTTGTCAGTTGATAATCTAATTAGCTCGTCACATTCTTCGTCACTCAACACATTTCCTAAAATTACGACTAGTGGTTCTTCTAATCTAGCAATGATATTAATTTCTCTATCTTCTGTTTTGATTGTATTGCCAATATGATTAAAAATCGTTTGTTCTTTACTATCCACTGTCAACTTTCATCGACTCCTCAGGAGATTTAATTTTCGGAATGATTATTTTTAACTTTTTTTGTAAGTTATGATCTATGATCATTATATCATGAACCGCACGTTTATAACGGTTTCTTATTCAGCTGATAACGAAAATATTATTTTTCAGGAATCTTACAGACTTTTCCGAACGAGAAAACCCACTTCTTCAGAGGTGGGATGGTAGTGAGGTCGAAACAGGCATGTCATTAGGCATGTTCATGTTTCGATTTTTTTTTGTGCGTTAAGTGAACGTATTATTTGAAAACGGAACATATGTTCTTTATGATTGAATTATGGAATTATTTAAATAATAGGGGAGGGGGAAAACACCGTGTTTGTGACTCATTCATTTAAAATACTTTATGATAAAAAATTGTATTCGGAGTTAAGGTTGATGCAGCGAGAAGCAGCTTCCGTTTGGAACGATATAGTCAGAGAAGCAACATCTTATTATATTTGCTTTAAAAAGTGGTTAAGTAAAACGGAAATCCAAGCAATCCGAAAACAAACGTATCATCTTCATTCTCAAACTGTTCAGGCCATTGCGGATAAATATGTGGCGAATCGTGAAACCATTCGACAACTGCGAAAAACAGATAAAAAAGCAAGGTATCCGTGGCGAAGAAAGTACTATTATTGTATTCCATTAAAAAAAGCGTCAATGGATGTCTCTAAAGAAACGATTACGATTAAAAAAGTGGAATATGGATTCCAACTTTCTGATCTATTAACCAAAAAGAAAAATAAAAATTGGAATGAAAAGGTGCCGAAGAGAAATGTAACGATTGTCATTCCCAATCGGTCAGAAGAAATCTTAGAAACGTGCAACTATGCTGAAGTAGTGTGGAGAAACGGAGCGTATTGGTTTTGTTATTCGGTATCTGTACCAGAAAAAGACACTTCATCATATGCTTTTAAAGCGGCAGGTGGAGATTTAGGTGAAATTCACTCTGTAACTGTAGCAACCGAGGATCAAGCATTAGTAGTTTCGGGTCGAGTGATGCGTAGTATTTCTCAATTCCGTGCAAAGGTAGTAGCCGATTTAAGTAAGAAAATGTCTCGTTGTAAAAAGGGCTCTCGTCAATGGAAAAAATATAGACAGGCAAGCGTACGAATTCGACAAAAGACAAAAAATCAGCTTGAAGAGTTGGAACATAAGACAACAAAAGAAGTTATTTCTTTTTTAGAAGAAGAAAAAGTAACAAACTTTGTCATTGGAAACGTATCCGGTATTGAAAAAAATACAAAGAAAAATAGGGAAAAGAAACGGAAAAACAATAAAAAAAGACGACAACAATTATCGTTATGGAATCAGGGGAAAATCAAACAAAAGTTGACATACAAAGCCCAATTAAAAGGGATCCGCATGGAAGAAACAGAAGAAAGCTATACCTCCCAAGATTGTCCGTTTTGTGGGGGGCGACACCAAGCAAACGGAAGAACCTTCGTATGTTCTGTTCATAAAACAGAAATCCATCGTGATGTGAATGGCGCGCAAAATATTGTGCGCAAGAAATATCACATGGAAACGAAATCACTTCTTTCGGTTTTATATAAGCAACCGGTTTGGAATAAGCGTTTTTTGTCCAGGGAAGAAAGACAAAAAGCCAAACATCCAAAAGATCAACCGAAAAAAGAGAAAAGTATCGCCGGACGGACGGCGTAGTAGGCACAGACCTTGCCCTTTCGATGGACGGTTTTTCTATCGAGAGTTGTTCGCTAAAAGTTTTGCCTCTGCGACTTCCTTTGGGAGTTTGTAAGTGAAATGTTTGCGAAAAAGAATCCCACTGCTTTAGCTGTGGGAGTGGTCAAATACAGTGTTTCAATTCAATAGGCATCCATTGCAGTCTGGGGGCTGGCTTTTTTTTAAAATTATCAAACTTGAATCGTTTTGTTGTACCATTTTCTTTAATAGGGTGAAGGGAAAAGAAGGTTGCAAAATTGAAGGTGGTAAAGCGCCCTAAACAAGGCGATGCCGAGGCATTTAATACATTGATTCATGAAATTTGAGCCTGTTATGATCGCAATTTTTTCATAACAGGCTCTTTATATTTGTTATGTAACAGACTATTGGTTGAAAGCGTTGCCTTTTGATCGTACTGTCTCGATCTCCATTAAGATATGAGCGTTTTAAAACGATCTTGATATTCTAGCAATACCATTTCATAGACTCCAAGAATCTGCTTTACACAAGCGATCGTTCATTTTTCTTTAAAAAGTATAAATAAATAATCATCGAAATAAAAATAGAAAGAGCTGATGCTAAATAAATGCTTCGATAACCGAATAGGTAGCCGATTTGTCCGAAAGTGATGGCACCAATCCCTACGCCAAGATCGAAGAAGGAGAAGAAGGTCGCGTTGGCCATTCCTTTTCGATTTCGTTCCGCCTTTTCAATGGACCATGCTTGGAGTGCTGGCTGGACCGTTCCGAAGCCGAGACCGTAGAATATGGCGGCTGTGTAGAGCACGATGTTATTTGGAAGCCATGCGAGGAGCAGCATAGCGATGAGAATACAGATAGCCGATGGAATGTAAATGAATTTGTGACCTTTTGTATCATATAGTTTTCCTGCATAAAGACGTGTAAATAAAAGAGCGATCGCATAGATGAGGAAATACCATTGAATGCCTGTGACTCCTTGTTTCATTGAATAGAGTGGGAGAAACGTGGCAATCCCGCCGAATGTTACGGTAATGAAAAATAATAAAATCGATGGTTGCAAAGCCGTTTTTTCATAAAGATCCAATTTACGGGTTGTCGTTTTTACAGCGGCTTTTTCGCCTTTTTTGTAGTGAATGGTTGAAGCGAGTGCAACGGCTACTAGTCCTAATGCTCCACATAGAAGAAATAGTGTTTGAAATGATAGTTTTCCAGCCAGTGCTAGACCGAGTGAAGGACCGATTGCCAGTGCTAGATTTCCAGACAGGCCGTAAAAACCCATCCCTTCACCACGTCTGCTCGCAGGAATGATATCGCTTGCAATTGTACCGGAAGCAGTGGAAGAAAAGCCCCAACCGATGCCCTGGGCGACCCTTAGAGCGAATAGCATAAACATACTGGCCATGAAACCAAATACTCCAACTGTAAGAACAAATATAGAAAGACCAAATAAAAATACAAACTTTCTTCCTCGTGTTTCAAGAATTTGTCCTGCAAATGGGCGTACAATCAAGGCGGAAAATGTGAAAATCCCAACGACCATGCCAATTAATTGATCATTTCCCCCTAAGTATTCAACAAAGAGCGGAATGGTCGGTAATGTCATTTGAAAGCCGAGAAAAATAAAGAAGTTAGCGATACAAATCATCACAAAATCACGGGTCCATATTCTATCCTTACCTTGAGGACGTTGTGTTACTAAAGCTTTGTCCATCTATAAGCCCTCCTTCATTCCCCTCATATGTATATATTTTACTAGAATTTGGATGATAAAGCTATTGTTTAGGATAGGGGGTTTTTCGTGTTACTAAATATATTTTTATCGCCACAAATTATGACATATCTGTTTCATGATCGGACATACATATGAAGAAGAGCTTGTTTTAGGGAATGGCAGGTGGAGGTTGTGAGGAAAAGAAGATATAAAAGGCGGATTGTATTGTTGGTTATCTCGGCCATCATAATCGGAATGATCCTTTTTGTTATGCTTAGGCTCCCAAGCAGCCCTGAAAAAGTGGTTCATGATTTTTATATGTATGAAGCTGAGGGGAGTTTTGATCAATCATGGTCATTGTTTCATCCTGATATGAAGATTCGGTTTCCAAAAGCAAATTATATCCAAACTCGTTCACATGTTTTTATGCAGCATATGGACGTTGATACATTTTTCTATGAAATTGGTAAGGCGAAGAAAAAGAAAGGATGGAGAATGAATAAAGCAGGTGAAGTGTTTGCTGAGGTCTATGAAGTACCGGTTGACGTTACTTTTCATTCTCAATTTGGTATTTTTACGATGCAACAAAACTGTTATGTTGTGAAGGAAAAAGGAGAGTGGCTCATCCTATGGGATTATCGATTTTAGGTGTAGAATAAAGCTGAAATATTGTACTTCTCCTTTTTCATTCAAAATACGATAATAGGTTTTACATAGATCTCTTTGCACGATTACTAATTGCCTTTAGGATGAACATTTTCTCTTGTGAGGTAAGCATTGTCCAACTGCCAGCTTTAATTTTCATGACGATCGACTCCTATTTTTCAAATTATAGGGAAAAAGTACTTTCTCCTTATCAAAAGTATACCGCGAATTACGCTAATATAAACAAGATAAATTCCTACAAATTTTTTGCATAGACTCGTATTTTGTCAAACAATCGTCTGTTTTTGCTCAATCATTATTTTCATAAACTAAAAATGAAGAGGGAGGACCAAAAGCAAAGGGTCAGACCCAGCAACTACTTCATACAGTTTAAATGGAGTGTAAATAACATGATAAACTGTGTGGTGAGTGCAAGGTCAGACCCTTTTGACATTCTGCATTATTTTAATTCTAAATGTACGTTTAGCTCGTTATGAATTCTTTGTTTTTCTTCGTTACTTACAATTCCGTAGTAGATTCCATCGATTTTCTTACCTTCACTCTTAATCTCCATTTGTTCAACACTTTTCGCTGCAGCGCGATAGTGTTTTTGGATGTCGTTCATTTGCGAGAATGTAAGATTTGTTTCAATATTTTTGCTTAATGCTTCAAAAATAGTCGAGTAGTTTGTTAATGTAGCAAAGCTTGCCCCTTTATTAATGACTCCTTGAATGATTTCACGCTGTCTGTATTGACGGCCAAAGTCACCGCGTGGGTCTTCTTTTCTCATACGAGAGAAGTTTAAAGCTTTTGCTCCATCTAATTCGATTTTTCCAACTGGGAAATGATCTCCACCATAGCTAAAGTTTAAGTCATTGTTTACTTCAACACCGCCAACTGAATCTACGATATCCTTAAACCCTTCCATATTGATCTTTACGTAATAATCTAATGGAATATCGAGGAAGTTCTCGACTGTATCCATCGACATTTTCACGCCACCAAATGCATAGGCATGGTTAATCTTGTCCACTTTATTTTTGCCGATAATATCAGTTCGAGTATCGCGTGGGATACTTAACATTTTCACGGAATTTGTTTCTGGGTTAACGGTTAAAACGATCATCGTATCAGAGCGTCCACTGTCTCCATCACGTTCATCAACCCCTAGCAAGAGGACGGAAAATGGCTCCTGGTTTGTATAGACGATTTCGCTTTGTCGTTTATCAGAAATGGGACGATCTTCAATCGGTGTATGCATTGTATTAACCGCTTTTGTAAGAGAATGATAGACGGAAAATGCATAAGCGCCACCTGCTACTACCAAAATGAGAAGGGTGATACTGATAATCTTCAGCCATCTCTTTTTCTTCTTTGTTTTATTTGAACGTTTCATCTAGTACTTCCTTCCTATTTACAGAAATGGGACTTAAAATTCATTATATAGAAATTTACTAGAATTGGATAGTGTTTTATGGTGGAATAATGACTTAGACTGGCGAATCTTAACGGAAATTTAGCGAATCTTAACGAAAATTTAGCGAATCTTAATGTGACATATTAGACAGATAATGTTAAAATTTATAGGTATTTCCTTTTATGATGAGTGGTTATACGATGTTTGCTGAAAAGGAGTGAATTTGATTTGGTAGTTGTCTCGTTAAATAACGTCACGAAGAAAATTGGTAGTAAGACGATTATTGATAATCTTAGTTTTGATGTGCACGCGGGGGAGGTGTTTGGTTTTCTTGGGCCGAATGGGGCTGGAAAAACAACGACGATTCGGATGCTTGTTGGGTTGATGAAGATAACGTCAGGAGATATTTTCATAGATGGACATAGTGTGAAAGCTAATTTTGAAGAAGCGATCAGTAAAGTGGGCGCCATTGTTGAGAATCCTGAAATGTATAAATTTATGTCTGGTTATGATAATTTGAAGCATTATGCAAGGATGGTAAAAGGCGTAACTCTAGAGCGGATTGATGAAGTTGCAGAGCTTGTTGGGTTGCAGAATCGAATGAAAGAGAAAGTGAAGACCTATTCATTAGGGATGCGTCAGCGACTTGGTATTGCACAGGCTTTGCTTCACCGTCCCAAAGTATTGATTTTGGATGAACCGACGAATGGACTTGATCCAGCCGGTATCCGGGAAATCCGTGATTACTTGAAACGACTAGCTCGCGAGGAAGACATGGCCGTGATCGTATCGAGTCACTTATTGTCTGAAATGGAAATGATGTGTGATCGGATTGGCATCATTCAAAATGGGCGTATGATTGATGTGCAACTTGTGAATGACATGGTGAATGGCGGCAATGTTTCCTATGTGATTTCAGCAAAACCGATTGATCAAGCTTTCAATGTGTTGCAACATGCATTTGAAGGGATAAATGTGAAAATGACGAAGCAACACCTTCATGTGGAAGGTGAATCTGTTGATGTTCCGAAACTAGTAAAACGACTCGTTGAAAACCAATGTGATATTTATGAAGTGAAACAAGTCAATCAATCTCTTGAAGAGAAATTCCTTGAAATTACAAGTGAAAAAGGAGGGATCGCTTAATGGGATTACTCGCAAATGAATGGATCAAGATTTTTAAGCGGAAATCAAGTTATATTATGATTGGGATCCTTGCGATCATTGTGTTGGTTGCGGCGATTGGGATGACGTTTATAAATAACCAGGGCACTGAAACTGGCGATAATGGAAACTGGAAGACGGTACTGGAGGCAGAAAATAAAGACTTAAAGGAAGAGCTCAAGTCAACTCCAGGACCTTATAAAAAAGAGGTTGAAAGAGTCATTGCTGAGAATGAGTACCGCATCACACATGAAATGCCAAGAGTGACGTCTTATAACGTATGGACGTTTATGAATGAGATGATGGGGTTAGTCAATATCGTAGCATTGTTTACGATCATTATCGCGGCGGGAATCGTGGCAAGTGAATTTAGCTGGGGTACGATTAAACTGTTGCTGATTCGCCCGATTAATAGAGCGAAAATTTTGTTGAGTAAATACATAACGGTCCTATTATATGCTCTATTTATGCTAGCTATTTTATTTGTTTTAAGCTTTATTTTAGGAGCTGCTTTCTTTGGGTTTGAGCAGAACCAGCCACATTTGGCCTATTTAGATGGTCAGATTGTTGAACGTGCACAAATTCCATTTTTACTTTCCCAATACGCATTGAGTTCGGTTGGCTTGCTGATTTTTACCACGATGGCGTTCATGATTTCGGCTGCTTTCCGGAACAGTTCCCTTGCTATCGGACTATCCATCTTCCTACTATTAGTCGGTAGTATTGTAACATCTATCATTGCAGGATTCTTTGATTGGGCAAAATATTTACTATTCGCAAATACGAATTTGCTTCCGTACTTTGGAACAGGTACACCGATGGTTGAAGGTATGACCTTAGCGTTCTCGCTCATTGTGCTACTTGTGTATTTCATCATCTTCCTTGTCGTAGCATTCTGGGCTTTTGTAAAACGAGATGTAGCAGCTTAATATCGTTCAAAATCGGAAACTGGCGTGAATGAAGTGCATTCCAGCTTAATTCAGGTCGTTTCCATTGCAAACGGAGTGTATTCAGTCACGCAAATCCGAAATTGGTAGTTTGATATAGGTTATAAAAAACGCCAAGCCTTTATTTCCGTGTAGGATTAGGCTTGGCGTTTTTTTCAATTTTATCATAAACAGCTGCAAGGGCTTGTTCAAATTTTCCGCTCGTTTTAGGCTGGTAATATTTTTGAGTAACCAGTTTATTTGGCAAATATTGCTGTTTAACCCAGCCACTTTCATAGTTATGCGGATACAAATATTCAACGCCGCGTCCGAGTTCTTTGGCCCCCTTGTAGTGGGCATCCTTCAGATGGTCAGGTATGTCACCAGTGTTTCCGGCCCGAATATCAGCAAGTGCTGCGTCAATCGCCATAATTGCTGTGTTTGATTTAGGGGATAAGCACAGCTCGATGACTGAATTGGTGAGTGGGATACGTGCTTCCGGAAAGCCGAGGCGTTCAGCTGCTTCGACTGCTGCTAATGCACGAGGTCCAGCCTGTGGATTAGCGAGACCGACATCTTCGTAGGCAATGACGACGAGTCTACGGGCGATGCTGACTAAATCGCCTGCTTCAATTAAACGACCTAAATAATGAAGGGCGGCATTCACATCACTGCCACGAATGGATTTTTGAAAGGCAGAAATCACGTCATAATGGGCATCGCCGTCTTTGTCGTGAGAAAAGCTTTTTTTCTGAATGCATTCCTCTGCAATTTCCACTGTAATCGTAATCGTCTCATCGTCGTCAGGCTCTGTTGAGATGACTGCGAGCTCTAGGGCGTTCAAAGCGCTTCTAACGTCACCATTGGAGGCGGTTGCCAAATGAAGGAGTGCTTCCTCACTTACATTTGTAGAATATTTCCCAAGTCCTCGGTTATCATCATCGATCGCACGTTTTAAAGCCGTAACAATGTCATCGGGTTCAAGTGCTTTTAATTCGAAAATTTGACAACGACTCCGAATAGCTGGGTTAATTGCATGATAAGGATTACTTGTTGTCGCTCCTATTAATGTAATCATGCCATTTTCAAGATATGGTAACAGGAAATCTTGTTTCGCTTTGTCGAGTCGATGAACTTCGTCTAATAACAGAATGACTTTCCCTGACATTTTTGCTTCGGCAGCGACAATTTCCATATCTTTTTTATTATTAGTCACCGCGTTCAAAGTACGGAAGGCAAATTGGGTACTGCCAGCAATGGCGCTAGCAATTGACGTTTTGCCAACCCCAGGCGGGCCGTATAAGATCATTGAAGAAAGCTGTTTTGCTTTGACCATTCGATAGATAATTTTTCCCTCATCAACGAGATGCTCTTGCCCCATCACTTCCTCGATAGAACGGGGGCGCATCCTAAATGCAAGTGGTTTTATGGACATCGTCATCGCTCCTATAGCTTTTGTGTATGAAGGACATGGGGCGGGTCTTTGCGACTTAATAATATAGCCAATCTACTTTGCAAATATACGTACTATATTAAGAAAGCATCCAAAATTCTGGTTCCGCACCGCCACCATTGTTATTAGGCGAGTGTAGCGTGTTCCATGGTTGATCCTTCATGGTAAATGGTGGCGCATTAACGCCATATTCATTTTGTATAATAAAGGTATCATATTTTTCATGAAAAAGAACGTAAATAGGCTAACGGAGCGTGTTCAAAAAGTCTGGTAAAGAAAAGCTTGTGAATTTCTTTGTCGCGCATTTTCGATCTTCTGTTAAAATCGCGTACGTTCTGTGCAAAGATCCGTTCCTTACGTATTCCTGCCTACGCGAAAGGTTCTCGAGACGCGCTCGCAGAATTTCTCGGCTCTTTTTATCCTCCTTTTTGAACATGCACTAATATGCATTTTACCTAGGATTATGCTATAATTTTTAAAGCATATTAATCCGATCATGAAATGATGATATAGGTTATAAATTGAAGGAAAACATAAAGGTGGGTAAACGATGAGAATCTCGACAAAAGGCCGCTATGGCTTAACCATTATGATTGAATTGGCAAAGCAGTATGGTGAGGGGAAGAGTCCGACATCGCTTAAGTCGATTGCACAGACACATAATTTATCAGAACATTATTTAGAACAGCTGATCGCACCGCTTCGAAATGCTGGCTTAGTTCGCAGTATTCGTGGAGCGTATGGCGGCTATATCCTAACGAAAGAACCGAAAGAAATTACGTCTGGTGACATCATCCGCGTACTGGAAGGCCCGATTACTCCGGTTGAAGGAATTGAGGATGAAGAACCAATTAAACGCCAACTATGGGTCCGGATTCGGGATGCAGTAAAGGATGTTCTAGACAGTACGACACTTGAGGATCTAGCGAATTATAAAGATGATAGCGAACATGATTCGTATATGTTTTATATTTAATACCTTTAAAACCGTGAAGGAATAAAAAGGGTTTAACTCCAAGACTACACCATGTAGAAGCTGTTTATACGCAATCTTCTGAAATGGTAGTTGTAGAGTTAAGCTCCTTTTTTCTTTTTAAAATACGCTGTATTATATAACATTGTTGACTTTTGGCCCATTTTAGCTCTACCTTTCAGCATAGCTGAAAGACGTGTGAAACTAGGGTTTCACACGAATGAGCCAAAAATCTTTTTAACAACAATATTGTTTAACATAGCCTTAAAATAAGTCGTTTAGTGAAATCATTGTTTTGCATCATGTCAAATAAAATTATAGAATATGACCATCATGAAAATTTCAGGATAAATTGACATGGAAAATTTATTTTCTTTTATATATCGGAGGAAGAAACGTGAAGAATGTGTATTTAGATCATGCGGCGACATCACCGATGCATCCGCGTGTGATTGATCGGATGATGGCTGTCATGAAGGATGAGTATGGCAATCCGTCTAGTATTCACTCGTATGGCCGCGCGTCGCGTCATGTGCTGGATGAGTCCCGTGCGATGATGGCTCGGAGCATTGGTGCGTTATCGAATGAAATCATTTTTACAAGTGGTGGTACGGAAAGTGATAACACGGCGTTAATTGGTATTGCGCGTGCTTATCAGCATCAAGGCAAGCATATTATTACGACAGAAATAGAACATCATGCTGTCCTTCATACATGCCAGTTTTTGGAGAAATCTGGTTTTGAAGTAACCTATTTACCTGTTAATGAAGAAGGGCTTGTTTCGGTTGAAGAGTTGCGATTGGCACTTCGGGATGATACCATCCTCGTTTCCATCATGTTTGGTAATAATGAGGTCGGAACGATACAACCGATTCAGCAAATCGGTGAGCTATTACAGAATCATCCAGCATTTTTCCATACGGATGCGGTACAAGCGTACGGTTTGGTGAAAATCGATGTGAATGAACTTCATGTTGATTTACTTTCGGTTAGTGCTCATAAAATTAACGGACCTAAAGGTATCGGATTTCTCTACATCCGAGACGGCATTAAACATCAGCCGCATTTGTACGGTGGCGAGCAGGAACGAAAGCGTCGTGCTGGAACGGAAAGTGTCCCAGCGATTGCTGGCTTTGCAGAGGCCGTTACCATTGCACAAAGCACAATTGTGGAGAAAAATGAGCTGTATGTAAGCTATAAAAAAGTTATTTTAGATATTTTTAACGATGCTGGTGTGAACTATATCGTGAATGGGTCTAGCGAATCATCATTGCCGCATGTGTTAAATATTAGTTTTCCTGGAACAAATGTGGAATCGATGCTTGTGAATTTGGATTTGGCAGGCATTGCTGTTTCAAGTGGATCTGCCTGTACAGCGGGGTCTATCGATCCTTCTCATGTCCTTGTTTCGATGTTTGACAAAGATTCTGAACGGACGAAAAACTCGATTCGCTTTAGTTTTGGCTTAAACAACTCTGAGCAAGATGTGAGACAAGCGGCACATGAAACGGTTAAGATAATCAACAGATTGTTGAAATAAAGAATTAGGTAAGAGGTGAAACATAATGAATAAAGCACCTAAAGACACGCGTGTCGTAGTCGGTATGTCAGGTGGCGTTGATTCATCTGTTGCTGCTCTGCTTTTGAAAAAACAAGGCTATGATGTAGTCGGGATTTTCATGAAGAATTGGGATGATACAGACGAAAACGGCGTTTGTACCGCAACAGATGATTATAATGATGTAATTGCCGTATGTAATCAAATTGGTATTCCATATTATGCTGTAAACTTTGAGAAGCAATATTGGGACAAAGTGTTTACGTACTTTTTAGAGGAATATAAAGCAGGTCGGACACCGAATCCGGACGTTATGTGTAACAAGGAAATTAAGTTCAAAGCATTTCTTGAACATGCAGTCAGCCTTGGTGCCGATTATTTAGCAACGGGTCACTATGCACAGGTTGCTTACCGTGACGGAGAATATAAAATGCTTCGCGGTATTGATGAGAATAAAGATCAAACGTATTTCTTGAATCAGTTGACGCAAAGCCAGTTGGAAAAGGTCATGTTCCCACTCGGTCACATTGATAAAAAAGAAGTGCGAGAAATTGCCAAAGAAGCTGGACTTGCAACAGCAACGAAGAAGGATTCAACTGGCATTTGTTTTATCGGTGAACGCAATTTCAAAGATTTCTTAAGCAACTATTTACCCGCACAGCCCGGTAATATGGAAACGTTGGATGGAAAAGTGATGGGCAAGCATGAAGGTCTCATGTATCATACAATCGGTCAACGACACGGACTTGGTATTGGTGGCAGTGGAGAGCCTTGGTTTGCGGTCGGCAAAGACTTGAAACGAAATATATTGTATGTCGGACAAGGTTTCGAAAATGATGTGCTATACTCTGACTCACTTAAAGCGGTCAATATGAGCTGGGTTGCCCAACATGCACCTGCCGCGGAATTTAGCTGTACAGCCAAATTCCGTTACCGTCAAACGGATAGTAAAGTGGATGTGAAAGTGCTTGAAAATGGCGATGTTGAAGTCATCTTTGCTGAGCCAGTTCGCGCGATCACGCCTGGACAAGCCGTTGTTTTCTATGATGGCGATGTGTGTCTTGGCGGCGGTACGATTGATGAAGTGTTTAAAAATAATGAAAAACTGACATATGTCGGATAATGAACATCCCCAGCCGTGGTTTGGCTGGGGTTTTTGTGATTTTACTGTTTAGGTGAGAGGATCAAATGGAGATATAGCGCGTAAATCTTAAATTCCGCTTGAAACGTACAGATTCCGACGTGCAAACACCCCAACCTGGCACGCAAATAGGCAATTCCCGCTCGCAAAATTGATTTTCGGCGCACAAATTTTGTAAAGGAAGGTTTACGCACGAAGTAGGATGAAACGAATCGTACAGAACTCACGAATCGTAGATCATCCATTCATTTACCGCGCATTCCTACCGCACGATTAATGATGAGCCGACTTCTTTATGGTATACTGCTAAAGAATGAAATCTAATGGGGAAGTCCCATAAATAAAGGGTCAGACCCTTTTTTATAGATTAAATGGAGAGTGAATATGATGGATAAAAACCAACAAGGAATTCAATATATGCAAGAAGGTAAGTATGAAGAAGCGGTGAAGATTTTTTCCGAGGCGATTGAGGAAAGTCCGAAAGAGCCTGTAGCATACATAAATTTTGGCAATGTTTTAACTGCGGTTGGCGAAACAGCGAAGGCAGAGAGTTTCTATAAAAAAGCACTTGAACTCGATAAAGAAGCTGGGGCCGCTTATTATGCGCTAGGAAATCTGTATTTTGAAATGGACAAGCTAATCGAAGCGAAGGATATGTTTGAAAAGTCGCTTCGTACCGGGCTAGATACGAGTGATGCGTATTTTATGCTTGGCATAACTTTGATGCAGCTTGATCAAGGGAAACTCGCAATGCCGTACTTGCAACGTGCGGTTGAATTGAATCCGGATGATGTCGATGCTCGTTTTCAATATGCGCTTTGCTTAGCTAATGCGGAGTTGTACGATGAGCTAATTAAAGAATTGGAAATCGTGATTGAACAGAATCCAGAGCATGCAGACGCTTACTACAATCTTGGCGTGGCATTTGGTGGCTATAAAGAAAATGCTGTGAAGGCTATTGAATATTTCGAGAAAGCTTTGGAAGTGCAGCCTGATCATATGCTAGCAGCGCATGGAAAAAAATTGATGGAAACGCTGAACGAAGAATAAAATCGTTTTGGAAAGGGGGAACCGTATGAGCCAGCAGGATGCGTTGGATCTTTTTTCAGAAGAGAAGAAATTTATGAAAGGTCGGCACTTAGTGACAATTTTTCATAATGAGTCAAATTTGTATTCTGTCGTGCGGATTCGCCTCGATGAAACGAATTTGGAATACGACGAGCAAGAAGCTGTTGTAACAGGGTATTTTCCAAAGATTCATGAGCAGGAAACGTATATTTTTTATGGCACGATGAAGGATCATCCACGGTTTGGCATGCAGTTTCATGTCGAACATTTCAGGAAAGATATGCCGCAGTCGAAAGAAGGAATCGTCGCTTATTTATCGAGTGATTTGTTTAAAGGGATTGGGAAAAGAACGGCAGAAAGCATTGTCGATACACTTGGCGAGAATGCCATTTCGAAAATACTTGCCAATCCGTCACTCTTGGATACGGTTCCGAAATTATCATCTGAAAAAGCAAAAAGCTTCTACGATACATTGATTGAACATCAAGGGTTGGAACAAGTCATGATTGGGTTGAATCAATATGGATTTGGACCACAGCTTTCGATGAAAATTTATCAAATGTACCAACATGATACGTTGTCGATTTTACAAAAGAATCCTTATCAGCTTGTCGAGGATATTGAAGGAATCGGTTTTGGCCGAGCGGATGAACTTGGGTTTCAGCTTGGTATTTCAGGGGGGCATCCTGATCGAATTAAAGCAGCCTGTTTGTATACGCTTGATGCCCAATGTCTTCAAGACGGCCATGTGTATATGGAGGCTGAGGATTTACTAGAAGCAGTTAAGAGCATGCTTGAAGAAAATAAACGAGATGAAATTGAGTTTACAGCGATTTCTTCGGAAATTGTGAAGCTTGAGGATGAAGGGAAAATCAAAGTCGAGGAGCGTCGGATTTATCCGCCCTCTTTATATTTCTCAGAAAAAGGGATTGTCACGAATATAAAGAGAATTTTAGCGCAAACCGAGTATGAAGATCAATTTCCTGAATCTGAATTTTTGCTGGCGCTTGGTGAATTAGAGGAGCGGCTTGGCGTCGATTATGCCCCGGCTCAGAAAGAAGCGATTCAGACGGCGCTTCAGTCGCCGATGTTGATTTTGACAGGAGGACCGGGAACGGGGAAAACGACAGTTATTAAAGGAATCGTTGAGCTGTATGCAGAGCTCCATGGTGTGTCCATGGACATTCACGACTATAAAAAAGAGACTGAACCATTTCCGTTTGTCTTGGCAGCACCGACTGGACGTGCGGCAAAGCGAATGGCAGAATCCACAGGTTTGCCGGCTGTAACTATTCATCGGCTTCTCGGTTGGAATGGGAGTGAAGGATTTTCCCATGATGAAGAGAACCCGATTGAAGGGCGAATTGTGATTATTGATGAAATGTCGATGGTTGACACATGGCTTGCTCATCAGCTGTTAAAAGCTTTACCTGAGCATGTACAGCTTATTATGGTTGGAGATGAAGACCAGCTCCCATCGGTTGGTCCCGGTCAGGTGTTAAAGGATTTACTGGCATCACAATCGGTTCCGATGGTTGGCCTTGAGCAAATTTACCGCCAGGCAGATGGTTCTTCGATTATTGAACTTGCCCATGAAATTAAGCGAGGAAGATTGCCTGCGAGTTTCAGTCAGCAGCAAAGCGACCGTTCCTTCATCCGCTGTGGCACAGGACAAATCGCCCAAGTCGTTGAAAAAGTCGTCGCGAATGCCCGTAATAAAGGCTTTACATCAAGAGATATTCAAGTGCTTGCCCCGATGTACCGGGGGCCGGCGGGGATTGATAATCTAAACAAAATGCTTCAAGAAGTGTTCAACGGTAATGCTGATGCGAAAAAACGGGAGCTGAAATTTGGCGATGTCGCTTACCGGAGTGGCGACAAAGTATTACAACTCGTCAATCAACCTGAAGAAGGCGTCTATAACGGCGATATGGGCGAAATAGTCTCCGTCCTTTTTGCCAAGGAAAATACGGATAACGTCGATAAGTTAGTCATTTCGTTTGAGGGAATCGAAGTAGTCTATACGCGGCAAGATTTAAATCAAATTACCCATGCTTATTGCTGCTCGATCCATAAATCACAAGGAAGTGAATTTCCGATTGTGATTTTACCTGTCGTCAAAAGCTATTATCGAATGTTGCGGCGAAATCTATTGTACACGGCGATTACAAGAAGTAAAAATTTCTTGATTTTATGCGGGGAAGAAGATGCCTTCCGTCAAGGAATTGAACGCAATAATGAAATGAAGCGCAAAACGACATTGATGCAAAAACTACAAGCAACTGACATGGAGGAAACTGATACTACAGAGATTATAGAGACTGAAGAAGCAGTCGATCCTTTCGAAATGCTCATGAAGGTTGACCCAATGATTGGCATGGAACACGTTACACCATATGATTTTATGTAACCAAACATGGAAAACCTTTCAGTTCATCTTTGTTTGTCTAAAGACAAATACTAAAGATGTTCGGAAAGGTTTTCTTTGCATAAGGGTATGTATCATGGAAAAAATGGGCATAATCGTAGCGAATGAAATGTTGAAATATCATTTCGGTCTATGAAGAGGTAGGTGTCCATTTTGGAAATTAAATGCCCGAATTGTAACAGTAAAGATGTAGGTAAAATCGGTGTCAATCAGTTCTATTGTTGGAATTGTTTCATTGAAATGAGTGTAATGAAAGGGATCATTAATACCCATCAAGTCGAGGAGGACGGAAGTTTAAGCTCGTTGGACGACTTGTTTGAAGAAGATGATCGCCGTTTGAGTATGTAAACGCGAGAAAAGAGGTGCAGCAATGAGGGGACGTTCAAAAAGCTTCCTTGGTAACAGTACCGGTATGATGAAAAAATACACGAAAAAGATGCGAAAAAAATTAAAATCGATGCTTTAATAGGAAAGCCCCGTTGGATCAAACACACAGTTTTTTAACTGTGTGTTTTTTTGATTTAGAAGTAAATGGGCGGATATTGGGGATAATGTAAAGAACATTTAGCTAAAAAGTTGTATAGAAAAACATAAAAAGGGTGAAAAGAATGAAAGAACTTACAGTTTCAACAGTAGGGGAACTTGTAAATGCAGTGGACAATCAAGCGATTGAAGTGATTCGAGTAAAAGGAAGGATAAAGGAGAGCCCTTCCATACATTTGTCACCAGGACAACAATTAGTTGGTGAAGCCGATTCGCTTATTGAATTTAAAGGAGGCGTAGACGGTATTGAGGTAAGTCGGGATAATAGTATTGATGGAATAACTTGTATTGTTGAACCTAGCCGTCGGGCAATACTAAACCGTTCGGATGTAGAATCACTCGGAACTTTGGAACTAAGGAATGTAAAAACAATTGGGCAAATTCAACTTATTGCTACTGGATCTGTACGATCTGGGCATGTCGTTGCTCAGAATGTGGAAGTAATCGAAGCAGATACGAGAGATCGGCAGGAGCGACCCAATGGGTTTGGTGTGTATGTCTTGCAGGGAGCCTTCACATTATGGAATCAACAAACTGACTCAAACGTGACCATCTCCGCTCATCTTTTAGGTCTGAAAGCTGGTAGTGACAAAAAACCGGTACAAGGAAGTGGCATATTTATTAGTGGGGCTGGTGATGTAGGTGGAAGGCTCGAAGTGGATATACTGGAAACAGGTGAGATACACTCAAATGGTGGAATTAAACAAGGTACGCCCGATCTTATTACAGGTGGTGTTTTTGTCGTATACAGTGCTCATGTGAAAAAGGTTGTAAATCGCGGTCCAGTGACGACATATGGTGTCAATGATATGGTGTTAGATAACTGGGGAATCGTGAAAGAATGGGTGGCAGAAGACCGAATAACGTCTCATGGACCAAGTGGGATTGGTTTTGTCAACTTTAACGAAATCGGGACGCTTCGTGTTCTTAGTGATATTGAGACTCGTGGGGTTGGTGCTCGGGGATTTAATTTGTATGATGGAAATTTAAAGCATGCAGAATTTAAACGGATTATTACACATGCAAATGCTTCAGTAGGGATTCAAGTCAGTCGACCTTTAGGATCGTTAATCGTCCATGAAGATATTGAAACGTTTGGAAGAGAAGGAGAATCCTTAGTAAAGGGAGTCATCACGCAACTATCTGCCGATGGGTTAAGTGTCAAAGAAGGCGGAAAAATCGATAAAGTTGAAATTGGTGGAAGAATTGTTACAAATGGGTCTAACGTTCGAAGTCTTCACGTACAAGGCGAAATAAATCACCTTACTGTTAATGGTGGGATTTTCGCAAAAGGATCTGGAGCGAAGGCAGTATTCGTTGAAAATGGTAGCGTGCCATTAAGCGGTATAGAACTATATGAAGCAACAAAATAAAGGGAATATATATAAAGTACATCTGGTGAATTTTATTTTTTGGCTAACCTGTTTTAAATAAACAGGTTATGTGGTAAACCCAAAATCAAATATACATATTTTACTCCTCAAACACGAACACTACTAGTCGTGAGGTGAGGTGTATGAACATTCGAATGAAGTGGTTTTATCGACTGGGATTTCTGTTGCTATTATTTATTGTCTTATATATTTTTATGAAGCTCAAGCCGATGTGGGCACCGATTGTAGGCGTTGGGATGAAGGTGCTTATTCCCTTTTTAATTGCGGCGTTTATTAGTTATCTCTTGCACCCAGTAGTGGAGCTTTTGCATAAAAAGGGGATGAAGCGAGGGCTTTCCGTTGCCATTATCTATTTATTGTTCTTTGGTGGGTTTGGTTTTGCTGTGTACAAAGGAATTCCGATCATGACCGAACAAATCAGAGAGTTATCTGAGAATGCGCCACAAGCAGCGGAGCAATATCGGGATTGGACAGACTGGATTGGTCGTAAGACGGAGGATTGGCCCTTTGGCATTCATGAGCGATTAGATGCTACTATCCTCAAGATTGAGGGTAAATCGGAATCGTTGATGGATACAATCATGAGCTATTCGATGAAGCTATTTGATTTTGTGTTATTAATTGCTCTAATCCCGTTTATTGCTTTTTATATTGTAAAAGATTATGATGCATTGAAAAAAATGACACGATATTTAACACCGCGAAAATGGCGCAACCAAGGGATTGCTTTTTTAAAAGATATCGACGTTTCGCTAGGTGGCTATATTCGCGGACAAATCATCGTGTGTGCGGCAATCGGTGGTATTTCTTCACTGCTGTTTTGGATTGTCGGGATGAAATACCCATTGCTTCTAGGTGCGCTTATTGGGATTACGAATATTATTCCGTATTTCGGTCCGATTTTCGGTGCGATTCCGGCGGCATTGATTGCAGCTTCTATTTCTGTAAAAATGATTATGATCGTCGTTGTCATTGTCTTGGTGCTACAATTTTTAGAAGGAAATATCCTTTCACCGCTTATTATTGGAAAAAGCTTGCATATGCACCCGATCTTTATTATGTTTGCGCTATTGGTTGGTGGTGAAGTAGGAGGTGTGATTGGGTTAATCATTGCGGTTCCTATTCTTGCTGTCGTAAAAGTATTTGTCATTCATGCACGGATACATTTTAAAAATAACCCATCCACCGATTAAAAATGGTGGTATCGGTAGGTATCCATTGACAAATGAAAATCTTGTGAATATAATCCAATACATATGCTTTATTTTTACACGAGAACTCGTTGAAGGAACAAGTACGCTGTAGCCCTTCTTAAAGAGAGGCAGTCCCCATGGCTGAAAGGGACGCCAGAATGAAGAACAGTGGAAAGCTAGTCCGGAGTGCAGTTAATTCCTGCCGTATGCCGCGTTAAGGCGTTGATTGAGGTGATGAGTGGCGTATTTGCACTCATAATCAGGGTGGTACCGCGAGCAAACTCTCGTCCCTGTCAGGGATTAGGGTTTTTTTTGTGTCCAAAAAAGGGTGAAACAAGGTGTTTACGTAGTACGAAATAACTAATATTTAGGGTGTCTAAGCTAAGGGGCAGATCTCACAACAATTAAATACGTATACACGAAATACTGATTTAGAGTGCTTAGGTCAGACCTGATAAGACGCTTTTTAAAAATAAGGAGGAAATAGCATGAAGAACTTAACAGGCGCGCAAATCCGTCAATTGTATTTAGATTTCTTTAAAGAAAAAGGCCATTCCGTTGAACCTAGTGCATCACTTGTGCCACATGAAGATCCAACATTGCTTTGGATTAATTCAGGTGTAGCTACGTTGAAAAAATATTTTGATGGTCGTGTGATTCCAGAAAATCCACGGATTACGAATGCACAAAAAGCGATTCGGACGAATGATATTGAAAACGTCGGAAAAACGGCACGTCACCATACGTTTTTTGAAATGCTTGGGAACTTCTCAATTGGCGAATATTTCAAGGAAGAAGCGATCACATGGGCATGGGAATTTTTGACGGATGAGAAATGGATTGGTTTTGATCCGGAAAAATTAGCTGTGACGATCCATCCTGAAGATGAAGAGGCGTTTGAGCTTTGGAATAAAAAAATTGGTATTCCAGCTGAGCGCATTATCCGTCTTAAAGAAAATTTCTGGGATATCGGCGAAGGTCCAAGCGGCCCGAATACAGAGATTTTCTATGATCGCGGACCTGAATATGGTGATGACCCGAATGATCCTGAACTTTATCCAGGCGGCGAAAACGAACGCCATCTTGAGGTGTGGAACTTAGTGTTCTCCCAATTCAACCACAATCCTGATGGTAGCTACACACCACTACCAAAGAAAAATATTGATACCGGAATGGGCCTTGAACGGATGGCTTCCGTTGTCCAAGACGTGCCAACGAACTATGATACAGATTTGTTCATGCCAATTATCCGTGCGGTTGAAGAAATTTCTGACGTGAAATATCGTACTGATGTAGAAAAAGATGTTGCATTTAAAGTCATTGCCGACCATATTCGTACTGTAGCATTTGCTGTCGGTGACGGAGCACTTCCTTCAAATGAGGGACGTGGATATGTATTGCGTCGCTTGCTACGTCGTGCTGTACGTTATGCGAAACAAATTAATATTAATCGACCATTTATGTTCGAGCTTGTTCCTGTTGTCGGTGAGGTTATGTATGATTTTTACCCGGAAGTGACAGATAAAGCGGAATTCATTGCGAAAGTTGTGAAAAACGAAGAAGAACGTTTCCATGAGACATTGCATGATGGCTTATCAATTCTTGCTGATGTGATTGAAAAAGCGAAGAATTCTGGCAGCGCAATTATCCCAGGGGCTGACGTATTCCGTCTTTATGATACATATGGCTTCCCGGTTGAATTAACGGAAGAATATGCAGAAGAACAGGGGATGACGGTTGACCAAGCTGGCTTTGATACAGAAATGGAAGCTCAGCGAAAACGTGCACGCTCTGCACGTCAAGATGTCGATTCGATGCAGATCCAAGGTGGAGCGCTTGGCGACATTAAAGTAGAGAGTAAATTTGTCGGCTATGATGAGCAAGAAACAGAAGGACAAGTGCTTGCAATCGTTAAAGATGGCGACCTTATAGCCGAAGCGCATGAAGGGGAAGAAGTTCAAGTCATTTTGAGCCAAACGAGCTTCTATGCTGAAAGCGGCGGACAAATTGCAGATAAAGGGATTATCGTTAACGAAGACGTAAAATTGAATGTGTTAGACGTTCAAAAAGCACCAAATGGTCAAAATCTGCACAGAGTGACGGTTGAAGCTGGAACATTAACACAAGATGCAAATGTGATTACAGTTGTGGATGCTGATAATCGTAGCCAAATTATTAAAAATCATACAGCGACCCACCTATTGCATCAAGCGTTAAAAGATGTGTTAGGAACTCATGTAAACCAAGCAGGGTCCCTTGTGGAACCAGACCGTCTGCGTTTTGACTTCTCTCATTTTGGGCAAATCACAGCAGAAGAGCTTGAGCAAATTGAGGCAATCGTAAATGAGAAGATTTGGAAAAGTATCGCTGTAAATATTGACTACAAAAACATTGAAGAAGCAAAAGAGATGGGCGCAATGGCATTGTTCGGCGAGAAATACGGTAAAATCGTTCGTGTCGTTCAAGTTGGCGATTATAGCCTAGAGCTTTGCGGAGGGTGCCATGTTCCGAACACGGCTGTTATCGGCTTGTTCAAAATTGTCTCTGAAAGTGGAATTGGTGCAGGAACTCGTCGTATCGAAGCAGTCACTGGAGCGGGTGCCTATAAACTAATGGCTGATCAAATTGGTGTCTTAAAAGAAGCGGCTGCCAAATTAAAAACGAATCTAAAAGAAGTTCCAGCTCGAATCGAATCTGTTTTAATTGAAGTGAAAGAGCTACAACGTGAAAACGAGAGCTTAGCGACTAAACTTGGCAATATTGAAGCAGGAAATCTTGTTTCACAAGTGAAAGAAGTAAATGGCATTAAAATTCTTACGGCAAATGTGCAAGCGACAGATATGAATAATCTTCGGACAATGGCAGATGAATTGAAACAGAAGCTAGAATCCGTTATTATCGTGTTAGGTTCAGCACAAGGAGATAAGGTCAACTTGATTGCTGCGGTCACGAAGGACTATATTGATCAAGGCTATCATGCTGGTAAATTGCTGAAAGAAGTAGCGGGCATTTGCGGCGGCGGCGGCGGCGGTCGTCCAGATATGGCACAAGCTGGTGGAAAAAATCCGGCAAAATTGAATGAAGCGCTAAGTTTTGTGGAAGAATGGGTAAAATCCGTTTCATTATAAATCTGACTAGTGTACAATGTATGTATCCATGGAAACCCGTTCGGAAATATGGAATGTTGAAAAGAGGTGCAGGACATGAGTTCGTTTGATAAAACCATGAAATTCAACTTTCCGGAAGAGCCCTTTGAGAGAGATGTGCAAGAGGTATTATTCCAAGTCTACGGTGCACTTCAGGAAAAAGGCTATAATCCAATTAACCAAATCGTCGGTTACCTGCTTTCCGGTGACCCAGCCTATATCCCGCGCCATCAGGATGCGAGGAATATCATTCGGAAGCTTGAGCGTGACGAGATTATTGAGGAATTGGTAAAATCATATTTAAAACAACATCGTGAGGGTCGTTAATGCGTACAATGGGGCTTGATTTAGGTTCGAAAACCCTTGGTGTTGCGATCAGCGACGCAATGGGTTGGACCGCACAAGGAATAGAAACGATTAAGATTAATGAAGCCCAAAAGGACTTTGGCTTAAAACGACTTGGACAACTTATTGAAGAGTACGAGGTTTCTGCAATTGTTATTGGATTTCCAAAAAACATGAACGGAACGATCGGACCGAGAGGCGAAGCGAGTCAAGCATTCGAAAAGCGCCTCGAAGATAAGTTCAAGCTGCCAACTCACCTTTGGGATGAACGGCTATCCACAATGGCTGCAGAACGCGTTTTACTTGAAGCTGATGTGAGCAGAAGTAAACGGAAGCAGGTCATTGACAAAATGGCTGCCGTCATGATTCTTCAAGGCTTTTTAGACAGACAAACAAATTTATAAAGAGGTGCATACAAATGGAACATGGTGAAAATAACATTACAATTGTAGATGAAAACGGAAACGAACAGCTTTGCGAGGTATTATTCACATTTGATTCTGAGCAATTTAACAAATCATATGTCCTTTACTACCCAATCTCAGCTGAAGACGACGAAGATGAAGAAATAGAAATTCATGCGTCTTCTTTCGTACCAAGTGAAGACAATAAAGACGGTGAACTATCCCCAGTTGAAACAGAAGAAGAGTGGGATGTAATCGAAGAAATGCTTTCTGCATTCCTTGATGAAGAAGGCGACGAAGACTGATCTAATTGATCGCTTATCTATCTAAAAGAGGTTGTCCCGTTATTATGGGATAGCCTCTTTTTTTATGGATATGGGGCGGGGCTTCGCGATTCACTAATATAGCCAATCTACCATGTTGATTTACTTCCTTTATGAAGAAGATACTCCAAAATTCAGCTCCGCATCGCCACCATTGTGATTAGGCGAGTATAGCGGTGCTACAGGATGAATCCTTCATGGTAAATGGTGACGTTTTAATGCCATATATAATATTTTACAATATAATTCTGTATTTATTAGCGAATTTTAGTATAATAAGTCGGAGTGTAGCATTACAGACAGAGAAAGACTGCAAATACCGTTATAAGCAGTTTGCTTAGAGGGGGAACATAAGTGGATCAGAAGAATAAAACAAAGATACAGTATATTCGAGAGAGAATGCTCGAGCAGCAAGGTGAGGCGAGAATCGTGAGAAAAATTATTATGATTGTTATGTTGGTTATTGTGGTAGTAGCAGCTTGTGTTGGCATCGGTGGCTATTTGTATGTGCAATCTGCCCTAAAACCTGCTGACCCAGATAATCAAAAGATACAAGAGGTAGAAGTTCCGATTGGTTCTTCTGTTGGTAACATATCGACAATTCTTGCAGAACAAGGAATTATCAAGAACGCAAAAATATTTAAATATTATATTAAATTTAAAAATGAATCTGGTTTTCAAGCTGGAAACTATAAGCTCGCGCCTTCCATGTCTTTACCGGAAATCATAAAAAGTTTGAAAACGGGTAAAGTGGTGATGGATGCGCAATTGAAAATAACGATTCCAGAAGGCAAGCAGCTTGTACAAATTGCCAATATCATTGCTGAAAAAATCGACAAGAATCCTGACGATGTATTCAAACAGATGAATAATAAAGCTTTTATTAATCAAATGCAAGCAAAGTATCCAGACTTGCTAACGGATGAAATTTACGGCAAAAATGTACGATACCCGCTCGAAGGGTACTTATTCCCAGCTACTTATGATTTTTATGAAGAAAAGCCGAGTCTGGAGAGTATTGTCACAGAAATGTTGAAAAAGACGGAAGAAGTTCTTGCTCAATACAAAGATGAGTTGGATGAGCAGCATTTTACAAATCATACGATGTTAACTCTTGCGTCCTTAATCGAGGAAGAAGCGACAGCAAAGGTTGATCGTGATATGATTTCTTCTGTTTTCTTTAACAGAATGAAAATTGATATGCCGCTGCAGACAGACCCAACTGTCTTATATGCAAAAGGTCAGCATCAAGACAAGGTCCTTTACAAAGATTTAGAAGTAAACTCCCCTTATAATACGTATAAAAATAAGGGCTTAACACCTGGACCAATCGCCAATGCGGGGACAATGTCGATTGAAGCTGCTTTAAATCCAGCAACATCCGATTATTTGTATTTCTTGGCAACGAGCACAGGAGAAGTAGTTTTTGCAAAGACTTTGGATCAACATAATCAAAATAAAGCCAAATATATTACAAATAAAAAATAATGCCACATCAATTGGGAGAGATATATTCACATTCTCCCTCTTTTTGTGGTAAAATAGTCAAAGTGCAATTTTAGGCAAGAGAAATTTTGTTCATAAACGTATGGACTCGGCTAAGTGCCGGGTTTTTCTTGAGAAATAAGAAGTATAAGTTTCTAGAGGTGTTTTGCTGTTTCGTGCATATAGTCAACTCCCTCTATTTTAGCTAATTGAGCATGGTGCTTGTGCTTTTCTATAGTGCTAAACTCTTTAATGAATGTAAGTGGTAGCGCATGACACCTTCTTTCGTAACAAGGTGTTTGCGCTTTTCGTAGGAGGAAAAAACATGAGCATAGATGAATATCTTCAATCGCTAATCCCAGAGCGTAATGGTTTGATAGCGGAGATGGAAGAGTATGCAAGGTTACATAATGTGCCGATTATGGAGCCGGAAGGTATGGAAACATTGCTACAAATCTTAAGGCTAAAAAACCCGCAAGCCATTTTGGAAGTGGGTGCAGCAATTGGATATTCGGCGCTGCGAATGGCTGAAGCATTCCCAAATGTGAAAATTGTCACAATTGAACGTGATGAAGAACGAATTGGTGTGGCTAAAGAAAACATTAGTAAAGCTTGCGCACAAGATCGGGTGATTCTAATCGAAGGCGATGCACTTGAAGTGACAGAATCGATTAAAGACTATGGTACTTTCGATGCGATTTTTATTGATGCGGCAAAAGGGCAGTACAGAAAATTCTTCGAGCTATATGAGCCTTTCTTGAATGATTCAGGCATTATTGTGACAGACAATGTGTTGTTTAAAGGTTTAGTGGCAGTGCCGGAAGAAGAAATTGAGCCAAGGCGCATTCGCAGTTTAGTACGGAAAATCAAAGAGTATAACGTTTGGCTCCACAATCACCCTGATTACGATACAGTCATTTTGCCAATTGGTGATGGTGTCGCCATTAGTAAGCATAGGGGTCAACGAAAATAAAGAAATCAGAACTTCTTGTCATACCGACAAGTATAAGACGACATATTCAAGTTTAGTTTGGATAAATGACTCTTTGACAATAAATAAGAATGGCTCGGTGAACTCGGGATAATATACGGACCTTAATACGAAAATAGGAAGTATTCAAAACGTATAAGCAGCGATTGTTCGGGAAACATAGCGAAAAGACGAGCTTTCTTTAGTTCGCCGGGTTAGTTCTCAGATGATAAAGCATATACAGGAATGGAAATGATGAGTAGCCTTATTCTTTTGAACAGGAGGGCTAAGGGGGGCGCACCTTAGAATTTCCCACAACCGTGTGAGGCGGTAAAGAAATGAACGTAGGTGCTAGCAATCAACTTCTAAAAAATTGTCCGAAGAAATGAGGATGAACCTGATTTGCCAACAACATGATGCGAGAGGGGAACTAACGGACATGGAAAAGAAACCAGTTGTAATCGGAGTAGCCGGCGGCTCAGGATCAGGAAAAACGAGCGTAACACGCGCGATTTATGAAAGTTTCAAAGGACATTCCATCTTAATGCTAGAACAAGATTATTATTATAAGGATCAAACGAATCTCCCTCTTGAAGAACGGTTAAAAACGAATTATGACCATCCGCTTGCATTTGATAATGATTTGCTAATTGAGCATATACACAAGCTTTTGGGGTATGAATCGATCGAGAAACCAGTATATGATTACAATATTCATACTCGCTCTGAAGAAATCATTCATGTTGAGCCAAAAGATGTGATTATTTTGGAGGGCATTCTGATTCTTGAAGATGAGCGCTTACGAAATTTAATGGATATGAAGCTATTTGTGGATACGGATGCTGATTTACGAATTCTTCGCAGAATGTCCCGCGACATCAAAGAGCGAGGCCGTTCATTGGATTCAGTGATGGATCAATATATTAATGTGGTCCGTCCGATGCACAATCAATTCATTGAGCCAACAAAGCGATATGCGGATATTATCATTCCTGAAGGTGGCCATAATTATGTCGCAATCGATTTAATGGTAACAAAAATACAAACAATCCTTGAACAAAAGTCATTTTTGTAATAACATGACATAGATAAAGATAAGAAGCAATTATTTCTTACACGGTTTAGACTTTCTCTAAATTAGATACGAAACAAAGTCTAAACATTTATACACTGGCAAAATTAGATGGAAAATAAAATACGTACAAAGCGCGCCCTTTTTATAAAAGGACGCGCGCTTATGTATTTGTTGCTTGTTTTTATATTTTATTTTCGCCAGCCGAGCGTTACAGCTAGAAAAGTGTAGATCACTAGATACTACATAAACGGTCACCATGCTTTTAGCATCGTGAAGAATTTTGAAGGAGTGAAGGTTTTGGCAGTTGAAAAAGTATTTCCAATGACAAAAGAAGGTAAAGAGAAATTAGAGCAAGAACTTGAATATTTAAAAGCGGTAAAGCGTAAAGAAGTGGTCGAAAGAATTAAAATCGCCCGTAGCTTCGGTGACCTTTCTGAGAACTCAGAGTACGATTCTGCGAAAGAAGAACAAGCATTTGTTGAAGGGAAAATTACCACGCTTGAAAATATGATTCGCAATGCGAAAATCATCGTTGAAGATAGTACAAATTCAGATACTGTTGGTTTAGGTAAAACGGTAACATTCGTTGAACTTCCAGATGGTGATGAAGAAACGTATTCGATCGTAGGAAGTGCCGAAGCAGATCCGTTTGAAGGTAAAATCTCAAATGATTCGCCGATCGCCAAAAGCTTAATTGGTAAAAAATTTGGTGAAACCGTAACCGTTAACACGCCAGGCGGCGACATATCTGTGAAAATCATTAGTGTTAAATAATTGCATAACCGCTTTAAAAAGGGTCAGATCTCGTATACTATTCAGTAGCGGGGTTTGCCCCTTTTTGCTTGGAATTTGGGAATCGGATCCGTTAACTACGGGTGAATATATGCGTCACTCCCTGGATATATCCGCTAATTTAAAATCCCCCAGTCCAATATATGGCCTGGGGGAATACAGAAGGAGAAGGATATAAAACTAAGATTCTAAGATCCATTGCAATAGGTGGTGATTGGTTAACGGTAAAGATGGAACGGGGAATAGGTCATTGGTTTAGCCATTTTCCACGTGACATATGCCACCACAAATTAAGAGGTTCCTTCTGCACCTTGAAGCGGAGTCTCACCACTTCAAGGGGATGTTCAAAAAGTCCGGTAAACATAGCTGTCGAATTGCATCAAAGCTCATTAATGAACTTCTGTTAAAACCGCGCACGTCCTGTGCGCAACACAGAAGTCAGCACATCCTGTGCAAGTCCGGTCCTCACGAGATGCGCTCCTCGAACTTCTCGGCTCTTTTTATCCTCCTTTTTGAACACTCAATTCAAGGCTTAAAAATATTTATCGCTATCAAAATCAAGTTCTACTTGATAGTTCTTCGCGTTAATTAGATTCGAAAGTCGATTTGCTTGTCTTTCTGTTTCAATACCCTTTACCCGATAAACTTCCGGATCGAATGTTGCAACCCTGACTAAAGTGATGGCTTCACTATAGGAATGAATCATCTCTTCTTTAACAGAGGTGCCGTATTGTTTGTATTTACGTGCCTGTGCCCGTAGCTGGGTGGCGAGCTCTATCGCTTCTACAATCGTTAAAGATTGTTCTCCGAAGGAAACTTCATTTTCATAGTTCGCTTTGTACATGAGCTTATCAAGTAAGCGAAAATCACTGCGAACCTCTTTGAGCTCTTGTTCCACTGCTACGAGATTGCGTACCTGACTTGGTATCTCTGATCCTTTTTCAATTTCGACAAATGCAAGTAGGTCCATTTCTGTGTCTAATTCCTGAATGCGCTTTGATAGGACACTTTTCAGCTTAACCGCATCGGCCAATATCAATTTTCTCATTCATGTGCCTCCTGTGAAATCTTCTGTGACTACTGTATCATGAATTCGTGAATAAATGCATGTATAATTGTTTGAAAAATGGAGACCTCGTCCAAAATAGGGATGAGGTGTTAGATGATGAAAATACGACGAATAAAATGGCTTGGCGCATTCATTATCGCGTTGTTACTCGTTTTGATAGGGAGATTAGTCGACATTCAGTTGTGGAACACTGAGTCGTTTTCGAAACATCAGGTGAACTTAATCGAAGCAAGTGTGAAGCAGAGATCACAAGTATTAACCGTTGACGATGGCCGCGGCAAGTTTTATGACCGTGATGGAGAGCCTTTAACTCATGAAGAGAAACAAGTGCTTGTCTTATTTCCATTTTTAAAAAAAATGGAGTGGCCTGCAGATCAAATTGCATCCATTCTCGGGATTCGAGAAGATCAGTTACGAGCGGAAATTATGAACGGAAAGAAGCCATTTGCTTTTGGCGGTAAGCAGCCACTTGAATTAAGCGAGTATCAGTCGAAAGCGATTAATGACTTAAAAATACCAGGTGTATTCGCTGTGAAACAGAAATTCAATTCTGCAAGCATGCAAGCTAGCCAGTTGCTTGGTTCGACGGTGGTGTACTCTTCATTGTCAAAAGAAAGATACCCGGACCTTGAGCTTTTTCCTGACACAAGAGTGGGTGACAAAGGGTTACAGCGAACGTTTGATGAGTTTCTCTTATCAAGCGGCGAGTCCAAGCTTGTGTTTCATGTAGATGCGAATGGGGGGCCAATGTTTGGAGTTGACGTGAAATATGTGGAACCTGCCAATCCGCTTTACCCTGTAAAAGTCATCACAACACTAGATAAAGAAATTCAAGCAACCGCAGAGAAAATCGTGGATGAATTTCAAATTAAAAAAGGCGGGCTTATTTTACTCGATATTGAGAAAAGTGAAATTTTAGCAAGTGTTTCTCGTCCTGTTTTAGATATGCAACAACCGAATGGAGAAGGAGCTATCAACAATATGTTCACCCAACATGTACCTGGTTCTGTCTTTAAGACGGTTGTAGCTGCAGCGGCGATTGATTATGAAACAGCACCACCAACTCGAATGTTTGACTGTAATCAAACGATTGATGGCAAGGAAGAAAAACAAAGACCGCTCGGAATGTTGAACTTTCAGAACAGCTTTGCGCAGAGCTGTAACCGGGCATTTGCACAAGTGTCTCAAGAAATAGCCCAAAAAGATGCGAACTTCTTTGAAACATATGCCGACAAACTTGCGATCACAAAGTATTCGGGCTGGCAAGGTGATTTATATCATTCAGCTTTTAAACAACTGTATGGCGAGCAAGCAGGAACCATCTGGAAGGATCAGAATGAACTGAAGAACGATCCGAAGATGGTCGCCAAAACAGCGATCGGCCAATTAAATGTTCAAGTGACTCCGCTTGCTGTCGCCAACATGATGGCGACGATTGCCCGTGGCGGCGAAAAGCAAATGGTGAAGGCGGTACAAAAGGTCGAATTCAATAACGGGACATCTGCGATTGATTTCCCCGAAAAAGAAATAGATCAAAATAAAATTTCTCCATATACAGCAATGAAGCTTCAAGAATTATTAAGAGGCGTCGTGAATGAGCCAAAGGGCACCGGTACTTTATTGAAAGATTTGCCTTATACCGTTGCTGGGAAATCAGGAACAGCGCAGACAAAAATAAAGGAAGGCAAGTTGAATAAATGGTTTGCAGGCTACTTTCCCTATGAAAATCCAAAATATGCGTTAGTAGCGGTTAATTTGGATACAACGGAAAATACGAGTGGAATGGCAGCTGTTTTTGCGGAAATGGTAAAAGAGATCTATGCGGTCAATCATGAAGATCGTTCGAAAGAAGGGGAACCGCTAAATTAAGGATTGGGAAAGTATTCCCTTCAAACTGATACGGGAACGTGTTAAAATAGACCTTGTATTGAATAATGAGGAGGAAGTACATTGAAAAAAAATTCTGGACCTTTTCATACGGGTGCACGTTCATCAACCAAAGACAAACAGAGAAAAACAAATCGTATATATAATATTTCCATAACTGTTGTAATCGTGTTAATCCTAATTGTCGGAGGATCGATACTATTTAGTAAAGACGAAACGAAACAAGCATCAACGACGGTTAAAGAAGATACACCGAAGCAAACGGAGAAAAGTGATGCTAAGACTAGCAAAGCGGAGGATGAGGATCAGGACATTACGTCTGAAACTGATGATTCGAATGCCGAAAATCAAGACGAGACAGATGCAGAGCAGGGAATTGATGAGAATGGTCAAGATGATTCAACAGTCATTTTGGAATCTGAAGATGAAAATGACGAGAATACCGAAACGAGTGACTCACCGGATTCAGTGGAAACTAAGCAACCTTCCAATGCCGAAGTAACAAATTTCGATAAAGGATCTACTAACTGGGCAGAAATGGAAAATGCCGTTGCACAAGGAGCTGGTATCTCTACAGATAATATGACAGTCTTGTGGCTGGGAAATGGCGGAGCGCCTGGTAAAGCCGTTGGAACCGTTTCGGCAAAGGATACAAAGCAAGTTTACAGCGTCAACATCGAGTGGGTGGAAGGCTCGGGCTGGAAACCAGTGAAAGTGGAAAAAAAGTGATTTAACAAAAAGCAAAGAGGATGCCTAAAAGTGGGTCTGACCTCGTACACTACAGTAGTAATGTGTTATAAACACTTATTTTACTTGTAGTTGCGAGGGCAGACCCTTTTTTAAAATAGAACTTATTAAAGTTTATTATTTTTTCATCTTAAAATGCACGACAGCACTGTAAAATCGATGTCCTTCTTCCACGTGCATTTGGTGAGAAACGGACTGTACTTCAAGGAGAATGGCTTTGTTGATCTCGATTTGTGTTTGGATTTGCTTTTCGAGGTTTCTAATGGTGTCCGCTTCAAAGAACTCCACTTTGTCTTGGATTAAATCTAGCTGAAAATTCATGGTCATGCCTCCATTTGCTTAGGGTATAGGGCTATTTTATCACGTTTAAAGACTAATTCGCAGGGAAATCTAATACTTGAAGGAAAGGAGAAGATGTGGTAGATTAAGAACAGTTTCAAAACAAAAACATAGTATATTTATAGGAATAATTAAATATAAAAAGGTGATAAAAATGGGAAGAGAATTTATCGAGCTTTTTGAAGAATGGTCGAAATCCTATGATGATACTGTAGATGGTCATGATGTAGAATACCGCGAAGTGTTTCTGAACTATGAGCGGATTTTAGATAGTGTAGTAAGCAGAGCACATGGTCACACGATCGAATTCGGGATCGGAACGGGTAATTTGACAGAAAGATTGTTGAATGCAGGTTTAACAGTGACAGCTGTAGAGCCCTCACCTGCGATGAGAGAGAAGGCCATGGGAAAATTACAAGCTCGCACGGAAATAGTAGATGGTGATTTTTTTGAATTTCCTAAGCCTGAACAAGTGGATTCAATCGTTAGTACCTATGCGTTCCACCATTTAAATGATGATGAGAAGGCGAAAGCTATTGCAATCTATAGCCAATTATTAAAAACTGGTGGTAAAATAGTGTTTGCGGATACGATGTATCTGACAAATATTCATCACAAACAGGCCATACTTGATGCAAAATCGTCTGGGTATCATAATTTAGCAAACGATCTATCCACTGAATACTATACAACGATCCCGTTTTTAGAAGAGATATTAAAAGAAAATGGCTTTACTGTATCATTCGATAAGTGCAACTCGTTTGTCTGGATTATGGAGGCTGAAAAATTATAGAAAGAGGTACAGGAATGAAAGTAGCAATTATCGGAGCAATGGAAGAAGAAGTAACGATTCTAAGAGATAAAATAGAGAACCTTGAACAAATGACGATTGCTGGTTGTGAATTTAATACGGGCACATTAAACGGCGTTGAAGTCATTTTACTAAAATCAGGAATTGGCAAAGTAAATGCAGCCATGTCAACAACTATATTATTAGAAAAATTCAAGCCAGATGCGGTTATTAATACAGGTTCTGCAGGCGGGTATGAACCATCATTAAATGTCGGGGACGTTGTGATTTCAACTGAAGTACGCCATCATGACGTGGATGTAACGATTTTTGGCTATGAATACGGTCAGGTTCCGCAATTGCCAGCAGCGTTCATCCCTAATGAAAAGCTGTTTGCGATTGCCGAGATTGCTGCCAAAGAAATCACCGATATCCAAGTCAAAAGCGGATTAATCGTAACGGGTGACTCATTCATGAACGATCCAGTTCGTGTTGACTTTGTTCGCACAAAGTTCACGAACCTCTATGCAGTAGAAATGGAAGCAGCAGCAATCGCTCAGGTCGCTCACCAATTTGGTACTCCATTTGTAATCATCCGTTCCCTTTCTGATATTGCTGGAAAAGAATCGAACCTTTCATTCGATCAATTCCTAGAAACGGCAGCATTAAACTCAAGCCAGTTGATTATGAAAATGATTGATCGTTTGAAAGTGAGTTAAATAAAAAAACTAAGTTAGATTCGTGGAGATTCGTTGGACGAAAGAATGGTCATGAACAACTCTTTCGTTCAACGTACTCTTCACATTCTGAAATACTCCTAAAAACATAAGAAAAAATAGGAGGGGGAGAAAATAATGAATGTCTACCATGGGATTCATGAATTAATCGGTCATACACCGATGATGGAAATTACTCAATTTTCTTTACCAGAAGGTGTCCGAATTTTTGCAAAGCTTGAGTTTTTTAATCCAGGTGGAAGTGTAAAGGATCGTCTTGGTCGCGAATTACTTGATGCCGCCACAAAGAGCGGCGAATTAGTTGCAGGTGGTACATTGATTGAACCAACGGCGGGAAACACGGGGATTGGATTGGCATTAGCCGCAATTAACAAAGGCATTGACGTCATCTTTTGTGTGCCGGAAAAGTTCAGTGCAGAGAAACAGGAATTGATGCGTGCCCTAGGAGCTAAGGTTGTGAATACGCCTACTGAAGAAGGGATGCTTGGAGCGATCAAGAAAGCGCAAGAACTGCTAAAAGAGATTCCGAATTCCTATTGTCCACAGCAATTTGCCAATCCGTCCAATCCAGCTGCTTACTATAAAACACTAGGCCCAGAAATATGGGAACAGCTTGATGGACATGCGGACATCTTCGTTGCAGGAGCAGGAACAGGTGGAACATTCATGGGAACGGCTCTTTATTTAAAGGAACAAAATCCGCATGTTAAGACAGTAATTGTTGAACCAGAAGGCTCTATCTTGAATGGCGGTGAATCTGGTCCGCATAAAACGGAAGGAATTGGCATGGAGTTTTTGCCGCCTTATATGGATGAAAGCTATTTTCATGAAATTTACACAGTATGCGATGAAGACGCTTTCGGTTTGGTGAAAGAACTAGCCTATAAAGAAGGTCTGCTTGTCGGAAGTTCATCTGGCTCCGCTTTTTTTGCGGCATTGCAGGAAGCGAAAAAGGCAGTCCCAGGAACAAATATTGTCGTTGTTTTTCCAGATTCAAGTGAGCGGTACTTAAGTAAACACATTTATCAAGGGGGAGAGTAAGATGAAAAAAAAGACACAGTTAATTCACGGCGGCATTTTTGGAGATGAACAGACAGGTGCTGTTTCTGTTCCCATCTATCAAGTGAGCACATATAAACAAGATGGTCCGGGAAATCATCGTGGGTATGAATACTCACGCACAGGGAATCCGACGCGTCATGCCCTAGAAGAATTAATTAGTGACCTAGAGGAAGGAAAACGAGGATTTGCATTTGGTTCAGGGATGGCGGCAATGACCGCGGTTATGATGTTGTTTAAGCAAGGTGATCACGTGTTAATCACGGATGACGTGTATGGTGGCAGCTACCGTGTCATCACGAAGGTATTAAATCGTTTTGGTTTAGAGGCAACTTTCATCAATACAAGTGATCTAGATTCCATTGAAGAAAATATCAAAGAGAACACAAAAGCTTTATTCATAGAAACGCCAACAAACCCTACTTTGAAAATTACCGATATTGCAGGGGCAGCAAACATCGCGAAGAAACATGGCTTGCTTACGATTGTAGACAATACCTTTAGCACGCCGTATTGGCAAAATCCGATTACACTTGGGGCAGATATTGTGCTTCATAGTGCGACGAAGTATATTGGTGGTCATAGTGACGTTGTAGCCGGTCTTGCCGTTGTGAATGATGAGAAACTTGGAGAGGAACTTCACTTTGTTCAAAACTCAACAGGAGGCGTCTTAGGGCCACAGGATTCATGGTTATTAATTCGCGGCATCAAAACACTTGGACTTCGCATGGAAGAAACGGAAAGGAACACGAAACAAATCACAAACTTCCTGCTTGAACATGAAGCGGTATCGAAAGTGTATTACCCAGGTATTGAAAGCCATCCAAATCATGAAATTGCCAAGAAACAAGCACGCGGCTTTGGCGGTATGGTGTCCTTTGATGTCGGCAGTGCCGAAAAAGCGGCAGATGTACTAAGTAAAGTGAAATATTTTACCCTTGCTGAAAGTCTTGGTGCTGTGGAAAGCTTGATTTCCATCCCTGCCCTTATGACACATGCCTCCATCCCTGCTGATCGACGTGCTGAATTAAGGATTACAGATGGACTGATTCGCATCTCTGTAGGAATTGAAGATGCTTGCGATTTAATTGATGATTTAAAACAAGCCTTGCAAAACTAAACAGAACCTAGTACGTATTGCTAGGAGCATACTACTATGTAAAATCAGGATTTACCTGTATCTTTGGGACCCAAATCAGGGCAAGAAAGATCTCGGGCAAGCAAAGATTTAAATGATTGTAAAATTCATTCACAATTTTGCCACCAATTAGATGAAATTTGTTCATAATATACACCGTTCTGGTCAAGGAAAACGTGGTACCTTTTAAAGTAGGCAAGTAAAAGGAGTGTATGCCATGTTTTCGATTGTAATGGTGCTCGTTGTCATCACTGTTATTGGCATTGTGGTTGCAACAGAAGTAACAGTGGACTCAGATTAAAATTCTTGCAGGGTCTGGGCCTCACACTAATCCCCTTTTATTGTGTTACTTACATATCACACAAACGATAGATAGTAGAGTAAGGTCTAACCCTTTCGTTAAAGAAAAGGAGCAAATGCATTTGCTCCTTTTTCATTAACAGACAAGAGGACCACAACTAACAAACCACCAGAATCCAAAGATTAAGAGAAGAATCAAAAGTACGATGAAAAACGCATACGCTGGGCCATAACTTCCGCGCACCATACCAGGTCCAAATGCTGGATAAGATTGGTATGGTCCATAACCGCCACCTGGATATCCATAACCCATGAAATCACCTCCAATTAGGATAGAAATTCCCCCTATACTGTATGCTTCGTGAAGACGAGGTGTATAGGATATTGCCCATTATCACTGAATTTAGAAATCTGTGAGACGCATCACAAAATGCGTAATGAAAGTGAAATTAAGTTGTACAGACACAAAGACGTCCCTTCTAGCATAAGCATTAGATATAGGCGAATGACGAGAAACTCTGGGGGTGTGAGAATGCCGGATATTTTAACTGCATTAGGTTATATGGTTAAAGAGTTTTATTTGCTCGTATCATACGTAAAGAACAATGCTTTTCCTCAGCCGTTATCAGCGGGGGATGAACGCAAATACTTACAGCTAATGGCCGAAGGAGATGCCCAGGCACGCAATATGTTGATTGAGCATAACTTACGGCTAGTCGCCCATATTGTCAAGAAATTTGAAAATACGGGCGAAGATACGGAAGATCTTATTTCCATCGGCACGATTGGACTAATCAAAGCAATCGAGAGTTATTCGGATGGAAAAGGAACGAAGCTTGCGACCTATGCGGCACGTTGTATTGAGAATGAAATACTCATGCATTTACGAGCTACTAAGAAAACAAAAAAAGATGTATCGCTTCATGATCCAATCGGCCAAGATAAAGAAGGAAATGAAATTAGTTTAATTGATGTACTGAAATCTGAGTCTGAAGATGTCATTGACACGATTCAGTTGAATATGGAAATTGAAAAGGTAAAAAAATATATTGATATTTTAGATGAACGTGAAAAAGAAGTGATTGTCGGTCGATTTGGGTTGGACTTAAAAAAGGAAAAAACTCAGCGGGAAATTGCCAAAGAACTGAATATTTCAAGAAGCTATGTGTCACGAATCGAAAAGCGTGCATTAATGAAAATGTTTCATGAGTTTTACCGAGCTGAAAAAGAGAAACGACGCGGTGGATAAGTGAAAATAAGCTGTAGCTACCTAATCAGATGCTTGTTGGGATTTAGAACATTTGATGGATTGCATAAAAAATAAACAGAGCGTAAAGCAAATGCTTCACGCTCTGTAGCTCGTTCATTTGGTTTTAAACATTTCAACGATGGCATGGTAGATTTCAGTACCTTGATAAAGGAATAATCTAGATGCTGTCAATGAAAATAAAGCGATCATAATGAAACGAAATACCATTTCGTCCACTCCCCTATTTTTTATTTTATCTAATAAAAAATATAGGAGTTAAGATGAGGTAATTCGATCTGTAAAAGACGGGACCTTGTAGGACATAACGTCTGATGAGCTTAATAAAGGATAAGCTATAGAGAAATAGCGTGAGTACTGCTAGAACAACTGCAGTAAAATCCATTAAGCTGAAATCAGGTATAAACTGCATGGCTTCAATCTGAAGTTCAACAGCTACTGTGGGATCTTCTTCAACCATTTTGAAATGCTTATGTAGGCTAGGTCCTGTGAGTCCGCCATGGATTTTGCTAACCGCAGAATGTTGAATGCTTCCGAGTAAAAATAAGGCGAGTATGAGAATGGATAATCTTTTCACTGTAACCCGCCCCCTTTTCTTTTGAATTATTTCTATCTTACCATGAATTTTCATGAATGTCAGAAAGAAAAATAGACATTTTCCTTAAACAGGTTCAAGTGAATATTGGCGTTTTTTACTAAAGTATGTCATGTAGTAGCGGAATACCACCTTTAAGTTAGAAAAATTCTGAAAAGTTCTTTATAATAGAAGTATCAAAAAGAAGGAGGTAGGATCTATGGCATATCCGTTAACTTGGGATTTAGATGTGTTTTTTAAGGGTGGAAGCGCTTCACAGGAATTTACCGCTTTTTTAGATCAATTACGAGTGGATGTAGGCGAATTTGATAGGTTAGTAAGTGGCTGGAAGGTGAAATCTGTAGAGCAGGATCAGCATTTGCTTGAAACTGCTATGGAGTTATTTGGACAATCGGGTAAAAAAATGCGCCAAGCAGGAGCGTTTGTAAGCTGCTTAGAGGCACAAGATGTTAAAGATCAGAAAGCGAATGAATTACGCGGTCAAATAACGAAGCAAAGCGCCATCTTCCAGAATGCATTAACGAAGTTTGATCAGAAACTTGTCACTCTGGATGAGGAGTTTTTCCAAAACCTACTAAAAAAAGAACCATTAAAAGAATTAAAATACATATTGAATGAACGTCGCGAACGTGCGATGGAGAAGCTTTCTGTAGAAGAGGAATCATTAATTCATGCATTGGCAGTGGATGGATATCATGGCTGGAGCCAACTGTATGATACGGTTGTCAGTACGATTCACATCCCATTTGAGGAGAATGGGAAAGTGAATCAATTATCTGTAGGGCAAGCAGCTAATAAATTTTCAGATCCTGATCAAGATGTGCGCAAGCGGATTTTTACTGCTTGGGAACATGCTTGGAAAGAGCATAGCGATGTATTGGCTAAAGTGTTAAATCATCTAGCTGGGTTTCGCTTAAGTGTGTACGAAAAACGCGGCTGGAAGGACGTACATAGAGAACCACTTGAAATCAATCGGATGTCCAAGCAAACATTGGACAGCATGTGGTCTGTGATAGCAGAACATAAAGAGCCACTTGTCCGATTTCTGAAACGAAAAGCAGAACTGCTTGGATTAGAAAAATTAAGCTGGGCTGACTTGGATGCACCGATTACAACGTCTGCAAAAACGAGTGTCATGAGTTATCAGGAAGGTGCTGAATTTATCCTAAAGCATTTTGGAAAGTTTGGCAGTGAGTTAGAGAGTTTTACGAAAAAAGCGTTTGAAGAAGGATGGATCGAAGCACAAGATCGTCCGAATAAACGCCCAGGTGGATTTTGTACAGGGTTTCCTGTGTCTGGTCAATCCCGGATTTTCATGACGTATTCCGGAACGCCGTCTAATGTATCAACTTTAGCGCATGAATTGGGACATGCCTTTCATTCATATGCGCTTAAAGATACACATACATTAAACCGTGCGTATGCAATGAATGTTGCGGAAACGGCTTCTACGTTTGCTGAACTGATTGTCGCGGATGCCTCTGTAAAAGAAGCGAAGTCAGAGAGCGATCGTATTTCGCTTTTGGAAGACAAAATTCAACGTACTGTTGCTTTATTAATGAATATTCATGCGCGTTTTCTATTTGAAACACGTTTTTACGAGGAACGAAAACAAGGAATAGTAAGTAGTGCTAAATTGAATGAATTGATGATTGATGCCCAAAAAGAAGCGTATGGAGAGGCATTAGATGAATATCACCCTACATTCTGGGCATCCAAGCTTCATTTCTATATTACTGGTGTACCGTTTTATAATTTTCCCTATACATTCGGATATTTATTCTCGCTCGGTATATATGCGAAAGCGCAAAAAGAAGGTAAAGAATTTGAAGAGAAGTATATCGCCCTTCTAAAAGATACGGGTTCAATGCGGGTTGAAGATTTGGCAAGCAAACATTTAGGGGTAAACTTGTTAGGACGTGAATTCTGGGAAGAAGCGGTTGGCACTTGTCTTAAAGATATTGAGGAATTTTTTGAGTTGACGGATCCACTGGTGAAACAAGCATAATCAAAGAATTTTAAGCAAAAAGGGTCTGACTTCGCACTTTATATACTATTTAGTGGTATATCGCTAAACGGTATATCGAAATTCGGGAGCAGGCCCTTTTATTCAAAGAAGAATATTTTTATGGGTTTTAGTGTGTAACCTCACACCTGCTACGTTCGGACGATCACAATGTGCTGACTTCTGTGTTGCGCGTCATGACGTACGCGATTTTACCGGACTTTTTGAACTACCTCTGATATTATTCTAGACTTTTTTAAGTTTAAATGGACTGATCATGAGTAAAGATAATATAATCATGAAGAATAAGAAAAATACGGGCGGAGCGTACTGAATTACAAGGAAGCTTAATGTCAATAGGCAGCCAGCTACCGTAATGGGCAATCCGGTAAAATAGCCATTGTTTTCACTGATGTTAAAACGGGCTAGCCTAAAAGCTCCACAGCCAATATAAAAAACAGTGAAGAAACTGCCTGGTGCTCCAAAATCAAAGATGATTCCTTGATAGAGAAGTAAGGCTGGAGCGACGCCAAATGAGATAATATCACACATAGAGTCGAGTTGCTTACCTAACGCCGATTCAATATTAAATTTTCGTGCAATCATCCCATCGAAGCGATCGCAAAGTGCGGCTAGAAAGATTAATAGAAGACTAAGATTCAATTGATTCGTTAAAACAGCTATAATTGCAAATCCGCCAAGTGATAAATTTAGAAGGGTAATAATATTTGCCGTTTGTGCTTTCAGTTTTTTTAACGTAAGATCCAAAGCATGCAGGAAAAACAAATCATCCACTCCCTTCCTGTATTGTTAAAAGTATTGATTATATAATCATATTATTTCTGATACAATTTATGCGAGAATTATTTCTATTATTTAACAAATGGTGGTGTGTGGTGTTTGTATCAATCTTTATATCGTCTATTTATTGAGTTAACAAATGGAAGAGTTACTTCAGGCACTTTGCGGAAGTTTAGTCAGTCTACAAAGAGCCGCGCAGTGATCCCTTCCTTTGTGAAAATCTTTCAAATTAATCACGAGGAAAGCGAGCAGAACGTTACAACTTATCCTACTCTACATGATTTATTTACGCGTAGGCTGAAAGAAGGCGTAAGAGTGATTGATTCAGAGCCTAATTCTGTCGTTAGTCCTGTAGATGGTGTTTTTGAGGATTATGGTTTAATTACTATGAATAAAGAGATTGTGGTCAAAGGAAAAACGTATTCAATCGAGGAAATGCTGGATGATACAGCTGTTTTCGAGAAGTATGTTGGTGGCAGCTTTGCGGTGCTCTATTTAAGTCCGAGCCATTATCATCGGATTCATGCACCAATTTCAGGGAACGTTACGAAACGGTGGATAAAAGGGGAGAAATCCTATCCAGTGAATCGACTGGGCATGAAATATGGTCGTTCACCTTTATCTAAGAATTATCGAAATATCACGGAGGTTCAGCATCATTTGGCACATGTTGCTATTGTAAAGGTTGGTGCGATGTTTGTGAACTCCATCGTTATATCAGATGAAGCTAATCAATTAAAAAAAGGTCAGGAGTTTGCTTATTTCAGCTTTGGTTCAACGGTTGTGTTGCTTTTTGAAAAAGGCAGTTTTGAGAAACGAGAAGATTTGATTGTTCCAAAAGAAGTGAAAGTAGGAGAACGAATTGGGAAGGTAAAGGGTTGAGCAGAGGGAGTCTATATCGAAAAGGCAAGACCCCCCACAACTAATATATCTCGTTCATATGAAGTGTAAATCATACAATTAACGGTGTATAAAGTGTGAGGTCGGCTCCTTTTTTGAGACATCCTCTAAAATCCATTATGCTAAAGAACCTCTAATTTTGTGAGTTAAAGATCTTCGTTGGATTTCTGTTTCGATTAAAATGATGAAGTCTGAACTTAACTTCAGTTTTATGGCTTTGAAATAAGCTTCGATTAATAAATCATCTGATAGTTTATTCATTGGCATGCCCTAAGGCAGGTCACCTCCAATTTTTTTCCTAGGAATAAAAATTATTTCACATGCATATAGTGGTAAGTGATCTATGGTATAGTCATACCTTACCAGAAAAAGTAATCGAGAACAATCGTTCTAGTTATCCACAATGGACGTGGATAAGTTGTGGGTATTTTGTTTATAAATGATTGTTTGGTCTGCTAATCTAAGGGGATAATGTGTATAACTTTATCCACAATGAAAATAATTAAAGAATTTGTCGAAATGTTTTTGGGAATATACGTAATATATGAATAGGATGGATGGATCGTAAATGGTCATGCAATAGCGAAATTCATTAGGTTTGCTGCTTTCCAGCGCTGCTTTTTTATATTATGATGGAACTTTACGGCAAGACTAAAGAAGAGAGCGTGTTTTCTTTTAGAAATTTGTTGTAACAAACAAGAAAAGGGTTGAACAGTAATTCAAGAGAGGTTATTGAGGTGAATCATGCTTAAATTATTTTTACCAAATGAACATGTGAAAAGCATTTTTGAGATAAAGCCTGAAGACTTGAAAAAAAAAGGCGTAAAGGGAATTATTACAGATTTAGATAATACCCTTGTAGAATGGGACAGGCCTTTAGCAACGCCTAAATTAATCGAGTGGTTCGAATCCATGCGCAATCACGGGATTTTAATCACTATTGTTTCGAATAATAATGAAACGAGAGTAAAGTCCTTTTCTGATCCGATTCAGATCCCGTTTATTTCACTTGCACGTAAGCCGATGAGCAGATCTTTTCGCAGAGCGGCTGAACAAATGGGCATTAAGCGAGAAGAGGCCGTGGTGATTGGCGATCAGTTGATGACAGATGTGTTGGGTGGAAATCGAGGCGGCTTTCATACGATCCTTGTCGTGCCGGTTGTACAGACAGATGGATTCTGGACGAAGTTTAATCGGAAAATAGAAAGACGGATTTTGGCATTTTTCAGAAGAAAAGGAATGATAGAATGGGACAATCAGAAGTAATGCACGAGGAAGAACTAGCTTGCATCGGTTGTGGAGTGAAAGTCCAAACCGAAGACCCGAAAGCTTTGGGGTACACGCCTAAGTCAGCGTTGGAAAAAGAAATGATCATTTGCCAACGCTGCTTTAAATTGAAACATTATAATGAAGTACAGGATGTTTCTCTGACAGATGATGACTTCTTAAAGATCTTGAATCAAGTAGGTCAAACTGATTCATTAATTGTGAAGATCGTGGATATATTTGATTTTAATGGCAGTTGGTTGCCTGGGTTACATCGTTTTGTTGGCTCTAATGATGTCCTATTGATTGGCAATAAAGTAGACTTGTTACCGAAATCGGTAAAGCATAATCGATTGATTCACTGGATGAAGGAGTCTGCTAGAGAGCTTGGCTTAAATCCAGTTGATGTGTTATTGGTGAGTGCTGAGAAAGGTAATCAAATTCAAGAAGCAGCATCCGCGATCGAACAGTATCGGAACGGAAAAGATGTCTATGTTGTTGGGTGTACAAACGTTGGTAAATCAACATTCATCAATCGGCTGATCAAACAAGTGAGCGGAGAGGAAGATGTGATTACAACATCTCATTTCCCAGGAACGACGCTTGATATTATTGAAATTCCGCTGGATGATGAAAAAGCATTGATTGATACACCAGGCATCATTAACCATCATCAAATGGCTCATTATGTCGATAAACGTGATTTAAAATTCATCACACCGAAAAAAGAAATTAAGCCGAAGATTTATCAGCTTAATGAAGAACAAACATTATTCTTTGGCGGTTTGGCTCGATTGGATTATGTGTCAGGCGGTCGCCGTTCTTTCACATGCTATTTATCCAATGAATTGAATATTCACCGTACAAAGCTTGAAAAAGCGGATGAATTATATAAAAATCATGCAGGCGAGCTTTTAACTCCTCCACGCAGAGAAGGTATGGCTGATTTTCCTGAACTGGTTGCTCATGAATTTTCGATTAAAGATGGGAAAATGGACATTGTCTTCTCAGGTCTTGGCTGGGTAACGGTGAATGAGCCAGGTGCAAGAGTTGTTGCTCATGTTCCAAAGGGTGTTAATGTGATTTTACGAAAATCTTTAATTTAACAAGAACGAAGCAAAGAATCATTTTAGTTAGATAGACTAGAGAGGTTTTAGGGGGAAAAGGATGAAAAAAATCTACGGAGTTATAGGGGACCCGATTGCGCATTCGATATCACCAGCGATTCAAAACGATGCTTTTACTCATCAAGAGCTAGATTGTATCTATCATCCATTCCATATAACGCCAGAAAACTTGAGTGATGCGGTAAAAGGAATGAAAGCGATTGGTATTGCCGGCTTTAATATCACCATTCCACATAAAACGACCATCATTCCCTATCTTGACGAGATAGATGAGCTTGCTGCTACAATTGGTGCAGTTAACACTGTTTCTTATCAGGATGGCAAGTATATCGGGTATAATACAGATGCAATGGGTTTTTATAAGGCGCTATCTGATCAAATCTCAAATCTAACAGAGAAGAAAATCTTAGTAATTGGAGCTGGTGGCGCAGCGCGAGCCATCTATTTTACGCTGCTTTCGCACGGTGCTATCTCCGTCGATATAACGAATCGGACGTTAGAAAAGGCGGAAGCGCTAATAGCGGATTGTCCATTTGAAAAACAATCAACTGCTCTAACGCTCTTACAGGCAGAAGAGCAGTTAGCAGATTATGATGTGATTATTCAAACGACCTCTGCTGGAATGAGTCCCCATCTGGATGAAATGCCATTTAGCATTCGAAATTTATCAGAGGGTTCATTTGTGAGTGATATTATCTATAACCCACTGGAAACAAAGCTATTAAAAGAAGCAAAGCAAAAAGGTGCCGACGTTCAAAACGGATTGGACATGTTGGTCTACCAGGCTGCCTTAGCTTTCCAAATCTGGACAGGGATTACTCCGGATACAACTAGAATGAAAAACATCATGCGAACGACATTAGGAGGAAAATAAATGCTTACAGGTAAACAAAAACGATTTTTACGTGCAAAGGCACATCATCTTAATCCAATTTTTCAAGTTGGGAAAGGTGGCGTCAATGACAATCTGATTAAACAGATCGGTGAAGCATTAGAAGTACGGGAATTAATCAAAGTAAGTGTGCTGCAAAACTGTGATGAAGACCGAGATGACGTAGGTATGGCGCTATCAAAGGGAGCACGTGCTGAGCTTGTACAAATCATCGGCAATACGATTGTGCTGTATAAAGAATCTAGAGAAAATAAACAAATCAAGCTGCCTTGAGTATGAAAAAGGTCGGAATCCTTGGTGGTACATTTAACCCGCCACATATTGCCCACCTGATTATTGCGAATGAAGTGCTGGATGCATTAAAATTGGATGAAATCAGATTTATGCCCAATTACACGCCGCCGCATAAAATAAAAACAGACGATGTCCCAGATGATGATCGTGTTGCGATGCTTAAGCTTGCGATCGACTCTCACTCGTCATTTTTACTAGAAACGATCGAGTTAGAACGAAAAGGTACGTCTTATACGTTTGATACGATACAAGTCCTCCTTGACCGTGAGCCGAATACAGAATTTTACTTTATCATTGGTGCAGATATGATTGAATATTTACCAAACTGGCATCGAATTGATGAGTTGGTTGAGCTTGTTACCTTTGTTGGCGTCAAGCGGCCGGGGTATGAGGTTTCTACAAATTATCCTGTGGAGATGGTAGATATTCCTGAAATGCTGATTTCATCCTCTTTAATCAGGGAACGGGTCAAGCAAAGGAAAACCATTCGTTATTTAGTTCCTGATCAAGTTTGGGAATATATGAAAGGAAATGGATCGTATGAAACGTGAGGAAGCGCTGGAAATCGTAAAAAAACAGCTGACAGAACGAAGATACGTGCATACAATTGGTGTGATGGAAACGGCGATTAAACTTGCTAGACAGTATGGAGCAGATGAGGAAAAAGCGGAGCTTGCTGCGATCTTCCATGATTATGCGAAATTCCGTCCGATTGAAGAAATGAAGGAGATTGTAATCTCTGAGAATATGGCTTCTGAGTTACTTGAATATGGCGACGAGCTGCTTCATGCCCCAGTTGGTGCGTACCTAGTGCAAAAAGAAGTGGGCATTACCGATCGGGAAGTGTTAGCTGCTATTTCCCACCATACATCTGGTAGAGTGAACATGACGCTACTTGACAAGATTGTCTATTTAGCGGATTATATTGAACCGGGACGTTCTTTTCCTGGTGTAGCAGAAGTACGGCAGTTGGCGAAAGAAAGTTTGGATACGGCGTTATTACAATCTGTTTCCAATACGCTTGCATTTTTGGTGAAAAATAACCAAGCGGTGTACCCGGATACGTTTCATTTTTATAATGCTTTAATTTTACAACATAAGTGAGGGTTCAAAAGGACATTGAGGAGCAATGCCGCAATTCGCAAGCTTTTTCGGACCTTTGAACAACTCAATAAGGAGAAGATTTGATGACTGAAAGAGAGCTATTAATAACGGCAGCAACGGCTGCTGATGATAAACGTGCAGAGGACATTCTTGCATTAAATATGAAAGGAATTTCTTTGATTGCAGATTATTTTCTAATTTGTCATGGTAATTCTGATAAGCAGGTCCAAGCGATTGCTCGTGAAATGAAACAAAAAGCAGAAGAAAATGGCGTTGAAGTAAGACGCATGGAAGGCTTTGACGAGGCAAAATGGATCCTTGTTGATTTGGGGGATGTGGTTGCTCATGTATTCCATCGTGATGAAAGAGGGTACTACAATCTTGAACGTCTATGGGGAGATGCTCCAATCGAGAACTTGCAAAGCGAATTAAGCCAATGAGTTATGAACGCTTCGCCTATGTGTATGATGAACTGATGAAGGATGCTCCTTATGAGAAATGGCTTGAGCTCCTTCTATCAAAAATGACCCAGTACGAGGCAAGTGGCCAAAACGTGCTTGATCTTGCATGTGGTACGGGTGAGTTTACAGTAGAACTGGCAAAGCTAGGCTTTCATGTTTCCGGCGTGGATTTATCAGAGGAAATGCTGGCAATTGCAAATGAGAAAGCAACTTTATTAGGACTCTCCATTCCGTTTTATCAACAAAATATGGCACAGCTTTTCGGGCTTGGCGTTTATGATTGTGTAACCCTTTTTTGCGACTCTTTAAATTATCTTCGCGAGGAAGCAGATGTTTCGGAAACATTTCGCTCTGTTCATGCTCATCTGAAACAGGATGGCTTGTTTTTATTTGATATCCATTCCATCTATAAAATGGAGCATGTGTTTCAAAACCAAACATTTGCGATAAGTGATGAAGAGGTTTCATATATTTGGGAATGTTATGCAGGAGAAGAGCCCTATAGTGTGGAACACGATTTAAGTTTCTTTGTCCGTGATCCCGAAAATGGCCTGTATGATCGCTTTGATGAATACCATTATCAACGCACATACCCTATTTCTTTTTATCAGGAAAAGCTTGTAGAGTGCGGTTTTGAAGTGCTTGAGCTGTTAGACTTAGAGGATGAACCGATTCACGATCAAACCGAGCGGATTTTATTTGTAGTAAAGAAGAAATAAGTAGTGAAAAGGGTCTGACCTCACACTCAATAATCGTTTCCGTCGTATAAACGATTATAGTAGATGTGGGGACAGACCCAATTGATATTGGACAGCCTTTCTTTTCTGTGGAAAAGGGGCGGGGCTTCGCAAAATCAGCTCCACACCGCCACCTTCATAAGATGATGCAATTGGAGAACCTGAACCTTTTTCATCGTTGGGTTGCGTGCAGACGCTCATGGATGTTTCTTATAAAAATTAAAAAAAGAAAAGGATTTCTACATTCAATGACGAATACTAATAAGGTGCCCTAAATTGTTTTTCCACTTCTTCAATGTCTTCTGTAAACTTCTCCTTTGTCGCTATGAAAAGATGCTCGAACATTTCTCCTGTTTCTGCTTCAAGAATTTTCATTCCTTCACCAGTAATTCCGCCTTTTACCATTACTTTCTCTTGTAGTGTTGGTAAAGTGTAGATGCCTTTCTTAAGTAAGTCCCCTAAGCCGATTACCATATTTTCTGTTAAGATCCTTGCCGTTTCTTCGTCTATTTTTGTTGTTTGAACAGCCCCATCGATAAATTTTCTTGCTAAATACGTGAAAAATGCCGGTCCACAGCTCACAATATCAGAAGCAGCCCGTGTTATTTCATTTTCAATGATCACCGCCTCGGACATACTATTTGCTAATGCGGTAATCGTTTCTTTCCAAACACTTTGACATTGGCTTCCAAAGCTGAGTAAAGATACACCAGAAAGAGCGCGATTGGTAATGCTTGGGATGAAGCGGGCGCAAGAACAATCCAATTGAGATTCAAGTTGGTCGACTGAGATTGGACTTGTAATCGAGATCACACATTTGTCTTGATTTATATAAGGTTTGATGGTTTGAATTACCGGCAAAACCTCCAAAGGCTTCACACAGACAAAGAGGGCATCAGCATGCTTTGCAACATCAGCCGCGGTATTTACCACGGTTACGCCTTTATATTGATACTGGATAGCGAGTGCTTTTTTTAGAGTGCGGTTCGTGATGATGAGATCTTCTTCTGTGATTGCTTTTGCTTCCAGCCATGATTCAAGTAAAACAGTCCCCATATTTCCTGTTCCGATTACACCAATTTTCAAAATTTGCCACCTCCTACTAAACGGAACTACTCCTAAACTCTATGATACCAATTGCTTGGTTATGACGAAAATTAAAATGAAGGGTGATTTCAATGGACGTTCAAGGAAAAAAGAAAATAATCATCGGTATAGTAGCAGGAATTGCTTTATTACTCGTTTTTGCTTATTTTCAAACTTCAAAGCCGGAACCTAAGGAAACGGCAGCTGTTTTTTCTGATGGGGGCGGTATGTTTGATGAACCGTTAGAGCAGGAGGAAGAGGAACAAGAAGAGGTTATCATTAAAGTAGATGTGAAAGGAGCGGTTAACCGTCCTGGCGTCTATATCGCAGATAGCGGTGATCGAGTGATTGACCTTATTGCAGATGCTGGAGACTTCACAAGTGAAGCGAATAAAGATCAAGTGAATTTAGCACAAGTTGTAGAAGATCAAATGGTCATCCTTGTACCGGAAATTGGTGATGAGAGTGTAGATGGGGTAATAACAGGTCCGGAGACATCCTTGGGAGGTTCGTCTGACGGAAAAATAAATTTGAATACGGCGACACAAGCAGAGTTGGAAACATTAACGGGCGTTGGCCCATCAAAGGCACTGAGCATCATCGACTATCGGGAAAAAACCGGGAAGTTTCAAAGTGTGGAAGATTTGAAAAAGATATCGGGAATCGGCGATAAAACGTTTGAAAAATTAAAGGATTCGATAAAGGTAAAATAATCAGCTATTCAAATGGGGGAAGAGAAGGTAAAATGTAGACAATGTCGGAATAGGTTGTTCAAAAAAAGTTCTGGTTTTCTGATCTACACGTGTTGCTGGTTACGGAAAGGGGTCTGTCCGGTCAGACCCCGCAACGACTCTATACTGTGTATAGAGTACGAGGTCAGACCCTTTGGGGATATCTTCTTCTCGGCTACTAAAAGTGAAAAAGGGGAATGTATGTTGAATCGAATTAGTTGGAATCAATATTTTATGGCGCAAAGTCATTTATTAGCATTAAGAAGTACATGTACAAGATTAGCGGTTGGCGCAACGATTGTCCGTGATAAACGAATCATTGCCGGTGGATATAATGGTTCAATCGCTGGTGGCACGCATTGCATCGATGATGGCTGCTATGTGATTGATAATCATTGTGTCAGGACGATTCATGCGGAGATGAATGCGGTTTTACAATGTGCCAAGTTCGGTGTACCGACTGAAGGCTCTGAAATTTATGTCACACACTTTCCTTGCTTGCAATGCTGTAAATCATTAATACAAGCGGGAATCAAGGCGGTTTATTATGCAAAAAATTATAAAAACCATCCTTACGCTATAGAGCTTTTCGAGCAAGCGGGTGTTACAGTTGAACAGGTTTTAACAGAGGAAATCATTGACCTAAAAGGTAAGGAAAAACAAAATCTTGTTGCTGATTTATTAACCGCACTGTCAGAAGCTGGCGGTTCGATTGAACGAGTGAATGAACTTCAGAAACAGGCAGAACGACTATTTTTATCTCGCATCAACGGGCAGTAATACCCCCACCTCAAGGCTTCGAGGAATCGAAGAAGCGTAGGTGGAGAATAACTGCCCGTAAAAGCCCGATTGGTGAGATACAGTGAAACTTACCTATGCGTGAGCAGAGATTTAGTTGAACCAATCGGGTTCGTAAAGTCGATTTATCGAAGCGGAGATAGTAGCGGCTCTAGAACGGGACTAACAATCAGCGGGGGATGAAGAATCCCCCACTGATTGAAGTTTCACTTTATTAAAAAAAGATGGAGAGTGACTAAAAATTAAAAGGGGGAAAACGACAACTTTGATTACATGATCCGGATCACTTTGGACGAGATACCCCTTTTTAGTCTTCTTCTTTTAAGTTGAAGGAGGCCTTATGACGAAACAACTCATATTCGCTGCCGTATCTGCCACATTTGGCGTAACAGCTTTCACTTATTTCGGGTGGGAATGGCTTGTTTGTGCGTTCCTTTATTATGGCTTCCTTTATTTTCAAATTCCTAGCAAAATCTTAGCTCTTCACCTCTTTGTCCTTCTGCTATTTTTCCTCAGTGCGACTATTTCTGAAAAAAACAACCGTACGGAACTTTCAGGTATGGAAACAAACTTCACGATTACTTTTACGGATTCAATCGACATTGACGGAGATATGATGAAAGGCTTTGTGACAGCTGAGCATAACGAAAAGCTCCAGCTACGGTATAAGATTTCTTCTGAGTTTGAAAAAATAGACTTGCAAAAACATATGGAAATTGCTTTGTCTTGTCCTGTCGCGGGCGTTCTGGAAGTACCGAGTGGAATGCGCAATTTTAATAGCTTTGATTATCAGCTGTATTTAAAAAGACAAAGTATTCATTGGGTTCTTAAAGCGGATTCGATTGAATTTGCGAAATGCATATTAAAAAAACACACCGCTAAGCAAGTCATTCAGGATTTTAGGAATAAGGGGATATCCTATGTAAATGAGCATTTTCCCAAAGAGTCAAGTGGGTATGTGAATGCCCTCCTATTTGGAGAGCAGAAGTTGATTGATGAAGAAGAGCTAAAAGACTATCAGCGTTTGGGCATTGTTCACTTGTTAGCGATTTCAGGATTGCATGTTAGTTTTTTAACAGGTATGATTTTTTATCTTGGTATCCGGGTCGGTATAACACGAGAAAAGATGTCTCTCGTCATGCTCCTGTTTTTGCCGATATATATCATCCTCTCTGGTGCAAGTCCTTCCGTTCTTCGTGCATGCTTCATGGCGATGTTATTCTTTCTACTTTCTTTTATCAAAAAGCATATTTCTGCCTCTGAAACAATTTCCAGTATTTATTTGCTCCTTCTTTTATACGCCCCGAACCATCTCTACAATATTGGTTTTCAGCTTTCCTTTTCTGTTGCTTTTTCCATTATCATGTCGCTTAGAATCTTTGGACGAATTCAAAATCAACTTGTTTTACTCCTTGTTACCAGTCTTCTATGTCAGCTTGCGGCCATTCCGATTTTACTGTTTCACTTTTTTGAGTTTTCATTAATCGGTGTGCTTTTGAATGTGATGTTTATTCCGATCTATTCTGTCGTTCTCTTGCCGTTTTCGATCCTTGTTCTACTTATACATCTTCTTACGAATCCGTTCGGTGAATTTCTGCTGTTTTTTCTAAATGAAAGCTTTGTGTTATGTAATGCGATAGCGGGGTTTACAGCGGACCTGCCATTTGCTTATATTAGCTTTGGCAAGCCTGCATTCCCCATTCTTTTATTGATAATTATCTTGATACTTGCCTTGTTTGCCGTGTGGGATTTGGATAATCACCGAAAAACAAAGATTTTATTTCTTGTCCTGACTCTCTTGCTTTTATTGCAATATAATATCCAGAAGTTGTCTCCATATGGGGAAGTGACCTTCATTGATATTGGTCAGGGCGATTCGATTTTCATTAAGCTTCCTTTCAATAAGGGAAATTATTTAATTGACACGGGCGGTAGGATTAGTTTTGAACAGGAGGCATGGAAAGATAGGCGGAAAACCTATTCAACTGGTGAGGATACCGTAATCCCTTTTTTTAAAAGCAAAGGAATCCATACACTCGATTTGCTTATTTTGACCCATCCAGATGCAGATCATATCGGTAGTGCGGATGATGTTGTTGAGAATATTCACGTGAAGAAAATTGTCATCGGCGGTGGGAGTGAAGAAATTTATAAAAATAAGAAGTTCATACAAACAGCCCTTGTGTCAGGGAGTGAGGTTACGTCTGTAAAACGCGGGGATCATTGGTCAGTGGGTGAAGCTGCATTTTACGTTTTGAATCCATACAGGGATGAGGAGGACGTGAATGAATCATCGATTGTATTGTATGCGGAAATGGGCGGGGTAAGCTGGTTGTTTACTGGTGACTTTGGTGAGCAAGGGGAACAAGCGTTAATTCAGGAATATCCCGGGTTAGCCGTTGACATATTAAAAGCTGGTCATCATGGAAGTAAAACATCTTCGTCTGTCACATTCATCGAGAGTCTGAAGCCAAAAATAGCTGTCATATCAGCTGGTGTGAATAATCGTTACGGTCATCCGCATCAACAAGTGCTAGATATATTAAGCACTGCAGGAATATCTGTCTACAGAACGGACCTACATGGAGCCATTTCTTATCAGTATTATCAGAAACGAAATGGAACCTTTTCCACAGCGTTGCCATAGGATGGAGTATATAAGAAAAACAAGTCTGTTTTACAAAAAAAGGAACTGCTAAACGCAGTCCCAGTCTTTGTGCCTGTTTGGAGAGCTGTTATGTAGACCAGATTAAGAACCAATAACCTGAACGGTTACAGCAATTCCGAAAATAACGGCAAAAAACACAAATGAAACGATGAAACCTATTGCAGAGTCATTTACATCGTTTGATCTCGGTTGCAAATTTTTTTCAAATTCGTTCATTTATACCCCTCCTATTTCTTTAATAGTATAAGCGATTACAAAGAAAAAATCTAGGACACCATTTTCAAAATATGGTATTTAATGAAATGGTTTCTGATGCCTTCAGTAGTAATTCGGGATTAGCAGCTCGTAAGAAGTAATACGTCTTTTTTTGTAGAAAATCAACTTCCTATACTGACAAGAGTTGTCACAAATAGTTTTGGCTTAAGAGGCTAAAATAAATGTACAAAGCAAAGAAAGACGCATGACTTATTATCATGTATCAAATACCGCTTGAGAGAAAGTTAAACCCGGGAACTTACTTGACAGCGTTTATATAAAGTGGGGAATTGGTCAACACGAGGCCAATTCCCTAAAGTTCGGGGGGATTTTCTAAAAAGAAACATACGCATTCTTTTGTGGGGCTAATTCTCGGCAGCGGCCTCTTGTCCTATCCTAGTTGCATCAATGTTTACCTTTAAATAGCTTGTCAAAGTCTCTTGTTATCTATACGATAAGAGGGAGATTACATAAAAAGAGGCGGTATTTCTTGGTAGTAGACGTTTGGAAAAGTATTAAAAAGAAGCAATTTGCGCCAATTTACTTATTGGTTGGAACAGAATCCTATTTGATTAACGAAACGAAGCAGCTTTTGATGCAGCATGCTCTCCTTGGAGATGAAATTGATTTCAATTTCTCGCAATATGATCTTGAAGAAACACCGATAGAAACAGCGTTAGAGGATGCAGAAACGCTGCCGTTTATCGGTGAGCGTCGTCTTGTATTTGTTCAAAATCCTTTCTTTTTGACAGCAGGTGATAAAAAACAAAAGGTTGAGCATGATGTGAAACGATTGGAAGCCTACTTAGCTGATCCTGTTCCTTATTCCATTTTAGTCATTGCGGCACCGTATGAAAAATTGGATGAACGGAAGAAAATTACAAAAGAACTGAAGCGCAAGGCTGTTGTTGTTGAAGCGAAGAAGTTGAACGAACATGAGCTAAAAGTGTGGATCAGGGATAGAGCAGCGATGTCACAGATTCAAATAGACGAGCAAGCAATCGATTTATTGCTTGAATTGGCTGGGACAAATTTAATGATGTTAACGAATGAACTAGATAAAATGGCCATGTATGTAGGGGAAGAAAAAAGAATTGATGCTGTGATTGTAGAAAAATTAGTGGCGAAATCATTGGAACAAAACATTTTCACACTAGTCGATCATTTACTACAGCGGAAAATTGAAAGTGCCATTACTATTTTTCATGACTTGCTGCGCCAAAATGAAGAACCGATTAAAATATTGAGCGTGATGGCTGGGCAAGTACGCCTTCTTTATCAAGTCAAGGAACTGGCAAGACAAGGCTACAGCCAGCAAAAAATCGCAGGTTCCATGAAAATTCACCCGTATCGAGTGAAGCTCGCTCTTGAAAAAACCGGGAAATTCGGTGAAAGTGAATTGATGACGATTATGCATGAACTAGCTGAAGCGGATTATAAAATGAAGACAGGACAAAGCGATAAAGCCATTACGCTTGAACTGTTAATGCTGAAAATGGGCTAACTCTTAAAGATACGAAGTGTTGACTTGGGTTTTGCTGAAAAATTGAAAAAAGGTGTCCGAATGAACGGACACCTTTTTTGCCTGTAAAAAAACGATCCAGGGGATCGTTCATTCGTTTGTTGATTAAGCGTTTAAAGCATTAAGCCTTTTCGTTAAACGAGATTTTTTACGGGCTGCCGCATTTTTATGGATTAATCCTTTAGATGCAGCTTTGTCTAATTTTTTAGCAGCTATTAAAAGAGCTTCTTTTGCAGTTGTAGCGTTGTCGCCTGCTAGAGCAGCTTCAGCGTTTTTAATAGTTGTACGCATTGTAGATTTTACAGTAGCGTTTTGAACGCGTTTAGAATCGTTTGTTTTCACGCGTTTAATAGCAGATTTAATATTTGGCATTCCGTTCACCTCCTACATTAAGAAATCGAGATTATATGAACTCGACTTATCAGTTCTATACTTAAATAGCACAAGTGATATTTTATCAGAATGCATTCTATAATGCAATACCCTTCAAAAGGAATAATTGACGCTAAAAGCAAACTTTATCTCGTTATAGAGTATTGTACCAAAAAAATGAATAAGAAAAAAGAAATATTAGCAGAATGGTAATAAGAAAAGCGAAATCCCCTATTTCGGAGGAAGCTAGGTGGTGGAGCTAGACAGTAAGAAAAGCGGAACCACCTCTTTAAAACTAATACAATTCTTCTTAAGACAACTACCATTACAAATAACGGAGGTCAAAATGGAAAAGAATTTGGATTTAAGCCAGTATTCGATAAGAACGGATCTTGCAGTGGAAGCTACCGCATTAGCCGCAGCTCACAAAGGGGTTTCAGGTGAGAAGGATATTTCAAAAATTGAAGGAGTGATCATTAAAGAAAAAAATAAGAATGATTTAAAAATTTCCCTTGTCGAGGTGACAGAGAAAGGTGCCGAGAAAATCGGTAAGAAAAAGGGAAGTTATTTAACGATTGAAGTGCAAGGAATTCGCCAGCAAGATACAGAGACTCAACAAATGGTAGAAAAAGTGTTTGCAAAAGAACTGGCTCAATTTTTACAAGCAAGAAATATTTCTAAAGAAAGCAGTTGTCTCGTTGTGGGACTGGGAAATTGGAATGTAACGCCTGATGCATTAGGACCTGCAGTGGTTGAGAATCTAGTTATTACAAGGCATTTATTCGAATTGCAGCCAGAATCTGTTGAGGAAGGATTTCGTCCAGTGAGCGGAGTTTCTCCTGGTGTTATGGGGATTACTGGGATTGAAACAAGCGATATTATTCAAGGAGTGATTGATAAAAGTAAGCCAGACTTTCTAATTGTCATAGATGCTCTGGCCGCGAGTTCAATTGAGAGAGTGAACTCTACTATTCAAATTACCGATACGGGCATCCATCCAGGTTCTGGTGTGGGAAACAAGCGAAAGGAATTGAGCGAGGATACACTTGGCATTCCCGTTATTGCGATTGGCGTTCCGACTGTTGTGGATGCGGTATCGATTACAAGTGACACGATTGATTATATTTTAAAGCATTTTGGGAAAGAGTTGAGAGAGGGAGATCAACCATCAAGGGCTCTGGCACCAGCAGGCTTCAGTTTTGGAAAAAAGAAGAAGCTGACAGAAGCGGATTTGCCTGACGAATCGCACCGTCAAACTTTTCTCGGCATCGTCGGGACACTGCCAGATGACGAAAAGCGCAAGCTAATTTATGAGGTATTGTCGCCAATTGGTCATAATCTTATGGTGACGCCAAAAGAAGTAGATGTGTTTATAGAAGATATGGCGAACTTGATTGCAAATGGCTTGAATGCAGCGTTGCACGGATCAATCAATCAAGACAACACAGGGTACTATACTAGGTAAAAGCATGCTTTTAAACTGATAGTTCTACTCTCTCTATTAAAGTCATATTTATAGGAGACAAGCAATAGAGAGGGTGAAAAAATGAAAAGAAACCGATCAGGCGGAATAATCACAGTTGTCCACGGAGCTACCATTATAAAAGGGTTTTTGTCCGTTCTCGTCATGATGGTTTTGCTATTTTCAATAATTGGAGTCATGACTTCTTTACGTCCTGAATATCGGCTATCCTCGGAGTCTGTGAATGCAATGACCGATCAAATTTCAGGGAAAATGTTGTATTCATTACTAGCAAATGAAAATCATTATTTTTTTTCAGCATTACCTGAAGGGAAGTCAAGTTCGAATATCACGCAGCAAGTATTAAAACTATCAGCGAATATATCTTTAGATGATCCGCGTAGCCTTCTAGGTCGAGAGCTTCCAGGGTTTTCGATTTTTGATAGCGAGATTTTGGTAGCAGGTGAAGGGACGAATTATACGAATATGCCGTATGAATCCTCGCCACCGAATGACGTTCTAAATGATGAACGAGAAGCATCGATACAAAATTTAGATGGAATCGTTGAACCGGCAAAAGAGCCTGTAAAAACACCTGCAATGACGACAGATGGAAAAAAGGTCGTCTATATTTACCATTCTCATAATCGAGAATCGTTTTTACCATACTTAAAAGATGTTACTGCTCCGAATTTAGCCTATCATTCACAAATCAACATAACGAAGCTTGGATTGAAACTGCTTCAGGATTTAGAAAGTAAAGGAATCGGTTCTTCTCTTGAAAAAACAGATGTACAGGCTAACCTTAATAAAAAAGGGCTAAAATATACAAAGTCCTACCAGGAATCACGCTCGATTGCTGTAAGTGCGATGGATAATAATCGTGATTTAGATTATTTAATTGATATTCATCGTGATTCTAAAAGAAAAAAGAATACAACCATTACGATTAATGGGAAACAATACGCCAAAATTGCCTTTGTCATCGGTTCGAATAATCCGAATCCTGAGAAAAATATTGCGTTAGCTACAAAGCTTCATCATGCCATTGAGAAAAAGTATCCTGGATTATCAAGGGGAGTTTTGAAACAAGGTGGCAAAGGGAACAATGGTGTCTACAATCAAGATCTCTCTGGGAATGCGATGTTACTTGAAGTGGGTGGTGTTGACAATACATTTGAAGAAATGTATTTAACCATTGATGCATTTGCCAATGTTTTTAGTGAATTTTACTGGGATGCGAAGGAAGTTAATGTACCGGTTACGGAGAAAAAGTAATAGGAAGGAGTGCCATTTGTGCTTCGATTTTCTTTTAAATGTTTCTTAATTGTCTTAGTTTTGTTCTTCGGAGTGTTGCTCGGGATGCAACAAGCGAATACGGGAATGAAAAAAATGAAAGGCTATAATGACCCTTCTTTCTATAATGCTTTTACGGTTACAGAGTCAGATGAAGGAGACATTCATGCGTCCATTCTTGGAGAAACAGTTACAAGTCATGATTTAGCTAAGAAAAAAGAAAAGCTTGAAGAAATGAAAGCCTATAATTTTTTCTCATCAGTAGGGAAGGGGATGAGTGAGGCTGTTTCTAGTGTTTTTAAAAAAGCGTTTCAATTCATCTCGGATCTCTAGATAAATTGTATAGGGCCTCGCACTTTAAATTCAGTATGCTTTAAAGTGCGAGGTCTCTTTGTGTCGTACAAAACCTAGAAATCGCGCCAGAACTACATTGAATCACTCCAGAATGAAGAGCAATCCCGCCAAAATCCTGTGTAATCAACCCAGAGCGGAATATAGTGTAACAAGATCCCAAATCCGCGCCTTCCGCTTTTCCAACAGTCCAGCTCCAGCGCCTAGCCCCTCGAGGTCATAAGCCAAGTAAGTGAGATGGAGAGAAACCCGCTCTCCATCTCACTTACTCGCCTTATGCTTGTCGGGGCTGACCAAGGCGCTTCCGCTTTTCCTTGAACATTGCTTTTTCTCTTGTTATAATGTAAAACAGTGTATTTGTGTCGAGAAGTAGGAGTGAACGTGATGAATAGAGAAGAAAAATTAAAAAGACAATCCAAAATTAGAAATTTTTCCATCATTGCTCATATAGACCATGGGAAATCGACGTTGGCAGATCGTATTTTGGAAAAGACGAATGCCTTGCAGCAACGTGAAATGAAGAGTCAGCTGCTCGATTCGATGGATTTAGAGCGTGAGCGTGGAATTACGATTAAATTGAACGCCGTACAATTAAAGTATAATGCGAAGGATGGAGAAGAGTATATTTTCCATTTAATTGATACACCGGGGCACGTCGATTTTACATACGAAGTTTCCCGAAGCTTAGCAGCCTGTGAAGGTGCTGTGCTTGTAGTCGATGCCGCGCAAGGAATAGAAGCACAGACCCTTGCTAACGTGTATTTGGCATTAGACAATAATCTCGAAATTATTCCTGTTATTAATAAAATTGACCTACCAAGTGCTGATCCTGAACGGGTTAGAAATGAAATTGAAGAAGTCATTGGCCTGGATGCATCAGATGCGGTTCTTGCTTCTGCAAAAGCTGGTATTGGGATTGAGGATATTTTAGAGCAGGTTGTTGAACTAGTTCCAGCACCACAAGGAGATCCAGATGCACCGCTTAAAGCGCTGATCTTTGACTCCATCTATGATGCCTACCGCGGCGTTGTTGCTTATATCCGTGTGATTGACGGTTCAGTAAAAGTCGGCGATCGAGTAAAAATGATGGCGACGGGCAAGGAATTTGATGTAACAGAAGTTGGCGTCTTTTCACCGAAATCTCAACTTGTTGATGAACTTAATATCGGGGATGTAGGCTTTTTATCAGCTGCCATTAAACATGTAGGAGATACACGTGTTGGGGATACGATTACGAATGCTAAGAATGGGGCAACTGAAGCGCTTGCTGGTTACCGTAAACTGAATCCAATGGTGTATTGTGGTCTGTATCCAATTGATTCAGCGAAATTTAACGACTTGCGTGATGCTCTCGAAAAGCTTGAATTGAATGACTCAGCTTTGCAATTCGAACCTGAGTCGTCTCAAGCCCTCGGATTTGGTTTCCGTTGTGGATTTTTAGGATTGCTTCACATGGAAATTATTCAAGAGCGTATTGAACGTGAATTTAAAATCGATTTAATTACGACTGCGCCAAGTGTTATCTACGATGTCGTTATGACAGACGGTACGCAACTGAAAATCGATAACCCTGCTAATATGCCGGAGGGACAAAAAATCGAACATGTTGAAGAGCCTTATGTAAAAGCGACAATGATGGCACCAACTGAATTTGTCGGCGCCATTATGGAGCTTTGTCAAAACAAACGCGGGAATTTCATCGACATGCAATATTTAGATGAAACACGCGTCAGCATCAATTATGAGATTCCACTTTCTGAAATTGTTTATGATTTCTTTGATCAATTGAAATCAAATACAAGAGGCTATGCTTCATTTGATTATGAATTAATCGGATATAAGCCATCTAAGCTAGTGAAGATGGATATTCTACTAAATGCAGAGACAGTGGATGCATTAAGCTTCATCGTTCACAATGATTTTGCTTATGAACGTGGGAAAGTCATTGTTGAAAAATTAAAGAAGCTAATCCCTAGACAGCAATTTGAAGTGCCGATACAAGCGGCGATCGGTCAGAAAATTGTCGCTCGTTCTACGATTAGTGCGATGCGGAAAAACGTTCTGGCAAAATGTTATGGCGGTGACATTTCCCGTAAACGTAAACTTCTTGATAAGCAAAAAGAAGGTAAAAAACGGATGAAGCAAGTCGGATCTGTTGAAGTACCTCAAGAAGCATTTATGGCTGTACTAAAAATGGATGACACAACGCCAAAAAAATAAAGTGAGTTTCAAAAAGAGGGTAGGCCATGGTAATTTCGGTGTCTAGCCTCTTTTTGATTTTTTACGCAAACAAGGATTACTAACAAAAGGTTGTGAACTATATGATAAAAAGCGCTTATATCCATATCCCGTTTTGTGAGCATATTTGCCACTATTGTGATTTCAATAAAGTATTTTTAAAAGGACAGCCGGTCGATGAATATTTAGTCATGATGAAAAAAGAAATGCAATTACAGGTGAATAAATATCCAACTGCTGGGCTTGATACGGTTTTTGTTGGTGGTGGAACCCCGACATCATTAGACGAAAAACAGCTCGCGTTCCTTTGTGATTCAATTTCTGAGTGGATGCCGATGAATGAAGGGGCAGAATATTCCTTTGAAGCAAACCCTGGTGATCTTTCCCGTGAAAAATTGGCCATCATGTTTCAATCCGGGGTAAATCGGCTTAGTTTTGGGGTACAAAGCTTTAATGATGATTTATTAAAAAGAATTGGTCGAACACACCGAGCAAAAGAAGTGTATGAAACGATTGAAAAAGCGCAGTCGGTCGGCTTTACGAATATAAGTATTGACTTGATTTATGGACTTCCTGGTCAGACGATGGAAGATTTTCTAGAAACGCTTGATGCAGCGCTTGCACTTGATTTGCCGCATTACTCTAGTTATTCGCTGATTGTCGAGCCAAAAACAGTTTTTTATAATTTAATGCAAAAGGGAAAACTAAACTTGCCACCTCAGGATCTAGAAGCGCGCATGTATGAGCAGCTCATGGAAACGATGGATAAGCATGGTCTCAATCAATATGAAATCAGCAATTTTGCAAAACCAGGCTATGAAAGTCGTCATAACCTAACCTATTGGAATAATGATGAGTATTATGGCATCGGCGCTGGGGCTCATGGCTATACGGCGGGTAGACGAATCGCTAATCATGGGCCAGTGAAGAAATATATGACACCACTTGTAGATAACGAGCTCCCTGTCCTAGAAAATCATCTTGTCCCTATTCATGAACAAATGGAAGAGGAAATGTTTTTGGGGTTAAGAAAAACAGCAGGTGTTTCTTACGCGAAATTTACCGATAAATTTCGGGTGGAAATGACAGATGTTTTTGCGAAACCACTCGAAAAACATGTTGGAAAAGGCTTGCTAGAAGAGAAGGATGGGTTTGTGCGATTAACTAAACAAGGCAAACTGCTAGGCAATGAAGTATTCCAGGAATTCCTTGGTTTAGAATAAAGATGGGCAATCTCTAAAAAAAATGAAGAAAGTTCTAGGTCTAAACCGTTGACATCACTACCGGCATTTGATAATTTATTAGTATATTAGCACTCACGAGGACAGAGTGCTAACAGGGGGGATCATAGATGATAACGGATCGTCAATTATTAATCCTTCAAGCCCTTATTGATGATTTTATTCGAAATGCCCAACCAATTGGATCGCGGAGTTTGTCGAAAAAAGAAGGAATCGCTTTTAGTTCTGCGACAATCCGGAATGAGATGTCGGATTTAGAAGAATTTGGTTTTTTGGAAAAGACACATACCTCATCAGGGAGAATTCCTTCTGAAAAAGGGTATAGATATTATGTCGACCATTTGTTGGCGCCGCAAAGCTTAAAAACAGATGATCGCCGTATTATTCGCTCGATTTTTGCAGATCGGATTTATGAACTTGAGAAAATCGTTCAAAAATCCGCCAAAATACTCTCAGAGCTAACGAACTACACATCGATCGTTTTAGGTCCAAAAGTCAAAGATAACAAGCTGAAGAAGATTCAAATTATCTCTTTAAGTAGGGAAACGGCGATTGCAATTATTATTACCGACACTGGACATGTTGAGAATAAGGTCATTTCACTTCCGCCATCTTTTGATATGAATGAAATTGAGAAGATGGCAAATATTTTAAATGATCGTCTGGTCGGGGTCCCTCTTGCTGAGCTACGTGATAAGATTTATAAAGAAGTAGCTGTATTGCTTAGTCAGCATATCCATAATTATGGTACGTTAGTGACTTCTCTTGCAGAAACACTGGATATCGCGAAGCCTCCAAAATTATTTTTTGGTGGCAAAACGAATATGTTGAAACAGCCTGAGTTTCATGATATTGATAAAGTATCTTCACTGCTTTCATTGATTGAACAGGAACAAGGCCTTTATGAGATAATGAAACAAAATCCAGCTGGTATTCACGTGAAAATCGGTAGAGAAAATAACAATGTTTTGCTTGAAGATTGCAGTTTGATTACCGCTACATATTCGGTCGGGCAACAACAAGTAGGAACAATTGCGATTCTTGGACCGACAAGAATGGAATACTCCCGTGTTATTAGTTTGCTGGAATTCTTCTCAAAAGATATGACGGCCCTTTTAACAAAGCTGTATCAAAATTATTAGTAAAGGCAATATTGGGGGATGTGCAGGATATGCTGTTCTGCCGTTCTCTAGTATGTCTTACATATATAAAGCACCCATTTTTAGGAGGTGAGATTGTGACAGAAGAGAGAAAGAATGAACAACCAGTAAACGAAGAAACTGTTGAAGCTATTTTTGCTGAGGAAGATGTTCAAGTTGAGCAGGCAAATGAAGAAGAAGCTGTTGCTCCTATGGATGAACTTCAAACGGCTACTGCCAAGATTGAAGAATTAGAAGCAAAGATAGAAGAAATGGATAATAAATATTTACGTTTACAAGCTGATTTTGATAACTCAAGACGACGTGCCAAGCTTGATATGGAAGCGGCATTGAAATATAGAGCGCAAAGCCTTGCTGGCGATTTAATCCAGTCTTTAGATAATTTTGAAAGAGCGATGAAAATCGAAAGCGATCATGAAGAAACGAAATCGATGCTTGCCGGAATGGATATGATCTATAAAGGAATTGTAGAAGCGTTGAAAAAAGAAGGCATCGAAGCGATTGAATCTGTAGGAAAAGAATTTGATCCACATATGCATCAAGCTGTTATGCAAGTACAAGACGATAACGTTGATTCTAATATCATTGTGGAGGAATTCCAAAAAGGTTATAAATTGAAGGACAGAGTGATTCGTCCGTCGATGGTCAAAGTAAGTGAATAAACTACATAAATAGCAGGAGGTAAGTGACTATGAGCAAGATTATTGGTATTGACTTAGGTACAACGAACTCATGTGTATCTGTACTTGAAGGTGGGGAACCAAAGGTAATTCCGAATCCAGAAGGCAATCGTACAACACCATCCGTTGTTGCTTTCAAAAATGGTGAAAGACAAGTAGGGGAAGTAGCGAAACGTCAAGCAATAACAAACCCTAACACAATTATCTCTGTTAAACGTCATATGGGAACAAATCATAAAGAAACGATTGAAGGGAAAGATTACTCACCTCAAGAAGTTTCAGCGATTATTCTTCAATACTTGAAATCATATGCGGAAGAATATCTTGGCGAAGAAGTAACGAAAGCAGTTATCACAGTTCCAGCATACTTTAATGATGCAGAGCGTCAAGCGACAAAAGACGCTGGTCAAATCGCTGGTCTTGAAGTAGAGCGTATTATCAACGAACCAACTGCTGCAGCATTAGCTTATGGTTTGGATAAAACAGATCAAGATCAAACCATTCTCGTTTTTGACCTTGGCGGCGGTACATTTGACGTATCTGTTATGGAATTGGGAGACGGCGTTTTTGAAGTGAAATCAACTGCTGGCGACAACAAACTTGGTGGAGATGATTTCGACCAAATGGTTATTGACTATTTAGTAGCTGAATTTAAAAAAGAAAACGGCATTGACCTAGCTAAAGATAAAATGGCGGTACAACGCTTGAAAGATGCTGCTGAAAAAGCGAAAAAAGATCTTTCTGGTGTTACATCTACTCAAGTATCATTACCATTTATTACGGCTGGAGAAGCAGGTCCACTTCATTTAGATGTTACATTAACAAGAGCGAAATTTGATGAAATCACAGCTGGACTTGTAGAACGTACAATGGGACCAACTCGTCAAGCGTTGAAAGATTCAGGACTTTCTGCATCTGAAATCGATAAAGTGATTCTTGTTGGTGGTTCAACACGTATTCCTGCTGTTGTTGAAGCGATCAAAAAAGAATTAGGTCAAGAACCTTCAAAAGGCGTAAACCCTGATGAAGTAGTAGCAATGGGTGCTGCAATTCAAGGTGGCGTTTTAACTGGAGATGTGAAAGATGTTGTACTTCTTGATGTAACTCCACTTTCACTTGGTATCGAAACAATGGGCGGAGTATTTACGAAATTGATTGATCGTAATACAACGATTCCTACAAGTAAATCTCAAGTATTCTCAACGGCTGCTGATAATCAAACAGCTGTAGATATCCATGTTCTTCAAGGTGAACGTCCGATGTCTGCTGATAATAAAACGCTTGGTCGTTTCCAATTAAGCGATATCCCACCAGCACCACGTGGAATTCCACAAGTTGAAGTAACATTCGATATCGACAAAAACGGGATTGTAAACGTACGTGCGAAAGACCTTGGCACAAACAAAGAACAAGCAATCACAATCAAATCATCTTCAGGTCTATCTGATGAAGAAATCGACCGCATGGTACGTGAAGCGGAAGAAAACGCTGATGCTGATAAACAACGTAAAGAAGAAGTTGAACTTCGCAACGAAGCCGATCAACTTGTTTTCCAAACGGAAAAAACGTTGAAAGACCTTGAAGGTAAAGTCGATGAAGCGGAAGTTGCGAAAGCAAACGAAGCGAAAGACGAACTTAAAGCTGCGATTGAGAAAAACGAATTAGAAGAAATTCGTACGAAAAAAGACGCGCTTAATGAAATCGTTCAAGCTTTATCAATGAAGCTTTACGAAGAGGCAGCAAAAGCACAACAAGCTGCTCAAGGTGCAGAAGGCGAAGCACAACCATCAAATGATGATGTAGTAGACGCTGAATTCACAGAAGTAGACGACGATAAAAAATAATACAATGAGATATGGCAATTGATTAGCGAAGAGCCAACTCTCTGAAAAAAGTCAAAGTCAGGTTATCTTGGCTTTGGCTTTTTTGAGATAAGAAATGGTTGGTGGACTTTAGTCAAAGTTCCATAAATAGGCGCTTACGTTTTTCTTATTGTCTAACTACAGCGCCTAGCTCGCTTTAGAAAAAGTTGATTGCCACAAGATGGCGAAGAGCATGCCATCATGCGTCAATCCTCATTTTCTTCGCGAGCTGTCCAAGGCGCTTGCGTTTTTCTTATTGCACTATATCTTCGATGGATGTTAGAATAATCTTTATGTGAAAAGGATCGGGAGTGAGAAAGAGTATGAGTAAAAGAGATTATTATGAGGTGCTTGGGGTTTCCAAAGGAGCATCTAAAGATGAAGTGAAAAAGGCGTATCGTAAGCTTTCTAAACAATATCATCCAGATATTAATAAAGCGGAAGATGCAAATGATAAATTTAAAGAGATTACAGAAGCATATGAAGTGTTAAGTGATGAACAGAAGAAAGCACATTATGACCAATTTGGGCATACGGATCCGAATCAAGGGTTTGGTGGCCAGGACTTTGGCGGCTTTGGTGGTTTTGAAGACATCTTCAGTACATTCTTTGGTGGAGGCGGCGGAAGAAGAAGAGATCCGAACGCACCAAGACAGGGATCTGATTTACAATATACGATGACACTCTCTTTTGAAGAAGCGGTATTTGGCAAAGAGACGATAATCGAGATTCCTCGCGAAGAAACCTGTGATACATGTTCTGGTTCAGGCGCTAAACCAGGAACAAAGGTAAATACATGTTCACATTGTCATGGTACAGGTCAATTAAATGTCGAGCAGAATACAGCATTTGGTCGTATGGTCAATCGTCGTACTTGTCATCATTGTCAAGGAACAGGGAAAATTATCCCTGAAAAATGTTCAACATGTAGTGGTGCTGGAAAGGTTCAAAAACGTAAAAAGATTGAAGTCAAGGTTCCAGCTGGAATTGATGATGGTCAGCAGCTACGTGTTACAGGGCAAGGTGAACCAGGATTCAATGGCGGTCCTGCTGGGGACTTGTATGTAGTGTTCCGAGTACGTGAACATGAGTTTTTTGAGCGTGAAGGCGATGATATTTATTGTGAAATGCCGATTACATTTGCTCAAGCAGCACTAGGAGATGAAATCGAAGTACCTACTGTTCATGGAAAAGTGAAGCTGAAAGTTCCTGCAGGCACACAAACAGGTACCCGTTTCCGTCTAAAAGGAAAAGGTGTTCAAAATGTCCGTGGCTATGGTCAAGGTGATCAGCATGTTGTCATTTTACTCATTACACCAAGAAAGCTTACTGAAAAACAAAAGCAATTACTTCGTGAATTCTCTGATATTAGTGGACAAAATGCCCCGGATGAACAGGAAGATGGTTTTTTTGCTAAAGTAAAACGCGCATTTAAAGGTGACTAATTGATTAGGGGAGTTGGTAGAAATGAAATGGTCTGAAATTGCAATCCATACAACGAATGAAGCGGTCGAACCTGTTTCCAATATTCTGCATGAGGCGGGTGCGAGTGGAGTTGTTATTGAAGATCCTTTGGAACTGTTAAAAGAACGAGAAAATGTCTTTGGAGAAATCTACCAGCTTAACCCAGCCGATTATCCCGAAGAAGGCGTTATCGTTAAAGCATATATACCTGTGAATAGTTTCTTAGGTGAGACAGTAGACGCGATTAAGGAATCCATTAATAATCTGTTAGTGTTTGATATTGATCTAGGCTTAAATGCGATATCGATTAGTGAAGTGAATGAAGAAGAATGGGCGACAGCTTGGAAGAAATATTATCATCCTGTTAAAATTTCTGAACGTTTTACCATTGTACCAACTTGGGAAGACTATACACCAGTGAACAGTGATGAGCTGATTATTGAATTAGATCCAGGAATGGCCTTTGGAACGGGAACCCATCCAACGACAGTTATGTGTATTCAAGCATTAGAGCGTACAGTAAAGCCTGGCGATGTCGTGGTGGATGTTGGTACGGGTTCAGGCGTTCTAAGTATTGCTGCAGCATTACTTGACGCGAAAAACGTTCATGGTCTTGATTTAGATGAGGTCGCAGTCCGTTCAGCGATTATCAATGTGAAACTTAATAAAGTTCAAGAACGAGTCAATGTTTCGCAAGGGAATTTACTGGATGGTATCAAAGAACAAACAGATGTGGTCGTGGCGAATATTTTAGCTGAAGTGATTCTTCGCTTTACCGATGATGTGGCAAAAGTGGTGAAACCAGGTGGCTATTTTATTTCATCAGGAATTATTCAACCGAAAAAACAAGAAGTAAAAGATGCGATAATTGCGGCTGGCTTCACAATTGAAGAGACGCTTTTAATGGAAGATTGGGTTGCGTTTATCGCCAAAAGAAACCAATAAAGTGTTGCATACTAGAGAAATCATTAAGGTGGCAAAGCAGTTGCCACCTGTTTTGTATGAAGGACATGGAGATCCGGACTTATTAATTTAGACAATCTACTTACAGATATCCTTCCATTATTAAGAAAGTACTTCAAAATCCGGCACTGCACTGCCACCATTGTGATTAGGCGAGTATAGCGTGCTACATGATTTATCATTATGGTAAATGGTGGCGTATTAATGCCATATTTGTTTTGTATGAAAGTAGGTGTTTGTTTGCAACGATATTTCTTAGAATTAGATGCGTTTGTAGATGAAAAGATTCAAATCACTGGAGCGGATTTTCATCATATTACAAGGGTAATGAGGATGGGGACTACAGACCAGTTGATTGCTGTTAAACCGGATGGACAAGCGGCATTGGCTGAGATCGCAGATGTGACGAGTGAAGCTATACAAGCTACTGTTATTGAATGGTTGAAGGAAGATAAAGAACTACCGATTAAACTTGCAATTGCGAGCGGTCTGCCTAAAGGGGATAAATTGGAAGTAATCGTGCAAAAAGGAACGGAAATGGGAGCGCATGAGTTTATCCCTTTCATTGCGGCTCGTTCGGTGGTAAAATGGGACGAAAAAAAGGCGGGGAAAAAGATCGAACGCCTGCAGAAAATAGCCAAAGAAGCGGCTGAACAGTCACATCGCACCGTACTTCCTCATGTGACAGAACCACTGAATTTAGCGGGCCTTATCAATCATGCTAGTGAGTATGATGTAAAAATGGTCGCATTTGAAGAATCGGCAAAACAAGGAGAGAAGGGTGCTCTTGTTTCTGCTTTACAAGAAATGAAACCTGGTCAATCCCTACTTTTTGTATTTGGTCCAGAAGGTGGTTTATCAGAGGGAGAAATCGCAAAACTGACCGAAGCGGGATTTACCCTATGTGGACTTGGACCAAGAATATTACGAACTGAAACAGCACCACTCTATACATTGGCCGCTGTTTCTTATCAATTAGAATTATTGAGGTGAAGAAGATGGCAACTGTCGCTTTTCATACATTAGGATGTAAAGTAAACCATTATGAAACGGAAGCCATTTGGCAATTATTTAAAAACGATGGCTATGAACGTGTTGAATATGAAACAAATGCGGATGTATATGTGATCAATACATGTACAGTGACAAATACGGGAGATAAAAAAAGTCGCCAAGTTATTCGTCGGGCGATTCGTAAAAATCCAGATGCTGTTATAGCAGTAACAGGCTGTTATGCACAAACGTCGCCAGCTGAAATTATGGCCATTCCTGGTGTTGATATTGTAGTAGGTACTCAAGATCGGACGAAGATGCTTGGGTATATCGAGCAATATAAGCAAGAACGTCAACCGATTAATGGCGTTGGAAACATTATGAAATCACGCGTGTACGAAGAATTGGATGTGCCTGCATTTACCGATCGCACGCGAGCTTCCTTGAAGATTCAAGAAGGTTGTAATAACTTCTGCACTTTCTGTATTATTCCTTGGGCTCGTGGCTTAATGCGTTCTCGTGACCCGAAAGAAGTGCTCAATCAAGCACAGAAACTTGTTGACGCTGGTTACAAAGAGATCGTTTTGACTGGTATTCATACAGGTGGCTATGGGGAAGATATGAAAGATTATAATTTAGCGAGATTGCTCAGAGATTTAGAAACGCAAATCGTTGGATTAAAACGAATTAGAATATCTTCGATTGAGGCAAGTCAAATTACAGATGAAGTGATTGAAGTGTTGGCGAATTCCAATAAAGTCGTACGTCACCTACACATTCCGATTCAGTCTGGATCTGATACAGTTCTTAAGCGAATGAGAAGAAAATATTCGATGGAATTTTATGCAGACCGTTTAGTGAAACTTCGTCAAGCTTTACCAGGTCTTGCCGTTACTTCCGATGTAATTGTTGGCTTCCCTGGTGAAACGGAAGAAGAGTTCATGGAAACATATAATTTTATTAAAGACCATAAATTCTCTGAATTGCACGTTTTCCCCTACTCTAAACGTACAGGTACTCCGGCTGCGAGAATGACAGATCAAGTGGATGAAGAAGTAAAGAATGAACGTGTACATCGCTTAATCTCGCTTTCTGAGCAACTTTCAAAAGAATATGCCTCTCTTTTTGAAGGGGAAGTGCTAGAAGTTATTCCAGAAGAGCTTTACAAAGAGAATCCCAAAAGCGGCTTATATGTAGGCTATACAGATAACTATTTAAAAGTCGTCTTCCAAGCTACCGAAGAAATGGTTGGCGAAATTGTGAAAGTGAAAATTACAAAATCGGGTTACCCTTATAATGAAGGGCAGTTTGTGACAGTTTTGAAAGATTCTGAAGTAACAGCCGGAATTGTAGGTTAACCAATAGGCAGAGGGCGTCTCTAAGGGTCTGACCTCGCACTCTAAATCAGTATCTAGTGTTTCGTACACTTATCATATACTGAATTTAGTTGTTGCGGGGTCTGACCCTTCTTTGTTTTTTATAAATTCCCAGGTTCTTGCACACAATAATAACTAAGAGTCCAAACATGTAAATTTAATATTCGTCATATTCGACTAAACATGATATGATGAAGAGGTACGTACAACTAATATACTTAGTTTAGAAGGAGATATCATTATGTCAAAAAATGTAGCTAACCTTATTGATCATACGTTATTAAAAGCAGATGCAACAAAGGCACAAATTAAACAATTATGTGAGGAAGCAAGAGAGCATCACTTCGCATCCGTTTGCGTAAACCCTACTTGGGTTACTTATGCGAGTGAATTGCTTGCAGGATCTGATGTAGTCGTTTGTACAGTGATTGGCTTCCCGTTAGGAGCAAACACTCCTGAAACGAAAGCGTTTGAAACGAAGAATGCCATTGAAAATGGTGCAAACGAAGTCGATATGGTGATCAATATCGGCGCCTTAAAAGATCAAGATGATGAATTAGTAGAACGAGATATCCGTGCGGTTATTGAAAGTTCAAAAGGGAAAGCATTATCTAAAGTCATTATCGAAACGTCTTTACTAACAGAGGAAGAAAAAATCCGTGCATGTGAGCTTGCTGTAAAAGCAGGTGCTGATTACGTGAAAACGTCAACGGGCTTCTCAACAGGTGGGGCAACTCCTGAAGACATCGCCCTTATGAGAAAAACAGTAGGTCCTTCTATCGGTGTTAAAGCTTCAGGTGGTGTCCGTAATACAGAAGATGCAACGAAAGTAATCGAAGCCGGAGCAACTAGAATTGGTGCAAGTGCAGGAATTGCGATTGTGAATGGTTTAACGGCTGATTCTGATTATTAATTTTTAAAAAAGGCTTTGTTTCAAAAACCCCCCTCGGTTTTTGAAGCAAGGCCTTATGTTTTTTTTCTAGTATGAATTCTTAAAACAATGTTTGCAAATTGTTTAGAGAAAGGCAATACAGCGAGTGATGTGATGACATTAAATAAAACGCTCGCATGGGCAAGTTGCATATCCTTTGAAGAAGTTAATGCTTGTGCAAATGTTTCTAAATAATGAATCAATGGAATAAATATCAGTACCCCTAGCAAATTCAACCAAATATGCGCGTACGCAGTAAGTGATGCCTCCTTTCCAGATCCGATACTTGCCATCCAACCGGTAATGCATGTCCCAACATTTGAACCGAGCATAATCGCGATCGCGGTTGCTAAAGCCATATCTCCTCCTGCCAAAAAACTCATCGTAATTCCAATGGTCGCTGAGCTTGAGTGAATGATAGCTGTAATGATCACGCCTGTTAAGATTGCAATGAATAGGTGACTGTCCATTTCTGCAAGCAAATGCTTCGTAAATGGATAGTTGGCTAATGAGGAGGATAGAAATTTAAATCCGCTCATCGCTGCAAAAATGGAGCTAATCCCAATCAAAGCAGTCCCAAGGCTCCTCGCGAGCGTTGATGGAAGCAGCCACAATACCGCACCACTGATAACGCCGGGAATAATATATGAGTTAAGTGAAAAGGTCATGAACTCTGCGGTGAAGGTGGATCCAATATTTGTGCCAAGAATAATGCCAATAGTTTGAGGGAAGGCAATGCTTCCTGACGAAACGAGTCCGACCGTCATGACCATGACGGCTGAACTACTCTGGAGGACTCCTGTAAAGAGCACGCCCGCTAAAAATCCCTTCCATGAACGATTTGTTATTTTTTCAAGTATCGATTTTAATTTTATCCCAGACAAATTAAATAAGCCGACCCGTAAAACAAACATTCCAGTAAGAAAAATGACAATAAACAATACGAACAAGGCTAAATCCCTCAAGTAACTCACCTCTGCTAAAGTGTATGGACTAGTTGCGTGGGACATGCTTGTTTAGAACGATATGAATAAAAAATAATTTTTCACAAAAAAAGTTTAGATATATCGCAGTAAACGACAAATAGTTTTAATTAACCAGTTGACCTGATTAGATGCATATATTATAATGGTTTAGTACATGTATAACATGTTGACAACTTGAGTTTGTGTGTTGTTTTCGGAGGGAGGGAAAGAGATGTCTAAAACCGTCGTTCGTAAAAACGAATCGCTTGAAGATGCTCTTCGTCGTTTCAAACGTACTGTATCTAAAGCAGGATCGCTTCAGGAAGCTAGGAAGCGTGAATTTTATGAAAAGCCAAGTGTAAAACGTAAGAAAAAGTCTGAAGCTGCAAGAAAACGTAAATTCTAAGAGAGGGTGGAAAGATGAGTCTTCTCGAGCGTTTAAATAATGATATGAAACAAGCGATGAAGAACAAAGAAAAGGACAAACTATCTGTTATTCGTATGCTTAAATCTTCTCTTCAAAACGAAGAATTGAAAAAGCGTGAAGAATTAACAGATGATGAAGAATTGACAGTGCTCTCTCGCGAATTAAAACAACGCAAAGACTCCCTCCAAGAGTTTGAAAATGCAGGTCGTATCGATCTCGTGGATAAAGTCCGTACCGAAATAGATTACGTTGAGGCATATATGCCGGAGCAACTTTCAGAAGAAGAGATTTCCGAAATTGTAAAAAATACAATCGAAGAAGTCAAAGCATCATCTAAAACAGATATGGGCCGAGTAATGGGAGCGCTAATGCCTAAAGTAAAAGGCAAAGCAGATGGTTCTCTTGTAAATAAGTTAGTGCAACAACATCTATCTTAAACTCAAACACCCAAAGCCATAGGCATTATGTCTATGGCTTTTTGTTTGTGTATAGATATAGAAGGCTTTCTGCTTCCTAACCTATTGCAAAACCCTCACACGTTCTTTAGCCCGCATTAGCGGGCAGTAAACCCCCCGCTGATTGAAGTTTCACTATATGTTTATGGACATTCACATCAGTTTGTAAGGGATTTTCCTTGCTGATTGTAGCTTCATAGGCGATACTCAAAATAGCTGTAAAGATTCTGAAACCTTTAGGCAATACATACGTAATAAAGAGGGGAAGCAAAAAATAGGGAAAGGAGGAACCTCCTTTGAGAATTTGGCGTTCCGTGATCATTGGTTTCTTATTCTTATTGGTGACAAGTTTGTTGATCATTCAGCCTAATCAAGCAAAAGCTGAAGGTGGAATTGTTTATCTCGTACCGATTGAAAATACGGTGGAAGATGGATTGTATGCTTTTATTGACCGTGCATTGACAACGGCCGAGGAGAATGGGGCAGAAGTCGTCATTTTCGAAGTGGATACACCTGGGGGAGCAGTTAATTCAGCGACAAAGATTGCGAAACGTATGCAAAATACGTCAGTTGCGACAGTGGCCTATGTGAATAACCGAGCACTATCAGCAGGCGCTTATATATCGCTCAATACAGATAAAATCTATATGGCTCCTAATGCAACGATGGGATCAGCGGCTGTTATCGATACAGCAGGGAATGCAGCGGGGCTTAAGGCTCAATCAGCTTGGAGTGCCGCAATGAAAACAGCGGCTGAGCAAAATGGCCGAGATCCTATCTATGCACAAGCAATGGCTGATGCGGACATTAATTTGCCTGAATATGATGCGGGAAAAGGCAAATTATTAACGTTCACAGCTGAGCAAGCAAGGAAAGCAGGCTATAGTGAAGGAACTGTGCGTGCAAAAAGTGAATTATACAGCATTCTTGGTGTAGAAGATGCTGACATACGGTCAATTGATGAAAGCATCGCCGAAAAAATCGCTCGCTTTCTGACAAATCCATTTATTATTCCGGTGCTGTTAATCATCGCTGGAGTTGGGATTGTGATGGAGTTATTTACTCCAGGCTTTGGCTTCCCGGGTACTACTGGACTCATTGCCTTATTGCTCTACTTTTATGGCCATTTCGTAGCAGGCTTGGCGGGTTATGAAGTTTTAGTCTTATTTATATTGGGTGTTTTGTTATGTATCCTCGAATTGTTTATACCGGGTGGGATTGTTGGTGCTCTTGGTATGGCGGCGATTATCGTCAGCTTGTTCTTGGCTTCTAACAATCCGGTCCAATTAGGGATTTCTCTACTGGTTGCAATAGCAGTATCTGTACTTGTGTTTATCCTACTTGTAAAGGTGTTTGGAAAAGAGATGAAATTTTTTAGAAAAATTGTATTGAAAGACTCAACGAGCTCGGAGCAAGGATATGTATCAAATGTGAGCAGGATTGAATTGGTTGGTATGGAAGGAATCACGCTAGTTGATTTGAGACCTTCAGGGACGGCTGAGATTGACGGGGAACGTTTGGACGTTGTATCTGAAGGAAGCTTTATTTCGAAAAACGCTAAGGTTAAAGTTGTAAAGGCAGAAGGTTCGCGAATTGTCGTTCGTGAAATCTAGATGAGCTTATTTTAATTTTGAAAGGATGAATGATTTGGACGCAAATATTATCTTTATTATTTTGGCTGCGATAGCAATTATTATCGTACTGTCGGTATTTTTTACATTTGTACCTGTTACACTTTGGATTTCAGCGTTAGCTGCTGGGGTAAGGGTCAGCATATTTACATTGATTGGAATGAGATTACGTCGAGTAATTCCAAGCCGAGTTGTCAATCCGCTTATTAAAGCACATAAAGCTGGAATAGGTGTAGGGACTAACCAATTGGAAAGTCATTACTTAGCTGGAGGGAATGTGGACCGTGTCGTGAATGCGTTAATCGCTGCTGAACGAGCGAACATCACTCTTCCTTTTGAAAGAGGTGCGGCGATTGACCTAGCTGGCCGTGATGTATTAGAAGCGGTTCAAATGAGTGTAAATCCTAAGGTTATTGAAACTCCTTATATTGCGGGTGTGGCAATCAACGGGATTGAAGTAAAAGCAAAAGCAAGAATTACCGTGCGTGCCAATATTGAACGCCTTGTCGGGGGCGCTGGTGAAGAAACAATCATCGCCCGTGTTGGTGAAGGGATTGTTGCAACAATTGGTAGCTCAAAAAGTCATACAGATGTACTTGAAAATCCTGATTTGATTTCTCGTACTGTTTTATCAAAAGGCTTAGATGCTGGTACTGCGTTTGAAATCCTCTCGATTGATATTATGGATGTGGATATCGGGAAAAACATTGGTGCGATTTTGCAAACGGATCAAGCGGAAGCAGATAAGAAAATCGCGCAAGCAAAAGCGGAAGAACGCCGTGCGATGGCTGTCGCTGAAGAGCAAGAAATGGTCGCTCGCGTACAGGAAATGAGAGCGAAGGTTGTGGAAGCAGAAGCTGAGGTTCCATTGGCAATGGCTGACGCCTTGAAATCAGGCAATCTTGGTGTCATGGATTACATGAACATCCGAAACATTGAAGCGGACACAGGCATGCGTGGCTCCATTGGAAAAATGTCTAACGCCCCAAAGGATCATGACAAGTAAGACATTAGGAAGGGAGGATTAATATGGAATCCCTCTTTGATTTAATCTTCGGCAACATCTGGATCATCGCCATTATTATTGGGATTGTGTCCAGTATGTTTAAAAAGAAGAAGGAACAGCAGAGTGAACCCAAGCGTACCGGGACACCTACTACGCCTATTAACCAGAAACCGGTGCGTGAACAAAGTCGACCTAGGCATGAGCCTACGAAAACGATTCGCCAATTTTATGAGGAAGCAAAGAAGGCGATGGAGCCCCCGGTTCCTGCTGCTCTTGAAATCGAACCCGAAGCAAAACCAGCAGCAGAAGTATGGGCGAAGGAGCAAGAACTGCAACAGCAGGCAGCTGAACGTACGCGTAAAACGCAACCTAAAAGCATTTCAGCTGTGGGGAACGAGATTTCTGATCATAACAGTCCAGTTTATCAAACCACCTTTGAAATCAATCAGCAAAAAGTACTAGATGGCATTATCATGGCTGAAGTTCTTGGCCTTCCAAGAGCCAAGAATAGACGACGTTCGGGTCGTCGAATGTAAGAATACATGAGCGTAAAATAATGGTGCTAGAACCCCCATTCATTTCATACATTGAGATGAAAGGGGGTTCTTTTTTATGGCACAAAAATGGGGGCAGCGATTTAGAAGACTTCTTGTTAAAACTATGGATCTGCCGCAAGATGTCATGATGGACCTGCCAAGAATCACAATGATTGGTCAATTACATATTTATATTGAAAATCATAGAGGCTTACTGAACTTTACAGATACAGAAGTCCGGCTTCTTTTAAAAAATGGGCAGCTACTCGTTAAAGGACGTTCATTTGTAATCAAAACGATTTTGCCCGAAGAAATCATGCTAGAAGGTAAAATCGATCAGGTTTCTTATATAAACGAGTAAGCTTGGGAGGAGAACCATGAAGAATCAATGGACAAACTTGTACACAGGGTTTGTAGAGGTCAAGGCGAGTGGGAAAGGAACGGAGCGGTTAATAAATGAACTGATTAGACAAGGGGTTTCCGTATGGGATATCAGGAGAACGGCTCCTGGTATTCTTGTCTTTTGTATGGATGTGCAGGAAATTTCGAATCTGCGGAAAGCCGTTCGGAAAAATGAGTGTAAAGTTACCTTTGTAAAAGGAAGTGGTGGTCCGTTCTTAATTAAAAGGCTAATCAAAAATAGCGGCTTCGTCATCGGCTTTTTGGCTTTTCTGATTACGATTTTCGTACTGTCTAATATGGTCTGGGGAATCAAAGTCCATGAAGCAAGCCCAGATACCGAGCATGCGATTCGAAAAGAATTAGATAAGATGGGGATAAAAAAAGGCAAGCTTCAATTCTTGTTGCTTGATGTGGATGAGATCCAAAAGCAGTTAGGAGATAAAATTGACGTATTAACGTGGGTAGGTGTAGATTTAAAAGGTACAACCTATCACTTCCAAGTTGTTGAAAAAGAGACACCTGAAGAAGTGAAAACATATTCTCCACAACATCTTGTCGCTAAGAAAAAAGCCGTTATCAAGAAAATGCTCGTTGAAAAAGGCAAGCCCATCGTTAATATCAATGATTATGTTACAAAAGGGCAGCTGCTTGTATCAGGTTTAATTGGTAAAGAGGATAAGCAGCAAATGGTACCGGCGATTGGCAAGATTATGGGCGAAACATGGTATAAGGCAACGGTTGAAGTACCTCTCAAAACGAATTTTTCTGTTTTTAATGGCGATGAATCAACTAGACACTCTATAGCCGTCGGTAGTCTGTCTATTCCATTTTGGGGATTTAAGAATCCAGATTATCCAGAATACGTAACAGAAACATCATCCAAGCCTTTCTTTTTTTTACAATGGAAATTGCCGATTTCCTATAAAACGCAAACATTAAGAAGCAAAGAAGATTTAGTTCGGGAATATACGAAGAATGAAGCGGTGAAAGAAGCGAAAAAAATGGCAAAGGTGAGCTTAGAAAAAGAACTTCCAGAGGATGCGGAGATTATAGGTGAAAAAATTTTGCGTGAAAGCATCGGAAATGGTAAAGTTATACTATCAATACATTATCAGGTTATCGAAAACATTGCGATTGGGCAACCAATTATTCAAGGAGACTAGCGAATGTCAGAAGATATCAAAGCAATTAACGTAAGGCTTGAATCTCCCCATGAAGCGCAAGCGCTGCTTGGTAATGGGGATGTACATATTAAGATGCTTGAAGAAGAATTGCAGGTTTCTGTAATTACACGTGGAGAAGGCATTACGATTGCGGGCGAACTAGATCGTGCAGCTCTTTGTGAGGACATTCTACGATCTCTTCTTACCATAATTCGTAAAGGCATCAATATAAGTGGACGAGATGTGATTTATGCCCTTGAGCTTGCAAAAAAAGGAACACTGGAGTACTTTGCCGATTTATACGAAGAAGAAATTGGCAAAAATGCGAAAGGTAAATCGATCCGTGTCAAAACGCTTGGACAGCGCCATTACATCCATTCAATTAAGAAGCATGATCTTGTGTTTGGTATTGGTCCAGCAGGTACTGGTAAAACATACTTAGCCGTTGTGATGGCCATCAATGCATTGAAAAACGGTCAGGTCAAGCGAATTGTTTTAACTCGTCCTGCTGTTGAAGCTGGAGAAAGCTTAGGTTTTCTTCCTGGTGACTTGAAGGAAAAGGTCGACCCTTACTTAAGACCGTTGTATGATGCTCTCCACGATATGCTTGGCATGGAACAGACGCAAAGGATGATGGAACGTGGTACGATCGAAATTGCCCCGCTTGCCTATATGAGGGGTAGAACCTTAGATGATGCATTTGTCATCCTTGATGAAGCCCAAAACACGACTCAAGCACAAATGAAAATGTTCTTAACCAGACTTGGCTTTGGGTCGAAAATGGTCATAACGGGGGACAGAACACAGATTGATCTTCCAAAAGGAATGAAGTCCGGTTTAATTGCAGTAGAAGGGATATTAAAGGAAGTGAAAGGTCTTTCCTTCATATATCTTGAGCAGAGTGACGTAGTCCGTCATCCGCTAGTTGCGAAAATTATCTCCGCCTACGATACGGTAGAAGATAAATAAAGATGTTACATAAGGGGTTAGAACTCGTACTTTATACACGATTTACAGTGTATAGGAGATATGAGGTCTGCCCCTTTTTCGTGATAAGTTTTATAAAAAGGAGTTTAAGGCTTGTTCAATAACCGATACTGGTAAAAAGGAAAAAAGATGAATATTCTTCTGTAAACTATGAGAAGAGGGTGAAATGCTGATTGAAAACTGTTATGATTTTACATAATAGACGAATGCCAATTCTTATGTATACATAATATGATGCGAAACAAAATAGGAGGGGCGATTTTTGAGACTAGTTCAAGAATATGTGCGTAAATTAAGAGAACTATTGGGAAATAGATTTATCCGGGTTATACTGTTTGTGCTACTAGGTGTGTATAGCTGCTTTATTATGTTTTCAAATGTAAAACCAGAGAAAATTAATATCCAATTGTTTCAGCCTTCTGAGCAAACGATCCGAGCCACGAAAACCGTTGAGGATACGTATAAAACCGAACAGGATAAAGAAGAAGCAACAAAGCAAGTATCAGATGTGTACACGCTAAAAAAAGAATATGCCCAAAATAAAGTAGATTTAATATCATCGATTTTCGATTCTGCTTTGGAAGTGAAGAAAGAAGCAGAAGAAACAATCAGAAAAGATGAAAATGGAAAAATTATTCCCGTTTCAGCAGAAGATCAACTATCCTTACTTAAGGAAAAATTGACAGAAGATGTAAGTCGAGAAATTGGTGATACTGTGCTGACATCACTTGTCAATGCTGACGAAGATGAACTGAACATTACGAAGGACTTGACAATCACTGCTGTTAATAATGTCATGAGCGCAAAAATTGCCGCTAATGATGTTGAAAACGCGAAGAAAAGGGCAGAAGAAGAGCTGAGGTATGCTAGTATTAGTTCAGAGTTAAAGTCTGCTTCCGTTTCTTTGGCACGAAATGCAATCATCCAGAATTATTTCTTTGATCGAGAGAAGACTGATGATCAAAGGAGAAAAGCAGTAGAAACGGTTGAACCTGTAAAAATTTTGCAAGGACAAATCATTGTTGAAGAAGGACAACTTGTAGATCGTGAAGTCTATCGACAACTTGAACTAGCCGGTTTTCTTAATAATGAAAATACGATTTACCCGTTTGCTGGATTGGTTCTCTTTGTGTTCATTTCTTTAGCAGGGTTTTATTATTACTTTTATCATTCCAATGATCTTGAGATAAGCAAAACCAATCAAATGTTGATTTTTGCCCTCGTGTTTATTTTAAGTATCGGGATGATGAAAATATTCAGTTTGCTGGGCGATCTTAAATACGGCGAAATTGGGTATTTTTTTCCGGCTGCACTAGCGGCCATGTTATTAAAAATCTTGCTGAATGAGCGATTTGCTGCGGCGATTATGATTATTCTAGGTGCATTTGGCTCGATTATTTTTAATGCGGAGACACCTGGTAATCTTAACTATACAATTGGGTTATACATATTATTTAGTGGCATTGCCGCAATCATAATCATGTCTCGAAAAAACTTTCAAATGAAAATTTTACAGGCAGGGCTTGTATCGTCAGTGATTAATATTTTGCTCGTGTTTGCTATTACGTCTATTACGAATGGAAACTATACGAAGATGGAGTTTATGGTTTATTCGTTTGCGGCCATCGTATCTGCGTTAGGATCAGCTGTGTTAACAATTGGTTTACTACCATTCTTTGAAGCAGGATTTGGCATTTTATCGTCCATTAAATTACTTGAACTTGCTAATCCAAATCATCCTCTGATCCGGAAAATATTGACGGAAGCACCAGGTACCTATCATCATAGTGTGATGGTTGCAAATCTGGCAGAGTCGGCTTGTGAAGCGATTGGAGCGAATGGGTTGCTTGCGAGAGTAGGCTGTTATTATCATGATATTGGGAAAACGAAACGGCCGCATTTTTTCATAGAAAATCAAATGAATAGTGAGAACCCACATGACAGACTACCACCTGAAACGAGTAAGGATATCATTATTGCCCATGCTGTAGATGGAGCAGCCATGCTTAGGAAGCATAAGTTTCCACAGGGAATTGTTGATATCGCCGAACAGCATCATGGGACGACACTACTGAAATTTTTTTACCATAAGGTTTTGAAGGAAGATGAAACAACACTTGAGGAAAGCTATCGTTATCCAGGGCCAAAGCCGCAAACTAAAGAGGTTGCCATCATCGGCATTGCGGATAGTGTCGAGGCTGCAGTTAGATCGATGAATCATCCAACACAAGAGAAAATAGAAGCGCTCGTTCGTGCGATCATTTCTGATCGTTTGAATGACAATCAATTTGATGAATGCGATATAACGATGCGTGAATTGCATGTAGTAAGAGAGGCGCTTTGTGAGTCCTTACACGGCATCTTTCACTCAAGAATAGAATATCCCGAAATGAATAAAACGGAACAGAAGGTGAATATATGACGATAGATATCGATTTTTTGGATGAGACAAATGAAGTGAGCAAAGCGGCCGTTGAACTTGTTGGGAAAGTGATTCAATTTGCTGCAAGTAAAGAAGGAATTGAAGTAGGCAGCGAATTATCTGTTACATTTGTAAGTAATGAACGGATTCGTGAAATCAACTTAGAATATCGCAATAAAGATTACGCTACAGACGTGATTTCCTTTGCACTTGAAGAAATGGGTGAAGATGAAGTAGCAATCGTCGGTGATCATCTACCAAGAGTGCTAGGGGATATTATCATCTCGATTGAAAAAACAAAAGAGCAAGCTTTGGAGTATGGTCATTCTTTCGACAGGGAGCTTGGATTTCTTGCGTTGCATGGCTTTTTGCATTTGTTAGGCTATGATCATATGAACGAAGCCGATGAAAAGGAAATGTTCTCGCGTCAAACGGACATTCTAGAAGCATATGGGCTTAAAAGAGACTAAGCCAAAGTCGTCATTAGTTAAGAGCTTTGGTTACGCCTTTAGCGGCATCATTTCAGCAGTTAAATCAGAACGTAATATGAAGATTCATGTGGTTATTGCACTACTCGTGATCGGATTTGGTTTTTACTTTTCTCTGTCAGGAATCGAATGGCTCTTCATTATGCTTGCGATCTCTGGTACGATTACGCTAGAAATGGTGAACTCAAGCATTGAAAGGGCTGTGGATTTGGCTACAGATCAAATCCATCCCTTGGCAAAAGAAGCAAAAGATTTTGCAGCAGGCGCCGTTTTGATATATGCTATATTCTCTGTCATTATAGGAATCATCATTTTTTTGCCGAAAATAGTAGCTTGAAAACCGAGCTGATTTAGGGCAGTAAGAACCCCACCACAAGACTTAGAGGGATCGAAGCGTAGGTGGGGTAACTTGCCCGTAAAAGCCCGATTGGTGAACTAATCGGGTTCGTAGTTTCACTTTATGTAGCTGTTAACGAACTAAATGACCTCAATTCTGAAAGGAAGACAATAAATGAAAACATCTCAACTGATCTCTGAAGCAAAAATTGCGAGAGACAAAGCGTATACACCGTATTCCAAATTTAATGTGGGTGCGGCATTGCTGACAGCGGATGGCAAAGTGTACCATGGTTGTAATATTGAAAATGCTGCTTACTCCATGACTAACTGCGCCGAACGTACAGCTATTTTTAAAGCAGTTTCTGAAGGCGATACGAAATTTGCTGCGATTGCTGTTGTGGCTGATACGAAAAGACCTGTACCACCATGCGGGGCATGCAGACAAGTAATTGCTGAATTATGTCCGAGAGATATGAAAGTGGTTTTAACGAATTTAAATGGGGATATACAAGAATTAACAGTAGAAGAATTGCTGCCAGGAGCATTTTTACCGGAGGATTTGAATGGATAAATTATTTGAAGATACACAAGAAAAAGGATACAAGTCAGGATTTATTTCGATTATTGGTCGACCAAATGTCGGGAAAAGCACCTTCTTGAATCGAGTCATCGGGCAAAAGATTGCTATTATGAGTGATAAACCGCAAACAACAAGAAACAAAGTTCAAGGCGTCCTGACGCAAAATGATTCACAAATGATTTTTATCGATACACCTGGCATTCATAAGCCGAAGCATAAGTTAGGCGATTTTATGATGAAAGTTGCAACGAATACGCTGAAGGAAGTTGACTTAATTCTCTTCATGATTAATGCTGTTGAAGGATACGGACGCGGCGATGAATTTATTATTGAGAAATTGCAAAATGTTAAAACGCCGGTTTTCCTAGTTGTAAACAAAATCGATCAATTGCATCCGGATGAGCTGTTCCCGCTGATTGAAAAATATCAAGCGCTATACCCATTCACAGCCATTGTACCAATTTCTGCACTTGAAGGAAATAATGTCGAAACATTACTCGGACAGATTAAGAAACATCTGCCAGAAGGTCCGCAATTTTATCCAGCAGATCAAGTGACGGATCATCCTGAGCGTTTCATCATTTCTGAATTAATTCGAGAAAAAGTTCTTCACTTAACACGCGAGGAAATCCCGCATTCAGTTGCCGTTGTCATTGATTCAATCAAGAAAATGGATAATAGTGAAACGATTAATGTTATGGCGACGATTGTAGTTGAACGAGACTCACAAAAAGGGATCGTCATTGGTAAGCAAGGGAAAATGCTGAAAGAAGTCGGCAGTCGTGCGCGCGTCGACATTGAAAACCTATTAGGTTCCAAAGTGTTCCTAGAATTATGGGTGAAAGTTCAAAAAGACTGGCGCAATAAAATGTCCCAACTGCGTGATTATGGATTTAACGAGGATGAATATTAATTAGCAAAATTTACGTCTTATGAAAATGGATTGAAGGGTCAAGATATGAATAGGTCAGAAAAAAGTATCATGCTACTCACGAAAGGTGGGCTTTACGATGTTAGAATTTACCTGGGGAATGTTTAGTCAAACCGGTAATATTGATACCTATCTTCTTTTTAAAGAATTAGAGGTGGAAAAACGCGGTCGAGCCGAGAATGACGAAGAGATAGCTGAAATTGATTTTCCTGTTACCTGACGTTTGTCTTGATTTCTAAATATGCACGATTAATAGTTAAAGGCGCCGTGGCTCGAGGGAGTCAGGCGTTCTTTGTGCTTTTTTGGAAGGTGCCGGAGATTCGTTAACTTAAAGATTGTGACCAAGCAAATTGCAAGGTAAACTAGATATTGAGTGGGAATCGATAAATTCTGACTATGCTCCGTTACCTTATTTGTATTAGTATCTTTGTATGATAAAGCTTTCCTTTAAAGTAGCTCGTGGCGTTTTTATATATAGGGCATAGGGCGGGGCTTCGCGACTTATTCATATAGCCAATCGGCCTAACAGGTATACTTATTTTATCAAGAAAACATCCAAAATTCAGGCTCCGAACCGCCATCATTGTGATTAGGTGGGTGTAGCGTGCTATATGTGGTAAATGGTGGCGTTTAACGACATACAGCTTTGGAATGAAAGGTGGTGGATCTTTGCTTGATACAAAAATGTGAAGGTATTGTTATACGGCGGACAGATTATGGCGAGAATAATAAAATTATTACCCTATACACGCGGGAATTCGGTAAGATAGGCGTGATGGCAAGAGGCGCCAAAAAGCCTAATAACAGACTTGCTGCCGTCACACAGCTCTTTTATTACGGGTATTTTGTCTTCACTCCTTCGAGCGGTCTCGGGAGCCTTCAGCAAGGTGAAACAATTGATTCGATGCGCTCGATAAGGGAAGATATTTTCGCAACAGCGTATGCATCTTATATGGTGGAATTGTTAGATAAGAGCGTTGATGATCGGAAGGCAAATCCATTTCTGTTTGAGTTGCTTTATCAATCGCTCCATTACATAAATGAAGGCTATGATGCTGAAATTCTCAAGTTCATCTTCGAAATGAAGATGTTACAGGTGAATGGGCTAAGTCCTACACTTAGTCAATGTGCCAGTTGCGGTAACAGTGAAGGCGAATTCTCTTTTTCAATTCGTGAAGGAGGATTTCTTTGTCATCGCTGTGTCGGAAAAGATCAGTACCATATGAAAATTTCGCCTGTGACCGTTAAATTGTTGCGCTTATTTTATTATTTTGATTTATCTCGTCTCGGTAATATTTCTGTTAAGCAAGAGACGAAGAAAGAATTGCAGACGATCATAGACGCCTATTATGATGAATATTCTGGATTGCATTTAAAATCCAAGAAATTTTTAAAACAGATGGATTCGATGAAAGATCTATTTTAGAAAGATTGACAACCGAGCAACACTTCGTTAAAATTCAAAACATAATCAAATTTAATGCGTTGAAGAAAAGGAGTACTTGATTTTCTCCATATAAGCGAACCTGGGATAGTGTGAGCCGGGCTATGGACTTTCAAGGAAGGCGTTTCGGAGCATATAAGCTGCATTTGCAGATAAAAGAGGCCGTGTATATACGCGGCAATTAGGGTGGAACCGCGGGTATACTCTCGTCCCTATGCTACTGGCATAGAGACGGGAGTTTTTTGTGTTTCATTAGAAAAAATAATATGTAATGGAGGCGCAGTATGAATATCCAAAATATGATTTTAACGCTGCAAAAGCATTGGTCAGAGCAAGGATGTATTTTAATGCAGGCATATGATGTCGAGAAGGGTGCTGGAACGATGAGTCCATACACATTCCTGCGGGCAATCGGACCTGAGCCATGGAATGTTGCTTATGTTGAGCCATCAAGACGCCCAGCAGATGGACGTTATGGTGAGAATCCAAACCGTCTTTATCAGCATCACCAATTTCAAGTGATCATGAAACCATCACCAGATAATATCCAGGAGTTGTATTTAGATTCCTTAAAAGCACTAGGAATTGATCCACTTCAGCATGATATTCGATTTGTAGAAGATAACTGGGAAAATCCATCACTAGGCTGTGCCGGATTGGGCTGGGAAGTTTGGTTAAACGGGATGGAAATTACTCAATTTACCTACTTCCAACAAGTTGGTGGATTAGAATGTAAACCGGTTTCTGTCGAAATCACATACGGAATTGAACGGTTGGCGTCGTATATTCAAGAAAAAGAAAATGTCTTTGATCTTGAATGGACAAATGGCTTTACGGTTCGTGATATATATGGTCAACCAGAATATGAGCATTCCAAATATACATTTGAAACATCAAACTTAGAAATGCTTTTCCAATTATTTACGATGTATGAAAAAGAAGCGCACGCCCAAATGGAAGCAGGACTCGTACACCCAGCTTATGATTATGTATTGAAATGTTCGCATGTGTTTAACTTGCTGGATGCAAAAGGGGCTATTTCTGTAACGGAAAGAACAGGTTATATTGCACGCTGCCGAAATTTAGCTCGTAAAATCGCAAAAACTTTCTATGATGAGCGTGAAAAATTAGGCTTCCCCATTTTAAAAGAGAAAGGAGAGAACTAAAACATGAATAAGCAAGATTTGTTAGTGGAAATTGGATTAGAAGAAGTGCCAGCACGATTTGTCACAGCGGCAATGGAACAATTGTCCGATAAAGTACAAAAATGGTTAACGAAAAAAGCAATTCCTTTTGGGGAGGTCTCTGTGTTCTCAACACCCCGTCGTTTAGCATTTTACATTCAAGACGTGGCAACGGCTCAAGCCGATATTGAGGAAGAAGCAAAAGGCCCTGCCAAGAAAATTGCCCAAGATGCAGAAGGGAACTGGTCTAAGGCAGCGATTGGCTTTACAAAAGGTCAAGGAATGACGGTCGATGACATTTATTTTAAAGAAATGAATGGCGTGGAGTATGTTCATGTAAATAAGTTTATTAAAGGACAGCCAACTCTCCAATTATTAACAGAATTGAAAGAGATCATCACAAGCCTTTCATTTCCTAAAAATATGCGCTGGGCTGATCAGGATCTTCGCTTTGTTCGCCCGGTTAAATGGATGGTTGCTTTGTTCGGTAGCGAAGTAATCCCATTTGAGATTGCGGGAGTAGAAACAGGTCGCATGACAAAAGGGCATCGTTTTCTAGGAGAAGCAGTAGAAGTCATCACCCCTGATCAATATGAAAAAGCGCTTGAACAACAATTTGTCATGGCTGATCCGAAAAAACGGAAGCAGTTGATTCTCGATCAAATTCATAAGCTTGAAGTGGAGAATGGCTGGCAAATTCCTGTTGACCAAGACTTACTTGAAGAGGTTAATAATTTAGTGGAATATCCAACTGCTTTATTCGGGAATTTTGAAGAAGAATTTTTGGAACTTCCACAAGAAGTGTTGATTACTTCGATGAAAGAACATCAACGCTATTTCCCTGTTAAAAGTAAAGACGGCAAGTTGCTGCCCCATTTCGTGACCGTACGTAACGGAAATGCAGACTATCTTGACAATGTGGCAAAAGGGAATGAAAAAGTCTTGCGAGCTCGGTTATCAGATGCGGATTTCTTCTATCGCGAAGATAAGAAAAAAGAGATTGCAAGTGCGTTAGAAAAGTTAAAATCCATTGTGTACCATGAAGAAATTGGTACATTGGCTGAAAAAACGGCCCGTGTTCAGAAGCTCACAGGCATACTTGCCGATCAGGTAGAACTTTCCGATCAGAAAGAACTTGCCTTACGTGCAGCGGAAATTGCCAAATTTGATCTAGTGAGTCACATGGTTTACGAATTCCCCGAATTGCAAGGCTATATGGGTGAGAAATATGCGTTATTAAAAGGCGAGCCAAAAGAAGTAGCAGCTGCAATTAATGAACATTATATGCCTAGACATGCAGAAGATAGTGTTCCGCCATCGTCAATCGGAGCCGTTTTAAGTGTCGCTGAAAAAATGGATACAATCGTTTCGTTCTTTGCGATTGGCGTCATTCCAACAGGCTCCCAAGATCCATATGCATTACGCAGGCAGGCTAGCGGCGTTGTTCAAATCTTATTAGAGAAAAAGTGGTCGATATCTCTAGAGAAATTACTCACATACGCTCTAGATGAAATGGAAGCGCGTGGAATTGCTAAACGAGATAGCGCTGAAATTTCAGCGGACCTGTTACAATTCTTTAAAGCACGTGTGAAGCATTTATTAACCGAAAAAGGCATTCGCTATGACTTGATTGATGCACTGCTAATCAACGAAATTGGCAACGTATCAGCCCTAGTAGAACGGGCATTAGTGCTTGAAAAAGAAAAAGACAGCTCGGAATTTAAAAAGAATATCGAAGCGTTAAGCCGGGTAATGAATATCGCAAGTAAATGTGAGCAGAAACAAACGATCGATCCAACGTTATTTGAAAACAAAGAAGAGGCAGCATTATTTGAAAAATATCAAACAGTTGCTACGAAATACAGTGAAACAGATGATGAGGAAACTCGCTTCCACTTACTCGTGTCTCTTCAGCCGGAAATTGAGCAATACTTTGAACATACAATGGTCATGGCAGAGCAAGACTCTATTCGTGAAAATCGCTTGTCACTCATGAAAGAAATTAGTGAACTAGCAGAAAGCTTTGCCAGCGTGAATAAAATTTTATCCTTATAAAAACGAAAAGATGGGGATGTCTTATAAGGGTCTGACCTCGCACTCTAAATCAGTATGTAGTGTCTCGTACACTTATCTTATACTGTATGCAGTTGTTGTGGGGTTTGACCCCTTTTGCTTTGTTTATCCCGCTTTAACGGGCAGTAAACCACCACCTCAGGGCTTTAGAGGAACCGAGGAAGCGTAGGTGGGGGATAACTGTCCGTAAAAGCTCGATTGGTGAGATACAGTGAAACTTACCGATGTGATCTTCAGCGGTTTAGTTGAACCAATCGGGTTCGTACTGTCGATTGATCGAAGCGATAGCGAAGATCTTAGCGACAGTAGAAAGGGACTAACAATCAGTGGGGGATGAAGAAAACCCCCACTGATTGAATTTTCACTTTATGGTACTAGGACATTTTGGCTCTTTATATGAAGGGCATGGGGACGGGTCTTTGCGACTTACTAATCTAGCCAATCTTCTTAGCTGGTAGACTTCTTTTATTATAGAAAACACTTCAAAATTTCGGCTCCGCACCGCCACCATTGTATGCGGTGAGTGCAGCGGGATACTTGATTAATCCTTCATGGAAAATGGTGGCGTTTTAACGCTATAGGAGTTTTGTATGAAGGAAAAGGGAACGGAACCGATCTGGTAAAGTAATCTAGCTTGTGGTGTGTAAACCTTATTACATAGTGATTTCAGTGCTCTTTTCATTTAAATAGGTTATAATAATGATAAATAGTATAGCCTAATAAGTTTCTCTGCTTAAGCAGTTGGGTGGTGAGTAAAATCGAATTAAATAAACGCCAAGAATTGATTGTAGAAATTGTAAAAGAAAATGGGCCGATTACCGGGGAACATATAGCGGATAGGCTCAATTTGACTCGAGCTACACTAAGGCCAGATTTAGCTATTTTAACAATGGCTGGATTTCTCGATGCAAGGCCAAGAGTCGGTTATTTTTATACCGGTAAATCGAGCACACAACTCCTAACCGATAGTTTGAATAATATTTATGTGAGAGATTATCAATCGATTCCAGTCGTTATAAATGAAAGTATTTCGGTATATGATGCCATTGTAACGATGTTCCTTGAGGATGTGGGAACGATGTTTGTTGTCGATAAGCACGCGTTGCTTGTTGGCGTTCTTTCGCGTAAAGACTTGTTAAGGGCGAGTATCGGTAAACAAGAATTGGCTACGATCCCTGTCAATATTATTATGACAAGAATGCCCAACATTACGATGTGTACAAAAGAAGATTTAATGATCGACGTCGCTAAGAAATTGATTGACAAGCAGATTGATGCTTTACCAATCGTGAAAGAAGTTGAAAGTGGTTTTGAAGTGGTAGGCCGAATCACTAAAACGAATATAGCCAAAGCATTTGTTGCTTTAGCTGATGAAAGCTATTAGAGACTTTCTGAGGGGATGGATTGAAATGAAAGGTTCGATTATTTTTGTAGTTTCTGATTCAATCGGTGAAACAGCAGAACTGGTCACAAAGGCAGCTGCCAGCCAGTTTCCAGCTAATCATTTTTCAATAAAACGAATTCCATATATTGAAGATGAACAAGGTGTGGATGAAGTCATTGCCCTTGCAAAATTAAATCAGGCAATCATTGCGTATACACTCATTAAACCGGAAATTCGAGCATATATGAAAGAACAGGCTGAAAAGGAAAACATATTAGCATATGATATCATTGGGCCGCTTATGGACATGCTTCAGCAGAGAGCAGAAACATCGCCTAGGAATGAACCAGGGCTGGTTCGCAAACTTGATGATAACTACTTTAAACGAGTTGAAGCGATTGAATTTGCGGTAAAGTATGATGATGGACGTGATCCGCGTGGCATTCTTCGTGCAGATATTGTCCTTGTCGGTGTCTCAAGAACATCCAAAACACCATTATCACAATATCTAGCACTTAAGCGGTTTAAAGTTGCGAATGTGCCACTTGTTCCTGAAGTTGATCCACCGGAAGAGTTGTATCTCGTTCCTCCAGAGCGATGTTTTGGTTTGAAAATCAGTCCTGAAAAGCTGAACACGATTCGTAAAGAACGCTTAAAATCGCTTGGATTAGGTGATCACGCGATTTATGCCAATGTAGAACGGATTAAAGAAGAGCTTAAGAATTTTGACAGCATCGTTGCAAAATTGAATTGCCCAATCATTGATGTGACGAATAAAGCGGTGGAAGAGACAGCTAACACCATTATTAATATAATAAATAATCGCAAATAAACATTTGCCGCTATATCAAATGGCGGCTCCTTTTTATGGTTTGAGAATTTTTTTTTCAAAAAAAGTAATAAATACATAGTAGATTTTGCACAGACTATCCCTACATCAGATTTTAACCATTCGAAAAAAAATTCAATCATGCGATTCCGAGCTAATTAAGTTGAAATGGTAGCAACTTTTAAACAATTGTACTATAATAAAAAGTTGTGAGAAAAACAAAATTTTAGGTTTAGTATTAATTAATACGGAATAGACTATAAATATTAGAATGTCAAGGACTTCATCATGATAAAATTCGACAGATATGCTTTTCGGCAAAGAATCGAAGGAGAAAAAAAGGATTATGCAGAAAGATGTAGAATTAATACTTATGGTGAATGAAAAACCAATGATTTATGTAGATGCTGATGCGTGTCCTGTAAAAAGTGAAACATTGCATTGTGCAAAAATGTTCGATGTTTCGGTTGTTTTTGTCGCTTCATATAAAAATATGATGAACGATCCAGAAGGTGAATGGATCTATGTGGATGCAGACAAAGAAGCAGCTGATCTTCAAATTGCAAATTCCGTAAAAAAAGGTGATATCGTGATTACTGCTGATATTGGATTAGCCGGAACCCTGCTCGCTAAACGAGTTTATGTACTTTCTCCTCGTGGAAAGGAATATACAGAAGATAAAATTATGTCTCTTCTTGATATGCGTTATCAATCTGCAAAACTTCGCAGGCAAGGTAAGCATACAAAAGGACCTAAATCGTTTACGAAGGAAGACAGAAAAGCCTATGTTGAAAAACTTATGGGAATTTTGTCGAAACTTGCAGGGAATAACGAATCCATGTCGAATTAAAAACAATCACCGAAATGTAAGGTGAAAATATGGCGAATGCCCGAATAGAAGATGAAAAATTAAATCAAATCCGAGAAGCTGTGGATATCGTCGATTTAATTGGCGAATACGTCCAGCTAAAAAAACAAGGGCGAAATTATTTCGGCCTTTGTCCGTTTCATGGTGAAAGCACCCCTTCCTTTTCAGTATCACAAGACAAGCAAATCTTTCATTGCTTTGGCTGTGGGGCAGGCGGCAATGTGTTTACCTTTTTAATGGATATCGAAGGCTATAGCTTTATCGAAGCCGCCAAAAAGATTGCCGAAAAAGGAAATATCCCATTAGATGTCGAAATAAACCAAGAATCATCCCGTCCTCAAATGCCTGTTGAATCTAAACAGATTATTGAAGCACATGATCTTTTGAAAAAATTCTATCATCATCTCCTTGTTAATACAAAAGAAGGACAAGACGCATTAGAATATTTACTTCAACGGGGATTTACGGAAGAAGCTATTGAAAAATTCCAAATAGGTTATTCTTTGGATTCATGGGACTTTGTTTATAAATTTCTCACGAAAAGGGGATATGAGCCGGAGCTTTTAGAAAAAGCAGGTTTAACCATTTTGCGAGAAAGAGATGGCACCTACTTTGATCGTTTTAGGAATCGAATCATGTTTCCTATCACGGATCATCAAAGCAATACGGTTGCGTTTTCGGGGAGGGCTCTAGGTCAGGATGAGCCGAAATATTTAAATAGTCCCGAAACACCGGTATTTAATAAAAGTCAGATTTTGTATAATTTTCATGCTGCAAGGCCACATATTCGGAAGAAAGACCAAGTTGTCATATTTGAAGGCTTTGCGGATTGCATTTCTGCTGTCCGTGCAGGCGTTGAACAATCGGTCGCAACAATGGGTACTTCTTTGACTGAACAGCATATTCAAATGCTAAAGCGGAATACCGACCAAGTTTTGATTTGTTATGATTCAGACTCTGCTGGCATGAATGCAGCAAATAGGTCACTAAATATGCTTCTTCAAAGCGGATTTCAAGTTAAGGTAGCCGTCATGCCTGATCAACTTGACCCCGATGACTACATAAAGAAATATGGCGAAAAAAGCTTTAATTCTGAAGTAATAGGGGCCAGTTTAACACATATGGCTTTTAAAATGCTTTTCCTTCGCAAAGGAAAAAACTTAAATAATGAAGGAGATCGCATTCAATATATTGAAGATATATTACAGGAGATTTCCAAGCTTGCAAATCCGGTTGAAAGAGATCATTATTTGCGTCAACTCTCGTCTGAATTCTCCCTATCATTGGATGCATTAGAGCAGCAGCAAAGGCAAGTTTTTTTCTCTGAAAAAAAGAAAGGGAATGTCGCCTCTCCTGCTCCTGTCAAAATGAATTCTTTACAATATGAGCGAAAGCTTAGGCCTGCTCATTATAACGCTGAACGAATGATGATTGCTCATATGTTAAAAAGTAGGGAAATGACCGCAAAAATTCAAGCACTGCTCGGAACAACCGTTTTTCATGTGGATGAACATCAAGCGATCATTACGTATTTATATGCATTTTATGAAGACGGGCACGAGCCAGATGCGAGTTTTTTCTTAACATACCTGCCTGATCAAAACTTGAGAAGAATTGTTTCTGAAATAGAAATGATGTCAGTGAATGAGGAAGTTACCGACAAAGAACTGACAGATTATCTAAATCAAGTGTTGAAATATGAAAAGATGTTAATGATAAAAGAAAAAGAAGCAGAACGAAAAGAAGCAGAACGCCGCAGTGACCATCTTAAAGCGGCACAGATTGGTATGGAAATTATTCAATTACGAAAATTATTATAGTTGGTTGACTTGTGTAAGTCTTGGAAGGAGGGGAACAGATGGCTGAAAAATCAGCACGTTCCAAAGAGGTTGACAATAATGATTTGAATTTAGATCAGGTGAAAGAACAACTGCTTGAGTTAGGGAAGAAGAAAGGGTCATTGTCCCTTGAGAAGATTGCAGCGCGACTCGGAAGCTTTGAACTGGATTCAGATCATATGGATGAGTTCTACGAATTTTTAGGTGAGCATGGTGTCGAAATTCTTACTGATGGTGAGGAAGAAGATGACGATGACCCAAATGAAAAAGAACTACAAAAAGAAGAAGAATTTGATTTAAATGATTTAAGTGTACCACCTGGGGTGAAAATTAACGACCCTGTCCGCATGTATTTGAAAGAAATCGGCCGAGTGGATTTATTATCTGCCGTAGAAGAAGTTGCCCTTGCAGAACGTATCGAAGAAGGCGATGAAGAAGCAAAACGCCGTTTAGCTGAAGCGAACCTTCGACTAGTAGTAAGTATTGCTAAACGTTATGTAGGCCGAGGAATGCTCTTCTTAGATCTTATTCAAGAAGGAAACATGGGTCTAATTAAAGCCGTTGAAAAGTTTGATTATCGTAAAGGATTCAAATTCAGTACGTATGCCACATGGTGGATCCGCCAAGCCATTACTCGTGCGATTGCAGACCAAGCACGTACAATTCGAATTCCTGTGCATATGGTTGAGACGATCAATAAGTTAATTCGTGTTCAAAGACAATTGCTTCAGGATCTTGGCCGCGAACCTTCTCCTGAAGAAATTGCTGAAGACATGGATCTGACTCCTGAAAAAGTTCGTGAAATCTTGAAAATTGCACAAGAGCCAGTATCACTAGAAACGCCAATCGGCGAAGAAGATGATTCTCACTTAGGCGACTTCATTGAAGACCAAGATGCGACATCACCTTCTGAGCATGCGGCTTACGAGTTATTGAAAGAACAGCTTGAGGATGTTCTTGATACACTCACGGACCGTGAAGAAAACGTACTTCGTCTTCGTTTTGGTCTTGATGATGGCCGTACACGTACACTTGAAGAAGTCGGCAAAGTATTTGGTGTTACGAGAGAACGTATTCGCCAAATCGAAGCTAAGGCACTGCGAAAACTAAGACACCCAAGCCGAAGCAAACGTTTGAAAGACTTCTTAGAATAAGATATCCCATCAAGTAAACTTTCTAAAACCTAGGGTCTGACCTAACACTATTTATACCGTTTATTGTGTCATCTAAACGATATATAGTAGATGGAAGGTCTGGCCTTTATTTTGTTTTTTACACATATTGGCGCTCGGGCTAATATGTGTATTTAATCTGCCGATATAGTTAATAAACGATTGCTTTAGGATGTGCGTATATGAACGAAACGCGAAAGAAAATTATTATCCAAGAAATTATTTACTGGAAAAGGAACAGATTACTGCCAGAACACTATTGTGATTATTTACTCGTGCTTTACAGCGGCGGTGAAGAAGTGAAGTTTACCAACTCAACCAGGGCACCTTCAAGAAAAACAGCAAATTATCTGTATGGCATCGTAGTACTCCTTTTATTTTTTACTCTATTTTTGAATTATTTTACTCAATTTGCTGTTGGTTTGCAAATGGGTCTGACCTATTTTTTATTTTTATCCTTAATTAGCTGCACCATATTATTTTATAAGAAAAATATCCACTATCAGTTTCCACTCATTGGTTCTATGGTTGTTTTACTGTTAGCGACGATCCAAACAGCTAAGTACATGGCTTCTGGACAAGAAATCGTCCTATATATACTTTTACTCGTCAATTGTGCGATTTGGTTTGTTTTAGGTAAAAAGATGAAATTTCCTCATTTCCTAGTTTCGGGAATTTTGGGATTAACAGTAATTCTTTACTTCATAGCTAGATTATACAGTATTTTTTGAAAATAGAAAATATTCTATTGGATTTTTCTAGAAGTTTACAAATATTTTAATTAGAATCAGGATAAATTTGCCTTAAATAAGAAATTATATAAGTTATTCGTGTTTAGGTCTTTTCCTTATTTCTTTTTTCTAGTAAACTAAAGATGCTTGTATATTTATTTATTATGAACAGAATAGTAATACATAGGGAGGTAATTCTATGAAACGCAATCCAGTTATTCCGTTTATTCTTATTATGGTATTTGGAATTGGCTTGATGTTCATGCTTTCTTTCAAGGGGCTTGGTGATGCGAAAAACATCGCTGAGGAAAAAGAAGGCGGTAGCGAAAAAGCAGGGGAGCAAGTTGCTGCTTCACCAGAGGAACTGTATAAAACCAATAGTTGTATCGGTTGTCATGGAGGAAACTATGAAGGTGGAATGGGTCCTAAATTAGCTGGCGTAGCCGATCATTTATCAGTGGATGAAGTCAAAGACATCATCACGAACGGTAAAGGCGCAATGCCGGGCGGATTGATTCCAGCAGACAATATAGATGCGATGGCAGAATTTATTCACGGTTTGAAATAATGTAAGCGAGTAGCAGCATTTCTATTAGGAATGCTGCTGTTTTTTTAGGAATTTGCTCATAAGACAAGAATTTTGACGAACTCACTTGGATGAACCAACTCACATACAGCGAATTCCGTGTAAATAGAACATAGACGAAAAAAATTAATGATGCGCCAAATTGAAAAAGAGCAGATCCCAATAAAACTTTTGGGATCTGCTCTTTTGACTAGGAGTAGTTTTTGACATTGATGGTTTCGTGTAATCATGTAACAATTAAAATTAGCCAAATAAGGTAGAATACAACAAGAATAAATTAAGACAAATAATTAATACAGCGACAAACCAAGCACTAATCGTCGTTATTCGGTGGTTTGTAAGATTACCCATAATTTTTTGGTTACTCGTAAACATAATTAATGGCACTAAAGCAAACGCAATTCCAAAGGAAAGGACCACTTGGCTCATAACAAGAGCTTTAGACGGGTTAACCCCCATCATAATGATCGCTAACGGCGGAATCATCGTAATAATTCGTCTTAAATAGATCGGTATTCTCTTTTTGATAAAACCCTGCATGACGACATCGCCCGTCATTGTACCAATAGAAGAACTTGAAAGTCCTGCCGATAATAATCCAATTCCAAAAAATATCGCTACAGAAGGACCTAGTAATAGGCTAAATTGATTAAACGCCACATCTAAATCCTCGACGAATAAACCATTTTTATGAAAAAGAGCCGCCGATACAATTAACATACTAGCATTGATTGCGCCAGCAATAAGCATGGCAATCATGACATCAACAAACTCGAAACGAAAGATCTTTTTCCGCTCAATATCATTTTTGCCGACAATTCTATTTTGTGTTAAAGCAGAATGTAAATAAATAGCATGTGGCATGACAGTAGCTCCAAGCATTCCAGCAGATAATAAAATGCTATCTACATTTTCAAATTTAGGTGTAAAGAGTCCTGAAAGAACAGCGAAAGAATCAGGTTGTGCAAAAAAGACTTGAATACCAAATGCAATCACAACCACAAAAATCATTCCTGTAATAACTGCTTCTAATGTACGGACACCTCTTCTTTGAATTTCTAAAATAGCAAATGATCCTATAGCGGCAATGATCGCAGACGTTATAAGTGGAAGGTCGAAGAGTAAATAAAGGCCAAGAGCGGCACCGATAAATTCAGCTAAGTCAGTAGCCATAATAACAATTTCGGCTTGTATCCATAACAAGATGGAAGTTTTTTTTGAAAATCGCTCCCGGGATACCTCCGCGAGATTTTTCCCAGTGGCGATTCCTAATTTAGCTGACATCGTTTGAATTAATGCAGCCATTAAATTAGAAGCGAAAATGACCCATAGTAAGGTGTATCCATATTTCGAACCGGCTGCTATATTTGTAGCATAATTTCCAGGATCAATATATGCGACAGCTGCAATGAAAGCAGGGCCTAAAAAAGGCAACAATCGTTTCATTCCTTTAGCATCTCCTCGTAATGAATGAGAAGCGGATTTTGACAGTCCCTTCGAATTAGCCATGATGTTTGCAACCTCCTTTTTCGTCTAACTGATAAAGTTTCGTTAAGGAAACTTTATTTGATGGTAACAATTATATTCGCTAATTATTAAAAATGTCAAAGAGAAATGAATGAAGCATTTATACCGGTTTAACCGACTGTAATATCCCACCTCAATTTTTGTTTAGAGAACCGAGAAAAGATAGGTAGGGGATAAAAACTCACTAATGGAAGTTTCAATTTATTGGTATACTTACATGATAAACAAAGTAAAATCCTAATGCTTAAAGTACGTGTTCAAAAAGGGGGATAAAAGAGCTGAGAAGTTCTGCGATCGTCTCAAACCTTGCACGTATGCAGTGAGGACCGGACTTACACTGGATGTGCACGATTTTAACGGAAGACCAAAAATGCGCGACGAAGAAATTCGGAAGCTATTTATACCGGACTTTTTGAACAGCCTTTTAAAATACAACGTTCTTCATCAATATTAAAAGAATGATTATCTCGTCAGATATCCGTATTTTAAGTAATTAAGGATCGATGATAGCTTTTCTTATAATCGCAGTTCTTATCAATTTTTGTTATAATTTATGTACGATGCCAATCTAGCTTGGACGTAAATTGAAAAGAGAGATGATAACATGAATCATGAAAAACTATCGATGAGATTAGAGCGAGTTGCTACATATATACCAAAAGGAAGCGTGTTGGCTGATATTGGATCAGATCATGCGTATTTGCCTTGTTATGCAGTGCAGAAAGGGATCACCGTAAAAGCAATTGCGGGAGAAGTTGTCGAAGGACCCTTTCAATCGGCAAAAAAACAAGTGGAACAGACGGAATTAGAAGATCAAATAGATGTACGATTAGGAAATGGCCTTGATGTGTTGGTCCCTAATGAGGCGACATGCATCACGATTGCCGGGATGGGTGGAATATTAATTTCGTCTATTCTTGAAAATGGGAAAGATAAGCTTGGTGCTGTAAAAAGGCTTGTTCTTCAGCCTAATGTCGGTTCAAATGTTGTCCGTAACTGGCTGCTTGAAAATGATTGGGAATTGGTGAATGAAGAAATTCTTGAAGAAGATGGAAAAATTTATGAAATATTAATTGCCGAGCGAGGAATACCTGCCAAGCCTTATGCAAATCATGCTGAATCCGCTCTGCTTTTTGGACCATTTTTAATGGCACAGCGTCATGAAGTATTTTTGAAAAAATGGCAGCTAGAAAAGGAACATTGGCAAAGAATTATCAGAGAGATGGATGAAAAAAGTCAGCATGCTGCAACAAGTAGTAAGCGTCAGGAATTGATGGATCAAATTCAAAAGGTGGAGGAGGAATTAGGGATATGAAAACGGCAAATGGCCACCAAATCATTGAATTATTTGAACAGTTTTCACCAAAGCGATACGCAGCTATGGAAAACGATCCGATTGGCCTCCAAATCGGCAGTTTGAAAAGACCTGTAACAAAAGTATTGGTGGCACTTGATGTAGTACCGGAAGTGGTTGATGAAGCAATCGAGGCTGGGGCTGAGCTTATCATTGCGCATCATCCATTCATTTTCCGTCCATTGAAAAAAATTGATCTGACGGAAACAAGTGGTCAAGTGATTGAAAAATTAATTAAGCATGACATCGCAGTCTATGCTGCACATACCAATTTGGATGTCGCAAAAGGCGGCGTGAATGATTTATTGGCCGACGCATTAGAGTTGCAACAGACTGAAGTGCTTGTTCCTACACATGAAGTGAAGTTGAAGAAACTTGCTGTGTATGTTCCAGTTGATGCTGCGGATATAGTGAGAGAAGCAATCGGAAAAGCTGGAGCAGGTGCGATTGGCAACTATAGTGATTGTTCGTTTTCGATGGAAGGAACAGGAAGATTTTTACCGCAAGAGGGAAGTAATCCGACGATCGGTTCAAAAGGAATCATCGAAAGTGTTGCTGAAGTGCGTATTGAAACGATTTATCCTGAAACCGTTGAGCGAAAACTTCTCTCGGCTTTGTTTAAAGCTCATCCTTATGAAGAGCCTGCTTATGATCTATATGAGCTAGAAAACATTGGGGAAGTATTGGGTCTCGGTAGGGTTGGTACATTAAAGGAAGAAATGACACTCGAGCAATTCGCGGGTCATGTGAAGAAAACACTCGAAGTTGATACGGTCCGCATGGTAGGAGACCGTCAGGCATTGGTAAAAAAAGTCGCAGTTCTAGGTGGAGATGGAAATAAGTATTTCACCCAAGCGTTATTCAAAGGTGCCGATGTATATGTAACGGGTGATATGTATTATCATATCGCGCACGATGCAAAAGCGATGGGATTGAACATTATTGATCCAGGACATAACGTGGAAAAGGTCATGAAAAAGGGAGTAGCGAACGTCATGGCTGCTCGCTGTGATGCTAAAGGACTTGCTGTTGAATTCATCGCCTCTGCCATTCATACGGATCCATTTACATTTATCTAAAAAAAGGGTCTGACCTCACAAACTATACACCGTTTATTGACTCACTTATTCTTCAAATAAACGATATTAGTAGATGTGGGGTCTGACCCTTTTACTTTGACGATTACCTTAAGACTTTTGCTTGATTTTCGGCAAGATTTTCGTTAATGGTACTTTCTTTGTCGTATCCCAAGTGGACTCATCTTCTGGATCGTAATTCTCTAAAAATGTAATGACTTCTTTCGTAATCGGTGTTGGAGTGGATGCACCTGAAGTTACTCCAACTGTTTTGGCATCCTTTAGCCAGTCTAACTGAAGCTCAGACAGATCAGCGATTCGATACGCTTGTGTGTCAGCAATCTCAATGGATACTTGTGCAAGGCGATTGGAGTTATTACTTTTAGGGTCTCCGACAACAATCAGCACGTCGGCTTCACCAGCTTGCTTAGCAACGGCTTCTTGACGCACTTGGGTCGCCATGCAGATTTCTTTGTGTACTTCACAATGTGGATATTTCTCTTTCACTTTTTCCATAATTTCTACAACATCCCATTGGCTCATTGTTGTTTGGTTCGTAACAATGATTTTATCGTCTTTTAGTATTAATTTCTCTACATCTGCGACCGATTCAACCAAATGAACCATATCTGGTGCAACGCCAAGAGCTCCCTCGGGTTCTGGATGATTCTTTTTCCCGATATAAATAATTTGATAGCCAACAGACGTTTTCTCCCGGATTAAATCGTGAGTAACAGTAACATCTGGACAAGTCGCATCAATGCTTACAAGTCCTTTTTCTGAAGCTAATTTTCTAATTTCAGGTGAGACGCCATGGGCAGTGAAAATAACAGTACCGCCATCCACTTTTTCAAGAATTTCCTTCCGATTATTTCCGTCAAGCGTAATGATTCCATCTGCTTCAAAAGCATCTGTCACATGTTTATTATGAACAATCATGCCTAGTATATAAATTGGACGTGGTAATGTTTTATCTAAAGCCGCATTCCGAGCGATAACCATAGCATCGACAACGCCATAGCAATAGCCGCGCGGTGATATTTTAATTACTTTCAATGTGGTTCCTCCTTATATGGAAAAAGAAATCCATGGATACACTATATATTATATAAGAGGTTACGAGATATTACAAAGAATGTTGGTATGTGAAAAGAGAGTGATCAAAAAAAGTGGTGAAAAGCTTGTGGATGGCCTCCAAAATCATGAATGATTTGTGCAAGCTTAGGCCTCTCATATTAATAGCATAAGGGAAGGGGAGAGATTGCTCATCCAACTTCTCGGTTTTATTTATCCTGCATTAACGGAAAGTCAAGACCCCCCTTCTCAAGGCTTTAGAGGAACCGAGGAAGAACTGCCCAATCTAGTTGCGGCTCCTAGCCCGTCTGAGGTCGTAATACTCTGTGGCAAACTACGCCACGCCGTATTACAGCTTATGCTTGTCGGGGCTGGGCAGTCGCCTCACTTTTTGAAGTAAAAGCCCGATTGGTGAGATACAGTGAAACTTGCCGATGCGAAAGCGAAGATCTTAGCAACAGTAGAACGAGACTAACAATCAGTGGGGATAAAGAAAACCCCCACTGATTGAAGTTTCACTTTATCCTGCTTTTTGAAATGCATTAAAAGCTAAAGTAATGAAAAAGAATGCAGAGAGGGTCTGCATTCAGATTAGATATATAATTTAGGCCTCGAATTACCTTGTGTTGTTCTTTTTTTTCGCGGTTTCTTCTCGGGGACTGGTTCTTCTATGACAGCTGTGTTCTCTTCTACGGGTGTTGTATTTTCCACGGTTTCCTTTGGTGTTTCTTCAGTTGAATCAGTCGATCCCGAGCTTTTCAAACCTTGATAAATCTTCCACATGGACGGGATATTCTTAACGATTGGACCGTATTGTTGAATCATCGGTGTCACTTGTTCGGCTGCTTGTAAGACTTTTTGTGTGTTTGCTAACATGCCTGAAAGGGCACCTGGGTTTTTTAACGTTTCCAGAATTCCGCCGGCACCTGCGCCAGTCGTTGCTGCCCCTCCTCTTGTTGCTTGACCGGCAGCAGATGGAGGGGCGAATGGGTTACTAGGAGCTTTATTTTTATTTTTACCTAATAACTTGGATAATAGTCCGCCCGATGAAGTCGGCTGTTGCTGCTGATTTCTCTGACCTTGCCCAAATCCGAATCCGGGATTCATACCATTTCTAGCCTGTGGAGGGGCGAATCTAGCTGGCCCAGAAAATCCATTCTGGCCTCTGAAGGATTGCGGATTACCGTTCCCACGCCCATGCCCGAATCCTGGGCCTTGCCCGAACATTCTATTTGGAGGCATATTGTCACTCCTTTCTAAAAAACTTCCCCCGATGTGTGTTCCATATAAATTATGCATAAGAAGGAAAAAGGTTATCTGTTTTGGATTGTATATGAAAAGTGTATGTATAAACTGAATAGTTCGTTCCATTCGACTCATCATTATTATGAAATAATATACGCATACTTGCGTATTACACCACTCTTAAACTATAATAAGTAGATATGTCAAGGTTCTGATGAAGATTAGAAAGCCTGACGATTTAAAGGAGTTTTTAGATGAAGCAAAACAATTTTGAACGATTTAAGTTGCAAAGCTATATGATAGAGGCCGTGAAGGCATTAGGTTTTGATAAACCGACGGAAATACAAGAGCGTGTAATTCCGGCTGTTCTAAAAGGGACAAGTCTAATTGGTCAATCGCAAACAGGTACGGGGAAAACTCATGCGTATTTACTACCAATTATGAACAAACTTGATAGCACAAAAGAAGAAGTGCAAGCGATTATTGCAGCACCAACACGTGAGCTTGCCAACCAAATTTATAAAGAAGCTCTTAAGATTGCTGAGCATTTTCCAGAGGAATCACCTCTTGTGGTTCGCTGTTTTATTGGCGGGACGGATAAGCAACGTACAATTGACAAGCTAAAAACGCAACCGCAGCTCGTGATTGGTACACCAGGAAGAATTAAGGATTTAGTAGCGGACCAAGCACTCCGCGTTTTCACTGCTGATACGCTTGTTGTCGATGAAGCAGACCTAATGCTCGATATGGGCTTTATAGAAGATGTTGACAAATTTGCATCGAAAATGGCACAGCATATTCAAATGCTGCTCTTTTCAGCAACCATTCCTGAGAAATTAAAGCCATTTATGAAAAAATATATGAATAATCCGAAGCATGTCCAAGTTGATCCAAAGCAGGCAGCTGCAGTGAAGATTGAACATGTCCTCGTGCCATTGCGTCATCGTAATAAAACACAGTTGTTACACGACTTAGTTGTGAAATATAATCCGTACTTAGCGATTATATTTACCAACACGAAAAAAATGGCAGACACCGTTGCGGATGCTCTTATTGAAAAGGGATTAAAAGTAGGCAGAATTCACGGTGATCTTTCACCGCGTGATCGTAAGAAAATGATGAAGCAAATTAATGACTTAGACTACCAATACATTGTTGCGACTGATTTAGCGGCTCGTGGGATTGATATTGAAGGTGTTTCTCACATTATTAACTTTGAACTACCATCAGATCTTGACTTCTATATTCATCGAACAGGGAGAACGGCACGTGCGGGCTATTCCGGAATCGCTGCCACGATCTATGATGTTTCTGACGAGGATGCGTTAAACCGATTGGAGAAATTAGGAATCACTTTCCATGATACGGATATCGTAAATGGTGATTGGGTGGAAATCGATGCTCGTAATAAACGAAAACAACGGAAAAAACAAGGAAACGAAATCGACGAAAAAGCGAAAACGATGGTAAAAAAACCGAATAAAGTCAAGCCGGGCTATAAAAAGAAAGTTCAACGCGAAGTTGAAAATTTCAAAAAACGTGAGCGTCGCTTACAAAGAAAGAAATAAAATAAAGTGAAACTTCCTTCAGTGGGGTATTATAGCCTGTTAAACCGGAATAAAGGTTAGGAGGATAAGATGATGAAAATAGGATCACATGTCTCGATGAGCGGGAAAAGCATGTTGCTTGGAGCGAGCGAGGAAGCCGTTTCTTATGGTTCGAATACGTTTATGATCTATACGGGCGCCCCGCAAAATACGAGGCGTAAGAAGATTGAAGAGTTGAATATTGAAGCAGGCAAGCAGCATATGGCCGAGCATGGGATTACAGATATTGTCGTTCATGCCCCATATATCATTAACATCGGAAACTCGCAAAATCCGGCAACCTTTGAGCTAGGTGTGAATTTCTTACGAAGTGAAATTGAACGAACGGCAGCACTTGGAGCGAAACAAATTGTGCTTCACCCTGGTGCGCATGTTGGCGCTGGACCGGAAGTGGGGATCAAGAAAATTATTGAAGGCCTAAATGAAGTGCTCATTTCCGATCAAGAGGTGCAAGTTGCACTAGAAACAATGGCAGGAAAAGGTACTGAATGTGGTAGAAGCTTTGAAGAGCTAGCGATGATATTCGACGGTGTTGCCCTTCATGATAAATTATCTGTTACCCTTGATACATGTCATATCCACGATGCTGGGTATAATATTATCGAAGATTTTGACGGCGTTTTAAATGAATTCGATAAAATCGTTGGCCTTGATCGCTTAAAGGTGTTACACATTAATGACAGTAAAAACGAACGCGGCGCGCGCAAAGACCGCCATGAAAACATCGGCTTTGGCCATATCGGTTTTGAGGCGTTGCGCTATATAGTTCATCACCCACAGTTAACAGAGATTCCAAAGATTCTTGAAACACCATTCGTTGGTGAAGATAAGAAAAATAAGAAAGCTCCATACAAATTCGAAATTGACATGTTAAAGGGAGATTCCTTTGATAGCAGTCTTCTTGAAAAAGTTGTATTAAGTTAAGTAAAAAACAGCGAATGGTAGATGTTAGCCGTTCGCTGTTTTTATCGTGAAAGCAGCATGGGGATGAGATAAAAGGCAAAAGTGGATTAAACGAAAAAGGTGTGAGTGGAATCAAGGAATAAGTATGAGTGGATTTTTACAACTGAAAAAACATCTCCTTATCCAATAAGAAGATGCTACCCGTTCGTTATAGCCATTTTTCGGCCCAATTTTCAAATGAAGTAAGCGCTTTCGATAATTCGGTCCCTTTTTTAGTTAAAGAGTATTCAGTCCGAATCGGGCGATCTGCAATCACATTACGAATAACAATGCCACTATCCTCAAGCTCTTTAATTCGTTCATTTAGGACTCGCTTACTCAAGTTAGGGATATAAGTAGCAATTTCACTAAATCTTTTTGGCTCATCCTTCAAAGTATAGAGAATCAAACCTATCCATTTTTTCCCTAATAAATGATAGGACTGTTCTACTTTTTCACATAGCTTCTCTTCTTGTTTTGCCTCAATCATATTTTATCACCTCATATCTTTAGTGTATTCTAAATCACAAAGGGAACAAATAGTAACTAATAATATTTTTGAACAATAATAAATTATATTCTATGTAATCATATGATAACACATAATACTTTTTAAATGTATGTTTAATGCCATTATTATCGATTTTAGTAAACAAGTGTAACAAAAAAATAGGTTATATAAAATTACTATGTTATTATTAATACAATTCGTATATTCTAATTAATATGACAACTAAAAGGTGCTGATCTCTTTTTTATCGTTTCAAACACAGAATTATACTGGAAAATATATTTGAAAAATGTATAGTGGAGAATGTACTTAAAAAAAACGATACGACAGTGGTCAAAGGAATTATCCAGCGAAAGTTGATTTCTTAAAGTGGTACAAGGCATTGCTGAAAACATGATGTAAGGAGCGAGAACGGTGATTGAAAAAAAAATCGTTGGTGAAAAAGCAGTTGAATTTGTAAAAGATGGCATGACTGTGGGGCTGGGCACTGGTTCGACCGTTTATTATACGATTATTAAACTTGGGCAATTAATGAAAGAAGGTCTTTCGATAAAAGGAGTCCCAACCTCGATTCAAACGGAAAAACTAGCAAACGAATGTGGAATTCCTCTCGCTAACATAAACGAGATTGATTATATTGATGTAGCGATTGATGGGGCAGATGAAGTGGATCCGCAATTAAATCTTATAAAAGGAGGCGGCGGAGCGCTCTTGAGAGAGAAGATTATCGCTAGAGCTGCAAAGGAATTTATTGTCGTTGCTGATCCTGCTAAAATTGTAAACCATTTAGGAGCGTTTCCTCTCCCAATTGAAGTAGTCCCGTTTGGAGTGGAAATGACAAATAAACAGATTCGTTTATTAGGAGCGGAAACGACGATCCGCTATAGCGATGGAATTCCCTACAGGTCTGATAATGGGAATTATGTCATTGACGCAAAGTTTCCCAATATACTTGATCCTATCTCATTAGAACACAAACTTAATTTGATTCCAGGTGTTGTTGAAAATGGCTTGTTTAATCAAATGGCAGATGTTGTGATTACTTTAAATGCTGAAAAAAGTATCGTGATAAAAAATGCTCATGAGAAATAGGAAGTCGAAGTTTCTCATTAGTTACTAAAACGAAATTTATTGTTAATAGTTTACAAAAAATAACAAATTGATTATGTGATGTCTTTTGTGTATTATTTTAGGTGTTGTTTTGAAAAATACATCATGGAACCGCTTGAACTAAGTTCACAAAGTAGACACAAATTACTTGACTATAAATGATCCAAGGTATAACATGGTTATATAAAGTAACTCACATAATAAAGAGTACCTGGTAAATTATTCTTGATGAACTATAACCTGGTACAAAGATATCAATCATGTTTTTGTTAATTAAGGGGGAATAAAGGGATGGAGTCCATGACCTTTGTTTTATTCGGATCAACGGGGGATTTGGCGAAGAGGAAAATTTTCCCTGCTTTGTATAATTTATATGCAAATCAAAAAATGCCTCAAAAAATCTCCATCATCGCTGTAGGAAGGAAAGAGATGTCAGATAGTGATTTACAAACCTATGTGAAACAATCTTTGCAAACCTTTTCTAGAAGTATAATAGATGATGAAACTAGTTTAGCAGATTTTCTTAGTGCTTTTCGCTATAGCCAATTTGATGCAACAAAGATTGAAGACTATCAATCATTACGTGACCTAGTTGAACAGAGAGAAAAGGAATTACATATTCCTGAAAATAGAATGTTTTATCTTTCTGTTGGTCCAGAGTTTTTCGATCTTATTGCTTTGAATATAAAAGAAAGCGGATTAGGTTCTACAAAGGGTTGGAAACGTTTGATTATTGAAAAACCTTTTGGTCATGATTTAGAATCGGCGCGCCTCTTAAATGCAAACTTAACGAAAGCGTTTGAGGAAGAAGAAATATATCGAATTGACCATTATCTTGGTAAGCCAATGGTTCAAAACCTAGAGGCCTTAGAATTTGCAAACCCAGTTCTGCAAACGCTTTGGAACAATCAACACATCGCAAATGTACAAATAACAGCGAGTGAAACGGTTGGGGTTGAGGAACGAGCAGGTTATTATGATAAATCAGGTGCACTTAGAGATATGTTTCAAAATCATATGTTACAAATGTTAATGATGACAGCGATGCACCAACCAAACCGAATTAGTGCAAGTGACATACGTAATGAAAAAAGAAAAGTAATGGAATCTCTTCGCCCATTAAAAAAAGAAGAGGTTGGATTACACGTCATACGTGGTCAATATACGTCAGGGGAAATTGGCGGGAAACCGGTGAAAAGTTATTTAGAGGAGCCAGGAATTTATTCTACTTCTATGAATGACACCTTCATCGCTGCTGAGCTTTGGATTGATAGTTCATTTTGGAGTGGCGTGCCGTTCTATATTAGAACAGGCAAACGAATGAAAGAAAAGTCTACCCGGATTGTCATTGAATTTAAAGACTCTTCAAAAGAACTTTATAAGGATCAAAATGATAAAGTGGCTCCGAACCTCTTAATCATTGAAGTCAATCCAAATGAAAATGTAACCTTACAATTAAATAGCAAAAACCCATTAAATGGGGAAATCGAACCTATAAAAGTGAATTTTACTTCCGACCAAAAAGATGTACCTGAAGCCTATGAAAGACTCATCTATGATGCTTTTCGTGGTGATTCCACCTTCTTTGCCCATTGGAATGAAGTAGAATTGGCTTGGGAATGGGTACAACCTATTATCGACGCCTTTTCTGAAGGCTCTGTGCCACTCACACATTATGAGTCCGGATCTTACGGGCCAAAAGAAGCAGATCAATTATTACAAAACACCGGTTTTAAATGGTGGTTAGATGAAGAAACTGTTGACTCGAAAAAGGAAGCTGTACTTGTTTAACAAATAAAAGATCATTCAGGGGGATAATAAAATGACACATAATATTGAAACTTTAGCCGTTAATACGATTCGTACTCTATCAATCGATGCAATAAACAGTGCAAATTCAGGACATCCTGGACTACCTATGGGTGCAGCGCCAATGGCGTATGCTTTATGGGCCAATCATTTAGCTCATAATCCTGCACATTCAAAATGGTTTAATCGTGATCGTTTCGTCCTATCAGCAGGACATGGTTCAAGTTTATTATATAGCTTACTTCATTTAACAGGCTATGACGTTTCTATCGAGGATTTAAAAAACTTCCGTAAGCTTAACAGTAAAACACCAGGTCACCCAGAAGTGGGCCATACAGACGGTGTTGAAGCAACAACAGGTCCATTAGGTCAAGGAATTGCGACTTCAGTTGGGATGGCGATGGCAGAAGCACATTTAGCAGCAAAATTTAATCAAAAAGACTTCCCAGTAGTGGATCACTTTACGTATGCATTAGTAGGTGATGGTGACTTAATGGAAGGTGTAGCGTATGAAGCGATGTCTATGGCAGGTCATATGAAACTAGGAAAATTAATCGCATTATATGATTCAAACGAAATTTCTCTAGACGGAGAATTAAACCTTTCATATAGTGAAGATACAAAAAAACGTGCGGAATCTGTTAATTGGCAGTATTTGCGAGTAGAAGATGGAAACGATGTTGAAGCAATCACAAAGGCGATTGAAGAAGCAAAACAAAACCCAGATCAACCAACTTTAATCGAAATTAGAACAATTATTGGCTTCGGTAGCCCGAAAGTTGCTGGAACGAATAAAGCACATGGTAACCCACTTGGTGCAGAAGAAGCGAAAGCAACAAAATTAGCGTATGACTGGAATTATGAAGAAGATTTCTATGTACCAGAAGAAGTAAAAGCTCATTTTGCAGAGTTAAAACAAGCTGGTGGCGAAAAAGAAGCACAATGGAATACATTATTTGCAGCTTACAAAGAAGCTTGTCCAGCATTGGCAAGTGAACTTTCCGATGCGATTGATGGAAAAGTGCTAATTGAAGCACAAGACATTTTAACTTTTGACACGGATAAAGAAGTTTCAACTCGAGTGGCAAGCGGACAAGCCATTAACCACTTTGTTAAGACTGTTCCTTCAATCTTTGGCGGCAGTGCTGATCTGTCAGGCTCTACGATGACAGATATTAAAGGCGAAGCGAAATTTGCTGTTGAATCATTTGCTGGCCGAAATGTGTACTTCGGTGTTCGTGAACACGCAATGGGAGCAGCAGGTAACGGGATGGCTCTTCACGGAGGCGTAAAACCATTTGTTAGTACATTCTTTGTCTTCAATGATTATTTACGTCCATCTATCCGTTTAGCTGCAATATCAAAACTTCCAGTAACATATGTGTTTACACATGATTCCGTTGCGGTAGGAGAAGATGGTCCAACACATGAACCAATCGAACAATTGACGGCTCTTCGTGCGATCCCTGGCCTTACAGTGATCCGTCCAAGTGACGCCAATGAAACAGCAAGTGCATGGGCATATGCATTACAAAACGTGGATGGTCCAGTTGCGTTAGTTCTAAGCCGACAAAACTTGCCTGTGTTTGAAGAAACAAAAGGCAATATTGAGAATCTGTCTAAAGGTGCATACGTACTAACGGAAACAAATGAAAATCCAGATCTTATTTTACTGGCTACAGGATCTGAAGTATCGCTTGCTGCTAGTGCTAAGCAAGAACTTGAAAAAGAAAATGTATCGGTTCGTGTTGTGGCAATCCCAAGTTGGGAGCTTTTCAATAGCCAATCAAAAGAATACCAACAACAAGTCTTACCGGCTTCCGTTACGAAACGTGTTGCATTAGAAATGGGTATTTCTCTTGGCTGGGAACGTTTTGTAGGCCATGAAGGAAGAATCTTATCGATTGACACATTCGGAGCATCTGGTAGCGGAGCATCTGTATTGGAATACTTCGGCTTTACTACTGAGAACGTTGTGAAGATCTCAAAAGAATTGCTAAATTCTTAATCAAGAATTTGCACATGAATGATAATAAATCTGCGTTTTCTAATTGAGCGAATTGATTAAATGGTCAAAGAAGGAAATTAGAAAGCGTGGGATTTATATATATATATGCTTGTACTATCTTAGGAGGCGTCATCATGAAAGTCGGATTAATCGGTTTAGGGAAAATGGGGTTAAATATCGGTCAAAATTTATTGGATCACAACCATGAAGTAGTAGCATTTGATGTAAATCCCACAGCAGTCCAAGAAATGAAAAACTTTGGTGCAACGGGAACATCTAGCTATCAAGAACTTGTTGAAAATTTAGACAAACCTAGGGTTCTTTGGATTATGGTCCCTCATTCTGTTGTTGATTCAGTAATCGATGAAGTGAAACCTTTCCTTGAACCTGGAGATATTGTGATTGAAGCTGGTAACTCTCATTATAAGGAATCTATTCGCCGCTACAATTATTTTAAAGAAATTGGGGTAAACTTCTTAGACGCAGGTACTTCTGGCGGTATGGAAGGTGCGCGTAATGGTGCCAATTATATGGTAGGTGGCGATGCGGAAGCATGGTCGATCGTTGAACCAATTTTCCGTGATACCTCTGTAGAAAACGGCTATATTTTCACAGGTAAAGCAGGCGGAGGTCATTTCCTGAAAATGGTTCATAACGGGATTGAATACGGAATGATGGCTGCCATTGGTGAAGGATTTGAGATTCTAGAAAAAAGTGAATTTGACTATGATTATGAAAAAGTTGCAAGGGTTTGGAACAACGGATCTGTTATTCGATCATGGTTAATGGAATTGACAGAAAATGCTTTCTCTAAAGATGCAAAACTTGATGATATCAAAGGGGTCATGCATTCTTCAGGTGAAGGTAAATGGACGCTCGAAACAGCTTTAGACCTTCAAATGGCGACACCAGTCATTGCGATGTCCTTGTTAATGCGTTATCGCTCATTAGATGAGGATACGTTTACAGGGAAAGTTGTCTCAGCACTCCGCAATGAGTTTGGTGGACATGCTGTAGAGAAGAAGTAAGAAAGCAACAACAAAACATCCATGAGTGTCTGCCTTAAAGCCTAACGGTAAACAAGGTTAGGTTCTAAAAACTGTATCACCTTATGAAAGTGGCGGTGTGGAGCTGGTTTTTTCGAAACCCCGCCCCTTTTCAACAGAAAATAATTTATATGAAAATATGGGGGTAATTTATAATGAAATTTTTTATCGATACTGCGAATCTTGAGGATATTAAAAAAGCGTATAAAATTGGCGTTCTTTCTGGCGTAACAACAAATCCATCTTTAGTTGCTAAAGAAGGCGTTAAATTCGAAGATCGTATTGAAGAAATCCTAAAAGCTGTACCAGTTGTTGAATCTGTATCTGCAGAAGTAACTCCTGCTGCCGTTTCAGCTGAAGAAATGATCGCAGAAGCAGAGGAATTGATCAAAATCAATGGTGGGGATAAGAAGGTAACAATCAAAGTTCCGATGACTTTAGCTGGCCTAGAAACGACTCGTTATCTTGCAGAAAAAGGTGTTAAAGTTAACGTAACTCTTATTTTCACTGTAAACCAAGCACTTTTAGCAGCTCGTGCTGGTGCTGCTTATGTATCACCATTCTTAGGACGTTTAGATGATATTTCTGAAGATGGTGTTCAATTGGTAGCGAAAATCGCTGAACTATTCCGCGTTCATCAATTAGATTCACAAATCATTGCCGCTTCTGTTCGTCATCCAGATCACGTAACTCGTGTAGCAATGGCTGGTGCTCATATCGCGACAATTCCATACAGTGTTATTGAGCAACTTACTAAACACCCACTTACAGATCAAGGCATTGAGAAATTTGCTGCTGATTGGGAAAAAGCTCCTAAAAACTAATTGTAAATAAAGACCATTTGTATGGTTTTCTATAAGGTGTTAGTTTCTTATCGATTTACCTGGAATAAATTATTCCAGGTAAATGTAAAGAATCTAGCGCCTTTTATGTTGATAAAATGGATGCCATAATAGGAGCATCTTAGTGCAATGTATCAGAATGACACCAACGGAAACCAATGTTTTAAAGAGTTCTGAAAAAAATTCTACTTTGATATTTATGCCGCATTAACGGGCAGTAACCCCTCACTGATGGAGGTATCATTTATTCAAGAAATGATCTCCAGCATTTACTACAAAACCTTTACGATCCTTAGCTACATACTTCATAAGATATCACCAGTTTGTACATATGAACGAACTGTATAAAAACCACTTCTACAGTTTAATCTAGTAATGACTAGGTTATTTTAGAATTGCAAAATTTGAACGGTTGTTATATAATGTGTAATCGGAACATAAGTACAAAAAAATGAACAGCTAGTTCACAGGGGGAAAAAGAATGGATCATACAATGAAAAGGACTGATCGTCCACCGTACGGAATGCTTGCCGTACTGATGATTGGTGCTTTTATAGCTTTTTTAAATAATACTTTACTAAATATCGCATTGCCTTCAATTATGAAAGACTTAAATGTGGACACATCGACTGTGCAGTGGTTGAGTACCGGTTTTATGTTAGTAAACGGGATTTTGATTCCAACTACGGCTTTTTTAATTCAAAAATATTCTGTACGCCGTCTTTTCTTAGTAGCGATGGCTTTATTCACGCTCGGTACGATTCTCGCTGGATTTGCCCATGCATTTCCACTTTTATTAATCGGTAGAATGGTTCAAGCTTCTGGTTCTGCAATCATGATGCCGTTGTTAATGAATGTCATGTTAACGAGCTTTCCTGTGGAAAAAAGGGGAGCTGCAATGGGAGTATTCGGATTAGTTTTAATGGGGGCTCCAGCCATTGGTCCGACTTTATCAGGTTGGATCATTGAACACTATGACTGGAGAATGCTATTTCATTTTGTGACACCGATTGCTGTTATTGTTCTTTTGATTGGCGTTTTCTTGCTTAAAGATAAAAAGGAAAAAGTGGATATCCGTCTAGATCTATTTTCGGTTCTTCTATCCAGTCTAGGATTTGGCGGGTTACTATATGGCTTTAGTTCTGCTGGTTCGAAAGGCTGGGATAGTCCGTACGTATACGGAACACTAATCATTGGAGTCGTTGCATTGGTTTCGTTTATTTTACGTCAGTTTAAATTAGAAAGACCTATGCTTGAATTTAGAATCTATAAATATCCAATGTTTGCTTTATCATCGGCTATTTCCATGACGATTACGATGGCTATGTTTTCGGCTATGATATTACTCCCTATTTATGTCCAAACGATTCGTGGAATATCTCCTATGGATGCAGGGTTAATGTTGTTGCCAGGGGCGATCTTGATGGCCGTCATGTCACCAATTAATGGGAAGTTATTTGACAAGTTCGGTGGACGTATATTAGCCGTCATTGGTTTAGCGATTACTACAATCACGAGTTATTATTTCAGTAAGTTGACTCTTGATACGTCTTATACGTACTTAATGGTTTTATACTCAGCCCGGATGTTTGGGATGTCTATGGTGATGATGCCAGTTTCGACGAATGGTTTAAATCAATTACCAGCGCGCTATTACCCACACGGGACAGCAATGAACAATACAATGCAACAAGTATCTGGTGCTATAGGTACGGCATTATTGGTAACGATTATGTCGAATCGTACCCAAACGCATGCGACTGAGTTAGCTGCAAATGCAATGAAAAATGTGGTTGGGCAACCATCCGTTGCACAAGCTGCAGAGATGAAACAACAAATTATGATGCAAGCAATGTTAGAAGGAATTAATGATGCTTTCTTAGTGACTGTTGGTATTGCTGGCGTTGCTCTAATTCTGGCTTTCTTTATAAAAAGGGCCAAACAAGCGGAAGATACAATAGCAAGAAAACCGTCCGATAAAAAGGTAACAACGAAATTAGCGAAGAATTAAAAGAGATGCAGTATTAGGCATCTTTTGAAAACACCTAAAAAGACTATTAATCGATAAGTCATAAAAAAAGGGTTAGAATCTACCATTATATACAGTATTAATTAGTGTTTATAACACGATAAACTGTATATTAATGTGGATACTGACCCTTTTACTATTATGTAGATGCCGATTACAATTTTGAAAGCCCTCTCAATGAAAACTGTTTTGCTGACAAATCTTCATTTCCTTTTTAATCTGTGTTTGTTGACAGGTAGTAAAAGACACGATATTATTATCTTTAATTAATAATGAATTAATTAAAGATAAGTGAATTCAAATGATTAAAAATGTACGATCTAATATAGTAAGCCATAGGGAGTATTGTGAAAATCGGAGGGATTTATATGGAAGCATTTGATCAGTTAGTAAGAGAGAGACGTTCGGTACATAATTTTTTAGACAATTATCCGATTACTGCAAAAGAACTCAACGAAATTTTCGAACTAGTAAAAATGGGACCATCTGCATTCAATTTGCAACATACGGATTATCTAGTTGTGATGGATCCAGAAGTGAAGGAAGGTGTCAAAAAGGCAGCCAATGGCCAATACAAAGTAGGGACAGCTTCAGCTGTTATTATCGTATTGGGGGATAAAGAAGCATTTAAAGATGCTGCACGTATTTATGAAGGCCTTCTTATGTTAGGTATGTTGAGTAAACAAGAATATGATCATGAAGTTCAAGATGTCATGTCTCTCTATGAAAGCAGAGGAGAAGTATTTCAACGAGAGGAAGCGATTCGAAATGCTTCTTTATCAGCGATGTTGTTTATGTTGGCAGCCAAAAGTAAGGGATGGGATACTTGCCCAATGATCGGATTTGATCCAGATCAGTTAAAGAAATTATTATCTATATCAGATCAATACGAACCAGTTCTAATGATTGCGATTGGCAAAGAAAAAATCCAGAGTAGAAAGCCACGAGGGTACCGTAAACCAGTAGCTGAATTTGTGAAGTACCTATAAGCGATACAGTCCTATCTTGAATGGAGGATTAAGAGACTGTCTGAAAAGGGTGACTATACATCTACTATCTATTGTTTCTTCCGCATTAATGGGCAGTAAGCCCCCCACCTAAAAGCTTATGAGGTAGGGGACAAATGCCCGTAACAGCCCGATTGTTGAGCTATAGGGAAACTTAGCTTTGTGGTTTCCAAAGGTATAGGTGAACCAATCGGGTTCGTACTATCGATTGATCGAGGCGAAAGCGAAGATCAGAGCGACAGTAGATCGGGACTAACCATCAATGGGGGAGGGAGAAAAACCCGCACTGATGGAAGTTTCACTTTATATGATGGAATAGACATAATGAACGATGGGTAGAGTGTGGGTTCATCTGTTGGAACTTAACTTCTAGACCCAATTATATTTTTAGAAATTCGCTGTGAGTTGGGTGAATAGCTTCCCAATTTGATTCGCTGTTTTGGAACCTGCTACTTCTGCAATTTCGCTAAGTACATTTTGCCGCTGGACTGTATCAAAAACATTAATATTTCTTCCTGCTAGTATGCGGCTTATATTGTACGCTTCATTTTGGGTTAGGCTAACTCCATGCTGACTTGCGATGGATTGTAATTCATAATCCTTAATTTTATTAATTTTGTGATTGATCATCGTTTCAAATAATTTCATCTATTGAACCTCCTTTTTGCTACCATATGGATAACATATGATGGAAGTGGGCTTAAGTGAACCATACTTTATAAGTAATACAGGCTATTTCTAAGCGTGTAGGCTTAGTTTCTTTACAATTTGCCGTATTTCTTATATACTACTTTAAGTAAATCGTAACGATTCTTATAAAAATAAAATAGGTGATCGAATTGAATAATGAGAAAGTGATGCCGATTATTAAGATTGAGGATATTTCCTACAAATATTCAAAAGATCTGGTTTTAGAAGATGTCTCACTTCATGTACCACAGGGGGCCTTTTTAGCGATTGTTGGTCCGAATGGTTCGGGAAAGTCGACATTGCTGAAATTAGTTCTCGGCGTATTGAAGCTACAAAAAGGGAATGTTGAATTATTTGGCAAGCCCATTCGTCAATTTAAAGATTGGCAGAAGATTGGCTTTGTTTCACAGAAAGCTAATTCTTTTAATTCTGGTTTTCCGGCAACCGTTTTTGAAGTAGTACAAAGCGGCTTAACCAAAAAAATAGGCTTATTTAAAATCCCACGCAAAGAACATAAAAAAAAGGTTGTTAAAGCGCTAGAGTCTGTCGGTATGCTAAGCTTTAAGGATCGGAATATTGGCGAGCTATCCGGTGGGCAGCAGCAAAGAGTCTTCATTGCTCGGTCTCTTGTCAGTGAACCCGAATTGATGATTTTGGATGAACCAACAGTAGGTGTTGATCAAAACAATGTCCAACAATTTTATGAAATTCTTGAAATGATGAATAAACAATTAGGGATTACCCTTATTTTAGTTACTCATGATGTTGCGACTGTAACGGATAAGGTGACGCATGTCGCGTGTATCAATAAAACGCTGCACTTCCATGGAGATGCATGTGAATATAACGAATTAAATGAAGAAGAACTGTCCTCTATATACGGTCATGGGGTTCAGCTACTCAGTCATAATCATTAAGAGGTTGGAGGTCACCCATGATTTCGGGTATTTTGCAGTATGAATTTTTACAAAATGCATTTCTAACAGGCTTGATTATTGGTGCGTTGGCTCCACTAATCGGGGTATTCGTAGTGGTACGAAGAATGTCGATGATCGCGGACGCTCTCAGCCATGTCGCCCTAGCAGGAATTGCATTTAGCTTATTATTAGAAAAGAACTTTATTGCAATGGCAGGTCTGAATCCATTGTATATGGGAATGACGTTTTCGGTTGTAGGTTCTTTGTTTATTGAAAAGCTGAGAAATGTCTACAAACACTTTAAAGAACTTGCGATTCCGATTATTTTATCGAGTGGAATCGGTTTAAGTGCAATTTTCATTTCACTTGCAAACGGCTTTAATACAGATTTGTATGGGTATTTATTCGGCAGTGTTAGTGCCGTCAGCCGAACAGACTTGCAACTTATTATTGTTGTATCTATCTTTGTGATCATAACTTTAGTCTTATTATATAAAGAACTATTCTTATTGTCTTTTGACGAAGAGCATGCAAAGGCATCAGGAATTCCTTCAAAAGTCATTCATTTTATCTTCATTGTTATGGTTGCGCTTGTCATTGCTGCGTCGATGCGGATTGTTGGTATTTTGCTTGTGTCATCACTAATGACGATACCGGTTGCGGCTAGTCTCCGCTTTGCCAAAGGCTTTAAACAGATGATATTTTATTCTGTGATATTTGGGGAGATTTCAGTCATTTCTGGTCTGTTTTTATCGTATTATCTCGACCTTGCACCTGGTGGTACTATTGTCATGCTTACTGTATTAATATTAGTTCTCTCGATTCTTATTGGAAAAATCAAAACACGTTTTGCATAAGGTAGGGTGATTATTATGAACGTAACAACAGCGATGCAATTATTAAAAGATAAAGGCTATAAGCATACTGGGAAACGAGAAGAAATGCTTCAATTATTTTCTTCAAGTGATAAATATTTAACTGCGAAGGATGTCCTTGAGAATATGAAATCGGATTACCCAGGACTTAGCTTTGATACCATTTACCGTAATCTTTCTCTCTTTGTGGATTTAGGGGTATTTGAAACAACAGAATTAGCAGGTGAGAAGCATTTCCGTTTCACTTGTGGCCATCATTCCCACCATCACCATTTTATTTGTTTAGAGTGTGGTAAAACGAAGGAGATCGAAACTTGTCCCATGAATGGCTTAAATGAAAGTCTGCATGATTATGATATCTCCGGCCATAAATTTGAAATTTATGGAAAATGTCCGAGTTGTGTTAATCTTTAAAAAACCATCTAGTGATGGTTTTTTTTCACAAGAAAGGCATTAATACGTTTTTGTGTCTAACACAACCGTCTAGCTCCTTGTTATAAAAAAGAGGATTGAATCAAGAAGGTAAAGAATATCTTCTTGGTTCAATCCCTACGTATTTCAGAAGCTGTTTTTAGGTATTTGGTCTTTTCTTATTTCAACCAATTCTCCACCCATTTTTCCACTTCATGCCAATGATAAACTCGAATAACGCCGTCAGGAATGGGATCTTGATTGTAAGGTGTATCGAACAATAATACGGGAATATTGCATTCTTTTGCAATAGCTACAGCATTGTCGTGCTTGTCTTCGATAAAAAGATCGACCTCGAATTTCTTCGCTGTGGCTACTTTATCGTGTGATCCAATCAATTCAATATGCTTGTATTGTAATTCTTGCTTTGAAAACCAAGTTTCTGTTACATCCAACATTGCATTATTTCTAGCACTAATAAAGTAAAGATCATGCGTACTAGCCCATTTACGCAAAACTTCTTTTGCACCGTCTACAAGAATGGAGTCAGCATAAATAATGGGTTCATTCTCCATAAACCATTTAGAGAATTCTTCTTCGGGGACTTTTACAAAAGGATTGAAGTCATATTGATTCATTTCTTCATATGTAAGTGATAATTGAAAAGCTTTATTTAAATATGGAACAAATGTATCAGGTCTAGTAATCGTTCCATCAATATCAATACCAAGTCGTTTACGCAAGCTATTTATCCCCCTTATTAAGTCTAAATTCAAGTGTAACACTAGTAAATGTAACCATGCAAAGAAATAATTTTCATGAGGTTTTTGACGGAAATCACATACACTATAAATGCTCCTAAAAACGAAAGTGAGGGATGCACGTATGGAAGAAGATCGTTATTCCAGCATGGATGATGAAAAGAGAAAATCCAAGAAGCTTGAGACAGTGGAGAATCACTTAGATACAACGGCACTGGGCGAGGAAGATCAGGTAGTCATATCAGATATAAATCGCAGTTATGAGACTGTACCAGTAGCTACTGAGGCGGTGCCTGTAGTAACTGAGAAGAAAGACATTTCTTCCCACCGGTATGATGAGGAAACATCTGCAGAATTTGCTGAGCCAATGGGTAACCGTGCTTACTCAGTAAGAGACCGTGATGATGTTAATGGAAAAACAGGTACAGGATTTGGCGCATTTGCTTTGATTGTGTCTATTCTTTCCCTGTTCTTCATGCCAGTATTCTTAGGAATTGCCGGGATTATTCTTGGATTCATTGCTCGCAGAAGAGGGGCATCAACTCTTGGTGCATGGGCAATAGGTGTTGGGGTGGTTTCCATTATCGTAGGAATCTTTATCATGCCGTTTTTTTAAAAAGACGATATTTAGGGGCAAAAAAAGAGGCCTGGATCATTCCAGGCCTTATCTTGATCATTTCGCAGCTTCTGCTTCAGCGCGTTGTTTCGCATAATATTCTTCAGCAATTAGATCGATTTCTTTTTTCAATTCTTCTACCATTGTTTCTTCAGGAACTTTACGGACGGTTTTTCCGTGACGGAATAGTAGTCCTTCACCGCGTGCTCCAGCAATCCCGATATCTGCTTCTTTCGCTTCCCCAGGACCATTTACCGCACAACCAAGAACAGAAACCTTAATCGGTGCTTTAATGGTTTGAATGTATTCTTCAACCTCGTTAGCAATACTGATGAGATCAATTTCAATTCGGCCACATGTTGGGCAGGAAATAAGTGTGGCCATGTTCGAAGCAAGACCAAATACCTTCAATAGCTCACGAGCAACCTTTACTTCTTCAACAGGGTCAGCACTTAAAGACACACGCATCGTATTGCCGATGCCTTTGCTTAAAATGGCACCAAGTCCTGCTGAACTTTTCACAGTTCCAGAGAATAATGTCCCTGACTCCGTGATTCCAAGGTGAAGTGGATAATCAAAAGCTTGAGAAGCTTTGTCATATGCTTCAATGGCTAAGTTTACATCAGATGCTTTCATAGAAACGATGATATCATGGAAATCAAGGTCTTCAAGAATTTTAATATGATGAAGAGCACTTTCTACCATTCCATCAGCTGTAGGGTAGCCGTACTTCTCAATAATCCGTCTTTCAAGCGATCCGGCGTTTACGCCAATTCGAATGGGAATCCCTTTTGCTTTTGCCGCTTTTACAACAGCTTCTACTTTTTCACGACGACCGATATTACCCGGATTGATGCGGATTTTATCTGCGCCGCCTTCTATAGCTAATAAAGCAAGCTTATAATCAAAATGAATGTCGACGACAAGTGGAATGTTAATTTTTTTCTTAATTTCTGGTATAGCTTTCGCTGCACGTTCATCAGGGCAGGCTACACGTACAACTTGGCATCCAGCTTCCTCGAGACGCAGGATTTCCGCAACCGTAGCTTCAACATCATGCGTTTTCGTTGTTGTCATACTTTGTACAATTACTTCATTATTTCCGCCAATTGTTAAGTTTCCAACTTTAATTGGACGAGTTTTCGTTCGATGTATTATTTCACTCACGTGGAATTCTCTCCTTTAGGAAAAAATCATATTTCGGTACGTCTTAATGACCGCTTTACCCATTGTAACAATCTTATGAGTATATTGACAAGGATTGAATCTTTTATTCATTATAGAAGGGGATTTTATACGTATTGCCTATTTGCATGGCTTCAGGTTTAATTCCATTTAAGTTCTCAAAATCCGAAATGATGGTTTCGATGGAAAGAGGAAGTGTACCTTCCTGCTTTTTAATGATGGATAATAACGAATCCCCTGCACGTATCTTGATTTCTTTATATGGAATTGGGATAATTTCTGAAACAGGAGTCGAACTAACCTCAATGGTTTTCACAGTTGATTTAGCAGGGAGCGTTCCTTTTGTTATATCGTAATAAATGATAAAAACGGTAAAACAAATCGATAAGAAAAGTAGCATTTTTTTCATGAACATCCCCCAGCTCGTCTCGTCTTTATTTCATGTATATGTGAAACCATTCGGACTATGCCTAAAATTGGGCAGTTTTTTTACCTGTGATTTCTATGTTTCAAATGTACAGGCAATCCGCTACGTTAGAAAATGAGAGCTAAAGAAGAGAAAGTTACCCCCATTAAGGGAATATCATGAAGGAGAATTTAATGATTGCTGGTTATAGAGTATGTAGGATGAAGCAATTAAAAAGGGACACCAATATATCGATGTCCCTTAAGAAATTATTTAGAGTTAATACGTTCGATTCTATCTTTGTTATTCGGTACCTCTTTTAGAGATAAATACAACATGAAAATGGTAACGAACCAGTTTATGGTTGAACCGTATGGGACAATCGTTTGAAAAGCCGCCATAATTGTGAAAAAGATCGTCGGCAATGTGATGCTGTAAGCTGTAATTCTCCAAAGGTGACGATAGGAAAGACCACGGCCAAGCAAATTATTAAAAAGTAAACCAAACATAGCAAAGATAGACACTTTAATAAATAATAACGCTGACGTAAACAGGAACATTGCTAGAACTAACACAACAATCGCTACAGGCAAAAGGGATGTAGCAGTGTCTAGCATCTTTTCAATATCTTTGTTTGAGATCGATTGCCCTTCAAGTAAGGAGTAGGGACCTGTTTGAATTTCTCCGCCTGTCGTGAAGACAAGTTCATTTTGTAATAATCCGATAGCAGTGATAGATTCTCGAGCAATTTGCTGGGCAGTTATTTCACCGCTGTCATCCATATAAATTGTCATATTATTCTTCTCGATAATAACAGGTTCTTCACTAGTATCCGTTAGTGTTCCATTCTTTATTGTGAAATCAGGCAAATCTTCCGTAAATGTTGTCTTAATTGCAGGAATGCTTGCTTGGATTGCCGTACTGAAATAATAGGCAGAGGGAATAATGGAAACGAGAGAAAGGAAGAAGACGAACAAGATCGTTTTTCCGATTCCTTGGTTTCGAAAACTTGCGATGTCTTTCGGTGAGTACAAACTTAAAATAAATTGTTTGAAAATATTCATTCTTCACAGCCCTTTTTATGAAATGGTTTCTATATGTCTTTTTCATTTTAGCTAGGTGTCCAGAAGAACACAACAGAAAGTCATTGAAGATTCGTTAGAATGTATTTGAAAGAATTTTTCTTTCAATGATAAGCGTATAAGTTTATTACAATGGGTATTAGAGTGCTACCTAGGCCAATACGTTAAAGCCCGATTGGTTCAACTAACAATCAGTGGGGGATGAAGAAAACCCCCACTGATTGAAGTTTCACTTTATAGTAGAATATAGCCAAGGCGCTGTGGTGGTTTTTCTTAGAAAGTAGGATGAAAATGGATGTAATGTATTGGCTCGTAATTGTTGTCATGTTTATTATTGGGTTTATTGGTCTCGTTTATCCCATTATCCCAAGTGTGTTGTTTGTTTTGGGTGGTATTTTGTTATATGGAGTATTTTACTCCTTTGAGTCTTTTAATTGGATATTCTGGACCATCCAAATTTTATTAGTCCTTTTATTATTTTGTGCAGATTATGTAGCTAATTTAGCAGGTGTGAAAAAGTTCGGGGGGTCTAGGGCGGGCGTATGGGGAAGTACGATTGGTATCTTAGTCGGTCCGTTTGTCATTCCGTTCTTAGGGATTATCATCGGACCATTCTTAGGGGCCATCATAGCGGAGATGGTTATTCACAAGAAAAGTCCGGTCGTAGCTGCAAAAATTGGCTTCGGTTCAGTGATGGGCTTTGTTGGGAGTGTTGTAACCAAAAGCATCATCCAGCTGTTTATGGTTATTTACTTCTTGTTCGTCGTTTTGTAATAATGAGGATTAGTTTGGTGAGCTATAGACGTCATCGGCTTGGGGCTACAAGCCAACAAGAAGGCCAAAGAAACAACCTCCATGCCGTCTTGTCTCGTGCTTGTCGCCGATAAATGGGCGCCTTTTCGCTTTAGGTGGATGAAGAATTTGAAAATGATGAGGCATAACGTTTGAAACGTTACCAAAACTTTGATATTCTAATTGAAACGAGCATAGTGTTTGCATGTGCAATGCTACTTCGTCCAAAAAAACATTAGTTACATAGGGAGGAATTTTATTATGGCATTCGAACTTCCACAATTACCGTACGCATATGATGCGTTAGAACCAAACATCGACAAAGAAACAATGAACATTCACCACACGAAACACCATAACACGTATGTAACAAACTTAAACGCTGCTCTTGAAGGCAATGAAGAACTTTTGAGCAAAAGTGTTGAAGAAGTAATTGCAAACCTTGATGCAGTTCCTGAAGCGAAACGCACTGCTGTACGCAACAATGGTGGCGGACACGCGAACCACTCATTATTCTGGCAAATCATCTCACCAAATGGTGGCGGGCAGCCGACTGGTGAATTAGCGGATGCAATCACTTCTAAATTTGGCAGCTTTGACAGCTTCAAAGAAGAATTCGCTAAAGCAGCTACAACTCGTTTCGGATCGGGCTGGGCTTGGCTTTCAGTAAACAATGGTGAGCTTGAGGTTTCAAGCACACCTAACCAAGACTCTCCAATCATGGAAGGCAAAACACCTTTACTTGGTTTAGACGTTTGGGAACATGCATACTACTTGAACTACCAAAACCGTCGTCCAGAATACATCAACGCATTCTGGAACGTTGTAAACTGGGATGAAGTAGCTAGCCGTTTCGGCGCAGCAAAATAAGATAGCAACTAAAAAAACAGGGATTCCACAAAGGAATCCCTGTTTTTTTAGTTGCTAGAGGAAAAATTTTGAAATATCGACTCCTTTAAATAAATGTCCATTGTTCTTCAAACACTATAAAAGTAATTAAAGGAGAGTTAAAATATGGGCATTATAAAAAAATGGACTGGAGACATGGAGATTAATCGGGATTTACGGATTCTGCTAATTATCGGCGGACTGTACAGCATGAGTATTGCGCTCTCAAATACGTTTGTAAATGTATTTCTGTGGAAGCAGTCTGGAGATTACGTAGATATCGGAATTTATAATTTGGCCGTGGCAATTTTTCAGCCGTTTACATTTGTGTTTGCAGGTAGAATTGCCAAAAAGGTAGATCGGATTATTGTTTTGAGGCTCGGCGTCATATTTTTAGCTGCTTTTTATTTAGCTGTTCTCTTAATTGGCACACAGGCCACACATTTTCTTATCTTACTAGGTGGATTACTTGGGATCGGGTATGGGTTCTACTGGCTTGCCTTTAACGTGTTGACTTTTGAAATTACAGAACCAGAAACACGTGATTTTTTCAATGGCTTTTTAGGGTTGCTTACTTCTGCAGGAGGGATAATCGGACCTATTTTCGCGGGCTTCATTATATCCAGAATGGAGAAGTTTACAGGGTACTCGATCATATTTGGGGTATCGTTGTTATTATTTGCGATAGCGGTATATTTTAGTTTTTCTTTAGAAAGACGGCCAGCTCATGGTAAATATTTATTTTTCCGTACACTTAAAGAAAGGAAAAATAATGATAATTGGCGGCTAATTACGTATGCACATTTTTTTCAAGGTTTACGCGAAGGAACATTTATGTTTGTCGTTTCGATTTTGGTTTTCATTCAAACGGGAAGTGAACTTGCGCTAGGAAATTTCAGTATGGTGAATTCAATCCTTTCGTTTATCGCTTATTATTTCGCAGCAAGATATATTAAGCAAAAAATGAGGAAGAAATCAATCCTGCTTGGCGGAATACTCTTATATGCAGGCGTATTCTTACTTGCTTTCGATGTCACCTATGCCAAGCTGCTTTTTTATGCTGCGACGATCGCAATTGCTTATCCAATCTTACTTGTACCGTACATGTCTTTGACTTACGATATTATTGGCCGTGCGTGGCAGGCGGCAGAGTTAAGAATTGAATATATTGTAGTTAGAGAACTCTACATTCTGCTCGGGCGGATTGTTTCAATTGCGGGCTTTATTCTTACCGTCATGTTTTTTGACCCGGTAAAAAGCTTACCTATCTTTTTATTAATCGTTGGATCAGGACATACAATTATTTATTTATTTGTTAGAAAAATTAATATGGACCACCCCGCATGATATACGGATATCTAGAAAGGGTTAGGCCTCGCGACTGAATAAAGTGTGAAAATAAAAAACGCGAGGTCTACATCTTTTTATTCTAAAATGAAAGAAACACCTATAGACGCCTACCTCTTTCGTTCCGGCTCAAAAGAGGACAATCTGTCGCGTAAATTTCAAATCTCGCTCAAAAAAGATGAAGCCTGCGTGTAAATCATAATTTCAGCACCAAAAAAATGTTTTTTGCAGAGAAAAGCTCAGAAACGGAAAGAGGATTAAAAGCACCTGCTACATAGGCAAAATAAATAAGTAATTTTGCATTAACAAAACTAGATATTCTCTTTCAAGTTATATAGAATAAGATAGATTACTATTTTTATAAAAGGATGTGTGGCTTAGCGTGACGAAAGAAAAAAAGAAAAAGACTCATGTTCCTTTGCGATTAAATTTACTTTTCTTTGCAGTTTTCCTATTATTTTCAGTGCTCATTCTCCGTCTGGGACTTGTTCAAATCGTCTATGGAGATGATTATAAAAGAGAAATTGAAAGAACAGAAGAAGTGACTGTGAATAATCCTGTTCCTCGTGGGAAAATGTATGATCGAAATTTAAAGGTGATGGTCGACAATGAGCCGTTGAATGCTATTACTTATACGAGAAGCCAGGGAACAAAGGCAACGGAGATGCTGGATACTGCAGAAAAACTAGCCAAATTAATTGATAAAGAAACGGATAAGATAACGGTACGAGATAGAAAAGATTTCTGGATTCTTAAACATCCGGATGAGGCTGAAGCCAAAATCACCGATGCCGACCGAAAAAAGGTTACGGAAGGCGAACTTGAACAAAAAGATTTATACAAGCTTCAAATTGAAAGAATTACTGAGAAGGAAATCAATTCCTTCACAGATCCTGAGCTTGAAGTGCTCGCCATTTATCGTGAATTTTCGAGTGGCTATGCGCTAACACCACAAATTGTTAAAAACAAAGACGTAACCGAAGAAGAATTCGCTAGAGTAAGTGAAAACCTTGATTCAATGCCAGGTGTAAACATCACTACTGACTGGGATCGAACATATGCTTTTGGTCAAACGTTGAAATCCGTCCTCGGTAAGGTATCATCATCGGACGAAGGTTTACCGAGTGAAAAACTTGATTATTACCTTTCACGCGGGTACAGCCGGAATGATCGGGTAGGGAAAAGCTATATCGAATTGCAGTATGAAGATGTGCTTCAAGGAAATAAAGCGAAAGTGAAGAATATAACAGATAAGGGCGGAAATGTTGTTGAATCCCAAATTATTTCTGAGGGACAGCGTGGGAAGGATTTAGTCTTAACCGTTGATATGGATCTTCAGCAAGCAATCGAAAATGAAATTGAGAAGCAATTACTACAGGCAAAAAAAGCAGGCAATACAAAATTCCTTGATCGGGCTTTTGTTGTATTAATGGATCCAAAAACAGGGGAAATTTTGACGATGGCCGGAAAGCAATATGCCATTGATAAGGAAACAGGCAAACCAACGATCAATGATTATGCTCTAGGTAATATTTCGTCTTCCTATACAGTAGGGTCTAGTGTAAAAGGTGCAACGATTTTAACTGGGTATCAAACAGGTGCCATTCAGCCGAATCGGTATTTCTATGATAGACCCTTACTTATTAAAAATACGCCACAAAAGAAGTCGTATTCAAATATGGGGAATATTAATGATTTAACAGCGTTAAAAAAATCCTCCAACGTATACATGTTTTTAACGGCAATTGCGATAGCTGGTGCAGAATATTCACCAAATAGGGGGCTGAATATTGGACCTAAGGACTTTGATACGATGCGCCATTCTTTTGTCCAATTTGGTTTAGGGGCACGGACAGGGATTGATTTGCCGAATGAAATGACTGGTTTCGTCGGGCAAGATACGAATAATCCTGGTAAATTACTCGATTTTGCTATTGGACAGTATGATACCTATACACCGATGCAGTTGGCACAATATGTCTCAACAATCGCGAATGGCGGCTATCGAATGGAGCCTCATATAGTCAAAGAAATTCATGATCCTGTTGATGATAATACACAACTTGGTGCTGTATTTAATGAAATAACCCCAAAAGTCCTGAATAAACTGGACATGAAAGATAGCTGGATTGATCGTGTTCAGACTGGCTTTAAAATGGTTGCTATGGAAAAAGGGGGAACGGCTTATAAATACTTCGGCGGAAAGAACAAAGCCTATACAGTCGCTGCAAAAACAGGTACAGCACAAGCTTTCTATGATGGACCAAACAAAGATAAATATAAAGGTCTCCAAGCAACTATGAGCCTGAGTATGGTTGGATATGCTCCGGCAGAGAATCCTGAAGTTGCTTTTGCCGTTGTCGTTCCTTGGGCTTATCAAGGCCATTCAAGCAATGGGTTGAACGGCAAACTGGCTGAATTCGCTCTGGATACTTATTTCGATTTGAAAAAGACTCGTCAACAGGCAGGCCAAACGGAAGCAACTTCAGAGAATAAGGTTGTTAATAGTAAGGAAAACGAACAAGAACAAGCAGAATAATGAATAAACGCTTTTAAAAAAAGATGTCCCAAGAGAGTCTGACCTCATACTCTATCAATAGTACATACACTTTGTGCTATTGATAGGGTCTGTGGGTTAGGCTCTTTTGTTTTTAGGATAGCTTTTTTTGCATTTCAATTCTACTGATTACTATTGTCTACATGTATAGAAGGTGCAAAAGGGGGGATTTCTAAAGAAGAGAATTGTTTGTTCTCGTTTATTCGACGCAATTCTTGTTTGTTCTTTACAAAATTCGCACAGAAGTTTACGCAAAATTTACAAATGGTTTAATGTTCGTTAACAGTAAGATAGTAATCTTAGTTTGTAGAAACAAACAATGAATATTTCAGGGGGAATAAGTAAATGAAGAAATTTAAAGGTTTCGCTTTAACAGCAATGTTAACAGGAGTTTTGGCTGTAGCAACAGCATGCGGCTCAGACACTACTAAAGATGAAAGCACTTCTGGTACTACTGGGGACACAGCTGAAAAACTTTCTGGAGAAGTTATTATTGATGGTTCATCTACTGTATACCCAATCATGGAAGCTGTTTCTGAAGAATACGGAGCAGTTCAGCCAGATGTAAGAGTATCTGTTGGTTTTTCAGGTACTGGTGGCGGATTTAAGAAATTCATTGCAGGAGAAACAGACTTAAGCAATGCTTCTCGCCCAGTGAAAGATGAAGAAAAAGCAGAGCTTGATAAAAACGGAATCGAATTTACTGAATTACCATTAGCATTTGACGGTATAACAGTTGTTGTTAACCCTGAAAATGATTTTGTTGACCATTTAACAGTTGAAGAATTAAAAGCATTATGGGTAGATAGCGGAAAAGCAAAAATGTGGTCTGATATCCGTCCAGAGTGGCCGAAAGAAGAAATTAAATTCTATTCTCCAGGTACAGATTCAGGAACATATGATTATTTCAACGAAGTTATTTTAGAGGATGCACCGATCGTTTCAAACGCAACACTTTCAGAAGATGACAATATCCTTGTTCAAGGTGTATCAGGTGATAAAAACGCGATTGGTTTCTTCGGTTATGCTTATTACGCAGAAAACCAAGACAAGCTTAAAGATGTAAGCATTGATAATGGAAATGGTCCAGTTGAACCGACTCATGAAACAATTGGAAACGGGGACTACGCACCACTTTCAAGAACAGTTTTCACATATGTATCTAATAAAGCAGTAGCTGATAAAGAACAAGTTGCAGACTACACAAAATTCACAATCGAAAATGCTGGTAAATTGGCAGAAGAGGTTGGTTATATTAGCTTACCCGAAGAAGATTATAAAAAAGATTTAGAAAAACTAGCTGAACTTACAAAATAAGTTTCAGATATAAAAGAATAACAAAAAATGAAAAGATGGCGGGTACAACCTGGATGAACCCGCCATCCTTTTGGCTATGATGAAAGGGGTTTTCAGATTGCCACGCGGTAACGATAAAGAATACTCAGTGCAGCAAATGATTACAGAGAAAAGATTAAAGAAAAAGAACAATTTTAATTTTGAAAAATTAATTCCTGGACTACTTTTACTAACTGCAGTTTTATCCGTTTTAACAACAATTGGAATTGTGTTCACATTAATATTTGAAACATTTATCTTCTTTGACCGAGTATCAATCATTGAATTTTTCACAAATAAAAAATGGTATCCATTTTCCGCGACAGATGCATCATTTGGAATTATGCCGCTCGTTGTGGGTACTTTAAAAGTAACAGGAATTGCAGCGATCGTTGCAGTCCCTATTGGTTTGGCAACTGCCATTTATTTGAGTGAATATGCTTCTGAAAAAGCACGTAGAATCATTAAACCAATTTTAGAAGTATTGGCTGGTATCCCTACCATCGTGTATGGATTTTTTGCACTGACATTTGTTACGCCAATATTGAAACAGTTGATTCCGAGTCTTGAAACATTTAATGCGTTAAGCCCAGGGATTGTCGTGGGAATTATGATTACGCCAATGGTTGCTTCTTTATCGGAGGATGCCATGTCGTCTGTACCACGTTCAATTCGCGAAGGAGCCTTCGCACTTGGAGCCACTAAATTAGAAACGACAATTAAGGTCATTTTACCTGCAGCAGTATCTGGTATTACCGCATCGGTTGTTCTTGCTTTATCCCGAGCAATTGGGGAGACGATGATCGTTTCAGTGGCAGGTGGGTCAACACCGAATGCAAGTTTTGATGTCACATCTTCTATTCAAACGATGACGGCGTATATTGTTCAAGTGAGCACAGGTGATGCTGGGTATCAAACGACCATTTATTATAGTATATATGCAGTAGGAATGACTTTGTTCCTCTTTACACTGTTTATGAACTTATTTGCACAGTTCATCACACGAAAGTTTAAGGAGGAATATTGATGAATAAGTTAGTGGATAAAGAAATAGTTGCAAAAAAAATGGCGAGTAGGATTATCAAAAACCGAGTGTTTAAAGGATTGTTTTTCCTTTCCACATTGTTTGGTTTATTAGTACTCGGGGTATTATTCTATCGAATTATTACCCAAGGAATTGGCTATATAAATTTAGACTTCTTCCAGAACTTCGCATCAAGAAGACCGGAAGATGCAGGTATCAAAGCTGCCTTCATCGGTACAATTTGGCTTATGATCGTCGTGGCTCCTGTTTCGTTAATACTAGGTGTCGGCACAGCAATATATTTAGAAGAATATGCGAAAAAAAATAAATTCACATCTTTCATTAAACTTAATATCTCTAATCTTGCCGGCGTCCCTTCGATTGTATTTGGGCTACTGGGACTTACCATTTTCGTCAGAGCATTGGCATTAGAACGTTCTGTACTAGCTGCAGGATTAACGATGAGTCTTCTCGTTCTACCTGTTATTATTGTAGCCTCGCAGGAAGCAATTCGTTCTGTTCCGAAAGAACTTCGTGAAGCATCTTTCGCGATGGGGGCAACAAAATGGCAAACTGTTTTAAAAGTTGTTTTACCTGCTGCGATTCCTGGAATCTTAACTGGTGGGATTTTGGCCTTGTCAAGAGCGATCGGCGAAACTGCGCCACTTATCGTCATCGGGATACCGATGTTCGTCGCCTTTTTGCCAAAAACAATCATGGACACATTTACTGTATTGCCTATGCAAATCTACAACTGGACATCCCGTCCTCAAGCAGAATTTCAAGACGTAGCAGCGGCTGGTATTCTTGTTATGCTTGTTTTATTAATCCTAATGAATTCGATTGCGGTATTCATTCGAAATCATTTTCAGAAAAGATATTAAGGGAGGAAGCAGCAAATGAATGTAACAGTATTAAGATCCCAAAATAAACAAGACGGAATAACTACAAAGACCCATGAGGAAAAAGAGTTTGTTTATAAAACAACAGATTTGAACCTATGGTATGGTAGCACACATGCATTAAAAAACGTCAACTTGGATTTGTATGAAAATGAAGTTACGGCTATCATTGGCCCATCAGGGTGTGGAAAGTCGACGTATATTAAAACGCTAAACCGCATGATTGAAATGGTTCCTGGTGTAAAAACATCTGGTGAAATCCAATACAGAGGTCGTAATATTCTAGATAAATCATACGGTGTGGAAGATTTACGTACTCAAGTAGGAATGGTGTTTCAAAAGCCAAACCCATTTCCAAAGTCTATTTATGAAAATATAGCGTACGGTCCCAAAATCCATGGAATCAAAAATAAGAAGGTTCTTGATGAAATTGTTGAGAAAAGTTTACGTGGTGCAGCGATTTGGGATGAGGTGAAAGACCGTCTAAAAGAAAATGCGTATGGCCTTTCAGGTGGACAGCAACAACGTCTTTGTATCGCTCGTTGCCTTGCCATTGAGCCGGATGTCATCTTGATGGATGAACCAACTTCTGCACTGGATCCTATTTCGACTTTAAAAGTGGAAGAATTAATTCAGGAACTAAAAAATGACTTTAGTATTATCATCGTTACGCATAACATGCAGCAAGCTGCACGTATTTCTGACCGTACGGCATTTTTCTTGAGCGGTGAGGTTGTCGAATATCGTGATACAACAACAATTTTTTCAAACCCAACTGATAAACGGACAGAAGATTATATTAGTGGAAGATTTGGTTAATGAAAAGGGTCTGACCTCGCACTCTGTATTGAGTTGTTGCGGGGTCAGACCCTTTTTTTGAGGTATTCTCTTCATTATTCAGTCAGCATTTTAACAATTTCGGTAAGTTCCATATTAGGTGTAAATGTATATTGTCCAATCTGAATGCGCTTGATTAATTGATTTTCTTTCAAGTATTGGAGAAACACTACACCATTTTCGAAAATGCCCTCGTTTTCAAGAACCTCTGCTATTTTCTCAGGTGTCATCCCAGATTCCACAGTTAACGTATAAGAAACAGCAGATGGCTTCTCAGCTTGTATAGGTACCACTCGTTTCTTAGCATCAGAAATGGTTTCACTGGCCTGCTGCTTGCTTGTAGCCTCTTTTTTGCTAGTTTCAGCAGATTGGATTTTGTATCCGTTATGTTCCAGCATCACTTTCGCTTCTTCAAGGGTTAAAGAGGCTTTCTTTTCAATAGGAAATACATATGAATAGCCACCAACAAGAGCAGACGTGAATATGATTCCTGCTGCAAATGCTCGAATTGTCGATTTATTCATGTTTTGATCCTCGCTTTTGTTGCATCTTCAATAACTGTGATGACCGTATCCATCGATAAGGTAGATTGTTTGGCAATTTGCTCAAGTGATATCCCTTGTTGATACAGTGAGAGCACTTGGCTTTTAAGAATTTCATTGATCTGTGAAGCAGTGTTGTTTGGTTTATGTACTGTATACGATGGAGGGTTTTCTTGAATAAGTAGTTCTTCTTCTAATATTTTGATTTTCTTTTTAATTTGATACATTTCTTGCATATGCGTAATGGTCATTTGCTCTATTTCTTCTTCAAGTTTTACATGATCTTTTGTGAAGAAGGAAATTAGTAAAAGAATACTGGAAAATACCAAAAGTCCAATTAGTAGATATTCCATACGTTCACCTCTGCATTTTTTTTATTGGGTCTCTCTGATCATTTAAACCCCTTGATACCGTCGCTTCGAGTGAAAGTAGACAAGTACGTTTGAACTAAGGATGCGAATCAAAGACGGCTAAGATAAAGGCATTTAGCTATTTAGTCGTTCGGTCACAATTCTTAATTTACCACACTTTTTTGCAAAATTGGGTAAGTTTCTGGAGCAATGAGCATAATTATAAAAAATAAACCGGTATTTGTCTAATCAGTTACTGAAACGTTGTCGAATTTAAATGGAAAAATCTAATAAATACGTTTTAGCAAATATTTTTTAACTAATTTACCTAGAAGGAAAAGGAGATGTGAAATTCGACAAAATGCGTTTATTGTATGGAATGCTATTCAGTGCTACGATTAGAGTAATAAAAAACTGACTATTCTAACTATTGAACAGACACACAGCTCGTAGGTTGTAGGTTGTAGGTCTTGCTTAAGTACCAATATATTGAAGCGCTTACATTAAATGAAAAGGGGAGAATCATGATGAACACTTTATCAGCTTACGAAACATTACCCAAGGGATCTGAGTCACATGGCTTCCGGAAACAATTAAAGGCTGGAATATGGATTGATGGAGAATTTGACTGGTATTCTGAGGAAGAAATGGCTGTTAATACAGGGGGACAAATACGTTCCCTCATTCAATCTTTTTCAAAACAACATATATCATTTGTGAGATGCACGATTAAAAATACATCTGCTTTTTTAAAATCACCTAAAATGGTCTTTCATTATGAAAACATGCGTGATCCTCAAAATGTTGCCTTTTATTGCCCAGGAGAGAAGGCAATTTTACACATTGGCAAAAAATCAATCTCCTTGCTTGGTGGGGTAGTAAAAGGAAAGGGGATTTCGCAATATTGTATTCAAGGAAAAGGGAGCTTGTATCAGTATGGCTGCTTTAAATCGCTTAAAGAAGGAATACTTTCCTATTCACCACTCGCAAAAGGAGAAGTGAGCAGCATTTTTTCCTTAGAACCGGAAATTCAACCTGATGAGTGTATTGAAGCAGTCGCTTGGGTCATCCATACAAACACCAAAGAGGAAGCCTTGTTCATGCATGATCAATTACTTTCTGCTCTGCCTCATTAATAGAAGTATTTTATGATGATATTTCTCAAAAAACAGACTAGCATTTGTATAGAAAAAATGCTATTATAGAAAAGTCCTATGTGAAAACGTCAATATGTTTGGAGGGAAATACACATGCGCGTGAATATTACATTAGCTTGCACTGAATGTGGAGATCGTAACTATATTTCTAAAAAAAATAAACGTAATAATCCAGATCGTCTTGAGCTTAAAAAATACTGCTCAAGAGAAAAACGTTCAACTACACACCGTGAAACAAAGTAAGCAACAGGGTTTTCTCCTGTTGTTTTTTTTTGTAGAAAAATGGTTGGAGCTATACAAAACGTAGTACAATAAGAGTTAAAATAACTGAATAATTGAAATTTAACTAATGATCTTTTCATTTAAGTTAAGTGATTATATGTTAAAGCATAAGAAAGGCGGTATTCTACATGACAGATAATAAGCGGAAAATTCGTGAAGAAATGAAACGGAGATTATCAAGTTTGTCTACGATTGAGCATACCCAGCTTTCGCGTGAAATTGCACAGAAAGTGTTCGCGCTAAAAGAATGGAAGCAGGTAGAAACGATTGGTATTACTGTAGCGGTTCATCCGGAGCCTGAAACAAAATTTATTATCGAACAAGCTTGGCTCGAAGGAAAACGCGTAGCGGTTCCGAAATGTAAGCCAAGTAGTAAAGAATTGGATTTCAGGTACATAACCAGCTTCTCGGAATTAGAGACGGTTTATTTTGGCTTACAGGAGCCCGTATTGGCGACGGAGCAGGCAACTAAGGAAGACCTCTCTTTACTGATCGTACCGGGTTTAGCGTTTACAAGAAAAGGGTACCGATTGGGCTTTGGTGGCGGATACTATGACCGTTTTCTTTCCGATTATAAAGGCAAGCTACTGTCACTGGCATTCGAACTTCAGTTAATGGAATACTTGCCTATCGAATGTCATGATATCCCCGTTTCAAAAATTATTACACCAAATCATGTATATAGCGCCGAGAATTAATACTTTTTCTTATGAATATAAAGAGGATGTTCAAAAATCCGATAAAAAAGCTTGCGAATTGCATCAAAGCGTATTTTTGACCTTCTGTTAAAGTCGCGCACGTCATGACGAGCCACACAGAAGTCAGCACATCCTGTGAAAGTCTGGTTCTCGCGTATTCCTACATATTTGAAAGGTTGTCGAGATGCGCTCGCAGAACTTCTCGGCTCTTTTTAACCTTCTTTTTGAACACGCACATAAAATGAAACCTAGATTAATCGACAGTGCGAACCCGATTTAATGAACTAAACTGCTGAAAAGCATAGCGGTGCGTTTCATTGTCTCTCACCAATCAGACCTTTAGGGGCAGTTGATATCCTCCTACCTCTATCTTCTTTTGTTTACTCAGAATTCTAAGAGGGAGTCTTACTACTCGTCAAGAGTGGGATAAAGTGAAACTTTCATCCCCAACTGATGGTTAGTCCCGTTTTCCTGTCGTTAAGACCTTCTCTTTCGCTTCGATCAATCGACAGGACGAACCCGATTGGTTCAACTAAACCGCCGAAGAGCACAGCGGTAGTTCCACTGTATCTCACCAATCGGGGATTTACAGGCTGTTTATCCCCACCTATTTATTGTTTGTTTTTCTCGGGAAAATTGAGGTGGGGGTATTACAGCTTGTTAAACCGGGATAAAAATTCTTGATTTCGCCACACTAGGGATAGGAGGGATGGATATGCTTCGAACAATAATGAAAATAATGATGATTGGCATGGTAGTGTATTTTGGATATCATTGTCGTTATCGCTTGATGAATCTGATCTTAGCCAATTCCTTTTTGCGTAAATTGCTAGTTTCGGGAACATTTGGATCACGTGCTGTACGTGAGAAGATGTTACAAGGCCTCTTTAGTGGGGGAAATGGTACTAATTATTCGTAAGGCAGGTTTTGGGTCTGATTCTGTATCTCCTAAGTTTATAGGAGTGGGGATCGGCCCTTTTTTAGGAATTAAGAAGAACGTTATGAACAGCAACTTTTTCGAGAGTAGAGCCAATCAATTTAATGCGAATCTATATTTTTCAATGCCTATAGATTGAGCAAGGCTCTTGTTTTTGAATAACAAAAAAACGAAACAATTCATGTACGTTTGTTTGTACAATTACAATTAAATCTACTATAGTGAAGAGAAAGGGTAAGCAAGAATACATAAATTAGCAATAAGAAAGTGGGGAAAGTATTGGCATTTAAGGAGGATTATCTATATTGGTCGATTATTAAACAGCTTACAGTTCAATATCATTATCGAATGGTTACGATATCTGACGATCATCAAGAAATATGGCTTGAAACAGAGAGAGACAAGGCGTTTCCTGTTGTTAGAATCATTCGTCATGATCTTGATTGGGCGAATTGGTTAAAGCGTGATATTGACAGAGCCACTCTAATTGGCGAACAAATAAGGAAAAAACTTATTAAAAAGCCTTTGGATGTTTTGAATGTGTATATTACAGAGTTTGAACCTGTAGATGAATATGAATTTATTGACAAGAAAAGGATGGCAAACAAAACGACAGTCACTTCACAAATCGTAAGTACAGCTGCCTATACTGACAGAATAAATGAGCTTGAAACGATGTTTACTAAGTCTCTTTCCATTGAATTTCCACCTGATGAGGAAATCGACGAACAAAAGATTAGCAAGGTAAAACAAGTTGCTCTAGCGGGTTCTGTTCAACAAGCAAAGGAAGAACAACAGCTATTCCAAAGAGGGAAACCTCTATTTACATATATTTTTATGACGATGCAGATTATCATCTTTTTATTAATGGAAATGAATGGTGGAAGTACGAATACAAAAACACTAGTGGATTACGGAGCTAAATATTCGCCTTATATTCTGTCCGGAGAATGGTGGCGCTTTTTTACACCAATTGTTGTACATATTGGCTTTATGCATTTATTGATGAATTCCCTATCTCTCTATTTTATTGGAACGGAAGTTGAACGGCTTTATGGAAATATCCGATTTTTAATCATTTATCTGGTAGCTGGCTTTGGTGGATCATTAGCCAGTTTGATTATTACGCCGTCCGTTTCTGCGGGAGCGAGTGGCGCTATTTTTGGCTGTTTTGGTGCTTTACTCTATTTTGGCATCATATACCCGAAATTATTTTTTAGAACGATGGGCATGAATATTATTATTTTGATTGCAATCAATTTAGGCTATGGCTTTTCAGTGTCAGGAATTGATAATGCCGGGCATATTGGTGGGTTGGTCGGCGGCTTCTTGGCTGCTGGTATCGTCCATCTCCCTAAACATAAACCAAACATTAAACAACTATTATTTGCGGGTGCTACGATTATCCTTACCTTTGGATTGCTTCAATACGCCTATAGTGATAGGAATCAATCTGTATACTTTGATGAAACGACAGGGAGTTTGGCCCAAGAATATATGACTGCTGGAGATAGTGATAAAGCATACGAACTGTTAACGACTAGTATTGATAAAATGGAAACTCATCCGTTTTCTTCATTTGTATTAGGAAATATTGAATTTGAGCGTGGTAATTATCAAGATGCCTCAATGAATTACGAAGAGTCCGTAATACAAAATCCGGAATTTCATGAAGCTCATTACAATTTAGGCTTATGTTATTATAAGCTGCATCGGGTGGAAGAAGCGAAGAGCCAGTTTCAAAAAGCGGTTGATCTTTCTCCAGATCAAGAAGAATATCAAAAAATATTGAATCAGTTGAATGAAACACCATAAAGTATCACTATCTTGCAAATAATAAGGGGGTTAGGAATAAATGCCCTATAGCCTTTGCGTACCAATTAATACGTGGGGTATATAAATGATTTAGACAGTTGACTAAAGCTAACCTTTGAAAAAAGCCTCGCATGAAGAATAAATATTTTTCTTCGTGCGAGTGCTTTAGAAATAACTTTTATATACTTTGCCGAAGCACTATAGGTGTTCCGTCGCTAGTTTGCAATAGAATGAGAAGCTCTGTGTGATTTTTTGCAACAAGTACAATTGGGATAGTACTGCCAATTGGATTTAGGATGCTTCCGTCTTCTTTTTGTATTCCCAAAAGATAATTTTTATATAACCCTTCCCAAAGTTTTCCGATTATTTCTTCTCTCTGTGCCGATGGAAAACTTTTAAGTAGTTCATCGGTCCTGTTTGGCAAATCCGTTAACGGTAATGCGGTGTAATGATTTTCTAGGATGCCGAATTGCTTCAGGGCGTCTGTATAAGCTGTATCTACAATAGACCTTGTGTACTTGTCAAGTGTATGCTGCCATTTTTTTTGCTCATTATTGATCGGATCGTGAAATGTTTGAAAGTCCTTTTGGAGAGAGAGGATTGCATAAAGATGATCTTTACTCATTTTTTGCACACTTGTATAGGTGTTTTCTTTCGGATGCACTTCCCCATAATGGAAGCTGACGCTTTCGAAGAGACCACTTTCTTTTTCAGAAAAAGATTTTGTATGTAATAAATTTGCTTGATCTTGTTTCCAATCCTTTATAAGTCCTAGTAATCGGCCGTTTCTAAATAATAAAGAAATATCTTGGCGTAAATAAACCGGCTGAGCTAAGGTGGATTCGACTTTCCAGTTTACTTGATAGTGTGACGTACCTTTTTGCTTTGCACGTAAATTCGTATCAGCTGTAGTAAAGCGGAGGTCAGGGTCTATCGGGAAAAAAATAATGGTATCTTCGACAGATTTTGATCCGAAGGTAAAAAATGCAGCTAATAGAGCAGTTACTAATATAATGGCTGTATGCTTCCATTCGATTTTCATCATGCACCTCCAAAAAAATCACGGTACTCTATCTTATGAATGAAGATGGACAACTATGAAAATATATTTTGTTTTGCAAATAGATAAAACATTCATGAGCGCCTGCTCTAAAGCCTATCGATAAAGTGAAACTGCCATTAGTGGGGGGACAGCCTGTTAAACCGGGATAAAAAGGTTCACAGGTTTTATAAACTGTATCACCTTATGAAGGTTGGCGGTGCGGAGCTGATTTCGCGAAGCCCCGCCCTTTTTTTGCAAAAAAAACGCTTTCACTTGTCGGTTAATCATGTATTCGCTATACTTTTACTAGAATATAAATTAAGTAAAGCAACTTTAGGAAAGGGACATTCATGAAAACAATTTATGATATTAAAACATACTTAAGAAGATTTGGAACGTTCATCTATACAGGTGACAGAATCGCAGATCTTGAACTGATGGAAGTAGAGATTCGAGAAATTTACAAGTTAGGTATAATGGACACTAAAGAATTCCAGATGGCTATTTTGTTGTTAAGACAAGAGATTCAGGCTTCGGAATGAGAAGTAATCGGGTTGATGTATATAAACAATCAATAAAAAAGTAGAAGGTGACATAAATGGATAAATGGCTAATGGGCGTAGATTTGGGTGGAACCACAACGAAGCTCGCAATTATTAATATGTACGGTGAAATTCTTCATAAATGGGAAATTGCCACTGATATTTCAGATAATGGTCAGCGCATCACCACCAATATTGCCAAAGCGATTGATGATAAATTGGCGGAATTAGGAGAGTCTAAAAGTAAGTTGCTTGGGGTCGGAATGGGGGCACCAGGCCCTGTAAATGCTGTAAATGGTTCAATTTATGAAGCTATTAATCTTGGCTGGAACAACTACCCGTTAAAGGATTTACTGGAAACGGAAACTTTACTACCAGCTGTCATTGATAATGACGCGAATATAGCGGCACTTGGAGAAATGTGGAAGGGTGCAGGAAATGGGGCAAAGGATATCGTTTGCGTGACGCTTGGAACTGGAGTCGGTGGCGGGGTCATTGCTAACGGATTAATGGTTCATGGGGTAAGCGGTGCGGGTGGAGAATTAGGTCACATCACAGTCGTAACAGACGCAGGTGCTCCTTGTAACTGCGGCAAAACCGGCTGTCTTGAAACGGTAGCTTCCGCGACAGGAATCGTTCGTTTGGCAAAAGAAGCTCTGGAAAAAACAAACGAACCTTCCTTGCTCCAAGAAAAAATAGATGGTGGGGAAAGCTTATCATCGAAACTACTATTCACATGTGCAGAAGAAGGAGATGCTATATCTCTAAAGGTTATTCAACAAGTTAGCAAGTACTTAGGCCTTGCTTTAGCACAGGCAGGTAATATCTTGAATCCGGAAAAAATCGTAATTGGCGGAGGGGTCTCTAAAGCGGGTGATTTACTGCTTAAACCAGTTCGGGAGTATTTTGAATTCTACGCATTTAAGCGGGTTCGCAAATCAACAACAATTAGCATGGCTACACTCGGAAATGATGCAGGAGTCATTGGAGCTGCATGGCTTGTGAAAAAACATTTCGCTAATTAATGGATCTTGATAAATCATCACAATGAGAGGATGTTCCAAGAAAGGGGTTGACCCTTTCGTTATGGGGCATTCTTTTTGTCATGTATGATAATAAAAAAATATTTTGTGACAGTTTTTGGGGGCTTTCGTTGATTTTTTGTTTTATAATGAATATCTAAAGCATTAGTAAAAAAGGAGGTGTGGGGGTTGAAAAATTTTTTAGGGCAGTAGTTCATCTATTGCTGCGACCGGGACTACCGGCAATTCGGTTAAACAATTGTTTTGTATTATGTACCATCTCCATATTCCTTCTCCTAACGGCTTGTGAGGCCACGAAGAATGAAGAAACACTGAAACCAGAAAAAGAATTAGAAAACCCCGTTGTCGTTGAAGACAAGTATGAGCTACCTGAATTTCTAATCGACAAACACGAACAGATTGTACAAGTGTATGGCTGGTTGGATTCCTCCACCATTATTTATTCGGAAAAACTCGGTAAAAATAACCAATTACAGGTGATGAGCTGGAATTTTCAGACGCAGAAAAAAAGCGTTTTTTATCAACCAACCGAAGATATTGTGGATGTCAGTATTAGTCCAGATCGATCGTACGTGCTCGTTCATTTAGCTCCATTGGCTAATGAAGCAGTGATTGAAGTTTTAAACCATGATGGCACGATGGCTTTTTCTGCTTCTGTTCCATCAATTGAGTTAGCTTATGAATGGAATATACATGACCAAGGTGTGTTGTTTCTTTCTAGTTTTTTTGAAGATTGGTCATATCGAACATACATCGTAAATACGAAAGAACAAAAGATTGAAATGATAGAATTTCCACAGCCCTTTGTGAAGTGGGGAAGTAAGGAAGACCTGCTGTATCTAGACTGGGATGAAGATGAGCCTAATTTAAAAGCCCCACTTATGAAGAAGAATCTTCGTTCAAATCAGCGGGAAAGTATGATGCTTGACGTTATTTACTTTACTCGAACAGAGCATACATTAATGACGATTCAAGATCAAAGCGAGAACTATGATAAAGCTACTTATAGCTTTTTTACTGATAAAAACAAACTTATTACAAGTTTTTCAGCACTACATTTAAAAAACTATTCGAGTTGGCTGATCCCTTACTTCGACATGAGAGAAGAAACTTCTCAATTTATCTCTTTCATACCAGAAAAAGCGGCGAATGTTGGTCAATATGCTGGGGGATTTTCCTTACACGTATTCAACTGGAAGACTGGAAAAGAAGAAGTGATTCTTACGAAAGCGGAAAACGAACCATTAAGCTGTTCGCCGAACGGTATTTGGTGCCTTTATGGGAATCAATTTGAAAAAATTATTAACTTGAAAAATAAAACAGTGAAAAATTTATTTGAAATTAGCTAAAAATAAAGAGGCAGCCGATTGGCAGCCTCTTTATTTTTACCGTTTTAAGTAATCAGTGTACTAGTGTTGGAAAGCCGTTGTTAATGACAGTCATAATGGCAAACCAGCCAAATACAACTGTACTTCCTCCAGCAAACAAAATCGCTAGAATGTTTTTATCTTTAAATGCACGTAGTGTAGCAGCTAGTCCTAATATTGCGACTAGAGCGAAAATAATTACTAATCCCATGTTTTTGCCCCCTTTGTTCTCAATCTTTGCTTACTTATACTGTACCCAAAGATTTGATAACGAACTTTAGAATATGTAATTTTGATTGCATATATTAACATTTTAATGTTTTTTTGGATGTTTGTCGAGGTTTAAAAATGAACCTTTTTTATGAAGGACATGGGGACGGGTCTACGCGACTTACTACTATAACCAATTTACTTAGCAAGTATACTTAGATAATCAAGAAAGCGTCCGAAATTCCGGCTCCGCCACCATTGTGATTAGGCGAGTGTAGCGTGTTTAATGAACTATCCTTCATAATAACTGGTGGCGTCTTAACACCATTCAGGTTTTGTAATTAGATTGATGCTTCATGGTAAATGATGGCGTTATTACGCCACATTCTTTTTGTAAGTTAAATGAATGGTTTTATTTTTTCAAAAATGATAGGTTTAAACCGTCATATGTTTCTCGCGAATCTAATATGAAACATCATGTCTTATAAGTTGTGTAAAATGATCATAAAACGTTTTGCAATTAGAATAGGAGTGGAAGATGTTGAAGTGGAACCAGATTCCTTTAGGACCGTTACAAACAAATTGCTACGTCATGGAGAAAGCAGAAAAGTGTGTAATTGTCGATCCAGGCGGAGAAGGTAATAAATTAATTCAGTATATTCAGACTAAAAGGTGGCAGCCCATAGCGATTTTATTAACACACGCTCATTTTGACCATATCGGAGCCGTGGATGTTATTCGAGATTATTACCAGATTCCCGTATACTTACATGAAAAGGAAGCAAAGTGGCTTGCAGATGCAGATCTAAATGGCTCAAAATCATTTACTCCAGGGAACCCAATCGAAATAAAGCCTGCAGATCAAATGATTACAACAGAATTTGACTTGGTGCTTGGCGAATTCCATTTTATTGTATTGGAAACTCCAGGACATTCACCAGGAAGTGTTTCCTATTATTTACGAGATGAAGGTATGATTTTCGCAGGTGATGTACTTTTCCAACAAAGTGTAGGCCGCACAGATTTAAGAGGTGGCAATGAACAGCAATTGCTGAAAAGCATTCACGATAAGCTATTAACTTTGCCAGAAGATACGATTGTCTTACCTGGACATGGTCCGATTACGAACATTGCCGATGAAATGGATCAAAATCCGTTTCTGAATGGATTTTAAGATAAAAAATATGAAAAAAGAGGGTTTCCAAAAAAAAGAAAGGGTCACAGACCCCACATCTACTATAGATCGTTTCCTTGTCGTGTGAATGACATTATAAACGGTGTATAGAGTGTGAGGTCAGCCCCTCTCCTTAGCCCCTTTTACTATGTAGCAATTAATGCGCTGCCCCGCCCGCAGGCAGTAAAAATACTGTGTAGTAGCTGTATCCGACAAAGAAAACGGTTAAATAAGCGCCAAACACATAGATATACATACGCTCTGAAAGACGAAGATAACTTAAAAGTACAAAAAAACCAGTTTGCCCGAAGAAAAGTAAAGATAATGCATACATGTCTCCAAGGTAGAAAAAGATTGCCATAATGGCTGTCCAAAAACCTAGAACGCGATACATACGATCCACTCTAATACCCCCTTTAATTCCCATTGATGGTTACATCTAACGTAATTATAGAATAGTTGCTCACGAACTGTAAAGTCTAGTTTGTAAGCAATACCAAATATGTACAGGGTGACAAGTTTTAAAACAGATAGAGGTTGTTCAAAAATTCCGGTAAAAAAGCTTGCGAATTGTATCCAAGCGCAGTATTGACCGTCTGTTAAAATCGCGCACGTCCTGTGCAAGTCCGGTACTCAACGTTACTGCATACGCGAAAGGTTCCCGATATGCGCTCGCAGAACATCTTGGCTCTATTTAACCTTTTTGAACACGCACTTTAAGTCTTATTTACTATGCCCATTATTATATATGGAAATTCTTATGGCAGTGAAAGAATCAGCAAGTCATGTAATCAAAACAAGCCCAATAATCTAAAGCCAGTTAGAAAAATATTCGTAGCATTATTATGGACGGTCATCCTATTTTTCCTTCAAAAAAATATTTTAAATAATTTGATTTTTTTTTGAAGGATTTTGCCAAAAGGCGTCGAAATGTATAATTAACCAAAATAGGAGGTGAATTGTAAGTGAAATCGATTGAAAAGACAGCTGACGATATCCTTTCGCGCGCTGTCCGTCTAGGAGCATCTGATATTCATATCGTTCCTAGAAAAGATGGTCCTCTCATCCAATTCCGCATTGAAAGTAAGCTACATCCTCAGGAAGTGTTAACGAAAGACGAAAGTGATCGCCTCATTTCTCATTTGAAATTTCTTGCTTCGATGGACATTGGTGAAAAAAGACGGCCACAAAGCGGAGCCATTACCCTTGAGTTGGACAACAAAATTATTGGTCTAAGATTATCTACGCTACCCACCACTTTTTCCGAAAGCCTTGTGATTCGTCTCATTCCTAAGCAAAATATTCTTCCCGTCGAACAGCTTTCCATTTTTAAGAATACAGCGGATAAACTATCAGCTCTGTTAAAACACTCTCACGGATTACTGATCCTAACCGGACCGACCGGAAGCGGAAAAACCACTACCTTATACTCGTTGCTTCACCACGCAAAAGACATGATTAACCGCAATGTTATCACCTTAGAAGACCCCATTGAAAACGAATCAGAACAAGTCCTTCAAGTCCAAATTAATGAAAAAGCAGGTATTACGTATTCAGTAGGCTTAAAAGCCATTTTGCGACACGATCCCGATGTGATTATGGTAGGAGAAATTCGTGATGTAGAAACGGCGGAAATCGCTGTGAGAGCGGCCATGACGGGGCATCTCATACTCACAACGATGCATACAAGGGATGCCCACGGTGCCGTATACCGGTTGCTCGAATTTGGAATCAGTTGGATTGAAATTCAACAAACCTTACTAGCTGTGACGGCTCAAAGATTGCTAGAACTTCAGTGTCCAATCTGTAAGAGAAATGAATGTGATGGCGAGTGTGGTATTAAAAAGAGAAGAAAACGAGCAAGTGCATACGAACTTATTACAGGTAAAGAGTTGTCAGCAGTATTGCGATCGGCCAAAGGTGAAGGGAATGACGTATATTATCGAAAATTAAGGAATGAAATCGGCAAAGCAGTTGCGTTTGGGTATGTAAATCAAGAGGAATTTACAAGATTGGTGTATGAACATGAAACGAAGTAATTGGAATATGAAGGAGCAATCACAATTTCTTCTCAAATTAGGAGAGCTTTTAGAATTTGGTTACCCGCTTGCCGAGGCCATCCGATTTCTTATGCTTCAGCATACTAAAAAGAAAGAAGCGGATTTACAACGTTCGATTTCAGAGCTACGAAGCGGAAATCCTTTTCATAGCGTCTTAACTATGCTGAATTTTCATCCTCAATTGGTCCACTTTATTTACTTTTCAGAAGCATACGGCAACCTACCTAAAGCACTTCAGGAAGCAGGACTGTATTGGGGGCAAAGAAATGATGACATTGAGAAATTAAAAAAGATCTTTCTGTATCCTCTTTTCCTCATTTTCTTTGTAACAATTGTATTTTATATGATGAAAACCGTGCTTCTACCTAAAATTCAATCTCTCTTTCAAACGATGAATGCTGAAGAAACGTTGTTATTACAAATCATTGTTTTATTTGTAACTTTATTGGATTTGCTTCCTTACCTCCTCGTTTTTGCGATTATCGTATATCTGCTGCTTCACTCATTTTATTTGAAGAAACTCTCGCCTTTTAAACGCCAAAGCTTGCTTTTAAGAATCCCCCTCCTTGGCACCTTTATAAAATTGTACGAAACCCATTTTTTTGCAAGCCAATTAAGCGGCCTTTTAGTAGGAGGATTATCTATTAACGAAAGTATTACCCTATTCGAAAAGAGTGGAGTTCAGCCGTTTTATCATGATGTTTGTCAATTAATAAGAAATGAATTAACGGAAGGGAAGCCGCTTGACGCCATATTTCGAGATCTGCCTTATTTCGAGAAAAGGTTAAGTGTCATTACCGCAAACGGTCAGAAATCGGGAAGGCTTGAGCAAGAATTATATATGTATAGCCGTTTTATTTTGGATCAAGCCGAAGAGAAGATGAAGTTTATGATGCAGATTATTCAGCCAGCCTTATTTTCGCTAATTGGTCTTGTGATTGTTTCCATTTATTTGGCTGTTCTGTTACCAATGTTTTCGCTTATGAAAGGACTTTAAGGAGGAAAAAAATGAATGAAAAAGGGTTTACACTCATTGAAATGCTCATTGTTTTGTTTGTCATTTCTATCCTGTTAATTATTACGATCCCTAACATTTTGAAAAACCAAAATTCAATTCAGTCAAAGGGTTGTGATGCCTATGTGAAAATGGCTCAAAGTCAAGTACAGGCTTATCAAATCGATCATCATGTATTACCAGAGAGCCTAGCTGAATTGAAAGATAAGGAATATCTTAAAGAAACCTACTGCCAGAAGGAAGGAGATATTATTCTGAGCGCAGATGGAGAAGTCAGCTTAGTGAAGGAGAGTCAGGATGAATAATGAGATGACAATTACTAGTGACGAACAAGGCTATACACTTTCTGAGATGTTGCTTGTTCTGTCTATTTTTATGTTAATTGTTTCTCTAAGTGTCGGCTTTCTACCAGGCTTTTCAAAAAGCATGGAGAAACAGCTCTTCATGGATCAAATGATTGATGATTTGCATTATATACAGCATTATGCAATGACTCATAATATGAAGACGATTTTTTCGATTGATACGAAAAACAAAAAATACTATGGATTCACCGATTTTAAAGAGAAAATACTTATTCAACGATCGATTCCAAATGACATAAAAATTGATAAAGGGAGTCTGAATTTGGAAATTACCTTTTACCAAGAAGGAGTACCTAAAATGTCAGGCACTTGGTTGATTCGGACGAAAAATTCAGTAAATAAACTCACCATTTATTTAGGGGCAGGAAGGATGAAAATTGAGAAACTCTAACGGATATATATTTCTAGAGACTATGATTGCTTTTGTTATCTGCTTATTTATCGTGAGTACGATTTTGCCTATCGTCCATGAAGTCAAAATTGATCGTGCAAATATAAAAATTAGATCCGTTGCCCTGCACCTGCTTTATGAAACATTGGCGGCTTATCTTGATGGTGATGGAAGATTGTCACCGGAATTATCGGACGAGTACCGTTTCACTTGGACGATTGAAGACGAATCGACAAAGGTAATGGGATGTATTGAATATGAAAATGCAGAAGGGTCATATGAAACGATTTGTGACGCAGTTGAATAATCGAGGGTTCACACTCATTGAGATGTTGCTGTCCTTGTCGATCTTTATTTTGATTGCTGGAATGATTGTTCAGCTTTATGTAGTAGTAGGGAAAGAACTTTATCAGGATAAACGGCTCAATCAAATGGAATGGGAAATTTTTCTGCAACAAATCAAGGGAGAACTTTGGCAATCTAGCAGCCAGACTATATTAAATGACAGCATATATATGGTTGTAGGGGAAAATATTATAAGCATTGAAAAATATGATCATATTTTACGAAGGCGGGTGAATCGTACGGGACATCAAATTATGCTTCAAAACGTTTCTAGCTTTCATTGTAGGATGGAAGGAAATAAGATTGTTATATCCGTAAAAGATTTGGCAGGAAATACGTTTACAAGGGTGCTGAGACCCTTCGTGACAAGTGGATTTGAAAATGTGCAAGAATGAAAAAGGGGCTGTATTGCCTGTCACAATGGTTGTAGCCTCGATTTTGATTGTGTTCACTTTTTACAGCATAGAGAAATTCAACCTTGAAAAAATGTTTTACAAAAATGTTGAAAATGTTTTAGTACTTGATCATCTTCTGTTGTTGGCCTCTCATGAAGTACAGAATATGGTCGCTCATGATGCGTATGTTGATGGAGGTGTTCTTCATTTTCCAAATGGGACCGTTGAGTATGCAATGATAAGCAGCGAAGAGCGCTATTCTTCGCTGGAATTATTTGCATTAACCACGCAAGGTCTGAGTAGGAAAGTGAATGTCCTTTATGACATAGAGGAGGGGGAGTTGGTAAAGTGGGCGAAAGTATTTACTCTAAACGATCATATGAATAAATAAGCTGATTTTGTCCATACTAAATAGTAGGTGATGTCTATGTCTACGAATGATTATATTAAATATTTAACGCAGCAACTAGTAAAATACTTTGAAGTTCCAAAGACCGTTCGAAAAGAACAACGCAAACATAAAAAAGAAAATAGACCAACATTTCTAAGTCAATGGTTTGGAATTGTACCTTTCGCAATTAGCATGCTTTTAAAAAGAAAATAAAATGAAACTTCCATCAGTGTTTTTCCCACTGATGGTTAGTTAAACCGGGATAAACGAGAGAGATTGTCCAAATAGGGTCAGACTTCACATTCTTTATACTGTTTAGTGTGTCATGTACACATCATATAAATAGTGTTTAGAGAGTGTTGGGGTCTTGACCCTTTTTGTTTCTAGAAGAGGATGTTCACAAAGTCCGGTCAAAAAGCTTGCGAATTGCATCAAAGCTCATGAATGACCTTCTGTTAAAACCGCGCACGTCCTGTGCGCAACACAGAAGTCAGCACATCCTTCACGTATTACTATATACGTTCCGGTCCTCTCGAGATGCGCTCCTCGAACTTCTCGGTTCTTTTTATCCTCTTTTTTGAACACGCACTAGAAGACTAAATCGCTTGATTGGATAAATAAAATAATCCGCCATTAACAATAGAAATAGTAATATTCGGTTCATAGCGATTTTGTAATGCTTCTTTTTCGGTATAGTAGCTCTCAGCTTTGTCTTCCATATCTTGATAAAAGTTTTCAAGTAACCGTAAATCATCTTCCCATCGCTCGATCGCTCTTTCAGCCCAAGTATGATCGTCTCCTTCGAAAGTTCGCCTAATATATGAGTCAAGCCTGAGCAGACCGCTTTTTGGTTTGATGAGCGGCGATAAGGTAAATGAGTAGTCTGGAATTTTTGGAGTTACTTGTATTTGTAAAAGCCTTTCATGAAACTGTTCGACGATTTCTCCTGTTATTAAATTTAAGCCTGCAGACAACAGAATATCTTTCTTGCGATCACTTTGATAGGAAACTTTTGCATTGATAGAAAGCCATGGATATAAGGGATTCTGCGTATGGTTCTGCTGGATAATCTCCTCGTATAAGCGGATAAATCCGGCAAGCCTTTTCGTAGATGCAAAAATCTGATGTAGTCGTTGTGATCCGAAATGGATCAGTTCCCCTTTGACGTCAGCTGGTGCCTGTTGTGGATCTGTTATAAGGGTAAGCTGAGATGGGTTGGGAACGCCACCGGTTTTTTCAAGGTAGTGCCAGTAAAAGGGACGGTTCATCAATTCCTTATCGAGTTCAATCGTTAATTGAATCATTAAATAAGCAGGGTGGTTTTCTATGATTTCACAATGATTCGCTTTGAAATAGGTGAGCAAGAAATCATGAATTTCCTGTTGCTGCATGAAGATTTCCCTCCTTCATATCTTGGGCGAATTGAATCATGGAAGAAAGATTATCCATTTTAATTTTCATTTCACCTTCTGATTTTGACCCATCTACTACATCCACTAAATAATCTTCAATATTGCCGATATCTAATTTTGTTAAAATATCATCTAAATCACCAATCACTTTTTCAAATAGCTGAATCTTTTCATAGAGAAGTTTCAAGATATGTTCTTCTACTGTATTTTCCGTCGCGAAATTATAAATCATGACATCTTGGGTTTGACCGAGCCGATGAACCCTGCCAATTCGCTGCTCCAACCGCATCGGATTCCATGGTAAATCAAAATTGATTAAATGATGACAAAATTGTAAGTTGATACCTTCACCGCCAGCTTCTGTAGCAATTAGTACTTGAATCTTATTTTGAAAAAGCTCTTTCATCCAATCTTTTTTACCGCGCTTAAACCCGCCACGAAAAGGTACTGAGCTTATGCCGTTTTGCTGTAAAAACCATTGCAAATAAAGTTGTGTAGCTCGGTACTCCGTGAAAATAATGACTTTATCGTTGATTTTCTGGATTAATTCCAACGTCTTCTCTGCCTTTGAATTGCGCTCAACTTGCTTTGCTGTCTCAAAGAGATTATTCAACTTTTCTATGAATTCAGGTGCAGGATTTTCATGTTTTTGAGACATGTTTTTTAAAGTGGTAAAGACTGCTTCTTTGCTGCTACATGCTTCTCTTTGGAGGGTTAGGCTTGAAAATGCACTTCCCGCTCCTTCAGATTGCGATCGGAACGCAGCTACAGCGTCATATAAAGCCTGCTCAGTAGGTGAGAATTTAATTATAATTGTTTCAACATGACGTTTCGTCCACTCGATTCCAGTATCGGCACGGCGGTTTCGAATCATAACCGTATTAACAAGCTCCTTAAGATGTTCATCTTCATAGATGGTGCGGCCTTTTCCTTTATACTTTTCAGAAAAAAGAGCTGCATTTCCTAAATGTCCAGGTTTAAGAAGAGAAACAAGATGAAAGATTTCTTCTACCTTATTTTGAATAGGTGTAGCAGTTAAGAGAAGGCAGAATTTCTTTTTCAAACTTTGAACAAATTCGTAGTTTTTCGTTTTATTATTTTTTAATTTATGAGCCTCGTCAATAATGATTAAATCGTATTCTTGCTTAAAAATGATGTCTCTATGTGGATTACGCTTCGCTGTATCTATGGATGATACGATACAATCGCATGAATCCCATACATAGCTTTTTCTCTGAACAACAGCGGGGATATGAAATTTTGTATTTAGCTCAAACGCCCATTGGGAAACGAGTGAAGCAGGAACGAGAATCAGGACTTTTTTCACGAGACCGCGAATCATATATTCTTTAATAATTAAGCCAGCTTCGATTGTTTTTCCAAGACCTACTTCATCAGCCAAAATTGCTTTGCCATTCATAGTCTCGACGACTTGTCGGGCAGCTTCAAGTTGATGAGGGAGTGGTGTTAGCTGATTAAGATGATGAGGTGCTTGCAGTCCTTCAAATTCTGGAATGGCCAGATGCTTTTCCGCTTGAACTGCAAGTTTATACAGCTCCCAATTCGCCCAAGGACCATCATTCTCCACTTTATCTAAAAATTCTTCTGACCATTCATCGTCAAATTTGATTCGAATTTGCATAAATATTGCTCCTTTCTAAATATAAAAACCTAATACACGAACATTAAGGTGATAAATATAAAAAAAGTTTGGTTTTTGTGAAAAGATGATTGCGATTCAAGCATTATTAATGGTAGTATGAACGTAACGAATAAATTTTGAAATTTTCTATTAATAAATATGATTTTTATTTGAAAGACTTCCACTGTTTGATTTACTATAGTAGTAACAGAATTCTAGGTGTTTGGTGAAAGTAGCCTCTTTTTCTGTGAAATAAAGATTGTGTAAAGTCGGCAAAGTCCGTTTTAGTTGTTCAACCCTTATTTACATAGTATGTTCAAAAAAGACAATATTATATGCGGATGAAGGCTGGGGGAGAGACTACATTTGTAGCGCCGAAGGAGCAAGCTTAGCAGCGAATCTCTCAGGCAAAAGAACCCTTGTTGGACGCAACTCTGGAGAGTGTCTAAAGGCGTAAGCTTTTAAGACCACCAAAGGGGAAAGCCTTTTAAAGGTAAACTTTCAGGTTTCAGGACAGAGAAATAGCTCAAGAGGAGCTTCTCTGTCTTTTTTTATGCCCAAAAAAATGTGAGGAGGCGTAGTATGACTGAATTAAAAAGGACGCCGTTATTTACTATTTACGCAGATTATGGTGGTAAAACGATTGACTTTGGTGGCTGGGAGCTACCAGTCCAATTTTCTAGCATTAAAGAAGAACATGAAGCAGTACGTACAAAAGCAGGCTTGTTCGATGTCTCTCATATGGGGGAGTTTGTTGTAAAAGGTGAAGGAAGCACGGACTTTTTACAAAGAATGATTACGAACGATATTCTCAAGCTTGAAGTAGGGCATGCGCAATATGCCGCATTGTGCTATGAAAATGGTGGAGTTGTCGATGATTTAATTATTTACAAGAAAGCGAAAAATGACTATTTATTAGTCGTGAATGCTGGCAATATTGAGAAGGATTTCAATTGGCTGCACGATCACTTGATTAAAGATGTTGAACTGACAAATATCTCAAATGAAGTTGCTTTGCTTGCTCTTCAAGGTCCAGCTGCTGAAAAAGTCCTTCAGAAATTAGCTGTAAACACAAATTTGAGTGAGATTGACTTTTTTACTTTCAAAGAAAATATGGAACTTAATGGAGTCACGGCTCTCGTCGTATCACGCACAGGGTATACAGGGGAAGATGGCTTTGAAGTGTATTGTAATAACGAAGACGCAAAAATACTCTGGAAAGCGATTCTCAAAGCAGGTAAGGATGAAGGCGTTCAACCAATCGGTCTAGGTGCTCGTGATACGCTTCGGTTCGAGGCGAAGCTCCCGTTATACGGTCAAGAGTTAACACCTAATATTTCGCCAATTGAAGCGGGAATTGGTTTTGCGGTTAAAGTTGACAAAGAGGCTGATTTCATCGGCAAGTCTGTTCTTGCCGAGCAAAAAGAACATGGTGCACCGCGCAAGCTTGTCGGCATCGAAATGATGGAACGCGGCATACCACGTCATGGTTATTCTGTTTACTATGGTTCTGAATTGATTGGCGAAGTGACAACTGGGACACAATCGCCGACATTGAAGAAAAACGTAGGTCTTGCCTTATTGAAAAAAGAGTATACGGGAATTGGAACAGAAGTTGAAGTTGAAATCCGTTCCAAGCGCGTGAAAGCCATAGTGGCTAAGACACCATTTTATAAACGACCAAGAGGATGAGGGGGAGAAATTCATGACTAAACATCGCTATTTACCGATGACTGACCAAGATCAAAAGGAAATGTTAGCCGCAATTGGAGTTCCTACTATAGATGAGCTATTCAGTGATATTCCACAGAGCGTACGTTTCCAAGGTGAATACAAGATTAAACCTGCTAAATCAGAACCAGCTCTTTTAAAAGAGCTTACTAAATTGGCTGGGAAAAACGCCGATGCAAAGCGCTATGCTTCTTTTCTAGGTGCTGGTGTATACGATCATTATCAACCAATTATCGTTGACCATGTGATTTCTCGTTCTGAGTTTTATACAGCGTATACCCCTTATCAGCCGGAAATTTCTCAAGGAGAGCTCCAAGCAATCTTTGAATTTCAAACGATGATTTGTGAATTGACTGGCATGGATGTTGCCAATTCTTCTATGTATGATGGTGGAACTGCTCTTGCTGAGGCAGCGATGCTAAGTAGCGGGCATACAAAACGTAAGAAAATCTTGATTTCTAGTACGGTTCATCCTGAGTCCCGTGATGTTGTAAAGTCGTATGCGTTGGGACAGCGTGTTGAAGTAGTGGAAATTCCACATCTTGATGGTGTAACCGATTTGGATGCACTGCAAGAATTAATCAGCGACGATATTGCAGGAGTCATCGTTCAATATCCAAATTTCTTTGGGCGTATTGAACCTTTAAAGGAGATTGAAAAAATCGTTCATGAACAAAAAGCGATGTTTATTGTCTCAAGTAATCCCTTAGCGTTAGGCGCCTTAACCCCACCTGGAAAACTAGGCGCAGATATTGTTGCTGGAGATGCTCAACCATTTGGAATTCCTGCAGCATTTGGTGGACCACATTGCGGCTATTTTGCAGTAACGAATAAATTATTGCGTAAAGTACCAGGTAGACTTGTCGGGCAGACCGTTGATGAAGATGGCAAACGTGGCTTTGTATTAACGCTTCAAGCTCGAGAACAGCATATTCGTCGTGATAAAGCAACTTCTAATATTTGTTCGAACCAGGCACTAAATGCTCTCGCTGCTTCCGTAGCTATGACAGCACTCGGGAAAAAGGGTGTAAAGGAAATGGCTGTACAAAACATCCAAAAAGCTCATTATGCGAAAAAAGCTTTACAAGCTAAAGGAATCGAAGTCGTGTTCGAAGGTCCTTCGTTTAACGAATTCGTGATTAAGCTTCCAGCATCGTATCGTGAAATCAATGATCAATTGTTTGCGAAAGACATAATTGGCGGCTATCATCTAGGTTTAACGTACCCAGAACTTCAAGATCACATGCTTGTAGCCGTGACAGAGTTGAGAACAAAAGAAGAAATTGATGCATTTGTACAAGAATTGGGGGATAGCCATGAATAATCAGGATCAACCATTAGTTTTTGAAATGAGTACCGAAGGACGCATCGGTTATAGTCTACCAGAAATGGACGTAGAAGCTATCTCACTTGAAGAACTGCTTCCAACTGACTATATTCGCGTTGAGGAAGCGGAATTGCCAGAAGTATCTGAGCTTGATATTATGCGTCATTACACAGCACTTTCGCATCGTAATCACGGTGTGGATTCAGGTTTTTATCCACTCGGTTCTTGTACGATGAAATATAATCCTAAAATTAACGAAAATGTAGCTCGAATTGCCGGTTTCGCCCATATTCACCCACTTCAAGATGCCAGCACTGTGCAAGGTGCACTTGAGCTCATGTATGATCTTCAAGAACATCTTGTGGAAATTACGGGGATGGATCAAGTCACACTACAACCAGCTGCAGGAGCACATGGTGAGTGGACTGGGTTAATGATGATTCGCGCGTACCATGAAGCAAACGGAGATACGAAACGTACGAAAGTCATTGTCCCGGATTCTGCCCATGGAACAAATCCAGCTTCTGCAACTGTTGCTGGGTTTGAAACGATCACAGTCAAATCCGATGAATTCGGTTTGGTTGATCTTGAGGATTTAAAACGCGTAGTAGGTGATGATACAGCAGCACTCATGCTAACGAATCCAAATACATTAGGATTGTTTGAAGAAAATATTTTAGAAATGGCTAAAGTTGTCCATGATGCAGGTGGAAAACTGTATTACGATGGTGCGAACTTAAATGCTGTACTTTCCAAAGCGCGTCCCGGTGATATGGGCTTTGATGTTGTGCATTTAAATCTGCACAAAACGTTTACTGGACCACATGGCGGTGGCGGCCCAGGTTCTGGACCAGTTGGCGTCAAGCAAGACTTAATCCCGTATTTGCCTAAGCCTGTGCTTATTAAAAAAGATGGTCAATATACGTTTGAATATGACGTACCTCAATCGATCGGCCGTGTTAAGCCATTTTACGGAAACTTTGGCATTAATGTTAGAGCGTACACATATATTCGCTCAATGGGGCCGGATGGCTTGAAAGCCGTGACAGAGAATGCGGTTCTAAATGCAAACTATATGATGAGAAGGCTCGCTGAGTATTACGACCTGCCATACGATAAGCATTGCAAACATGAATTCGTATTAAGCGGCAGACGCCAAAAGAAACTAGGCGTACGTACGCTCGATATTGCCAAAAGATTGCTGGATTTCGGTTATCATCCACCGACCATCTATTTCCCATTGAATGTTGAGGAATGTATGATGATCGAACCAACTGAAACAGAATCAAAAGAAACATTAGATTCATTCATTGAGGCGATGATCCAGATTGCCAAGGAAACAGAAGAAAATCCAGAAATCGTTCAAGAAGCACCACATACGACAGTAATCAAGCGTCTGGATGAAACACTAGCAGCCCGCAAACCAATATTGCGTTATCAATCGTAGCAATAATTAGGAGGGTCTGACCTCACCACTCTATGCACCGTTTATCGTGTCATGTTCACGGTTTAAACGATATATAGTAGATGTGGGGTCTGACCCTTTCCGTTTTGGATACCCTCTTTTTCTGTTTTCTAGAGGTATAGGTATCTCTACTCATTACTTTACTTGAAACAGGAAAATGGAAGGAAATAAAAATAGACAATACGGTAAATAGCGAGCAGAATAGAAAAGATGGTTCTTACCCTAATTCAAATAATCATTGAATAGTCTTTTAGAGGTTATTTAAAAAATCCGATAAAAAACATCAAAGCTCATGAATGACCTTCTGTTAAAACCGCGCACGTCCTGTGCGCAACACAGAAGTCAGCACAACCTGTGCAAGTCCGGTCCTCACGCATTACTCCATCCGCGAAAGGTCTCTCGAGATGAGCTCCTCGAACTTCTCGGCTCTTTTTATCCTCCATTTTGAACACTCACTATTAGGAATAAAAACTTCACCGTATAGTTCTTCTTCATAATATCTTCAACATTCTTTTATTAAATAAGGTTTCCACGAAGTAATAATTATCAATTGACGAGGAAAAGCTTAAATGATATTGTGTATGATATTGTGTAAAAGAATAATTTGTTTATTAAACAAATTAAATGAAATGACTTTTGAAAGGGCTATCAACTTGAGAAGGAAATTTTAAGAGATCATTTCATATTCTTGTTCATACACGATAAATGTTTCTAGCAATTATAAAAAATTTTTTAGTAGGAGAGAAGATAATGAAAGCTGTTATGATTCCTGAAGCACATAAAATTGAAGTATTGGATGTACCTCAACCAGAAATTAAACAAGGCAATGAGGTCCTAGTGAAAATTAAAAGAGTAGGTATCTGTGGTTCAGATATGCATATTTACCACGGCACGAATCCTCTCGCTACATACCCACGGATTGTCGGGCATGAAGTGACTGGTGAAGTTATCGAAATTGGTTCTACTGTTAATGGATTAGCAGTCGGTGACCATGTTGTCATTGAACCAATTAGCTATTGTGGTACATGTTATGCATGTAGAAGTGGAAGACCGAATGTATGTAAAGAGGTATCGGTTTTCGGTGTTCATGAAGATGGTGGTATGAGAGAAATTGTAGTCCTGCCAGAAAAACAATTACACAAAGTTGATCCAGAAATTAGCTGGGATGAAGCAGTAATGGCTGAACCATATACAATTGGCGCCCAAGCTACATGGAGAGGGAATGTGAAAGAAGGAAATACTGTATTTATTCAAGGTGCAGGGCCAATCGGTATTTGTGTTTTAAAAATGGCTAAGCTAAATGGAGCAACCGTTATTATTTCAGATATTACGAATAATAGATTGGAATTTGCTAAAGAAAATGGTGCAGACTACACGATCAATCCTACTGAAGTCGACTTAGAAAGTAAAATCTATGAAATTACCAACAACGAAGGGGCAAATATTGTTATTGATGCAGTGGGTACACCACAAACATTTGAATTAAGTGTTAATGTAGCTTCTGCTGCTGGTAATGTGGTTACATTAGGTTTCAATGAGAAACCGTCTTCTATCGCTCTATTGCCGATTACGAAAAAAGAATTAACGATTACGGGTTCTAGACTTCAAACCAATCAATTTGGCAAAGTTGTACAATTGATCAATGACAAGAAATTAACGCATGATGGTTTAATCACGCATAAATTTCATATCAGTGAAGCAAAAGAAGCATTTGAATTTGTAGAAAAAAACCCTGAGAAAGTTAGAAAAGCTGTCATTATTTTTGACTAAGAAATGAGGAAGGGTAACCTTCTCTAGCTGTCGAGAACCCCTCGGCAGCTTCTATTTTTTTACCTGTCGTTTATCACTGTATACATGTGAAAATATGCACAAGTGGAAGTAGTTTATCAAAGATCGATCCATACTTCGTTCAAGGTCTTTTAAAATATTGGTTGATTTTTACAGCTGATCAATTGCGAAAAAATTATGAAATAAAGGGTTTACATTAACAAAAATGTATTATAGTATACTTGTATACAAGTTAGTTTGAAAATGAAATCGTTTTAAAAGAGTTAACTGCCAAAAGTGGTAAAGCTTAATATTATTTCTAGTTACTTTGGTAGCGTCACCATATTTTAGAATAATGAAAATGATGTAGAGCAAGGATTACAGATCAAGTATTAATCGTTTATGTAATCAAACATAATAGATTACTAAACATGCGGTCAAAATGCCAGCTGGTACTGGTATGCATAAATCTATTAATGAGACGACGGTTTATTGATGAACTAAGAAGACTTTTATCAGGAAGCAATTATCAAAAAAATAGTGAATTAGTTATTCGAAAATTTCCACTTTACTAAAAATAATAAATCACAAGGATGTTAGGAAAGGCGAGAATAAAAATGGACAATAACAAGTATATGCTTGGTGTAGATGTAGGCACAACGAGTACGAAAGCAGTTTTGTTTCGTGAAACAGGTGAAATTATCGCTCAAGAAAACAATGGCTATCAATTATACACACCAAATGTTTCAACAGCAGAGCAAGATCCAGAAGAGATTTTTGATGCGGTCGTACGGTCTATTCGGAATGTCATGCAGAAATCAAAAATTGATCCTAAAGATTTATCATTTCTTTCTTTTAGTACTGCTATGCATGGGGTTATCGCGATGGACGAATTTGATAAACCTTTAACACGTTGCATAACATGGGCAGATAATCAAAGTGAAGAGTGGGCAAAGAAAATAAAACGTGAACTTAACGGTCATGAAATTTATTTGCGAACTGGGACACCGATTCATCCAATGTCTCCTTTGAGTAAAATTGCCTGGTTAACACATGATCGTCCGGAAATTGCAAGCAAAACAAAAAAATACATAGGGATTAAAGAATACTTATTTCACAAGTTTTTCGGCGAATATGTAGTCGATCATTCGCTTGCTTCATCAATGGGATTATTAAATCTTAAAAAACTAGACTGGGATGAAGAAGCGTTAGAAGTAGCGGGGATTACAGCTGATAAATTATCAACTCTCGTTTCCACTACTAAAGTTATGACTGGTTGTTATCAAAATCTAGCTCAAGAGTTGGGTATTTTAGAAACGACACCTTTTGTTCTCGGAGCAAGTGATGGCGTTTTATCTAATATTGGTGTTAATGCAATAAAAGGGGGTGAAGTAGCAATAACCATTGGAACGAGTGGGGCAATTCGTACGGTGATTCCGAAACCACAGACCGATCCAAAAGGCCGAATTTTTTGCTATGCTTTAACTGAAAACCACTGGGTAATTGGTGGTCCAGTCAATAACGGCGGGATGATCTTACGTTGGATAAGAGATGAATTTGCTGCAAGTGAAGTTGAAACGGCGAAACGATTAGGGATTGACCCATATGAAGTACTTACACGTATTGCAAGTCGAGTTAGGCCTGGAGCCAATGGTCTTTTATTTCATCCGTTTTTATCGGGGGAACGGGCACCATTATGGAATTCAGATGTTCGTGGTTCCTTCTTCGGATTAACTTTAAGTCATAAAAAGGAACATATGGTTAGAGCAGCTCTAGAAGGCGTTATTTTTAATCTCTATTCTGTATATTTAGCTTTAGTAGAGGCAATGGATGAGCCTGTTACAAGTATTAAAGCAACAGGCGGATTTGCCAGATCAGATGTTTGGCGTCAAATGATGGCTGATATTTTTGATCAAAAAGTTATCATACCAGAAAGTTATGAGTCTTCTTGTTTAGGTGCTTGTATCTTAGGTTTATATGGACTTGGTAAAATTGAAGATTTTGATGTGGTCGAACAATTAATTGGACAAACACATGAACATAAACCTAATCCTGATCATGTGAAGGAATACCGTAAATTAATGCCTATTTTTATTAATGTTGCTCGTACATTAGAAAAAGAATATGAGCAAATCGCAATGTATCAAAGAAACATAGACGGAGAGTTTTAATAAGTCTTGTATTAGTAAAAATAACATAGTTAGTAGGGAGAAAGAGTTATGCCATTAGTCATTGTCGCATTGGGGATTATTGTTTTACTAGTATTAATCATGAAATTTAATATGAATACATTTATTTCATTAGTTGTTGTTTCATTCTTGATTGCTTTAGCTTTAGGTATGCCAATCAGTGAGATTGTTGCATCCGTTCAACACGGGTTGGGGAACACTCTAGGTGGTATCGCCTTAGTCTTTGGGCTAGGAGCGATCCTTGGTAAATTCATTGCAGATGCTGGGGGAGCCCAACGTATTGCCATGACATTAATTGATAAGTTTGGTGAGAAGAAAATTCAATGGGCTGTTGTAGCAGCTGGATTCATTCTAGGTATTGCCTTGTTCTTTGAAGTAGGTCTCGTCTTATTAATTCCAATTGTTTATCAAATTTCGAAACATTTGAAAATATCGTTTTTATGGTTAGGTATGCCAATGGCGACTGCATTATCAGTTACCCATGCATTCTTACCACCACACCCAGGTCCGACTGTTATTGCTCAAGAATTTGGAGCGAACGTAGGTCTAGTATTAGTTTACGGTCTCATTATTGCGGTTCCAACAGTAATTATTGCGGGTCCTCTATTTACGAAATTTGCAAGAAAATTTGCACCATCGGCTTTTGAAAAAGAACCGATGGGAAGTATGGCTTCCATAGGTAACGCAAAACAATTTAAAATAGAAGATACACCAGGGTTTGGTATCAGTGCTTTCACAGCGTTATTCCCAGTTATTTTAATGGCATTTTCAACAATCGTTACTTTATTTCAAGATGCGTTGAATTTACCAACATTATTTATTGACATTGTGAAAATGATTGGTGCACCAACTACAGTTATGTTGCTTTCTGTATTACTTGCAATGTATACGATGGGTGTAGCACGAAAAATTTCAATGAAACAACTGATGCAATCTGCAGAAGCTTCGATTGCATCCATCGGTATGATGTTGCTCATTCTAGGTGCCGGTGGTTCCCTTAAGCAAGTATTAATCGATGGCGGTGTTGGTGATTATGTAGCAGTTCTTTTTGAAGGTAGTACAATATCACCACTCATTTTAACTTGGCTGATCGCTGCTGTAATCAGACTTGCTCAAGGTTCTGCAACAGTGGCTGCGTTAACAACAGTTGGTTTAGTTATTCCAATGATGACCGGAACAGATGTCAATATGGAATTAATGGTATTAGCAACAGGTGCAGGTAGTATCATTGCATCACACGTAAATGATACTGGTTTCTGGATTGTTAAGGAGTCCTTTGGCTTAACAATGAAAGAGACATTCGCTACTTGGACAGTACTTGAAACACTAATTTCTGTATGTGGTCTTGCGTTTGTTTTAGTTCTTAGTTTATTTGTTTAAGGTAAGACGTCCTTTATTACAAAGTGTAATCGGTTTATTGGGCAAAAAGGATAGCGCTTAAATTAGCGAATAGTAGGAATAGTGACGACTCTTATCATGTAATCATGAATGGTATGTAAAATAGTATTCTGGATAACTGTTTACGCACAGTTTCATGAAGGTACAGTGGGGAGTACCTACATATGAAAAGGTAAACGGAGAAGGTCGTTTCAAACAGCGGAAACAAAAGTGGATGGAATTTTGTTCGATGATGAATAAAGGAATTAGATATGTAGTACTAGTTGTTTAAAAGTGAGAAACGAATATGTTCATAAACTTCATCAGTTGAAAAAGGGTTTTAGGGTCAGACCACATATCTACTATACTATCGTTTAATGAAGTGTCGTTAACACGATAAACGGTATATAGAGTGTGGGGTCTGACCTTTTTTCTGTGGAAAAGGGGCGGGGCTCCGCAAAATCAGCTCCGCACCACCGTGATACAGTTTGAGACCCTGAACCTTTTTCAACGTAGGGTTTGGAGCAGACGCTCATGGTTGTTTTCTATAAAATATTTCATTCTCTTGATAGAATTAGACAAGTCTGGCTGACTTCTAGTGCCAAATCGTTTTGTGAATCGATTGTATAATTCAGAAAATAGTTAAAAATCAAAATGAAACTGTTTACAATTGTCAATGTTTATAATAAAATGTACTTGTATACAAGTACACAACTTATTTTCGTAGGAGAGTGATCTATATATAATGAATTATCCTACATCTTGGTTAACGGGCGTGTCGATTGGCGAGAAGATAGCCTGTGAAGTACGACTAAAAATTATTAGGGGTGATATTGCTGTAGGATCAGTTTTGTCTGAAAATCACTTGGCACAAGAATTTAGTGCTAGTCGCTCACCAGTGAGAGACGCATTACGCGTACTTGCGAATGAAGGTCTGATCCGCTTGGAAAGAATGGGGGCAGTTGTATTAGGCTTAAGTAAAAAGGATATGGAAGAGTTGTATGATGTTCGGATTTTAATTGAGACATATTTACTTAAAGCTTTAAGTAAAACAGATCCAACGAATTTAAGTCTGGAACTAACAAAAGTGATAGACAAGATGACTTTGGCGATGGAACATCGAAATTCGATTGACTTTTCTTATCAGGACTTATTTTTTCATGAATTAATCGTCATTGAATCGAAGCATAAACGATTATTGAGAGTCTGGTATAGTTTAAAGCCGGTAGTTTTGACAGCGCTACTCGTTGCGACAACAAAGCGATTTGAAAAGGATTTTGATGAGATCCAACTATTAATAGACAAACATAGATTAATGATCGATGCGCTCCTTTCACAGGATGATCATTTAATCGAACAGACATTACTCGAACATTTCCAGGATACGAGAACAACGGTCTATGATTCTTTAATGAAAGATGATTTACAATAATAAAAAACACCTTGAGCATCTGATCTAAAGCCCAACGGTGAAAAAAGTACAGGTTCTAAAAATTGCATCACCTTATGAAGGTGGTGGTGCGGAGCTGATTTTGCGAAGCCCCGCCCCTTTCCACAGAAAATAAAAACGCTTAATAGGGGAGAGTCGGTTAGTATGAAAGCTGGTTTGTATCTATCTGAAAAGAAAGTAAGCATTGGAGAATTAGCGAAACCTGTTATTAAGGAAAATGAAGCTCTTATTAAAGTAGCTTATGCTGGTATTTGTGGAACCGATATGATGATTTATTCAGGTAAACACCCACGGGCAAAAGCTCCACTGGCAATGGGGCATGAATTTAGTGGAATGATCGAAGAGATCAATGGCGAAACTCCGTTTAATATCGGTGATCGCGTTGTCATCGAACCGACGATCAGCTGTGGGAAATGTGACGCTTGTTTATCAGGGAATTCACATGTTTGTAGAACGTTACAATTAATCGGGATTGATTCACATGGAGGGTTTGCCGAATACGTGGCTGTACCGCTACACCGTTTACATAAAGTACCGAATTCGTTATCCGATATACATGCGGCATTAGCAGAACCAGTTGCAGTAGGCATCCATACTGTCCGACGTTCTAACGTTAAAGTGGGGGACACTGTTGTTGTATTAGGGGCAGGTCCGATTGGCTTATTAATTGCCTTAACGGCAAAATTGGCTGGAGCGGGTAAAATATTTATTTCTGATATTAGTCCATACCGATTAGGTAAGGCCGAAGAAATGGGATTTATCGCTCTTGACGGTAAAAAAGTAGATGTAGTCGAGCACGTGAAAGAGGCTACGAATGGTGTAGGTGCAGATGTTGTTTTTGAAGTAGCCGGCACAAGAGTAACGGTTGAACAAATGCTTCATGTTTGTCGTACACAAGGACAAATTGTCGTCGTAAGTGTCTTTAAACAACCACCAACAGTTGATCTAGCAGCTATGCATTTCCGCGAATTATCTTTGACAACGACTAGATGTTACAGTTCAGCAGATTTTGCCATGGCGGTCAGTATGATGGCAAGTGGCCAAATTGATGTAACACCGCTGATTTCACACGAACTGCCATTAGAGGAAATTGAAAAAGGGTTTGAATTAATGACTAACCCAGAAGATTCATTAAAAGTATTATTTCGACCACATGCATAATAATGGAGGGAAAAGAACATGTTTCGATTAGATGGTAAAGTTGCCGCGATTACAGGTGCCACAAGAGGGATAGGTAGAAAAATGGCTTTAGCTTTAGCAGAAGCAGGAGCTACAGTAGCCTTACTTCAAAGGAATACGAGTGATGATACTGTACAAAAAGAGATTGAAGCATTGGGACAAAAAAGTGTCATCATCCCGTGTGATTTGGGAAATCAGGCACAAGTAAAAGCGGCGATTCCGACTGTTGTCAAGGAACTTGGTCAAATTGATATTCTAGTCAATAATGCAGGTATTCAACGAAGATCTCCTTCTGTTTCATTCTCTGAAACGGATTGGGATGACGTAATCAATGTGAATTTAAAATGTGTCTGGCTGTTATGTCAGGAAGCCGGTAAATTCATGGTACCTCAAGGTAAAGGGAAGATTATTAATATGGCTTCTTTATTATCCTTTCAAGGAGGTTTAACCGTTCCTGCCTATGCCGCAGCGAAAGGCGGAGTAGCACAATTAACGAAAGCATTAGCCAATGAATGGGCGAAAGAAAATGTAAATGTCAATGCCATTGTTCCTGGCTATATTGCGACAGATATGAATGAAGCATTATTACAAGATGAAACAAGAAATCGCCAAATTCTGGAGCGAATTCCAGCAGGTCGATGGGGACAGGCAGAGGATTTTATGGGATCTGTAGTCTTCTTGGCATCTGATGCATCGAATTACATTCACGGTCATTTATTAGTAGTTGATGGCGGTTGGATGGGAAGATAAAGTGAAACTTCCGTTAGCGATGGGCTTTCGCTAACGGTTAGTTGAACCAATCGGGCATTTACGGACAGTGTTATTATTCAAATACTTCAATTTTTTCTATATAAAATCTTAAAATGAAGGTTTTACTGTCCGTTAATGCGGGATAAGTTGAGTTACGTAAAGTGAAAAGTGGTTGTGATGTTGTTTCGATATTTATCTTTACTTTCGTTGTCTAATCTATCAACTTCAGGTAAGAGCACCCCCTACTCAAGGAATGTGAAGGGAGGGGGTGAGTGGCCTTTTTGCATAGAGGAACACTTGTTCTCGTGATACGATATTCTTGAACAGATTGTTCATTAATAACTGAACATATGAGGTTAGTACGAGAAAGGCTTCGTACCGTAAAATGTTCAAGGTAAAACTAACAGCCAAGGCACACAATTGTGTGAACCCAATAAGCCGAAAAAAGAAGACCCAACGGCAAGACCAATGGGATAGAGGGGTTGGGTGTTTCTAGCACACCACTGTGTCAACGCAACGTACGTTAAGCGTTCAGAAATGTTCGATACGTTAGAAACCCCCACTTCAAATTTTATTAGAAAATGAAGTGGCGGGAGTATTCATCCTATTGGCCTTACCTCAATAAAGCATAATATAAAGCTGAATTGAAAGGGATGTCTTAACGAAACCACAAGTGAAAACTGAACTACCATTAGGAAAAAGGGGGAGGATTTAATAAAAATCAACCTCCTTTTTTTCTTGCCTCGCTCTTTACAAAACCACTTTAATAAACCAGCTAAAGTTCAAATTGAAAGGTAAATTGCTGATAGTTATTTGTTAAATCCCCCTCATATCTACTCGAAATGTCATATCATCAGGAATACATCAGTTTTTCCTAATTAAAAAAAGAACCCATACAAGATGGATTCTTATTTGCCTGTTCTAATTTTTCCAGTCCACTGTTTAAATCCGCCTTTTAATTGGTAGATGTCCGTGTACCCTTTTTTGCGTAATATTTGAGCAGCTTTTCCGCTACGCATACTGTTTTGGCAGTATAAATAAATAGGCTTGTCTTTACGTAATTCTGTAAGGCGCGTCTTGACTTGTGTTAAAGGGATGTTTCTTGCACCTAGTATATGACCGCCCTCGTATTCATTCGGTTCGCGAACGTCAAAAAGTTGTGCTTTACGATATCCTTCAATAAATTCTTCCTGGCTAAGCGGTTTAACTGCACGACGCTGACTGAAAAAATTGAAAAGTGCGTAAGCAAGAAGTGCAATAAGTATAACGAGTGATATAATCCAACTCACGGTAAAACTCCTTTCTAGACTAAGCAACATATAGAGGTTATTCAAAAAGTCCGGTAAAAAAGCGTGCGAATTGCTTCAAAGCTCTGTCTCTCCAGTCCTTACGTAGTACTGTATACGCGCAGGTCCTCTTGAGATGCGCTCCTCGAACTTCTCGGCTCTTTTTATTCTCCTTTTTGAACACGCACATATAGACATTACTTATTATATAATTGAAACGAAACTTAATCAAAAGATTTTTCCTGAAATGGCAGGAATGTTTGTTAAAGTTGAATTTCTTTTGATATTTGGTAAATGTTGATACAATTATACGGTATGGATGAGCATTCTATTTTACGTCTTCCTATTATTCAATAGAGAATGACAGATGTACTATGGGAGGATTTTATGGGAAAGCAAACGTGGGCATTTATTGATTCAGGAAACAGCACACCAGCGTTTAATATGGCATTGGATGAAGCGTTGTTGAATTGGCATAGTAATGGGGAGATTCCACCAGTCGTAAGGTTTTACGGTTGGAATCCGGCAACTTTATCGATCGGCTATTTCCAAAGAGCGGAAAAAGAAATAAACATAGCAGAGGTAAAGAGACAAGGATTAGGCTTTATACGCAGACCTACAGGGGGCAGGGCTGTTTTACACGAACATGAACTTACATATAGTGTAATTGTGAACGAAGAATATCCAGACATGCCCAAAAATGTGACAGAAGCATATCGAGTAATCTCAGAAGGGATTCTAATGGGTTTCAGAAATCTTGGGCTAGATGCCTATTTTGCTGTACCGTCTACTGAAAAGGAAAAAGCAGCATTGAAGGAACCTAGAACTTCAGTTTGCTTTGATGCGCCAAGCTGGTATGAGCTTGTCGTTGAAGGCAGGAAAGTAGCGGGAAGTGCCCAGACGAGACAAAAGGGAGTCATCTTGCAGCACGGATCGATCTTGCTCGATATGGATGATGAGAAACTGTTTAGTCTTTTTAATTTTCCGAATGAACGAGTGAAGGAACGGATGATGAAAAGCTTTAAAAGTAAAGCTGTTGCCATCAATGACTTACACACAAGAAAAATAAGCTTAGATGAGGCAAAGGATGCTTTTCACAAAGGGTTTGCTACTGGTTTGAATATTAATCTTGAGCCTCTCATCCTGACAAAAGACCAAGAAAAAGAAGTAACTAACTTAGCGCAAGATAAATATGAAGCAGATGAATGGAACTTTATGAGATAAGATGAAACATCGGATTAAAAAATGGCCTATGGTTTTTCATCGGTTCACTTGCAATGTTTTCAATCAATGACTTCTCCATAGGATTCACATTGATAATGTGGGTTTCCTATAACAAAAGGTCAGCTCCCGCAACCACAATATACAGTTCACATTAAACGTAAGTACCACTATGAACTGTGTATAGAGTGCGTAGTCTGACCCTTTTGGTCTCTCATTATTTATTATCAGTTGTACGTGAACAAGGGCTTACTTATTTGATCCAAATCTGTTCTAACTCTCAGGTGTTGAGCTTTTTTAGATTCTCATTATTGACTATAAAGTTCTTCGAAAGAATCGGCAAGAGCGTACCAATGCTGTGCTTTTATTTCATTTAATTGTTCCGTAAGTCTTAGTGACAACATACTGTCGCTCACATGGAATTTTGTTAGTGGTTTACTATTTTTCAAGTTTTCGACTATCTTAAATAGCATCTTCTGGTAGGTTTCTTTAAATTCTCTATATTTTTGCGGGTGTTTTTCACATAATTCATTATATTGTGAGACCACATAATGAATTTGGACGAAATTAAGGGGCTTATGTTCTAATGCTAATGCTAGCACATCAAAGTTAGGGAATTTTTCCATGAATTTATATAAATTACCCATTGCCTCAGGAAAATTATTTGAAGATGTCGGGTGCTCCTGATGATAGCAAAATGTTGAAGGATCAATTATGAAGCGAGCACCATCTTTATAAAAACGATAGCCAAGTTCCCAATCCTCTGCCCCATAACCAAGAAATGATTCATCAAAATACCCAACTTTATCAAGCTGTTCTTTGCTGACTGATACATCACCTGTTAGAAAGGCAATATAAGGTAGTGTATAATCACTTAAATCCATCCCAAATTGATTTAATCCATTCGTTAGCACCTGAGTAAAATACCAGTTTGGAAAGGATAAATTTTTAAAGCGATTTTCATCAATGTCTTTTTTTGTGATAAGAGGGAATGACATGTTGGAAGTGTGATGATTTTTTTTATATTCCTTATAGGGAAAAATAAAATAAGGATCGCGTGGAACAAAGTCATCAATATGTTCCCATTGCTGCCTATTGAAGCTAGAAGTTAAAAAAGTATAGATCCCCCGATAGTGCATGGCACCAGTTACTACTACATTTTTATCATGTACGTGGTGTTTATAATGATTTTCAACGAAATCAGGTTCTGTTAGCATTTCTCCGTCGAGGAAGATAATGACTTCTCCCTCTGAAAGTTTGATCCCTAAGTTACGGGCACGCGATCTACCTTGATTTATGAAAGGTCGAACATATTTAAATTTAAAGGGAGGATCGAATTCTTTAGGAATTCTAGCCGTTTGGTCATTGGAACAATCGTCTATTAAGATTACCTCGAATTCAGAGAAATCAAAGGTTTGTTTTAACAAGCAATAAAGCGACAATGAAACATATTCATATTTATTAAATGAAGGCATAATAATACTTACTTTTATGTTATTCAGTTCTTTATTTTTGACAATTAATTCGTAGTTCTCAGTTTGCTGGCTATTATCTAGTGGCTCGATCTCAGCTTGCTGGCTATTATCTAGTGGCTCGATCTCAACTTGCTGGCTATTATCTAGTGGCTCGATCTCAGCTTGCTGGCTATTATCTAGTGGCTCGATCTCAGTTTGCTGGCTATTATCTAGTGGCTCGATCTCAATCTGCTGATTATTTTCTAGCGTCTCGATTTCAACTTGTTGTCTTTTTACTAACTGCTTGTTATCAACTATTTGTCTATATCCTAACGGCTTATATGCAACCTGTTGTTTTTTTATTAGCCTTGTGTTTCCAAGCGTTTGCTTTTTTACTACCTCATTGTGTATGAATATATTCTTATTTGTTTTTTTATTAGCATTCCCCATTTTTACTATTTCCTCCACATCCACTGAATAATAATATAGAGTATGAATCATTTCTTATTTTGATATTGGACTCATTCATCAGTTTTACAAACTTTGACAAAAGTAATCAAGTCTTTGTACAAAAATATTTTAATTATGTTAGGCGATTTACTAAAGGAGAACCAGCTGTGCATAGCTAGGCGACATGTTACTAGTTTAAATAAGGTTCACTCTGAATTCATTCAGGAATCAGTTTTCGATATAATCTGTCAGATAATTTGTCTTTTTATGATCTAACAATGGAACTTCTTAAGCAGGTTTTTTATTTTGTTTCTTTTTCCCATGAGACTCTTCTGAGATTTCGGACAGAATAGAAGTATTGTTTGCTTAGAAGAGGTGTCTTTAATTGATGGAAAACCAGGAGTTCAGTGATCATAAAGTTAGCACTTGGTGTATTGTTAGTATGGCATCGATTCCGCTTGTGATGACATTAGGAAACTCAATGCTCATTCCGGTGCTGCCCGTTTTTGAGGAAAAGGTAGGAATTACTTCGTTTCAATCGAGCATGATTATTACAAGTTATTCAGTTGCGTCGATTTTTCTTATTCCAGTTGCCGGTTATTTGTCTGATAAAATCGGCCGAAAAAAAGTGATAGTGCCAAGTTTGATTTTAGCGTTGATTGGCGGGCTGATTGCTGGTTTTGCTTCATGGAAATTGGAGAATCCATATATGGTGATCATTATCGGCCGGATCCTTCAAGGAATCGGTGCATCAGGCGCCATGCCGATTGTGCTGCCTTTAGTAGGGGATTTATATCAAGCAGATGATGAAAAAACTAGCTCCTGTTTAGGAATCATTGAAACCTCAAACACATTCGGAAAAGTACTAAGTCCGATATTAGGCTCACTATTTGCAGTTTTTCTGTGGTTTCTGCCTTTTTTCTCTATTTCCTTTTTTAGCTTCATTTCGATTGTGCTCGTTTTTTTCTTTATTAAGAGTCCAAAGGAGAAAAAAGAGCCAAGAAAATTTAAAGAGTTTATGCGAAAGACAAAGCAAACCTTTAAAATTGAAGGGAAATGGCTATGTACCATTTTTATCATTGGTGCGTTTGTTATGCTCGTTTTATTCGGTGTCTTATTCTTTCTTTCAGAAAATCTAGAAAAAATTCATCACATAAAAGGTGTGCGAAAAGGCTTCGTGTTAGCGATTCCACTTTCTCTACTTTGTATATCCTCATTTGTGACAGGAAGAGCAATCAAAGGGAATATTGCTATGATGCGGAAAATCGTAATGGTTAGTCTATTTCTCTTAGCTATTAGCGTCGTTTTTGTAGGCTATATACATGAAAAACTATTCTTGCTTCTCGTTATCACAAGTGTCTTAGGGGGAGCAATCGGAGCGATTCTTCCAGCACTGGATGCGATGATTACCGAAAATATTGCGAAAGATGAGCGAGGAACGATCTCGTCGTTCTATAGCTCCGCTCGCTTTATCGGAGTTGCGGCTGGCCCCCCGGTGATGTCATTGCTTATGAAGAATTATTTGAACATGACGTATATTGTTACAGGGGTCTTAAGTATTTGCATTCTTTTTTTAGTATTTAAGTTTATCAAGAGTAAACCAGAGAAAGAAATAGGACCTTCGCCAGTATAAAAGCGAGGTTTCCTGAAAAAGAATCTAATCCTTTCGTTGTGAGATAGCCTTTATTTTTTAATTATCGGAATGTATGTTCGTTTTATTGTAAGTCGGATGTACAAATCCATCATTTAATCAAAAGAAACAGTAATAAAATCCTCAGCTCCGGATTAAAAATGTAACAAGACCGGATGATGGGGGAGGACTTCAATGATTATTGATGGGGTATTTTCCGGTGGTGGAATTAAGGGGTTTGCTTTAGTTGGAGCCGTTCAGGTGATGGAAGAACAAGGGTTTGTCTTTAAACGATCTGCAGGAACGAGTGCAGGGTCAATCATTGCGGCTTTACTGATAGCTGGGTATACGGGTGAGGAAATGAAAGAAATTTTGAATGAAACGAATATTGAAGAGCTATTGGATCCACGGAGAATCTTACCTATTCCATTTGTGAAATGGCTGATGCTGTATCGGAAAATGGGATTATTTAAAGGGGATGCACTTGAAAAATGGATTGCAGCTAAGCTTGCTAAGCGCGGCATTGTTACGTTTGGCGATATTCCATATCAATCATTACGGATTATTGTAAGTGATATTACGAATGGACAGTTAGCGGTATTGCCAGATGATCTTGATAAGTATGGCGTAAATCCACTTGAATTTCCAGTTGCAAAAGCTGTGAGGATGAGTTGTAGCATTCCTTATTTTTTTGAGCCAGTTAAATTAAAATGGCGTCAGTCGAGCAGTTTATTTGTAGATGGCGGGATTTTAAGTAATTTTCCGATGTGGCTATTTGAAACTGAAGAAGGTAAGAAAACGCGTCCAGTTATCGGAATGAATCTAAGAGGGGATGGGCTTGGCAAAAAAGTAGATGAAATCAATAACGCTGTGGAAATGTTTGCAGCACTTTTTAAAACAATGAGAGATGCACACGATTCTCGATATATATCGAAAAAAGTAGCCCAAAATATCTTGTTTATTCCGATGACGGGGATATCGGCTACTGATTTTCATTTAACGGAAGACAATAAAGAGATGTTAGTTGAGCGAGGGAGAAAGTGTGCAGAGACTTTTTTAAAAAACTGGACGTATTAATTCTCTATAATGTGTGTTCAAAAAGGAGGATAAAAAGAGCCGAGAAGTTCGAGGAGCGTATCTCGAGAGGGTCGGACTTGCATAGGATGTGCTGACTTCTGTGTTGTGCACAGGACGTGCGCGGTTTAACAGAAAGGTCATTTATGAGCTTTGAAGCAATGCGCAAGCATTTTTACCGGACTATTTGAACATCCTCTATAAAACTCAAAGAGCATCTTTCCCAACTAAAACGATAAAAAAGGTTCGGATTTTCAAATTGAATCACTATGAAGGGCGGTGCGGAGCTGATTTTGCGAAGCCCGCACCTTATCTATAGAAAAAGAAAAAATCGGACTGCTTAAAAATGCGCCCGATTTTTCTTTTTATTTTTTTTACCTTCAATCACGGTCAAATGGATATCAGATTTCTTTCTGATTCGATTTTTCTTTGTTGAGTTTGCAGCTTTTGAAAAACTAGTGATATTGCTTTTACTCTTTGTTCTTTTCTTTGTCTTTCTGGCAGCTTTCTTAAAAGCTCTTTGCCCGGCATTCCCATGTTTGTCTTGTGTAATCATGCGATATATGAAAAAGATAGCGCAAGCAATAACGATCATGACGATGATATTTCGCAAAAAACCAACTGGATCATTTACGACTTTGGCAAATAACCCGAAAATTCCCAAGGCGATGATTCCGTAAATTATATAAGACAATGAACGATTCAACAAAGACACCTCCTTAAGAGCATCATGAGCAAATCTAAGTCATTTTAAACGCCCGAAGGAAAATTAATTTTCCTGACATGGGATATTCTCTTAAACTTTACACGATATCTTCGTTTTTTAAATCTTGTTCAGTACGACTTTCCAATTTCATCAACTCGTTAAAGGAAGCAAGTGCCACTTCAACTTGTGTGTCATCAGGCTCTTTCGTTGTCAGCAATTGCAACCATAATCCAGGGTACCCTAAATAACGAAGCACAGGTACATCTCTTAATTTATTCGTAAGCTGAAGAACTTCGAAAGATATTCCGAGGACGACTGGAATTAAGGCAATTCGACTGACGACTCTTGACCAAAGCGGTTCAGTTGGTACAAACATATAAACAAAGATGCCAACAACGACTGTGAAAAGAATGAAGCTACTGCCACAACGGTAATGAAGCCGAGAAGAAGCTTGAACGTTTTCAACACTTAGAGGCTTACCACTTTCGAAGCAGTTGATCACTTTGTGCTCTGCACCGTGATACTGAAATACTCTCTTGATCAGCGGCGTTAAGGATACAAAATAAATATAGACAAGTAATAGAAGTAGTTTGAAAGCTCCTTCCACTAAAATTTGGGAAGTATGACTTTGGAAAATCGGTCGAGTTAGCTCAGCTAAAAACATGGGAACTAGCGTGAAAATAAACTTACCAAACAGAAAGGAGATGATTCCGATGGCAGCGACACCTAGCCACATTGCAAGCTTAGATTCCTTTTTTGACTCATTTACTTTTCCGGGTTCTTCTGGTGCATCTTCTTCAAATTGCTCGGTTGAAAAATTTAAGTGTTTAGATCCGGTAGCGCTCGAGTCAATAATCGCCACAATACCGCGCAGAAACGGAATTTTTTTTAAACGTTGCAGGAGGGGCTTGCTTTGTCGCGGCAGGTGATAGTAGTCAATGGTTGAATCTTTCCGGCGTACGGCTGTTACGGTATGATGTTTGCCGCCAAACATAACCCCTTCAACAACGGCCTGCCCGCCATATGCAGGTTTTTTTGTATCAGACATTGTAGACACCAACTTATCCTTATATTTACTGGTTTTTCATCTAGTGTTACTCTCTTATTCATGTATGAACAGGTCGCTCTATTTATGAAGTAATATGGTAAATAAACCTGTTATTGATTGATAAGATCAAACATCCTTCTAAGAAGAAACTCCACGCATTTTGATGTTCTCTTAATCATACAAAACTAACCAGTTTTTTGCAATAACGACGTGCTTATAATGAAAGAAAAAAATGCTTGGTCAATACCCTGAAAAATAACGGTGGCATTGAATGGGCGCTTAACAACAAATCTCTGCTAAAATCGGTCATTTCCAATCCAAGTCCAATTATGAGACCTTCACGCATAGGCTGATATACACCAGATGGAAAAAATCCATTTTGAGCCTGCGAATTAAAAATGCGGAAATGATTCCATCGCTTATGGGACATACTAGTAACGGAGGTGTTATGTGTATGTCGAATAGACCGAAACAAGTGAACGGCGTCGTATACCATGAATCAATCTTAAGGGATGTTTTTGTTATTGGCGTATATGGAGGTTTCCTTTGGTGTGCGGTCGGACTTGTTGCTGCTTTTTTTCATTTTATGGATGTTAGTCCAAAGTTTATTTTTACATCTTGGTCAAATGCTGCTTGGATTCATACTTGGCTTGGGGCAGTGGTGACTCTCATTATTTATAGTATTGTATCCATTGTTTTTGCGTACCTGTACTATGCCCTTTTTCGTAAAGTGAATCATATTTCTGCTGGGATTGTGTACGGAGCTCTTTTATGGCTTATTTTTATCCTGATCCTTCAACCGATCTTTCCTGACCTGCCTTCTTTTTCAAAAATGACAGCAGATACAGGGATTACAAGTATATGTTTATTTATCTTATATGGGGTATTTGTAGGGTATTCAATTTCTTATGAATATGGGGAACTACAAAGGGCGTTAAATAGGGATAAATCTGAGGAGGAGACGAGCTGAAATTTGTAAAAGGTAGTAAGATAATTCGCAATTATGATAGAATATTGATGGTGAGCACTAAAAGGTAGCTGGAGTTAAGGGGGGAGTGGGACATGGGGAAAATTTTGTTAATAAATGGGCCTAATCTAAATAGGCTGGGGAAACGGGAACCTAAGCATTATGGAAAAGTGACATTACGTGATGTGGAGAAGAGTGTTGCAGACTTGGCTGATGAGTTGAAGCTTGAACTAAGCTGTTATCAGTCTAATCATGAAGGGGATATTATCGATAAACTACACTGGGCAGAGGATGCCGGTTTTGCAGGGATTATTATCAATCCTGGAGCATTTACACATTATAGCTATGCAATTCGTGATGCAATAGCAGGAATTGATGTTCCAGTTATCGAAGTACATATATCTAATATCCATGCACGGGAAAGTTTCCGTCATGTTTCTGTAACAGCCCCAGTCACAGCTGGACAAATTGTCGGTTTAGGTGTCAAAGGCTATCTACTTGCCTTAAGAGCCATCGAAACGATAATAAAGTGAAACTTTCCCTCAGTGGGGGGCTTACTGTCCATTAAAGCAGGATAAAGGAGAGATAGTTATGGAGAAACTAGAGAGATTCCGCTCACAATTGGCTAAAAAAGGCGTGGATGGCTTTTTAATTACGAGTACATACAATCTGCGCCATATGACGAATTTTACCGGAACCGCAGGTCTTGCTTTGATATCAGCAAATGAAGCGAAATTTATTACAGACTTCCGCTATGTGGAGCAAGCAGGTAATCAAGCGACTGGGTACGAGGTTGTTCAGCACAAAGGGACGATCATCGAGGAAGTGGCTAATCAAGCGAAGAAGATGGGGATTAAACAACTTGGTTTCGAGCAAGACCATATGACATTTGCGACATTTAAAGCATATGAAGCTTTAGTAAATGCCCAACTTGTACCTGTATCAGGGATGATCGAGAATTTACGCTTGATAAAGACTTCTTCAGAGATTAATATATTAAAGGATGCTGCTGCGATTGCAGATGCTGCATTTACACATATTGTTGAATTTATTCGTCCTGGGATATCCGAGCTGGACGTTTCAAATGAACTTGAATTCTTTATGAGAAAACAAGGTGCCACTTCTTCATCCTTTGATATCATCGTGGCTTCTGGGAAAAGATCGGCTCTGCCACATGGTGTTGCAACAGATAAAATCATTGAAAACGGTGATTTTGTCACGCTTGATTACGGTGCTTATTATAACGGGTATGTATCAGATATTACGCGCACACTTGCAGTTGGAGAACCAGCTGCAGAGCTAAAAAAAATCTATGATATTGTTTTAGAAGCACAGTTACGGGGTATGGCTGGAATTAAACCAGGCATGTCTGGAAAAGAAGCGGATGCCCTTACTCGAAACCTCATAGCTGAGAAAGGCTTTGGTGAGTATTTTGGCCATTCAACGGGACACGGCATTGGGCTTGAAGTGCATGAAGGTCCTGCGCTTTCTCTCAAATCCGAAACAATTCTTGAACCAGGAATGGTTGTAACTTGTGAGCCGGGAATATATGTGCCTGGTTTAGGCGGTGTTCGTATTGAAGATGATACGATCATTACAGTGGAAGGTAATGAAGCATTAACACATTCAACAAAAGAATTAATTATTTTATAAGCAAGCAGGAGGAAAAAAATGATCTCAGTTAATGATTTTAAAACAGGTTTAACCATTGAAGTAGATAATGGCATTTGGCAAGTTATGGAATTCCAACACGTTAAACCAGGTAAGGGCGCTGCATTTGTTCGCTCTAAGCTTCGTAATCTTCGTTCTGGAGCTGTTCAAGAAAAAACATTCCGTGCTGGTGAAAAAGTAGCAAAAGCACATATTGAAAACCGTAAAATGCAATATCTTTATGCAAGTGGAGATGTTCATGTTTTCATGGACAACGAATCGTATGAACAAATTGAGCTTCCAGAAACAAATATCCAATACGAGCTTAAATACTTAACAGAAAACATGGAAGTACATGTTATGACTTTTGGAACAGAAACGCTTGGTGTTGAGCTTCCAAAAAACGTAACGCTTGAAGTAGCGGAAACAGAACCAGGAATTAAAGGTGATACATCTTCTGGTGGAACGAAATCAGCTACACTTGAAACGGGTCTAACTGTACAAGTGCCATTTTTCATTAACCAAGGCGACAAGTTAATTATTAATACAACTGAAGGATCTTATGTATCTCGTGCATAAGGCTTAATGTGGGTGTCTTAAAAGGGTCAGACCACGCACACAATACACAGTTCATTGAACTGTATATTGTGTCGCGGGGTCTGACCCTTTTTGTTATCCCGTATTAACGGGCAGTAAAACCCCCACTGATTGAAGTTTCACTTCATGGAATATCTTTTTAATTTTTTTAAAAGTGTGGCGTAAGTTAATAAGAGTTATCTCCTATTCTTGTCATAAATTCATGAATCAAACATACATTTTAACAAATGATTAGCTGTAAATAGGAGGTTTCGGGCATGGATACGGTGTATACTCTATTGCCGAAGAAATTGGAGGAGCAATTTAGGAAAATTCCACTGTCAATGGCAAATAAAGTTGAAGAACTACGGATTCGAATTGGACGACCTCTTGAAGTGATTATCGAAGGTAGACCAACCTTTTTACCATATTTGGTTCATGATGAAGACGCTAAGCAGCTGCTTCATCATATTAGCAAATTTTCTTTATATGCTTTAGAAGAGGAATTAAAACGAGGGTATATCACAGTAAGTGGTGGTCATCGAATTGGACTTGCAGGTAAGGTTATTCTTGAAAATGGAGCGGTAAAAGCGATCAGAGATGTGTCGTCCTTTAATATTCGAATTGCGAGACAGAAAATTGGGACGGCAGAGAAATTGATTCCAAGTCTATACACTGACGAATGGCATCATACGATCATCATCGGTGCGCCTCAAACAGGAAAGACGACGCTTTTACGTGATATAGCAAGAATTATTTCAACTGGATGTGAAAGCAGACATATCCCACCTAAGAAAGTCGGTATCGTTGACGAGCGTTCTGAAATCGCCGGGTCAGTTCGGGGGGTGCCCCAGCTTGATTTTGGGCCGCGGGTGGACGTGCTTGACGGATGTCCAAAGGTTGAAGGAATGATGATGCTCATTCGTTCCATGTCGCCAGATGTGTTAATCGTTGACGAAATCGGTCGCCCTGAGGATACGGCTGCGGTGTTGGAGGCGGTTAATGCAGGAATTAAGCTCGTGATCACTGCACATGGACGAACATTGGCTGATTTAAAAAAACGTCCGTATATGGCACAAATCCTTAATCAACACATATTTGAACGCTATATCGAATTAAATAGAAGAGATAAATCTGGCTGGGGCTGTAAGGTCCTTGATGAGACAGGAAATGCTGTCCCGACATTGGAAGTGTCAAAGAATGATTAAGTTCATTGGTGCAGCGCTCATCGTATTTGCTACAACCTGGGTCGGGTTTGAATTAGCCCGTGTGTTAAGACAAAGACCAAGAGAATTACGACAGCTTAAGTCAGCGCTTCAGTCTCTGGAAGCGGAAATCATGTATGGACAAACACCGTTAACGGAAGCTGCTTTTAAACTTTCTAAGCAATTGCCAAAGCCTCTATCCCATTTTTTTGAAAGCTTTGCTGACAAGCTGTCAGGTGGTGAAACGACAGTAAAGACTGCTTGGGAAACGAGTTTAAAACGAGTATGGAAACAACTTGCCCTTAAGCAAGGTGAATACGAAATACTTGTCCAATTCGGTGAGACGCTTGGTCAGCATGATCGTCTTTCTCAGCAGAAACAGATTCAATTGGCCATGATTCATTTGGAAAGAGAAGAAAGTGATGCCACAGACCGTCAAAATAAGTATGAAAAGATGATGAAGAGCTTCGGCTTTTTATCGGGTGTGTTGATAATCATTTTGCTGTTGTAGCAGGAATGGAGGGCCTTAAATGGGCTTAGATGTAGATATCATATTTAAAATTGCAGGTGTTGGCATAGTTGTTGCATTTCTCCATACCATTTTGGATCAAGTCGGAAAAAAGGAGTATGCGCAGTGGGTTACTCTTTTTGGTTTTATCTATATTTTGTTTATGGTGGCCAGCATCGTTGAAAATTTATTTCAAAAAATTAAATCTGTGTTTCTTTTCCAGTAGGAGGGATCGGCCATTGAAATCTTAAAAATTGTCGGGATCTCACTTATCGCCACTTTTTTAGCACTTATTGTAAAAGAACAAAAACCGAATTTTGCCTTTTTACTAGTTGTTTTTACTGGCTGTGCCATTTTTCTCGTTCTCGTTGACAAAATATACGAAATAATTACAATGCTCGAGAAGCTCGCCGTAAATGCAAATGTCAATATGGTGTATTTAGAAACTATTTTAAAAATTATCGGGATCGCCTATATCGCTGAATTTGCTGCCCAGATTACAAAAGATGCCGGCCTTGGTTCAATCGCTTCAAAGATTGAGCTCAGCGGAAAAATTCTAATTCTAGCCATGGCTATCCCGATTTTGACAGTCATCATCGAAACAATCATTCAATTGATACCGAGCTGACAGGTAGACACCTGCGGCAATTATGAGGTGAATCTATGAAGCAGCGAACGTTCTACTTTTCCTTCTTGTTAATCGCTCTCTTTTTTATGCATAGTGATGCGGTACTTGCCTCAGAAACTAGTCAGGAAATGGATGTTCTTCAATCCGATTTGGTACAAGCTCAGATGGATCGGCTCGGTGTCGAAGAGCTGCAGGGATTTTGGGATAGTATTGTCACGGAATATGGTGGTTTTTTGCCGGAAAGTCAAAAAGGGAGTTTTATGGATTTTGTCAGCGGTGAGAAGAAATTTTCCTTTTCAGAATGGATGAAAGGGATTGGAAAATTTGTTTTTCATGAGCTTCTAGTGAATGGTAAGCTGCTCGGATCGCTCATCTTGTTAACCGTATTCAGCATGTTTTTACAAACACTCCAAAATGCGTTTGAACAAAGCACGATTAGCAAGGTAGCCTATTCCATTGTCTATTTAGTGTTAATTATCCTTGCGCTGAATAGCTTTCATGTAGCCATTCAATATACCCAAGAAACGATTGATACGATGATTGCCTTTCTAATGGCACTGCTGCCGTTACTCCTTGCTTTGATTGCTAGTTCTGGCGGGGTACTATCAGCAGGATTTTTCCATCCCATTCTTCTATTTTTAATGAATTCAAGCGGTGTATTAATTCAATATGTTGTATTACCGCTGCTTTACCTATCTGCTGTTTTAAGTGTAGTCAGTACGATGACCGAACAATACAAAGTAACACAACTTGCACAGTTATTGCGAAATTGGGCAATTGGTCTACTAGGCGCTTTTATGACTATCTTTCTTGGCGTTATTTCCGTACAAGGCGTTACGACGGCCGTTGCAGATGGCGTGAGCATTCGGACAGCGAAATTCGTGACAGGCAACTTTATTCCGGTTATCGGTAGGATGTTCACAGATGCGGCTGACACGGTTATTAATGCGTCAGTGCTCTTGAAAAATACAGTTGGCATGGCAGGCGTTATTATATTGCTCTTCATCATCACATTTCCAGCATTAAAGATATTAATGCTTTCTTTTATTTATAAATTAGCAGCAGCATTATTACAACCGCTTGGCGGAGGTCCTGTTATTAAATGTTTGGATATTATTAGTAAAAGCATGATTTATATTTTTGCAGCACTTGCGATTGTATCGATGATGTTTTTCCTCAGCGTTACCGTTATCATTGCTGCTGGTAATATTACTTTGATGGTTCGGTAGGGAGGGGAATCTATGGAATTTATTACGAGCTGGGTTACAAATATTATCGTGTTTGTCCTCCTTGCGACTGTCATTGATATGCTACTTCCGAATTCGGCCATGCAAAAGTATGCAAAGATGGTTATCGGTTTACTGCTGATTGCTGTGATTATCTCGCCGATTCTAAAGCTATTTCAATCAGACTTTGATGATCTATTGAAGATTGCAACGAGTTCAATTGATGAAAAAACAAATCATCAGGTAGAAAATTTAACAGAATTGAAGAAAAAAGAAATACAAGCCGTACAGGATGCATATATTTTAAAACAAATGGCTGTCGATATGAGGACAGGGGTGGAAGAGGAGTTGATGGATCAATATAAAATGGAAATTCAGTCATTGAATCTCGAAGTAAAAAACAAAGATCAGCCTAGCCTTCCGGATGATTTACAAAAAATTTCAATCGTCTTGCAGCAGACAAAAGATCAGACAGCATCGGTTGAAGTGGTTGCTAAAGTAGACATAGACACGAAACAATCATCGCAGAAATCGTCCAGCGACTTGGAACATATTAGAGGGTTCCTTGCTGCAAAGTGGGCGGTAGACGAAGAAATCATCGAATTTGCCGGAGAAAGGGGTGGCTAACAAATTGAAAAATGATAAAGGCCCGTTATCATGGCTGAAAAACCTTTTTAAGCAAACGAACGGTGAAGAGGAAAATAAAGAGAAGAAACCTTCTAAGTATGCCTATGTATTGACTGTTCTTTTATTAGGAGTCGGCATCATGATGGTGAGTAGCTTGCTTACAAATAAAGAGTCGAAAAATGATGCTGTTACAACATTTAATCAAACAAACTCCCAAAGTAAAGAGGTAGAGACGTTTGGAAAGGCTGAAAATCAGTTTCCTTCTGTAAACGACTACGAAAAATACTTGCAGAATGAAATGAAAGGAGCACTTGAATCAATAGCGGGTGTTTCAGATGTTAAAGTTGTGATCTATGTCGATGCTTCTGAGAAAAAAGTGTTTGAAAAAAATAAAGTAACGCAAAAACAAGAGACTGTGGAGACGGACCAGGAAGGTGGTAAGCGAGAGGTCGATGACACATCTATTGACGAACAGCTTGTTATTCTCAAAAGCGGCGATAAAGAGGGGCCAATCGTTGTCGAGACGAAGAAACCGAACGTAAGCGGAGTGCTCGTCGTTGCCAAAGGTGCTGAAAATATCCAAATTAAGAAATGGATCATTGAAGCTGTTACAAGAGCATTGGATGTACCGAGCCACCGAGTTTCGGTTATGCCTAAAAAATAAGGGGGATTCTTACCATGCTATTAAAAAAACAAACTGTTTGGCTGTTAACTATGTTAAGTTTGGTCGTTGTACTTTCGGTGTATTATTTGACTGGTCCAGATCAGAATGGATCTAATGTAGCAATTTCACAGGAAGAAAAGGACAAACAGAGTACTGAAACAACAAAACCAAAAGCGGAAACGGCTAAAGTTTCTGACAAGGAAGTGCCAAAAGTCGCCATCTCTTCATCAGATGATGAGTTCGAGGCATTACGTCTTAATATTCAAGATGAGCGAAGTAAAATAAGAGAAGATCTCACAAATAAAATGGGGGACACAAGTCTTTCAGCTGAAGAAAAAAATCAGGCTGTCGAAGCTAATAATAAAATTAGTGAAACAGCAACGACAGAACAAGTGTTAGAATATGAAATTATGCAGCTGAATTACCCGGCAGCTTTAGTACGCATTGATGGAAGCAAAGTGGACGTCACAGTTAAAACAGACGAAAAATTGACAGCGTTAGAAGTGGCAGACATCATGGAGATCGTAAACACCGAAATCGATGATGTAGAAGATGTGGCGGTTGAATTTAAATTAAATGAAGGGAAATAGTGGAAAGAGGGAGTCTTTAATCGGACCCCCTCTTTTTCTTATATGTTAACCAACAAAATCAAGGGTAATCAATGATAAAGCGCTTTCTTTATAATGAGAAAAATTTCACATTTATTGTGATAAGATGTAAGATAGAAGAACGCCAAAAGAAAAGTCGTAAGTATCACTAAAACATTTATTGAATTCACACTACGAATTATCGTATGATATTAGTAGTTGGTCATAATGATTTTTTTGATACAGCAATGGAAAGCGTGGGCTAATCCGGTAGGTATTTGGATATTTATTTCAGAAGTCTTTGCTTTTTATCCCGCATTACCGGGCAGTAAGCCCCCCACGGATTGAAGTTTCACTTTATAATCATTCAAAAAACTTAACTATTACAATAAAATAAGACAAGGGGTGCCAAGATGTTGAAGGTACAAGAAATTCGAGAGATTATTAAATTGGTCGATCAATCTAGCATTAATGAATTTGTTTTTGAACAAGAAGGAACGAAAATTAAATTGAAAAAGACTACACAGGAACAAGCTACACCAGTTGTTTATCAAGCTGCACCTGCTGTCCAATCTGTTGCAGCTATTCAAGCGGCAGAGGTTGCACAAGAAGCACCAAAACAAGCTGAACGTGTAACTGACACACAAGCAAGCAATCAAGAAAATTTACATAAAATTACATCACCGATGGTTGGATCATTTTATGCTTCGCCATCACCAGAAGAAGGGCCATATGTGAAAATTGGATCAAAAGTAGGAAATGACTCAATTGTATGTATCGTTGAAGCAATGAAGCTCTTTAATGAAATCGAAGCGGAAGTGAGCGGTGAGATCGTCGAAATTCTTGTCCAAGACGGCCAATTAGTGGAATACGGTCAACCGTTATTTTTAGTAAAGCCGGAATAAGGAGCTGTTTTCAATGATTGAAAAAGTATTAATTGCAAATCGAGGAGAAATTGCTGTTCGGATTATTCGGGCATGCAAGGAAATGGGAATCGAAACCGTTTCAGTGTTCTCAGAAGCAGACCGTGAAGCTCTTCATGTCCAGCTTGCAGACGAATCATACTGCATTGGCCCGACAGCTTCAAAGGATAGCTATTTAAACGTTACGAATATTATTAGCATTGCAAAGAAAACGGGCTGTGACGCTATTCACCCTGGTTATGGATTCTTAGCGGAAAATGCTAATTTTGCAGAGCTTTGCCGAGAGTGTAATGTCATCTTCATCGGACCATCCCCTGAAGCTATTTCGAAAATGGGGACGAAGGATGTAGCGAGGGAAACGATGCGAATAGCGGGCGTACCAATCGTGCCGGGATCTACAGGAATTATTAAAGACTCGGATGAAGCGATTGCCCTTGCTGAAAAAATTGGGTATCCAGTCATCATTAAAGCGACAGCAGGTGGTGGCGGAAAAGGGATTCGAGTTGCTAGAACAGAAGAAGATTTATTGAATGGGATCAGAATTACCCAGCAAGAAGCGTTAACAGCATTCGGAAATTCTGGCGTATATATTGAAAAATTTATTGAAGATTTCCGACATGTTGAAATCCAGGTGATGGGAGATACACATGGCAATGCCATTCACTTTGGTGAACGAGACTGTTCGATCCAAAGACGTCTCCAAAAGCTAGTAGAAGAAACTCCATCTCCTGCGGTTGACTCAGAGATGCGCGAGGAAATGGGAACAGCGGCAGTAAAAGCGGCTCTTGCCGTCAATTACTCCGGAGCAGGTACGGTTGAGTTCATTTATGATTACAAAAACCGTAATTTCTATTTTATGGAAATGAATACTAGAATTCAGGTGGAACATCCGGTGACAGAAATGGTAACTGGTGTTGATTTAATCAAAGAACAAATTCTAGTAGCATCAGGGGAGAAATTGTCATTATCTCAAGAAGATGTGCAATTTAACGGCTGGGCAATCGAATGCCGGATTAATGCTGAAAATCCTGAAAAGAATTTTATGCCTTCTGCTGGGAAGATTCAAATGTATCTTCCGCCAGGCGGAAATGGCGTACGCATTGATTCTGCTGCGTACCCAGGATATGTAATTCCACCATATTATGATTCAATGATCGCGAAGTTAATTGTTCATGCTCCTACACGCGCTGAGGCCGTTGACAAGATGAGACGTGCGTTAGAGGAATTTGTGATAGAAGGAATTCACACAACCATTCCTTTCCACAGCAAGCTTATGCAACACGAACAATTTGTTTCTGGAGAGTTTAACACAAAATTCCTTGAATTATATGAGGTAATGGATTCATAATGGAAAAATACAGGAGGTGCTTTGAAAATGAGTGAAATGGAACAAATGCTTGAAGTGAACGATACCTACAATGGATTAGGTAAAGTGGAAATTTCTCCTGATGTTATTGAAGTCATTGCTGGTATTGCCGCTAGTGAGGTTGAAGGTGTTGCGCATATGCGCGGGAACTTCACCACGGGTGTTGTCGAAATGCTTGGGAAGAAAAGCCACGGAAAAGGTGTCAAGGTAGATCTTGCAGACGATGGCATTAAGGTAGACTTATATTGTGTCATGAAGTTTGGCGTATCCATTCCAAAGATCGCACAGGAAGTTCAAGATAATATTCGTCAAGCTCTACTGAACATGACAGCCCTCGAAACTTCCGAAGTGAATATTCATGTTGTCGGTATTCAATTTGAAACTGCATCAAAACAAGAAAGTGAAATTGAGCAAGAAATGTAAGGATAAAGAGAGCCCGGCATTTAGCCGGGTTTTTTCGTGAAAAAAACTCTTTTTACACGAATGAGTTTAAATCTTTAAAAGTTGAGACATACAAAGAATAGAAGTTTCACTTTACCCCGCATTAACGGACAGTAGCGTCTGCAAACTAGTTTTAGTGTAAAGAAATGAGAAGAACTTGAAGTGAGTAAACTGTCCGTAAATGCCCTATTGGTTCAACTAACCCTCAGTGGAAACCCACCACTGAGGGAAGTTTCACTTTAACTCAATCTTATTTTCTGTTAGAGTGTTACATATGTGATTTTTTATGATAAAAATTAGCACAAGTTCCACCATAAAGGTTAGATTCATTTCTTTTTGAAGATAAAACTTAATAATTATGGTGATTTAGTTAATTAATGTTCGTATGTGCTGCGATTTTCATATATAATAGTCGATATAAAAGGAGTCAATTTTATGAAAAGAAGAACTGCCCGTGAAAAAGCCTTACAGGCCATATACCAACTTGAGATTGGTAAGGGAGAAATTCAAGATGCTCTAAATAGTGTTTTGGACGGACGTCCGAGTGATGAATATCTTGAAATGTTAGTAAAAGGAACACAAGAAAACAAAGAAGAGATTGATGAAACAATTTGTGCTAATCTCGACAATTGGAAGATTGAACGATTGGCAAATATTGATCGGAACTTGCTTCGCATCGCTGTGTACGAAATGATTTACAGTGATCAGGTTCCAGTCAATGTTGCTATGGATGAAGCAATTGAAATCGCAAAAGTCTTCGGTGATGATCAATCAAGCCGCTTTGTAAATGCAGTTCTGTCAAAAGTTAAAACTCAGCTTAATAAATAACCAGTGCATCGCATACATGCTAGGGAAGACTATTTATTTTCGGGTCAAGCGGCTAAAATCATTCTCACCTTAAGACAGTCGATTTCTTAAGCTAACTTTGGAGGGTGATGAATGTGTCAGGGAAAATTATTGATGGAAAAGAAATTGCTCAATCTGTAAGAAATACGCTTCGTGAGGAAGTGGACCAGCTTCGTAGTAAAGGAACAATTCCAGGTCTTGCAGTTATACTTGTTGGTGATAATCAAGCTTCGAAAACGTATGTAGCGAATAAGCAAAAAGCTTGTGCCGAAATTGGCATACATTCTGTTTTAGTTGAATGTCCAGCGACATTGTCCCAACAAGAATTACTTACTAAAATTGATGAGTTGAATCATGATGATACCGTTCATGGAATTTTAGTACAACTACCTCTTCCAGCTCATATCCAAGAAAAGGATATCATTGAAGCCATTTCACCTGAAAAGGATGTCGATGGGTTCCATCCTATTAACATCGGACGAATGATGACTGGTCAGGATGCGTTTTTGCCTTGCACACCATATGGAGTTATGGTGATGCTTGAGCATATCGGCTGTGAAATTGCAGGTAAGCATGTCGTTGTTGTAGGAAGAAGCAATATCGTCGGCAAGCCGGCAGGTCAATTGTTTCTGAATAAAAGTGCGACGGTTACGTATTGCCATTCAAAAACGAAAGATCTTGCCTATCATACAAAGCAAGCTGATATACTGGTCGTTGCTGTCGGTAAGAGAGATACCATCACGGCTGCTCATGTTAAGGAGGGTGCAGTTGTTATTGATGTTGGTATGAATCGGAATGAAGAAGGCAAGCTATGTGGCGACGTTTCTTTTAACGAAGTAAGAGAAGTTGCCTCATATATTACCCCGGTTCCAAAAGGCGTTGGTCCAATGACGATTGCTATGCTTTTGGAAAACACTGTTAAATCAGCTAAGAAATCGATTACCCTACAAGATGCATAAATAGCAATTTCCATCAGTGGTGAAAACCATCCCACTGATGGAAATTTCACTAATATCCCGGTTTAACAGGCTGTAATATCCCTACACTCATTCTTACACGAGAGTAAAATAGCTAGCTAGTGATAAACAGCCTGTAAAACCCCGATTGGTGAGATATAGTGAAACTTACCGATGCGTAAGCGGAGGTTTAGTTGAACTAATCGGGTTCGTAGTGTCGCTTTTATCGAAGCGTAAGCGGAGATATTAGCGACAGTAGAACGGGACTAACCATTAGCGCAAAACTTTGGCTAATGGAAGTTTCACTTTATGAAGAAGCTGTCACTTGTTCTATAATGGCAAATGATAGCTTTTTTGTTTTATAATAAAAGTATAGGATAATTAATTCCGAGGGTAAGCGCTAAAAATAGTAAGTAGAGGGCATGAACGGCAAAAAAACATAACAGAGCGCGTGCACTTTTTTAGATAAGGAGAAAATGATGGAAGAGCAAAGATATTTAAGTGTTTCGGCTGTGACGAAATATATTAAGCGTAAATTTGATGCGGATCCTCATTTACAAAATGTATACATAAAAGGAGAAATATCGAATTTTAAGCAGCATTCAAGCGGACATATGTATTTTACGATTAAGGATGAGAAAGCAAGAATACTTGCAGTGATGTTTTCTGCCCATAATAAGAATATGAAGTTTATTCCGGAAAATGGGATGAAAATCTTGGTGAGAGGCGATATTTCTGTATTCGAACAAAGCGGGCAATACCAGTTGTATGTCAAGAGCATGTCACCTGATGGAGTAGGTGATTTATATTTAGCCTATGAGCAGCTGAAGAAGAAACTCGAAACGGCAGGATTATTTTCTTCTCAACATAAGCAACCACTTCCGAAATACCCTCATGCAGTCGGTGTTATTACTTCACCAACTGGGGCTGCTTTGCGGGATATTTTGACTACGATTAAAAGAAGATATCCAATTGCTAAAATCATCATATACCCGGCGCTTGTTCAAGGAACGAATGCACCTAAATCAGTCGCTAAAGCGATTTCCGAAGCGAATTCACGTAAAGAGGTTGAAGTTCTTATTGTCGGGAGGGGAGGAGGCTCCATTGAAGAGCTCTGGGCGTTTAATGAAGAAATTGTCGCAGAATCGATTTATGACTCTGATATTCCGATTATTTCGGCTGTTGGACACGAAACGGATTTTACGATTGCGGATTTTGTAGCAGACTTGCGTGCACCAACACCAACTGGAGCTGCTGAAATGGCCGTTCCACATCTTCAAGAAATTTACGAACGGCTCTGGAACCAAAAGAATAGGCTGACAAGGACGATTCATGAACAAGTGAATGTTGAACAAACAAAGCTGTCGCGACTGGCAAAATCTTATGCTTTTCGTTATCCTAAAAAAATGTACGAGCAAAAAGTCGAACAATTGGACCGGGCGTCGGAACGATTAAAACGCGAGAGCACCAAATATTTTCAAAAGAAAAACGAGATGCTCGAAAATACATTAGCCCAATTAATAAAACAGCATCCAAACCAACAGTTAGCGATTGCAGCGGATCGGTTAACCAATAGCGAAAAAATGTTGAATCGGCTTATGCAAACAGTTTTAAAAGGGCACACCCAAAGATTTGTCTCAGTTACTACAACATTATCTGCCTTAAGTCCGCTTAAAATTATGGAACGGGGCTATGGTCTGATTTTTACAGAAGAAGAAACACTTGTTAAAAGCAGATCACAAGTAGTGGTCGGAGATCATATCGATGTGAAGATAACCGACGGAACCTTGCATTGTAAAGTAGAAAAAATAGAGGAGCGAAAAGATAATGAGTAAAGAAAAAGAGTTGACTTTTGAGCAGGCAATGGAAGAACTTGAACAAGTTGTTGAGAAATTAGAAGAAGGCGACGTACCTCTTGAAGAAGCAATCTCCATCTATAAAAAAGGAATGGACCTATCTAGACTTTGTCATACAAAATTGAAATCTGTTGAAGAACAATTGACGCAAATACTTAGGGAAGATGGCGAACTTGAAGAATTCGCAGTAGAGGAGGAATAGACATGAATGCAACGTCATTTCATACGTTTTCAGAAACATACAAACAACTCATTGAAACAAAGGTGATTGAATATGTTGAAGAGTTAAAAGCGCCTGATAACTTAAAAGCAGCAATGGCTTATTCTTTGAAAGCAGGCGGGAAAAGAATACGTCCTTTACTTGTTTTGGCCGTATTAGATGCATTTGCGAAGGATGTGAACGCTGGAGTCCCGGCTGCAGCTGCGATTGAAATGATTCATACCTATTCTTTAATCCATGATGATCTGCCAGCGATGGACGATGATGATTTACGTCGCGGTAAACCAACCAATCATAAAGTTTTTGGTGAAGCGACGGCGATTCTCGCAGGTGATGCATTACTTACATATAGCTTTCAACTTATTGCCAACACGGAGCATCCTTGCGTGACATCAGACATGAAGCTCAATTTAATCCTTGAAATCGCTAAAGCGGCGGGAGCTGAGGGGATGGTTGGCGGTCAAGTAGCTGATATGGAAGGCGAGAACAAACAGCTATCACTAGAAGAGCTCCAATATATTCATGAACATAAAACAGGCAAGTTGTTAATGGCATCTGTCCTTTCAGGAGCGATTTTATCTAGTGCAAGTACCGAACAGCTTCTTGCACTTAAACGGTTTTCCTATCATCTAGGGCTGGCTTTTCAAATCCGAGATGATATTTTAGATATTGAAGGCTCTGAAGGAGAAATTGGTAAACCTGTTGGCAGTGATTCAGCGAACAACAAGAGCACGTACCCTTCATTGCTGACTTTAGAAGGGGCAAAGGTAAGGCTCGCAGAACATATCAAAATGGCGCATGAAGAGTTGGAAAAAACGGAATTGGATACATCTCTTCTTAATGAAATAACGGATATGATTGCAAAGCGTAAATCCTAAGACGACAACAATTGTTAGGAAATTCTATTTGTGTTATACTTTTGTTGTTTAACTGGCGTATCTTATTGAAAATCGGTATAATATGATGGAATTAACAGCCGCCGAAATCAGAAGGTATCGGCGGCTATTTTTGAAGAAATTTGAAGAAATTTGCTGAATAATGACAGCTGTTATAGTGCGTGTTTAAAAAGGAGGATAAAAAGAGCCGAGAAGTTCGAAAAGCGACTGTCTCAAACCTTGCGTGTGTGAGGACCGGACTTGCACAGGATGTGCGCGGTTTTAACAGAAGGTCATTCATGAGCTTTGAAGCAATTTGCAAGCTTTTTTACCGGACTTTTTGAACATCCTCCTTTAGTAATTAAATTAGAATTTTCCAGCGATAGGTCTCTGATAAGACCTGGAAATAACAGAAAGTGAGTGATCCAATTTGGATCTTCTATCTATAAAAGACCCATCTTTTTTAAAAGCGATGAATAATGAAGAATTAAAAGAATTAAGTGCCGATATTAGAAAGTTTTTAATAGAGAAATTATCGATTACCGGTGGACACCTAGGTCCGAATCTTGGAGTGGTTGAACTGACCATTGCGTTACATAAGGAGTTCAACAGTCCACAAGATAAATTTTTGTTTGATGTTGGCCACCAGTCTTATGTTCATAAAATCCTAACAGGACGCGCTTGTCAGTTTGATACATTAAAAAAATACAAAGGACTTTGCGGGTTCCCGAAAATGAACGAAAGTGAGCATGATGTTTGGGAAACAGGTCATAGCTCAACATCTCTTTCTGGAGCAATGGGAATGGCTGCAGCGCGCGATTTAAAAAAAGAAAAAAACTTTGTGTTGCCTATTATCGGTGACGGTGCTTTAACAGGTGGGATGGCACTTGAAGCACTTAACCATATCGGTCATGAAAAGAAAGATATGATTGTCATCTTAAACGATAATGAAATGTCGATTGCCCCAAACGTTGGCGCCTTGCATTCCGTACTCGGAAGGCTGCGTACGGCTGGAAAATATAATTGGGCGAAGGATGAGCTGGAATTATTACTTAAGAAAATACCAGCAGTCGGTGGGAAAGTCGCTGCTACAGCTGAGCGTATTAAAGATAGCCTAAAGTATCTGTTAGTTTCAGGGGTATTTTTTGAAGAGTTAGGATTTACTTACTTGGGACCTGTGGATGGTCATAACTTTGATGAATTATTCGAGAATTTTCGTTATGCTAAAAAAACAAAAGGCCCTGTCCTTTTACACGTAATTACGAAAAAAGGGAAAGGATACTCTCCTGCTGAATCTGATACAATCGGAAACTGGCATGGAACAGGACCTTATAAAATTGAAACGGGCGATTTTGTTAAAACAGCGACAACAGCCCCTGCATGGAGTTCACTTGTTAGTGAAACGGTAAGGAAACTCGCTCGTACAGACGAACGAATTGTTGCGATTACACCGGCTATGCCGGTCGGTTCTAAATTAGAAGGCTTTGCAAGTGAATTTCCAGAACGAATGTATGATGTAGGCATTGCTGAACAACATGCAGCAACCTTTGCAGCAGGACTTGCAACGCAAAAAATGAAACCGTTTCTTGCGATTTATTCTACTTTCCTACAGCGTGCCTACGATCAAGTGGTTCACGATATTTGCCGGCAAAACCTGAACGTCTTTTTTGGAATCGATCGAGCAGGTTTAGTCGGAGCAGACGGGGAAACACATCAAGGTGTGTTTGATATCGCCTTTATGCGTCATATTCCGAATATGGTCTTGATGATGCCGAAGGATGAAAATGAAGGCCAGCATATGGTTAATACAGCAATGAAATATGATGATGGTCCGATTGCAATGAGATTTCCACGCGGAAATGGGTATGGTATTCCGATGGACGATTCTTTACAAGAAATCCCGATTGGAACTTGGGATGTGTTAAAAGAGGGTAGAGATGCTTGCGTGTTAACATTTGGTACAACGATTCCAATGGCAATGGAAGCAGCAGAGTTGTTAGAGAAACAAGGGTATTCCGTTAAGGTCGTGAACGCACGATTTATTAAACCACTGGACAATGACATGATGCATCAATTACTTGAGCAGAAGATGCCGATTTTAACGATTGAAGAAGCTGTTCTTCAAGGCGGCTTTGGTAGTGCGGTGATTGAATTTGCTCATGAGCATGGATATCATGGAGCAATTATTGACCGAATGGGCATTCCTGACCGTTTCATTGAACATGGCAGTGTGGATCAATTACTTGCAGAAATCGGCATGACAGTAGAAGAAACGGTGCGGAACATCAAACGAATTACACCGAAAAAGCAAAAAAGGGCTTGAATGAATGAAACTGAAAAAAGAAAGACTTGATATTTTACTTGTTGAATCTGGGCTGGCAGAGACTCGGGAAAAAGCAAAACGAATGATTATGGCGGGCCTTGTTTATGGAAATGAGGAAAGATTAGAGAAACCGGGTGAAAAGGTTTCAACTGATTTAGTACTTACTATCAAAGGGAAGGTCATGCCTTATGTATCCAGAGGTGGGCTAAAGCTAGAGAAAGCGTTGAAACAGTTTGATTTATCTGTTGAAGGAAAAGTACTGCTTGATATTGGAGCTTCAACAGGAGGATTCACTGACTGTGCCCTACAAAATGGAGCGCAAATGTCTTACGCGCTTGATGTGGGTTACAATCAGCTCGCCTGGAAGCTAAGGCAAGATGAGAGAGTGAAGGTAATGGAAAGAACAAATTTCCGCTACGTCACACCTGCTGACCTTGATGGGGAAATGCCTAATTTTGCGAGCATTGATGTTTCATTTATCTCGCTTACATTGATCTTACCTGTCTTGAAAACATTATTGGTGGCTAATAGTGATGTTGTCGCTCTTGTTAAGCCTCAATTTGAGGCAGGCAAGGATCAAGTAGGTAAAAAAGGAATTGTTCGTGATGTAAAAATTCATCGTGAGGTTATGGATAAAATTATTCATTTCGCTCAAGGTGAGGGATATGATATTAATGACGCTTCTTTTTCTCCGATTAAAGGTGGCGAAGGGAATATCGAATTCCTTTTGCATCTTAAGTGGCAAGGTGAAAAAGATCAAGGTGAGAATTTCTTGAAGCAGTCGGTTGAAGAAATTGTTCAAAATGCTCATCAAGAATTAAAACAAACGAAAACTGATGAATGAGTAGGAGAGCTCCTGATGCAGTAAAACTGTTGACGGAGCTTTTTTTACAGATACTTATTCAAATAAATGCTTTCGAATACAAGAAAAAATTGTACAAATTCAACTAAATCCGCTAACATTATTTATATAATAAATATTCGCCGTCCAAGTGAATTGGACTGCTAACTTAGAGGTGCTTTAAATAGATGAACAAAGGTCAACGACATATAAGGATTCGAGATATCATCACGAATAATGATATAGAAACGCAAGATGATTTAGTGGATGCGTTGAAAAATGCTGGCTTTTCTATCACACAAGCGACGATTTCAAGAGATATTAAGGAACTGCATCTCGTGAAAGTACCGCTAATGGATGGTAGATACAAATACAGTCTACCTGCAGACCAGCGCTTTAATCCGCTTCAGAAATTAAAACGAATGCTGATAGATGCATTTGTCAAGATTGATTCGGCGAGCCATTTTCTCGTATTAAAAACCTTGCCAGGTAATGCTCAGGCAATAGGTGCCTTAATTGATCATTTAGATTGGGAAGAAATATTAGGGACGATTTGTGGCGACGATACATGCTTAATCATTTGCCGTACTCCAGAAGATACTGAGGAAATTTCTAATCGATTTTTAGACATGCTCTAATGAAGACAAAAGAGGTGATGAGAGTTTGTTAACAGAACTTTCAATAAGAAACTTTGCAATTATTGAAGCCCTTTCAGTTTCGTTAGAGAAGGGCTTGACTGTTTTAACAGGAGAAACGGGTGCTGGTAAATCGATCATTATCGATGCGATTCACCTGTTAGTTGGCGGTAGAGGATCTGCAGAGTTTATTAGACATGGGGAAAAAAAAGCGGAAATTGAAGGGTTATTTCAAATTGACGACGAACTCCATCCGGTTTATCAAAAAGCTTCGGAATTAGGGATCGAGATTAGCGATGGAATGATCGTGCTACGCCGAGATATGTCGACAAATGGTAAAAGTGTCTGCAGGGTAAATGGCAAGCTTGTGACGATAGCACTGCTACGTGAAATTGGTAGAACGCTGATCGATATTCATGGCCAGCATGAACATCAAGAACTGATGGATGAACGTCTTCATCTGCAACTGCTCGATCAATTTGGTGGAGAAAGAATTGCCAAGGCACTAGGGGAATACCAAAAGCTCTATAAAGAATATGATCATGCGATGAAACAACTACAGAAATTAGGCCAAAACGAACAACAAATGGTTCATCGTTTGGATTTAATTCAATTTCAATTTGATGAAATTCAGCGAGCGAATTTAAAGTTAAATGAGGATGAAGAGCTGTCTGAAGAAAGAAAGAAAATCAATAACTTTGAAAAAATTCATGAGGCCCTGCAAACCAGCTATTTAGCATTATCGGGGGAGCAAAGAGGGCTTGATTGGCTATCTGTTGCGATGAATAACCTTGAAGAGGCCGCAGATCTTGATGAGACGGTTAAAACCATTACAGAACCAGTCTCGAATAGTTATTACGTTCTTGAAGATGCAATTTCTTCTATTCGTGAACAGCTTGATGCTCTTGAATATGACTCAGAACGTCTAGATTTTATTGAAAGTCGCTTGAATGAAATTAATCAGCTGAAACGGAAATATGGGGGCACGATTGAAGAGATTGTTGTATACGGTGCCGCAATTGAAGAAGAAATTGAAACACTTTTGAATCGTGAAACCCATATCACTAAGCTTGAGTCACAAATAAAATCAGTAAAGGCTGATTTGTTATTAGAAGCCAAAAATGTAAGTGAACTACGTGAAAAATATGCCAGACAACTGACAAAGAAAATACAACAGGAATTAAAAGAACTTCATATGCAAAAAACGGTATTTGAAGCTCATTTCCATCACACAGCTTTTTCGTTTAGTGACTCCTCTACAATTGGACGTAACGGATTGGATGAGATGGAGTTTTATATTAGCACGAATCCTGGAGAACCACTAAAGCCATTGTCTAAAATTGCTTCAGGCGGAGAATTATCGCGTATTATGCTTGCGTTAAAAAGTATTTTTTCCAAGCATCAAGGAATTACATCGATTATTTTTGATGAAGTGGACACAGGGGTCAGTGGTAGAGTAGCCCAATCCATTGCTGAAAAAATCTATAAAGTGGCCATTGATTCACAAGTACTTTGTATTTCTCACTTACCACAAGTCGCTGCAATGGCAGATACGCACCTTTATATAGCAAAAAATATTAAGGCAGGCAGGACGAATACATCTGTTCATCCATTAAAGTATCCCGACAAGGTAAAGGAAATTGGTCGAATGATTTCTGGTGTTGAGATTACCGATTTAACCAAACAACATGCTGAAGAACTTTTACAACAGACGGAGAAAATTAAACAGATTGCTGGGGTATAGTCTTATCCCGGTTTAACAGGCCGTAATATCCCCACCTCAATTATTGTGTAAAAATAGGTGGTGACAGACAGCCTAATCTAGTTGCGGCTCCTAGCCCGTCTGAGGTCATAAGCTGTAATACTCTGTGGCAAACTGCACCACGCCGTATTCCATCTTATGCTTGTCGGGGCTGGGCAGTTGCCTCGCTTTTTGAAGTAAACCCAGATTGGTGAGATACAGTGAAACTTACCTTTGTGGTTTTCTCAAAGGGATAGTTGAGCCGCAGGGTGTGAGTCACACAGACGAAGACATGGGGACGCGGCGTACTTAGTCTGTGATTCATTGAACCTTAATTCGTAGTGTCGCTTTATCGAAGCGGTAGTTTGCGATTTAGCGCCACTAGAACGGGACTAACCATTAGCGAAAAGTCACCGATAATGGAAGTTTCACTTTATCCCGGTTTAACAGGCTGTAATATCCCTACCTCAATTTTTGTGTGAGAATCAAGAAAAAATAGGTGGTGATAAACAGCCTGTAAAGCCCTGATTGGTTCAACTAACCATTAGCGAAAAGTCACCGATAATGGAAGTTTCACTTTATTCGTAATTTCACAATATTTTTCATTGAAAAGCTATCCAAAAACGGATAGCTTTTATTTTTGCCCAGAGTTATAAATGCTTGCTGTGAGGGCTACATTAAAGGTGTAGCCATTTAGGATTTGAAGCAAAAGCGAGGGGAGTGAAAAAGATTGTACAAACAATGGATCAAAAGAATTATCGGTGGAATTCTCCTTGTTTCGCTATTGACATTAGGATTGTATCAACCATTTCGCGAGTATTTTTCAATTCCTAAAAAAATTGTCCTTTTCGAAGGTGAACAATATAGCATCCGTAATAATTTGGCTGTTCATGCGACAACTCATTCAAATGAAGAAGGGATAACTGTTCAAGATGAATCGGGTTTGCTGACACTTGACGCAGATAAACCTGGAACGAGCGAACTGCTTCTGAATGTTGCTGGATTCCCAGTCAAGAAAGTGGATGTTCATGTATTAAAGGATTTCAAGGTGATTCCTGGAGGACAGTCAATTGGTGTGAAATTAAATACGCTCGGAGTATTAGTAGTTGGACACCATCTAGTGGAAACAGGTGAAGGCAAGAAATCACCTGGTGAAGCAGCACATGTCATGATAGGTGATATTATTACCCAAATAAATGGCCAGACAATCAAAAAAATGTCTGATGTAACCCCTTATGTACAACAAGCAGGTGAAAAAGGTGAACCCCTTCAACTTGTGATATCACGTGAGAAAGAAAGCTTTAAGACAACCCTTTTACCATTAAAAGATGAAAATGAAGGCACGTACAAGCTTGGACTTTATATTCGCGACTCAGCCGCTGGAATTGGCACGATGACATTTTATCATCCTGAAACAAAAAAATATGGGGCACTCGGCCATGTAATTTCAGATATGGATACGAAAAAACCAATTGTTGTAAAAGACGGACAAATAGTTCAATCAACTGTAACATCCATTGAAAAAGGAAGCAACGGAGATCCGGGTGAAAAATTAGCTCGATTCTCGTCAAATAAAGAAGTAATCGGTAATATTAACAGAAATAGTCCATTTGGAATTTTTGGACAAATGAAAAAAGAAGTCGGAAATGGGATTGCAGATCAACCTCTGCCAATTACTTTATCCCATGAAGTAAAAGAAGGGCCAGCAAAGATATTAACCGTATTAGAAGGTTCAACAGTAGAGGAATTTGATGTTGAAATTGTTAGTACGATACCGCAAAAATTCCCAGCTATTAAAGGAATTGTTTTAAAGGTAACTGATAAAAAGTTACTAGAGAAAACTGGCGGGATTGTTCAAGGAATGAGTGGTAGCCCTATTATTCAAAATGGAAAATTAGTTGGTGCTGTGACCCATGTTTTCGTCAATGATCCAACGAGTGGGTATGGTGTTCATATTGAATGGATGCTAAACGAGGCCGGCATTGATATATATGAAAAATCTGGTCCCAAAGAGAAAGCAAGTTGAACAAAGGAGCCTCCAGTCTGGGCTCCTTTTCCTGTTCACAAAAAGGATTGTCAAATATTTTGTGCATATCAATCCGTTTTATTCCTTTATTATGGTAGAATAAAATAAGAAATAAAGAATATTCGACAAAGCCTATATTGTTTAGCGAACACGGTCGAAAACAAGTGAATTTATGAGAAAAATATTGATTTTTTATAAATTTTATAAAATTAAAAGGAATTTAGTTTCCTATGTCGAAAATTTCAATTACAATGTTTTTAGAAATAATAGAAAAAATGACCAATTGTAGTTGAGGAGGAATTCAATAGTGAAGAAAATTAAGGTATGTATTGTGGATGATAATAAAGAACTGGTGTCCTTATTGGATGAATATATTTCATCTCAGGAGGATATGGAAGTAATTGGTATATCTTATAACGGACAGGACTGTTTAAATCTTCTAGAAAATATCGAACCTGATATACTTATATTAGATATTATCATGCCGCATTTAGATGGCCTGGCGGTTTTGGAAAAATTAAGGGAAATGAAACGTGGTTCTATGCCGAATGTCATTATGTTAACTGCTTTTGGTCAAGAAGACGTAACAAAGAAAGCGGTTGATCTTGGAGCTGCCTATTTCATCCTCAAACCATTTGATATGGAAAACTTAGGAGGGCATATTCGCCAGGTAAGTGGAAAAAGTAATCAAATGACGAATAAATCTTCACAACTAGGATATCGCCCAGTTGAATCCAAACCAAGAAATCTTGATGCTAACATCACCAGTATTATCCACGAAATTGGTGTTCCTGCTCATATTAAAGGTTATATGTATTTAAGGGAAGCGATTTCAATGGTCTATAATGATATTGAGTTACTAGGGTCTATCACAAAAGTTCTATATCCCGATATTGCTAAGAAATACAATACAACGGCAAGTAGGGTGGAACGCGCAATTCGTCACGCCATTGAAGTTGCTTGGAGTCGAGGCAATATTGAATCCATTTCTTCCTTATTTGGCTATACAGTTTCCATGTCCAAAGCAAAACCAACAAATTCGGAATTCATCGCCATGGTAGCGGATAAATTGCGGTTAGAACACAAGGCTTCTTGAGAGGGTTAGAATTTAGATATTCTTGCCCTTAAGAAGTAATCCTGATAATTATAGGCACTTTCGAGTTATCGGGTTTATCCGATATGGGCGAAGCTGCTTTTTTTTATGGGTACTAGGTAAACCGTTATGATTCGTTCTAAAAACTTCATACAATCGAATAGATCATATATTCAATTGGTTGTGAAAGGATTAAGCAACGAAAAATGACTTTTATAAAAGAAAGCGATTGCGGAATGGGTTGGAAAAAATTAAAGAATGGTCTCTGATAACATATTTGCCTCATCCGTAGCTGATATACGGAAGATTGTCTCCTTTTGTGAATACCCCCGTTTTGTTGCCGAGATTCTGGCTAAAAGCGCATATCAATATTTTTATCCCGTTTTAACGGGCAGTATGACCCCACCTCAAGGCTTAAAGGAAGCAAAGAAGCGTAAGGTGGGGAATGAAGAAAAGCCTCGCTGATTGAAGTTTCACTTTATAAAGCTGTAGTGGTAACAGGTATGTAGTCTGAATTAATTAAGGGAATAAAAACTGTGAACGGCAAAGATGTGCTTGTCGCCTTTACAATGTAAATGATGTTTTTTACTATAGATATTCTGTAATGTGAAAATTTGGCTGGTTGAGAAAAGATGGTTAGAAACATATAAAACCAGTTGAACAAGAAGGTAAAAGAGGCTTGCTTAAGTGGAACAAATACTTGCATTTTAAATGAATTTAACTTGGGAGGAATTAGGCATGACTCAAATATTTGCTCATAGGGGAGCCGCCGGAACGCACCCAGAGAATACAATGTTTTCCTTTTACGAGGCTTACAGAGTAGGAGCTGATGGAATTGAGTTAGATGTACAACTTTCCAAAGATGGTGAAGTGGTTGTGATTCACGATGAATTATTGGACCGCACAACGACAGGTAAAGGAAATGTGAAAGATTATATGTGGAAAGATCTGCAATTATTAGGGGCGGGATATAAGTTTCGGAAGCAGTTCGCGGACGCTACGATCCCTAACCTAGAGGAAGTGCTTGCTTGGATTCAAGAGACGAATATGATTTTAAATATTGAATTGAAAAATGGCGTTTATCCATACTTAGGTCTTGAAGAGAAAGTTATCGCTTTAGTGCGGACGTACTCCATGGAAAATCGGGTCATTTTGTCTTCTTTTAATCATTATAGTCTTGTGCACGCATACCGACTTGCCCCAGAGATTGAAACAGCGCCACTTTATCGGGATGGCTTATATATGCCATGGATATATGCTACATCAATTGGGGCGAAAGCGATTCATCCTTCTATTCACACGGCACCTGATGCAATCATTGCAGCGTCAATGAAAGAAGGTGTAGCAGTCCGTCCTTATACGATTAATAAAGAAGATAAAATGAGACATCTTTTAGAAATGGGCATCAGCGCATTTATAACTGATTTTCCAGAGCGAGCAGTAAAATTACGAAATACGATAGAAGCACAATAATTGAAAAAGAACAAAACAAATATGGCGTTAAAATGCGACCATTTACTCTGAAGAATTCACCCTGTAACATGATGCGCTCGCCTAATCACAACGGTGGCGGTGTGAAGCTGGATTATGGATGCTTTCTCGATAAAATAAGTATACCTGCTAGGTAGATTGGCTAGATTAATAAATCGCGAAGCCTCGCCCCTATGTCCTTCATACAAAAAAAGAGGATGTCTTAAAAAGTAAAGGATCAGACCAGCAACTAGTGTATACAGTTTAAATGAAGTGTGAATATCACGATAAACTGTAAGCTTATAGTTGGATCAGCCCCTTTTTTTAGGACAGCCTCTTTTTTATACTTTAAATCTTGTTTGTACCTTTTCTTTCTTTCGGTCGCGATGGAGCACAAATCCTGCGATAAACCCAATCCCGCCAATGGTTAGAAGCAAACCAACTAAAAATTGAACCCAAAGGGCTGGGAAGGGAAATTGAGAGATCCCAAACACCATGTCTCTCATTATTTTAATTCCGTAGGCGGCAAGTGCACCGGGTATGAAAAGGATAAGAAAAGCGATAGCTCGTTTCATAAATAAAAACCCCTCAAATTGAGAAATTTGGAACTAAGTATTGTGCCTTATCATGATAAGATGTCTTATTTTATATGATAAGGGAAGCATTAGATTTGTCAAGTGACAACTAATTCATTAAAATAAGGGTATTGTTGAAAAAACTTGCGTTTATTAATGGGTGTATTGTGAAGAAAATTGCAGATATAGCCGAGGTGGTATTCATGCAACAAGTAATGGTCGTTGGGGCAGGACCGTGTGGAACAGCAATTTTGCGAATGCTACATGAAAGTCCGCTGTTTTTAGTATCTTTTGTTGTTGATATCAATGAAAATGCAGAAGGGATGGTGTATGCAAAAAAACTGTCTATTCCAACCGCTACTGATTGGGCATCTGTAAATATGGAATCGATTGATGTGATTATCGAAGCAACAGGATATGAACAGGTATTTCAAGAGATCAGGAAAGCAGGGCAGGGGGACTTTTTGTTGATTCCTGGTAATGTCGCATATCTCATATCTGAGCTTTTTCAAGAAAAAAAAATACTAATCGAAACGCTTGAAAAACAATTGTATAAGCATGACCTCATTTTCAATACGACAAATGATGGGATGATCGTTATTGATAAGCGTGGTTATATCATGTTGTTTAACCGTAGTGCAGAACGAATGACAGAAAAGGTACGGGAAGACGTAATGGGTATGCATATCCATGAGGTAATCCATAATAGCAGGCTCCCAAAAATTCTTCAGACGAATCGAACCGAAGTAAATAAAGAACAAGTGCTTGAAAATGGCCTGAAAATCATTACGACACGAATGCCGTTGCTTGATGAACAAAATGAAATAATTGGGGCGTTTGCAGTTTTCAAGGATATTACCGAAGCTGTTGATTTAGCGGAGCAAATAACGGACCTTAAGGAAGTGCAGACATTGCTTGAGGCGATTATCCAGTCAAGTAATGATGCCATATCCGTCGTGGATGAGGAAGGGCGGGGGCTGATCATCAATCCCGCATATACGAGAATTACTGGCTTAAGCCGAAAAGAAATTATTGGTAAACCTGCAACTGCGGATATTTATGAAGGAGACAGCATGCATATGCGAGTCTTACAAACGAGAAGACCTGTCAGAGGCATTAATATGAGATTGGGCCCTAATCGGAAAGATGTGATTGTCAATGTTGCGCCAGTGATTGTCGATGGACGTCTGAAAGGAAGTGTCGGCGTCGTTCATGATGTCACAGAAATTCAGCAGTTAACGGCTGAATTAACTCGAGCTAGGCAAATAATCAGAACCTTGGAAGCAAAATATACCTTTGCTGATATTATTGGAAAATCAGAGGGAATGAGTTTACCAATTGAACAGGCAAAGCTTTGTGCGAAAACGCCGGCGACAGTACTCCTTCGTGGTGAATCCGGAACAGGAAAAGAATTGTTTGCGCATGCGATACATAATGCAAGCGACAGAAAGTATAACAAATTCGTTCGAGTAAATTGTGCAACGATTTCAGAAACGCTTCTTGAAAGTGAGTTATTTGGCTATGATGAAGGGGCGTTTACTGGAGCTAAACGCGGTGGGAAAAAAGGTTATTTTGAAGAAGCGAATAATGGCAGTATTTTTCTCGATGAAATTGGTGAATTGAAAGGAAATATGCAAGCAAAATTATTACGAGTGCTGCAGGAGAATGAAATTGTTAGGGTGGGAGGAACAACTCCGATCCCAATAAATATCCGTGTGATTGCAGCGACAAATATTAATTTGGAAAAAGCAATTTCTGATGGTAGCTTTCGCGAGGATTTGTACTTTAGAATGAACCAGATGCCGATTCGTATTTCGCCTTTAAGGAACCGGAAGGAAGATATGAAAGAGCTAGCTCTCCATTTAATTCAAAAAATCAATCAAGAGTATGGTCGAATGATTGAAGGGATTAGTGATCTCGCGATTGAACGATTAAAACAATACGATTGGCCTGGGAATGTAAGAGAGCTAGAAAACATTCTTGGACGGACGATTATCTTTATGAAATTAAATGAAACAATTATCGAAGAGCATCATATTCCTGATTTTATCGAATCCTATAATCAAGGCTGTAAAGACTCACCATTAAAAAAAAATCACTTACAGTCAGAGAATGAGCCCCTTAGTGAACAGATGGATCGTTATGAATATCAGATCATTAAACAAGCTCTAATGAAAAACTCAGGAAATAAAACAAATACGGCAAAAATGTTAGGCGTTTCGGTTCGTAACCTCTATTATAAAATGGAAAAGCATGGACTTGAAAATGTTGACACGCAATAAATTTCATGATGTGCAAATATTTGCATATTATTTTTAAAAGATCGTTATCCAAATCAGATTGTAGCGGCCATATAAAATTGGCATGCATCTTGCATATCTACTTAATGTGTTGAAAATCAAGAAGGTGGTTGGGGCCGGGATTCGGTGAAGTGGGAAATGTTAAACTTGCTTCCGTTATCCCGGTTTAACAGGCTGTAATACGCCCAATGATTGAAGTTTCACTTTATTTAGGAGGAATATTCATGGAGATTTTTACTTACCTAGAGAAATATGACTACGAACAACTTTTATTCTGTCAGGATAAACAATCGGGGTTGAAAGCAATCATTGCGATTCACGATACAACGCTTGGACCTGCTCTTGGCGGTACAAGAATGTGGACGTATGAGTCAGAGGAAGCGGCCATTGAGGATGCACTGAGACTTGCTAAAGGAATGACTTACAAAAATGCTGCGGCAGGATTAAACCTCGGCGGTGGTAAGACCGTTATTATCGGCGATCCAAAGAAAGATAAAAACGATGAAATGTTCAGAGCGTTTGGTCGTTATATTCAAGGATTAAATGGTCGTTACATTACAGCTGAAGATGTAGGAACGACAGTGGCTGACATGGACTTGATTCATGAAGAAACCGATTTTGTAACGGGTATTTCACCAGCGTTCGGATCCTCAGGAAATCCTTCGCCAGTAACAGCTTTCGGTGTTTATCAAGGAATGAAAGCAGCGGCGAAAGAAGCCTTTGGCACAGATTCATTGGAAGGAAAAACAGTTGCTGTACAGGGTGTTGGAAATGTAGCCTATACTTTACTGCAATATTTACATGAAGAAGGCGCGAAACTGATCGTAACGGATATTAATAAAGATGCAGTACAGCGTGCAGTTGAGAAATTTGGTGCTCGTGCTGTCAATCCGGATGAGATTTATGGGGTAGAATGTGATATTTATGCACCATGTGCGCTTGGTGCTGTTATCAATGATCAAACGATTTCACAAATGAAAGCAAAAGTAATTGCTGGATCTGCAAATAACCAATTGAAAGATCCACGTCATGGTGATCAAATTCACGAAATGGGAATCGTTTATGCACCAGATTACGTGATCAATGCAGGTGGAGTCATTAACGTTGCTGACGAATTATACGGCTACAATCGCGAGCGTGCCATGAAAAAGGTAGAAGGCGTCTATAACACCATCGAGAAGGTCATTGAAATCGCAAAACGTGATAATATTCCGACTTACCTTGCTGCAGACCGCATGGCTGAAGAACGAATTAAGAGAATGAGTAATTCTAGAAGTCAATTTCTTCAAAATGAGAAGCATATATTAAATCGTAGAAAATAAACTGCGATATGTTTCTTGAAGTTCATGCATCTCAATTTGGATCAAGAAAAAATAGGTGATATATGACTACTTCATCTCTCCACAGCTCTTAAATTAATATAATGTGTTTGCTTGTAACCAAAGACCGGAGATGATTTTTTTAACATGTAAGAACGTACAACTTTTTTCAATCAGTTTTTGTGACTAGTGAAAGCAGCCTACCACTCTATCCATGAGCTAAGCAATCTGATGGGGAGAAAAAAAGCACTCTCCATACAGTTTGTTTGCCGCATGCTAGCCTTTAGGTTAATAAGGTATTTGCGCTTTTCTTAGGAGGTTCATGATTTTGCAAGTATCTAGATATCGAATTCTTGTTATTAATCCTGCTGTTACATCGACGAAATTTGGCGTATATGAAAATAATCTGCCTGTAATGGAACGAACGATTGCGCATGATAAAGAAATAATCGCTGAATTTCAATCAATTAATGAGCAAGATCATTTTAGAAAACAGATGATACTTGCTGCCTTAGACAAAGAAGAAATTAATCTTTCAAAAATAGATGCAGTGTGTGGAAGAGGTGGATTATTACGGCCAATCGAAGGTGGCACCTATACGGTTAATAAAGAGATGCTTGAAGATTTAAGAAACGGCTATAATGGTCAGCACGTCTCTAATTTAGGTGGTATCCTTGCCTATGCAATAGCCAGTGGTTTAAATATCCCTAGCTTTATTGTCGATCCAGTCGTAGTGGATGAGCTCGAACCGATTGCGAGAATATCAGGATCACCTTTGATTGAACGTAAAAGTATATTCCACGCACTAAATCAGAAAGCGGCAGCAAGAAAAGCTGCTACTGAATTAGGAAAAAGCTATGAAGAACTAAATGCCATTGTTGTCCATATGGGCGGTGGAATCACAATAGGTGTTCATAAAGATGGCAAAGTGATAGATGTTAACAACGGGCTTGATGGTGATGGCCCTTTTAGCCCAGCGCGTGCTGGGACCGTACCAATAGGCGATCTTGTGCGACTTTGTTTCTCAGGCGATTATTTCCGTGAAGAAGTAATGGGGAAATTAGTAGGACAAAGCGGACTTGTCGGGTATCTTGGCACCAATAATGCCATGATCGTAGAAAAAAAGATAGAACAAGGCGATAAGCATGCAGAGCTAGTCTATGAAGCCATGGCTTATCAGATAGCAAAGGAAATTGGTTCAGCTGCGACCGTGCTTTCCGGAAAAGTGGATTGTATTGTTTTAACTGGGGGTCTTGCCTATAGTAGACGTTTTGTTAACGGCATTTCCAAAAAAATCAGCTGGATTGCAGATGTGACTGTTCATCCGGGAGAAAATGAATTACAAGCGTTAGCAGAAGGTGCATTAAGAGTACTTGATGGCAGAGAGACAGCGAAGGAGTATTTAGGAAAACAGCTAAACGCTGTTAATGTGCACAGATGAAATGAAGGAGGGCTATTATGGCCAAAGAGTATGATCTCGTCATCCTAGGAGGCGGTACAGGAGGTTACGTCGCAGCAATTCGTGCAACACAGCTAGGCTTAAAAACAGCTGTTGTTGAAAAAGGCAAGCTTGGCGGTACCTGCCTTCACAAGGGATGTATACCTTCTAAGGCATTATTACGAAGTGCTGAAGTATTTACAGTCGCGAAAAAGAGTGAAGAATACGGAATAATGACTGGTGAAGTGAAACTAGATTTCTTGAAAGTTCAAGAACGAAAAACAAAAATTGTCGATCAGTTATACAGTGGCGTGCAACATTTAATGAAACAAGGGAAAATTGATATATATGAAGGAATCGGCCGTATTCTAGGTCCCTCTATTTTTTCGCCGATACCAGGAACGATTTCTGTAGAAATGAATGATGGCTCGGAGAACGAGATGCTACTTCCCAAAAACGTGATAATCGCGACCGGTTCAAGACCTAGAACACTCCCAGGTCTTGAGATCGACGGGCAATTTGTCCTTACTTCTGATGAAGCACTTCAACTCGAACAAATCCCGCAATCTATTATTATTGTAGGCGGTGGAGTGATTGGAATCGAATGGGCTTCAATGCTTTGCGATTTCGGTGCCGATGTTACAGTGATTGAATATGCTAATCGAATTATCCCAACTGAAGATGATGATGTTTCTAAAGAAATGCAGCGCCTGTTAAAGAAGAAAGGTGTAAAGATCATTACAGGAGCAAAAGTGTTACCAGAAACGTTAAATAAATCAGAGACAGCATCCATTTCTGCAGAAATCAATGGTGAAACGAAGGAATTTTCAGCTGAAAAAATCCTAGTGTCCGTAGGTAGAACAGCAAATGTTTCTGGGATTGGAATAGAGAATACAGAAATTATCGTGGAAAAAGGCTTCATTAAAACGAACTCATATTATCAAACAAAGGAATCACATATTTATGCGATTGGTGATTGTATCGGCGGCTTACAACTTGCCCATGTAGCTAGTCATGAGGGAATAACAGCGGTAGAACATATCAAGGGAGATGATCCAGCGCCGATTGACTATTCCCTTGTATCCAAGTGTATCTATTCAAGTCCAGAGGCTGCTAGTGTCGGCTATACGGAAGCTTTTGCAAAGGAAAACGGATACGAAGTAAAAGTTGGGAAATTTCCTTTTAAAGCAATTGGCAAGGCGCTTGTATACGGACAATCGGATGGATTTGTCAAAATCATTGCAGACAAAGCAACGAATGATATTCTTGGTGTGCATATGATTGGGCCACATGTAACAGATATGATCACTGAAGCTGGATTAGCCCGAGTACTTGATGCGACACCTTGGGAAGTCGCGAAAACGATTCATCCACATCCGACGCTGTCAGAGGCAATTGGCGAAGCAGCGTTAGCAGTAGATGGCTTAGCACTTCACTTATAAGTAGTTTGGTGAAATAAAATAAATTTTTAAATATGAGTTTTAATGTCTAGCTATAGTAGCCAAAACCTACGAGGTTACAAGCCAAACAATTGGATGAGAAGGGTGATCACCACCTATTCGGCCTGTTTGTCATATGCTAATATTTAGGTTATTCACGGCGCTTTTAGCTTTTCTAAAGAGGAGGTAAAAAAATGGTTAAAAATCGTCATAAAGAGTTAGGGATAAGTGATGAGAAGGTACTTGAAATGTATAAGGTAATGTTGTTATCACGGCGTATTGATGAGCGGATGTGGCTTTTAAATCGTTCTGGTAAAATTCCATTTGTTGTGTCATGTCAAGGACAAGAAGCGGCCCAAGTGGGTGCAGCCTTTGCTCTCGATCGTGAAAAAGACTATATCTTACCCTATTATCGAGATGTAGGTGTGGTCTTAACATTCGGAATGACAGCAAGAGAGTTGATGTTATCAGCCTTTGCTAAGGCAGAAGATCCAAACTCGGCCGGACGACAAATGCCAGGGCATTTTGGACAGAAGAAAAATCGAATTGTAACGGGTTCATCACCTGTTACAACCCAGGTTCCACATGCCGTTGGAATTGCTTTAGCTAGCAAGATGGAAGGTAAAGATTTCGTTACGTTTACAACTTTTGGCGAAGGCTCTTCCAATCAAGGTGATTTCCATGAAGGAGCGAACTTTGCAGGTGTACATAAACTTCCAGTTATTTTCATGTGTGAAAACAATAAGTATGCCATTTCCGTGCCGATTGAAAAGCAGTTCGCATGCGAAAATATCTCAGACCGTGCGATTGGCTATGGGATGCCAGGGGTTACCGTCGACGGAAATGACCCATTAGCGGTATATCGTGCTGTTAAAGAAGCAGCAGACCGCTGCCATAGAGGGGAAGGACCGACCCTTGTTGAAACGGTTTCGTATCGGTTAACTCCGCATTCAAGTGACGATGATGATAGCAGTTACCGTACTTCAGATGAAGTGGCCCAAGCAAAAACGAAAGATGCAATCATCACATTTGGTGCTTATTTAAAGGAAATCGGCCTATTAAATGACGAACTTGAAAAGCAAATGGATGATGACATTATGAAAACGATCAACGAAGCAACGGATTATGCCGAAAATGCACCATATGCAAAAGCAGAAAGTACACTAGACTACGTATACGAAAAGTAAGGGGGAAATGGGATGCCGGTAATTTCATATATTGATGCTGTTACAACAGCAATACGTGAAGAGATGGAGCGAGATTCACGCGTATTCGTCTTGGGAGAAGATGTTGGGAAAAAAGGCGGCGTGTTTAAAGCAACACATGGTTTATATGATCAATTTGGTGAAGGACGAGTGATTGATACTCCACTTGCTGAATCGGCTATAGCAGGTGTCGGAATTGGTGCAGCTATGTACGGAATGCGACCGATTGCCGAAATGCAGTTTGCTGATTTCATTTTGCCTGCAGTCAATCAAATCATTTCCGAGGCGGCAAAAATTCGCTATCGTTCTAATAATGATTGGGACTGTCCAATCGTAATCCGTGCCCCTTATGGCGGTGGTGTTCACGGGGCACTTTATCATTCGCAATCGGTTGAGGCCATTTTTGCCAATCAGCCTGGATTGAAAATTGTTATGCCATCAACGCCTTATGATGTAAAAGGATTATTAAAAGCAGCAATCAGGGATAATGACCCAGTGCTTTTCTTTGAACATAAACGTGCGTACCGTCTGATCAAAGGTGAAGTCCCTGATGATGATTATGTATTGCCAATTGGAAAAGCAGATGTGAAACGGCAAGGTGAAGATATTACAGTGATTACATACGGACTTTGCGTTCATTTTGCCCTTCAAGCTGCTGAAAAATTAGCAAGTGATGGAATCTCTGTACATGTACTAGACTTACGAACGGTTTATCCATTAGATCAAGAAGCAATTATAGAAGCAGCAGCGAAAACAGGGAAGGTATTGCTGATTACAGAGGACACGAAAGAAGGAAGCATCATGAGTGAAGTGAGTGCGATTATTGCAGAAAACTGTTTATTTGACCTTGATGCACCAATTATGCGACTCGCAGGTCCAGATGTTCCAGCAATGCCATATGCTCCAACGATGGAAAAATATTTTATGGTCAATCCGGATAAAGTAGAAAAAGCGATGAGAGAGCTTGCTGAATATTAAGGGACATCAGTAAGGAGGGTAAGAATTATGACAATCGAACAAATGAAAATGCCTCAGCTTGGTGAAAGTGTGACAGAAGGCACAATCAGTAAATGGCTAGTTAAACCGGGTGATTCTGTAAACAAATATGAGGCAATTGCCGAAGTGATGACTGATAAAGTGAACGCGGAAATCCCATCTTCTTTTACAGGTGTGATCAAAGAATTAAAGGCTGCAGAGGATGAAACATTAGCGGTTGGCGAAGTGATTTGTTCAATTGAAGTTGAAGGTAGCGAAACACAAGCAAACGAAACCATCCATAGTGAAGATAAAAATGAGGAAACAACACAAGTAGTAGCTGGTGATGTAAGTATTTCAAAAGCCCGATATTCTCCAGCAGTATTAAAAATATCACAGGAAAATGGCATTGATTTGCATCAGGTCAAAGGAACTGGAAAAGAAGGTCGGATTACGAGGAAGGACCTGTTAAAGCTGATTGAATCAGGCAATATACCTAAAGCGGCTGAAAGAAAATCGGCTTCAAATCAACCATCAGTCTCTGTACCTGAACTAAAGCAAGGTTCGCTTCAAACTACACAAGCTCCTGCTATTCATACTGCAGTGGGAGACATTGAAATTCCTGTCAATGGTGTTCGTAAAGCAATTGCAGCAAATATGCAAAAAAGTAAACACGAGATACCACATGCTTGGATGATGGTAGAAGTGGATGCAACAAATCTAGTTCGCTATCGTGAATCAATAAAGCAGGAGTTTAAGCAAAAAGAAGGCTATAATTTAACCTATTTCGCATTCTTCGTAAAAGCGATAGCGCAAAGCTTGAAGGAATTCCCTGAAATCAACTCGATGTGGGCAGGAGATAAGATTGTCCAGAAAAAAGATATTAATATCTCCATAGCTGTTGCGACAGATACGGCTTTATTCGTACCCGTTATTAAACATGCTGATGAAAAAACAATCAAGGGGATTGCCCGGGAAATCACAGAGCTTGCTCAAAAAGTTAGATCTGGCAAGATTACATCCGATGAGATGCAAGGTGGTACGTTCACGGTCAATAATACTGGTTCATTCGGCTCAATACAGTCAATGGGGATTATCAACCATCCACAAGCAGCCATCCTTCAAGTCGAATCAATCGTAAAACGACCTGTTATTATTGATGGAATGATTGCCGTTCGCGATATGGTTAACCTTTGTTTATCATTAGATCATCGCATTCTCGATGGCCTCGTTAGCGGAAGGTTCCTTGCACGGGTGAAGGAAATTATCGAAACAACGACTCCGGAAAATACAACTATTTATTAATGATTAAAGTCGGTTCAAGAAATACTTGAACCGACTTTTTTTGTGCGCAGGATATAGTTATCAACTCGATGTGAGTGTTGGCTATAAGCTGTGGGATATACGAACCATTAGCCAAAAAGCAAGGGTAATTCCATGAATCGTTTCTTGGTTTTAACGATCTTTATTAGAAAATACTTATAAAATGACGTCCAAAGTATTTGTCGAAAAAACGTTAAATCGCGAACTTTGAAGATACGTTCTAAAAACCCGAAGGCAGTAACTTTAGCTATCTACAGAAACATGTAGAATAGTACCTCTATCAGTAACATATCTTTTCTATTTGACAACTAGGCTGATGACTTTCCTAAAAACAGGATATCGTTTTCGAAATTCTCCACATACATAACCTATGCTCATCAACATTAGCGAGTATTGTACCTCTCACAAAAGTTAGAAATTAATTCTATAATAAGTGTCAAAAAAGCCAGTGAAGATGTCTTTCACATCCTAAGTTGACTCGATTCTCCGTTACTCACCGTATTTATAGCATACGTTCGATTATGCGAAATTTCATTGCATGGATCTGCTCGGCTCATTTTTACTTTCCACATTGAACAAGTCATAATCTAAAAAATCCACCAACCTAGAAAGTATGGATAAATTTTAGATTATATGGAAAAAGCTTATCACTATCTCCAGGATTGTTGACTATTAACTTGCTGAAACATATCGTTAATGGGAAGAAAAATTAGAAGAAGGAGATTGTACATGAAAACTGCTATTGGCATTGATATTGGAGGAACGAAAATAGCGATTGGTGTCGTACAAGAGGATGGAAACGTCCTAACAACACATGAATTTCCGACCAAGGTTGAATATGGTCCAGATTACGCTACAGACTTGATTACTTCGTGTGTGAGAGAATTCATGCAACAATTCCCAGCCATTAGAGGAATAGGTATAGGTGCCCCGGGTCCGCTAGACTCGAGACAAGGAATCGTACTAAATCCACCCAATCTAAAATCGTGGCATGGTTATCCAATAGTACATAAAATTGATAGCGTTTTCGGAGTGCCGGTAAGAATTTTGAATGATGCCGATGCAGCCGCGTTTGGAGAGTACTTTTTTACTTATAGAGATACATATAAACATGTCCTCTATGTAACAGTTAGCACTGGCATTGGTGGGGGAATCATAATAAATGAGTCGTTATATGAAGGTGCCCTATCTGGTGCTGGTGAAATTGGGCATAGCGTAATCCAGCCTGAGGGTCTCGTTTGTGGCTGCGGCAAAAAAGGGTGTTTGGAGACACTTGCATCTGGGACTGCTCTGAACCGTATTTGGAAAGATAGAATGGCAGCAGAAGGAAAGCCAGTAGATCCTAATTGGAACAGCAAAGATCTTTTTGCTCAATTCCATGAAAATGACCATATTGCCCAATTGGTTATTGAGGAAGCTTCCACTCATTTAGCATTGGGGCTCAGCCAAGCAATACAAGCGCTGAATCCTGAGCTACTCATATTAGGTGGTGGAGTTATCATCGGACAGCCAGTATTTTATAAAATGGTTAGTGAAAAACTACCAAATTACCTTTTAGACCAACATAGTCAATTACTAAAGATAGAAAAAGCCAGTCATGGTGCATTAGCAGGAGTAAAAGGAGCTGCGGCTACGATCCTGTCGAAGGATTGAGATATAGGAGGGAAACAAAATGGAATCTAAGACTACTGCGCATATTATTTCTCACTCCCACTGGGATCGGGAATGGTATATGTCTTTTGAAAAGCATCGTTACTACTTAGTAAAGTTAATGGATACACTAATCGATTTGTTTGAAAAGGGAGAAGATTTTCAGAGTTTTCACTTGGATGGACAAACGATTATTTTAGAAGATTATTTCCAAATTCGTCCTGATAAAAAAGAAATAGTTAAGAAGTTAATACAAGAAAAAAAGCTTCATATTGGTCCTTGGTATGTGTTACAAGACGCATTCTTAACAAGCTCAGAAGCGAATGTCAGAAATATGTTGTACGGTTTACAAGATGCGAAGGAATACGGTGCTGTGTCAAAGTTAGGGTACTTCCCGGATACATTTGGTATTTACGGACAAGCACCTCAATTGCTTCTGCAAGCTGATATTAAAACGGCTGCGTTTGGGAGAGGTGTAAAACCAACAGGCTTTAATAATATGGTGAGCGATACGAAAACATTTGAATCGCCATATTCAGAACTTAAGTGGGAGTCGCCAGATGGTTCGGCTGTGCTTGGAGTATTGTTTGCGAATTGGTATTCAAACGGCAATGAAGTACCTGTAGATAAAGAGAGTGCTAAAACGTATTGGGAAACAAAGCTAGCTGATGCTAAGAAATATTCTTCAACGCCACATCTTCTTTTCATGAATGGGTGTGATCATCAACCAGTTCAAGTGGATATAGGTGAAGCAATCAAAGTGGCTGAAGAACTTTTCCCAGATACTACATTTATACATTCTAGTTTTGATGAATATTTAGAAGCACTTCAGCGCTCATTACCAGAACAACTCCAGACGATTTCAGGTGAATTGCGAAATCAACTGACAGATGGATGGTCAACGCTTGTAAATACAGCCTCTGCTCGAATTTATTTAAAGCAGATGAATCAAGAGAGTCAAACACTATTAGAAAAAGTGGCTGAGCCACTATCTGTGTTTTCATATTTACTTGGTCATGAATATCCACGTGATTATTTGCGTTATGCATGGAAAACTTTGATGGAAAATCATCCACATGACAGTATTTGCGGTTGTAGTGTAGATGAAGTACATCGAGAAATGGTAACTCGTTTTGAGAAGGTTCAGCAGACTGCAGAAACTATTATCGAGGAAAAAGCCAATGAAGTTGTATCTCATATTTCAACGAAACAAAGTGGTGTTGATGAGGATATGATTCCAGTTGTCGTTTTTAACACATCAGGAAATACACGAGATGCGGTTATCGAAAAGGAAGTTGAACTAGAAAAAGTCTATTTTTCAGAGATGCCTTTTTCAGAGATTCCAAATTTTCTTCGTTCGAAGGATTTACCTAGTATTCATTTGGTTGATAAGAATGGCACGGAACATGTCTGTAAAACAGAGGATCTTGGTATTCGGTTTGGATATGACCTACCTGAGAATGGTTTCCGACGTCCATATTATGCAAGAACGATCAAATTAACATTCCTAGCTGAATCTCTTCCGGGCTATGGGTATAAAACATATTATATTAAACTTGCCACAGAAACGAACTTGAATGAACAGCCATCGATTAATCGAAGTGCTCATGAAATGGAGAATGAATATGTCCATTTATTGATTCATGAAAATGGTTCGTATACATTGACTGATAAAGAGACTGGGAAAGTATTCGGAAATCTAGGAATCTATGAAAATAGCGGGGACATCGGTAACGAATATATGTTTAGGAAACCGAATGGTGAAGTTCCTCTTACTACGAAAGATTTGAAAGCACAGATAAGAGTAGTTGAAGACCATTCATTACGCTCTGTTATAGAACTTGTTCATGAGTGGGAGATTCCAAAAGAAGCCGATGAACAATTTCAACAAGAAAAAGAACGATTAGTTTGGCATAAGGACAGACAATCAGGTCGATCTTCTGAAAATGTAACCATTCGTTTAATTACACATATTCAGTTAGATCGAAAAGCAAAGGGACCTTCTGTTAAGGTTACAATTGAAAACCAAGCAAAGGATCATCGTTTACGTGTGCTTTTCCCTACTGATTTAGCTACGAATGAACATTATGCAGATAGTATTTTTGAAGTAGTAAAGCGTCCTAATACACCTGAAAGAGAGTGGGAGAACCCTAGCTTTGATCATCATCAACAGGCTTTTGTAAGTGTAACAGACGGAGAGCATGGGATGACAATTGCGAACAAAGGATTACATGAGTATGAAATCCTTGAGGAACAACAAACTATAGCCGTTACGATTCTGCGTTCAACTTCTGAATTAGGCGATTGGGGTCTATTTCCGACACCAGAGGCTCAATGTATCGGAACGTACCAAGCGGAGTGGATGGTTATCCCTCATAAAGGGACAGTGGTTGAATCAGAGGCATTCAAAGAGGCCTATGACTTCCAAGTGCCTGTGATTGTTGTGCAAACAGATGTGCATGAGGGGATACTTCCAACCGAAAAGACATTTTTCACTTGGGAAGGTAAATCTTTAGCAATCTCATCTATCAAGTTAGCGGAGGAAAGAGATGACGTAATTGCTCGATGGTTTAACACATCTGAAAAAGAAACAATGGTCATTGCTCAACCAATGCAAGGTACAACTAGTTATAAGAGTACGATCATTGAAAGTGTGAAAGAGCAGTATGAAAATACGCAAATTCAAGAAAAAGTAAAACCGTTTGAAATTATTAGCCTTGGTTGGCAAGTGAAGGAGTGAAGGAAATGATTACTGAGACTACAATCCCACAATCACTAACACAATTAATTGATAAGGTGAAGGAACATTTTCCTGAAGATAAAAAGCTTCAGGAAATGTTTGAACAATGCTTTGTGAATACGTATGAAACAACATTAAAGCCACAAGAAGATGGAACAACATTTGTTATTACAGGTGATATACCAGCAATGTGGTTAAGAGATTCTGCTGCCCAAGTACGCCCATATCTACTTGCTGCTGAAGAGGACGAAGAAATGGCGAAACTAATTGAAGGTGTTGTCCGCCGTCAAATGAACTATATCGTTCATGACCCATATGCAAATGCATTCAATGTAATTGCTAATGGAAAAGGCCATCAAGAGGATAAAACGGATATGTCCTCAATGACATGGGAACGTAAATATGAAATTGACTCACTTTGCTATCCGATTCAACTTGCTTATCTTTTATGGAAGTCAACTGGAAGAACATCCTACTTTGATGGCACATTTATAAAAGCATTAAACCAGATCTTGCATGTTTGGAAAGTTGAACAAAATCATGAGGATGAATCAACATATAGCTTTGAAAGAATGGATGTAAGACAATCAGATACTCTGAACAGAGATGGAAAAGGATCTAAAACTGTGAGAACAGGAATGACTTGGAGTGGATTTAGACCAAGTGATGATGCTTGTTTATATGGTTATTTAGTACCTGCAAATATGTTTGCGGTCGTAGTACTAGGTTATGCGTCAGAGATTTGTAAAGAAGTTTTAAAAGATGAAAGTCTTGCAACACAATGTGAGCAACTAGCTTCTGAGATAAAAGAAGGAATAGAAAAATTTGCCGTGTTAGAACATCCGATTTATGGAGATTTATATGTCTATGAAACAGATGGAATGGATAGGTATCATCTTATGGATGATGCGAACGTTCCTAGTTTACTAGCGGCTCCATATCTTGGCTGGTGCCAATTTGATGATAAAACCTATCAGAATACTCGTAACTTTTTATTAAGTAGGGATAATCCATACTTTTATGAAGGAAAAGTGGCCAATGGAATTGGAAGTCCCCATACACCGGATCATTATATTTGGCATATTGCATTAGCAATTGAGGGGATGACATCTACAGATGTTTCTGATAAAAAGAGAATTTTGGAGATGATGAAGCAGTCAGATGGAGGAACTGGATTTATGCATGAGGGCTTTAATGCAGATCAACCAGAAGAATTTACGAGAGAGTGGTTCTCATGGGCAAATTCGATGTTTAGTGAATTTGTATTAAGTTTATGTGGTTTTGCAGTTAAAGGAAGTCCGCTTTATAAAAAGCTACAAGAAAACAGCATATAAGTTAAGAAACATTACCGCATCTTGGTTGTTACAGAGGTTGGAAAAAAATAATCTTAATAACAGGAGTGGGAATTTGTTGAAAATTAGATATGGTCTTATCACTGCGTTCTTAAGTTTGCTTATAGTGTGTGTACTTCCGATTACAGGTTTTGCAAAACAGCCGGAATCATCTTATTGGTATCCTGGAACATTATTAAAATGGAGTCCAAAAAGTGATCCTGACGCTGTATATAACAAAAGTACTATTCCATTAGCTGATAGGGAAGTTGTTTTCAGTGTAAATGAAACGTCACAGTCAGAAGCAAAATTGGTTGCATTATCGGCATTAAATCCCAACACGAGTGGGGTCCCATCTCAAGGTGGAAATGAATTTTTTGCCAATACTTTTAGCTACTGGCAGTATGTTGATTTAATGGTGTATTGGGCGGGTTCTGCTGGAGAAGGAATTATTACTCCTCCAAGTGCTGATGTAATTGATGCTTCTCATAAAAATGGCGTTCCAATCTTAGGAAATGTTTTCTTTCCCCCAACAGCTTACGGGGGACAAGCGCAATGGGTAGACCAAATGCTTGTACAGCGTGAGGATGGATCATTTCCTGCTGCTGACAAACTGTTAGAGGTTGCTGAATATTACGGATTTGATGGCTGGTTTATCAACCAAGAAACAGCAGGTGGAAATAGAGAAACTGCTCAAAAAACAAAACAGTTTTTAAAATATCTTCAAGATAATAAGCCAAAAAATATGCAAATTATGTGGTATGACTCAATGGTTGAAAGCGGAGCAATTAGTTGGCAAAATCACTTAACAGATCGTAATAAAATGTTTTTGCAAGATGGTAATGACAAAATTTCCGACAGTATGTTTTTAAATTTCTGGTGGACGAATCAACAATCATCTCATGATAAGGCACTAGAAATTGGTAGAAGTCCATATGAACTATATACTGGCATTGATGTCGAGGCAAATGGAACGAACACAAACATTCCATGGAAAGGCATTTTCCCAGAAGGACAAAAACCATTGACTTCATTAGGGATTTACCGTCCAGACTGGGCTTTTAAAACAACTGAAACAATGGAAGCGTTCTATCAAAAAGAACAGGAATTCTGGACTGGAAAAGCTGGGGATCCTCGCAAGACTGGTGAAAATGGAGACTGGAAAGGGATGGCTCACTATTTTGATGCAAAAACGGCCGTTCAAGAGCTTCCGTTTGTGACCCACTTTAATACAGGTAGTGGGAAATTCTTTGCAGTAGATGGTGCTATACAAAGTAAAGAAGAATGGAATAATCGTAGTTTACAAGATATTTTACCTACATGGCGCTGGTTAAAGGATAGCGAAGGAGAACCTCTAGATGTTAACTTCGATTGGGATACAGCATTTTACGGTGGAAGTTCTTTGAATGTTTCTGGAAACTTAACGAAAGAAAATGCCACACATGTGAAGCTTTATAAAACGAATCTCCTAGTTGAAAAAGATACTGAGATCTCGGTAACTTACAAAACTGATATGAAAAAGCCTAACATGAAACTTGGTGTAAGCTTTGTAAATCAGCCTGATGATTTTGTGTTTTTTGATGTTAAGAAAAAGAGCCGAAATCAATGGATGAAAGAAACAGTTAAATTAAACAAGTATAAGGGAAAACGAATTGCGACGATTTCTCTATTCTTCGAAAGTGATAAAGCAATTGAAGATTATCAAATTAACATCGGAGAAATTAAAGTTACAAATAAACATAGCGATAAAGAAATCCCAGATATACCAAAGAAAGTTCAGGTGAAAAATCCAACTTTCAATGAAGGACTATATACGGATTTAGAATTATCATGGGAGTCTGTGGAAGGTGATATTCAGCATTATGAAATTTATCGCACTCTTCCTAATAAAGAAAAGGAATTTATCGGGGCAGTTCCAAATAAAGCTTACTATATTTCGAACTTACGAAGAAGTGGTAAGGAAACAGCAACTTCCCTAGAAATTGTAGCTGTAACGACTGATTTTGTTCGAGGTGAAGCTGCGAAGGTCAAGTTTAAATGGCCTGCATACCCACAACCAAAGGCAGACTTTAAAGTAAATCAAACAGTTGTAGCACCAGGTGAAAAAATCCAATTCTTTAACAATTCATCAGAAGCGACAGAGGAAGTTCAATGGCAGATTGAAGGTGGGACACCTACAGTAAGTACTGAGCATAATCCAGTTGTAACGTATGAAGAAGAAGGGGTGTACTCCGTTACCCTGATCGCTAAAAATAGCGAGGGAGAAGACGTTCTTACAAAAGAAGGCTTTATTACAGTTTCAAAAGATGCAAAAAACATTACGAACGTTGCACTGAATAAAACTGCAACTGCTAGTGGACAATGCTCTCCTTCTGAAGGACCAAAGAACGCGATTGATGGGAATGTAACGAATAATAGTAAATGGTGTGCCATTGGTACAAATCATTGGTTAAAAGTTGATTTTGGTGAGGCGATTAATTTATCAAAATTTGTTGTCAAACATGCCGAAGCAGGCGGAGAGCCAGCAGCCTTTAATACAAGGGCATTCACAGTTGAGATAAGTCTTGATGGGGAAAATTGGACGAAAGCCGTAAATATCACAAATAATACAGCTGCTATTTCAGAACATCCCATTTCAACGACAAAAGCTCAATATATTCGCTTATCTGTCCAACAACCAACACAAGGTGGGGACCAAGCGACAAGAATATTTGAATTCGAGGCATATGGATATTAAGTATGATAATCGGAAATGGGGTTATTCCCCCTTTTTGTGGGAAAGTGGCGGGGCTTCGCAAAATCAGCTCCGCACCGCCACTTTCATTAGGTAATACAGTTTTTAGAACCTGAGAACCTTTTTCATCGTTGGGTTGGGATCAGACGCTCAAGGATGTTTCTTACCATAATAGTAGGGGATGAAAAAAATGGGGAGAATGTTACAAGAAGTAAGTGAATGGATTGTTAGGTTAGTTTGGACGAATATTCTTTGGTTTGTATTTATCGTGGCTGGACTAGGTGTTTTTGGTATTATGCCAGCTACTGTTGCTTTATTTGCTGTGACACGAAAGTGGAAGATGAAAGAGCTAGACGTTTCCATATTGAAGATATATAAAGAAACCTTTAAAAAAGAGTTTGTCCGTTCAAATTGTATTGGGCTAATTTATGCGGCGATTGGCTTTTTTTTATATGTCGATTTAAGAATTGCTGAAAACATGGAAGGAACGTTTTCTGTTATTCTTTATGTTTTTATTAGTTTTATCATTCTTTTATATCTGAATACTATTATTCACTTTTTCCCTGTCTATGTACATTATCATTACTCAATAAAGGAGTACATCAAACAATCCTTTATTATTTCACTTATTAGTCCTTTTTCCACATTATTGATTGGTATTGGTTTGTTTTTTATTGGCTATTTAATTACAAATATGCTGGGACTTCTACCATTTATTTCAGGTGTACTGCCTGCCTATTGGATTATGAATGTTTGTATAAATAGATTTAATACTCTAGAACGGCAGCAATCACAAGTAAATAAACAAATGAAGTTCAAGGAAAGCGTAAATTAATATACGAATGGGGGATTTATATGTTTTTAGTAGAAAGAAAGCTAGAAGCAAGAATACAAGAATTGGCGCAGTTCCGTTATCGAGATGGCATGGAGATTGGTCAGTTTCGTACAATTGAGGATGAAGGTAAAGTAGGTACATATCCACCTATTGAAAAGGGGGACTCAACTTTACAACTAAGAGACCAATGGACGGGTCGAGACCGGTATCTTTGGCTAAGTGCAGATGTTCAACTTCCGGCAGAATGGACGGGTCGAAAAGTAGTTGGTTTATTTGACTTTGGACGTACTGGCGGAGGAAACAATTCTGGATTCGAATCATTATTATTCTTAAATGGAAATCCATACCAAGGTGTTGATTCTAACCATCAGGAAGTATTTTTCCCACCAACCGAAATAGGAAGCACTGTTCAATTAGATTTCAGACTTTGGTCTGGGCTTGAAGGCGGTGGAGAGCCAAAGGAGCAAACTTACACACTTGAGGTGGCCAAAGTGGCGTGGTTAGACGAGGCTTGCGATGATTTATACTATACATCTTTAGCAGCGTGGCAAACAATTAAAGAACTTAGTGATGACCGACCAGAAAAGCATGCAATTGTAACAGCATTAAATCAAGCTTTTAGGCAAATCAATTGGAGTAAACCGGGTGATGACGTATTTTATAGTAGTTGTGAGATTGCTAGTGAGGAATTGAATAAAAGTCTTAACGAAATCGAAAAACATCATCCTGTAACCATTCATTGTGTTGGACATACACATATTGATGTTGCTTGGCTATGGCGCTTAAAACATACACGTGAAAAGGCTGCTCGATCTTTTTCTACTGTTTTAAGATTAATGGAACAATATCCTGAATATTTATTCCTACAAACACAGCCGCAGTTATATGAATATATTAAAGAAGACTATCCAGAAATCTATGAATCGATTAAGAAACGTGTAAAGGAAGGCCGTTGGGAAACTGAAGGTGGAATGTGGTTAGAAGCAGATTGTAATATTCCTAGTGGGGAATCACTAGTAAGGCAAATTTTGTACGGAAAAGAATTTTTCAAGAGGGAATTTGATGTAGATTGCCAATATTTATGGCTACCAGATGTATTTGGCTATAGCTGGGCACTTCCACAAATCTTGAAAAAATCAGGAATCGATACATTTATGACTACAAAAATTAGCTGGAATCAGTACAATCGCATGCCAAATGATACGTTCCAATGGCGTGGAATTGATGGGACTGAAATCCTCACTCATTTTGTAACCACTCCAGAACCTTGGAATTCGGATGATTCATGGTTTTATACATACAATGGGCTGATTACAGCAAAGACTGTAAACGGTGCATGGAATTCATACCGAAATAAAGATGTTAACCAAGATTTACTGCTTTCTTATGGCTATGGTGATGGTGGTGGTGGAGTCAATCGAGAGATGATTGAGCTTCGTCGCAGGTTCGAAAATATGCCAGGATTACCAAAGGTACAAACGACAAAAGCTGGAGATTTCTTCCGGAAATTACACGAAAATATTGAAAATACAAATGAATATGTCCACACTTGGGATGGAGAATTGTACCTTGAATATCACAGAGGAACCTATACAAGTCAAGCATATACAAAACGAATGAATCGAAAACTCGAGTTGAGTTATAGAGAATCAGAATGGTTGTCTGTATGGAACTCTCTATTATCTTCATGGGTGAAATATCCGAAGCAACAGCTTGATGAAGGATGGAAGATTATTTTACGAAATCAATTCCATGATATTATTCCTGGTTCATCCATTAAGGAAGTATATGAAGATGCAGCAGTGGAGTATAAACAAGCAGAAGATATCCAACTTGAAATTGATCAAAATAATTTCAATGAGTTTATTGAACCTAAGTACGAAACGTATACAGTCTTCAATGCAACTAATTGGCAAGATGCACAAAATGTATTCATCCCATACGATCAAACGAATGATGTAGCTGGAGGATGGATTTCAGGTTCAGGTGAAAATCTAAATTGTCAACGAACTGAAACTGGTTGGTTAGTAGAATTAGATAAAACTAAACAATTTGGTGCAGTAGAAATCCAAGTCAAACAAGATCCTATGCTAGAAAATAATACACCATTTGTTATTAATGAAAAGTCGCTAGAAACACCTTTTTATCTAGTTGAATGGAATGACTCCCTTCAATTGACGCGTCTATTTGATAAGGAAGCTAATCGTGAAGTACTAGCACAACAGGAAAAGGGGAATATTCTTCAGATTTTTGAAGATAAACCATTGGCACACGATGCCTGGGATATTGATTTGTATTACCAAGAAAAAATGGAGGAAATCCGTGAAGTAGTATCTAGTGAAGTTGTTGAAAACGGTCCGCTTCGTATAGTCATTCGGACGAAATGGAAGTATCAAAGTTCTTTGGTTGAACAAGATATGATTTTCTATGCTCAAAATAGACGTATTGATTATAAAACAAAAGTGGATTGGCATGAGCAACGTAAGTTAATGAAAGTAGCATTCCCAGTTGATATTCGTTCAATCGAAGCAACGTATGATATACAATTTGGTAATGTGAAGAGACCGACACATTGGAATACGAGCTGGGATATGGCGCGCTTCGAAACAGTTGGACACCAATGGGCAGACCTGTCTGAAACTGGATACGGAGTGAGTTTGTTAAATGATTGCAAATATGGGTATGACATTAAAGACCAAACGATTCGCTTATCCTTGTTAAAAGCTGCAATTTACCCTGACCCAACTGCAGATCAAGGAGAACACGAGTTTACGTATTCATTGCTACCTCATCAAGGAGATTGGCGAGTTGGGCAAACAGTCAAGCAAGCTTGGTTTTTAAATAATCCATTGAAGGTAGTAAAGGGTGGATTTTTACCAGAAGAAAGCTCATTTATGAATCTAACTAACGAGCATGTTAAGGTCGATGCGATTAAGAAAAAAGAAGATGAGGACGCAGTCATTATTCGCTTACATGAGTATGAAGGGCAACGGGGAAATGTCTTGATCGAATTCCCGAGAAACGTTAAAAAATGGTATGAAACAAATTTGATGGAACAGGCTGATAGCAAGGAACAAACTCAAAGTATTGATTTTGAAATAAAACCATATGAAATTAAAACTATACTAGTCTATTTTTCTTGATGAAATAAGATCATACATGATAAATAATTTATCCAGCTGTTGGAAAAGTGGAATTAATTCACTTTTCCAACAGAAAATATAGTAGAATAGTAGTTGGGTAAGTAAGTTTGCATGGGAGGATCTAAGGAATGTTCTTGAGTAAAATGAAGAAGCGGCTAACGAATAAGGTGTTTAGCAAGATATTAATCACTTATTCCGCAACAATCCTTCTTACGATGTTTCTATTACTACTTGTATTATCACGCTATTATACAGAAGTTATTATTCAGAAAGAAATGGACGCAAGTACACGAACACTAGAACGGGTGGAATCGTATCTCCAACGAAAAAATGAGTATACACAAAATGTTATGCAAGACTTATATTTAAAAACAGATCTGATTTTTAATGATATTGCCTTTGCGTTGCAACATGATTATGATACATATCTATCGTATCGACTAGATAAATACAGTGAGAACTCTTCATTTGTTCCGAATAATCTTAATACATTTTTCCAAGCATATTTTAGCCAAGATCCTGATATCAATGCAGTGAGTTTAAAAAGTGCAAGCCCTGGTACAGAGTATCTATATATTTATAACCACTATAGGTGGAATAAAGATATGGCTAAGAAAGAAAATTTGGAAGGCAAAAGCATTCATCCTGAAGACTTACAACTGCAGAATGTTGAGTGGGAGCAAGAACGAAGTATCTTCAATAATATTCAAATATCTCGTTCTATTAATGATCCCGCTACCCTTAAGAAATTAGGAGATCTTACAGTTTTTTATGATACATCAGGAATTCAAGATATGATTCGATTACGGAAATCCCAATTTAAAGGAAAAGTCTATATATTTCAACGTGATGGGGATTATCTATACTCGTCAGACAATAGTAATATTCCAGAACCATTGAAAGATTTATCATTTAGAACGAGCTTTAAGAAAATAAAGTGGGATGGAAAAAATTATTATATTAATACTTTAGCTGATGAACAGATGGGTTACTTGTATGTAGGGTTCATCCCTGAGAATGATATGAAGAAAGTAACAATTGTACATAGGTATATGTTATTATCTACATTTATACTCTCCGGTATAGCAATTGCTGTAACCTATTTTGCCATGAGATCTTATTCTAGAAGAATTAATAAAATAGAAAAGGCCATTCACGAAGTTCGAAATGGAAACTTACAAATTAGAATCCCAGATAGTAGAGAAAAAGACGAGTTAACAACCATATCAGAAAGTTTCAATGATATGTTAGATGATTTAAACATGTATATTAAGGACGTATATGTTTTAAATATTCGCCAGAGAGAGGCTGAAATGGAAGCGCTTCAGTCAAAGATACAACCACATTTTTTATATAATACATTAGAAGCTATTCGCATGAAAGCCATAGCTGACGGATCTAAACCAGCTAGTAATATGATTTATAGCTTAGGGCAATTATTTCGTTATTCTTTAAGTAGTAGGGAAATCGTTCAAATTTCTGATGAAATCCAACATGTTAAGGAGTATATAGGTCTAAATCAGATTAGATATCCTAATCGTATAAACGTAACCTACGAGATTCCAGAAACTTGTTTAGACGAAAAAATGCTCAAATTTACCCTTCAGCCACTTATTGAAAATTATTTGATTCATGGCTTTCGAAAAGAAACAATACATAATGAATTACGAATAAAAGTTCAAAGAATTCATTGGGATATTGAAATTATAATAGAAGACAATGGGAAAGGTATTTCTCAAGATAAATTATTGGCCATACATACAAAATTATTAGCAGGAACTACCACTTCTGAGGGTTCAATAGGATTAAGTAATGTTCATCAAAGAATACGATTAAAATATGGACAAGACTATGGCATTCAAATTAGTAGTATTGAAGGAGAAGGAACGATTGTAGAAGTTAGAATTCCAGCAGCTAGGAGTGAATAATTGCAACATGTATAATGTCTTTTTAGTAGATGATGAACCATTTATTATTGAAGGTATGAAAGCCTTGGTACCTTGGGAAGATTATGGACTTAAAGTCGTTGGTGATGCTTCTAACGGAAGTGAAGCTCTAAAAAAGTTAGAAACATGTCATGTTGATCTATTATTAACTGATATCATGATGCCCTTAATGGACGGATTAGAATTAATTAGTATATTGAAAGAACGTCAACCTCATACCAAATTTATCGTTTTATCTGGATACGAAGAATTTGAATATGTGAAAAAGGGAATGAAGCTAGGAATCGAAAATTACCTTTTGAAGCCAGTCAATGAACAAGAACTCATTTCAACATTGGAAAATAGTGTAGAGAAACTTGAAAAGTCTACAAATAATGAAGAGGCATACACGATTTTAAGAGATAATACGATTTGGCGATGTCTTAATCAAGACATCGATGCTAAAGAATGGCGGGAAAGAGTAGACTTATATAATTTGAAGTTTGGTGGTCATAAGCTAGCTATTGTTTTAATGCAAGTATCAGATGAGATTGAGCATGGTAACATATCCTTTTTTAGAAAAAGGGTAGAGGAACTATTTCAGTCTGTCTGTATTATTAATCCAGATGGCGAACTTATCCTTTTAGTTTCGTCTACATGTGAAAAGGAACTTAAGAAAAAACTAGATGAATTGAACGAGCTATTTGCTGGATATGTTGCTTGTAAGTATCATATTAGTGTTGGATCATTTGTTTGCTCCACAAGTGAATTGTATAAGAGCTATCAACGTGCAAAAGAGTTATCTAGCTTTCGATTAGTACTCAAAGAAAGTGGACTGATAACAGATGAATCAATCATGCAGTATACCCAAGCAAGCTTTTCTACTTCGTATGAACTGGATGATCTAAAGAGATCTATTGTCGGATTAGAACAAGAAAAAGCGTTTTTGTGGATCAAAGGTGCCTTTGCTGTAATTAATAAATCTACTAAAAAGGTTGCTCCTACTATTATTAGAGGATTCGCTATCGATATAGTTACGTCCATCCAAAAAGATGTATCGTCACATACAAATGATCAAACAGTAGGTATTGTAAAGCGTATCTTAGAGGCCTATTCAATGGAACTTTTAGTTGACATTCTTATTGATTTTATTGAAGGGATTTTTAGAACATTAGAGCAAAAAACACAGCATGGAAGTCCTATTATTCAAAGCGTAGTGCAATATATTCAAGAACATTTTCATGAAGAACTTTCTTTGAAAACTTTAAGCTATAAATTCCATATAAACTCCATTTATTTAGGCCAACTTTTCCAGAAAGAAACTGGCTTAGTATTTTCTGAGTATATGAACCATTTAAGACTGGAAAAAGCTAAGCAATTGTTAAGAGGCACACATTTAAAAGCTGGAATAATTGGAAAACAAGTGGGTTATTCAGATTCTGCGTATTTTTATAAACAGTTTAAGAAGGTGGTGGGGATTACTCCGTCAGCTTGGAGAACGATGAATATCCAGTCATGATATCCCGTTATTCGGGATTTTTTCTGTTGTAGAGGGCCATATCTCGGCCCAAAAGAATCAACGAATATTAAAAGTGGTGGATGAACTACCGAATGTTTAATAAGTACAGTAAATCTTAATATTGTTAACTATATACATTTTTGACTTTTCTTTATTATAAAGATGTAAAGGTTTTCATTACAAGAGAGGAGGGGCTTCGTGAATCGTATCAAGAGTTTTTTCCAAGATGTTTATAAAAATCGTGTGTGGCTTCTCATGGTATTACCAGGAACGATTTGGCTATTGTTATTTGCATATCTTCCGATGTTTGGAACGGTCATTGCTTTTAAAAACTTTCATTATGATCCGAATGGTTTTTTTGCAAGTATCCAAAATAGTGAGTGGGTTGGTTTTGAAAACTTCGCGTTTTTATTTAATACAAATGACGCCTGGATCATTACAAGAAATACGATACTATACAATTTAGTATTTATCGTATTAGGGCTTATCTTAGCAGTGTTTGTAGCAATTGTTTTAAGTGAACTCGCAAATAAGAAGCTGTCTAAAATATACCAAACAGGAATGCTGTTTCCACACTTTTTATCATGGATTGTTGTTAGTTATTTCGTATTCACGTTTCTAAGCGTGGATAGAGGTCTTCTTAATAATATACTCGGTTGGTTCGGAGTAGACGACCCTATTTCGTGGTATAACGAAGCAAAATATTGGCCATTCATTATCGTTCTAACAAGCATGTGGAAGGGTATTGGATACGGCAGCATTGTTTATCTAGCTGCCATAGTTGGGATTGATAAAAACTATTATGAAGCTGCTATGATTGATGGTGCAAATAAGTGGCAGCAAATCCGTAATATTACAATCCCGATGATAACACCGCTTATTGTTATTTTAACCATTTTAAACGTTGGTAGAATTTTCAGCGCAGACTTTGGTCTGTTTTACCAAGTGCCTCGTGATTCCGGTACGTTATATTCAGTAACGAATGTAATTGATACGTATGTATACCGAGGGTTAACGACAATGGGTGACATTAGTATGAGTACTGCTGCTGGTCTTTACCAATCACTTGTAGGTTTTGCATTAGTCATGCTGACAAATTATCTAGCTCAGAAGGTTGATAAAGAATATGCTCTATTTTAAAAAATCGAGAGAGAAAGGAGGGTGGCCGCAATTTTGTGGCAAAATACAATGAAAATCAATCAAAATAGCTCCCCGCCTACTCCGTTACATAAAGGGAATGTGCAAAATCAACTGAATCAACCGAACAAAAAAAGTAAGCGTAAGAAAAAGTACACAGTACATGGACTAAGTGGGTTTCCTAATCTTTTGATGAATATATTGTTAGGATCATTTGCTTTAATGTGCATCTTTCCATTTCTATATGTAATCATCATCTCTTTAACGGATGAGAAAACCTTAGCGCGAAATGGTTATCAGATTTTACCTGAAATTTGGAGTTTTGAAGCATACCGATACTTGTGGCAAATGAAGGATCAATTGCTTCAATCTTACACGATTACGATAGTCGTAACAGTGCTTGGTACGGTCTTCAGTGTAGCTATGATTGCATTATTTGCCTATGCTATTTCTAGAAAGCAATTCAAATACCGCGGTTTCTTCACTTTTATTGCATTCTTTACAATGCTCTTTAGTGGAGGACTAATTCCTTTCTATATCGTAGCAACACAGTTTTTACATTTACGAAACTCTATTTGGGCTTTGATCTTACCACTTGCAATGAACGCATTCTACATTTTAATCATGAGAACCTTTTTCCAAAGGTCTGTACCTGAATCCATATTGGAATCTGCTCGGATTGATGGAGCAAGTGAATTACGAATTTTTGCCAAAATTGTTGTTCCACTTTCGTTACCAGGTCTTGCAACCATTGCCCTTTTTAGCACATTGGGTTACTGGAATGATTGGTTTAATGCCCTGTTGTTTATTGATGAACCGAACTTGGTTCCACTTCAGTCTATGCTGATGAAAATTGAAAACAACATAGAATTTTTAAGACAAAATTCATTAGCAGGTGGAGCGCAAAATGATTTATTAAGCGCAATCCCTCAAGATGCTGCAAAAATGGCAATGGTTGTTATTTCCACTTTGCCAATAGCGATTGCCTATCCATTTTTCCAAAAATATTTTGTTAGTGGATTGACAATCGGTGGCGTTAAGGAATAAATACTTTTTGAAATAGATAATTAAAAGGGAGGAATTACCATTAATAAGAAATTTGCTTTTATGATCGTACTATTATTCAGTTTAACGACCTTGTTAGCTGCATGTGGTGGAGGTAAATCAGCTAATACGAGTGGAAGCGGTAAAGCCGATAAAAATAAACCGTATGAAATTATGTGGTACACGATTGGTACACCCCAAAAAGATGTTGATAAAGTAATGGAAGAAGTAAATAAATACACAAAAGAGAAAATTAACGCAACCGTTAAATTGAAACAAATCGACTGGGGTGATTATGATCAAAAAATGCAATTGATGATTTCTTCAGGTGAATCATTTGATATTGCCTATACCGGTGGTGGAAACTATGTGTTAAATGCACAAAAAGGAGCATTTAAAGACCTAAATGAACTTCTTGATACACATGGAAAAGAATTAAAAGCAACACTTGATCCAGCGTTCATAGAAGGAGCTAAAATTGATGGAAAGCTTTATGGTATTCCTTCTAACAAAGAAGTTGGACAGCAAAGTGTGTACGTTTTTAATAAGAATTTAGTCGATAAATACAAAATGGATATTTCAAGCATTAGCTCGTTAGAAGATTTAGAACCGTTATTAAAAACAGTTAAAGAGAATGAGCCAGATTTTACACCGCTTGCCACTTTTAAACCGTATTTACCATTTGATTATATATTAGAAGATGAACTGCCATTTGCGATTCCTTTAGAAGGAAATAAAAATAAGGTAGTTAATATCTTTGAATCAGATATTATGATGGAAACGTTAAAAACAATGCACAAATTCTATAAAGCTGGTTATATAAAAGCCGATGCTGCAACAAGTACAGATCCATGGCCGTTAGAAGTACAAAACTGGTTCTTACGTAAAGAAATGTACCAGCCATATGCGGAACTAATATGGTCTCGTTCAGCAGGTTATGATGTAGCAGTTCAACCAATGCATGATCCGATTACATTTAACAACTCTGTAACAGGAGCTATCCAAGCTATCTCAGCAACTTCAAAAAATCCAGAGAAAGCTATGGAGTTCTTAAATCTATTAAATACAGATCCATATCTTCGTAACTTAATTGATCGTGGTATTGAAGGTGTGCATTACGAAGAGGATGCTAATGGTAAAATTAACGATCTTCCAGCTCGTGTTGAAAGCTATAACATGCCAACGTACTCTCTAGGAAACCATTTCATTCTTAAGTTATATGAAAATGATCCTGAAGATAAATGGGAAGCGTTCAAAAAATTCAATGATGCTTCTGTAGAAGCACCAACCTTAGGTTTCTATTTTGATACGAATCCTGTTCGTACAGAAATCGCTGCAATTTCAAACGTTGCAAGTGAATTTGCACCTGCTCTATTAACTGGTAGTGTTGACCCTGAGGTATATCTACCAAAAGCTAATAAGAAGTTTAAAGATGCAGGATTAGATAAAGTACTTAAAGAAATTCAAAAACAATATGATGAGTGGAAGAAAAATAATTAAAAGATTCCGTACAAATAACAAAGGGGACAAAGTCGGAAGCTTTATTTTCCGACTTGCTTTCTTTTAATGGAAGGCAGGTTATTAAAATGAGTACAGATGTAGAAAAGAATAAATACATGTTTCCGAAAGACTTTTGGTGGGGATCTGCATCATCTGCAACACAGATGGAAGGATTTTCAGGAGCAGAGGGAAAAGGAAAGAATATATGGGATTACTGGTATGAAACAGAGCCGAATCGTTTTTATCAGGGAATCGGACCTAATAACACTTCACTATTTTATACGAAATTTATTGACGATATTCAGCTCATGAAAGAAACGGGACATAAAAGCTTTCGCTTTTCTATTTCATGGTCCCGTATGTTTCCAATGGGTCGTGGAGACATAAATCAGAAGGCGATTGATTTTTATAACACTGTTATTGACACTTTACTAGAAAATGAGATTGAGCCTTTTGTGAATCTCTATCATTTTGACATGCCAATGGCTATGCAAGATGAGGGTGGTTGGGAAAGTCGCTCTGTAGTTGAGGCGTATGTGGAATATGCATCTACTTGTTTTGATCATTTTGGAGATCGTGTAATGAAATGGTTCACACATAATGAGCCAATCGTACCTGTAGAATGCGGTTATTTATATGGACATCATTATCCAGCACTTTGTGATTTTGAAAAGGCTGTTCAAGTTGGATTCCATTCTGTGTTAGCCTCGGCAAAAGCAATTAAGGTATACCATGATAAAGAGCTTGGAGGGAAAATTGGAATTATATTGAACGTTACTCCCTCCTATCCAAGGAGCAATCACCCTGCTGACTTAGATGCTGCAGAAAAAGCTGATTTGCTATTTAACCGTTCTTTTCTAGATCCATCAGTCAAAGGCACGTTTCCGGAAAAGTTAATTGACATGTTACGGGTAGAAAACTTTTTACCTAAGTATGAAGCAGAAGATTTGGACATAATCCGTGAAAATACCGTTGACCTATTAGGGATTAATTACTATCAACCGCGAAGAGTTAAGGCGAAGGAAAATATGCCAAATCCGAATGCTCCATTTATGCCAGAGCGGTACTTTGATAATTATGATATGCCAGGGAAAAAGTTGAACCCATACAGAGGCTGGGAGATTTATGAAAAGGGTATTTACGATATTTTAAAAAACATTCAAGAAAACTATGGAAATATTGAATGCTTCATTTCGGAAAACGGTATGGGAGTAGAATCAGAAGAACGCTTTAAGGATGCGAATGGAATGATTCAGGATGATTACCGAATTACCTTTTATGAGGATCATTTAAAGTGGGTACATAAAGCATTAAACGAAGGTGCAAATGTAAAAGGATTTCATGTATGGACCTTTACGGATAATTGGTCTTGGCTAAACAGCTATAAAAATCGGTATGGTTTAATATCAGTCGACTTACAGAATGACTATAAGCGAACAATTAAGAAAAGTGGTAAATGGTTCAAGAAGTTAGTGGATAACAATGGGTTTTGAAATGAGGAGTATGTTATGAAAACGTATCTAGTCTATGACGTTGGTGGAACATCAGTAAAATATTCAGTTATGGATGAACATGCTAATGTTTTAGAGAGCTCTTCAAGCCCCACGCCTCCACAAGGTGACGGACAAATATATAAATTTATCATTGATACGACGAAAAAGTATAAAAATAAATGGGATCTTAGCGGAGTTGCATTAAGTGTACCAGCTGCAGTTGATGTAAAGACCGGTTATGTTCATTATGCTGGTCAAGTAACTGATTTTATCGGAAGAAGTCTTAAGGAAGAACTAGTTGATATAGGCTTACCTATTGAGCTAGAGAATGATGCAAATTGTGCAACTTTAGCCGAAAAGTGGAAAGGGAATGCGCAAGAATGTAATAGTTTCATATGTATGACAATAGGAACTGGCATAGGTGGAGGAATATTCCTAGACGGAAAATTGAGACGTGGAAGAATGGGGATGGCTGGAGAAGTTGGACTCATGATCATGAGTCCAACCCAATCATTAGATACTCTGGTTGAAACGAGTACGTTTAGTAGATTAGGATCCACTTGGAATTTACTAAATCGAGTATGTCTTAAAACAGGCGAAAAGCTGACCGGTGAAGAATTAATCGATCGCTATAATAAAAAAGACCATAGTGTACAAGAAGAAGTAGAAGCATTTTTTGATGCAATAGCAATAGGAACGGCTAATTTAATCCATACATTGGCACCTGAAAAGGTTTTGTATGGGGGCGGAATCAGTGAACAATCAGGATTCACAAATCATATCAACAAGCGTCTAAAGAAAATTCGTCCGGAAATCGTTGAAATTACTGAGATTGATGTATGTAAATTTAGAAATCTTGCAGGGCAAGTTGGTGCCTTATATAATTTTCTGAATATTCAGTAAAATGATGTGAAACAATGAAAGTTTCTATAGGAATCATCTATTACTTTATATAGTGATAGGTTTATAGATCGGTAGAATTTTATATAAGAAAGATCATTCGTGCACACATGAACTTACATTTTTTACCAAAAATGTATGAAATTATATTTAAAACAATTAGATAATGAAGGAAGTGGCTTAATTGAAGCAACCTATTTTTTTACTTCCAGTATTTCAAGAAAGAATTTGGGGTGGAAAAAAGCTTAAAACAGAATTTCAATATGATATCGAATCTGAATTGACTGGAGAGTGCTGGGCAGTCTCCGCACATCCTAATGGTCAAAGCACAGTAAGTGATGGATCTTATAAAGGGAAGTCACTTAGTAAACTTTGGTCGGAAAATCGAGAATTATTCGGGAGTCTCAAGGGTGAAGTATTTCCGTTACTAACCAAGATTTTAGATGCAAATAATGACCTTTCTATTCAAGTGCATCCTAATGATGAATATGCCAATAAAAATGAAAGTGGAGAACTAGGTAAAACGGAATGTTGGTATGTAATTAACTGTGAAGAAAATGCTGAAATAATCTTTGGGCATAGAGCGAATTCAACAGAGCAGTTTGTTGAATTGATTAATAACGGAGAATGGGATAGCCTACTGCGTCGTGTGAAAGTAAAACCGGGTGATTTCTTCTATGTACCAAGTGGCACAATCCATGCATTATGCTCAGGCGTTCTTATTTTAGAGACGCAGCAGAGCTCAGACACAACATACCGTGTATATGACTATGAGCGTGTTGACAAACAAGGTAACAAGAGAGACTTACATATTAATAAGTCAATTGATGTCACAACTATCCCACATCGTGATATATCTGTCAAACCTACTACAGAAGAAATCGCTGGCGGTTCAATTACAACATTTGTTCAGAGTGAGTATTTCTCTGTCTACAAATGGGAGATTGAGAGTGTAGCTACTTTTACACAAGATAAACCCTTTTTAATAGGCAGCGTTATAAGTGGATCGGGTGTAATCATGACAGAAGACGGTAGCTATTCATTCGAAAAGGGAAGTCATTTTATCTTACCAAATGGCTTAGGGAAATTCCACATAAAAGGGTCAGCGGAAATGATTATTTCTCATCCGTAAAGTGCTTATATCACTTTTTCGATTTCTTTGCGAGCATGAACTATCTAAATCAAAAAGTAGGCAATCTAAATATCGACTAATATCTTCAATGCTAGTTCCGAGAGGTAATTTCTTTAGGGAAAACATTGACTCCGATGATGAAGGTGGAAGAACACCATTAACCCACTCGGCTTTCCGGATTGTACGAAATCATATCGATTTTAATAGACAACGGAGCTAATGTTAATGCTAGAGATGACTTTGGATATTTCGCCTTACATAATGGAGCAAAACTACCGAGCGATATTGTTCAGTTATAAACATATTTTAAGACCTTGATTGGTTTAATGCCTTTCAAGGTCTTATTTATTATAGCGTGGCTGGAGTTTTAGAATAAATCGTTTTTTATTTAGAGAGTAGAGATCACACTCAAAAGCCCAATATAATATGAAAAGAGTAAAGACTAAATTAATTGAAATAGATCAAATTTGAATAAATATAGGGCTTTTTGTGTAAAAGTTTAGAACTGTGTAATTCAGTTATGATTCTTAATCAACGTATTCTTTTCCTAAGATAGATATGTTAGAATGTTATTATTATTCAGTTATCTTTGAAGGGAGGCAGCTTTCTTAATCGTATACAGGGGAAATGGTGACACTTGGGATCGTTAAGAAAGCGATTACATGAAATTACTGGACGTAAAAGAGTTAACCTTCCCTCGGCCTTTGTATGAGGAGTGGAAGGCAGTCGTTGAATCCAGTTTAAAAGGGAAAAGTGTCGAAAGTCTAAAAACGAACACATATGAAGGAATCCAATTAAACCCACTTTATACAGATGATGTGCTGTCAAGTGAGTATCCTGGTTTATTTCCATATACTCGGGGGATCTACCCAGCAGGTTATTTAGAGCAGCCATGGCTTATTGTACAACCAATCACAGGCAAGAATGCCGTTGATGCGAATAAAAAAATGAAGGCTGCATTAAAACGTGGCCAAAATGTTTTAACGTATACACCAGATTTATTTAATGAAGAAAGTAATATCGGTTCTTTGTTTGAAGGGCTGGCCCTGGATGCGTTACCATTGTTTATCGATACGAAAGGTTTGCAAAGTAAAGTTCTTAATGGATTAATCAATGCCTGCAAAAAACAAGGCGTGACCTCGAGGGGAGTTTGTGCAGAAGACCCAATTTCAGAATGGGCACAAGCAGGGGAGATTCCTTCCCAAACGAATGCTTTTTTTTCTCAATGGTTTAAAGAAATCAAACAATATCAAGAAAAGTCCGCTCAAATGAAAACAGTTTTGATTAAGACCCCTGTTTTTCATAACGCTGGCGCTAATGCGGTTCAAGAGATTGCGATTGGCTTATCGATTGCAGCTTATTATATTGAAGAAGCCCAAAAGCAGGGATTGGCAGTCCAAGATTTCGTGGAAAAAATTGTCTTTTCTTTTGCGTTGGACTCAACCTATTTTATGGGGATTGCCAAGCTTCGGGCTGCTCGTAGACTTTGGGCTGGGATGGCAGAGGCATATGGGGCCAATTGTGAAAGTTTTAAAATGAACATCCATGCTGTTACTTCACGAGTTACAGAAACGAAGTATGACGAGCATGTGAATTTGTTACGCACAGCTAATCAAGCTTTTGCTGCCACGATTGGAGGCATTCAATATTTAGAGATTCACCCGTTTTCACACGCATCAGGAAGAGAAGATCCATTGGCGGATCGAATAGCTCGTAATATGCATGTCATTTTGAGTGAAGAATCTCAATTAGCGAGTGTGGTAGATCCAGCAGGCGGATCGTTTTATGTCGAGCAGCTGACGAATGAATTAGCTAAAATGGCATGGACTGCTTTTCTGGAACTGGATGAAGCGGGGGGGATTCTTACTTCATTGAAAGAAGGAAGGATTCAAGAGCAAATCAAAGCCGTTTATAAAGAAAAAGAGCGAAATGTAGCCCTAAGAAAAGATAGCATGATCGGTACCAATGTTTATCCAAATCCAGCTGATATGTTGAAGCAATCAGAAAGTGCGGTAACGAATTCATATCTAACAATACGTGATCCGATTCCTATTCCTCCCGTATCATTGTGTCGTCTGGCAGAGCCATTTGAACGGATAAGAACCCGCAGTGAAGCTTATAAAAATAATATAGGTACTAGTCTAAAAATTGGCTTACTTAATCTTAGTGAAATGAAATCTTATAAATTGCGGGCTGATTTCATCAAAGGCATGCTCGCAACAGGTGGGATAGAAACACGGGATAGTCAAGGACTCGTAGTAGAACAAGATGCGATTCAATTTGTTGAACAAAGTGGGATCCGTGTATTTTGTTTGTGTGGTAGCAATGATGATTATGAGTTGTATGCTGGAAAAATAGTTACAGAAATCAAACGAAAATATCCTGACACGATTCTTTACATAGCTGGCCAGCAAACTTCTGAAATAAGCGAACGATTAAAAAGCGAAGGTGTGAAGGACTTTATTACAGTGGAAACGAATGTTCTGGAAATATTAGCGCAGCTTCAATTGGAGTTGGGGGGAATCAAACATGATTAAGCCTAACTTTCATCAAATCAATCCTGCAAAAGTTAAAAAGGTAGGAACAGAAGACGCCTGGAAAGTAAAAGCATCTGCTGTTGTTCAGCAATCCATCGATGATTTGCTTTTTGAAACAAATGAAGGAATTATGACTCGCCTGCTATATACACAAAATGATTGTGAAAATCCTGAACATATGAAAAGTCTACCTGGGTTGGCTCCATACACGAGAGGACCTTATCCATCAATGTATGTGAATCGTCCTTGGACAGTACGGCAATATGCAGGGTTTTCAACAGCTGAGGAATCCAATGCCTTCTATCGGCGCAACTTGGCAATGGGACAAAAAGGGCTGTCGGTAGCATTTGATCTGGCGACCCATCGAGGCTACGACTCTGACCATCCTAGAGTTGTCGGTGATGTAGGGAAAGCTGGCGTTGCCATTGACACGATTCTTGATATGAAACAACTCTTCGAAGGAATCCCCCTTGATCAAATGTCGGTATCAATGACGATGAATGGTGCGGTCTTACCAATTATGGCGTTTTATATTGTCACCGCAGAAGAACAAGGTGTAACACAGGATAAACTTTCTGGCACGATCCAAAATGATATTTTAAAAGAATACATGGTCCGAAACACATATATTTATCCACCTGACATGTCGATGAAAATTATCGCAGACATCTTTGAGTACACGTCCAAATATATGCCGAAGTTCAACAGTATTAGTATCTCAGGCTATCATATGCAAGAGGCAGGTGCACCAGCTGATATTGAGCTTGCCTATACGCTTGCTGATGGTCTTGAATATGTTCGTACAGGGTTAGAAGCGGGCATTGATGTTGATAAGTTTGCGCCAAGATTGTCCTTTTTCTGGGCAATTGGTATGAATTATTTTATGGAAATTGCCAAAATGAGAGCGGCGCGTTTTATATGGGCAAAATTAATGAAGCAGTTTGAACCGAAGAATGCTAAAGCAATGGCTCTACGAACACATTCCCAAACTTCAGGCTGGAGTTTATCTGAACAAGACCCCTTTAATAATGTTGTTCGTACATTGCTCGAAGCACATGCAGCTGCACTGGGACACACTCAATCCTTGCATACAAATGCATTGGATGAAGCGATTGCACTACCTACCGACTTTTCCGCAAGAATTGCTAGAAATACACAATTATATTTGCAAGAAGAGACTGGCATAACTAATGTAATTGATCCGTGGGCAGGTTCTTTTTATGTGGAAGCACTGACAAATGAATTAATTAACCGCGCCTGGGAGCATATTGATGAGATTGAAAATCTCGGTGGGATGGCAAAAGCAATTGAAACAGGACTTCCTAAAATGAGAATTGAAGAAGCGGCTGCAAAACGCCAAGCTAAAATCGATTCTAAGGCAGAGACAATTGTCGGTGTGAATAAATACAGGCTAGAAAAAGAAGATCCGATTGAAATTCTTGAGATTGATAATACTCTGGTAAGAGAAAGCCAGTTAAGAAAGTTAAAAGACGTAAGAGAAGCACGTGACCAAGTAAAAGTTGAGGAAGCGCTTCGTACTCTTACGGAAGCGGCTAAAGACGGCGAGGGGAATTTACTCGAGCTTGCGGTTTGTGCGGCGAGAGTCAGAGCAACACTTGGTGAGATCTCGGATGCAATCGAAGAAGCGAGTGGTCGCCATAAAGCGATGATACGTTCGATAAGCGGTGTGTACAGTTCTTTTTATTCTGAAGTAGCTGAAATTACCGAGGTAAAGGCTATGACGGACGAATTTCTTGAAAATGAAGGAAGAAGACCGCGCTTACTTATGGCGAAAATGGGTCAGGACGGTCATGACCGCGGCGCTAAAGTGGTTTCTACCGCATTTGCCGATTTAGGCTATGATGTCGATATTGGTCCGTTATTTCAAACACCTGAAGAAACGGCCTTACAGGCAGTCGAGAATGATGTGCATGCAATCGGGATGAGTTCCCTTGCAGCGGGACATAAAACACTGCTTCCTCAGCTTGTGACGGAATTAAAGAAGCTTGGCAGAGATGATATAGTTATCATTGTTGGCGGAGTCATCCCAGCGCAGGATTATGAATTTTTGCTTACTAATGGCGCTTCTGCTATTTTCGGACCGGGTACAGTCATTCCTCAGTCAGCAAAAATCGTGCTTCAAGAAATTTACCGTCGCCTTGGTTATGAGGAAGTGGCTGAATAATGGCTGAAGAAAAAAAACCTGAATGGTTTGACGAAAATACAAGCGACGATTTTGCTACATCATTAAAAGAAGGCATTGAAATGATTGCGCATCATCAAATAGCACGAAAAACTAAATTCATCAAAAAAGCAGCTGGGACGATAGACATTACAAAGATTCAAAATTTGTTAGTGCAAGGTGACAGAGCAAATCTTGCCAAAGCAATCACACTAGTTGAGAGCAATGCATCTAAGCATTTCGAACCTGCACAGGAGCTGCTAAAGAATGTTTTACCCCATACTGGAAATGCTATCCGTCTGGGAATCTCGGGAGTTCCTGGTGCAGGGAAGAGCACGTTTATCGAAGCTTTTGGAACGTATCTTTGTAATCTTGGATATAAAATTGCTGTACTTGCAGTTGATCCGAGTTCTTCGGTCAATGGTGGCAGCATTCTTGGCGATAAGACAAGAATGGAAGAGTTATCCAGGAATCCACGAGCATTCATCCGTCCCTCTCCGTCTCAAGGGACGCTTGGAGGTGTCCATCGTAAAACACGTGAGACCATGTTGCTCTGTGAGGCTGCTGGTTTTGACATTATTCTTATCGAGACAGTAGGTGTTGGCCAAAGTGAAGCAATAGTTCGAGGAATGGTCGATTATTTCATGCTCCTTGTTTTAACGGGAGCTGGCGATGAATTGCAGGGAATGAAGAAAGGAATCTTAGAGCTTGTTGATGGGATTATAGTTAATAAAGCGGATGGATCTAATAAATCTCTTGCACAAAAGACCAAATTGGAATACGGCAGAATTCTTCACTTTATGCTACCAGCCACAAAGGGCTGGGAAGCAAAGGCCTATGCCTGTTCGTCAATAACTGGAGAAGGGATTCAAGAATTGTGGAACGTGATGCAACAATTTGAAGAACTCACGAAAAAATCAGGCGTATTTCAGGAAAGGCGGAGGCTCCAAGCGAGGGAATGGCTACATTCGTTAATGAATGATCAGCTTCGTCTGCTATTTTATGGGAATCCTAAAATAAAAAGCCTATTGCCAATGTTAGAAAATCAAGTAATCGCTGGAGACAAAACGGTAACAAAAGCGGTTCAAGAAGCATTTTATGCTTTTATGGAAGGCAGTAGGTCTTCTCCACAATAAAAAATGGATAGCAGGAGGACTGCTATCCAAACGGGGAGTTGGGTGATGAACCTAGATCACTTTTAATATTCCCGGTCTGCAAGAGTTTGAAACTATTTTTTTATCATAAAGAAAGTTTATGATGTATCTACGAGTTTAGATGTCTAGGGGATGCAGTCTAACCCCATGACAAGGGAGAAAGGGCACACCCCATACAGCTTTGCTTGTCTTTTGCTAGCCTTTAGGGTTGATCCGAGGCGCTTGCGCTTTTCATTTGCGCTAGGTAAAAAGATTGAAACACTACCTTGCACTTGTTATGATGGAAGAGAAGATGAATAATGGAAGGGGAATGAAACATGAGCATGGATTTTAACTTTTTTATGAATGATGTTGTCAGCCAGGCGCGTACTGAAATCAAGGCTGCTGGATATACAGAACTAAAATCACCTGAAGAGGTGGAAGATGCGTTTGCTAAAAAGGGGACGACGTTAGTCATGATTAACTCAGTTTGCGGATGTGCAGGAGGAATCGCAAGACCGGCAGCTGCTCATTCGGTTCACTATGACAAACGCCCAGACCATCTTGTTACCGTTTTTGCCGGACAAGATAAAGATGCAACGGAAAAAGCACGTGATTATTTTGAAGGCTATCCACCATCATCTCCTTCTTTTGCAATTTTGAAAGACGGCGAACTCCTTACAATGGTAGAACGTCATGAAATTGAAGGACATGATCCAATGTCAGTCGTGAATAAGCTGCAAAGCTACTTTGATCAATATTGTGAAGAAGTATAATTTCATTCAAAAAAAGACTCGTTTATCGGGTCTTTTTTTGTCAGGAATAATTGAGAACTGCTGTCTTTATATTTAACGCTACACTACAAAATTTCAACTATTAAACCTAAGATGAAAATGGCTTAAAGTTGTGTCGCGCTAAAATCGATTAATTAACAAAATTTTCTGATAATGTTATTGACATTGAAAAAAACAGAGTGTATTATACTTAGAAAGTGGTACTAACATCGTGACGTAACGATGTTAGTGTTTACTCAGATGTTCAAAATAAACTCAATGGAGGAGGAAGTAGGACAAGATAAGGCATAGAGAGCTATATACGTCAATCTATTTTGCTAGATAATCGATGTGATTCATTCAAAGCAATAAAATGGATACGATCTATCATTGTGTACCCGAAAAATATTGATTGAGTACTTAGCATTAATGCCAAAAAGAAAAATTTAATGGTTGGTAGAAGTATTTATGGTTCTAAAGTTGTGTAAATAGAAGGTAGTTTAATTAGTTTTGTTAAGTGATCTTAGCTTTAGTACCCACTATATGTAAACGCTTACCTAATGGTAATTCCAAAAAATACTGAAAGTTGGTGGAGGTTTGGAACATCAACAGGAAGAATTAAAACCTGGTCTTAAACAAAGACATTTAACTATGATATCTTTGAGTGGAGTCATTGGTGCTGGTTTATTCGTAGGAAGTGGTATTATCATTAGCCAAACTGGTCCTGGAGCTATTTTGTCGTATGTGTTTGCAGGCATAATAGTTGTTTTAGTCATGAGGATGCTTGGGGAAATGGCTACAGTAAACCCCAATACGGGATCCTTTGCTGTATATGCAAGGGAAGGGATTGGTGAGTGGGCAGGATTTGCTACAGGTTGGTTATATTGGTTTTTTTGGGTGATTGTAATTGCACTTGAAGCTACAGCAGGAGCAGCAATCATACACGAGTGGCTTCCTTCAGTTCCAGTTTGGTTAATAAGCCTCACATTAATTATTCTATTAACACTTACAAATATCTTTTCCGTTAAATCATTTGGTGAATTTGAGTATTGGTTTTCTATTATAAAAATAGGAAGTATTATTGTATTCTTATGCCTAGGAGTAGCAGTGATTCTAGGGTTCATACCAACTATAGAGTCTCCTGGTGCTACTAATCTTATGAACATCGGTGGTTTTATTCCTAACGGGATAGGAGCAGTACTTGTCGGTATAGCGATTGTTTTTCATGCATTCGTAGGAGTTGAGATTCCTGCCATCGCGGCTGGAGAGACTAGTGATCCAGTGAAGTCTGTAAGAAGTGCATTAAATAGTGTGGTGTGGCGAATTCTCATTTTTTATATCGGTTCGATCGCTATAGTCGTGACTATTTTGCCTTGGAATTCAGCATCCTTACTAAAAAGTCCATTTGTTGCTGTTCTTGAAATACTAGGAATCCCTTTCGCTGCTCTTATCATGAATATTGTGGTACTGACAGCATTGCTTTCTTGCTTGAATTCAGGACTTTACACGAGCTCTCGTATGCTATTTTCTCTTGCGCAAAAGGGTGATGCGCCAAAGCTAATTTCAAAGGTGAGCAAAAAAGGAGTCCCTATTTTTGCTGTAATAGCGAGTACATTATTTGCCTTTATCAGCACCATTTTTAGTTATATCTCTCCTGACAAAATATTTTTCTTTTTAGTAAATTCTTCTGGTGGAGTTGGAATTCTTGTCTATTTAGCCATTGCGATTTCTCATCTGCGCTTAAGAAGAAAAATGGAAAAAGACAATCCTGGAATTTTCAAAATTAAAATGTGGTTATTTCCGTATTTAACGTATGCGACCATCATCGCTATGGTTTCAGTATTAACATTAATGGCTTTTATTGATTCACAGCGTCCGCAGTTTATTTTTACAATGCTATTTAGTTTTATCGTTATTTGTTCATACTTTGTCATTCGACGAAAAAAAGAAAAGTATATAGAGACAGAAATAAAAATTGTAACCAGTCCTCCAAATTCTGAGAAATTCTAATTTCATTAGAGTGTTACACTGTTCGAAATGTAAAATTAGGAAAAAAAGAATCTTCACGTTCGCCATTTTCACTACTTCATTGAACTAATTCTTCAGGAACTCTACCTTCATCACAATTAAGACTTAGCAGGAAAATTAAAAAAATCAATAATATAGAGGTTTGTTATCAAAAGAAAAATTGGTATGTACAGAGGTGACAGTCTTTAAATTTTCCAATTTTTTAAAATGGCAATAATTGTCGTTAATTGTTTTTCGAATATTCGGATTATTCGTTGACTATTTTAGAAAGGGGTAGTATCATAAAAAACATAACTGGTACGGACGTTGCAACGTCGCTATCAGAAATAAATCAATTGAGGAGAATGTACAATGGCCGAAACAAAAACGTTAAGAGGAACGAAAGTAAAAATGACACCAAGTGAAGCAATTGTTGAGACATTAGTCGCAGAAGGGGTCAAACATATATCTGGAATTTTAGGTTCCGCTTTTATGGATATGCTTGATTTATTGCCAACAGCTGGTATTCGTTTTATTGGAGTTCGTCATGAACAAAGTGCCGCGCATATGGAAGATGCCTATTGCCGGGTTTCGGGCGTTGCCGGAGTTGTGATCGGACAAAATGGGCCTGGAATGACCAATATGGTGACATCGGTAGCAGCGGCCAATCAAGCTCATACTCCTATGATTGTAATATCTCCTTCTGCAGGAACACCTACTGTCGGGTGGGATGGATTTCAAGAATGTGATCAGGTTTCCGTTTTCAAAGCAATCACTAAAGAAACAGTGAGAGTGACTCATCCAGGCCGGGTAGCCGATTGTCTACGAACCGCTTTTCGAATTGCTTATGCTGAAAGAGGTCCTGTTTTATTTGATATTCCGCGTGATTATTTCTATGGTGAAGTGGAGGATCAGATTCTTAAGCCTCATCAATATCGAGTCGATTCACGAGGATGTGGTTCATCTGAATCTTTAGATCGAGCAGCGGAAATCTTAGCTAACGCTGAGTATCCTGTCATTATTTCTGGTAGGGGCACAGTTGATTCTGATGGAATTGAAGAAATAAGGAATATAGCAGAACATCTAACAGCTCCTGTGGCTGTATCCTATATGCATAATGATGCATTCCCAGCTGATCATCCGTTAGCGGTCGGGCCAATCGGATATATGGGATCAAAAGCTGCTATGAATACACTAAAACAAGCGGATGTTATATTAGCGGTTGGTACAAGATTATCCGTATTTGGCACATTACCGTGCTATGACATTGATTATTTCCCTAAAGATGCACAAATTATTCAAATTGATATCAATCCAAGACAAATTGCCAGAACTCATCCAGTGGAAGTTGGTATTATCGGTGATGCCCGTGAAGCTAGTCGAGAAATTATGAAGCGGTTAAAAGAAGTTAAACCTAACCCAAAACAAGAAAGACAGCGCTTGAGAGAAATTACAAATGAAAAACAAAAATGGGAAAAAGAACTAGTAGATCTAGCAATGATCGATGGGACCCCAATTAATCCCCGTCGTGCACTGTTAGAATTAACAAAAGTATTACCTGAGAACGCAATCGTTACAACTGACATAGGTAATGTATCTTCTACTGCAAACGCTTACTTGAAGTTCAACCGAAGCCGTAGACACATCGCTGCCCTTACTTTTGGGAACACTGGCTTTGCCTATCCATCTGCTCTTGGTGCCAAATTAGCTGAGCCGAATGCACCTGTTATAGCAATCGTAGGAGATGGAGCATGGGGAATGAGCTTACATGAAGTAAGTACAGCAGTTGAAGAAAATATTCCAGTCATTGCTTGCGTCTTTAATAATAATGCATGGTGCGCGGAGAAGAAGAATCAAGTCGATTTTTATAATAATCGTTTTGTCGGGGCGGATATCCAAAATCCTGATTTTGCTGAAGTTGCCCGTTCTATGGGTGCGGTTGGAATTAGAGTGGAAACAGCCGAAGAATTAGGTCCTGTCATAGAGGCAGCTATAAAAACAAACAAACCTACCGTCATTGATATTCAGGTTGATGGAACACAATTAGCGCCTCCGTTTAGGAAAGATGCGTTAAAAATGCCTACTCGATTATTAGATAAATACGCGCATTTAGATCATAAAAATTGGAATTAATAATTTCTGAAAATTGAAAGTGCTAACGATAAGTGTCGGCTCGATAACTTAATAGATAGAGTTGAGTTTATTCTCGACAATAAAGAATTGAGGACAGAAGAATAAAACTTTCCGATGACATGATCAATTGAAATAATCATGTCATCGGAAATCTCTTGAAGAAAATAGTTGGATTCGCCTTGTAATAGTTGAGCGAGTAGATGCCTAATTGTAAATTTATTATCTATATTATATAGAAATGAGTGATCGAGATGATTATAGGCGTTCCAAAAGAAATGAAAGATAGTGAGAATCGAGTAGGCATGACTCCAGCAGGTGTAACCACATTCAAAAATAGTGGGCATGAGATTTTGATTGAAAAGGGTGCCGGATTAAATAGTGGATTTACAGATCAAGAGTATATTCAATCAGGAGCTAAAATTGTAGAATCAGCAAAACAAACTTGGTTAGCTGATATGGTCATTAAGGTAAAAGAACCACTTCCAGCTGAATATCAATTTTTTCGCGATGGATTAATTCTCTATACGTATCTCCATTTAGCGGCTGAGCCAGAATTAACTCAAGCCCTAATAGATCATAATGTAGTAGCTATTGCTTACGAAACCATTCAATTAGAAAATGGATCCCTTCCATTGTTGACGCCGATGAGTGAAGTAGCGGGACGTATGTCCATTCAGATTGGTGCACAATTTTTAGAAAAACCAAAAGGTGGTAAAGGGGTCTTAATTGGTGGTGTGCCGGGTGTAGCTCCAGCTGAAGTTGTGATTATTGGCGGTGGGATTGTTGGTACGAATGCAGCTAAAATGGCCCTTGGATTAGGTGCAAGTGTCACCTTGATTGATATTAATGCGAATCGTCTCCGTCAATTGGATGACCAATTTCAAGGGCGATTAAAAACATTAGTGTCCAACAGCTTTAGCATAGCCCAGGCGGTGAAAAAGGCAGATTTGCTTGTAGGAGCTGTACTTATACCTGGGGCACGTGCTCCTCGTCTAGTAACGGAAGAAATGGTCAAAGACATGCAAAAGGGCTCTGTTATTGTTGACGTAGCTGTTGACCAAGGTGGTTCGATCGAAACAATTGATCGAATTACGACACATAATAACCCAACTTATGTAAAGCATGGTGTTGTCCATTATGCAGTTGCTAATATGCCGGGAGCTGTTTCTCGTACTTCTACGATTGCCTTAACGAATGCAACCGTACCTTATGGAGTAGAAATTGCAACGAAAGGTTACAGGCAGGCTGCTCTTAATAATAAGCCTTTAGCTAAAGGGATTAATGTTGTCAATGGTAAGGTAACGTATGAAGCGGTGGCCATTGCTCATGGTCACGATTACCATTCTCTCGATTCTGTTTTTTCCAAGGACCCTGTTACGACCTAGGAAACTACATGATTTCTGCTAAGTGTATCTTACTAAATATGAGGAGGGTTCTATATTGAAGATAGAAACTGAAATGAAAGACCTCGTCCAAATGGATAAAGATCATTTATGGCATGCGATGCATCGATATAACGAAAAGGCAAGTCCTATGATTGCAGCAGAAGGCAAAGGCTCTTGGTTTACCGATACAAAAGGCGATAAATATTTGGATGGAGTATCTGGATTATGGTGCTTGAATTTAGGGCATGGCAGACAAGAAATTGCTCAAGCAGCTTATGAACAAATGATGAATTTATCATATTTCCCACTTACCTTAAGCCATAAACCTGCTATTGAACTGTCTTCTAAAATAAGTGAACTTCTAAAAGGTTCATACACGACTTTTTTCGCTAACAGTGGGTCTGAAGCTAATGAAACGGCTTTTAAAATTGCTCGGCAATACCATTCACAAAATGGGAATCCGGGGAAATACAAATTTATCTCTAGATATCGTGCCTATCATGGCAATACCTTTGCTGCATTAAGTGCAACTGCTCAGGCGAATCGAAGAGTAAAGTATGATCCAGCCGTTCCGGGCTTTCTCCATGTGCCACCACCATATAGTTACCGAACTCCATTTGGAGAAAACGTTGAAAATTCTGATTTGCTAGCTGCAGAATATATAGATCAGGTTATTAATTTTGAAGGTTCAGAAACGGTAGCAGGCGTTATCCTTGAACCATTCATTTCCGGAGGGGGGGTACTGATTCCATCTAAGGAATACTTGACAAGGGTAGCGGAAATTTGTAAGAAGCACGATGTTCTTTTAATTGTAGATGAAGTGGTTTCAGGTTTTGGCAGAACAGGGAAAATGTTTGGATTTATGCATTCCCAAGGGGTTCAACCTGATATCGTAACAATGGCGAAGGGATTAACAAGCGGTTATCTTCCGCTGGGGGCAACAGCTGTAAACGCTAAGATTTATGAGAAATTTAAGGAGAACGGAAAATTAAATCATTTTAGACATGTTTCTACTTACGGAGGTCATCCTGCATCGTGTGCTGTTGCCCTCAAGAATATTGAAATAATCGAAAATGAAAAGATTGTTCAACGGGTATCTGAACTTAGTGAATCCACATTAAGTGAACTCTATGAGTTAACAGCTCTTAACAAAGTAGGAGAAGTTCGTGGAATTGGGTTTCTATATGGAATTGAATTGGTAGAGGATAAAAAATCAAAAGCACCTGTCTCAGACGAGTTTATGGGAAGAGTTATCGGGGCTTGTAAAGAAAAGGGCCTTATTATTGGGCGAAACGGTGACACAGTTCCTGGATATGGGAATGTATTAATCATTGCTCCTCCACTCTCTTCCACAGTTGAAGATTTGCGCTTTGTTATAGAAACTGTTAAGGCTGTGTTACATGAATCGTGCTAACAAATAAGAGAAAGAGATTATTGTTAATCAGGTTGAATCGATTAAATATCCCAATTGTTCACGATTAAAATAAATGGGCATGAGTAGTCTGGATATTTTGACAACCATGCCCGTTTTTTATTTCAAAGCTGATCAAGCTAGTGTTAATACTAGGATGTAGCAAGGGGGGAATTGTAAATGGAATTAGAAAAATATAAGCCTCTTGAGGAAACGAGTGAGGTTTCCAAAGTCGAAAATTCAAAATTACCTGTACAAGAAAAGAAATCAAGTTTACTTATGTGGGTTAGTGGTATTGCTTTTACATTTTTTATCGCGCTCTTAGGTTTCGGGTTGTCTAAAATTACCGGATTTAATCGGATAGGGCCGCTTGCATGCTCCATTATTATTGCGGTGGTGTATCGACAAATCGCAGGGTATCCGGAGAAATTTCGTCCGGGTATTGAATTTTCAGCTAAAAAGCTTCTTCGTTTTGCCATCATTTTATATGGACTGAAATTAAACATTGACATCATTTTTAATCAAGGCTTACCTCTGTTGGTTCGTGACATAGGAACGGTGGCTTTTGCTATTATTGTCATGGTTTTGATTGCAAAATGGTTAAAAGCAGATGCTTCAATTTCCCTTCTTCTCGCGGTAGGAACCGGGGTGTGTGGTGCAGCAGCTATCGCGGCGATATCTCCTATTGTGAAAGCGAAAGAAGAAGATACCGCCATAGGAGTGGGAATCATCGCATTAATGGGGACACTCTTTTCCATTATTTATACTCTAATACGTCCAATCCTTCCACTATCCGCTATAGATTACGGAGTTTGGTCGGGAATAAGTCTCCATGAAATTGCTCATGTCGCTTTGGCAGGTGCTCCTGCGGGTGAGGATGCGCTTGCTATTGCGTTACTGGCTAAACTTGGACGCGTCTTCTTACTAATCCCATTGTGCTTCCTATTTATGTATTGGATGAAAAGACGCTCGTCGGAAAATACAGGTCTAGATGCAAAAATTGATTTTCCATGGTTCCTCATTGGATTTATTATCATGAGCTTAATTGGAAGTTATGTGCTAGGCAAGTATATCCCAGTTTCTCAAATGGTGATGGAGGGTGTCTCTACTACGACTACATTTATTTTGACAATGGCCATGATTGGTCTCGGTCTTAATGTCAGTTTTCAGGCTCTTCGTACAAAAGCCATGCGTCCTCTTTTGGCAATGACCATTACCTCTTTGCTACTTTCTGTAATCACGTACTTTATCATCTAAAGGAGAGAAAATGGGAGGCCTTTTAAAGTTGAGAAAGGGCTCCTTCTTTGTTACCTATAAAATAAATTACTATTCGTGGCGATTGTCTGATCCTTGTCAAGATCATACGTATTTTTTCTCATGTTTTAGCATTGTATGGCATAATGCTTTACTTAATAGCAGAAAAGATGAGTAATAAACTAAAGATAAGGCGAACACCAATCAGTTAATAAATGTTTGATTATTTGAAAAAAAGTGGTCTATTTGAATATTATTAAAATTTAGTTTATAATATGGTGACTGATACGAACATCACAATGTCTTTTTAGACTTGGAGGAATTTTTATGGAGTTAGACTTTAACAATCCAATTCCATTACATGCTCAATTAAAAAATATATTAGAAGATCAAATTTTACAAGGGTATTATAAGGACAAAATCCCAAGTGAAAGAGAACTTATGGATATGTATTCTGTTAGCAGGAGCACTGTAAGAGAAGCGGTTTCTATTTTAGTTCGCGAGGGAAGATTAGAAAAAAGGCATGGTAAGGGAACATTCATATCTCTTAAACCAGTACAAGAATGGCTTAAAATGATTAGTTTTACTGAGACTACTAAAAATATGGGGATAAAATTACTAAACCATGGTCGTGTAGTAACTCCTGAAAATATCGCTGATGCAAATGGGTTTGAGGATGAGTCGTACTCTATTAAGAGGCTACGCTTACAGGATGATATACCAATCGCGATCGAATTACATTATTATCCTAAAGAACTTGGACAAAAAATAGCAGAATTTGATTTAAGTACGACTGTTTTATACGATGCTCTCGAAGGTGAACTTAACATTGACTTTTATGAAGCAGAACAAATAATAACGTGCGGTTATCCAACAAAGGAAGATGCTGAACATTTAGCAATACCCGATACAATGTGCTTGTTAATTACAGAACGTATGATTTTTGACTCTGATGGAAACATGGTGGAATATTATAAAGGGTTATTTCGATCAGATATGTATTCATTTGCTATGAAAATGTCTCGCAAGAACAACTAACGATCTTATCAAATCAAAACAAGTAAACGTATTATCGGCCACATTAAATAATCCAAGTCTTCTATGTTCGTAGAGAGGCTTGGATTATTTGTTTCCTAAAATATGTGCTTTATACTGTTCAAAGAGTCCAATATGGGATAAGACTTTTTGGATCGAAAAATAGAAACCTTTTTAAAGCTAGAATTAATACTCATGGTAATGCTTTTACTTTTAATTTTAATTTAAATCAGAAGGTGGCAGTTGTTATGAGGGATATAATAAAAATCATTGCAGGAAATATTTTGATGACTTTCGCTTATGCTTATTTAATTGTGCCAAATGAAATTATTAATGGTGGTGTGACAAGTTCCGCGTTACTATTAAATGCTTTATCTGGCTATAACATTGCCATGCTTGCTAATTTCGTAACAGGACTTTTATTAATTATATGTTTAATTTTTCTAGGAAAAGAATACTTTTTTAAATCAATAGTAAGTAGCCTTTGTTATATGTTGTTTTTTAACCTTTTTTATTCACTGAATATAAGCTTAGATGTAAACATAGTTATAGTAATTATCATTTCTTCGATTTTGATCGCAATTGGATACTATTTATGTATAACAGCAAATGCATCCACTGTTGGGTTTGATGTTATCGCTCTCATTTTAAATCATAAAAATAAAAAAGTAGATATAGCAGTGACAATAAGAATTATTAACCTTATTGTCCTATTATTTGGTCTGTTCGTTTATGGTTATCCTTCGATTATTAAGGGAGTTGCTTATACGTTACTCTTTTCGTTCCTCTTAAAGAAAATGCTGAATAGAAAACAGAAGAGTTTATAGGGCGGTTGCACTATTCATCATAGGAAAGAAACGCATGCAAAGAGTGTAGTCAATGATCTTTTCATAAAATTTCCGTTTTGTAGAGGGAGGCCAGAGGAGATATGAGGGGAGTGACAACTTACCTAACAAAGGCTATAATAATAATTTGGATAGCAGCCATACATAGAGAAAACAAGATAGATGGATAGAAAGGAACATGCACGGTGATTTCTTTACATAATGTAAGTAAAAGCTATCAGCAGCACCAATCAATTTTGCAAGCAGTGCACTCGGTTTCGCTAAACATTGATAAAGGTGAAATTCATGGTGTGATTGGTGCGAGTGGTGCGGGTAAATCAACACTGCTTCGTTTAATGAATGTCCTGGAAACACCTGACGATGGAACGGTTGTGGTCAATAATCAAACGTTAACGACACTATCAAACCGTAAACTTCGTGAAGCAAGGCGATCGATTGGCATGATTTTTCAGCATTTTAATCTTGTTGCAAACAAGACAGTATTTGATAATGTTGCAGTCCCACTTGAATTAGCTCGCTATTCAAAAAAGGCCAAGGTAGAACGGGTAAAAGAATGTTTGGAATTTGTCGGGCTTGAGGATAAAGCCCATCAATATCCAGCACAGTTAAGCGGTGGACAAAAGCAGCGGGTGGCGATTGCAAGAGCTCTTGCGAACCGACCAGCTGTTTTGTTATGCGATGAACCTACTTCTGCCTTGGATCCACAGACAACAGCAGGGATTCTGGACGTATTGCAAACAGTGAACAAAGAATTGGGTGTAACGATTGTCATCGTCAGCCATGAAATGGATGTCGTGAAAAGTATTTGCGATAAAGTCACGGTTATGGAAAGTGGAGAAATACTGAAAACAGTTTCAATTGACCCCCAAGTGTACATCATTCCTAAAAATGATCCAAAATGGTTTCTGCAGCAACTAACAGAAAAAGAGAGGAATTCGAATGCCTGAAATTATTTTAAAGTATCAAACTGAAATCTGGCAGTCGATTGGAGAAACATTTGTCATGGTTGGGATATCTATCATTGCTGCTCTCTTGATCGGATTACCGATTGGAACATTGCTCTATCTTTGTCGAAAAGGACAATTGCTTGAAAATCGAGCCTTATATTCCAGTTTGAACGTATTTGTCAATATTGTTCGTTCGTTCCCGTTTTTATTGCTCGTCGTCTTTTTAATTCCTTTTACAAGGTTTATTGTTGGAACAGCAATCGGTACAATGGCCGCGACCATCCCACTCTCTATAATGGCTATCGCCTATTACTCAAGATTAGTGGAACAGGCCCTTCTTGAAGTTCCGCGCGGTATCATTGAATCAGCTGTTTCAATGGGAGCTTCAGTCCTTGAAATTATCTTTAAGTTTTTGTTCTTGGAAGCACGTTCAGGTCTTATACTCGGATTAACAACGTCAACGATTAGTTTTATATCCTATTCAACCGTAATGGGCATTGTCGGCGGAGGCGGAGTTGGTGATTTTGCGATTCGATATGGCTATCAGCGCTTTGAGACCGAGTTAATGATTTATATGATTATCATTATGATTTTTTTAGTACAAACGATTCAGTTTACAGGAACGACCATCGCCAAAAAATTGGACAAACGATAAGTGAAACTAACCATCAGTGGGGAGTTTTTTCATCCCGACTGATGGTTAGTTAAACCGGGATAAAATAACAGATTGAGAGGTAATCAATTATGAAAAAAATCATCACGCTTTTAGTACTAACCATGTTTGTATTGGCCGGCTGTAGCGACAAGGCTGAACCTGCTCCAGGAGAAAAGAAAGTAGTGAATTTAAAAGTAGCTACATTGATTCCGCCTATGACGGATATGTTGGAAATTGTAAAACCTTTGATGAAAGAAGAAGGAATTAATCTAGATATCGTGGTTCTTGGTGATAATGTGCAACCGAATAATGCCCTTGCTAACAAGGAAGTCGACGTAAACTTTTTCCAGCATGTTCCCTTTATGGAACAGTACAATGAAAGCAATGACACAGATTTAGTTCTTGTAAAGCCTATTTATCATGCTATTTTTGGGGCTTATTCAAAACGTTATAAAAGCATGGAAGAGCTGCCAGAAGGTGCAACAATCGCTATTCCGAATGATCCGATAAATACTGCTCGTTCACTCATCATGTTTGCCGATCAAGGAATTATTAAGTTGAAAGAAGGCGTAGGGCTTAAAGCGACCCAAGCCGATATAGTAGAAAATGAGAAAAACTACAAATTTGAAGAAGTGGACTTGCTCATGCTTGCTAGGATGATGGATGATGCTGATCTCGTTACCTTATACCCGTCCTATGCCGCTCCGCTTGGCTTAACGCCAAGTAAAGATGCGTTATTGACAGAAACTGTGGACTCAGAGTTTGCGATCTCATTAATCGCCCGTTCTGACAATGCGGAATCAGAAGCCATCCAGACATTAGCTGAAAAATTGACTGGACCTGAAATTAAGAAATTTTTAGAGGAAGATTACGCAGAAACGGCTTTACCTGCATTTGAATAAAACTAATTAGTCATTTGAAAAGCTGTTGATCTATACATCAACAGCTTTTTTAGTTGAGAGCAATCTATTTGGCAATAAATTTCACAAATTGTTCATAGCTTTTTGTAAGCGCTTATATTATAATTAAGATATCGATATAACTTTTTACTTTAATCTATTAGAAAAAAGAAAAAGTTCCCCTTTTAGAAGGAGAGACAAAGTATCTTTGTTAATTGTTGAAAACGCATACATTTTCTTTATGAAAATAACATAAACTTTTAGAGCGTAATTAAAACTTTATTAATAAACTAGACATCTAAGGAGGCTATATCATGAAAGATTATATTTTTATCTTGGATAATCAAATAGAAGCAGAAGAAATAATTATAGAAGCTAGTGGAATGATGGATGCATTTATGAAGGCCAAGGAGTTGCAAAGAAAGAAGAAAATCGATAAAAAATCAAACGTGAACTTATTATTTAAAGGGATTAGTTATTAAATTAAGATGTAGTCTATGATTTGATAGTAGATCACAGTAGCTGATTTATTTCGAATAGTAAGGCGACAAATCTTGGAATGCTTTCTAAGATTTGTCGCTTTAAATTTAGACTGTATCTATTAACTTTTATTGGGATTCTAGCTTGTTAACCCCGAATAATATTAGAATGATAAAAATATCCTCATCGTTTTCAACTTAAAGAATAAAGTTAGCGAAGACATATAATATGATAATACTAATTACAATACAAATATTTGATAATGTGCCAATTAAGCGATAAGTAGGATATTTAAATTCATGGGCAAATGGCAAAACAGAGAGACCAACCGGTAGTAATAATCCAATTAGGATGGTATATCTAAACATTTGATCGAAAGGAAGTAAAAAGTAAAAAGCTAAGCCAAATATAAGCCCGAAACCATACCGGAAAAGGACGTACTTAATGGTCGGTCTCAAATATTGTTTTTCAAAATTAAAGTTTAAATATAACCCCAATAATAGTAAAGATAAGGGTAAGTTAGCTTTAGATATAATCGTGGCTATATCAATGAATCCACCCGGTAAATGGATATTGCTGAAACTTAAAATGCCCGCAATGATGTACGTCATTAAAGGAACCGATTTGCTGAGCTTTTTTACTATTCCAAGCGGTTTAAGGACTAGTCCCTTCTCTGAATAATAGCTTCCCGCTATATAAGAAAGTCCAAAGACAATTAAGGAATTTCCTATATCAAACATTCCGAAATAAATTAGACCGATCGGACCCCAAATCGCTTCAACGAGTGGAAAGGCAAATAACCCTACATTATATCCAGTAGCCATCATCATAAGGGTCCCTTTAAGCACCCTCTCTTCATTTTTAAATACAAAAAAAGCGAAAAAAATAGAAATAAACCCAATCATGAAGGCTAGTACAGGTAACATGATTAATGAAGGCTCAATTTTAACAGAATCAAGAGAAACGATAACTAGAGCTGGTAGGGTAATATTAAAAATAATTCTAGAAATAGTTTCTCCGTCTTTTTCTTTTAATAGATTAATACGTTTTAATAGATATCCAATGCATATGATGACTATTATGTACAGAAATTGTTGATTCATACCGTATGATCTCCTCTGAATGTCGTTAAGAAAAATATATCATACTATCATATCTTTGTGTTCATATACCTACAGATATTGACAGAATTCATTTTTATAAAATAAAGGTTGATCTGTGAATTATTGAGAAAAATCTTTTTGGCTATAAAAAAAACACCCAAATCTCTAGCCATTGGCAGTGACTTCGGTGATTTTTTTATGAAGAGATACTCTTATCTAGTTGAGCTAGCATTTTCGACTGTTCTTAGCCGTTGTTTCGCTTTTTCACCTTTTGCCCATTTGATGCAAATAAGCAAGGTTACGAAGATGATGGCTGCACCAAATATATACGGTAGTCCCATGTTTACATCAAACAATGCGCCAGCAAGTGCAGGTCCGACCATGTTACCGATACTCATATATGCATTGTTCATGCCAGCCGCAAAACCTTGTTCGCTTCCAGCCATTTTTGATATGGTCGTATTGATGGCAGGCCGAACCAAGGAAGTCGCGATAAAGAAAAAGGTGGATACAATTAATACAGAGACAAAACCAGTTGCAAACAAAAGACTGATTAAGGAAATCGCCGTCACGACAAGCATCGAATTCATAACGCGCACTTCACCAAATCGATTAAGCACACGATCGAGTACAAACGCCTGTACGATGACCCCGATTAAGCCGCCAACGACCATTAACATGGAGATATCAAATGGACTGAACCCAAACTTCACATCTGTAAATAAGCTGATGGTTGACTGATAATTCGACAAACCGAATGAAAGAGTAAACATCATGAGTAGAAGGATGAAATATGGTTTTTTTACAGAAACGGCCAATTGGTTGATTAGAGAAGATCGCTTTGTTGGTTCTACGGATACGGCAGAACGGGCGGGCTCTTTCAAGAAAAAGATCGATAAAATAACGGCTATAGCAGCAACAGACCCTGCTATATAAAATGGTGCTTTCACGCCAAAAGCCGCTAAAAAGCCGCCGATACCAGGTCCGACCACAAACCCTAATGACATTGAAGCTCCGAGACGCCCCATTCCTTTCGCTCGGTTCTCTACCGTTGTAATATCTGCTACGAAGGCCATCATGGATGGAATTAAAAAGGCCGCACCCATCCCGCCAATCGCCCGTGAAATAAAGAGCAGTACGAGTTGTTGAGAAAAAGCAAAGATAAACTGTGATAATGAAAAAAGAATTAAACCGAACACAATGATTTTCTTTCGACCAAACCGGTCAGACAAATCCCCGGCAATCGGTGAAAAGATAAATTGTGCCAAAGCGAATGTAGCAATGAGTAAGCCAAAGGTTTTCCCTCCAGCTCCAAAATCATGAATAATCGTCGGCATGATCGGAATAACGAGTCCAATCCCGGTCATGACGATAAACATATTGGCCATTAATATGAGAAGGGGAAACTGTTGAATATTTTTTCTTGACATTTATTAACCTGCTTTCTTTATACTCTCTAATTTTATCCCACTCTTAATGGGCAGTAAGACCCCCACTGATGAAAGTTTCACTTTATTTAATAAGTGGGGTGACAGGCATTTGTTTCATCGCTTCTTCCAATTCCGACGCTAGTTCCACAAAAACGTTGCTTTCTTTTAAATTGTGGATCATGCCTGATAAAACGGCTACACGAGGTTTTATTTCTAATAGTTCCTTTTCCAGAATTTCCACAGATTCGATCATAATATTTTCTGCATGCATACTTAATGAGACAAGCGTTTCTTTCATTTTCCGCACGATGTAAAGAGGATGAGTAGTTTCATGTGGGTGTGCTTGCAAAGGAGAAGTCATAAAAAACGGATTAGGTTTTTCCTCAATGAATGTGTGTGCGATTGTTTTAAGCTGTAGAAATAGAAAACGAGCAAGTTCATTAGGGTCACACGCTTTTCCCTCTTCAATAATGCCGCGCACGTAGGTAATTAACATGCCTTTTAGCGTAGCCGTTAAATCTGTCGCATATGTTGCTGCTTCTTGCCCAAAAACCGACACGATTCCTTTTTCTGTTTTCTGAAGCAGTTTGGTATGTTGTTGATGCACGAATTGATTGAGAGATGGGTCCTCAAGTCCTCTGACCTCATTCATTTGCATTTGAAAAAACTCGTGAAATTCACAATAATGACGGAGGCGAATAGCAATTCCACGGATAAAGGCCTCCTCGACTGAATCATCGTTCGTTTCTGCTGCAGCCATTTGTTGGTTCAGCATTTGATAATAATACGAAAAAATATCGGATAAGAGTTCTTCTTTCGATTTGAAATGGGTATATAAGCTTCCTTTGGAGACTCCACATACATCAGCAATTTGCTGCATGGACGTTTGATGGAAGCTTGTTTTCGAAAAAAGTTTCATAGCAGCGATTAATATTTTTCGTTTCTTTTCGTTCATTCCGCACCTCCATTAACCAACTGGTTTTTGAATTGACCAACTGGTCATCTCTTTATAAATTCTACCACAGGTCTCGAACACTTTCACGTAAAAATTTTCGTATAGCGAAGTTTTTTACATTCCAAAATTTTCGCAATACAAAGCATCCAATCATGCAATAGTATTTCAGTGTACAGGGCGATATTTGTTCAGTTTTTTGTATTGAATATGAATGTAGGAGAGATAATATATATTGAAATAATAAAAACATCCATAAGCATCTGATCTCGACTAAAACAATGAATAAGGTTCAGGTTCTCAAATTGTTTCAGCTTATGAAGGTGGTGGTGCGGAGCTGATTTTGCGAAGCCCCGACTCTTTTCCATGATGAAGGGGAGAATGGTAAAATCATTTATCAGAATGTAAACATGGATTTATTATTATAAATATTATTGCATAATTATAAAGATGTGTTAAAATACATTAAAGTGCATGAATATTAAAAGCTATAATTATATTTTCCTATAATGAATGTATCAAATGTTGATAGGGAAAAATTAATTCATTAGGTATGGAGGAGTATAGAATGAAGAGTAGTAAACAACTTATGCTTATGTTTGCCATGATTATGATGATCGGTATTTTAGCTGCATGTGGGACATCCAATAATGATGATTCAGCAAACAATAAAGAATCAGCAAATGGTGATGGAAAAAAAGTATTAATGATGGGAACTTCTGCGGATTATCCGCCATTTGAATATGTTGAGACGGCAAAGAGTGATGATATCATCGGCTTTGACATAGATGTGGCTAGAGCAATTACTGAAAAACTTGGCTATGAATTTAAAGTAAAGGATATCGACTTTAATGGACTCGTGCCTTCTTTAGAAAACGGGACAATTGATTTTGTTCTTTCGGGGATGTCTCCTACTGCAGATCGTAAAAAAACGGTGGATTTCAGTGATATTTATTACAAATCGAACCATATGATTGTAACGAAAGCAGACGGGAAAATCAAAAGTGTTGAAGATCTTAATGGTGCTACAGTAGGTGTTCAATTAGCGTCCATCCAAGAAGGAATTGCCAAGGATCTTAAAAAAGACGGCATAGATCTTACGGTTGAAAATCGTAATCGAATTCCAGATATCGTGCAAGAAATCAAAGCTGGCCGTTTTGATGCAGCTATTATTGAAGATACAGTCGCAAAAGGCTATTTAGCTGACAATTCAGATCTTGCGGGGTATGTGATTGACGGAAAAACAAAAACAGAAGAAGCAGGTTCAGCGATTGCATTCCAAAAAGATAGTGAACTAACTGAAAAATTTAATAATGAATTGAAAAAAATGATGGAAAACGGTGAAATGGAAGAACTTATTTTAAAATGGTTTGGTGGCGAAACAGCTAAATAAGTGAAGAAAACGTTCAAAAGGGTGCGTGTTCTCTTTTGAACGTTTTTCCGCGCTTTCCTGTTTACTGACCAATGAAAGGATGAATGGTTTGAACTTGGATTTTGAAAGAATTATGCCCTCCCTTCCTTATATTTTAGAGGGGATTCCAATGACGTTAAAAGTCGTTGCTGTAGCAGCGGTAATCGGGATTGTGTTAGGAATCGTGTTGTCGTTAATGAAAATCAGCCGCATGAAGCCATTGAAATGGATTGCGGACTTTTATACTTCTATTTTCCGCGGCACACCGCTTGTGCTCCAGCTTATGTTAATTTATTTTGGATCACCGCAATTGTTCGGCGTGCAAATTGATGCTTTTGAAGCGGCTTTCTTGTCATTTGGTTTAAATTCTGCTGCTTATATTTCAGAAGTAATTCGTGGCGGAATTAATGCTGTCGATAAGGGACAAAGAGAAGCGGCACTTGCCCTAGGAGTTCCCTATTCGAGTATGATGTTAAGTATAATCTTGCCTCAGGCGTTTAAAAATATTTTACCAGCTTTAATGAATGAATTTATTACGTTAACAAAAGAATCGGCAATTGTCACAACTATTGGACTAGCAGATATCATGCGCCGTTCTTATATTGTTGGTGGCGAAACATATAAATTCTTCGAACCGATTTTATTTGCTGGGTTGATATATTATGTGATGGTCATGATTTTAACTGTGATTGGTAAATTGGTTGAAGGGAGAATGAAACGCAGTGATTAAAGTAGACAACCTCCACAAAAGTTATGGAAAACTGGACGTCCTTAAAGGAATCAACACAAGTATTAAAGAAGGCGAAGTAGTCGCAGTTATTGGTCCTTCAGGGTCAGGGAAATCGACATTTCTTCGCTGTTTGAATTTACTCGAACAGCCAACTTCTGGGCAAATTTGGATAAAAGAAACGGATATTACCGATAAAAAAGCAAACATCATGAAAGTCCGAGAAAATGTTGGGATGGTGTTTCAACATTTTCATTTGTTCCCACATAAAACAGTTCTGGATAACTTAACCTATGCACCGATGAAGGTGAAAGGTCTTTCCAAACAAGAGGCACAAAAACAAGGACGGGAACTACTAAAAAAAGTGGGTCTAGCAGATAAAGAAAAGCAGTATCCGAATAAATTATCCGGGGGGCAAAAACAGCGTGTTGCCATCGCTAGAGCACTTGCAATGAACCCTGATGTTATGCTGTTTGATGAGCCTACTTCAGCACTCGATCCAGAAATGGTTAAAGAAGTGTTAGCTGTTATGAAAGATCTTGTTCATACAGGAATGACAATGGTCATTGTCACACATGAAATGGGCTTTGCACGTGAAGTAGCTGATCGAATTCTTTTCCTTGATGGTGGGAACCTTGTTGAAGATGCACCGCCAAGTGAGTTCTTCTCGAGCCCGAAAAGTCAGCGTGCGCAAGAATTTTTGGAAAAGGTTTTATAAGACTAAACAAGACAACGAATAGTTGTCTTTTTTTTTGCGGAAAAATGTGAATACTAGAATTATGGTAGTCAACAGCACTTTCACTATAAATTGGCTGCATTTGTTGGTAAGATGGGTACTATCATAAGAAAACTAGGTGATATCGTTATGTTTAAAATTGGATACCGGACATTGAAAACGGCAGCTGGCACGACGCTTGCTATTTTTCTAGCACAATTAGCGGGGTTGGATAGTTTTCCATCTGCAGGAATTATCACGATTCTTTGTACGAAAGTAACGAAAAAGAAATCTCTTGGGGCCGCTTATTCGCGATTTATAGCTTGTTTAATTGCGATGGTCTATTCCACCATCCTGTTTGAACTATTTGGCTATAATCCAGTTATCATTGGCATTATTTTATTACTTTTAATACCGACAACGGTTGCTTTGAAAGTAAATGAAGGCATCGTAACAAGCGGTGTTATTATCCTACATCTATATACGGCTGAACATATTACGCTTGATCTCTGGCTGAATGAATTAGGACTCATTATAATTGGAATTGGTTCAGCTTTATTAATGAACTGGTATATGCCAAGTCTTGAAAATAAATTAATCGATTACCAGCAAAAAGTTGAGGAGAATTTCAGCAAAATTCTTATGGAGCTAGTAAATTATTTGCATACCAACAAAAGTGACTGGGATGGAAAAGAAATTACTGAGACAACAAAATTATTAGCTGAAGCAAAGACATTGGCATTTCGCGATGTAGAGAATCATTTTTTGCGTGAAGATGACGTTTATTATCATTATTTTAAAATGAGGGAAAAGCAATTTGAAATTATAGAGCGCATCTTGCCACTAGCTACGAATATTCCGTCAAAAGTTAAGCAAAGCAAGATGTTGGGGGAATTTCTCATTGAACTAAGCAACAACGTTCATCCGCAAAATACCGCAATTATTTATTTACAAAAGCTTGATGAGATGGAAAAGGTTTTTAAAAAAATGGAGCTTCCTGTGACTCGAGAAGAGTTTGAATCGAGAGCAGCGTTATTACAGTTAATGAAGGAAATCGAGCAGTATTTGCAGCTTAAGCATTCATTTAAAGGGCTACCAGAACCAAAAAAACAGCATGAAAAGCTGAAGAGGGGTGAAAACTAACGGAAAATGAATGGAAGGTTTGATCAAATGAAGATGTTACTTTCCTTAATCTTTATAAGCATCTTGTTGTCATGTGTGCCAATGCCCGCTTCAGCTGTTGTTGGAGAACCCTTTGTCATCGTGAATAAAGCAACCAACAAGGTGGCATTTATTGATGATAATAAAGTTCAGAATGTTTACCCAGCTGGTACAGGGAGAAGCAAGGAGCTTACACCAGAAGGATTATTTACCGTTAAAGTGAAGGCTGTTAATCCGTATTTTCGAAAAAAGAATATTCCTGGCGGTGATCCTAGAAATCCACTAGGAACGAGGTGGATTGGCTTTGATGCATTGGGAACAGATGGGAGAATTTATGGACTTCATGGTACGAACAATCAAGCTTCTGTTGGGAAATATATTTCAAATGGATGTGTCCGTTTGAGAAAAGCTGATATCGAACATTTATATGAGCGTGTGCCAATCGGTACAAAAGTTTTAGTCACCCGTTCACCAAAAGACTTTACAACATTGGCTAAAGAGCAAGGAGCCATTAAATAAGAAAAGCGTAAATATCCGTCAATAAAGAGGCTGTCTTTTAACTAAAGGGTCAACCCCACATCAACTATATTCCGTTTATAGACGTGTAACGACTAATAAACGGAATATAGAGTGTGGGGGCTGACCCTTTTTGGACGATCTCTTTTTTATTGTAGGAAGAATGCAACGCCAGAAAGTAGACTTGTCAATAACATGGAAATAATCATTAAATAAACAACAATTTTTCTCGTTTTCTTGTTTTTCATATTAATCTCTCCTCATTGTAAAGAGCATAGAATTCTTTACAGCATCCGTATATATGTATAGTTTACCTTGTCCATAGTAGAATCTCAAGGATATTTGGTTGGTAACCAACTTAACAAATATAAGCAGGGATTTGCAGGAATTTGTTGAATAGTATCATTATTCAATAATAGTAAACAGGGGGCTGCTTATGATCAATAAGATTGACCATATAGGTATAGCTGTAACATCATTAGCTGAGGCATTACCGCTTTATACAGAGGTATTTAACTTGAAGCTGGAAGGGATTGAAATCATAGAGAATCAAGGGGTCAAAGTAGCATTTGTAAACGCAGGCAATACAAAGTTGGAATTATTGGAAGCGTTATCTAAAGATAGTCCTATAGCCCGATTTATTGAAAAGCGAGGCGAAGGCATTCATCATATAGCTTTTGGTGTGGAAAATATTGCAACACGAATTGAGGAGATCAAAAATGGCGGTTTGCGCATGATTGATGAAACGGCAAGGATTGGTGCTCATAATGCTCAGGTTGCTTTCCTTCACCCAAAATCAGGCGGCGGGGTTCTTTACGAGTTGTGTGAGAATTACGAGGGGGAGAAAAAATGACAGACATCTATGAAAAGATCAATGAATTGTATGACCGGCGGCGGGAAGTAGAGCTTGGCGGTGGAGATGAGCGCATTATCAAACAGCATGAAAAAGGCAAGTTAACCGCAAGAGAACGAATTCATCTTCTGGTCGACAAAGGGAGTTTCGTTGAACTTAATCCATTTATCGAGCACCGCAGTGTCGATTTTGGCCTAGATAAAATCAAAGGACCTGGGGATGGCGTTGTAACGGGTTATGGGAGAGTGAATGGACGTCCGATATATTTATTTTCTCAAGATTTCACAGTGTTCGGCGGTGCACTCGGTGAAATGCATGCAAAAAAAATAGCGAATGTAATGGATCTAGCTGCGAAAAATGGAGCACCGTTTGTCGGACTGAATGACTCTGGTGGAGCTCGAATTCAAGAAGGAGTTGTCTCACTAGATGGCTACGGACAGATCTTTTACCGAAATGCGATTTATTCGGGGGTTATCCCGCAAATCTCGGTTATGATGGGACCGTGTGCCGGGGGAGCGGTTTATTCACCAGCTATTACCGATTTTGTATTTATGGTAGAGGAAACAAGCCAAATGTTCATCACCGGACCGAAAGTGATTGAAACTGTGACTGGAGAAAAGATTAGTTCTGAAGATCTTGGCGGTGCAACTGTACATAACAGCATTAGCGGGAATGCCCATTTTCAAGGAAAAACAGAAAAAGAAGTACTGGAAATGGTGCGTCAGTTACTGTTGTATTTGCCGCAAAATAATGAAGAAAAACCACCAAGCATGGAGGTCTGCAACAAAGAGGATTACCGGGAAAAGCTTACGGATATTATTCCATTTAATGGTTTACGTCCCTATGATGTCCGTAAAGTAATTGAAGAAATCGTTGATACAGATTCGTTCATGGAAGTTCAAAAAGATTTTGCGAAAAATATTGTCATTGGATTAGCGAGAATGAAGGGCGAAGTCGTCGGACTTGTCTGCAATCAGCCTAAAGTTTTGGCCGGCGGACTTGATATAGATTCTTCAGACAAAGCAGCCCGGTTTATTCGTTTTTGCGATTCGTTCAATATTCCGCTGATTACCTTTGAAGATGTGTCTGGATTTTTTCCAGGAGTTAAGCAGGAACACGGAGGAATCATTCGCCATGGTGCAAAAATCCTTTATGCCTATTCAGAAGCGACTGTTCCAAAGATGACGGTTATTCTTCGTAAAGCATATGGTGGGGCGTATGTAGCGTTAAATAGTAAATCAATTGGTGCAGATCTTGTATTTGCTTGGCCAAATGCTGAAATCGCTGTCATGGGACCTCAAGGAGCCGCGAATATTATTTTTGCAAAAGAAATTCAAAACAGTGATACCCCAGAGCAGATACGCGCACAGAAAATTGCAGAATATCGCGAGAAATTCGCGAATCCATATGTGGCAGCGAGTCAAGGAATGGTCGATGATGTCATTGATCCGCGAGAAACACGGATTAAGTTACTTCAATCCCTAGAAATGCTGCGTAACAAAAAAGAATCTAGACCCTTTAAAAAACATGGGAATATCCCTTTATAAAGGTGAATATCGCTAAATGAAACACGATATCTTGCGGGTACCGAACCATTAGCGATATACTAGGAATGTTGAAGTAGTTATACTTCATCAATGGGGACTTTGCTGTTACCTGTAATAAAGTGAAGGTCCCTCATTGGAATTTTTCCGATTGAGAAATGAATTTGATCAGGTATATACATATAGGAGGTTTTGTTGAAATGGTGAATGAAGAACGCATTGTAAAGGAATTTCTTGAATTGGTCCAAATCGATTCAGAAACGAAGTTTGAAACGGAAATTGCCAAAGTTTTAAAAGAAAAATTCACGGCTCTAGGTGTGGATGTTTTTGAGGATGATACTACCGCTGTTACCGGTCATGGAGCTGGCAACTTGATATGCACGTTGAAAGGAACGAAAGAAGGAGTGGATACAATTTATTTCACTTCACATATGGATACGGTCGTTCCTGGGAATGGAATTAAACCGTCCATTAAAGATGGCTATATCGTCTCTGATGGTACAACGATTCTTGGAGCAGATGATAAAGCAGGTCTTGCGGCGATGCTTGAAACTCTTCGTGTATTAAAAGAGGAAAACATTCCGCATGGTACGATCGAATTTATCATCACGGTAGGCGAGGAATCTGGACTAGTCGGTGCGAAAGCTTTAGACCGTTCACTTGTTACAGCTAAATACGGGTATGCACTAGATAGCGATGAAAAAGTTGGGAATATTATTGTAGCTGCTCCAACTCAAGCAAAGATCTTTGCCAAAATGTACGGGAAAACAGCTCACGCTGGCGTTGCCCCTGAAAAAGGAATTTCCGCTATTACGATGGCAGCAAAAGCGATTGCGAAAATGCCGCTTGGAAGAATCGATGAAGAAACAACTGCGAATATCGGCTATTTCAGAGGTGGACAGCAAACAAATATCGTGTGTGACTTTGTGGAAATTTTGGCCGAGGCTCGCTCTTTAATCCCAGAAAAAATGGAAGCCCAGGTTGAGAAAATGAAACAAGCGTTTGAATCTATTGCATCTGAAATGGGTGGAAAAGCTGAAGTTGAAGTAACGGTTATGTATCCTGGCTTTAAATATGGCGATGGCGATCATGTTGTTGAAGTAGCCAAGAAAGCAGCAGCTAAAATCAACCGCCCATCAAAGCTTCTTCAAAGCGGTGGTGGCAGTGATGCAAACGTCATTGCTGGCTTCGGCATTCCAACAGTAAACCTTGCTGTCGGCTATGAAGATATCCATACAACCAATGAAAGAATTCCGGTTGAAGAATTAACAAAATTAACGGAAATGGTCCTAGCTATTATCGAAGAAGTAGCAGGAAAATAATCGAACGAAAACATGACTGGAATCTGAGGCATCTTGGATTCCGTTTTTTATGGGAAATAATCTGGGAAATGGGGTCTGACCCCTAGTATATCTGTTGTTTGTAAGGAAGTGACAGTTGAATGGAAGGGATGTATCCGAAAAAGGGAAAAGTAATCCTTCATGTGGATATGAATAGTTTTTTTGCATCAGTAGAGATGGCGTATGATGCAGGGCTTAAGGGTAAGCCACTTGCAATCGCTGGGAATGTTGAGGAGCGACGTGGGATTATAATCACGTGTAGCTATGAAGCAAGGAAATTTGGTGTGAAAACGACGATGCCGATTTGGCAAGGGAAAAAGCTGTGCCCTGAGCTTCTTGTATTGGAGCCAAACTTTGATCGATATCGGAAAACTTCCATCGCAATCTTTGAACTGATGAGACAATATACAGAACTGGTAGAACCGGTTTCAATTGATGAAGGGTATCTGGATATCACAGGTTGCTCGGAACTTGGCTCGCCTGTTGAAATCGCTGAAAGTATTCAAAAACGGATTTTTGAGACGATGGATTTGCCTTGTAGTATCGGTATCGCTCCGAATAAATTTCTAGCTAAAACGGCTTCAGATATGAAGAAACCGATGGGCATCACAATTCTGAGAAAACGAGATGTTCCGTTGAAACTTTGGCCTCTCAATGTTGGTGAAATGCACGGAATCGGCAAGAAAACGGCAGAGAAGCTTAATGGTGTCGGGATCAAAACAATCGGTGATCTTGCTAAAGCGCATGATGTAACACTCAGGCATGCTCTCGGTATTAATGGACTAAAATTAAAGGAACGGGCTACTGGAATAGACGGGCGTGCAGTTGACCCTGAATCCATATTTGACAATAAAAGCATTGGCAACTCGATGACTTTACCAAAGGATCTAACGAATCAGAAAGAATTAATCGATATATTAGAGCAACTTTCAACAAAGGTAGCACTTCGGTTGAAAAATAAAAAATTAGTTGGGCAAAAGATTGGCGTGACCATTCGCTATAAAGATCGCCGGACGATAACGAGGAGCAGGATTGTCGAGAACCCTTTTTTCGAGAAAGCTGATATCCATCGGCTTGCAGTCGAGCTGTTTAAAAAGCATTGGAATGGAGAGAAAGTTCGTCTGCTTGGGGTGACGGCTTTCGATGTAATGGATAAAGAAGATGCCTATAAACAACTAGATTTATTTTCCTATGAAAAAGATGCAGAAGAAGAGCCACTTTTCCAAGCTATCGAAAAGCTGAAAAGTAAATACGGTAAGGAAATCATAAAAAAAGGGGTCGAAGCAGCTGAAAAGAAAGGCCAAGCTGAGACAAGTTTTAGTAAGGATTTTCTCGATAACTTGCGCTTAAAGGAATAAAAGAACGGATAAAGGATGCGTAACGATCACTACGAGGAAGTCATAAGGGTCAGACCTCGCACACTAAATCAGTAAGTAGTGTTTCATACACTTATCTTATCCTGTATTTAGTTGTTGCGGAGTCTGACCTTTGCTTTTGACACCCCGTTAACTCTATTGTGAAACAGATATTAACTAGCTTTTCCTACAGTTTATCTGGATCTGTTTTAATGACTTTTAAATCCGTCTCATTCTGATTTTCAACAATATGTTTAAGCATGGATAATTTATTATTCCAAAATTGTTCAAAATATGAAAGCCATTGTTTCAATTCATCCAATGATTCTGGTTGTAAGCGAAAACGTTTTTCTCTACCTATTTTTCGTCCACTGACTAGTTCTGCTTCTGAAAGAATATGAAGATGTTTAGCGATAGCTGTCCGACTCATAGGGAAATGCCCGGTGATTTCTAAAATAGATAATTCTTTTTTTGCGAGTAATCTAAGAATATCTCGCCGTGTAGGGTCAGCAATCGCTTGAAATACATCATGCTTTTGTACGGATGCAGACACTAGTTCTGAACAATCTTTCTTAACTTATCAAGAATACCTGTCCAACCTTGATCCATTGTGTCACGAATAATGGAACTTTTCGCATTCGCTTTCGGAAGGATATAATCAGGGTTTTTCCATCCCCCGTGAATAAGTGTAAACTCTGTCTTATCTTCGACTTCTTTTAAAATAAATGAAACGACCCATCCATCTTCATCCCATGTAAAAGAAAGTCGATTTGGCGAATCTAATTCAATGACTTTGCAGGGCGATGGGCCGAATGGCGATTGTAAATGGAATTCATGTCCGATGATCGGCTGAAAATCATTGGGCATGAACCATGAGGCAATCCCTTCTGAAGTTGAAATCGTATCCCATACTTTTTGAATAGGCGCATCAAAAACGACTGTTTGCTTAATATCTTGAAGTGTAACCTGATTATTTTCTATCAATATAATTCTCCTTTTTGTATCAATATGAAACCAAATGGTTTTGTTTTTTGAATTATATAACACCCATTGGTTTTGTGTCAAGGGTAAAAGAGGCTGACCCAGAGCGAAAGGGTCAGGCCTCACAATTATATAGATCACAAGAAAAATTTCATATTACTTCTATCATCAATAGCGTTACCTTTTTGATAGTCACTAATCAGGTGAAACAGGATTAAGTACCTAGTGTGAAATAGGGATTTTGGGATTTGAAAATTTTGGTGTATATCAGATAATGTAATCAATATAGGGAATTTAGTAGCGAAGCAGAAGGTGCAATATAGACACAACAAGGAGGGAGCCTAATAGGATGAACGCTATCTGGATTACTGGAGCGGTGTTTTTATTTTTTATTGCCTTGGAATCAGGAATATCTTATTGGATTAATTTAGAAAAGGCTAGGTATGTAGATGGGGAACAACATGAATAACAAGAGGGTGTCCCCAAAAAGGTCTAACCCTGCATGTGCAAAGATTATGGGTCTGACCTTTTCGTTATGGGACAGGCTCTTGTTTTTTCTTCATTTTAATTATCGATTTCTAGATTTTCAACAGGCCACCAGAAATGCCCGTCTTTTTCCAGCAGTTCATCGGCACATTTGGGTCCTACGCTTCCAGCAACATAATTCGGGAAGGTTTCATCTTTCGTGTTTTCCCATACTTCCGAAATGATGTCAACGAATTTCCAAGATAGAGCGACTTCATCCCAGTGGGTGAAATTGGTGGCATCACCACGCATACTGTCGAATAATAACTTCTCATAGGCTTCAGGGGTATTCATTCGGTCAATGCTCGTATTGGAGAAGGATAGTCTTACAGGTTTCGTTTTCATTTGGTTACCGTTTTTCTTAGCGTTTAAGAGTAATGTAATTCCTTCCTCTGGCTGGATATGGATGACAAGTAAGTTAGGATGGACATTTTCTTCTGGTTCCTTGCTATAGTATAAATTCATTGGAATATCTTTGAATTGGACAACAATTTTCGTTGATTTCACATCCATGCGTTTTCCAGTTCGAATATAGAATGGTACTCCTGCCCATCGGAAATTATCAATGAGTAATTTACCCGCCACATATGTTTCGGTATTGGATTCAGAGTCGACCGACGACTCATTTCGGTAGCCAGGAAGTAAGGAATCTAAAACAGTACCCTCACTATATTGACCACGGACAAAGAAAGTTTCAACTTCTTCTTTCTTCATGGGACGTAGTGAACGCAATGCACGTGCTTTCTCGCTACGAATTTCTTCGTCCGTCAATTTGATTGGCGGTTCCATAGCAAGTAGGGCAACCATCTGCATAAGATGATTTTGGACCATATCACGAAGCGCTCCACTGGTTTCATAGTAACGACCTCGTTCCTCAACCCCAAGCGTCTCGCTAGAAGTCACTTGGATATTGGATATGTACCGGTTGTTCCAAAGCGGTTCAAACATTGCGTTCGCAAAGCGAATTACTTCAATATTTTGGACCATTTCTTTTCCGAGATAATGATCAATTCGGTATATCTCATCTTCAGAGAAGGCTGTGCGAATTTGTTCATTAAGTGCTTGAGCTGATTCAAAGCTAGTCCCGAATGGTTTTTCAATCACGAGTCGTTTGTAGCCCGGCGTATCTGTCAAGCCCTGCCCTTTCACTTGCTCAGCAATTGTACCAAAGAATTCTGGAGCCATTGCTAAATAGAAAATTCGATTTCCTTTCAAATCATATTGTTCATCCAGCTTATCGGCAATTTCTTTTAATTCGATGTAGGATTCTGACCTACTCACATCATGGGAATGATAATAAAAATGTGAGGCAAATTCATCGACGTTTTCATGGCTGTCAGCAAAGGTCATAACAGAATCTTTAACATTTTCTTGAAATTGAGCATTTGTTAATGGTCTTCTAGCTACACCAACAACAGCAAATTTCTCCATATTTTCTTTTTGAAACAATCGATAAATAGATGGGAATAGTTTTCGTTTGGCCAAATCTCCGGTGGCTCCAAAAAGGATGATTAATGCGGTCGGTTTATTAGTTGGAATCACTTGCATAACCTCACTTTTCTAGTAACAACAGTAAAAATGTTGTTTTGATAATTCATATATTCAACTATAAAGATACATGTAAGTGAACGCAATTTAATTGCACGAATATTCATTTTTTAATAGGGGGATTCAGAATTGCATCAACTGAATATCTTCTTTCTCCTAAAGGATACCCATAACTTAACTGTAGTATTTATCCCGGTTAAACAGGCTGTAGGTATTTATTTTATTGAAAGAAATCCAGTAGTGAATGTTAAACAGCCTGTAAAACCCCGATTGGTGAGATACAGTGAAACTTACCGATGCGTGAGCGAAGGTTTAGTTGAGGCCCACAGGAAGTGGGTCACACAGATGTTGCCGCAGGACGCGGCGTACTTAGTCTGTGATTCATTGAATCTTAGTTCGTAGTGTCGCTTTATCGAAGCGATAGCTTGCGATTTAGCGACACTAGAACGGGACTAACCATCAGTGAAAAACCTCACTGATAGAAGTTTCACTTTATGTTATAATATATGAAGGAAAAAGATGCATCGGAGGTAATATTTTGGATTTTGTTTTTTTAGGGACAGGTGCAGGTGTACCTGCCAAAGCTAGAAATGTGTCGGCTATCGCGCTTGAATTGCTGGAAGAGCGAGGAGTGGTCTGGTTGTTCGATTGTGGGGAAGCTACTCAACATCAAATATTAAAGACATCTGTTAAACCACGCCGAATTGAGAAAATTTTTATTACGCATTTACATGGTGACCACATATTCGGTTTGCCTGGACTGCTTAGCAGTCGTTCTTTTCAAGGAGGGACTGATGACTTAACTGTATATGGTCCGAAAGGGATTGCAGATTATATTCAAACAAGTCTTTCCATAAGTGGCACCCATCTTAAATATGTTCTTTCCATTGTAGAGATAGAAGAAGGTATCGTCTTTGAGGATGATCAATTTACGGTTTCGGCCTTAGCGCTTGATCATGGAATTCTTTCTTATGGGTATCGGATTGTAGAAAAGGACAGACCCGGGACCTTGCTTGCCGATAAGCTGAGAGATGAAGGTGTAGCACCTGGCCCCATTTTTAAAGCTATTAAAAACGGGGAAAATGTTACACTGGAAGATGGACGCGTTTTATATGGAACTGATTATCTTAGTGAACCCAATAAAGGAAGAATCCTTACGATACTTGGCGATACGAGGACGTGTGAACAGTCTATACAGCTTGCGGAAAATGCGGACTATCTTGTTCATGAAGCAACTTTTTCGGCGGATGAAGGGGAGATGGCATTTGATTATTTTCACAGCACGACTGCCCAAGCTGCAAAAACAGCAAAACTAGCGGGTGCCCGTCATTTAATTTTGACACATATTAGTGCCAGGTATATGGGGGAAGACATCGCAGTACTGCAAAACGAAGCGTGTGAAATTTTTCAAAACACGGTAATTGCAGAAGATTTACTCCAGATAAAGATACCTTTGTATGTAGAAAAACAAGGGGAGTCTATTCTTGAATAGCCCTCTTTGTGTGGTATGATAAAGTGAAACATCCATCAGTAGGGTCTTTTTTTCACCACCGATGGTTAGTCCCGTTCTAGTGTCGCTAAATCTTCGATAAAGCGACACTACGAACCCGATTGGTTCAACTAAGCAACTCTAGGTAAGCTTCACTGTATCTCACCAATCGAGGATATACAGGCTGTTTAACACCCACTTGATTCCATATAAAGAGAGTAATACAGCCTGGTAAACTGGGATAAAAGATTTAGAAAACGAAAGTTGTACATAAAAAAGGAGCTTTAATATGAGCGAAGAAAAAGATTTACAAAAGAAGGCCCATGATTTTTTAGTGCAAACGAGCCGAACCTTTGTCATTCCAATTAGCCAGCTTCCTTCTGGACTACAGGAAACGGTGGGCGCAGCGTATTTATGCATGCGTGCAATCGATGAAATTGAGGACCACCCTCAGCTCCCAGCTGAGATAAAAAGTAAATTATTAATAGAAATCAGCAAGTTGTTGAGAAATGGATACAATCGTGAGAACCTGCTGAAAATTCTCCTTCCTTATGAAGCTTCCCTACCGGACGTTACGTTATTTCTAAATGATTGGATTACGCTTTGTCCTGAAACGATCGTAGACAAAGTACTTGATGCGACGGCAGAAATGGCAGAAGGAATGGCTAAATGGGTCGAGTTGGACTGGCAGATTCAAAATGAAGCGGATTTGAATGAATATACCTATTATGTGGCTGGTCTTGTTGGAACGATGTTATCGGATCTTTGGAAATGGCATGATGGTACAGAAACAGACAAAGAACTTGCCATAGCCTTTGGGCGTGGACTTCAAACCGTGAATATTCTTAGAAATAAAGCTGAAGACGCAGAAAGAGGCGTGAACTTTTTCCCAGATGGTTGGGAGTTCGAAGATATGCTTCAGTTCACTGAACAGAATTTAAAGCGCGCTAATTTATATTTGGCAGATATTCAAACAACATCGATCCGCCATTTTTGTGAAATCCCATTAGCATTTGCCCACGCTACTGTCACAGCGTTAAAGGATGGCAAAGAAAAAATCAATCGCGAAACTGTTACCGACATTGTAACGAAAATTGTTGGTAGCTAATGAATATCGAACCGTTCAAGTTCACTATCTTGAACGGTTTTTTTATTTGTTATTTTAAAATATTGTCGGAAAAATTAGAATTGTATTGTAATTAGTCTAGGTATTTGGGTATAATTTATTTCAACAAAGCATAAAAGCAATAAAGGAAATAGGGGGATATATTTATGAGAAACACATGGTTTAAAACAGCAGCGACCGCTTTAGCGGCAAGTGTATTGTTAGTAGGGTGTGGAAGTGATACTAGCAGTTCTGGCGATTCTGGAGAAACGTCTAAGGAAAAAACCTATCAAATTGGTGTGTCTCAATTTGTGCAGCATGCTTCACTTGATGAAGCTTATAAAGGGTTTCAGGAAGCATTGAAAGATAAAGGAATCAATGCAAAATATGACCCACAAAATGCGCAGGGAGATCAAAATAACACATTAACGATTTCGCAAAATTTCGTAGGCAAAAATGTAGATTTGATATTTGCTAATTCTACGCCAAGTGCTATGGGAGCATTAACTGCAACAAAGGACAGTAACAAGGACATCCCAATTGTCTTTACTTCTGTAACTGACCCAGTAGCAGCTGAACTAGTTGAATCTCTTGAAGCACCTGGAGGAAACATTACAGGAACAACAGATGCGCATCCTGATGCGATTGCTAATTCTGTGAAGTTTATGGCAGAAGAGCTTGGTGCGAAAACGATTGGAACAGTCTATAATTCCGGAGAACAAAATTCAATCGTTCAGATTAATATGTTAAAGGCGGAAGCAGACAAACATGGAGTTAAAGTAGTTGAAGCATCAGCTGCGACGTCTGCTGATGTGAAGCAAGCCACTGAATCACTCGTTGGCAAAGCAGATGCCTTCTTTATCATAACAGATAACACGGTTGTAGCAGCGCTTGAATCGGTTATTATGGTTGCTAATGAAAAAGATATTCCGCTGTTTGTTGGAGAATTGGATTCTGTTGGACGCGGTGGATTTGCGGCATATGGTTTCAGTTACCACGATATCGGGTATGAAGCAGGGGAAATGGCTGCAGACATTCTATTAAACGGAAAAAAACCTTCCGAGCTTCCGGTTCAATATCCGCAAAATCTTAAACTTGTCATAAATGAAAAGGCAGCGAAGGAAATGGGAGTCGAATTGAAGGAAGAATGGAAATCAGAAGCTGAATTTATTAAATAAAAATTAAAAACATCTAAGTATAAGCTTCTAAGAAAGGGATGAAAGGATGCCTACAGCAATCTTTAGTTCATTTGAATCGGGACTGATTTATGCAATCATGGCTCTCGGCGTATATTTGACATTTCGGATTCTTGATTTTCCAGATTTAACAGTTGATGGTAGCTTTGTAACGGGAGCAGCTGTCACGGCAATTATGCTTGTAAATGGCTACTCACCAATTATCTCAACGGTAGCAGCCATACTAGCAGGTTTTGCAGCTGGTTCGATTACAGGACTCTTGCATACAAAGGGGAAAATCAATCCGCTACTTTCTGGGATCTTGATGATGATTGCCTTATACTCGATTAATTTACGAATTATGGGCAAATCTAATATTCCGTTATTTTCGGAATCAACGATCATTACGAGTGTTAAGGAAATTTGGGCAAAAACAGGATTGGATGCCTTCTTCAATAAAGGAATGGAACTGCTAGGACTTGGAAATTCTGTTCCGAGCACATGGGCGATTATATTTATTATGCTCGTCATTTCACTAGTCATAAAATTTGTCTTATCGCTATTCTTAAAAACAGAAATTGGGCTTGCTATCCGCGCTACTGGTGATAACCAATCGATGGTGAAAAGCTTTTCCACCAATACTGATAACATGAAAGTGCTTGGACTTGCAATTAGTAATGCACTAGTCGCTTTCTCTGGTTCTCTCATCGCCCAATACAATGGCTTTAGCGATATTGGCATGGGGATTGGCATGATTGTCATTGGCCTTGCTTCTGTTATTATCGGTGAAGCGATCTTTGGAGCAAAAACGATTGCACGAGCTACGCTTGCTGTGATTGGCGGTGCGATTGTATACCGACTTGTCGTTGCACTCGCGCTTCAAGTTCAATTCTTACAAACAGGGGATGTAAAATTAATCACCGCAGCGATTGTCATCGGTGCCTTAATCATTCCGCAGTTAAAGGATAAGCAGAAAGAAAAAAGCATGAAGAAGAAACGCTTGAAAGAACTGCAATTGCAGCAAACATTGGTGAAGGGGGCAAAAGAGGTTGCTACAGCTAAATCAGATATATAAAGTGTTTAACCAAGGAACTCCAGATGAAAAGCTAGCGCTAAAATCTCTCGAGCTTACCCTTGCAAAAGGTGAATTTGTGACCGTCATTGGTAGCAATGGTGCCGGTAAGTCGACACTAATGAATATGATTTCCGGAAAGCTGATCCCTGATGCAGGTTCAGTGATCATAGATGGTAAAGATGTTTCGCCGGTTGATGAGTATGTGCGAAGCAAAATGATTGGTCGTGTTTTCCAAGACCCGATGGCTGGAACTGCGCCACATATGACGATTGAAGAAAACTTGGCAATCGCTTATGGCAGAACGAATAAAAGAGGTTTGCGATTTGGCGTCACGAAAAGTCGTCGCAGCTTTTATAAAGAAAAGCTCGAGACGCTACACCTCGGATTGGAAAACCGGATGAATGCGAAAGTAGGTATGCTTTCAGGCGGTGAACGGCAGGCATTGTCACTATTGATGGCGACCTTCACGAATCCGAAAATACTGCTTCTTGATGAACATACAGCAGCACTCGATCCATCACGTGCCGACCTTGTTACTAACCTAACAAAGGAGATTGTTAGTCAAAACAATCTAACGACATTAATGGTTACGCATAATATGCAACAAGCCCTTGATCTTGGTACTTCCTTAATTATGATGGATAAAGGTCAAATTATCTTTGAAGCAAGAGGCGAAGAAAAACAAAAGTTAACCGTAGAGAAGCTTCTTCATGAATTCCAACGAATCAAAGGTGAAAAAATGCTGAATGATCGAGCGGTATTGATTTAAAAAAGGAAAATGTTATTATGATGAATATAGAAGCAGTGAGATATTTTTGAAATCTCACTGCTTTTTTTATGGAGATGTGGGTCGAATATCTTAAGTCGATGTATGTATGCGATCTATAAGTTCAACCATTCAACATCCTTTAAAAAAGATCGTTGGTATATCAAAAACATCAAATCCCCTTAACCGCTCCATAATACCCTGCCAAAAGTAAGATGACAAAATATAAAATGAATACAAGATCATGCTTAGAAAAACCGATTTCGTAATAATACGTTCGGTTCTTCGTATCGGAAAAACGCTTTGCTTCCATGGCCACAGCGATCCGGTGTGCACGTCGGATACTCCCTGATAACATCGGGATGGCATAAGCTTTCATTTTAAAAAAAACGGATTGTATCCCTGTTTGTCTGATCACTCCTCGCACTCTCATAGCATTTTGGATCGTTTGAAATTCGTCCAGCATGATCGGAACTAATCTCAAGGCGGCCATAAAGCTATAAGCATATTTAGGGTTGAGTTTGACTTGTTGCATTAAAGAATAGAACAGATAGACGGGTCTCGTAGTTAAGGCAAAGGTTAGTCCTAGTACTGCAAATAGTAATGCACGAAAACCAACAAGAAGTCCTCTAAAAAAGCTTTCTTCGGTAATATGAATAAGCCCCCACTTAAACCAAGTGGTGTTTCCTTGTCCAAATAAAATCATCGAAGAAGAAGTCGATAAAAATACAACAAAAAAAGGAATGAAAAGTAATGAAATTCGTTTGAGCGGCTGTCCTGTAAAACACAAGAATAAAATCAAGACGATAACCGTAAAGTTCATCATAAATAGTAAATCATGAACTGATAACACAACGATACACAACATCATTAATACGAATAACTTAAGGCTAGGATTAATCCGATGTAGCCATGTTTCTTTACTTGAAAAATCTAATTGCATGATGTTCCTCCATTACACGGATACTAATTCAGTCTTCATATTCATACTTTGTATTTCATCGCTGATCACTTTCCCAGCATCGATTGTCCAAATTCTTGTTGCAAAGTTGTTTGTAATCTGTTCATCATGGGTAATCATGATAATCGTCGTACCTTCTTGTCTGAGTTCTTCCATCCATTCCAATAATGCAAAGGTGTTTTTGGAATCTTGGCCAAAAGTAGGTTCGTCTAAAAGAATTAGCTTTTGTTCCTTTACAATCGATGCAGCTACACTTAAACGACGTTTTTGCCCCATCGATAACTGATATGGGTGTTTATTACGATGGTCTACTAGCCAGAACCGTTCTAGAAGTTCTTCGACTTTACCTTCTATTTCTCGGGTATCCTTTTTGTCTATCTTTAATGAGTAGGCGATATCTTCATAGACTGAATTTGCGACAAATTGAAATTCGGGATTTTGAAACACAAATGTCACGAGATCCGCATGTTTTTTTCCTTTTTTTATCGGGCTTCCTACTAATTCACAATGTCCTGTTGTTTTGATAAATTGCATGAAAGCATGTAAAAGAGTGCTTTTGCCGGCTCCATTTTCTCCTTTTATAACAATCCATTCACCTGAATAAGCTTGCAAATGATCTACCCGGATTTTTTCTTCCTTTTGCCTAAATCCTTTAAAGCTTTGCACATCTAATACTTTCTCCTTTTTTTCAAAGGGCGTCCTCGAACGTAAGAGGGAGGTAGTTTCTAGATACTCTTCCCAAATACCTGGAAACCAGATTCCTTGTTCCCTCATTTCATTTTGATACGTTGATAAGATTTCTTCTTTTGGTCCATCGGCTATAATCTGTCCTTCTTCATTAAAAAGAATGATTCGTTCAATGAATTCTAGGACATGATCAATTTTATGTTCTACAATAATCAATGTTTTTTCTTGGCCGACTTCTTTTAATACATTCCAAATCTCTTTCGTTCCTTTAGGGTCAAGCATCGCTGTTGGTTCATCTAAAAATAATACGTCTGGTTTTAGGGCCAAGATCGATGCTATAGCTAAGCGTTGTTTCATACCTCCAGATAGTGTTTGAATGTTAGTATGAATATCTGGTAGAGATAAGCCGACCTGCTGTAAGTGATGATGGATTCGCTCAATCATTTGTTGTTTTGGAACGTTCATATTTTCAAGAACGAATGCAATTTCTTCATCAACAAAAGGCATGCAAAACTGACTATCAGGATCTTGAAAAACATACCCCCATGAAGAGGGACATAAAAGTGCCTCAGCTTTCATGGGAACGTCAATCGAATGAGGAATTAAGCCACTTAAAACTTGTAAAAGCGTCGATTTTCCACAACCTGATGGCCCGAGAAGGAGAACTTTTTCCCCTTTGTAAAAGGTAGAAGATAAGTCCTTAAATAATAAGGACGCATCTCCAGGGAATTTCAATCGTAACTTTTCAACATGTGCAATTCGTTCCATAGTTATCCACCCTTACTTTTGATCCAGTTCAGCATAATCTTTACTTGATGCTGGACGCACAAGATTTGTTACGCCTGTCGCTTCTAAAACTCTCACTAAATAGTAAGCAAACACACCTGCAAAGAGAATAGACCCGAGAAATCTAGCAAACATAAATAATGTTAAATTCCAAGCAGCAAGATCACCGATTTCTCCATAGGCGAAATCCATTAGGACCGATCCTAAGCATGCAGCGATAGCCGACAATATCGCTACGGAAATATGAAATCGTTTATATTTGAAAGCCATAAAGACAAGCTCTGCAAACAAACCTTGGACAACGCCATACAGAAGCACGGTTAGCCCCCATGGGGAACCTAAAAGAAATTCACCGGACGCCGCTGCAATTTCAGCAAGCAATGCAACACCTGGTTTACGGATGATAAAAAAGGCAACATTAGCCGCAATAAACCACATGCCATACATAAATTGGTCGGCATGTAAGCCGATTGGTTTTAGAGCATAATATACGGAACCCCAAAGAATATAGACAATGCCAAATGCAATGGCAATTACAATCGTCACTAATATGTCTGTCAATTTTAATCCTTTTGTCATGTTATGAATCTCCTTATTTAGAATTGGCTAATTATTATACTTCTAGTACTTCTTTTTGAACCGGCCACGTTTCTAACTGATACGCCATTTCCCAAAAAGAGTATTCATATTGACTACTAAGGATGAAATGCTCTTTCATTCGTAGTTTATCGTCCTCAGTCACTTTGTTAGCAATCTCATCGATTCTCTTAATCTGTTCGTCTACCAATGTCCGGAACCAATCGCCGCCATATGCAGCAATCCATTCTTGATAAATCGGTTCTTCTGGTGTACAACCTTTTAGTCTTTCACCAATTTCATAATATAACCAGTAACATGGCAGGATTGCCGCAATTACGTCACCTAAATGTCCTGAATAGGCAGCACGATACATATGTGACGTATATGCATAAGCAGTAGGTGCAGGTTTAAAATTCTTCTTTTCCTCTTCAGTAATGCCTAATCGTTTAGAGAAATTGTCATGGAGCGATAGCTCAGCTTCATACGTTCCTTGTGCATGGCTGGCAAGTCGACTCGTTGTGTATAAATCTGTTGCTTTTACTGCCCCTAAAGCTTGTACTCTAGCAAAGTGAGATAAATAATAAGCATCTTGCATCACATAGTAGCGAAAACAGGCGAGTGGGAGTGTCCCATCTCCAATACCTGTAACAAACGGGTGGTGAAAGCTTGCTTCCCAGATGTGATCAACTTCTTTACGAATTTCCTTTGAAAATGTCATGTGATTTGCCCTCCATTTTTTCTATTAGTAGTAAGTGAGACACAGATAGATATATGAAATTGCCCAGTATCTTCTTTTAAAAAATAAAAAACCACTTCCTTTTTAGCATAAGAAAGTGGTTTTGATTGGTTACAAAATAGGTGTCCTCAGTATAGACGCCCCCACTTCCCTACGCTGGTATAATCCAGATCAGGTTCTAAGGGTCTTAAAGTCTCACTTTAATCTCAGCCTTTTCAGTCATAAGAAGCTTCCAATATCTTTTTAAGCTTCATTTCCCATTCAAGAGGCACCCCTAGTGGTAAAAATTGTTTATTTAATTGTCATTTGTCTAAATAGTACCATGAAATTTTTGATTGTCAATCTTTTATGAAAAATAGGAATGTTTGATGATTACCGAAACATTGCAGATTGATATGCAAATAAGCTTTGACAGAATGGAGGGGGTAGGCGATCCATACTGAAAGTTCACATTTGATTCATTTTTGGCTTTTTTTATTTGGGGAAAATCGCCGCTATGGAAACCTCGAATAATTCTGGAGACGATAACCATTTTGGAAGGGACTAGTTTTATGATGAAAAATGAGACAAATTTCTTCAAGAGGTTTTGATGTTTAGTGTGAGTAGTCTACCCCCTCTATGACCAGAGATAACAGCTCTCCATATAGCTTGTTTGGCTTAGGCGATCCTTTTGGTTATGTATTCTAGCCCAGTTTGCGATACCAATAAATGAGGTCTTTTTTGCATATTTTGAGCATTTTGTTAAGGAACAAAATTAATGAATAATTGAATTAACCAACAGGATCAAGTATTCGCTTACTTATTAAGGAAAGCCTGAAATCAAGAAAAGTCTTGAATATTCAAAAAATAACTGATATATTATTAAAAAGTAAACTACCTGGATAACTCGGAAAAATCATTATCATAACCAAGTAAAATGATAAGAATTATAAGTATTTAATTAGGAATTTGGGAGGCTATCATGTCAGAGTATCAGCAAGTAAGTAAAAATTTAGGAGAAGCTCTTAAGAAAGCTACGCAGCCATTTAGAAAGTATCGAAATTTTGCAGATGAAGTTTGGTCTGAAGGAGCCATTGATACTAAAACAAAAGAGATTTTAGCAGTAGCGGTTACTCATGTTACAAAGTGTAGCTACTGTGTTGACTTTCACACAAAGCGAGCAAAGAAGGCTGGTGCCAAGGTAGAAGAGCTTATTGAAGCTGCGGTACTTTCTGCTTCGATTCAATCGAATCCCGCACTAATGGAGGATGAAACATTACGTGTCTCGAATCTCGAAGATTTCCCTTTATCTGCTCGCTCGTTCTTCATCTACCCAACTAGCGAAGAAGGCTTCTATTTGACTCAGAAAACAAAGGTTTTGATAGGGTTAGCTGTTAGTTATGCTTTAAAAAATAATGAATGGATATCAACATTTTTACAGATAGTACCAGATCTTTCAATTTCCGAAGATGAAATAAAAGAAACCAGTATGGTTGCGTCAGCTCTGCTAGCGGGAGCAACCATCAGGCATATTGATGATATCATAAATGCCTTTGAAAATTGATTGGAGGCATTTATATGTTGAAAGGAACGAATAATACATTTGTTAACCACATTCTTCCATGGTTAGTCCCCGTTATCTTTATTGGGATATGGCAAGTGCTGGGGCAAGTAGGGTTCATTTCTCGAAATTTCTTACCTACCCCTTTGAGTGTAGTGGAAGGGGCGATTCGACTTGGGGAATCTGGAGAGTTATTTGATTACATATTTGTAAGTACAGGACGAGCATTATTAGGTTTCTTGATCGGAGGCATTATTGGTTTTGTATTTGGATTAATCAATGGAACCTTTTTTATCTTTGAAAAATTATTTGATACGTCCATTCAGATGATACGCACGATCCCTCATTTGGCACTTATTCCACTAGTCATTATTTGGTATGGGATTGGCGAGGAGGCAAAAATATTCTTGGTTGCACTTGGTGTTGCCTTTCCAATCTATCTAAATACGTTCCACGGAATTAAAAATGTAGATAAAGGCTTACTCGAAATGGGAAAGGTGTACCGTTTGAAACCATTCCAACTTTTTACAAACATAATGTTACCAGGAGCACTACCTTCAATTTTAGTGGGAGTAAGATACGCCCTGGGAATCATGTGGATGTCCTTAATTGTTGCAGAGACAATCGGTTCAGACTCGGGGATTGGTTATATGGCTACATCAGCCAGAGAATTTGTTCAAATGGATATTGTTATTTTAAGTATCGTTTTATATGCACTTTTAGGTAAATTATCTGATTTCCTGGCAACGCTCCTGGAACGTCGATGGTTGCAATGGCATCCCAATTTTTTTAAGAATAAGAAACAATCAAAACAGAAACTTAAAGGAGAGCATAGAAGTGTCGGGAGTAGAAATTAACATCAAACAACTGGATAAGAGTTTTGGGACTTTACAAGTCCTGCACAATATTGACTTCCATGTCAAATCAGGTGAATTCGTAGCGATTGTTGGGAAAAGTGGCTGTGGTAAAAGTACGTTGCTTAGAACGTTAGCTGGTCTTGAAAATATTACTGCTGGAGAAATTACTTTTAATGATAGGGTCGTAAAAGGTGTTCAGGAAACAACAAGAATGATGTTTCAGGATGCGAGACTTTTACCTTGGAAAGATGTGATAACCAATGTCAAGGTGGGGACTCCGAATCGTGATAAAGCGGAGGAAGCGTTGAATAACGTAGGGTTATCTGATAAAAGAAATGATTGGCCAGCTGTTTTATCGGGTGGACAAAAGCAGCGGGTATCACTTGCAAGAGCGTTAGCAGGCGATCCTGAACTCATTTTATTTGATGAACCACTAGGAGCATTAGATGCATTAACACGTATTGAGATGCAGGAATTAATTGAAAAACTATGGACGAATCAACGTTTCACTTCAATCTTAGTCACTCATGATGTAAGTGAGGCTGTCATTCTTGCAGACAGGGTTGTCTTGATAGAGGATGGCGGAATCGCGCTTGATGTGAAAATTGATTTACCAAGACCTAGGAAAAAGGACATGAAGTTTACTGAATATGAAAATATGATTCTAGAAAAAATTATGCACAAATAAAAGGAAATACGGGGGCGTTGAGAGTTGAAAAAGGTAATATATTCACTTATAACACTAGTAAGTATCGTGTTTTTAGCTGCTTGTAGTTCAACTAGCAATACAGATAAGGCTAATGGAGATTTGGAAAAAGAAAACGGAAATAAAACCGTAACAATCGGTTATCAAAAAGGAAATACCCTAAATATTTTAAAGGCTAGAGGAAACCTTGACGAGCGCTTGAAAGAGGAAGGCTATAAGGTTGAATGGAAAGTTTTCGCTATAGGAACAGCTTTACTGGAGGCTTTAAATGCAGGGCATATAGACTTTGGTCATGCATCTGACGCGAATAGTGTTTTCTCTCAAGCAGGAGGCAAGCCAATTGAATACGCTGCATCAGAAACCCCTTACCCAAAGGGAGTTGCATTAGTAACGAAAACAGATTCCGGCATAGAAACAGTAAGTGACTTAAAAGGAAAGAAAGTAGCAGTTACTAAGGGCGGAAACATGCACTATTTATTATTAAAAGCCCTTGAAAAAGAAGGAATGAAAGAAAGTGACGTGGAAGTTGTTTTCTATGCGGATGCATCTGAAGGTTCAGCAGCATTCAGCTCAGATAAAATTGATGTTCTGGGAACATGGGATCCTTATCTTTCGATTGTTGAAGATATCTTTGAAACTAGGACCATTGTGAACGGTGAAGGGTTGACGGAAAATCGCACTTTTTATTTCGGGTCGAATGAAATATTGAAAAACAATCCAGAGGTCGTCAAAATCGTTTTAGAAGAACTTGAGAATTCGGACCAATGGGCGAATGAAAATAAAGAAGAAGTAGCTAAAATTTTGGCAAAAGAACTAAATTTAGATGTAGAGCCCTTAATTGTTGCGAACGAAAGAAGGGATTTTGGGGTATTACAAGTGGATGATGAAGCGGTGAAGGTTCAGCAAGATTTGGCGAATTCGTTCTTTTCTATCGGATTATTCCCGAATGAAGTTGATATTTCAGAAGCAGTAGAACCCAACCCCACTTGGCTTCCAACGAATCTAAAGTAAAAAATACCACATTTACTAGTTTCTCATTTGTAGTGGATTAAAAATAATTTAGTCGTGATCTATGATGCGATCCATAAATAAACAGTGCAATTTCACGAATTGCACTGTATTTTTTGTTTTTATGACTTTGTCTCGAGAGCACGAGATTCTGCTGGGAGCTTGATTAGCCAAATAAAAGTTGGAAAATATGCCGCCGTTTTTGCTTTTTGGGTGCTTTTTTTCCGTCAAAGACAAGTGGATTACTAGATAAAGACATCCCTTTTTCATTGTTTTTTCCAGTCTCAAGCACTTCAATCCGTTTAGCCATGCTTTCAATCTGTTTGTTTAGATCTTCAATTTCTCTACGATGTTGAAGGAGTTGGTAAGATGCTACGCTATCGGCTTTATCATCGAGTCGTCTTTCTAACTCCTGAACGGTTGTCAGAAGTTTTTCTATGACAATCTGATTTTCAGGAGATTGAACAGTTGGCTTGACTGCTCCTTTTCTACTCTTTTTCTCCCCCAGTTCAACTTGCTGGAGAACAAATCCAGCGTTTAATTGCTGCTGGATTTGTTTCAATTGCTGTATGTTTTCGTCCGTAAATAAGTAGTGACCATGTGAATTACGCTCAATCTCCATATTGCATGCTGTGACCCAACGCTGTACCGTACTTTGAGAAATTCCTAATTCATTAGCTACTGACCCTGAATTTTTCATTAAAAATCCCTCCTAATGACTATACAATTCTTCCTCTTTCCTTGATTTCCTTTCTCTCTGACAAAACAAGTTTAGATTCGGCAAAGAAAGTGGATTTGCCCCTTATTTTTTGGCAGATGTCGATTTTACTTTGAAGAATTCAACTCTCCTATGAATGAGGAAATCTATATAAAGTGTGAGAAGAGGAAATTTTGAGAAATAAAAACACTTTGAATTATAGAGGTTGTTCAGAAAAATCTAGACTTAAAAAACTAAACGGTTATAATTCTACTATATATTGAATATTCTGATACCTGGTTAAGGAGGAGGTAGAGGCATGAGTGATGTGTATGTAATAGAAGGGGCTCGAACGGCATTTACGAGTTTTGGAGGATCCTTTGCTCAAGTTTCGGCAGCTGATTTAGGGGCAGCGACAGCACGGGAAGCTTTAAGAAGAGCAAACATACCGCCAACAGATGTAGATCATGTTATTTATGGGAATGTTATTCATTCCTATACGAATGCATCCTATTTGGCGAGACATATCGGCTTAAAGGCGGATGTGCCTTATGAGGTTCCCGCATACGCTGTGAATCGTTTATGTGGTTCAGGTGCACAGGCGATTGTATCTGCTGCACAGCATATTTTATTAGGTGAGGCTCAAATCGTGCTTGCTGGTGGTGCGGAGAATATGTCAATGTCACCTTTTGCGAATTTCAACGCGCGTTTTGGTGGCTCGAAATATGGGACGCTTGTTTTTGACGATATGTTGCAAAGTACATTAACGGATGAGTATGCAGGCAGCGGAATGGGCATGACAGCGGAAAAATTGGCATCCATCTACTCGATTTCCCGAGAAGAACAAGATTCGTTCGCTTTGTTAAGTCAACAACGTGCAGCCAAAGCGAGAGACACTGGTGTTTTTGCGAAAGAAATTGTTTCTGTTGAAGTTCCACACCGGAAAGGCACCAAGTCTATTTCCGTGGATGAACATATAAAAGGGGATGTAACAGCAGAGAAATTGGCGTCATTAAAACCTTCATTTAAAACAGATGGAACCGTGACACCAGGAAATGCGAGTGGGATTAATGACGGTGCAGCTTCTGTTATTGTTGCAAGTAAAAGAGCTGTGGACGAAAGAGGTGTACAACCACTCGCACGAATTGTGTCATGGGGAGTGGCTGGTGTAGACCCTTCAATTATGGGAATTGGCCCCGCTCCAGCAATCCGTCAAGCATTGGATAAGGTTGGATTGACGATTGCTGACATGGATGTAGTCGAAATAAATGAAGCATTTGCTGCGCAATATTTATCAGTTGAGAAGGAGCTAGGGCTTGACCGTGATAAAACGAATGTCCATGGTGGTGCGATTGCACTAGGTCATCCAGTCGGTGCTAGTGGAACGCGAATCCTATTATCACTAGCGTACGAGCTCAAACGACGGGGTGAACGTTTTGGAATCGCAAGCCTTTGTATTGGTGGTGGACAAGGAATCGCTGTTGCTTTAGAAAACGTCTAAAGGTTGTATCATGAAAGCTCAAGTATCTAGAAACTAAAAAGGGGATTTTCCCCATTTGAAAGAAACGAAAGTGAGGTTGGAAACGGGGCCGCCTTTAAGAGTAAGTCTATTTTAAAGGCTTTTTTTCTAAAAGATTGTGGCTAAACAAATAATTGAATGTATAATATTAACAACAAAATAGAATGCTGTTTAAATAGTTTTAGGAGGTGCATAGATGAAATTAAAGAGTTTTATTGTTACCTTCTTATCGCTTGTATTAACGACAGTTGTACTTTTCTTAATTGGTCATTTGTTTTCCATCCCTTGGTTAATGTTTCATCTCGAGTATATAGATAACGCAAATGGCTTCATCATTTCAACTGGCTCATTCGTTCCTTTAATAATAGGTTTGGTTGTAAGTTTTTTTGCAGAAAAGATTTATGTTTATAAATACCGGTAAAAACTTGGTTGATCATACCAAGTTTTTTTAGGCTCTTATTTTTGCAATGGTTGTAAAATTACTTGATGGCAAGAACCAGGGAGCATCCCCTAACAATGAATTCTTGTTTTTAGATAAAGTAGATTAAATCTAGGAAATCATAAACAAGCAAGAAATATGTAAAGGAAACGACCTCTCATATTTCTTGCTTGGCTTATTCTAGCCTGTTGTTAAGAACAAGACGCTTGTGTTGCTGTTTTACCAGCCTCTCTCATACTGTGCGGGTGGTGTGATTTCAGCGTTCAATTCTTGTGCGGCTGTTCGTGGCCAGTATGGGTTTCTGAGCAGCTCACGTGCAAGAAAAATTAAGTCTGCGCGGTCATTTTGCAGGATTTCCTCTGCATGAATGCTAGAAGTGATTAAGCCGACTGCGCCTGTCGCAATCTCTGCACTGTGTTTAATGGTTTCACTGAAAGAAACCTGGTAGCCTGGAAATATATGAATGCGGGCAGGTGCTACTGCGCCAGAGCTTACGTCGATTAAATCGACGCCATCTTCCTTCATCCATTTTACAATTTCGATATACTGCTCGGGAGTCATGCCGCCTTCTAAATAGTCATTGGCTGAGATTCGGATGAATAATGGTCCATCCCAAACTTCTTTTACAGCAGTAATTGTTTCTTTTACAATCCGATAACGATTTTCGGCAGAGCCGCCGTATTCGTCCGTTCGTTTGTTACTGATCGGTGATAGAAATTGATTGAGCAAATAGCCGTGGGCGCCGTGAAGCTCAATCACTTCAAAGCCTGCTTTCTTGGCGCGTTCTGCTCCTTTTTGAAAAGCAACAACCGTTTCTTGAATATTTTCTTTGGTCATTTCTTTTGGAGTTTGATAACGATCATTAAACGCAATGGCTGAAGGCGCGATAATTTCTTCTTTAAGTTCAGCTTTACGACCGGCATGAGCGATTTGTATCCCGGTTTTCGCTCCTTGTTCTTTTATGAGTGAAACAAGTTTCGATAGTCCTGATACATGCTCATCACTCCAAATACCAAGATCATTCGGAGAGATTCTTCCTTGTTCTGTCACGGCTGTAGCTTCAACGATAATTAAGCCTACACCTCCGACTGCACGGCTTGTATAGTGGGTCTTATGCCAGTTTTGCACAATTCCATCTTCATCAGGACAGGAATACATGCACATTGGCGACATCACAATTCTGTTTTTTAAGGTAGTATTCTTAATTGTATAAGGTGAAAATAGTTTAGCACTCATTTTGTTCAACTCCTTGGATTAAGTTATCGCTAGTATATCAACTTCATTTTGATTCTGCCAAAAATTTGATTATCCGTTAGAAATTAAAACTGGAAATCTCCTTTTTTATTTCTTTAGAGATTTCATCACCCATCCGTTTTGCTTGTTCGGTTGCTTCTTCAATACAAGCGATAAAAGCATTCTGGACATGAAAGTTTTCTAATACTTTAAGTCCGGCTTCTGTCGTACCTCCAGGTGAGGTTACTTCTTTACGGAGCGTTGTTGGTGTTTTGGGTGATTGATTCAGCATTTCTGCTGCTCCTTGAATGGTTTGGATAATCAACTGTTTGGCTGTGACAGGATCAAGGCCGATTTCTTGGGCAGATTTCTCCATTGCTTCCACTACGTAGTAAATATAGGCAGGGCCACTGCCTGAAAGACCAGTTACCGCGTCTAATTTGTTTTCCTCGACAACGGACACAGTGCCAATGGATTTGAATAGTTCAATGGCTATTTGAAGCTGTGCGTTTCCTGCTAGTGAATTAGCGGAAAGAGCAGTAGCCGATAAGCCGACAGCAGCCGAGGTGTTTGGCATGGCCCGGACAATCGCCATTTTCGTTTCAATAATTTCTTCAAGGCTTGCTAGATTAACACCTGCGGCTACGGAAATGAGCAGCATATTTTCAGTTAAATAGGGGCGGGCGGCTGTTAACGCAGCAAGTACGTCTTTAGGCTTCACTGCAAGAAGTACTACATCTGCATCAGTTAGAGCAGCTTCAAGAGATGTGTGACCATGTACCCCATATTGTTGTTTTACATAAGCTAACCGTTCTTGATTTGATTTATTTGCTACTTTAATTTGTGTAGGATTGACTCCGCCTCTTGCAATCATGCCTGATATAATCGCTTCTGCCATTGAACCGATGCCGATACATGTGATTTTGTTCATTTCATTCGCTCCTTTTTTTGAATAAATAAAAAAGCCTTTCATCCAATAAAGGACGAAAGACATAACTTCCGTGGTACCACCTTCGTTCATCTTTCTTTTTGAAAGATGCAGCTCACAGTCCGTTATCGCCGGACGGACGTCAGGTTTACCTGATGGCTCATAAGGGAGGTTCGATAAACAGCGGGTGGTGAAGCCTTGCAGCCTGATGAGCCTCACTCTCTTGCACCATATTTTATGTACTGGTCTTATTCATCGCCTACTATTTACATATTGGGATGTGCATGGAATTTAGCTGTTCTGTATTCCTTTACTAGGTTACAGTCCCAGTACTAATTATCCCGTATTAACGGGTAGTAATACCTCCACCTCAATGCTTAGAAGAATCGAAGAAGCGTAGGTGAGGGTAAACTGCTCGTAAAAGCCTGATTGGTGAGATACAGCGAAACTTACCGATGCGTGAGCAGAGGTTTAGTTGAGGCCCACAGGATGCGGGAACGTCTGAGTTCGTTGATCCTTAGTTCGTACTGTCGATTGATCGAAGCGTTTGCTGCGATCTTAGCGACAGTAAAACGGGACTAACAATCAGTGGGGATGAAGACAACCCCACTGATTGAAGTTTCACTTTATAAATTATGATGGAAGTCTCAATCTATTGTCAATAGACATGACGATAATTTTATGAATTATTATGTGAAAATAATGACAATTATATAGACGAGATGTAAAATATAGACGATATCTTAATTAAAAAACGATTCGCATTGAAATTTTACATATAATTTTTTATTTTTAATAGTAAAGGTGGAATCCATATGACAAGATTAGATGAGAAAATTGAAAAACTATCGATTCCGACTCCTTATTCTGTTGGCGATGTAAATGTTTATGTAATAAAAGGGGATGCGCTTACACTTGTAGATACAGGACCGAGAACTCGTGAGGGAAAAGAAGTTTTAGAAAAAAGACTTCGTGATTTAGGGCACTTGATAAGTGATTTTGATCAAATCGTGCTCACTCATCATCACCCTGATCATGCTGGTGGCATTGATTTTTTTCCTGAACAGGCAACAGTGTTTGGACATGCTTGCAATCAAAGATGGCTTGAATTGACAGAAGAATTCAAAGAGACACTTGACTTTTTTTACTTGAATATTGGAAAGGAACTAGGTGTATCCGAAGAGATGATCACTTCGATGAACAATTATGGCGGTTCGGGAAGGTATATTAGTAAGCGTACGGTGCAATCATTTTTGCAAGAAGGAGATGAAATCCCTGGTCTTTCTGGCTTTCGCGTTATTGAAACACCTGGGCATGCCCAAAGTCACATTTCGCTTTACCGGGAAAGTGATGGGGTGATGATTGGCGGGGATCATCTGCTGGACAAAATCTCACCAAATCCTATCTTGGAACCACCGATTTCACCTAATGAAAGCCGTCCGGAGCCATTAAATCAATACAATAACTCTCTTAGGAAGTGGCTCGAGCTCCCCATTTCACTCACCTATTCAGGACATGGTAGGGATATTTCCGATACGCATGCGTTGATCAACCATAATTTAGCTCGACAGCATGGGCGTGCTATGCAAGTCAAACGAATGATCGAAGCTAAGCCGCAAACGGGGTTTGAGATTTGTAAACAGCTTTTTCCGAGAGTATATCGCAGAGAGCTTGGCTTAACGATTTCTGAAACAGTCGGTCAACTTGACTATTTAGAGGCTTTAGGAGAAATTAAAAAGGAAAATCAATTCGGGACATCTATATATTTAGTAAATAAGTGAATCGAGGAGTAGACAATGAGTAGATTACTTAATAAATGCGTAGTCATTACAGGTGCTTCAGGTGGGATTGGCAAAGAAGTTGCGAGGAAGGCGGCAGAGCAGGGAGCACGTGTCGTTCTGCTTGCACGAAATACGGATAAATTAGAGAAGCTAAGGAATGAGCTAAACAGCCAGTATGGAGATGTGGCATATTCGTATACCTTAGACGTTTCAGATATGAAAAAGATTGTTGAAGTATTTACAGAGATTTATGCACACGTTGGAGAAATCGATGTTCTCGTGAATAATGCAGGGTATGGCACTTTTAAAGAAGTCGATGAAACAGATACTGACGAAATTCAAGCCATGTTCCGAGTAAATGTAATCGGCTTGATGGCTTGTACGAAAATGGTCGTTTCTGCGATGAAAAGGCGGAAATCCGGTCATATCATCAATGTTGCTTCCATGGCAGGAAAGATTGCAACGCCAAAGTCTACTCTATATTCTTCAACTAAATTTGCAGTGATTGGTTATTCCAATGCGTTGCGTCTGGAAGTAATGCGTGATGGAATTCATGTGACAACCGTTAATCCAGGACCGATTGCAACAAACTTCTTTGACATTGCCGATGAAAGCGGAACATATGTGAAGAATATCGAAAAATTTATCCTACAGCCAGAATACGTGGCGGATAAAATCGTGTCAGCGATGCTTACGAAAAAACGCGAGATCAATTTACCGCGCTTCATGAATGCGATTAGTAAGATTCATACACTTTTTCCTAATACGGTAGAAACGCTTGGGAAAAATGCTTTTTTTAAAAAGTAATGGTTGAAAGAAGATAAGACCAGTTTGACTATTCACTGGTCTTATCTTTTTTATTCACTTCATTTTTAGGTACAAATCCTCCTTTATATGGGTCCCATTGTTTCCCGGATTTCTTTTCATTAATTCCGTAGAGTGTATTATGGATTAAATCCCGAAATACCACCGCTGCACCTGTTACAAGAATTCCTTGTACAACAGACGTGATCGCAAATCCATAATAAAGCAGACAAGACATTATGGCAAAACTAACCTGAATCCAAGCATAGCTCCATGCTGGAATAAATGGTGTTTGACGCAAAAATAGTCCAATAAAATACAAGACGGGAATCAAAATCAATGCGTCATTCCGAATATAGATCGTTAAAAAATCCATCTAGCACTCTTCCCTTTCGTATGCTTCTTCTTTTCATTTACTTCATGCGTTAGATCTCCCCTTCAAGCACTGATTGAAGTTTCAATTTATTACAATTTATGTATTTCTGTACAACCATGATCTAGTCTTATATGTATAAAACGAAAGAAAATTTTCCCCCACAGGGTCAGTCCTTTAAAAATGTCGATGAAATCAAGGCGTGTTAAGTGAATGTAGCTTGGGACATATGACAAAAGATCCCCACTAGTATCCTAATATCGCTCATGCAGGAATTGAGATGTATGATTAAGTATTTTATGAAAAAAGTCATACTTCCATCAGTGGGGTATTACAGCCTGTTAAACCGGGGGAAAGTTTCTTTCAGTGGTATATATGGGGATATTTCTTTCCATGCTCTTGTATGTTACATAATGAATGACTAACAGATTACCTGATTGAACAAAATGCATAATGCCAACACATTTAGATAGATCGTGATCTGCTAATTTAGCTATCTTTTTTGAAAGCGTTTTCTTAGGGTGTGGAAAAATCATTCATATATTTATAGTGTACATGCATAACATATTTGAGGAGGGGTTACTTATGGCAGATAACGTGAAAATTGGTCTTATTCAAGCTTCGAATGATATGGATGGAAACCAACCTGTAGAGGTTCACAAGCAGCAAGCAATTGAAAAGCATATAAAGCTTGTCAGGGAAGCAAAAGAAAAGGGTGCACAAATCATCTGTTTACAAGAGATTTTTTATGGTCCCTATTTTTGTTCAGAGCAAAATACGAAATGGTATGATGCAGCGGAAGAAATTCCGAACGGTCCAACGACAAAACTTTTTCAGGATTTAGCAGCAGAATTACATGTAGTTATTGTTTTACCAATCTATGAGAGGGAAGGGATTGCAACATACTATAATACCGCAGCCGTCATAGATGCAGATGGAGCTTATTTAGGGAAATATCGAAAACAACATATCCCGCATGTAGGAGTTGGAAACGAAGGCTATGGGTTCTGGGAAAAGTTCTATTTTAAACCAGGGAACTTGGGCTATCCGGTGTTTGACACTGCGTTTGCAAAAGTAGGAGTTTATATTTGCTATGACCGTCATTTTCCAGAAGGTGCGAGAATACTAGGATTAAAAGGAGCTGAAGTTGTGTTAAATCCATCTGCGACAGTAGCTGGACTTTCCGAATATTTATGGAAGCTTGAACAACCTGCACATGCTGTAGCGAATGGCTATTATCTTGGTGCCATTAATAGAGTAGGAACAGAAGGGCCATGGAATATGGGGGAATTTTACGGACAATCTTATCTTGTTGATCCAAGAGGGAACTTTGTCGCAATGGGAAGTCGCGACTGTGATGAAGTAATAATTGGAGAAATGAATAAACAAATGATACGAGAAGTTCGTGATACATGGCAATTTTACCGAGATCGAAGACCGGAAACGTATCAAGAAATGTCCGAGTTATTACCATAATAAATGAATTTTCAAATGGGAGCTTTACATCATATGGGTAGTAAAACCCTTTCTATTATAAGGGTGAAAAAGTAGGTAGTAAGGATCTTCTCTAAAGGGAGGTTGTTATTGTGAGTAACGTAAATCAAGTAAGAATTTCAGTTGAAAATTTAAGTAGGAATTTTCAAGAAGTTCATCCTGGGTTAACGAAACAGGAAGCAATGGAAGAATCGAATCGTTGTCTCTATTGTTACGATGCTCCGTGCATTACTGCTTGCCCAACAGGAATTGATATCCCGACATTCATTAAAAAAATTGCATCAGGGAATGTGTTAGGGTCGGCCAAAACGATTATGACGGCGAACCCGATTGGGGCAAGCTGTGCTCGTGTATGTCCGACTGAAGAATTATGTGAAGGTGCTTGTGTACTAAACCATTCCACAAAACCAATCATGATTGGCAACTTACAGCGCTATGCAACAGACTGGGCGATACAAAATGAGCAGATTTTGTTCCAACCAGGTAAGAAGAACGGTAAAACAGTCGCCATTATTGGTGGAGGTCCAGCTGGCTTGGCTAGTGCCCGGGAACTTGGACGATTAGGCTATGACGTTACTATTTTTGAAGCAGAAGAAAAAGCGGGTGGATTAAACACGTATGGCATTGTTTCATTCAGGCTCCCTAAAGAAATCTCTTATTGGGAAGTAAAGCAAGTAGAAAGCTTACAGGTGAGAATTCGTACAAATACGCGAGTAGGTAAAGATATATCAGTAGAAGCAATCCTTGAAAACTATGACATTGTTGTTCTAGCAATTGGCATGTCTAGTGTTCCAGATATAGGGGTTAGCGGGGAAGATTTAGCTGGTGTGTATGATGCGATTGAATTTGTAAAAGAAACGAAAACAAAACCTATTTCCAACCAGTTTCTCAAAAAACGAGTCGCTGTGATCGGAGCAGGCAATACAGCGATTGATGGAGCCACTTGTTCCGTTCGTCTTGGTGCTGCAAATGTAAAAGTTTTATACAGACGGACAATCGAAGAAATGACAGCTTACGAGTTTGAATATGAATTTGCGAAACAAGATGGTGTTGAATTTAGATGGCTTACTGCTCCAAAACGGATCATTGGCGACGGGCAGGGGCATGTAAAGGAAATCGAATGTATCAAGATGGAATTAGGTGAGCCTGGAGAAGATGGTCGCCGCCGTCCAGTTCCAATTGAAGGTTCTGAATTCACACTTGAAGTCGATGCGGTTATCAAAGCAATTGGACAATCAAGATATGTAGACCTAATTGAGGAATTTGCGTTAGAGCATAATGGCGGAGTTATCAAAATTGATCACAACACCTTTCAGACATCTAATGAGAAGGTGTTTGCATGTGGCGATGTGATTTTTGGAAAAGGGCAGGGCGAAGCAATGGTTGTATCAGCTGCGCAGCAAGGAAAAGAAACAGCCCATGCCATTCATAAATCATTGTTTCATTCTGTTACAGAAACATCATAATCCAAAACACATCTTACTAATAAGGAGGTAAAATCATGGCTGATTTACGTATTAATCTAGCAGGTATTGAATCCCCCAATCCATTTTGGTTAGCCTCTGCTCCTCCAACCAATTCAGGATATCAAGTCCAACGTGCATTTGAAGCTGGTTGGGGAGGAGCCGTATGGAAGACATTGGGTGATCCGATATTAAATGTTACATCGCGTTTTGCAGCGGTTAGCTTCAATGGCCAAAGAGTAGCAGGATTTAACAATATCGAATTAATCACCGATCGACCGCTGGAAGTAAACCTAAAGGAAATATATGAAACAAAAAAGCGGTTTCCCAATCACACCATCATCGCATCACTGATGGTTGAACCTAGCCAAGAAAAATGGCATGAAATTGTCAAAAAGGTAGAAGACGTGGGAGTAGACGGGTTAGAGCTGAACTTTGGCTGTCCTCATGGCATGGCTGAAAGAGGGATGGGCTCTGCTTCAGGTCAGGTACCAGAATTAGTGGAAAAACAAACGTATTGGGCGAAGGAAGCCGCAAAAACCCCTGTAATCGTTAAGCTGACACCGAATATAACAGATATTACGGTTACGGCCGAAGCCGCCGTAAAAGGTGGCGCTGATGCGATTAGCATGATCAATACGATTAACAGTTTAGCAGGGGTTGATATTGATTCTTGGAATACCATCCCACATGTTGGCGGAATAGGAGCACATGGTGGTTATTGTGGACCTGCTGTCAAACCGATTGCCCTTCATATGGTTGGCGAGTGTGCGAGAAATCCTCGAATTAATATCCCGATATCTGGAATAGGAGGAATCTCTAACTGGAAAAATGCTGTTGAATTTCTGTTAATGGGTGCAACTAGTGTACAAGTTTGTACAGCAGCTATGCACCATGGTTTTAGAATCGTAGAAGACATGATTGAAGGATTGGATCACTACTTAGATGAAAGAGGAATTGCCTCAGTAATGGACTTGATAGGAAAGTCTGTAGAGAAATATTCAAATTGGGGCGATCTCGATCTGAACTATAAAGTCGTTGCACAAATTAACAATGATATATGTATTAATTGTAATAAATGCCATATTGCTTGTGAAGATACGTCACACCAATGTATCGACATGTTGAAAGATCCCTCGGGAAACAGCTTATTAAAAGTTAGAGAAGAGGACTGTGTTGGCTGTAATTTATGTGCAATCGTATGTCCAGTGGATGGTGCAATTGACATGATTGAAATACCAAGTGGACTGCCACCAATGACCTGGAATGAACGCCAAGCAGCACTGGGTGTAGTTTCATGTGAATCGAATAAATAAAACTGGATATTCAAATTATTATAAATTGGAGGATACCTATGAAAAAAGTAATAAAAAACGGTACGATTGTCACGGCGACGGATACGTATCATGCAGATTTATTCATTGAGAATGGGGTAATCAGTCAAATTGGCAAGCATTTTTCATCTGATGATGCAGAGATCATTGATGCAAAAGGATGTTATGTGTTCCCAGGTGGCATTGATCCACATACTCACTTAGAAATGCCGTTTGGCGGGACGGTAACAAAAGATGATTTTGAAACCGGTACAATTGCTGCAGCCTTTGGTGGTACGACAACGGTCATTGACTTTTGCTTAACGAATAAAGGTGAAAAATTACAAAGTGCGATCGAAAATTGGCATGCAAAATCAAATCATAAAGCGGTGATTGATTACGGTTTTCACCTGCAGATTGTCGAAATGAATGAAGATGTGTTACATGAACTCCCTAAAGTGATCGAACAGGAGGGGATTACATCATTTAAAGTATTTATGGCTTATAAAAATGTGCTGCAAGCCGATGATGAAACACTCTTCCGTACACTTATTTCGGCAAAAGAACTTGGAGCGCTCGTCATGGTACATGCAGAAAATGGCGATGTCATTGATTATTTAGTGAAAAAAGCATTGGAACAAGGCCATACCGATCCGATCTATCATGCTTTAACAAGACCTTCTGAAGTGGAGGGGGAAGCGACCGGAAGAGCAGCAATCTTAACCGGGTTAGCCAGCTCGCAACTTTATGTTGTCCACGTGTCTTGTGCGGATGCAGCTAGAAAAATTGCCGAAGCAAGAAATAATGGAATTGATATTTGGGGTGAAACTTGTCCGCAGTATTTAGTGTTGGATCAGTCCTACTTAGAAAAACCGAATTTCGAAGGGGCAAAATTCGTCTGGTCTCCGCCTTTACGCGAAAAATGGAATCAAGACGTGTTGTGGAATGCTTTAAAAACGGGGCAACTGCAAACAGTAGGATCGGATCAATGTTCATTTGACTTCAATGGACAAAAAGATCTTGGCAAAGGTGATTTTTCAAAAATCCCGAACGGGGGGCCAATTATTGAGGATCGGGTGAGCATCCTTTTCTCAGAAGGGGTAAAAAAAGGCAGAATATCACTCAATCAATTCGTTGACCTTGTATCAACAAGATCGGCTAAATTGTTCGGCCTATATCCAAGAAAAGGCACGATTGCTGTTGGGGTGGATGCGGACATTGTCATCTTTGATCCAACAGTAGAGAGAACCATTTCTCAAGAAACGCACCATATGGCCGTTGATTATAATGCGTTTGAAGGAATGAAAGTGACAGGAGAGCCTATTTCCGTATTATCTCGAGGAGAATTTGTCATCCGAGATAAGAAATTTGTCGGACAATTAGGAGCTGGCCAGTATTTGAAACGAAAGAAATATGGTACAAACGATCAATCAGAAACAACAAACCTAGTTTAACTTTCCATCGATAATAATGTTTATATTAGTGAAGGCCCGTTCCCATTTCCATTATATAAAGATCAATTTTTATAGTTGGAGGAGCAAATGTTTAGTAGCCTCTCCTTTCTTTTCTCACAGCATGGCTAACGTGTCTTATGTGATAATTGCTGGAATATTACAAAAAACAACAGAGAGAAGTGGTGCCTCAATGAAAAAGAGTGGGAATTATCTCAAGTCTCCAGATTTACTGCCGATTTCACATGATGATAGAAAGATAGGAACGAAAGGTTTTGCGGTGATTTGGGTAGGGATGGCGGTGGTCTTAGCCGCATTTGCAATAGGTGGTGCAGGCGTTCAAAGTTTACCGCTAGGATGGGTGATTGTTGCAACGCTTATTGGGTCTGTTGCAATTGGGATGTTCATGACCATTATTGGTGATATCGGCATTGAACATGGCCTTTCCTTTCCTGTTTATATGAGGGCGCCATTTGGAACTATCGGTACGCATATCCCTTCTTTAGTACGTGGCGTAACGGCTGCTTGTTGGTTCGGCCTCAATACGTTTTTCGGAGCAACGGCCATGAATGGAATCTTAAACATTCTCTTTAAATTTGATAATTGGTTTGTGTGCTTCTTATTGTTTGCAGCTGTTCAATTAGTCAATACCGCACTGGGTATTAAGGCAATTGAGCGCTTTGCCGATTTAGCGGCACCAATCATTATTCTTATTTCCGCATGGATGTACACATCCCTTTCTGACCAAGCAATGGAACAAGGAAGAGAAATTTGGTCATGGGTTGAAAGTCCTGTTGCAGGGGGAGCTGCTCTAACAGCTTTTATGGTTGTTGTTATGAGTAATATGGGCTTTTGGGCAACGTTGGCAGCTGATATGCCTTCTTTATCCAGATTTTTTAAAGCTCCAAAAAACGAACGGAATTGGTTTAAACGAAATAAATCGCAAATTGTAGGAAGTATTATTGTCATGCCGATTGTCAACACATTTATGATCATTATCGGTGCCGTTTCATATATTGCAGTATCTAATTTTGATCCTGTTGCTGCACTCCAACAAGCTGCAAGTGGCTTTGTTTTAGGAATTCTTTTATTGATGATTGTGTTTGCGCAATGGTCTACAAATACGTCTGCCAATGTAGTTCCAGCTGCTACGATTTTCTCCAATGTAGGAGGGCCAAAAGTACCGTTTTGGGCAGGAGTTATTATAGCGGGTATCATTGGGATCATCGTACAACCATGGAGTTTATTTGATGTTATCATCCCAGCTCTCCTTATTATTGGGGGAATCTTGTCTGCGATTGTCGGTATTTTATTTACGGACTATTATGTACTTCGTAAGAGACGAGTGAATGTGCATGAACTTTATGAAGATCATGGCCAATTTAAATATATGAATGGATTTAATGTGGCGGGAATGATTGCTTGGGTTATTGGTGGTGTTGCTGCCTATTGGCTACCGGCTTATTCCTTTCTAGTCGGTTTTGTGGTTGGTGCAGTGATTTATTACTTTTTAGCAAAATATTGGTGGTTTAAGAAATATCGACAAGCAGAAATTACGGATCCAAGTGATGAAAAATATTTGGGTATTACAGTTGGCCGTGATTGGGTCATTGATATAGGGGAAGAAACGGCCGTTGTTCCTGAAAGTGTTGAATCACAATTATAATCATTTGTGGTCTTTGTCCGCCTTTTTTTGAATATATTTTTAAAAAAGGAGAGAAAGAAAATGTCCGAGTACCAACAGTTCTTACAAGAGCGAGATCGAATCGATAACCTCCTACAAAAGGGGTTTAAAATCAAACATATTACGGAAAACTTGAGTGGCGCTTTTGTAGAATTTGAAAAAAGGAAAAATCATGACGGCGAAAGTAATAATAAAACGTTACACATTATAACCCCTGAAGCACGTAAGTATTTTTCCGTTATTTTGATCAAACAACAAACAGAAAACATATAATCAACATGTATAGACCAATGGGATCATTCCCCATTATCTGAGTGGAAGGTTTCCTTTTATGGACACCTGGATATGAATGAAAAAGATGTGTGAATTTTTATGCTCATAAAAGGATGATTACGTCGAGATATGACGATTAAATGTGAGAGGTGGAATGAAATGGCGAAGATTAAGCAAAGCGGCGATATCCATGCGTTAGATCAAGAGTATGTTTGGCATTCGATGAAGCCATATAGCCCTGGCTCTACAATGGTTATTGAAAAGGCGGAAGGATCTTGGGTAACCGATCACACGGGCAAGCGCTATTTAGATGCCATGTCTGGTTTATGGTGTGTAAATGTTGGCTACGGAAGAACAGAATTGGCTGACGCTGCTTATGAACAGTTAAAAGAAATGGCTTATTTTCCACTTACACAAAGTCATACTCCCGCCATTAAACTAGCAGAAAAGTTAAACGAAATGCTAGGCGGCGAATATGTCATATTCTTTTCCAATAGTGGCTCAGAAGCAAATGAAACGGCATTTAAGCTAGCGAGACAGTACCATCAACAAAAAGGCGATCATGCCCGTTACAAATTTATTTCCAGGTATCGAGCCTATCATGGGAATTCAATGGGCTCTTTAGCGGCAACGGGTCAAGCACAGCGGAAATATAAATATGAACCATTGGCCCCTGGTTTCATCCATGTGGCACCACCAGATTTATATCGCTCTAATGATCATACTGACTGTCCCCCTACAGAATTGGAGTCCGTGAAAGATATTGATCGAGTGATGACATGGGAGTTAAGCGAAACGATCGCTGGTGTCATCATGGAACCGATTATTACAGGAGGTGGCATTTTAGTTCCACCTGACGGCTATATGGCAGGAGTCAAAGAAGTCTGTGAAAAGCACGGAGCTCTACTCATTGTAGATGAAGTAATCTGCGGCTTTGGCCGTACAGGAAAACCTTTTGGCTTCATGAATTACGGAGTTAAACCGGATATTATTACAATGGCCAAAGGGATTACAAGTGCCTACCTCCCTTTATCGGTAACTGCCGTGAAAAAAGAAATCTATGAGGCATTTAAAGGCTCAGAAGAATATGATTATTTCCGCCATATTAATACATTTGGTGGGAATCCGGCTGCCTGTGCTCTTGCTATAAAGAACCTTGAAATTATGGATGATGAAAAATTATTTGATCGATCCAAAAAATTAGGAGAATATTTACTACATTGCTTATCGACTCTTACAGAAGAGCATCCATTTGTCGGTGATGTAAGAGGCAAAGGTTTGTTAGTGGGGATTGAACTTGTCAAAGATAAGGCAACGAAAGAACCGTTGGAAGCCGGGTTAGTCAATAAAGTCATTGCAGGCTGTAAACAAAAAGGTCTGATTATCGGAAAAAATGGAGCCACGGTTGCAGGATATAACAATGTGATAACTCTAGCTCCACCATTAAATATTGCAGAAGAAGATTTAGAATTTATGATTAAAACGCTAATAGAAGAATTGCAAGCGATTTAGAATGTTAATGTGTGATAGGGGTGGGATGTATAACGTTATGCAAACTTTAACGATAAACAAAAAACGATTAGAGCAAAAAATAAATGATCTCTCGCAAATTGGGAAAATTGCCGAGACAGGAGTTTGTCGGCTTACACTGTCAGACGAGGATAGACGGGCCGTTTGGACAGTGAGACAATGGATGGAAGATGCTGGACTAACGACAAGAATCGATCATTTCGGAAATCTAATTGCCCGACTAGAAGGAGAAAGTCCGGAAGCCCCGATTTTGATGCTAGGTTCACATATCGATTCACAGCCATATGGCGGAAGATTTGATGGTGTCATCGGGGTACTCGGTGCACTTGAAGTCGTTCAAACGATGCAAGAGCAAAGCATCGTACCAAGTATGCCCATTGAAGTCGTAGCGTTTTCGGATGAAGAAGGCTGTCGTTTTAATAAGGGGTTATTTGGGGTCAGAGGGATACTCGGGAAACTAGAAGACGGTGAATTAGAACGGACTGACAAAAATGGAATCACAAGAAAAGAGGCATTAATTCATTTCGGATGTGATCCTACTAAATTAAAGGAGTCGGAATATCCAGAAGGAAAGATTGCAGCGTTTCTTGAGATGCATATTGAACAAGGACCTGTTCTGGAAGCGAAGGATACACCTGTTGGAATTGTTACGGGTATTTCGGGACCATTATGGTTAACGGTAGAATTAGAGGGCTTTGCTGGTCATGCCGGCTCAGTGCCAATGCCGATGCGAAAGGATGCCCTTGTTGGAGCAGCGAAGATCATTGTAGCGCTAAATGAACTAACCAGCGCAGATTGTTCGGCTCCTACAGTTGGTACTGTAGGAAGTATGAATATTTTTCCAGACTCACGGAACATCATCCCAGAGAAGGTGAGTTTTACAGTCGATTTAAGAGATATTGATATCGACCGACGACATAGAATTGAAAAGCAATTAAGAACAAGAATTACGGAAATCACAGAGGAGCATCAATTAATTTGTAAAATCACAGAAGATACCAATAGTGAGCCACGCTATTGTTCCGAAAGAATTATGAATGTCATGAGAGAAGAAAGTGAGCAAATCGGTTTAAATCCAATTGATTTAATGAGCGGACCATTTCATGATTCTCTCGCGATGTCATACGTTTGTGAATATGGAATGATCTTCGTGCGCTGCAAGGATGGTATTAGCCATAATCCGAAAGAGTTTTCCACCATAGAGGACATATGGTTAGGAACGGAACTGTTGTACCGGACGACTATTAAGATGGCGAGTGAATAACTGTTATCTATAAATTGAACGATTGAATTCCCTCTTTTATTTCGAAAGCTATGTAAAGTCAAAGTAAAAATCAGGGTAATAGGAAAAAACGCATTCAAATCCGACCTTCTCATCAGGAAAAGTAGGGAAGCCCAGTACAGTTGATTAAGATTACGAGTTGGAATCAAGATTTGCGCGCGGGAATGAGCAATTTTCGATCCAGAATCGAAAATTACATGGCAAAATCGTTTTGTCGTTCGTGTGCAACACCCGCCTTCAGTGGTCTAATGAATGACCTGTGAAGGTAGGTGTTTTTTTCTTCCACATAGGATACAGAAGGCATTCTGCTTCGAAGTCGGAACAAAAGATATGGCAAAATCAGCGAGTAGTCTTTATCCACAGCGAAACAATGGAAAAAATTCTTTGTACTGCTTTCAGATTTTTCAGCTCGCCCCGTGTGCCAAAATAGCCATTTTCTCTTCATCCATCGGCCCAATGACTTTTTCTCTAATGATGCCCTCGCGATCGATAATGTAGCTTGTTGGGATGGAAATGGTTTTGTACAGCTTTCCAACAGTGTCTGTTTTGTCTAACAAAATCGGGAATGTTAATTGATAGTTTGCAACGAAATCAGCGACCGCTTTTTCATTTTTTTCTTGAGCTGTTAAATTTACTGACAACAGAGTAATATCGGAATTACGACTTTTTTCATAAAAACTTTGCATTTCCGGCATCTCTGCTTTGCAAGGCGGACACCATGTCGCCCACAAGTTTAAAATTACGACTTTGCCTCGATAATCCGAAAGCTTTATTTGCTCTCCTGATAACGTCGTCAATTCAAAATTCGGTGCAGGTTTCCCTATTTTTACAACAGGCTGAGTCTGTCTGGATCCCGTTAGCTCCTCAGCACTGACGTATGAGTTTGCGGCTATTAGTCCAATCCATACAGATAGGATTGTATAACATAGTTTTTTCACTAACCTTTCCCTCCTTGCTAACACCATCTTTACTTAATTTCCCCTGAACACTGTCAAATATGAAAAATGATTTATAACAGAAATGTTAGGCGACGATAAAGTTATTTAATTACAAATAAAATCGTTACATTTACAATAAGGAAGTATTTGTATGTATCATAAGTGCTCTTTCCAAGTCAATTATAATAGAATGTGAAGAAATGAACTTAAATTAATGACGCAGGTTAGTAAAAGAAGGAAAAAGATAATTAAGATAGCGTTAGGAAAATGCAGATATACAACATTAAGGAAATCCAAATATAAATGCCTGATTTCTGACTTCTAGCATCTGGGAATTAGGCTTTAGTGACTCCAGAACAGCACCTTTTAGTAATTAAAATATAGATTCTCTTGAATACAGGCTGCTTGCCAGAATCTATAAAAACTTTGTCAATCCTGTGAGGTGAGAGTAAAGTAAATACATCAGTTTTAGCTTTCTATGCATTGCTATATATTCATTAATCCTTCTTTTGTTAATTGACTTGAATGTTGTTTTTTAATAATAATGACAAATAAGCTTGCTAATAAACAGAAAACTCCTGCCAAGAAGAATGCCCAAGTGTAAGTGTTGAAAAATTTGTAGATCAGACCCCCTCCATAAGCAGCAGCTGCTGCACCTGCCTGATGGAATGCATAAATCCAACCATAAACTATTCCACTTTTATTGATGCCGAAGATTTGTCTTGAGATACTAATCGTTGGTGGAACAGTTGCAATCCAATCTAATCCATAAAACACAGTAAAGATAACTAGCATAGTAATGGAACCTTCATTTAATGCACAGGGAAGGAATACAAGAGAAACCCCTCTTAAACCGTAGTACCAAAATAATAGCCATCGATTATCGAATCGATCTGACAGCCAACCGGATAGAGTTGTTCCTACTAGATTAAAGATTCCCATAAACGAAAGAATCGAAGCTGCTGTAACTAAAGGTATTCCAAAACTAATACAGTAAGAAACAAAATGTGTACCAATTAAACCACTCGTTGAAAGCCCACAAATAAAGAAACTACCAGCTAATAACCAAAATCCCTTCACTTTCACAGCTTCGAATAAACCATTGAAGGCAATAACAATAGGATTTTCCTTTTGTCCTTCATCGCTCTCTTGTATTTTCTCTTCAAGTCCATATGGAAGAATACCAACATCCTTTGGTGTGTTTTTCATAAATAAAAAGATTATGATAAGCATAATGAAACTAAGGATCATCATTAAACCAATCGCTGGGCGCCACGAATAATTCTCTATAATAGCTGCTAAGACAGGAAGTAAAATTAACTGGCCTGTCGCTGTACTTGCCGTTAATATTCCTACTGCAAGACCTCTTCTTTTCTCAAACCAATGATTCGCTACATATGGACTTAATACCGTTAAAAAAAGACTTGATCCTAGCCCAATAATAAAGCCCCAAATGATGATCAGCTGCCATGATTGATTCATAATGATGATTAGTATGATACCCGTCAGTAAAGTTGCCATAGAAACTATCATCATTTTCTTTAAGCCAATCACATCAAGTAATGCTGCCATAAACGGACCTGATATACCATATAAAAACATACTAATGGCAAAAGCTAGTGCAATAACAGATCGATCCCAGCCAAATTCATTTTCGAAAGGATTTATGAAAACCCCTGATGATGACATGACAATTCCGGCTACAATAATGGAGAAAAATGTTACGGTAAGAATAAACCAGCTATAGTGTATACGTTTCAAAACTCAACCCTCATTCTATGGATATTTCTCATCATGTTCTACATTCTTGGTGTAAGATGCATTCTAATTTCCATGGAGTTACTTAAAATATTTTCCTGACTTTTTAGATGCATGGTGGCTGTTTAATCGTTTCTAACTACATATTCTCAAAAGTTCAATATTTTTTCTTAGATAGGTCTAATTTAAAAATAAGTGAATCTCTATCAGGGTAGTCATATTTAATCGGCAAATCCTCTTTGACAATCTCCTTAAATCCAACTTTTTTATAGAAACCATGTGACCTAGTAGCTTTAGATGGAGTATCCAAAATCACCTTAGTAAACCCTTGTTTCTTCGCAAAAACAAGTAATGTTTCGTAAAGACCTGTTCCTATCCCAACCTCTTTACCACGATAATCTTTATAAACGAAAAATTTCTTTAATACTGCAACCTCATTGGTTTTCTTCTGCAAACCAATAGAACCTACAACCTTTTCGTTATTATTTAACGCTATCCAAAAATTGCCACCGTCATTTACATAATTCGATTGAATGTCTAGAATATCTGGTTGTTCTTCGACACGAATACCCAATTCATACTCCGCATTCTGTACATGCAATATTAATTTAATGACATCTTCTTTATACTTATCATCGTAAACCGTAATCATTTATTAACTCCCCCAATTGTGTTTATAAAAAGATATACTATTTATATTTTTGTAATGGAAATATTGAATTTATCTACTTTACCTACTGAAATCAACAACAATGTTTAACAGAGTACGGGTCAACTTAAAATATTGGTTTAAAGCTGTTGTATTACTAGTTGAACTATTTATGAATTATTTTTCTCTATCTTTTTTTTGACAGCCGTTGTAGATCTAGAAAAACAGATAGGCTTATTCTTCTCATCTGTAATTTGAATTTCCCAAACCATGGTTGTTTTGTGGATGGGAAAACCAGTAGCTTTTACAGTTCCTTTACTCTCTCCACGAATGTGATTGGCGCTAATCTCCAATCCAATTGCATATTCATTCCCCATATCCAAGAGATTCCAACTTCCTACACTTGCCACAGTTTCACTACTGAAGCTCCTCCATGAAGCTGTCCAAAGTGTTGTCTGGTTGCATCATGAACGGGTATCGGGCGACTACCTTCTCATTTGACACTTCAACAATTTCGATTCTAAGGGTATCCAATATTTATCCTCCTGATTTCTATTTTTCTTAACATTAACTTGTAACTGATTATTAGTAAAATTGAAGTTTATGAAGTTATCCATTGATTTTTTTGATACTATAGAAGTAAGAGTAAAATAAAGGTTGGTGAAATGATGGAAATACGCCATTTTATTACGTTTAACAAGGTCATTGAAACGGGTAGCTTCACACAAGCAGCAGAACATTTAGGTTACACTCAATCCACGGTGACTTCTCATATTCAGGCGCTGGAAGAACATTTAGGCGCACCTCTGTTTGATCGGATGGGCCGAAAGATAAGATTGACTGATATTGGCAAGAAGTTGTTGCCCTATACTCAAGAGATTTTAGATACCTATGGAAAGATCGAAAGCATTACCAGTGATGGAGAGGATATAAGAGGGGAGTTAAAGATTGCGGCTCCGGAATCACTAACGGTATATCGCCTAGAACCAATATTAAGAGAATATAGAAAGAAGTTTCCTCATGTAAGCATCAGTTTAAGTAACGCCACCTGTGGAGATAACAAGAGAGCAATACTTAATGGTAGTGCAGATATTGCATTTGTCATGTTGCCACAGTTACAGGATTCAGATTTAATCGTCCATTCGTTATTAGACGAACCGATTGTCCTTGTTGGAAGTCCTGACTGTATACTGAATAATTTAGATAAAAGCTACGAAAATCAAAAGATAAGCGAGTGTTTGATTGCGAATGAGAAAGAATGCAGTTATCGAACGATGTTTGAAGAATACCTTGGAGAACGGGGGATTGTACCTTCCCACACGATGGAGCTTTGGAGTATAGAAGCGATGAAACGTTGTGTAATGAGTGGGCTTGGTATTGCTTATTTACCTTTAATGACAGTAAATGATGAAATCAAGGAAGGAAGGTTAAAAGTAATTCCCTGCGTTGGTGGCTTTAAACAGATTTTCTCCCAAGTCGCTTATCACAAAAACAAGTGGATTTCCCCAGCTTTATCAATGTTTATCGATATTACTTTGAAACATGCAAGAGACTGGTCATGTGCGGAGACTACTTGTTGAGCGAACATGGTGCTTTTCTTGAATAAGTTTGAAGAACACTTAGATTTATATGATTTTATTGTTATATGATTAAGCGCAGTGAAGATTTTACATTTAAAAATTAACCAACTTTATTTTAACCCCGTCCTAAAATCAGAACGGAGTTATTCGTGTTGGGGTTTTAAAATTAAATAACTTTATTGTCACTATACAGCTGGTTTAGTGAATCCTAATAGATACATTTCTTTCTTTAAATAACTAGACCAGCCAATGCTGAAATACCACCTATTATGACTGAAGTTATTACATAAAGAATTGCTAATTTTATTTTATTAGATTGTATTAAAGTTATGGTTTCATATCCAAAGGTAGAAAAGGTTGTATATGCACCACAGAAACCAACCCCCAAAAAAGCCCATACCCAATCACTGATTTGATTTGTCTGATGAAGACCGGCAATAACTCCAAGAAAAAATGAGCCTGTAATATTAATAATCCAAGTACCAATTGGGAATGGATGCACTCTTTGAGCTTTATTCGTAATAAAACTGCCTAATAAAAATCTAGCAGTAGCACCTAATGAACCGCCTAGTCCTATTAACCAAATCATACTACATCTCCTTTTTCTTTATATGTTAATGCCAATTTACGACCTAAATAAGCTAATAGTAAGCCTAGTATTGTGGTTGTTAAAACATAGAGTAGTGCTAGAAAAATAAGACCTTCTTGGAATAAATGAATAGTCTCCACTGAAAAGGTTGAAAAGGTTGTAAACGAACCGATAAAACCTGTTCCAATAATTAACGTAAATTCGGGTCTTATTCTTTTCTTTTGGTCCATAAATGTTAGAAACCAACCGAGGAAGAGGCAGCCAAACAGATTTATTAGTAAGGTACCCAAAGGAAATCCATGATTTGTAGGTATCCATACTCCCAAAGCATACCTACATACAGCACCCAAAAAGCCACCAATCATAACTGCTAATACATTCAACTTAATCACCTTTCTCTTTTACCTTAGGGCTTAGTAACTTGAAATAAATAGGGGAATTATCGATTTTAGAGCAAAAATCCCCAGTTATTCCTTCCCGCTATTGTAGTATTTTTAATTGTAAAGGGAAAGAACCCTACTGAGCTATAAGTAAATATGTGCTTTCGATCCATTACAGGTCAATTTGTTTGTAGATCGGCTTATAAGCAAAATAATTAACGCAATAGGAGAGATTCGGTATAATAGGTCTCGATAAGGAGTGGAAAGTATGAAAATTGAATGGACAGAGACGGCCAAACAGAAAATGACTGAAATACTTAATGGACAGGATGGCTATATGAAATTAAAGTATGATACAGAAGGCTGCGGCTGTGTGATGAGCGGTGTAACGGCATTATGGCTGGTGCGTGAAACCGAAGCAGACGACAAGCTGGTTGACACGAATCATATGCCTGTATATATAGAGCGTACAAAGGCCATTTTTCTCGACGAAGTAATGAAAATTGATTTTGTACCGGAAGTGAATAGTTTTCAGCTAAAAAGCCCAAATGGCATGCTGAATCCACGATTAAGCTATCATAATAAAGTAGTATGAAAAAAAGCCGTTTTGCAGGAGAATTCCTACAAAGCGGCTTTTGCGTTATTGGCTAATACATATTTATGAAGAAATTCATCAATTGCCTGCTCATACTCTTCGCGATTTTCATTGTAGCTTTGAGCATGTGCGCCATTAACCGCTAAATATAGCTGCTTGGGCCCTTGTTTCTTTTCGAATAAATCAACGGTCATCGAAGCTGGAATGAACGAGTCATTTTGACTATGAATGAACAGAACCGGTTTCTTAATATTTTGCACAAAGTCAATCGGGGAGATTGCACTCGTCCAATAATGGTCGCGAAGCCTGATAAAGGCGCGTCCAATTGGAAGGATAGTCCAGATAGGTAAAGGAATCTCCTTCGTAATCTGATGCTGTAATTGCTCTTCAAAATTAGAAAACGGGCAATCGGCGATATAAAAGTCAGCTCCATCTTCAATCATACCAGCATATAAAAGTAAAGTTGCCGCACCCATGGATTCACCATGAATGCCAATCAGAAGGTCATCTCCTCTTTGTTTCTTTAACTTAGAGATTACCGCCTGTAAATCGAATTTCTCATAATGACCATAACTGCTCGTTTTACCGCCAGATTCCCCGTGGCGGCGGTGGTCATAAATCACAGTATTGAAGCCACGTTCAAGAAAAATCGAACTATATTTAATCGAATTCACCTTATTTTCCGTCACTCCATGACAAATAATTACCCATTTATTCGTATCATGCGGTTCAATAAATAAACATTTCAATTGATAGCCTGAAGGCGAAACAACCCAGCTTTCCGTTTTCGGCAGCGCCGCAAAATCCTGTGGATTCAATCGCTTTGCTGTAATTTCACGTTTTTTAATAAATTCATCTTCTTTTTTCTTCATAAACATTACTCGATTGGAAAAATAGATGCCGATTCCGATTATGTAAATCAGCACCCCGGCTAACGCCAAAAACCACTTTTTCATTTTACATCCCTCGATTTCCATGAAATACTATCATTATATAGCTGGCAGAATCAGATGACAAATGAATCCAAATCATGAAGCAATCGTGATATACTAATAGGTACGAATTTAGTGGAGGTTTTTTTACTATGAAGAAAAAGCAAACGAAGCAACAACATCCGAAAAGAGAGAAAGACGATTCGTTAAAGCTTGGCGATTTAATCAGCGGGGATATTATGGCGCAGCTTAAAAGCAAACAAAAAGAGCTGAATGAAGCCCAAGCGGCGGAAAAAGCAGCGGAAGAAGCGAAAAAGAAAGAAGAACGAAGATTACGCGAGAAAAACAAGTCGTTTGAAGAGCTGCTTGGTGAAAGCGATCTAAATTGGAAAAATTATAAATAAATACGAAAAGGGTCTGACTCACACTTTATGAACAACAGTTTAAAGCGTTACTTACGCTTCATTTGAGCTGTATATAAAGCTTGCGAGGTCTGACCCTTTGCTTCGTTAATCTCGATGGCTGTCGTAAATTCCTGCTTTCGTCAGTTGTTTTAGGAAAAGAATTTCTTCTTCGGAAAGTGGAGTGCACAAAGTAGCACGGCAGTTTTCACGAAGCTGCTGAACGGAGCTTGCTCCTGGAATAACTGCACCAACCTCTGGATGTGACAGAACATATTGTAGTGCCGTTTCGTTCAGATTGCGTGGAGTTAGTTTTTCTTTTATCTGTGGCAGAATGGCTTCTAATTCTGTAAAGCTATAATCTAAGTATCCATTCTGCTTTATCTTTTCAGAAGCTTTCTCAAGTGTTTTTTCGCTTAGAAGCCCTTTCGCCACAGGTCCGCGGGCAATTACGCTGATTTTATTTTCGGAAAGCAGCGGTAGCCATTCTTCAGGTCGACGATCAAGCAGGCTATATTGCATCATCACGGATTCGATGTTGGATTTTGCAGCAAATTCTTTAATGACATTTGGGCGAATCGAGGAAATACCATAATAGCGGATGTATCCTTCTTTTTTTAATTCCTCGAAAGCATCAATTGTTTCCTCAATATGATCTGCAATCGTGCCTCCGTGGAGCTGGTAGAGATCGATATAGTCCGTCCCAAGACGGTGCAGGCTATCTTTTACCGCTTTTTTTATATAGTCTGCGGAAGGATCCCAGCTCCAGCTGTCGAGACTCTCATTCCAGCGATTTCCAACCTTTGTGGCAATCACTACATCACCGCGGACCGACTGAAGCGATTCCCCAACAATCTTTTCATTTTGACCAAAATGATATAAATCTGCTGTATCAAAGTAATTGATACCTTCGTCAAGTGCAGCTTTAATGATTTCCTTTGCTTGGTTTTCATCGGTTCCAAGCGACATACAGCCGAGACCAATCTTAGAAATTTGTAAATCAGAATTCCCTAACTTTCGCTTTTCCAACGCTTTCACTCCTCATCATGACTGTTTCATTATAAAATGTAATATAAATCAATTGTAAAGGAGGAAGGCGACTTACTCAAAGAATTAACATTATCTGAATAGAAAGTGGTGGTTCTCTTTAAAATACTCAAGAAGCAGTCTGTCTTTCACTTGATACGTGTTAAAAATCGTTCTTTTTTCGATGAGTGAATGTCGTTAATCCAATCGTTAACAAATTCATATTTTTTTTGGAATTCTTTAAGCTTTTGTTGAATTTCCCAGCTCTTTCCCGTAAGAACAATCCCTTTTTCCAATACATATAGTTTCATAAAAATCACTCTCCAGCATTAATATGGTAAAATATATGAACGATCATGCGAGAAGTAGAACAAGGAGTGGATAAAATGAAAAAGTTTGAAGAAAAAACGATTACGTCTCAATCTATATTTAAAGGAAAAATCATTAGCCTACAGGTGGATGAGGTCGAATTGCCAGACGGAAATACGAGCAAAAGAGAAATTATTAAACATCCAGGGGCAGTGGCTGTCATTGCGGTAACCGATGAAGGGAAGATCATTATGGTCGAACAGTATCGGAAAGCTATGGAAAGAAGTCTCGTTGAAATTCCTGCTGGTAAGCTTGAACCAGGGGAAGATCCTGCTCATTCGGCTGCACGTGAATTAGAAGAAGAAACAGGGTATGGATGTGCGGAAATGGAGCATCTTACGTCTTTCTACACATCACCTGGGTTCGCTGATGAAATAGTGCATATGTATGTGGCTCATGGTTTGCGCAAGATAGAGCAGCCAGCTGGGACAGATGATGATGAATTTGTGGAACTGATGGAATTAACCTTAGAAGAAGCTGTCCAGTATGAATTAGAAGGAAAGATCAAGGATGCGAAAACGGCGTATGCGGTTCAGTATTTACAATTACAACAGGCGATTGCTAAATAAATGAATGAATATTATGCAGATCTGCACATTCACATCGGACGGACATGGACGGGTAAAGCAGTTAAAATCACTGGTGCCAAATCCTTAACGTTATCTGAAGTGTTAAAGGTATCAAGTGAACGTAAAGGGCTGGATATGATTGGTGTCATTGATTGCCATTCACCAGAGGTCATCGAAGAAATAGACGAGTTGCTGAAGCAGGGGAGCGTAACTGAAATAGAGGGAGGCGGTTTACGATTTGGCAAAACGACCCTTATTCCTGGTTCAGAAATCGAAGTCTATGATAGCCAGTGTAAAGGCCCAGTTCATGTACTAGCTTATTTTCCTACATTAGATAAGATGAGGATTTTCTCAAAATGGATGGCGCAGCATGTGACAAATATTCAACTAAGCTCGCAACGGATTTATTGCGAAGGAAAAACGCTACAACTAAAAGTGAAGGAGTTAGGAGGGCTGTTTATTCCAGCCCATGTATTTACTCCTTTCAAAAGCTTGTACGGAAAAGGGGTCAGTAAAAGTTTAACGGAAGTATTTGACCCGAAACTAATTGATGCGATAGAACTTGGATTAAGCTCAGACACAAGTATGGCCAAAGAGATGAATGAGCTGAACGATTATGTATTTATTACGAACTCTGATGCCCATTCACTCGGAAAAATTGCTAGGGAATATCAAAAATTGGAGCTCAAAGAACCGAGCTTTTCAGAGCTTAACATGGCATTTCAAGGAACTGGTGGCAGAAGGGTTGCTACGAATTATGGACTGAATCCGAAGCTAGGCAAATATCATAATACCGTCTGTGCAAAATGCTTTGCACCGGCTGAACCGAATACGAAAGTGTGCTTGAATTGCGGAGCGAAAGCAATCGTCAAAGGTGTTGCATTACGGATTGCAGAGCTTGCTAGCATAAATCATACCCATATTTATCGTGACCGGCCACCATATATTCACCAAATTCCACTCGATTTCATTCCAGGACTTGGACCGAAAACAATGGACAAACTTCTAGACTATTTCGGTTCGGAAATGAATATTTTACATGAAGCCACCTTTGAACAATTACATCAGGTCGTACCTGAAAAAATCGCACACTATATTGATTTGGCACGTAAAGGGCAATTGGTGATTGAGACAGGTGGCGGCGGAAGGTACGGCAAGGTGAAGGCAAATGAAAAGGAATCCCATTAAAGAATTTACTCACTCGCCACAATGAGTGTTAAAAGAGTCGAAATGTTAAAACCGTGAACAGAGAATAAGGCGATATAGCTGCAAAGAAAAGCTCGCTGAAGTCACGTGGGCACTGAAAAAGTAACTCATTTTGAAAGTAGCGAAGATTTTTATCGATATACAGACAATAGAAGAAGCTAACAACCTATATATAGTGGGTCGTTAGCTTCTTTTTCTCTTTAAAAGGACTTTTTCAGTAGCCTCGAAATCACAGCAGGCTTTTCTTATTTTATAATTTTCGAAAACACGCAAGTATCCCGCACCGATTTGCCATCCACACTCACACTATCATTTCGAAGAATTGTCTCAAGAACAAAGCCCAATTACTCGGGACCCCGTCTACTGCTAACATTGTTCGGATCGCAGCGAATCTCTACTCGCTTTGCTCCAAACATATCAGTTGTCTGAAAAAACAAACAACTTATCGTGTTGAAAAAAATTCTGAGTCATAATGGACACGATTCATCATACAATTTAGTAAGTAATAGTCGGGAGGAAAAAAGATGAAGAAAAAATCCGTCGTACCAAACGCAGCAATTAATCATATCAACGAACATTCCTCATTGTATGTGTTTATTACCGTACTATTTTTAATGGGGGTCATCTTTGGGGCCATTCTTGTCAATAGTTTGAGCTTTACTCAGAGTGATGACTTATTTTATTATCTATCGCAATTTTTTGGACAAGTATCCGAGGCGAAAGTTACGGCTGATTGGGACATGTTTACCCAAAGCGTTTCTCATAATGTAAAATATATAGCGGTTATGTGGATATTAGGAGTGTCAGTAATCGGTCTGCCTGTAATTTTGGTTTTACTGTTTTTAAAAGGAATAGTAGTTGGATTTACAGTTGGTTTCTTGGTTAGCCAAATGGGGTGGGGGGGCTTCTTGCTTTCTTTTGTTTCGATTCTACCGCAAAATATTATTATCGTTCCTGTATTTATCATCATCGCCGTCATATCCGTTTCGTTATCGACGAAAATGATACAAAGAATTCTCATGAAACAAATTCGCGAGCCGTTAAAGCCGATTATCATGCGTTATATATTTGCATTGACCGTATCGGTCGTATTTTTAGCCTGCGCTGGTGCAATTGAAGCCTATGTATCTCCTTCTCTAATGAAAAATGTCGTTAGTTTATTAAATAGATAAAACATCCATGAGCGCCTGCTCTAAAACTAAAGCTATGAAAAAGGTCCAGGTTCTATAAAGTGAAATTTCAATCAGTGGGGGGCTTCATCCCCCACTGATTTTTTAGTCCCGTTCTCCTGTCGCTAAGTTCTTCGCTTTCGCTTCGATCAATCGATAGTGCGAACCCGCTTCAATGAATTACAGACTAAGTACGCCGCGTCCTTTAGTCTTTCGTCTGTGTGACCCACATCCTGAGGGCACAAATTTTACCACTGAAGAGCACAGCGGTAAGTTTCACTGTATCTCACCAATCGGGCTTTTACGGGTAGTTATCCCATCTATGCTTCCTCGATTCTTCTAAGCTTTGAGGTGGGACTACTGCACGTTAATGCGGGATAAATTGTATCACCTATATGAAGCTCCGCACCTTTTTCGCAGAAAAATAAGCAGATGAAGATTTTCTTTTTTGACAGTTTTCCCTCTTTTGATATAATAGAAACGATACGGCGCGGGAGGGAAAAGGTATGGAGACTAGAATCGATCGAATAAAAAAGCAGTTGCACTCGTCCAGCTATAAATTGACGCCTCAACGAGAAGCGACCGTCCGCGTTTTACTTGAACATGAAGAGGATCATTTAAGCGCTGAAGACGTTTACCTCCTTGTCAAAGAGAAGGCGCCGGAGATAGGTTTGGCAACAGTATATCGTACGCTTGAATTGCTTACTGAATTAAAAATAGTTGATAAGATTAACTTTGGTGACGGAGTGTCCCGATACGATTTAAGACAGGAAGGCGCAGCGCATTTTCATCATCATCTTGTATGTGTGGAATGTGGTGCAGTGGACGAAATTCAGGAAGATTTGCTTGAAGATGTAGAAGTAATCGTTGAACGTGATTGGAATTTTAAAATAAAAGATCATAGATTGACCTTCCACGGAATTTGCCACAGATGCCATGATAAAACAGAAGATGATGAAGCAACTGAATGAGTTACGCAGCCTTTTCCTACACAAGGAGAAGGTTTTTTGCATATTTCCCTTATTTAAAGCAAAAACCCGTATAAAACCTGTCTGACTTGGCATAGATTGAAGTAAGACAAGTTATTCGAACTGTGAATCAAAGAGTGCAGACTCGAATAAAGTGAAACTTCCATAAGTGAGGGTTTTTCATCCCCACAGATGGTTAGTTAGGGGACGGAGGGAAGAAATGAAGACATCATTATCCATGTTACTTCATACTGCAAAGGTATTGCTGCTCTTCGTGAGCTTTACTGTTCTTTTTTATAGCGGCATGGTATGGTTAAATCAGGAGTTTGAAGGGTATCATCGCTATGATGAACCGAAAGGAACTGCAATTAAAGTAACAACAGCGGAACATCCAGAAGAAGAGACTTGGTTTAGCAGGCTTATGCTGTTTTATTTAAATGGGGAGTAATGCACATGGAAGATCAAATAAGAGATTATATTCACTTTTTGACCGTGGAGAAGGGGCTTGCTAAGAACACTCTTGTTTCTTATGAGCGAGACTTGAAATCGTATCAGACCTACTTGAAAAATGTCAGTCAACTGGCTAGTTGGAACGATTCCCGCAGGACGAACATTATCCATTTTCTTGCACACTTGAAAGACCAAGGGAAATCCTCGAAAACAATTGCTAGACATATTGCTTCGATCCGGTCCTTTCACCAATTTCTCATCCGTGAAAAAGTGACAGACCAAGATCCATCTGTACATATTGAATCACCACAGCCAGAAAGAAGTCTTCCGAAAGTGCTAAGTATGGAAGAAGTTGAATCATTACTTGAATCACCAAAGCTTATCGAGCCATATGGATTTAGGGATAAGGCGATGCTTGAGCTCTTATATGCAACAGGTATGCGGGTGAGTGAATTGATTAATCTCAATGTATCTGATGTTCACTCGACAATGGGCTTTGTACGTTGTGTCGGTAAAGGGAATAAAGAAAGAATTATTCCGATTGGAAAAACAGCACTTTTCGCCATTGACCAGTATCTAGTTCAAGCTCGCGGCAAATTTGTTAGTAAAAATTATAAAACCGATTCACTATTTCTGAATCATCATGGGAATCGCCTGACTCGGCAAGGCTTTTGGAAAATTTTAAAGAAGCTTGCGAAAGAAGTAAACATTGAAAAAGACCTAACGCCACATACATTACGCCATTCGTTCGCCACGCACTTATTAATGAATGGAGCCGATTTAAGAGCGGTGCAGGAAATGCTCGGGCACGCCGATATTTCAACCACGCAAATATACACACATGTGACAAACGTTCGTTTGAAAGATGTGTATTCGAAGTCCCATCCAAGAGCTTAATAGATGGATAGAGGAATGTACCAAAAGGTTTAGACCTCGCACACTACACATTGTTTATCGATTTAAAGGACTTTAATTAGACTGTCAGTAGTGGTTGCGAGGTTTTTAAAATATATAATCATTGAAAAAAGGATAGTCATTCGTTTACAATAAGGTTGTCAGACTTCTGACCTCGAAGAACGCTTACATTTTAAAACGAGATTTAATCAATATTATTACGGGTAGTATAAAAGATAGAGGTAAAAAGCAAGGAGGAATGAACATGAAAGAAGTATCTAAATATAAACGGATTTTCTTAGTTGTGATGGATTCAGTCGGGATCGGCGAGGCGCCGGATGCTGAATTATTTGGTGATAAGGGTGCGGATACACTTGGTCATATCGCAGAGAAGATGAACGGATTAAAAATGCCGAATTTAGGGAAATTGGGGCTAAGTAATATTCGAGAAATTCAAGGTGTGGATAAAGCGGAACAACCACTAGGATTTTTCTCTAAAATGCAAGAAGCATCAACGGGAAAAGATACAATGACTGGTCATTGGGAAATTATGGGTCTTAATATCACGAAGCCTTTCCGCGTCTTTCCTGACGGGTTCCCAGAGTTGCTCATTCACGAATTAGAAGCAAGAACAGGTCGCTCAATCATCGGAAATATTCCAGCAAGTGGAACAGAAATTCTCGACCAACTTGGTGAAGAGCATATGAAAACAGGGGCGCTGATTGTTTATACGTCCGCTGATTCTGTTCTTCAGATTGCCGCGCATGAAGAAGTGGTTCCGCTAGATGAATTATATAAAATTTGTGAAATTGCTCGTGAATTGACATTGGCTGATGAATATAAAATCGGCCGTGTCATTGCTAGACCGTTTATCGGGGAATCAGGCCATTTCCAAAGAACGTCGAATCGCCATGACTATGCATTAAAACCGTTCGATCGAACGGTTATGAATGAATTAAAAGATGAAGGTTTGGACGTTCTGGCCATCGGGAAAATCTCTGATATTTTTGATGGGGAAGGTGTAACTAAGTCATTGCGAACGGTTTCCAATATGGATGGAATGGATAAATTATTGCAGACGCTAGATATGGACTTTACAGGCTTAAGTTTCTTAAATTTAGTTGACTTTGATGCATTATTCGGACATCGCCGCGATCCAATCGGATACGGAAAAGCGTTAGAGGAATTCGACGCACGTATGCCAGAAGTGTTTAGTAAATTGAGAGAAGATGATTTATTAATCATTACTGCAGACCATGGGAATGATCCCGTTCACGCAGGAACAGACCATACACGTGAATACGTACCATTACTTATCTACTCAAAACGCTTTACAGACGGGAAAGAATTGCCAATTAGTCAAACATTTGCTGATCTCGGCGCAACAGTAGCAGATAATTTTAAGGTGAAAATGCCGGAGTTTGGAAAAAGTTTGTTAGGATATCTTCATTAAAAGATTGCTGATGTTGGTATTGCTCACGAACAATAAAAAGAATAAAGGGAGAATTGCGGAATGTACGAAAAAATTGAAAAAGCAGCATCGTTTATTAAAGAAAAGTTTAATGCAACACCAGAAATCGGCTTAATTTTAGGATCAGGTCTAGGTGTATTAGCGGACGAAATTGAAAATGCAGTGAAAATTCCGTACAGTGAGATTCCAGAGTTCCCAGTGTCAACCGTTGAAGGGCATGCAGGGCAGCTAGTACTTGGCGAACTAAGCGGGAAAAAGGTTGTCGCTATGCAAGGCCGTTTCCATTATTATGAGGGCTATCCTATGGAATTGGTCACGTTCCCAGTTCGTGTTATGAAGCTTCTTGGTGTGGAGAAAATGATTGTGACGAATGCTGCCGGTAGTGTGAATGAAAGTTTTGTTCCAGGTGATTTAATGCTCATTACAGATCATATAAATTACACAGGGACAAATCCTTTGATCGGACCGAACGATGAGCGCTTTGGTCCACGCTTCCCGGATATGTCTGAAGCATACAGTAAGCAGCTTCGTGCAAAAGCGAAGGAGATTGCTACTTCACTTCAACTTGATACAAAAGAGGGAGTCTACTTAGGATTTAGCGGTCCAACTTATGAAACACCAGCAGAAATCCGTCTTGCAAGGGTTATGGGCGGAGACGCAGTAGGGATGTCAACTGTGCCAGAGGTTATCATAGCTCGTCATTCAGGGATTGAAGTGCTAGGTATCTCTTGTATCACGAATATGGCAGCTGGTATCTTGGATCAGCCACTATCGCATGAAGAAGTGATTGAAACGACGGAGAAAGTAAAAAGCAGCTTCTTAAGCTTTGTAAAAGAAATTGTTAATCAAATGTAAATTAAAAATTTTTTAAGAAGTGGTGATTTCAGATGAGAATGGTTGATTTAATTGCAAAAAAACGGGATGGTTTTGAACTATCAACAGAGGAAATTAACTTTATTATTGACGGTTACACAAAGGGATCGATTCCTGATTACCAGATGAGTGCATTCGCCATGGCTATTTACTTTAAAGGCATGGCTGAAAAAGAACGTGCTGACTTAACGATGGCGATGGTCAACTCGGGAGATACGATTGATCTATCAGCGATAGAAGGAATTAAAGTAGATAAGCATAGCACCGGTGGTGTAGGTGATACCACAACGCTTGTGCTAGGCCCGCTTGTTGCTGCAGTCGGTGTACCTGTTGCGAAAATGTCAGGCCGAGGTCTTGGCCACACTGGCGGTACCATTGACAAATTGGAAGCGGTAGAAGGCTTCCATGTTGAAATTGAAAATGAAGAATTTATCCATCTTGTCAACAAAAACAAACTCGCTGTAATTGGTCAAAGTGGAAATCTGACTCCAGCTGATAAAAAACTCTATGCTCTTCGTGATGTAACAGCAACAGTTGACAATATCGCGTTGATTGCAAGCTCGATTATGAGTAAAAAAATTGCCGCTGGTGCGGACGCTATCGTCTTGGATGTAAAGACAGGCGCGGGGGCATTTATGAAAACGGTTGAAGATTCTGAACAGTTGGCTAAGGCAATGGTAAGCATCGGGAATAACGTAGGCCGTAATACAATGGCGATAATTTCAGACATGAGCCAACCACTTGGCTTTGCCATCGGAAATGCATTAGAAGTAAAAGAAGCGATTGATACATTAAAAGGGGAGGGACCGGAAGATTTAACGGAACTTTCCTTAACGCTTGGTAGTTATATGGTGTATTTAGCGAAGAAGGCGGAATCTATTGAAAGTGCAAGAACGATGCTTACACAAGCAATCAAGGACGGCTCAGCACTTGCTTCTTTCAAAAATTTCCTTGAAGCACAAGGAGGAGACGGGACGATTGTTGATCATCCGGAGAAGCTTCCACAAGCCCAATACATATTTGAGCTTGAGGCGAAAGAAGATGGATATGTTTCTACAATCGTAGCAGACGAAATAGGAACAGCCGCAATGCTTCTAGGAGCAGGACGGGCTACAAAAGAATCTGAGATTGATTTAGCTGTGGGCCTTATGCTAAATAAGAAGATTGGCGATCGCGTCGCCAAAGGGGAGTCCCTTGTGACAATTTACAGTAACTTTGAAGACGTTTCTGCCGTCGAAGAAAAACTGTATGCTAATATTACAATTTCTTCTGAAAAAGTCGAAAAACCAACGCTTATATACAAACAAATTACGGAATAATTTTGATGAAAATAAGGTTGTCCTAAAGGGTCAGGCCTCACACTCTATACACCGTTTATTGTGTTCTGTTCACGCCTTAAACGATATATAGTAGATGTGGGTTCTGATCCTTTTTCATGGTGGGCACTGAAAAAGTCTATTTTATTATCTGTATATTGATGAAAATCTTCAAAACTTTTATAAAGAATTCCTTTTTCAGCGGCCTCTTTCTCATGGGACGGCTTTTTTTGTATTTAAGGAATAGGAGTTTAGCTCACGGCTGATATATGAGAAAATCCGCTGATATAAGTTGCAAATTGGCCGATATATTGTGGGGAATGGCTGATATCTGTAAATTAGGCCAATATTTGAATGAAACCACTCCAATTGCAACGAAGACCGCTTAATTTAGTAGAAATTGGATGAAATAATTTATTAATGCGTCGAAGTCAAGAAACATGAGTCGAGTCGAAATAAAAGCAGATACCGATAGATACCTTCCTTCATTTTCCTTTTTAATTGACAAGGTCTGTATATTAATGATTATTTTGGAAAAAATAAAGCTATCAAGAATAGGAGGGGTTTGCAGATGAAGCGGATAGTAAGTATATGCGCAGCCATTCTACTACTAACAAGCATGAGCATTCCACATAGTTTTGCTGCTGAGAAAAATGGTATTGAATTAGCAGAACAGGCGAAATCGGCCATTTTAATTGAAAGAGATACCGGAACAGTTTTATATGACAAAAACGCAGAAGAGCAGCTACCGCCTGCTAGTATGACAAAAATTATGACTATGCTACTCATCATGGAGGCGCTTGATAAAGGTGAATTAAAGTTAAATGAAAAGATTAGCACAAGCGAATATGCCGCCTCAATGGGAGGATCGCAAATCTTTCTAGAACCTGGAGAAGTTATGACGGTTGAACAAATGTTGAAAGGAATTGCGATTGGTTCAGGAAACGATGCATCGGTTGCAATGGCTGAAAGATTGGAAGGTTCTGAAGAAGCATTTGTCACCAAAATGAATAAGAGAGCGAAGGAACTAGGTGCAAATCAAACGAAGTTCCAAAATGCCACAGGACTCCCAGAGTCTGATCATTACAGTACAGCGCATGATATGGCGATTATGGCCAAGGAATTATTGAAATATGACTTAATTACCGAATTTACAGGGACATACGAAGCATACCTTCGTGAAAATACCGACAAGAAATTCTGGCTTGTCAATACAAATAAACTTGTTAGATTTTATCCAGGTGTTGATGGATTGAAAACTGGATTTACAAATGAAGCGAAATATTGCTTAACAGCGACTGCGAAAAAAGGCGATATGCGGGTCATTGCGGTCGTAATGGGGGCCCCGACACCGAAAGAACGGAATGCACAGGTGACGAAAATGCTGGATTATGCATTTTCACAATTTATGACCCACCCGCTATATAAGCGAGGTGTCGATCTTGATACGGTTTCTGTAAGTAAAGGGAATAAGAAAACTGTTACGGGTGTAACGAGTGAGCCGATTTCTGTATTAACCGCAAAAGGCGGTTCAGCGAAAGATTTTACAAAAAATATCAAACTCGACAAACATATAAAAGCACCGATCAAGAAGGGTGAAAAAATTGGAACAATTGAAATCTTAAAAGATGGAAAAAAAGTGACGAGCTCACCCGTCGTAGCGAAAAATACAGTGAAGAAAGCAAGCTGGTGGGATCTATATAAACGATCTTTCGGCATGTTTACAAAAATAGAGTAGCGTTTTGTGTCAAAATCAAGCCAAATCCTACTTTTTTAGCCGAAAACCCACTAGTTTTGCCAATAAGAAGGAATTGACTCTCTAAAAGTAGAAATTCACTCCTTATACGACAGATAAGGAGGCATGAAGTTTGAGTCTGATAATTGAAATGGAAACTAAAAATCGAGTCTTATGTATCCGTCTAAAAGGAGAATTGGATCACCATACAGCTGCAAAGCTAAAACAACAGGCTGAATCCGTGCTGGAGAAACAGGAGATTAAACATATCGTGCTTAACCTTGAAGAGTTAACATTTATGGATAGCTCAGGGCTGGGCGTCATTCTTGGACGCTATAACCAAATTAAGAAAAACAAAGGTGAAATGGTTGTCTGTGCAATCTCGCCATCTGTAAAGCGCTTGTTTGATATGTCAGGATTGTTTAAAATTATCAAGCTTGATATTTCTGAAGAAAATGCTTTACAAAGATTGGGGGTTGCCTAATATGAAAAATAAAATGGAATTGACATTCTCGGCACTCAGCCAAAACGAATCGTTTGCGAGGGTGTCTGTCGCATCATTTATCGCACAATTAGATCCGACACTGGATGAATTAACAGAGATTAAGACTGTCGTATCTGAAGGGGTGACGAACTCCATCATTCATGGCTATGAAAATGACCCGACTGGTGTTGTTTATATTTCTGTTGTCCTTGAAGAAGATATGGTTGAATTGGAAATTCGTGATGAGGGCCTTGGAATCGAAGACTTAGACGAAGCACTTCAACCGCTTTATACGACAAAGCCAGAACTCGAAAGATCGGGAATGGGATTTACGATTATGGAAAATTTCATGGACGAAATGCATGTCATTTCCCATAAAGGCGAAGGAACCATCATTCGACTAAAAAAGCACTTAACTAAAACCAAAGCTTTGTGCAATTAAGGGAGACACGCCTATGGATGTGGAGGTTAAAAACAAGAAGAACCAGGTCCATTTAAAAGATGACGAATTACGGATGCTAATCCGACGCAGCCAGAGTGGGGACCAAGAAGCTAGGGACAAGATTGTAAATAGTAATCTAAGATTAGTCTGGTCGGTCGTGCAGCGATTTTTGAATCGAGGCTATGAGCCTGATGATTTATATCAAATTGGCTGTATCGGTCTTCTGAAATCTGTTGACAAGTTTGATCTATCGTTTGAAGTGAAATTTTCCACGTACGCGGTTCCGATGATTATCGGTGAAATTCAACGTTTCATCCGTGATGATGGGACCGTAAAAGTAAGTCGATCGTTAAAGGAAATGGCTCATAAGGTCCGGCGTGCTAAGGAAGAACTTTCGAAGACATATGGGCGAGTCCCAACATTGACGGAACTTGCCGAGCACTTGGAGCTGACTCCAGAAGAAATTGTCCTTGCACAGGAAGCAAGTCGCAGTCCATCATCCATTCATGAAACCGTATATGAAAATGATGGGGACCCTATCACCCTGCTTGACCAAATTGCAGATACGAATGAAACAAAATGGTTTGATAAGATTGCCTTAAAAGAAGCGATTCATGGACTGGACGAACGAGAGCGATTAATTGTCTATTTGCGTTATTATAAAGATCAAACTCAATCAGAGGTGGCCGTGCGTTTAGGCATATCGCAAGTGCAAGTATCCCGTTTGGAAAAGAAAATCCTTCAACAAATGAAAGACCATATGAATCAGTGATTCATATGGTCTTTTTGCGTGTAAAAAAACATCTATGAGAGTCTACTCCCAACTTAGGCGATGAAAAAGGTTCAGGTTCTAAAAACTTCACCACCTTATGAGGGTGGCTTTGCTGCGCTGATTTTTTAGAAGCTCCGCACCTTATCCGTAGAAAGAAAAGATAACAGTTGAGTCGAATGGTAATTTTTAGTCATTGTGATTCTCCCGTATGTTCCTTTGATTTCCAATCCATACTACAAATATAAGGAAAAACAGTGCGGGGTGAGTGATATGGAACTAATATATGTACGAATGCGAAACCGCGTATACGTCAAATTAAATCAGGAAGTGAAGGTTAAAGATGTAGTAAAAGTAATTGGTCCTGAGGATATAGTGAGAAAGCTTGAGGACATTACCTTGTTGGAAGTAAAAAAAGAGGACAAAAATATCATCATTATTGATCTAGTTCAAGTTATCCAAGAAATAGGAAGAATGGACGGTGAACTTGAAGTACAAACGTTTGGTCCTGCTCAAACCATCGTAGAAGTAGTCGATGAAAAAAGAAAATTCTCATTTTTATTTTTCATCGGAGTGTGGATGCTTTTGTTTATTGGTACAGGAATCACGATTATGAACTATCATGTCGATGTGAGTATGCAAGAAGTCCATCAAAAATTATTTAAGCTTATTACAGGTAGGGAAGACAAGAGCCCGTTATTGATTCAAATTCCTTATAGTTTTGGCTTGGGACTAGGGATGGTCCTGTTTTTTAATCACTTTTTTAAAAAACGATTTAATGAAGAGCCAAGTCCGCTTGAAGTAGAGATGTTCAATTACCAACAAGATTTAGACCAATATGTGATTATGAATGAAAATAAGGAAAGTATCCGTCAAATTGATGACAGGTAATTTGATTTTAGTTGCCGTTATCGGTTTTGCAGGCGGACTTTCTGTTGGCGCTGGATTTGTCGCTTTCTTAACTGTTCTCGGACTACTACCAAGGCTAACTCAACTGACAAAAACGATGAAAATGATTCATTATTATGAATGGGCCGTAGTATTTGGCGTGCTTGCTGGAGGATGGCTTAGCCTGCAAGGAAATATCTTGCATTGGAATCAATACGTATTGCCGATCATTGGTGTGGCAAACGGCGTATTCAATGGAATGCTAGCAGCTGCATTAACGGAAGTGCTAAATGTGTTTCCCATTTTATCCAAACGGATTGGAATACAAGATAAAATGGTTTATCTAATCATGGCCGTAGTATTTGGAAAGGTGATTGGATCATTGTTTCAATGGATTTATTTCGTCAACTTGTGAAGGGAGATGAACATGTGGAAAATGGTTTATGCAAGAATTTAACCCTAAACCTTTATTCTGTTCATCTCGGTTTAATAGGCGTAATACCCCGATTCAATTTTGGTGAGAGAATCAAGAAAAAATAGGTGGGGGAAAAACCACTGATGGAAATTTCACTTTAATATAGAAAGGATACTTTTAATGGTTAACAAACGAAAAGTAATCCTCATAACCGATGGTGACGAATATGCAAGAAGGGTTGTTGAGATTGTAGCCAAGGAAATTGACGGTCGCTGCATCTCCATGTCTTGGGGGAACCCTACCACTCTTTCAGGCAAGGCCATTGTTGAATTAATAAAAAAAACACCCAAAGACCCTGTATTAGTGATGTTTGACGATAGCGGGATTGTAGGAGAAGGTGCAGGAGAGACTGCTATGCGCTATGTGGCTAATCATGAGGACATTGAAGTACTCGGCATCATTGCTGTTGCTTCAAGAACGCGGCATGAAGAATGGACGACAGTAGATGTTAGTATTGATCGAGATGGTAATTTAACAGGAAATGGCGTAGATAAGTTTGGGGCAGAAGAATTTGAACCAGGAAAGATTACCGGAGATACCGTTTACTGTATCGATCAGTTACATGCACCGATTGTCGTAGGAATTGGTGATATCGGAAAGATGTCAAAAAAAGATGATTATGAAAAAGGTGCTCCCATCACCAAGCTTGCAGTCGAACTTATTTTAGAAAGGAGCGGGTATAGTGACGAACAAAAAAGAGCACAAAATGCGACCGATTCCTGAAAGCGTAGAAGAAACAGAAGCATTTATGAAAGAGAAGGTCGGCCTGGGAGAAAGTTTTGATTTAGGTGTTAGAAAGCTAATTATTCTTAAAAAACAGGTTCATGTGTATTATGTCAACGGTCTGACAGATACAGCATTTATTATCGATATCTTGGAGCAGCTCGTAGACCAGAATGATACAGAGAGACATACTCAAAAGGTGTTTGAAAAAGTCCATAATAATTTAATACATCAATCAGTCGACGAAATTAAGACACTTGATGAATTAGTCGATCAAGTACTCTCTGGTTTAATTGTAGTACTTGTAGATGGGACGCCAATCGGACTCGTTGTCGATGTCAGAAGCTATCCAGGAAGAACACCAGTAGAACCAGATACAGAAAAGGTGGTACGCGGTTCGAGAGATGGCTATGTAGAAAATATTATCATCAATACAGCACTGACTCGTAGGAGAATTCGAGATGAACGGCTTAGATTTGAAATCATGCAGGTTGGAGAACGGTCAAAAACGGATATTGCTATCGGCTACATAAAAGGGTTGGCTGATCCAGACTTGATAGATATTGTACGGAAAGAATTAAGCAATATTAAAGTGGACGGATTGACGATGGCTGATAAAACAATAGAAGAATTTCTCGTAAAACAAGGGTACAATCCATATCCACTGATTCGATATACGGAACGGGCGGATGTCGCGTCGACCCATTTAATGGAAGGGCATGTCATCGTTTTCGTGGATACTTCTCCAAGTGTTATCATTACTCCTGCAACGATTTTTCATCATATGCAACATGCAGAGGAATATCGTCAGGCCCCAGCCATTGGTACACTTGAAAGATGGGTTCGATTTTTAGGAATTTTTGCTTCTGTTTTACTATTGCCAGTTTGGTTCTTATTTTGTTTGGATCCATCCTTATTGCCGGAAAGACTAGCATTCGTAGGACCAAATGAATCAACGAATATTCCGATCATCTTGCAAATCATTATAGCGGACATTGGAATTGAATTTTTGAGGATGGCAGCCATCCATACGCCAACCCCACTCTCAACAGCAATGGGACTAATTGCTGCCGTCTTAATTGGTCAGATTGCTATCGATGTTGGATTTTTCGTACCAGAAGTCATACTCTACGCTTCTGTTGCTACAGTTGGAACATTCGTTACACCAAGTTTGGAACTCGGAGTGGCGAATAAAGTCTCACGGCTAATTCTTTTAATAGGCGTTGCGGTATTTAAGTTGCCTGGTTTAATCATTGGCATAACGTTGTACATCATTTTGCTAGCTAGTGTAAAAACGTTGAATACGCCATACTTATGGCCTCTTATCCCGTTTCGTCCAAAAGCACTGTCGCATATTTTGTTAAGAAGACCTTATCCAGGTTCGATAATCCGACCAAGTATTGTACATCCACAGGATCGATATCGACAACCAAAATAAAGTGAAAATTCAAACAGTTTAGTTTTACTACCCGTTAATGTGAGATAAGTGAAAAAACGAAGATACCTTTAATAAATGGAGAAAGTTAAACCAAATTGTTAGTTCATTCATGTGAAACTGCGGTTTCACATACTTTTAGCTATGCTAAAAGGGCAGCAATAGCTAAAATGATCTAAAAATCAACAGCGTTGTATATGTAGCCTTATAAAAAGAAGTTTCACATAAGTATTGCTGTTGTCGAAAAGTTGTGGTAATTTAACTTTATTCTAAAATCAATAGTAAATCTTTGAATAGCTAGTGGAAAGAAAAAAATTCCACATGGAAGAGGCTGTCTCGTAATGAAAGGGTTCAGATCTCAATCTCCTATATATTGTTTATATGACATAGACATGACACAATAAACGGTGATAGTGTGTATGGTCAGACCCTTTTGGGGACATCCCTCAAAAGAACTCCGGGAATTAGCTCCAAAGACGGGAAAGGGAGAGACATATATGCACTTTTATGGAACAGGAAAAGTAAATGATGCAAGACATCTTGAAATAGGCGGAGTAGATACTGTACAGCTTGCTGCTGAATATGGAACACCTCTATACGTGTATGATATCGAATTAATTAGAGAAAGAGCGAGAGGATTCAAGCAAACATTTGAAAATCTGGGAATCTCTGCTCAAGTCGCATATGCAAGCAAAGCATTTTCATCAATCGCCATGATTCAACTAGTGAAAGAAGAAGGACTTTCACTTGATGTTGTTTCTGGAGGAGAGCTTTATACAGCATTAAAGGCTGAATTTCCAGTAGAACGAATTCATTTCCATGGCAATAACAAGAGCGAAGAAGAACTAATGATGGCATTAGAGCATCATATCGGCTGTATTGTCGTAGATAACTTTTCCGAATTGGAATTATTAGAAGAGCTGTGTGTGTTTAAAGAGCAGAAGGTAAATATTTTACTTAGGGTAACACCTGGGATTGAAGCCCATACACATGACTATATTCTGACGGGGCAAGAAGATTCGAAATTTGGCTTCGATTTGCTAAATGGCCAAGCAGAGCAAGCGTTAAAGCAAGCTTTAAAAAGTAAGTGGATGAACGTACAAGGACTTCATTGCCATATCGGTTCACAGATTTTTCAAACGACCGGTTTTGTACTAGCGGCAAAAAAGATAATTGGACAATTAAAGAAATGGAATGAAGAATTCGGGTATCAACCACCTGTGCTAAATTTAGGCGGTGGCTTTGGGATTCGGTATACAAAAGAAGATACACCTATTCCTGCTTCTCAATATGTAGAGGAAATTGTTCGTGAAGTTCAAAATGAGCTTCAAGGAACGGACATTCCAATGCCTGAAATTTGGATTGAACCAGGGCGTTCCCTTGTAGGGGATGCAGGGATTACTTTATATAAAGTCGGTTCTGAAAAAGAAGTGCCACAAGTTCGTAAATACGTAGCGGTTGACGGAGGAATGAGTGACAATATTCGTCCTGCACTGTACGAAGCAAAATATGAGGCCGTCCTTGCGAATCGACCATTGGATGAAGTAGAAGAGACGGTTTCTATTGCTGGCAAGTGCTGTGAAAGCGGCGATATGCTTATTTGGGATTTACCTTTGCCAAAGTCTGGCCGCGGAGATCTTCTAGCGGTATTTTGTACAGGAGCATACGGATATTCGATGGCGAATAATTATAATCGGATTCCACGTCCAGCAGTAGTCTTTGTGGAAAATGGAGAGGCAAAGCAAGTGATTAAACGAGAAACGTATGAAGATTTAGTCCGTTTGGATTTAGAATTAAAGGAAATTGTAAAAACGAAATAAAAAAAGTAAAGGGTCAGACCTTGCACTCAAGAGTGTGGTCTGACCCTTTACTATTAGCGTGTGTTCAAAAGGAGGATAAAAAGAACCGAGAAGTTCGAGGACCGGAGAGGCAGAGCGACGAAGAAATTCGACAACTATTTTTACCGGACTTTTTGAACATCCTCTATTAGACAAGCAATTTTATGAAAGCTTAAGAGAAGAAGGATTTTATCGCATCAATCAGGCTAGCAAAAAAGCCTTTAAGCTTATCGAGGAAAGATTGGCCTTCTTCTGATTGGAGGTAGGTAGATAATTTTTCTTTAGCTTCTGTTAATTGATTGCCGACAGCATTCCAGTCAATATTTAACTCCTTCAACTTATTAAACAAGTCAATAAGGCTTTGGATCTGTTGCTCGTTTAAGGTAATTCCTAGTTCTTTTGCAGCAGACTCAATGATAATTCGAACGTCCGCTTCCGTTTTCGGAGGATCTATTGCCATTTTTTCTTTTATCTTTGTCATAAGTGCGGCGGCTTCGTCTGTGCCAACCTGATCACCGAGTTGAGCTGTTTTCACCATCTCTTCATTTGCCGCTTGTTTTATTTCTTCAGGTATGGCTTTATCTGATGAAAGTTCATAGGCTTTAATCACACCAGTTAAAGCTGCCGTCCCTGAAACAGGAATTGGGGCCGTTACATGAATGGTGGCATCTTTGACACCAGCAGTAGCAAGTGCATTGGCATACATCTCTTCTGTAACCCAGTTAATATTCTTTGATTCTACTTTCAATCCTGTACCCGCTTTTTCCAATGTGATGGAAGAAGAAGAGATTGCTCTCGTTCCGATTAATCGGCTTGCAATATAATTTCCTAAATAATCGTGTTCTTCTTTATTGGTAACTGTTAGAATCTCGGCGTCAGCAGGTGCACCCATTTCTGCAAGTAGCATCTGTTTTTGTTCTGCTGTGAGATTTTCACCAAGTGTAATAATCATGTCCCCTACCATGGCATCGGCAAATGCGCGAATTGGTACGAACATACAGAGTATCAGGGCAAATAATCCCCATTTCATCATTCTTTTCATTGTATTTCCCCCTTCAATTAGTAGACGAACGTTTTTAGAAAAAGTTTCATAGTATGAGAGAACCCATTACCTGTCATTGGCTACAGAGAACTACATCCGATAGGTGAGATATAGTGAAACTTACCGCTGTGCTCTTCAGCGGTAAAGTTTGCGCCCTGTGGGTCACGCAGACGAAAGACTAAAGGATGCGGCGTACTTAGTCTGTGATTCATTGAAGCGGGTTCATACTGTCGTTTGATCGAAGCGCAAGCGAAGATCTAGGCAACAGTAGAACGGGACTTACCATCAGTGGTGGGGGCGGGACCCCACCGATAGAAGTTTCACTTTTATAGTATAAGCAGATTGTAGTGAAGTTTCAAAATAAAAGTGGTAAAGCATCTGCTTTTATGGTAAAAAATTGAAAGAATGTTGTCAGAAAGTAAAGGTTGTAGTAAAATGAGGGCATAGATAAATAGAGAGCGGCTACCTATGCCGAAAATTTAATTATATTTCTGTACAAACGATTGATGGTTGATAAGGGAGTTCATGAATGAGAAAAACTAATCTAGCTCTAATCTTCATATTGATTGCACTTGGGCTTACTTGGGGAATCGTATATTGGATATGGATTGCATAAAGTGAAACTTTCATCAGTTTGGGTCAAATTTTTTGTTAAACTAGGGTAAAAAGGAATTTTAGCGAATGTTGAAACAAAAGAAGTTTTTATGTATGATGAATATCAGTTCAATTATTAAAATACAACGTTCTTTTAGTAACGAGGGATATTATGTTAATCAAATATAAAAAAGCATACGAAAAATTTGCTATGGGTCTATTGTCGTTTATGCCTGAGGAAAAGGATATTAAAAAATTACAAAACACGATTAAAGAATACGAAATCAATGATAATTTGCAATTGTATCTTTGGAAGAATGAGGAGATTGTCGGTGCGATTGGAATCGACCTTTCACTTTCTGACGTGATTATCATTAAACATATTTCTGTTAACCCTTCTTTTCGCCAACAAGGGATTGGAAAGACCATGATAAAAGAAATTCAAGAGCTTTTTCCTAATAAAGAAACTAAGCCAAACGAAAATACCGTATCCTTCTTTGAAAAGTGCGATATGATCAAAGAAGTTGAATAATAAGAAAAATGCAAGAGATCAGTACTCATGTAAATAAATAATGGTTAAAAACGAGGATATCCCAAAAAGGGTCTGACCTTGTTATGGGTAACCCTCGTTTTTATACCTTATTGGGGTAATCAAAAATCTATGAGTAAAGGCTGACGAGAAATCAGTCTTTTTCTTTTGGGCAAAAAGCTTGAATCACTTTCATAATAGACTATTTCTTTTTCTTGGAAGAATCAGTCATTTTTCGTTTTTCGAATTTGCAGCTGTTTGTTACGTTCCAGAATGACCTCTGAACGATCGCGTAATACATGTCTGTTAATAAGTAGAGCATCATTCATGTCGCTTTCTTTCATCCAGTGATAGCCAGCTTCACGGCAATCAGTAAGACAGGCTTCGATTAATCTTTCGTCAGAAATTGGCAAATTGACACTTTGATAAGCCTTTTCTAAGGTAATTCTTTCAGTTAGCTCATGGATGACTTTCATTAGTTCATCGTAATCTATACCAAGCTTGCTGATTTGTGCAGGCTTCATTTGAAGAATATTACCTGCTTTTCGAATGGTCTTTCTTGCGCCAATAAGATTTCCCCTACGGTAATGATAGAGTGCTACGGCTATTTGGATGAATCCTACCCAATAGGAGTCTCTTTCCCGAGGTGATACCTCTTTCCAATATTCTTCTAGAATTTCGTGGCATTCGAAGTAATCCCTGCTAGCATGGAAATGAACTAAAAAAGACACATATTCTTTAGGGTAGATCATTTTGTTCACTCCTATAATTCTTCGTTATCGCCATTGTAGCACAAGGTCTAGCTAGACGTGAATTGGCAGAATAGGAAAGATTTTTTTGTAAAGAGTTTCATCGACCTGCGAATGTGCTAGGTCTAATGGAGGAATATGATTATTAAATATAAGGTTAAACCAGAAGGTGAAGGGTGAAGTAAAATCTAGGTCACTATTTGTAAATGAAAAGGAAATGGTTCTCGTAATATTTCTGCTGTATGGATATTCTCCAATCATTAAATACTATAGTCAAACTGAATTGTGATTGGGTGGTATAGTGAAAAACATCTGGGAGATTTTTAGGGATGATATAAGGAGCATTACTAGGAATAGGGTTGCGTCAGTCCTCGTTATTGGTCTGATGTTGTTGCCATCTATATATGCATGGTTCAATATTAAAGCGTCTTGGGATCCGTACAGTAACACGGCCGGCATCTTTGTCGGAGTGGCGAATAATGATACAGGAACTTCATTGAATGGTAAGTCAGTGAATTTAGGTAACGAAATTATTGAATCTTTAAAGGGAAATACCAGTTTGGGATGGAAGTTCACGGACGAAAAGAATGCCATTGCTAAAGTCGAGACAGGTGAATACTATGCGACGATTATTATTCCTGCCAATTTCTCGAAGAATATCACAACTGTTTTGACGGATATTCCAGTTAAACCAGAGATTCACTATTATGTGAATGAAAAAATCAATGCCATCGCTCCGAAAATGACCCAAAAGGGAGCTAGTACAATTGTTGAAAATGTCAGTGAAAACTTTGTGAAGGAAGCGAGTGGAAGCATATTTGCCATCTTTAATGAATTAGGAATTGAGCTAGAGAAGGATTTACCGGCTATTGATAATGTGAAAAAGATGGTCTACTGGTTGGAACAGAAGTTGCCTATACTTGAAACTACTACCAAAAATGTACAGAGTGATTTAACAAAAGCTCAGAAAGTCGTCCAACTTGCTAATGAAGGACTTATCAAAATAAAAGGGATTACTGCAACAGGGGAAGATTTTGCTTCAGGAGTTGACCAGTATGCAAACTCAGCCCAAACGGCCATGAATAAGCTTGATCCACTTATCAAACAGGATTTGGAAACGATTCAAGCGGATGGCCTGTTCGTAAGTGACAAATTGAATCGCTTGAAGGATCCTAACTTATCCACAGATCAAGTCATTGCGTTAGTGAATCAAGCGAAGGCAAGGCTAGATAAGACGGAAGTTGTAATGCAAGGTATACAGGACCTTTTAAAAGGGCTAAATGAATTTAGTGATAATAACCTCTTGCAAGCGGAAATAGATGCTGTTTCAAATCATCTTGAAAATATTAAGCAGCAACGACAAGTTTTAGCCAAAATGATTGAAACAAATAATTTGGCGGAGCAAACCGTTGATCAACTTACAAATCTTACAATGCAGAATAAAGGAATTGTAGATGGTTTAATCAACAACTATCCTAATGTGACCTTACCTAAATTTAAGGAGGCCTTCTCTCGGGTAGATAGCATCTTGACGGATGCACGTTCTATGATAGAAAAAGGGAAGCTGGCACTCCCAAAGGTCGAAGGGACTTTGCACGATGCGAGTAGAATCTTGACGACAAGCAAGGTAGAGCTAACTATGTTGCAAAAACGCTTTCCAAAATTAGAAAATGAAATAACAGCGTTGGCAGATAAGCTACGTACTTTTGAAAAAGGACATGACATCAAGGAAATTATTGATCTGTTACGTAATAATAGCAGTCAGGAAAGTGATTTCTTCGCTAAACCCGTTCTCCTAAAGGAACATAGCTTATTTCCAATTCCTAATTATGGATCGGCGATGTCCCCCTTTTATACTACCTTGTCGTTATGGGTTGGAGCGACACTGCTTATTTCGATGATGAATGTGAATATATCAGGAGATTATAAGCCGACTAATGTGTATCTGGGCAGATTACTCACCTTTCTAATAATCGGGATGATACAGGCGCTTATCGTATCAGTTGGTGATATTTTCCTTATTGGTACGTATGTAGCTGAAAAGCTCTGGTTCATTTTATTTTCAATCATAATTAGCGCTATTTTTGTTCTAATCACATACACATTCGTGTCTGTACTAGGAAGCGTCGGAAAGGCTTTATGCGTACTTCTGTTAGTTTTGCAAGTTACAAGCTCAGGTGGTACGTTTCCTGTTCAGGTGGCACCTACATTTTTTCAAAAAATCAATCCATATCTGTTGTTTACCTATGGGATTAGTTTGCTTCGGGAAGCTGTTGGAGGCATACTTTGGAGTGTCGTTTATCGAGATTTACTAGTTCTGATAATTTATGCTATATGTATACTTATTTTCGGACTTTTGTTGAAAAAACCGCTTCATCGTTTTGGCAAGAAGATTAAGGAGAAAATGCGACAATGCAGGGTTCTTGAGGAATGAGAGGAATATGTACAGATGAAAAGCAGTTTTGATTACCTAACGGAGTGAACCTGATTTATCTAACAATCAGTAAAAACAAGTCATTGCCTAATTGACGGTATGCCAAAATGGTTTTAATAAAAAGAGGATTTGACTTTTCGTCAAATCCCTTTTGTAAAATGTTCTGAGTCCTGTTAACTAGGCCAAGCATTTCAATTTGTTTTATTAATTAGTGTTTAGTACCGTTATTTTGGAGCTCCTAGTCGCATTTTTAACAAAGCTTATGAACTAGAAATTAAAACCAAGATGCACCTACGATAATTAACAAAATGAATAATACGACAATCAAAGCGAATCCTCCGCCGTGACCAAATCCTCCATCGCCCATGTTAGTACCTCCTTTAATTCTAATTTCTTTACAGTGTCAGAGTATGCACTTTTTAAGAAAAGTGTTTGGGCAGAAACCCAATTTAGAAAAATGTTCCTAGAAAAAGATGTCCTCTTTGTTTAAGGGCGTGGGGCTTCGCGACTTACTACCAGCCAATCTACTTTGCAGATGTCCTTATTTTATTAAGAAAGTACCTCAAAAGGCGGCTATGCACCGCTACCAAGTGTACTGTGCTAAATGATTTATCCTTTATTTATGGCAAATGGTGACGTTTTAACGCCATATTTGTTTGATACACTGTTGGATAACGGCCGATAATCCACTATACTATAGTGTGGCATATTGTGAACAAGGTAGAAAAAGAACGGATCTTAATTCGGTTTGCCTTAGGATTTGCTACCGAAAATGATGTAATGGGGTTTTGAAATGGCTTATAATATTAAAATTGATGCTTTTGAAGGGCCGATGGATTTACTGCTTCATTTAATCAATCGGCTCGAAATAGATATTTATGATATTCCAATGGCTGACATAACAGAACAGTATCTTAGTTATATTCATACAATGAAACATCTAGAATTGGATGTGGCGAGTGAATATTTAGTAATGGCTGCCTCGCTGCTTGCCATCAAAAGCAAAATGTTAGTACCAAAACATGAAGAGGAACGCATATACGATGAAGAAGGCATAGAATATGAAGAAGATCCTCGTGATGAGCTTGTAGAAAAATTGATTGAATACAAGAAATATAAACTTGCAGCGAATGAATTAAAAATGCTTGAAGAGGACAGAAGTTTAATGTTCATGAAGCCTCCAAGTGATTTAGGAGAGTTTGCAAAAGAAGCCGAAATGAATCATCCAAATTTGAATATAAGCTTGTATGATATGCTTGGCGCTTTGCAAAAATTGCTTCGCAGGAAAAAGCTTCAGAAACCGATGTATACAAAAGTGACGAGACAGGAAGTATCGATAGAAAAACGGATGAATCAAATCATGACGGATCTACAAGCTATTCAAGGTAGAACAAGCTTTTTTAAATTATTCCCAGAGCCAGAAAAAGAGCAGATTGTGATTACTTTTTTAGCAATATTAGAGTTAGTGAAACGAAATGAAATTTTTCTCGAACAAGAGCATAACTTTGCAGAAATATTCGTTGCAACTAAGGATGGTGTAAGAACAATTGGAAGTGATTAATTGGAAAGGTATCGTTGAAGCTCTGTTGTTTGCGGCTGGGGATGAAGGATTATCTCTGAAGCAATTAACTTCAGTGCTTGAAATGGCTGAACTTCAGACAAAAGAAGTTCTAAAAGATCTTAAGGAATACTATGAAGATTCCAAACGAGGCCTTCAGCTAGTTGAAATAGCAGGCGTTTATCAATTGGCTACTAAAAAGGAACATTCAGATTATATTAAGAAGCTTGTAGAATCGCCCGGTTCAGGCGGGTTGTCTCAAGCTTCTCTAGAAACACTGGCCATCATTGCATACAAACAGCCAATAACGAAGGCTGAGATTGAGGAAGTTCGTGGTGTGAAAACTGAGCGGCCTTTGCAGACGCTTATGTCTAAAGTGTTAGTCAAAGAAGTAGGTAGAGCCGAGGGAGCTGGTAGGGCCTATTTATACGGCACAACGAAAGAGTTTCTCGATTATTTTGGACTGAAAACACTTGAGGAATTACCCGCGCTTGGCGCCTCTACCGAGGAAAACTTTGAACAAGGTGAAGCTGATTTATTTTTTGAAAAATTCCAAGAAACACTTGAATGACATTATTATCATAATTGTGGTAATATACTAACAATATCATCTTAGCCGGGCCATAATAGATCGTTGAAGACTAAAATGGATTGGCGGATGAAATTTCTTTAAGGAGGTTTCGCTGTTGGATAATACAATGATTCAGTCTCAGCTAATAAATGTACGAAACTTTTTAGAGATAACGATAAGTGAGCTTGAGACATATCTTAATGAAACGACCATGCATGAGCTGAAGCAAGAAAAACCAGGGGATGAAACGTATTACAAAGGGATTTTATCGACCATTCGCCGCTTGTTGGTGAACAGTGAATATTGCTTGGAGGAATGTCAGATTATCCTAAAGAACACCACTTTTCATAAAGCGGCAGCTGAGAAAACGTTATATCAAATTTTTCATGGGTGTGTGGAAGAATTCTTTACCCCTAGATCAGATGTTTGGTATGAAGACAGTCGTTCTGCCTATACAGGTGCACATGCAATTAGATTCCAAAAGGAAGCCCCTGACAGTGTAGACAAGTTGTTAAAAAATCTTGAAGGCAGCTTTCAAAGAATACGTGAAGAGCTGGAATTTTACGAAAGCGATTATCGAACTAAAATGATGAAATCGAATTGATTATAAAAGAAAAGCCGATTTGCGTAGGATCCACTCGCAAATCGGCTTTTTGTTTACTCGGAATATTCTTCACACAACTGTAATCGTTTCATAGGATAGTTCAGAATGGGCGATGTTGATCATGGTTGACCCAAATTCCAATCCGTCAAAAAAGGAAGATTCCCGTGATATTGGAGGAGAACTCAAACGATGAATAAACAGTATTTGGAAGATGTTGAAGAATGGCTTCGGGGTGTTGCGAACTATCTTGACAAAAGACAGGATGGTACTGGCGATTTACGTGATGAACTGGATCAACTTTTAGAATGGACATCTGGAATAAACGAAGAGGAACTGTCTGCAACTGATATCGAGCAGCTTCAGCAACGTATCCATATTCTCCATCATAACGTAACCAAACTTGCACAAAAGGATCAGGAGCCAAATTTAAATAAATCAGTGCCAATAGGAAAACACACACTTCCACCTCTCCCATACGCCTACAATGCATTAGAACCGGTCATATCAGAAGAAATTATGAAACTCCATCATGATAAGCACCATCAAGCCTATGTAGATGGACTTAACAAAGCCGAACTTATGATGCAAAAAGCACGTGAAACCAATGATTTTTCCTTAATTAAACACTGGGAAAGAGAAGTTGCTTTTCATGGATCAGGACATTACTTACACACCTTGTTTTGGGATATTATGAGTCCGAAAGGCGGCGGGAAACCCAATGGGGGTTTGCTAAAGCAAATCGAGCATGACTTTGGCAGCTTTGAAGCCTTTAAAAAACATTTTAGTGAAGCGGCAAAAGCAGTTGAAGGGATTGGGTGGGCGCTATTAGTATGGGCACCTAGGGCAAAGAAGTTAGAAATTCTTCAGTCGGAACGACATATGATTTTGACGCAATGGGATACGATTCCCTTACTTGTTTTGGATGTTTGGGAACATGCCTACTATTTGCAATATAAAACAAATCGAGCAGGCTATGTGGATAACTGGTGGAGAATTGTGAACTGGCCTGAGGTGCAATATAGATTTGACAAAGCAAGTCAACTTACATGGAAAACTCAATAATAAAACAATGAAAAGAACAATTGTAAAAACCAAGTTGGTTCATACTATGCTTGGTTTTTTTGCGATTTTAATGAATCTTGGTGAGTTCAGACCCCAGAGAACATAAGACGAGCACCTTGTGCTTTTCTTATCATATCCTTTGACTTTGTGCATAAACTTGTACAAAACCATAAAGGGACGAGGGGACTGCATGCGTTTTCGATATCGAGTTTTGCCATGCATATGCATGGTGATAATCGTTTTTACATTCTTTCCAGCCAAAGCCAAAGCCAGCCTTCCTGTAAGTGCCCATAGTGCAATTCTAATGGATCAGGACAGCGGACGAGTTATGTATGAGGAGAATGCCCATGAAAAAAGCCGCATTGCTAGCATAACAAAAATCATGACAGCAATCTTAGCAATAGAATCTGGTAAATTAGAAAGTACGGTAACAATAAGCTCGAATGCTGTTGGGACGGAAGGGTCTTCTCTTTATTTGAAAAAAGGCGAAAAAATCACGCTGGAGAACTTAGTCTATGGGTTAATGCTACGTTCCGGAAATGATGCAGCTGTAGCTATCGCAGAAGAGGTAGGCGGCAGTTTGGACGGGTTTGTCTGGATGATGAACCAAAAGGCAGAGGAAATCGGCATGACAGATAGTCATTTTTCAAACCCGCATGGACTCGATAGCACGGAGAACCATTACTCGACTGCTTATGATATGGCACTATTAACACGTTATGCCATGAAAAATGAGACATACAGGGTGATTTCAGGCACGAAAAAGCATCGAGCTTCGAATTCCGAAGAAGACTGGGACTATGTTTGGAAAAATAAAAATCGTTTGCTTACTGGGCTGTATGAGTACACAACAGGAGGCAAGACAGGCTTTACAAAGCTTGCAAAGCGGACCTTAGTTTCAACAGCTACTAAAGATGATCTAAACTTGATCGCTGTCACATTAAATGGTCCAGATGATTGGAACGATCATATTTACATGTATGAACATGCCTTTTCAGATTTTAAACCAATTGAATTGTTACAAGCAGGACCTGTTAAGGATGTAGGGATTAAGCAATATAAAGGGAAAATCTATGTGAAGCACGCCTTTACCTATCCGCTTTTGGATGAAGAAGAAAAAAATGTGGAAGTAAAATTCAAACTAATTAAGCCAAAGAAAGAATGGAAAGACGAACGGAATACACCAGAGATTGTCGGGAAAGCAGAAATATTTTATGACAATGAGCGGGTTGGATCTCGGTCAATCTTTTATGGGGAACCTCAAGAAACGTTTAGTGAACAAAACTTGAGCAAGATTTGGACGGATTTCATACAATTCTTTGTAGGGATTGGTCGCCATGATTAATTATATATGGGTAGGCATGACTTTGATTGGTGTCATATTTGCCATGGTAAATGGGACAATGGATGCTGTTAATGAAGCATTGTTTAAAGGGGCGAAGGAAGCTGTTACCCTTTGTTTAGGGTTGATGAGTATTCTCGTGTTTTGGCTTGGCTTGATGAAAATTGCACAGGATTCAGGCTTGCTGGACAAGTTATCTGCATTATTCCGTCCTTTTATTAGATTGTTATTTCCGGAAGTACCAGCAAATCATCCTGCATTGGGCTATATCTTATCTAATATGATGGCTAATTTCTTCGGGTTGGGCAATGCAGCGACTCCGCTCGGAATAAAAGCGATGGAGCAATTGAAAATATTAAACGGCGGCAAGGACTCAGCGAGTAGATCCATGATTACCTTTCTGGCTATTAATACGTCAAGCATTACCCTCGTTCCGACAACAGTCATCGCGATTCGTATGACGTATGATTCAGCCTCACCAACAGATATTGTATTTCCTACCATCATTGCAACGGCGATTTCTGCTGTAGGGGCAATCCTTATTGATCGTTATTTTCATAGAAAACGAGTCCGGAATGGGAGGAGGTAGCTTGTATGCAGTGGATGACCGTTATATCCATTTGGATGATTCCATTTTTAATTTGCGGCATCTTGTTGTATGGAACGTTTAAAAAAGTTCCCACCTATGAGACGTTTGTAGAAGGAGGAAAAGAAGGAATCCAGATGTCCTTTTCAATCATTCCTTTTTTAGTTGGTATGCTTGTTGCTATTTCTGTTTTTCGCGCTTCTGGGGCCCTTGAATTTTTTGTTCAATTTCTGAGACCTTTGCTTGAATTTCTCCATGTTCCAGCAGAAATCGTTCCTCTTGCCATTATCCGCCCAATTTCAGGTACGGCTGCCCTTGGGATGACAAGCGATTTAATATCTGTTTATGGACCAGATTCTTTTATCGGCAGACTTGCAGCAACGATACAAGGAAGTACGGATACGACGTTGTATGTGTTAACGGTTTACTTTGGTGCTGTTGGGATTAAGAAAATGGGTGATGCGTTGAAAGTTGGATTGCTGGCAGATTTAGTCGGCCTTATTGCCGCAATCGTAGTAGTGACTCTTGTTTTTGGAGGTAAATAATGATCGGATGGGGATGGATGATTCCGTCTCTTTTTTTTCTGAAAAACTAGTAAAACCATAATAAATAAAAGTGTTTTCGAAATCTTGGCAATTTGTCGAAATATCGTCACCTTTTTTTGGCTAAGAACCAGATGTCTGTGGTAAACTCATATTGAATAATTCTCCATATTACTGTGGAAAAGGGGCTTCGCTTCGCAAAATCAGCTGAGCACCGCCACCTTCTTAAGGTGATACAATTTGAGTACCTGAACCTTTTTCATTGTTTCTCTTTAGAGTAGACGTTCATGGATGTTTTTAATGAAAAAACTGTCAAAACGATCGTCTTTTTTTGAAGCATAACACTGGTTGGTAACTGCTCATTTTTAAAGATAAATCATCTCTTTTCTTTAAAAAATTTCATTCACCTTCTTTTTTTCGGTACAATGTGTAATAATTGTATGATTACGTTACTACTACAAACATGTTAAAACAACATTTGATGAGGTGGAAGATAGATGGAGAGATTACAAAAAGTTATTGCACATGCTGGTATGAGCTCAAGAAGAAAAGCAGAAGAGTGGATTCAAGAAGGAAGAGTAAAAGTAAACGGTACAGTCGTGAAAGAATTAGGAATCAAAGTAGGACCGAATGATAAAGTAGAGGTAAATGGTGTCCCGCTTGAAAAAGAAAAACCTGTTTATTTCCTGTTTTATAAACCGCGTGGTGTCATCTCTGCTGTGTCGGATGATAAAAATAGAAAGGTCGTAACAGATTACTTTTACGAAATTGAGGAGCGGATTTATCCTGTGGGACGCCTTGATTATGATACATCCGGCTTGCTGTTGATGACAAATGATGGAGACTTTGCTAACGTCTTAATGCATCCGAAGCATGAGGTAGATAAAGTATATGTTGCAAAGGTAAAAGGAATTCCACTGCGTGAAAGTCTGAAGAAGCTCGAAAAAGGTATCGTATTAGAAGATGGAAAAACAGCACCTGCGAAAGTGAAGTTTCTCTCCAGTGACAAGAAAAAACAGAATTCAATCATTGAAATAACGATTCATGAAGGAAGAAACCGTCAAGTAAGAAGGATGTTTGATGCAATTGGTCATCCGGTTCAGAAATTGAAAAGAGAGCGTTATGGATTTTTAACATTACAGGGCCTTACTACAGGGGATGCCCGTGAATTGACGCCTCATGAAGTGAAACAACTAAGAGCATTAGCAACCACCGATGGGAAAAGCAACAGACTAAAATAAAGAAAAACTAAAAATAGGGGTATTACAGTCTTTTAAATTTGGCTAAATTTCAACAGATTTAACGTACCATATTGAAATGATGTAAGAAGCGTGTAGGGGGATGGATATGGATAAAAAACAGCGCCGGCTGATTATGAGAACATCAATCCTTATTCTTTTAGGTGCAGCTTTAGTCTTTTCATTGTATGCGAATTTTACAAAAGACAAAGTAGCAGCCGTTCAAAAGGGTGACATGGCTCGGGATTTTGTGTTAACCGATATGGATGGGAATCGGCATAAGCTTTCTGATTATAAGGGGCAGGGAGTGTTCTTGAATTTTTGGGGTACATGGTGTAAGCCGTGTGAATATGAAATGCCGTTTATGGATAACCAATATCAGAAATATAAAGATCAAGGTGTGCAAATTCTTGCAGTTAACGTTGGAGAATCCGATTATTCTGTCAAAAAATTTGCTGAGAAGCATCAATTAACATTTCCTATTATGATTGATAACAACAATCAAGTGCAAACGGCTTATAAAGTAGATCCGCTGCCTGTTACCTTTTTAATAGATAAAGATGGAAGAATTGTGGACACACTAACTGGCAGTTTAAGTGAAGAGAGCATTCAAAAACATATGGAGAGAATTAAACCATAACATTGGGGAGTTTTTGACATGAAAGAAGTGGTGAAATGTGAGTGTGGCCATGTGAATCCGCATGGCACTATTTTGTGTGAATCTTGCGGTCGGGTACTAGATGAAACACAAAAAAACTCAAAGATGATTGATATGCGTTATGAGGGGAGCGCACGTCGATCACAAACCTATAATAAATCGATGATTGATAAGATTTGGAATTTCTTTTCTTCTGTAAAGGTAGGCGTCAGTTTGATCGTGATCTTACTCATCGCATCATCTGTGGGAACGATTTTTCCTCAAGAACAATACATACCTCCCACAGAATTACCTGAAGTTTTTTACGAAGCAGAGTACGGCTTTTTAGGCAAGTTGTACTATTTATTAGGATTTCATAACTTATACAGTTCGTGGTGGTATTTAATTTGTATCGCGATGCTTGGGACTTCTCTTCTGATTGCAAGTATTGACCGCGTTGTTCCTCTTTATCGATCACTGAAAAAACAGAAAATCGCGAGACATGAAGGTTTTTTAAAGAAGCAGCGAATCTTTGGGATAACGAATACAGACAAACAGGCCAGCGATTTTGAAGAAATCAAGAGAAGTTTGGAATCTAGAAGATATAAAGTCAAAGAAGAAAACGGCAACTTACTCGCGGAAAAAGGACGATTCTCTAGATGGGGTCCATATGTCAACCATGCTGGTCTCATCATCTTTTTGATTGGTGGGATGCTTCGATTTTTACCAGGAATGTATGTCGATGAGGTACTTTGGCTACGTGAAGGCGAAACGAAAGAAATCCCCGGAACGGAGGGGCAATACGCCCTGAAAAACAATCAATTCAAAGTAGAAGTGTATGATAAAGAAAACGAGGAAGACCAAACATTCAATGCTGCCATTGATAAAGTGGGAACAATCGTAAAAAATTATCAAGCTGATGTAACACTTTATGAAAAAGAAGGCAATTCTCTTCCTGGGGAAGATGCAACATTAAAAAAGATCAAAGACCATGCGGTCAAAGTTAATTTTCCATTAAAACACGATCATTATGCGCTCTATCAAGTCGATTATAAACTTGATGAATTAAGTGAAATGTCATTTAATCTAATGAATAAAAGCACGAAAGAAACGTTTGGAACGATGACTATTTCGTTGGACGATCCCAAAACTATGTATGAGTTGAAGGATGGCTATTCAGTTGAGTTAATGAGCTATTTTCCTGATTTTGAATTTGATGAAAATCAGGAACCTGTTACTAAATCAAGAATTCCAAACAATCCAGCCTTCATATTTAACATGAAGACACCAGATAAACCAAAAGGTGAAGTCAGTTTTGTTGCTATTCAACAAACGCTTGAGCCACTAGGAGAAAATACATATAAGATGGCTTTTGCAGGAGTTGATACACGAAACGTTACAGCGCTTACTGTCAGAAAGGATCTAACTCTATGGATCTTCTTCGTTGGCGGCGGCATATTCATGATCGGTGTTATTCAAGGTGCTTATTGGAATCATCGACGTATTTGGATTCAAAGAAAAGACGGGGAAATTTGGCTGGCAGGACATACAAACAAAAACTGGCATGGATTAAAACGCGATATATCCATGATTCTTGAAGGCACGAATCTAAACGAGCCAGAAGATCAGTTGGAAGCCAAACATATTGGAGAAAAAGAGAAATAAGGTGGGGTATACGTGGCAGAATTAAGCGCTAACTTGTTATATGCTTCTTTTGTCCTTTATTTAGTCGGTACATTTTTCTTTGGCGGCGCTATAAAGGAAAAAAAAGGAGCATCAGAAAAAAAACAAAATAAATGGGCGATGATTGCCATTTGTTTAACGGTATTGGGGTTTGTGTCACAACTTGGCTATTTTATTACAAGATGGATAGCAAGTGGACATGCTCCAGTAAGTAATTTATTTGAATTTACAACCTTTTTTGGCATGATGCTTATTGCTGCATTTATTTTGCTTTATTTTATCTACAAAACACCTGCGTTAGGACTATTCGCTTTACCGATCGCCCTTCTTATCATTGCTTATGCAAGTATGTTCCCTCGGGACATAGCACCACTCATTCCGGCACTTCAGAGTGATTGGTTGCATATTCATGTAACGACGGCGGCGACTGGACAGGCAGTACTGGCTATTAGCTTTGTTGCTGCTATATTGTATCTTGTAAAATCTGTTGATCAAACGCAAAAGAGCAAGAAGACCGCTTGGCTTGAAGTAATCATGTTCACAATGGTAGCAACACTAGGTTTTATCATCATCACATCGACTTTTTCTGCAATGGATTATAAAGCGAACTTCACATGGATGAATAAATATGATAAAGAAGATGTGTTTGAATATCATTTGCCTGCGTTGATTGGCCCTCATGAAGGGGTATTAATGACAGAAGGGAAACTGGAACCACTCGTAAAAATGCCGGCGATTATCGACGCAAATAAAGCAAATACTGTTGTATGGTCGCTTTTTTCTGGAATAATTTTATACGGTTTAATTCGCTTGATTTTTCGTAAAAGGGTGGCGGCCATTTTCAAGCCGTTGGTTAAGAACGTAAACTTAGATTTAGTCGATGAAATCAGCTATCGATCGATATTAATCGGCTTTCCCATTTTCACACTTGGCGCTTTAATTTTTGCGATGATTTGGGCACAAATTGCCTGGACACGTTTCTGGGGATGGGATCCTAAAGAAGTATGGGCTTTAATTACCTGGCTGTTTTATGCAGCGTTTCTTCACTTACGCCTTTCAAAGGGCTGGCATGGAGAAAAATCAGCATGGCTTGCGGTAGTAGGTTTTGCCATCATTATGTTTAATCTAATCGTCGTGAACTTGATTTTAGCTGGACTTCATTCATATGCATAACTAAATCAAGAGGCGCTTCCATTCATCAGAAAGGATCGCCTCTTTTTTATATGATAGGCTAGGTTTGGTGCGAAAAACTTGTTAACCCACTAATATCCTACTTCAATTTTTTTATGGGAATCAAGAAAAAATAGGTAAGGGATAAGCAGCCTAATCTAACTATGAAAGGTTTACTTTATCCCGCATTAACGGGCAGTAAGACCCCACCTCAAGGCTTAGAGGAAACGAAGAAGAGTAGGTGGGGGACAACTGCCCGTAAAAGCCCGATTGGTTCAACTAACAATCAGTGGGGATGAAGAACCCCCCACTGATTGAAGTTTCACTTTGTTATAGGCTTTGCTAAAAGGCCTGCGAAACTTTGGTTTGACACAAATAGGCCAATAATCTCTTTTTAATAGTATTAAAAAAAGATTGTTGTACTCGTAGTAGAATAGGACATGAAAGCCTGAATAAGTGAAAGATTTGTGACAAACATAATATTCATTCGTACAAAAGCAGAAAGAGAATAGAAATGCCCGCTTTCATTTTGTAGAATAGAGGTAAGAAAGGGTGCAAACATACATGGGAAATCCGATTAAAATTTTAGTTGTAGATGATGAAGATAGAATTCGTCGCTTATTACGAATGTATCTTGAAAGGGAAAACTATGAAATTGATGAGGCAGAAAATGGGGATATTGCGCTCACGAAGGCAATCGCAATTGATTATGATTTAATTCTTCTAGATATTATGATGCCTGGTAAAGATGGAATCGAAGTGTGTCGAGAATTAAGAGAAAAAAAAGCGACACCTATTATCATGCTTACGGCAAAAGGAGAAGAGGTTAATCGAGTACAGGGCTTTGAAGTAGGCACAGACGACTATATTGTGAAGCCATTTAGCCCTAGAGAAGTTGTTCTACGGATAAAAGCATTGTTGCGCCGTACCGCATCAAGTACGACATATGTACAACCTGATACTGCTACGAAGGATGTTATTGTGTTTCCTCATTTAACAATTGATCATGATGCACATCGTGTAACTGCTGATGGGGTAGAAGTATCATTGACTCCAAAAGAATATGAATTATTATATTTCTTGGCCAAGTCTCCCGACAAAGTGTTTGATCGTGAGCAATTACTAAAAGAAGTGTGGCATTATGAATTTTTTGGAGACCTTCGAACTGTAGATACCCATGTAAAACGACTGCGTGAAAAGTTGAATCGCATATCGGAAAATGCAGCTAAGATGATAACAACCGTATGGGGTGTTGGGTATAAGTTCGAAGTTATACAAGAATGAAGCTATGGAGAAGTGTAGTTGGCAAGTTATGGGCGACCATTTTATTATTGGTATCCCTCGTTTTAATCATTTTAACGATTTTACTCGTCGAGTTTTTTGGGAATTTTCAAATTGATGAAGTTGAAAATAATTTAATGAAGACCGCAAAACGTATTGTCGAGATAACCAATACCCATGCTGATACAGATGAAGTTTTACAGATTGCATCGGAAATGATCGGTATAGAAACCAAAATGCTCGTTTTGAATGATGAGAACATTATTTTCAGCTCAGAAGCAATGGAGAAATACGGTGTTAATCCAGAATTTCTAAAAAATGACCCTAATCTAATCAAGGTTTTCACAAAAAGGGAAATGGTGAAGAAAGAACTGCTGCTTCCACTGAAAGTTGGTAATCAAAAGATTTCAGCCATTGTTGTTGGGGTTCCGCTTGATTTAAATGGTCAACAAGATGAAGTCTTTCTCTTTCAATCGTTAGAAACAATGGAAGAAGCCATTACATCTACTACAAAGTTCATTTTGCTTGCAGCTGGAGTCGCAATTATCCTTACAACAATCTTTGCGTTCTTTTTATCAACGAGGATCAATGCTCCATTAACGAAAATGCGGGAAGTAGCATTTGAAGTGGCTAAGGGGAAGTTTGATACAAAAGTACCGATTGTAACAGATGATGAGATTGGTGAATTGGCGATTGCTTTTAACCAAATGGGTAAACAGTTGAAGAATAACATGAGTGCCTTAAACCAAGAAAAAGAGCATCTAGCTAGCATTTTAAGAAGTATGGCAGATGGAGTCATTACGTTTAATAGAGATGGAACCATTTTGCAAACAAACCCGCCTGCAGAGCGTTTTTTGCATAGTTGGACTTTCGAGAAACTTGAGAATAATGGAATGGTTCCGTCTGTACTCATGAATTTATTTGATCGCTCGGAGCTACTTGACAAAGAGCAAGTTGGTGAAATTTCTTTGCAAGGTCATGATTGGGTGTTAATCGTCAGTCCGTTATATGGAAGTGAGAGCATCCGAGGTGCAGTTGCGATTATCCGTGATATGACGGATGAAAGGAAAATGGATAAACTCCGTACTGACTTCATTGCGAATGTCTCCCACGAATTGCGAACACCAATTAGTATGCTTCAAGGGTATAGTGAAGCAATCATTGATGATATTGCTGAAAATGAAGAAGACAAAAAGGAAATGGCAAAGGTTATTTATGATGAATCGCTCAGAATGGGACGACTCGTTAACGACTTGCTTGATTTAGCCAGATTAGAATCGGAAAATATGCAACTTTGTTGTGATTGGATCCAAATGGAAGATTACTTAGAAAGAATCGTCTATAAATTTTCGGGACTTGCTAAGGAGAAAGAAATTATTTTGATAACTTCATTGAGAAATCCAAATCTTGAATGGACGTTCGATCCTGACCGAATTGAACAGGTATTGACGAATTTAATTGATAATGCCATTCGTCATACGCCGATTAGTGGAAGAGTTGAAATCATTCAACGACTAGATGAACGCCATGGGTTGATGATAGAAGTGAAAGATTCAGGTTCTGGAATTCCAAAAGAGGATTTAGCCTTTGTGTTCGAACGCTTTTATAAAGCAGACAAAGCAAGAACTAGAGGGAGTTCAGGTACTGGTCTGGGGCTTTCTATCGCTAAAAATATTATCAATGCACATGATGGGAAAATATCGGTGAACAGCTTGATTGGAGTTGGAACCACTTTTACTTTTAGTTTGCCTCGAAAAATGAAAGAAAATGAATAAAACACGAAAATCTTGCCGGAAAATCTTGTTTCATAAGAAACTTTCATGGCGTTAAAACACCTTTGCCTAGTATTAAGGTAGATTGATTGCAAATAGAGAAACTGACTTCAATTAGGTGGCGAATCGGAGCAACATAGTAGTAGATGTCCATACGAAATCTAGTTTACTATTCGATGTAATGGGTAACCGTTTTAAGTCATACCGTCCACCGCTATACACCAGTAAGGCATTAGAGGAGGCGGTTCATGCTATCCTCTATTTGTCTATGGAAACAGCATGAATCCTCATCATAATTTTAATCCGCATGAACCCTTTACTTTAAGGCTTAGAGGAATTGAAGAAGCGAAGGTGGGAGATTACAGCCTATTATCCGGAATAAAAAATGAACGAAGTGGTCTACATATCAATCATTTCTCATACAAATAGAGAGTTGATGAAATTTATGTGAGGGGATAGATATGCTAGATTATGGAAAACGTTTGTTGATTGTATTGATTTTTGGAATTTGTATCAGTTTGATGTTTATTGGTGGGAAAGGTAAGCATGAAGTAGACGAAGGATTCATTACAAGAAATCTTAACGAAAATGTGAAGGACAAATACGGATACTTCATGTGAATTTTGTGTTTCTGACGATGAGTAACGACACGATATGATTCATGAATTGGCAAAAGAGGAAATCCCCAAATGGTCAGACCTCATACTCTATACACCGTTTAATCTGTCATATAAACGATATATAGTAAATGTGGGTTCTGATCATTTTGTTATGGGACAGCCTCTTTGTTCATTAGGCGATATTTAGTTACTTCATTGTAACGTGATTCGATATAAGAATGTAATATCTTCAAGTTGTTTTAGTTTCTCTTGCATGTCATCACTTAATGGATTATCAAAAGAGAGAACCATGATGGCCTCCCCACCAGCTTGTTTACGACCGACTTGCATGGTCGCAATGTTCTCACCATGGTCACCGATTATTTTACCAACACGGCCAATGACCCCGGGGCGATCCATATGCTGGACATACAATAGATTTCCTTCAGGATGGAAATCTATTGTGAAATCATTCAAACGAACGATGCGTGAACCATAGTTTTCCACATATGTTCCACTAATGCCAAGTTGTTTGTTATCTCCCTTGGCTGTAACGGTAATTAAGTTACTATACCCAAACGTATCATGGGAAGTCTTTTCGCCAATTGTCAGACCGCGTTCTTTAGCAATCAAAAGAGCATTGACTTCATTGACGGGCACATCTAATCTGGACTTGAAGAACCCAGATAGCAAACTTTTTGTTAAAATACTTGTATCAAAATCCAAAGCTTCACCTGCATAATTCACCGAGATTTCATGAATTCCTTCAGGCATACATTGACTGATAATCGATCCCATCTGTTTTACTAGTTCATAAAAAGGTTGAACCTTAGCAAACACTTCTTTGGATATTGCCGGAAGGTTAATCGAATTCGTGACAGGTTTGCCAGTAAGGAAGGATAGGACTTCCTGGGCAACTTGAGTTGCTACATTTAATTGGGCTTCTTTGGTCGATGCCCCAAGATGAGGTGTTGCAATAACTGAATCAAGTTCGAGTAATTTATGTCCCAATGGTGGTTCTTCTGCAAAAACATCAATGGCAGCACCAGCGATATGCCTCATGACAATCAATTCGTACAAATCATCTTCATTAATAATGCCGCCTCTAGCACAATTTAATAGATAAACACCTTTTTTGCATGTTAATAAATTTTCTTTATTTATTAGACCTCTTGTTTCTGGTGTAAGAGGGGTATGCACTGTGATAATATCAGCCAAGGTTAATAGTTTTGCCAGCTCAAGCGGAGTAACCCCCATTTTCTTCGCCCGATCCGTCGTTAAGAATGGATCATAGACGAGTACATCCATACCGAAAACTTTTGCACGTTTCGCGATTTCACTGCCGATTCTGCCCATTCCGACAATCCCTAAACTTTTCCCATAAAGCTCTGTACCTGTAAAAGAAGATCGTTTCCATTCCCCATTCTTAAGTGAGGCATGAGCTTGAGGAATATGACGCATTAGAGAAGCCATCATAGCAAAAGTGTGCTCAGCTGTAGATATTGTATTCCCGTCTGGTGCATTGACAACGACGATTCCGCGTTTAGTAGCAGCAGGGACATCGATATTATCGATACCGACTCCAGCACGAGCAATGATTTTAAGATTTGGCATAGACGAAATTAGTTCTTCAGTTACAGTCGTTGCGCTTCTAACGAGGATCGCATCTATTTCATGAAGTTCGTTTTTGGCTTCTTCTACTGTTTTTTCAATTAGCTTTACCATAGGTGCTACTAATAATGGCCCTAGTCCCTCTGGTTTAATTGCGTCCGCAACTAAAATCTGATACAAAACAAAACACCCCCTCTAAAATAATTAACTTAAATTTCAGTTAATTCTACAGGATGGATATACAAGTGTCAATTTTAGAAATTTTCACATGTTAAAAACAAGGAAGATTTCATCATTTAACACTTATTTGATCATAGTGCAAATTTAAATCCTTGCTTTTTTTTTCATTCGATGATAAATTAAAACCAATCAAGATGGTATGGATATTTGGAAATGTATGTGTAATAGATTAGTAGCAGTTCGTTCTCCAACTTAAGAGATAGGTAACAGAGGCTAATCTGGTCGCATATAATATTTCTTGTATTCTACTACTTGAAACACATTTTCGGAAACGGAAAAAAAATCGAATAGGTCTATCTTCGGGGCGGGGCGTAATTCCCCACCGGCGGTGATGAAGGGACACCTTCAAAGCCCGCGAACCTTCGGGTTGATTTGGTGAGAATCCAAAGCCGACAGTATAGTCTGGATGGGAGAAGATGGAGGTTTCTTTCGAAATGTTCAATTTTACTTGAATTGAACGTTTATTTGACGATACCTTTAAAGCTCCCTTTAGTTCTATGAATTAAAGGGTATTTGAATGGTCGCAAATAATTTCGATGGAACCAATCCTCTTTTTCGTGGGGTAGATCACAAAAAAGAAGGAGAGAGATCTATGAAGGTGTACAATGTAAAGAAACTGGTTATTTTGGCAATGTTGGGGAGTATTTCTTATGTGTTAATGGTATTAAATTTTCCATTCCCTGGTTTACCACCGTTTTTAAAGATTGATTTCAGTGATATTCCGGCCATAATAGCTGCGCTGATTTTCGGTCCTATTGCAGGGATTATCGTTGAATTGCTGAAAAATGTATTGGATTTTGTCATGATTGGAAGTCCGACGGGTGTGCCTGTAGGGCATATTGCTAACTTTGTAGCTGGAGTTCTATTTGTTTTGCCAACCTATTACATTTTTAAAGTATTAAATTCAAAACACGGAATGACAATTGCTTTAGTTGCGGGTACGATTATCATGTCTTTATTAATGAGTGTGCTAAATTATTATGTGATTCTTCCAGCGTATACGCTATTTATGAACTGGGATGCCATGTCATCTCAGGAAACAAGACAATTTGTTACGACTGCAATCCTTCCATTCAACATTTTGAAGGGTGGATTGATTACAATCGTATTTACACTGCTTTACATTAGAATGAAAACTTGGATTGATAAACAAGCATTATCTCATAATGCTTGAAGCGAATAGATGATAAGAGGCTGTCACAACAGGGTCTGACCTATTGCGGCAGCCTCTTTTTTATTAACAATATTGATTAATATTTACTTTGAAAAACTCCACCTTACATGTGTAAGGTGGAGTTTTTCAAAGTTGTTCGCTTTTATTTGTGCTTACTCAAATTTAGTAGCGTCTCCATCAAATGATTCATCTGCAATTTTGATGGAATCTGTTGGACAGCCTTCGAAAGCATCCATCATATCATCTAAAAGAACATCAGGAACTTCAACAGTTCCTTCATTATCATCTAGTATTACGAAGGCGATGCCTTCATCATCATAATCATAAATGTCAGGCGCTGCAGCTCCACAAGCACCACAAGCGATGCATGTATCCTTGTCAACGATTGTATATTTAGCCATTACAAAACTCCTCCCGGTAAATCCGCACTTTTCTGCTTTAAAATTGGTTCATGCCCTTGCATACTTCCTTATTGTAAAACTGAATGTAGAAATTTTCAATATAAATGTAATGAAAACACTTTTTGTATCGGGTTTTGTCAAACGAAACGATATGAATTTGTGACAAATTTAATGTTGATATTAAAAAAACGGCCAGTTTTTTAAAATCAATCAGGTTTCATAACCAATAGACTTCAATGTTTTGGTACAATGATAGAAGGTAGAGATTATAACAAGGTTGTGAATGTAAAAAATGCAAAATTACTTTGAAATGATCGTCCTATATTGTATTCGTATATTTAATGGAGAACGCTCTGTTTATGCTATTTTACATATGCTAAAGGGGAAAAAATCGTCTCAAACGATTCAAGATATTCATCTGTTTGGACTGACGAATCTGTTAGGTACATTACCTGATATTTCGAGAAGACAGCTTGAAATAACTGTAGATAATCTGCTTCAATCAGGGCTACTTATCACTTTACCTCAAAATGGCTATTATCTGGTAACCTCGAACGGTCAAGAACTACTGCAACAGCATCTGAAAAAGTATCCATTCCCAGAAACGTTGAATGGATTCAGATTTCAAAATCGTACCCAATCGTATTGGAGCAGATTAAGCCTCTTGATTCAAACTATATCACATATTATTCACAAGCAAAATCGTTTCTATCCGATTCAAAGGGATCTCCAAACACAAACATGGGTCAAACGGTATTTAGCCCAAAATCGGCAAAGTAGAGTGGAAATTGGGCGTCATTTATTTGACGAATTATCTACACTTCTGGAAAAAAGACCGGAAAAGGAACGAGACGTTTTTGTAAAAAGATTAACAGGTATTCATCGTATAGGAAGAACTTATTCGCAAATCGCCAAAGAATTACATGATGACGAGTGGTATATGCGGTACTTATTTCTCGGAACGATTCATTTTATGTTACAGCAAATAGATGACTCATCAGTGCAGTATCCTTATTTATACAGCATTATTAAAGATGTTCAAGGCAATTCGCACACTCAGTTAACTAACTCGACGCAAAGGACTTTAAAGTATTTATATGATGGGAAATCGTTAGAGGAGATTGCCTTTATTCGAAGATTAAAGCAAAGTACAATTGAAGATCATATTGTGGAGCTCGCCTACTCTGATCCACGGTTTAATATTTCGCGCTTTATGTCTCCAAAAATTGAAGAAGCAATAAGGATAGCTGCTAAAACGAGTCGAACGAAACAATTACGTGCTGTTAAAGAAATCGTGGCCAATGATGAAATCAGTTATTTTCAAATCCGCCTTGTCCTGGCAAAAGCAGGTGATGATAAATGAATATAGAAGAAATTTTAGTCAAACAATTCGGTTATAATATGTTTCGTCCAGGTCAAAAAGAAGTCATCGAATCTCTACTTGAGGGCAATCATACTTTGGCAATGTTACCGACTGGTTCTGGGAAATCATTATGCTATCAGCTTCCAGCCTATGTATTAAATAAAGCAGTTATAATTGTATCACCTTTACTGTCTCTTATGCAGGACCAAGCGGAGCAGCTAAAAATGCGAGGCGAAAAAAGTGTAATTACACTGAATTCATTTTTGACATCGGTTCAAAAAAGGGAAGCGATTGAGCGTTTAGACTCGTATCGCTTTATTTACTTATCGCCAGAAATGCTTGCCATTCCTCGTATTATCGAACGATTGCAGAAACTTGAAATTGGATTGTTCGTTATTGATGAAGCGCATTGTATTTCACAATGGGGGTATGATTTCAGAACGGATTACTTGAACTTAGGAAATATAAGGAGTAAATTGAACAATCCTCTTACGTTGGCATTGACGGCAACTGCTACAAAAACGGTTCAAGCAGATATTAAAGAGAAGCTGAAACTCAAAAAAACAAAGGAAGTCATTACTTCTGTGGATCGCAGTAATATTGCTTATATTGTTGAGGAGCTCTCTTCGTATGCTGAAAAGCTTGCAAGGCTCAAGGAATTAGTAAACAGCTTTGATGGATCGGGGATTATTTATTTTTCAAGTAAGAAAGCGGCAGAATTTGTTACGAACTTTTTACAAGAAAATGGTGTTAAGGATATTGATTATTACCACGGAGGGATGGAACAAGAGCAAAGGATGCTGATTCAACAGCAGTTTCTTCATGGACAATTACGTATCATTTGTGCGACTTCTGCATTTGGTATGGGTGTGAATAAAAATAATGTAAGAGTCGTTATTCATTTTCATTTGCCAGGAGGGATGGAAGCTTATTTACAGGAAATAGGCAGAGCAGGCCGTGACGGGAAGCAAAGTGCAGCCATTCTATTGTATTGTGACGGTGATGAAGGTTTACCACTCCATCTAGCAGAGCAGCAGTTGCCTACACTTTATCAAATTGAAGAGACTTGTGCATCTCTTCATAAACTTGAAGTAGGTATTTGGAATATTGAACCAAGGCAAGAAATAGAATTAAGAGAAATGCATGCATTGACAGATGTGCAGTGGAGATGGATTACGCATTTTGTAAAAGAATTTGAACGTGAAGATCCGTTTATGATAACTAAGAAGTTAAAGAAAATTGCTAATGAGAGAAGGTTTGAAAATCAAAACAAACTTGAGCGTTTCTTTCGTTGGGTTTCCGTTTCTGGCTGCAGACGGGTAAATATTCTGTCTTACTTTGATGTGGCTATGACAGAAAAAAATCAAACTTGCTGTGACCGTTGCAAAGTGGTGACAGATGAGCTTTTAGCATCCTTACCACATGATGACCTAATAGTTAAAGAGTTGAAAAAAACATGGAAGCAGGAATTGGCTGCCATTTTGATAGGAGAAGCAAAAACCAATGAAGAACAAACAAGCTGAGCTCATTGGACGGCTTTCCAATCAAGAGCTACATAAGCAATTATTTTTAACACAGATTCTACTTTTGGTTATTTCTGCTATACTTGGGTTCATTCTATTTGATTACTTTTCATCATTCACGAAAATTTTTCGAATGGAATGGAAAATAATTTATATTGGAGTTAGTGCAGGAATCACTGTTGTTTTGCTAGATTTAGTGATGATGAAACTCTTGCCAGAAGCGTATCACAATGATGGAGGAATCAATGAAAGAATCTTTACGAGTTTGTCCTATCCGATGATTGCCGTGGTCGCATTATCGGTTGCAATAAGTGAGGAAGTTCTGTTCAGAGGCGTGTTACAAACCCATATTGGATTAATATGGACAAGTGTTCTCTTTGCCCTTGTTCATTATCGCTATTTGTTTCATCCATTTTTATTCGTCAATATTATTTTATTAAGCTTTTTTATTGGTTTCATTTTTGAAATGACAGGTAATTTATATGTGACGATTAGTATGCATTTCACGATTGATTTCATTTTAGGGCTAATAATTAAGATGACAAAAGGAAAGAACCTTGATAGAAAGAGGGAAGAATGATGCATCCCGATAATACACCAAACGAGTTTCAAGAAAATAATGTAAGAAAGAACGCGAAACCTTTACCAACCAGGAGCGAACTTCGAGCGAAAAAGAAAAAAAAGCGGAAGAATAGGTTTCCGTTAATTAAGATATTAGCTGCTTTCTTTATTGCTATGCCTATTGCGATATATTTTTTATTACCATACTTAGAAAAAGAAAAGCCAATTTCATTAACTCCACAAAAGAAAACAAGTGGATTTGAAACAGTAGAAGTTACAAAGCGCATAAACGATGTAGAATCAAACGAAACGATAGATTCAGAGCAAGAAAAAACGAATGATAAGGAAGCAGTCCCTGGTGTTTCTAACCTACCTGAAGAAATTGAACAACCTGTGGAGAAACCTTCGGTATCTGTATCAGAAAGGAAAGAGAAGAAAGACAAAAAACAGGACGCAAAAGATGGGTACCAAATTGTTTATCATACCGTTTCGCCAAATGAAAGTTTGTTTATTATTGCAACGAACTATTATAAATCTGCTGCTGGTATCGAACAGATTAAAGAATGGAATCATTTAAAGGGAGATGAAATACAGGTAGGTCAAGTTTTAAAAATCCCTTTAAAGGAAAATGAATAAGAGTTTTCAGTCATAGTTTTGGGACATGCACATATAGTGATGGTGTAGACGCATTGGAGGGGAAGTAAATGGAGTCAGCCATCCTATTATTGGACGATAATACTGATCAGGCGACGAAACAAATGTTGCAGCATGTAGTAGAGCGAAAAAGAAAATTTGAGGCATTGAAAAAAAAGCATACCATGACGATGTGGGCAACAATTATTTCCGCAGGTTCATTGTTTGCCTACCTATACACTGCTATAATTATTCCCTATTCTTATTCTTTTTTCACAATGTTTTCTGCGTTTGTTGATCAGTTTACGCATATGCTATTTTTACTAATGACAGTGGGCTTGTACGGTTACATGGGTATCATGAAGAAAAAGGCTGATAAAGCAGAGCTGGAATACCATACAATGAGAAAAGAAATCATTCATAAAAGCAAAGAGCTGTGGAAACCTGAGATGAAATGGGAAAATCGGCACAAGGTGTTTGAAATGATGAAGAAAAATTATGATATAAATCTGTATCATGAAAGTAAATAGAGCTATAATAAACGTGCTTTCCAACATAACATGTAAATTGTTTCATCAGGGGCATGACTCTTTGACTTTGGGTCAGCCTATTTTTGTATGAAGGACATGGGGACTTAGTCTTCGCGACTTATTCATATAGCCAATCTACTTAGCAAGTATACTTATGTAATCAAGAAAGCGTCCGAAATTCCGGCTCCGCACCGCCGCCATTGTGATGAGGTGAGTGTAGCTGTGTAATGATTGATCCTTCATGGAAAATGGTGGCGTTCTATCCCATACAATTTTTATTTAAAATCAAATGGTAAGTGATGAGAAGGAAGGCTGTCAATAGATGATTCAAAACGGAATAATTATAGGTCTCGCCATAATTATAGTCCTGATAGGGTATATGTGGCGAATGGCATTTTTAAATAGAATTTTAGTACAATCCTTGAACTTTGAAGATTTCTCGGAATCAGCACATCCTATTTCTTTATTTTTTATATCTGACATACATAGGCGAAAGGTGTCACCTAAGCTAATCGATTATGTCCGTAATAAAGCGGATATCGTCATCATTGGTGGTGATTTAAGAGAAGGAGGAGTTCCGTGGAATCGGGTGACTGCGAATATTAAAAAACTAAAAGAAATAGGCCCCGTCTATTTCGTATGGGGAAATAATGATTATGAACAAAATGAGCAAGAATTATTGAATATACTCGAGAGGCAAAAGGTGACAGTCCTTAATAATAAATCGACGAGGCTTACAGTATCAGAAAATCAAAAGATTACGTTAATTGGTATTGAGGATATAAGTGAAAAAAAGGCGAGGTATGATTTAGCTCGTAAAGATGCTGTAGCGACTGATTTTAGAATTTTAATTAGCCACAACCCACTTATTGTCAATAAGGTGAAAAGAAGCCATAATATTCATCTTGTTTTATCTGGTCATACTCATGGCGGACAAATTAGGATTTTTGGAATCGGACCATATGAGCATGGAGGAATAACTAAAACTGAAAAATCGCTTTTTTTAACGAGTAATGGGTATGGAACAAGTACGATACCATTACGGCTGGGGGCAAAGCCAGAGACCCATTTACTGACGCTTCAAAATGGAAAGGATACGGAATATAAATCAAAAATCATTGAACTGTAGCTTGGACAAATGTCAATTTACGAGTTTTTATTCTTTGATTTACCTTGTTTTAAGTGTTGATTGAAAGGATTTAATGCCACTCTATTAGTGCGTGTTCAAAAAGGGGGATGAAAGAGCCGAGAAGTTCGAGGAGCTCATCTCGAGAGGACTGAGCGATTTGAACAGGAGGTCATTAATGAACTTTGAAGCAATTCGTAAGCTTTTTAACCGGACTTTTTGAACAACCTCTATTAGAAAATGTTAAACCAGATTTAGTATTGTCTGAACATTTAACAGACATTTTTAAGTTGGTGGAAAAAGTGAAACACACAAACCCTGATATAATTGTCGGAATCGAAGATGAGAAGGAAGGATTAATTAGAAGCGAAAATGGATATGCACCGTGATTAATCGTTTTCATATGATGTATGAAAATGGTTATTCAGGGGGCATTCTTTTATGAAGCTTGAGCGACTGACGAATAACAAGATTAAAATATTTTTAACGTTCGATGACTTGTTTGATCGAGGGATAACCATAGAAGATATTAAGGCTAATTCACTCAAGATTCACAAACTTTTTCAGGAAATGGTGGAAGAAGCATGTGAGGAAATGAACTTTAAAATGAGCGGATCAATTGCGGTTGAGATTTTTTCCTTACAGGCACAAGGGTTAATTATTGTTGTGTCTAAGAACGAGGAAGATATGTTGACTGATGAAGATGAATACCTGGATTTAGATGTTCGGATTGGTGAACATCCTTATATACTTTATACGTTTGCAGATATTGAAGCAGTTATTCAACTCGCGCATTGTGTAAAACAAATGAATGTTTGCATAACCCTTTATGAATTTGAGAGTCAATATTATTTTCTGATTGAAAAGGTGCCGGAAGAGTCGTATGATACGATCATTTCGCTTTCTGCTGAATATGGGTATGCGTCTACGTTGACTATATCTAGATTAAAGGAGTATGGAAATTGTATTATACCTGAAAACGCTCATCTAATACTTACGAAGTATTTTTCCAAATAATTATGTTATGGAAAGGTAAAGAGCAATGGCAAGAAAAACAACGTTCAATTGCTCTTTCCTACTTTGTAAATCCAAGGTCTAACTGTCTTATTACGTAGGATAGAGTAAGATAAATGATGCCGCTTTCAGCAAGTTTGTGATTATTCGACTTTTTCCAATTTTAATGCTTTGCAGAAATGATACAAAGGTGTATACTTTTGAATGAAGGACATGAGGACAGGGCTTCGCGACTTACTCATATAGCTAATCCATTTAACGGTATACTTATATTTATTAACGAGAAAGCATTCGATATTCCGGCTTTGCACCGCCACCATTGTGATTTTAGCGAGTGTAGCGTGCTTAATGATCTATCCTTCATTGTAACTAGTGGCGTTTTAAAGCCATTTTACGTTTTGTATGAAAGATGACTCAAAGTAATTACTGAAGATTCTAGGAGGTATACAGATGGTAGCCGAGAAAGGTACTGACCATACTAACCAAGAACAAGAATATGATGTGCTGAAGTCTACTCAGACTGTAATACATAAAGCATTGGACAAGCTTGGTTATCCTGAGGAAGTTTATGAGCTGCTTAAAGAACCATTGCGTTTGTTAACAGTGAAGATTCCAGTAAGAATGGATGATGGTTCAGTAAAAATATTCACTGGATATCGTGCTCAACATAATGATGCGGTAGGTCCTACTAAGGGTGGAATTCGTTTTCATCCAGATGTGACTGAAAAAGAAGTGAAGGCATTATCTATTTGGATGAGCTTAAAATGTGGAATTGTTGATTTACCATATGGAGGAGGAAAAGGCGGAATCGTTTGTGATCCTCGTAATATGTCGTTTCGTGAACTAGAAAGATTAAGCCGCGGTTATGTGCGTGCGATTAGTCAAATCGTTGGACCAACGAAGGATATCCCTGCTCCTGATGTATTTACCAACTCACAAATCATGGCTTGGATGATGGATGAATATAGCCGAATGGATGAATTCAACTCCCCTGGTTTCATTACGGGTAAACCGCTTGTTTTAGGTGGTTCACACGGTCGTGATTCAGCTACGGCGAAAGGGGTTACAATTGTTATTCATGAAGCGGCTAAGAAAAAAGGCATCGATGTAAAAGGTGCACGCGTCGTTGTTCAAGGATTCGGTAACGCTGGAAGCTATCTTGCGAAATTTATGCATGATGCAGGTGCGAAGGTCGTAGGGATATCTGATGCTTATGGTGCCCTTTATGAGCCGGATGGACTGGATATTGATTATTTACTTGATCGCCGTGATAGTTTTGGAACGGTTACCAAGTTATTTAAGAATACGATTACAAATAAAGAGTTGTTAGAACTTGAATGTGATATTCTTGTGCCAGCAGCTATTGAAAACCAAATAACAGAAGATAATGCTCACAATATACAGGCGAAGATTGTTGTCGAGGCAGCTAATGGTCCAACAACGATGGAAGCTACACAAATCTTAACTGACCGCGGCATCTTACTTGTACCAGACGTACTTGCTTCATCCGGTGGAGTTACCGTTTCTTATTTTGAATGGGTTCAGAATAACCAAGGATACTACTGGGGTGAAGAAGAAGTAGAAGAGAAGCTAGAAAAAATCTTGATTAAAGCGTTCAATAATATTTATGACACTGCACAAACAAGACGTGTTGATATGCGCTTGGCTGCCTATATGGTAGGGGTAAGAAAAATGGCAGAGGCCTCACGTTTCCGCGGTTGGATTTAAGTCTTAAGCTTAATTAATTGATGAAAGTGACAAAATCTCCTATTCTTAATGAAAAGGAGATTTTTTTTTGAAAAGTTTCTTGAAATATAAGGAATCGCATCTGCAAACAGGCACAATGCGCCATCGGTTCAAGATCAAAAGCCGATAAGAGGACGACTTGTGCTTTGATACAAGAAAGAGGGTAAAACATGATTCAAGAAGAAGTGATTATTATTGGCGGGGGACCATGTGGCCTCGCTGCAGCCATTGCTTTAGAGAATGAAGGAATTCAGGCACTTGTTATTGAAAAAGGCAATATTGTGAATTCTATCTATCACTACCCCACTCATCAGACGTTTTTTAGCACGAGTGAAAAACTTGAGATTGGCGATGTTGCTTTTATTACAGAAAATAGAAAACCAGTCCGGAATCAGGCGCTAGCCTATTATCGAGAAGTAGTGAAGAGAAAACAATTACGAATATCATCATTTGAAAATGTAACCAATGTTGAAAAAGAAGAGAATGGTACCTTTGTCGTTATTACTTCTAAAGCAACCTATTCGGCGAAAGCCATTATTGTCGCAACTGGTTATTATGACCACCCGAATTATCTAAATATTCCAGGTGAAAATCTTCCGCATGTATCGCATTATTTTAAGGAAGGTCACCCATTCTTTGATAAAGATGTAACAGTGATTGGTGGAAAAAATTCAAGTATTGATGCTGCGTTGGAGCTCGTAAAGGCCGGTTCAAGGGTTACTGTTCTTTATCGAGGTATAGAATATTCTCCAAGCATTAAACCGTGGATATTACCAGAGTTCGAATCACTAGTTAAAAATGGGACAATCACAATGGAATTTGGTGCCCATATTGATGAAATCACAGAAAACCAAGTAATCTATCATACGGCTGAGCGTGTCGAAGCAGTTAAAAGTGATTATGTGTTTGCTATGACAGGCTATCATCCGGATTATTCCTTTTTAGAAAGAATGGGGATTCACATTCAAGAAGAGAATGGCAGACCAATATTTAACCATGAGACAATGGAAACGAATGTATCTGGAATATACATTGCTGGGGTTATTGCTGCTGGAAATAATGCGAATGAAATCTTTATTGAAAATGGTCGTTTCCATGGTGGAATGATTGCTACACATATTGCTTCTAAAATTCTCTAATTCGCATATGCCAATCTAAATAGAGTGCTAAACCAAAATTCGATTGAGCACTCTATTTAGATATTCCATACATACGTAAATATATTCTAGATTCATTTGGGGTGATTTTAGATAAAGTCCCAAGTAGCAAATTTGCGAAATTAAATCGATTAATGTTGCTATGTCTGCTCTTTTATTTCATTCACGATTTGGAAGAAATTTTGACTGTAGAGACATTCCTTTTTAATCATTCCGATACGAATTCTTTCCGTCTAACAACAAGGCAGTTTACATTTGCCTTTTTACTATTATGGATCATATCAGTAATTGGATGCTATCAAGCTTTAAAGAAGAAAGTATTCTTAGGGATGGAGCCTCTTACTTTCTTTTCAATTTTAGTACCAGGTCTCTTTTTAGCCAACGGTGTAAGTCACTTCAATCAATTCATTATTATAAAAAACTATGTTCCAGGTATCATTACATCGATACTTGTCATCTATCCATATTCTTTTTTTTACTCTTACATACTTGTTCAAAGAGAAATTAATAACGATGAAAAAATTTATGTGGTTTCTATGTTTAGTTTTTATTTTACAAATTCCTTTTGCACTTTTATCCCTTTGGTTTTCCGAATTATTGTTTTAATCTATGGTTATTTTACTTTGAAACGAGTCATCCATTTAAATTTACAGAGAAAACATTCGCTGGATTTCTATTTGAGATTCCGTGTTATGTAGGGCAATCAATAATTTGATCCGTGCTTTCTGACCGTTGAGACCGTTTGAGAAAATGATCCCCATATCCTTCAACTGCTTCCCACCTCCGTTATATCCATACACATCTTGTACGATTCCATTAAAGCAGCGGGAGACGATCACAACAGGAATATTTGCCGCTAATAGGGCCTCGATTCCTTTCATCGTTTCGGGAGGCATATTACCTTGGCCTAGAGCTTCAATGACTAAACCATCAATATTCATCTCCTTTAATGCATAAAATAAGGTAGAGTCCATTCCAGCGTGTGCTTTAAGCAAGGTTACTCGTTTTGAAACGGTTTCCATCGGATACTTTTCTTGATGCTCAGGATGATGATGGAAAAAAACAGCACGCTTGGTCACGATCCCTATTGGACCGTATTGTGGACTTTGAAAAGTGGAAACATTGCTAGTATGCGTTTTGGTAGCGTTAGCGGCTGTATGAATTTCATCATTTAAGACGATGAGGACGCCTTTTCCAACCGCTTGATCACAGATTGCAACCTTAATGGATGAAATGAAGTTGTATAATCCATCAGAGCCGATTTCATTGCTTGAGCGCATAGCACCTGTGACAACGATAGGGATATTCGTCTGTATCGTCAAGTCCAGAAAATAGGCTGTTTCTTCAAGAGTGTCTGTACCGTGGGTGATCACAACTCCGTCGATTGGCGCATCTTGGATTGATTCCTCTATTAGCTTCTTAATTGAAAGCATTTCGGTAGCAGTGATATGTGGCGAAGGCAAGTTAAAAGGCTCTTTGATGATTAAATTCGCCATATCATGAATCGTCTCAGACGTTATTTTAATTGGGTTTTCATTGGCTAATTTTACGGCGCCAGCCGAATCCTCCATCATAGAAATCGTCCCACCTGTATGAATAATTAACACATTTTTTTTCATAATTCGTCACCTCCAGGTTCATTAAAAAAGCCAATCACAGAAATTAAGCTGTCATTTTCTTTTTCCTCATTCCATGATACGATTAAATAAAAGATAAGAAAAGGGGTCAGCCATGCTGGTCATTTTAACTGCAGGCATTGCACCTGGTTTAGCATTGCTGAGTTACTTTTATTTGAAAGATCAATATGACTCTGAACCGGTTTCAGCCGTGTTTAAGACGTTTTTATATGGCGTTTCTCTAGTGCTTCCGATTATGTTTCTCCAATACGTGATGCAAACGGAAAATGTCTTTACATCCCAATTTGGCGAAGCATTTCTAAAAGCTGCACTGCTGGAGGAATTCATGAAGTGGTTTTTTCTTCTGTATATTATTTATCCGTTCGCTGTATTTGATGAACCGTACGATGGAATTGTTTATGGTGTTTCTGTTTCACTAGGGTTTGCGACGATGGAGAATATTTTATATTTAATTGCGAATGGAGTTGAACATGCATTAGGAAGAGCGATACTTCCTGTGTCTAGTCATGCATTATTCGGTGTAATCATGGGGTACTATTTGGGTAAAGCCAAATTCTCCAACACACATAAAAAACTATTCTTGTTCTTATCTCTAGGAATATCGGTGTTTCTTCATGGATTGTATGACTTCATTCTCTTAATAGATCGATTTTGGGTTTATTTGATTTTGCCATTTATGATTTTTCTTTGGTGGTTAGCTTTGAAAAAAGTAAAAACTGCACGACGTCTATCTCAATTTCATGATTCAACAAGTTTTTAAATAATAGTGTGTGTTCAAAAGGAGGATAAAAAGAGCCGAGAAATTCGAAAGCTATTTTTACCGGACTTTTTGAACAACCTCTAATAGGCAATCCTAATATCGATTTTTCAGCTCAAATCATTTAAAAGAGAGTAAAGAGGGAGACCATTTGGTTTTCCTCTTTTTGCTATTAAGGTTTTTTCTACTTATCTTGGAATAAAAACGGCCCTTAAGAAGAAAATAGGTATACATTACATCATAAGAAAAAGAGGGTGTGTAGTTGATGAAAGGAATTTCGTCAAAATGGAAAGGGGTAATAGCGACAGTTTTAGCTGTTTGTTGCTTAGCATTTTCTGACTATGATGCTTCGGCCTTTACGAGCCAAGTTATCCAAAAAGGTGCGGTCGGAGACGATGTCATTGAGCTTCAAGCTCGATTGCAAAATATCGGCTATTATCATGGGAAAATCGACGGGGTATATGGGTGGGGAACGTATTGGGCTTTGCGAAATTTCCAACAAAGCTTTGGGCTACCTATTGATGGTTTAGCTGGTTTTACAACGAAAAAAAAGCTTGCAGATGCATCGAATTTTAATGCGAAATTTGTCCATGAACAAATTCAAAAAGGCAACGAGTTTACGTATTATGGTGGCGTAGATATTGAAAAGCAAATTAAACCGAATACAAATAAGAAGAATACGAACACGGTGGGGAAAACGAATACTAGTACGAAACAAGCTACCAAAAGCAATCAAAAAACGAATACTGCTTCGAATCTTCCAGCTGGATATTCACAGAATGATATCCAATTAATAGCGAATGCAGTGTACGGTGAATCTAGAGGTGAACCTTATATAGGGCAGGTTGCAGTTGCTGCTGTAATCTTAAATCGTCTGGATAGTCCTTCGTTTCCAAATACAATATCCGGGGTTATTTTTGAACCTGGAGCGTTTACGGCTGTAGCGGATGGCCAAATTTGGTTGACTCCCAATGAAAGAGCAAAAGAAGCAGTTATTGACGCAATCAATGGTTGGGACCCAAGTGGAAATGCTGAGTATTACTTTAACCCACAAACAGCAACAAGTAAATGGATTTGGACAAGACCCCAAATTAAACAAATCGGCAAACATATTTTCTGTCATTGAGAGGTGAAACGAATTGATTAGAAACGTAGTGATTGGTGTATTAGTATTAGCTGTAGCAGGTACTGGATTTTGGGGCTACCAAGAACATAAGGAAAAAAACGCAATCTTGATTAATGCTGAAAATACGTATCAACGTGCATTTCATGATTTATCGTATCAGGTAGATATTTTGCAAGATAAGATTGGTAATACATTAGCAATGAATTCACGGACATCTCTTAGTCCTGCCCTTACAGATGTTTGGAGAATCACATCTGAAGCACAAAATGATGTAGGTCAACTTCCATTGACATTACTTCCATTTAATAAAACCGAAGAGTTCTTGTCAGATATCGGTGATTTTAGCTATCGAACTGCTGTTAGAGATTTGGAAAAAGAACCGCTTAATGATAAGGAATACACTAGACTTGAAACACTTTACGGCCAAGCTGGAGAAATTCAAAAGGAACTAAGAAAGGTTCAACATCTTGTTATTAAGAATAATCTTCGTTGGATGGACGTTGAAATGGCTTTAGCGTCAGGGAAAGAGAATACGGACAACACGATTATTGATGGTTTCGAAACGGTTGAAAAAACAGTGTCGGGTTACTCTGAATCCCAAACAGGAGATCCCACTTATACGAGTAATAAGCAAGAAAATAAAAACTATCAAAACTTAAAAGGTGAGATTATTTCGAAAAAAGAGGCGGTTCAAAAGGCGAAAAAATATGCAAAAATGAAAGAGCCGATCGAGGTAAGAGTTGAAGAAAATGGAAAAGGTGCGAAATATGAATTCTATAGTATAAGTCTCCTTGAAACAGGTACTAATACCGAAGTAGATATGGATATAACTAAAAAAGGCGGATATCCAGTCTGGTATATTAACAACCGTGATATTCAGAACAGTAAATTGGATTTAAATAAAGCGAGTCAAAAAGCGGTTCAATTTCTAAAAGAAAATGATTTTGAATCACTGGATTTGTTTGAAAGTGCTCAATATGATCATGTAGGATTATTTAATTTCGTTACTTTACAGGATGGTATAAGAATCTATCCTGATTCAGTGAAAATTAAGATTGCACTTGATGATGGATCAGTGCTTGGTTTTTCAGCTGATGACTTCTTTCAATCACATAAAAAACGTGATATTCCCAAAGCCGCACTATCTGTTGAAGAAGCAAAAACAAAAATTAATCAGAAAGTAACCATTATGGAGGAAAGAAAAGCGTTAATAGTCAATGATCTTGATCAAGAAGTGCTTTGTTATGAATTTTTAGGAACCATTAATCAAGATACGTATCGGATTTTTATCAATGCTAATTCGGGCAGAGAAGAAAAAGTGGAAAAATTGAAAAATTCTGAGCCGGTGTATGAAAATCTATTGTAAGAAACGAATTTAGCATTATGACGTGATATTTTGTATGGGGAATGATCTAAATAACTCGTATACGATAGAGGAGTCTCCCTCACATTTTGGTTCATACAAACACATGGATCGTTTTTGTAGCATATTATTCATATAAAAAAAGGAAGAGTACGTATGTGCTTTTCCTTTTTTTGTTTTCATGTAATAATAATGGAAATAGAGAAAGAAAGCCTCATGTTGAACAAGTTATTATAGGGAAGTGTGAAATGATGATTAATATCGGGGACGCTATATTAATAAAGTCAAGGTTTTCTATGACTGAAGAAGTGTATAAAGCAATGGTAGTAGAGATAGAGGATGGCGGTTTATTTATTGATTATCCGGTGAATGTTGAGACCGGGAAGATTGCGTTTTTGCCAGATGGTATGCAATTGGAGATTACAATTACTGATTCAGATCAAGCTGTTCATATTTTTGAATCTGAGGTGCTAGGTAGGATTAGAGTAAGAATTCCAATGATTCAATTATTATTACCTCCGGAGAATACTTTCATTCGAATTCAGAGACGACAATATGTAAGACTGGAGGTCTCAGTGGATGCAGCTGTCCATCCACAAAAAAATGAATTTTTACCTTTTAAAACCATTACGGAAGATATAAGTGCCGGTGGAGTAGCGATAAGGCTACCGAAAAATGTAGATATAAAAGAAGCTACCAACGTAAAATTATGGCTCGTTTTGCCCTTGAAGTCAGGAGAAATTCATTATCTAAGCATGAAGGGAAGAATCACTCGCTTAAATGATGAACAGAAAGGAAAAAATATCCTTTCGATTCAATTTATTGATGCAACGGATACCGATACTAAATTATTCATGCGTTTTATTTTTGAAAAACAACTGGAGTTAAAGAAGCGGGGAATTATCTAAAAATGTTAGACTTCTCATGCTAAACATATGGTTTAGTTAACAAGTATTATATATCATTATTTCGTAAAGAAATTGAATGAATAACATATCATTACTCCATACTGTTAGAAAGGCTTGATCGCGGATGGAGGATTTGAACAATTTTGAAAACAGTAGAACGATTTATTATTAAATTGATTTGGATTCAATTGATTTTCTTACTTGCCTGTCAACTTTTTTTGAATCGTGAAGACACTTTTGTTCAATTTAAAAAACTTGCTCGGTATGAAGGGGTCAATAGCAATAATTATACGAAAGTCATTGAAACGTTTGATGATTTGCAAGACTAAAAGAAAGCGGGTTTTTTCGCTTTTTTTTTGTTGAAGTAACCTTAGAGTGCGTGTTTAAAAAGAGCCGAGAAGTTCGAGGAGCGCATCTCGAGAGACCTGCATGTATGCAACAATACGCGAGGACCAGAGAGACAGAGCTTTGATGCAATTCGCAAGCTTTTTTACCGGGCTTTTGAACATCCTCTTAGAGGTTTAAAAAGCTCATTTAGTTTTTTATGTATGGCACCGCTATTATACATGAATGAGCTAAAAACGTTTGAACAACCTCTTAATAGTATGTTACCTAAGAAGATGAATTCTTATTTGTTAGGCAAAAGTATTTCTGTTTCCTTAAGTGAATGTGATAAAATAAAGAGGATAAGATATTATAGCGTTAGATAGGATTTTAGGAGGATTTATGATAAAAAAAATATCTGTTGCCATCGATGGACCTGCAGCAGCGGGGAAGAGTACCGTGGCAAAAATAGTGGCAGAAAATTTTAAGTACATTTATGTGGATACGGGTGCAATGTACCGTGCATTAACATATAAAGCTTTTAGTGAACGAATCAATCCGACAGAAGAACAAGAACTTTTTTCTTTGCTGACACAAACGAAAATCGAATTAATGCCAAGTGAACATGGACAACTTGTGTTTCTTGATGGTGAAAATGTCACAGCACAAATAAGGAATAACGAAGTGACAGCTGCTGTCTCTGAAGTATCTAAACATCGTTCGATTCGAGAAGAAATGGTCACAAGACAGCAACAGCTAGCAAAAGGCGGCGGTGTTGTCATGGATGGACGGGATATCGGCACACATGTCCTTCCAGATGCGGAAGTAAAAGTGTTCTTAATTGCTTCAGTAGAAGAGCGTGCAAACCGTAGATACCAGGAAAATTCACAAAAAGGATTTTCAGCAGATATAGAGAAATTAAAAGAAGAGATTGCTTTACGTGATAAGCTGGACTCGGAACGAGAAGTATCACCATTAAGAAAGGCGAAAGATGCCTTAGAACTAGATACTACCTCCATGTCGATCGAACAGGTAGCAAAGAAAATTATTTCGCTCATAGAAGAAAGGATAAGATGAATTTGAATTTTTACACATTTGCAAAAAACGTTGTAAAAATTGTTCTATTGCCATTCTATAGGGCTAAAGCGATAGGAAAGGAAAATATCCCGGGAGGGGGTGGCGTACTAATCTGTACCAACCATATTAACAACCTAGATCCACCGATGGTTGGAATTGCAACGAAAAGAGACATTCACTTTATGGCTAAAGAAGAATTGTTTCAGATTCCTATTTTGAAGGGCGTATTACCTAAAGTTCATGCATTTCCAGTAAAACGTGGATTGAGTGACAGGGAAGCACTACGAAAAGGACTAGCGATACTTAAAGATGGGCAAGTATTAGGGCTTTTTCCAGAAGGAACACGAAGTAAGGATGGTCAATTAGGTGAGGGATTAGCGGGAGCAGGATTTTTCGCTCTCCGATCAAAAGCAACAGTTCTTCCATGTGCAATTATTGGTCCATATAAAATGTTTAGACCTGTAAAAATTGTCTTTGGAAAACCGATGGATTTTGAAAAATTGCGCGAAGAGAAGGTTTCAGCAGATGTCGCAACGAGGGCTATCATGAATGAAATTCAAACTTTGATTAATGAGCATAAATAATTCATCTTGCTTGACAATTTATCGTTTTTATTAGAGTTTATATAAATAGGGGATTAATTCCGAATTATGAATTAATATAAAATCTTTATTTACTCTTAGACAGGCAAGCTAACATATTCTTAGATCAGGAAAAAGCCTGGAATAGAAATTCTGCAGTGCAGTCATGGGTTAAGGAGGAGTTCGTAATGACAGAAGACATGAACCAAATTGAAGTAAACAATTACGTAGTGGGAGACAAGGTGAATGCAACGGTTTCCAAGGTAGAGGAAAAACAAGTCATTGTAGCTGTGGAAAACGTGAAAGCCGATGGCATTATCCCCATAAGTGAATTATCAAGCTTACACATCGAAAAAGCATCTGACGCAGTAGCACAAGGCGATATACTTGAACTTGAAGTAATCAAGGTAGAGGAAGAAGCTCTTATTCTATCAAAAAGAAAAATAGATGCTTTAAAGGCTTGGGATCAACTTGAACGGATGTTCGAGACTCAGGAAGTATTTGAAGCGGAAGTTCGGGACGTCGTGAAAGGCGGTCTTGTCGTTGATTTGGGAGTAAGAGGATTTGTTCCTGCCTCTCTAGTTGAAGACTATTTTGTAGAAGATTTCTCAGATTATAAAAACAAATCATTAACATTTAAAATCGTTGAGCTTGACAAAGAGAAAAATCGTTTAATTCTATCACATCGAGCGGTCGTTCAAGATGAAAAGAAAAAACACAAAACAAATATTCTTGATAAAATCGAAAGCGGACAAGTGATTGAAGGAATCGTTCAAAGACTGACAGATTTCGGAGCATTCGTAGATATCGGCGGTGTAGACGGTCTTGTTCATATCTCGCAGCTGTCTCATGATCATGTTGAAAAAGCAGCTGATATCGTCTCAGAAGGTGATCAAGTAAAAGTGAAAGTTCTTTCCATTGATCGTGATAATGAAAGAATCTCTTTATCCATTAAAGAAACACTACCTGGACCTTGGGAAGGTATTGCAAAAAAAGCTGCAAAAGGATCGGTGCTAGAAGGGACAGTTAAGCGTCTCGTTTCATTTGGAGCGTTTGTTGAAATTTTCCCTGGAGTAGAGGGTCTCGTGCATATTTCGCAAATCTCGCATAAGCACATTGGCACGCCTCACGAAGTTTTGCAGGAAGGCCAACCTGTTACGGTGAAGGTGCTTGAGGTGAATGAAGAGGATCAACGTTTGTCCTTAAGCGTTAAAGATTTGCAGGAGCAAGACTCTTCACATTATGGGGAATATGAATTGCCTGAAGAGTCAAAAGGGTTTCAATTAGGTGAAATTCTTGGGGATGCATTTAAAAAATTAAAATAAAGATAAGCCTGTCATATTATGAATGAGTCAGACCCCAGACCTACTATATTCGTTTATACGATATAATAAACGGTGTATAGAGTGTGAGGTCGGACTCATTTTTTAGAAAAGATTCGTTATTTTACCAAAAAGGTAATTTCTAATTATATTTTACTGTTTATTTCTTCTTCTCGCCTCTTCAGGTCCTTCCATCTTCGTTGCACCAGAATATTTAAGAGACTGATCACGGTCTGACTCCACTCTATGGCTCATCTTTAATTTTTTCTCTTGTCGATCTTTTCCCATAATTAACACCTCCTTCTTTTAACCTAACTAAAGGTCCCTTTATTTATTCACAGAATCCGTATGAATTATGAAAAACGAGTGATGCCAAGGTTTAACCTCTGATTAAAGCAGGCATACTGTTTTATAAGAGGTTGTTCAAAAAGTCCGGTAAAAATAGTTGTCGAATTGCTTCAAAGCTTTGTCTCTCCGGTCCTCACGTATTACTGTATACGTACCGGTCTCTCGAGATGCACTCCTCGAACTTCTCGGCTCTTTTTATCCTCCTTTTTGAACACGCGCTATTAAGAGGAGTGTTAAAGATGGAAGGGTTACTTTTTTATTGGATTACTTGGATTGCGTGGGTCGTTGTCATGTTCTTTTTTTCAAAGACACAGGTCTTTCGTTTTCCATTATTAGTTCACCTATTAGCCGTAATGGGAATTGCCGGATATATTCTTCATATCGGAAGGTACTCAATTGGGTTCGCTGGAATTTATTTATTATTTGTCGTTCTCATCTATCATCGTAGACTTTCATTGTATCAGTTTGCCTATTTCATGCTTTCTTGTTTGATAATTGCATTAGGTTATGCTTCTTTTCAGTTATTTGCACTGCTCGATCCGCTTTGGGTCTTTGTCAATCCTACATGGTTAGCTGCGCTTTTGCTTCATTTTTTAACATTATTTTTATATAAAAGCTGGAAACAGCGAATAAGTAGCATTCTTGTCGGCATGATTTTAGGTGATGGAATTTATATGATTACGATGGTACACAATTCACTTCCTTATACCGCTGTATCTTACATATTGCTTGATATGATGACCATTTCAGTCAGTGCAAGTCTTTTTTGGTCAGGTCTTGAATGGTTAAGCGTTTTTGCAATGAACTATATGCAAAGTAAATTTCAGACAGGACAAAAACAATTATAGAGATTGCTCAAGATGCTCAGGAAAATGACGGATAAATTGCAAAAAAGAAGTGTATTTAACTGACGTACTTAAGTGTCGGCCTTCTTATAAAACTCGGCTTTCAATTAGTGTTTGTCCTACACATTTCAGTGATTAGCTCCGGTGCTTAGTTTCCTCTGAACAAGAAACTTGGCCATTTCTGAGCATCTATTTGGCTTGCTAAAACGGATTCAATTGTATAGATTATTGTAGTTGAGCTATGGTTATAGTTTTTCTATATTGTTGATTGTTGAAAAATTTGATACTATATGATAGTTAGTGAAGGCTGCTGAAAGCTTTGCAGATAACGAATGAAGAACAATTAGAGCGTATGCTAAGAAGGTTGTCTTCTTTAAGGAACCTGTCAATATTTTATGAAAGTTTGTGGACTCTTTTCATTAAAATATATTTGATTATCTAAAAAAGTCAGGGTTTAATACGGTAAAGTGAAACTTCGATCAGTGGGTCTCACTGCCCGTTAATGCGGGATAAATGGAATGCATTCATGAATGTAATGATGGAAGCGATACATGTTAAAAGAGAGGATGACAAACAACATGCCAAAACCGGTAGTTGCCATAGTTGGCCGCCCGAACGTTGGGAAATCAACCATCTTCAATCGAATTGTCGGAGAGAGAGTTTCGATTGTAGAAGATGTTCCTGGTGTTACGAGAGATAGAATATATAGTTCAGGAGAATGGCTGACATATGATTTTAATATCATTGATACAGGTGGAATTGATATCGGAGATGAGCCATTCCTCGAACAAATCCGTCAACAAGCTGAAATCGCTATTGATGAAGCAGATGTCATTATTTTTATGACAAATGGACGTGAAGGAGTTACTTCTGCAGATGAGGAAGTAGCGAAAATCCTTTATAAATCAAAAAAACCTGTCGTTTTAGCCGTGAACAAAGTGGACAATCCTGAAATGAGAAGTCAAATTTATGATTTTTACTCACTTGGTTTTGGGGAACCATATCCGATCTCTGGATCACACGGTCTAGGGCTTGGTGATTTGCTTGATGAAGTTGCTAAGCATTTCCCGCAATTCGATGGCAGTGATTATGATGAAGGTGTCATTAAGTTCAGTTTGATTGGACGTCCAAATGTCGGAAAATCATCACTTGTAAACGCCCTATTAGGTGAGGACCGAGTGATTGTCAGCGATATTGAAGGAACAACAAGAGATGCAATTGACTCCCCTTATAAATTTGATGGCAAAGAATATGTCATCATTGATACGGCAGGTATGCGGAAAAAAGGGAAAGTATATGAAAGTACAGAGAAATATAGTGTACTAAGAGCTTTACGAGCGATTGAACGTTCTGATGTTGTTCTTGTAGTCTTAAACGCGGAAGAAGGAATTCGTGAGCAGGATAAGAAAATCGCTGGATATGCTCATGAAGCGGGCCGTGGTATAATTATCGTTGTCAATAAATGGGATGCGATTGAAAAAAATGAAAAGACCATGAAGGAATTCGAAGAAAGTATCCGGGCACACTTTTTATTCATGGACTATGCACCAATCGTTTATTTATCTGCATTGACGAAAAAACGGATTCATACGGTCATGCCAATCATTGATCAAGTCAGTGAAAGTCACGCATTAAGAGTTCAAACGAATACCTTGAATGAGGTGCTAATGGATGCGATTGCTATGAATCCAACACCAACACATAATGGTGCTCGTTTGAAAGTGTATTATACAACTCAAGTTGCCGTTAAACCGCCAACGTTCATTGTTTTTGTGAATGATCCAGAACTTCTTCATTTTTCATATCAAAGATTTTTAGAAAATCGAATTCGAGACGCCTTTGGCTTCGAAGGAAGTCCGATCAGGATGTTCGGTCGCCAAAGAAAATAACGGAGGCGGTGTAAGTATGTCAGAAATTAAACAGAAAATTGCAGTGATTGGCGCTGGGAGCTGGGGAACGGCTCTTGCCATGGTTTTAGCCGACAATCAGCACCAAGTCCGTCTATGGGGCCATAACGAAGCGCAAATCACGGAAATTAATACACATCACACAAACTCAAAGTATTTGCCTAATATCGAATTACCTACAAATATTGTTGGATACCATTCGCTTGAACATGCCGTGGAAGGTATTGAGACGCTGATCATGGCGATACCAACAAAGGCTATCAGAGACGTGCTGAAGGATATTGTTCCATTAGTAAGCCGACCTATGACTATTGTTCATGTATCCAAGGGTATCGAGCCTGATTCACTTTTGCGCATATCGGAAATGATTGAAGAAGAGGTTCCGGCATCGAAGCTTCAAGCAGTCGTTGTTTTATCAGGGCCAAGTCATGCTGAGGAAGTTAGTTTGCGTCAGCCGACGATTGTCACGGTTTCATCAAAAAACATGAAAGCTGCTGAGAAAATCCAGGATTTATTTATGAATCAAAACTTTCGTGTCTATACAAATCCAGACATCGTGGGGGTTGAAATTGGTGGTGCGCTGAAAAACATCATCGCTTTGGCCGCAGGTATCACGAATGGATTAGGATATGGCGACAATGCAAAAGCAGCGTTAATCACACGAGGGCTTGCTGAAATATCTAGATTAGGGACCGCGCTGGGAGCAAATCCATTGACATTTTCCGGAATCACTGGAATTGGTGATTTAATTGTTACTTGTACTAGTATTCATTCCAGAAATTGGCGTGCAGGTAATATGCTTGGCAAAGGAAATAACCTTGAAGAAGTACTGGCGAATATGGGCATGGTTGTAGAGGGTGTACGAACAACGAAAGCCGCCTATCAACTTGCTCAAAAGGTCGGAGTTGATATGCCGATTACGAATGCCTTATATGGTGTTTTGTTCAATGAACAGAACGTGAAGGATTCGGTCGATTCATTGATGACGCGAGTGAAAAGAAACGAAATTGAAGATTTGTTTAATGCTTGGGGAGAAAAACAAAAGCTGTAACATAATGTGAAACTTCAATCAGTGGGGACCCCCGCCCAAGCTTTTTTGATTCTTTTAAGCCTTTTAGGTTACTACTCGTTAATGAGGGATAAATATTTATCCTAAAATAGGCGATAGATGGTTCGAGTCTATGAACATCTGCATACAATGCTACGACAGTAAACTAGCAACATGCCTTGGTTTTAGGTGGATTTAGTCAAATGGCAGAAGGTAAAGGAATTCTTTATCTTCTGTCTTTTTTTATAATGGACTATGTTAACTAATAGTGTTAATAAAACAAATAGACCTAGAGCTAAAATGAGTCAAAAGTTACCATCGCTAAATAACATAACCCATTATTTATAACAATTTGAAGGTAAGCTTTGCCTGAGGACCTGATCCTTTTTCAAATATTTCTACAGGAATCGATAATTCCCTCCCATTACTGGAAATTCATATGATATAATGATTCGGAAAAAGGAGAGGATTTTAATGACACCAGCACTACAGAAAATGTGGATTTCGTTTGTTGCCATGGGATTTATGGCAATCTCCATTTTTTCGATTTATTTTAGCCGTTATAAATTAAAAGGAATTTGGCGTACATTAACCGCAATAATTGCATACATACTAATGATTTTGGCCGGTCTGATTATTTTTGTAGTAGTTGTCAGCGGGCCGACGAATTAAAGAGGGTACCGACATGAAATCGATAAAAAGGTTCTTAAGTATTTGCACAATTCCCCTCCTATTATCAGGTTGTTTATATCCAGTTGAAAAAAAAGTGGAGAATCAGACACCTTATAAAGAGCAAATTCAGTCTGTGCAAAGCGCAGTAGATCAATTTCAAAGTGACCAAGCGGTTTTGCCGATTTTAACGAAAGAGAATGATACGCCTATTTATCAGAAATACGTGATTGACTTTAGGAAAATAGCGCCAAGATATATGGCTGGAGCGCCAGGAAACTCCTACGAGGCAGGAGGCGTATTTCAATACGTACTAGTCGATGTTGAAGATGATCCAACTGTGAAATTGATCGACGTTCGTATGGCTCAACAAATTCAAGATTTGATGCTAAGGATAACTCTTTATCGTCAAAGTAATGGATACCCGCCATTCGGAGAGAGGATCTCGGACTATGTGTATGCGTTGAATTATGAGAAGTTAGGTATGAAGGAAGCGCCTACAGTGACAAGCCCATATAGTCAGAAACCGCTTCAAATTGTTATTGATACAAATGGTGAGCTGTTTGTCGATTATACGCCTGATTTATACGACGTCTTACAAACTGATGCAGAAAATTACAAGCCTGGAGAAGATATTCGTAATCTCCTAGTGGAAAATAGCGAGTTTGTCCCAGCATTTTCATTACCATACACGTATGATGCTAAATCAAAGGTTCCAATTTTCTTAACAAAATAGTCATAACCCTTCCCCTACAAAATATATTGTAGGGGAAGGGTTATTTTATTTTCCTCTATTATCCACAAACATAAATGCCTGCCCTTATAGAGTAAAAAAAACAGGTATATTCTTTTAGGACAACATCATACATTTATATTGTCCTAGAAATAAAAACGGATGAAGTTTATCCCAATGACTTCAATTCAGGAGGGGATACCTTGGAAAAGGTAAACATTTTTAAAGATATTGCTGAACGTACTGGCGGAGATATTTATTTAGGTGTCGTCGGTGCAGTAAGGACAGGAAAGTCTACATTTATTAAGAAGTTCATGGAGCTTGTGGTTATCCCGAATATCGGAACTGAATCAGATCGGGCACGGGCGCAGGATGAACTTCCTCAAAGCGCAGCGGGAAAAACGATTATGACGACAGAGCCGAAATTTGTTCCGAATCAAGCTGCTTCCATTCATGTTGCAGAAGGTCTTGATGTGAATATCCGGCTAGTTGATTGTGTCGGCTATACCGTACCAGGGGCAAAAGGGTATGAAGATGAAAATGGTCCCCGAATGATTCACACACCTTGGTACGAAGAACCGATACCGTTCCATGAAGCGGCTGAAATTGGTACGAGAAAAGTCATTCAGGACCATTCCACTCTAGGTGTGGTCGTTACAACCGATGGTTCCATTGGAGAAATTCCGCGCAGTGATTATGTTGAAGCAGAAGAACGAGTGATTGAAGAGTTGAAAGAAGTAGGCAAACCTTTTATCATGATCATAAATTCTGTACAGCCACATCATCCTGATACTGCGAATTTAAGGGAAAATCTACAAGAGAAATATGATATTCCTGTATTGACGATGAGTGTAGAAGGAATGAGAGAATCTGATGTACTAAGCGTTCTGCGTGAAGCGTTATATGAATTTCCGGTGCTTGAGGTAAATGTGAATCTACCTAGCTGGGTAATGGTTTTAAAAGAAAACCATTGGCTAAGAGAAAGTTATCAAGATGCCGTAAGAGAGACGGTCAAAGATATTAAAAGGCTCAGAGATGTGGATCGTGTCGTCGGTCACTTTAATGATTTCGAATTTATTGATCGCGCAAGTCTTGCTGGAATCGAAATGGGTCAGGGTGTAGCAGAAATTGATTTATACGCGCCTGACGCATTATATGATGATATTCTGAAAGAAATTGTAGGTGTTGAAATCCGCGGGAAAGATCATCTACTCGCGCTGATGCAAGATTTTGCTCATGCCAAAGCTGAATATGATCAAGTGTCTGATGCATTAAAAATGGTGAAGCAAACGGGGTACGGGGTGGCTGCACCATCATTACACGATATGAGCATAGATGAGCCAGAAATTATCCGTCAAGGGTCCCGATTCGGCGTACGCCTAAAGGCAGTAGCCCCATCAATCCATATGATAAAAGTGGATGTGGAATCCGAATTTGCGCCAATCATTGGCACAGAAAAGCAAAGTGAAGAACTGGTCCGCTATTTAATGCAGGATTTCGAGGACAACCCGATGTCAATCTGGAATTCGGAAATATTTGGTAGGAACTTAAGTTCAATTGTCCGAGAAGGAATACAAGCTAAACTCTCGCTAATGCCTGAGAATGCAAGGTATAAACTGAAGGAAACGTTAGAGCGAATCATCAATGAAGGCTCTGGAGGTCTCATTGCGATTATTTTATAAAATGGAAAAGGTCATTCCTAGAGAATGGCCTTTTTGGAATTTGAAAACGCCTGAATACGTTCGTTCACAGAAGTTGGCTCCAAGAAGCTCACTTCTTTAGAGGTGGGAGTAGTCAGTCAAGTTGTTCATTAGTTTGTACATCCATCTAACTCGTTTTGGATTATCTTATGAAGTAATATAGGAAGATTGTACTTTTTACCCCTTGATAAATGACATATTCGTTTTTATACCTAATATTTGCATATTTATTGAGGATGGAGTAGAGTATGAAAAGTTAGTTCTAAAGCAGGCCTTACTCTTGCAACACATCCAGTGTTTATAATGTGTAAATAAGGGTAATGATGAATGGTATGAGGTCAAATTTATACTATATGCATTTTCTCATGAAAAGATTCCCATTATTTTATGAAATTCCTTGCTATCTGAATAGGAATTGTGATAATCTACATTAAGAAAACGCATTGTAAAGCCATTCTTGCAGGTTTAGGGACCTTTTCTAAAACGTTCCGGTGAGCTTGCAAATCCATCCGGAATTCCTTGAGGTATTTTTATGTGCGTGTTCAAAAAAGAGGATAAAAGAGCCGAGAAGTTCGAGGAGCGCATCTCGAGAGGACCAGAGCGTATAAAGTAATACGTGAGGGTCGGACTTGCACAGGATGAGCTGACTTCTGTGTTGCGCACAGGACGTGCGCGATTTTAACAGAAGGTCAATCATGAGCTTTGAAGCAATTCGTAAGCTTTTTTACCGGACTTTTTGAACAACCTCTTTAAGAAGAAGATCGAAGCTGTGAATTTTTCAACTAGGTAACAAATCACTATTATAGTTTGTAATAATGATTTTTTATAAAGATCCTTTTGGGAGGAGGTGAATGGCATGAACAAAACGGAATTAATTAACGCAGTTGCTGAAACAGGTGAGCTTTCTAAGAAAGACGCTACGAAAGCTGTTGATGCTGTTTTTGATACAATCTTAGACGCTTTGAAAAGTGGAGATAAAGTACAACTAATCGGATTCGGTAATTTTGAAGTTCGTGAGCGAGCTGCTCGTAAAGGGCGCAACCCGCAAACCGGCGAAGAAATCGAAATCGCAGCAAGCAAAGTACCAGCTTTCAAACCTGGTAAAGCTCTTAAAGACGCTGTTAAGTAATTACATAACGGTATTTGAGCATAAGAAAAGAGGATGTCCCATAAGTAAAGGGTCAGACCCTGCAACTACTATACAGTTTAAAAGAAGTGTAACTAACACTATTAACTGTATGGTGAGTTCTGGATCAGGACCTTTCGGGACATCCTCTTTTGCCTATCTTTTTACGAATATGATACAATTGAGGAAGTTATGCTTGTCTTAAGCCAATCTTTTCATAAATGTTATAATTAAAAATAATGACTTACATAGATTGATTTTTACTACATCTGGGGAGGTAAAGAAATGACAAATGTGAACCATGCAAAAATTGAAGAAGCTGTACGGATGATTTTAGAAGCCGTTGGTGAAGATCCAGAGCGCGAAGGATTGTTGGATACACCGAAACGAGTGGCAAGAATGTACGAAGAGATATTTTCAGGGTTAAATCAGGATCCAAAAGAGTATTTCGAAACAGTGTTTGGAGAAGATCATGAAGAGCTTGTATTAGTGAAAGATATCCCGTTTTATTCAGTATGTGAGCATCATCTTGTCCCTTTTTACGGTATGGCACATGTTGCATATATTCCGAGGAACGGAAAGGTGACGGGTTTAAGTAAACTAGCTCGAGCGGTTGAAGCCATTTCAAAACGTCCTCAGCTTCAAGAACGAATTACGTCTACGATTGCGACATCAATCATGGAGAAACTGGACCCTCACGGTGTAATGGTTATTTTGGAGGCGGAGCATATGTGTATGACGATGCGCGGTGTGAAGAAACCTGGGGCCAAAACAGTCACGTCTGCAGTAAGAGGTGTTTTTGCTGAAAATCACAGTACAAGAGCAGAAGTTTTATCGTTTATTAAAAATTGATAAGATTGGGGAGGGAATGGGATGGATGAGAAAACTTTTAAAGATTATCTTGTGATAAAAGCAATGGAAGATAGCGTTAATGTCATTGGATTAACGAGAGGATCAGATACGAAATTTCACCATTCTGAAAAGCTCGATGCAGGAGAGGTTATGATTGCGCAGTTTACTGAGCATACTTCTGCGATAAAGATCAGAGGCAATGCTAAGATTTATACCCCATACGGCGAAATCGAGAGCGAATCGAAAAAAGGATAAACGAAACCAGTCTGTATACATATTTGAAAAGAAGTTTTAAATCAAATGCTGCTATTATATTATGAACAACCTCTACAAGTATTGTTACAAAAATAAAGCATACAAGGATATTTCCTATTATTTTTATGTTATAATAATATGTGCTTCTAAACCGATTTAAAGAAGGTATAGAGCGTCAATATTATCTTACGGGATACAAGGGTGATCTCAATTGTTAAACATAGACGATCTTTTGATTGAACTGAAAGAATCAACCGAATCAAAAGCTTATCATCCATACTTACTTAAGTATCTTGATAAGCCCAATATAGATTTTGATAAAGTACTCTTGCTTTGGGGAATGTTTAATGAACTGGATATCCCAATACAAGAACGAAATACGTATATTTTGGCTACCTTACTTGTTCAGAGTGCTTTAGATACACATGAATTAGTAACGAATGCCCATGACAATGAGAAGAGCAAAAGTGGCCGTTTGCTCAAGGATCGACAATTAACTGTGCTTGCAGGTGACTATTATAGCGGTCTCTATTACCAGTTATTAGCTAATTCAAATAATATCGAATTGATTAGCGTTTTATCGAATGCAATTAAAGATATAAATGAACATAAAATCATGCTTTATCAAAAGACTATCATCAATGAAGTTGAAGTAATTAGGAGTACGCAAGTAATTGAATCTTCTTTAATTGGTAAAGTGGCCGATTATTTAAATATGCCCTTTTGGAAAGAAATATCAGGTGCGTTACTTTTGTTAAAAAGGCTTCATTCAGAAAAGTTGAGCTATCTAAAGAATGGCGAATCCATCGTAATTGCAGCCTTTGATTCAATAGACGCTCGAAACATCGATCGGCATACCTTTGATGAAGGGGATTCAAATCGGATACAAGTAGTCATTGATCAGCATATTTTACAAGCTCATAGGTCTGTAGAACATATAATCCTGAAGTTTGCTCCCCGAAATAAATGGGTCAACGAGAGAATTCATCACATTTTGGAAGTAACAGCTGCCCATACTAATACATTTGTGGAAGAAGGGTGAACATGGATCAATCTAAAGAACAAAAAGTTCACCATGTTTTTGAAAAAATTTATGGGAACTATGACAAGATGAACTCTGTTATTAGTTTTAAACAACATATTAAATGGCGTAAAGTGACGATGGATCATATGAATGTGCAACCAGGCTCTAAGGCACTGGATGTCTGTTGCGGCACCGCAGACTGGACCATAGCAATGGCAGAAAAGACGGGTAGCGAAGGGGAAGTAACAGGCCTCGATTTTAGCAAAAACATGTTAAAAATCGGTGAAGAAAAAGTAAAGAATGTAAAACAAATCACTCTTCTTCATGGGAATGCCATGGAACTACCTTTTGAAGACAATACCTTTGACTATGTCACAATCGGCTTTGGCCTTCGTAATGTTCCTGACTATATGCAAGTACTTAGAGAAATGTATCGTGTGTTGAAACCAGGTGGAATGGCGGTTTGTCTAGAAACATCACATCCGACAATGTTTGGATTCAAACAAGGTTTTAATTTATATTTTCGTTTTATTATGCCGATGTTTGGAAAAGTATTTGCAAAAAGCTTTAAAGAATATTCTTGGCTACAAGACTCGGCCCGTGATTTTCCAGGAATGAAGGAGCTTGAAAGAATGTTTAGTCAGGCTGGTTTCGCTAATGTAAGCTATAAAGCACATACTGGTGGAGTAGCTGCCACTCATTTCGGCTACAAGCTTGAACAATAGAAAGGGTTAGTGACTACAAAACTGGGTGGAATGTATGAAATTTAAAATGTTGTATTCTTTTTTGAATACGGATCTTCAATTAATTGAGAAAGAATTGGAAGCTGCTATCCAGGCAGATTCTCCTGTACTTAGACAAGCATCGCTGCACTTACTTCAATCCGGAGGGAAACGCATTCGCCCAGTCTTTGTATTATTGGCTTCTAAATTTGGCAATTATGATATTCATGTTATTAAACATGTAGCCGTAGCTCTTGAGCTTATTCATACAGCATCTCTTGTCCATGATGATGTGGTAGATGATGCTGATCTACGAAGAGGTGCAGCCACAATAAAATCAAAATGGGATAATCGTGTCGCTATGTATACAGGCGACTACATTTTTGCGCGTGCACTTGAAGTCATGTCTCACATAAACAATCCATCTGCCCATCAAATCCTTGCTAAGACAATGGTTGAATTGTGTTTAGGGGAAATTGAACAAATTAAAGATAAGTTCAATTTTGAACAAAATTGGCGGACTTATTTCAGACGAATTAAACGAAAGACAGCTTTATTAATCGCTTCAAGTTGTCAATTAGGTGCGATTGTTTCGGGCAGTGACAAAGAAGTGTGTCAGAAGCTTTATAAGTTCGGGTATTATGTTGGGATGTCTTATCAAATCACGGATGATATTCTAGATTTTACGAGCTCTGAAGAAGAATTAGGCAAGCCAGCAGGTGGAGATCTTCGGCAAGGGAATATTACTCTACCTGTACTAATTGCAAGGGAAGATCCAAAACTTAGAACATTAATTGAAACAGTCCATGAAACGATTTCAAATGAAGAAATGGATATCATTATCAAGGCGATAAAAGCTTCAGGGGCGATTGAAAAAGCTGCAGAGATTAGCAATCTTTATCTAAAAAAAGCGTTTGCGGAGCTTGAAGGACTGCCTTCCAACCAAGCGAGAAAAACTTTATCTCAAATTGCGAAAAATATCGGTAAACGTAAATTCTAATGATTACATAAAGCTGAGTCAAGATGATTCACATCGTGGATGATCTTGACTCAGCTCTAAACAAGAGTGAGTTGTGGGAAACTCCGTTCATCTGTTTATAATGCTCCCTGTATTTTTTAAAATGTATGCGCTTGCAAAAAAGATTGCTATATTTTTAGAAAAGTGGTAATATTTCGGTGGATAGGTCGAATAGACAAACAGATGATACTTACGGGAGTGGGAGAAATGGAACAAACATTTTTAATGGTCAAGCCAGATGGTGTTCAACGTAGTTTAATCGGCGAAATTGTCGGTCGCTTTGAAAGAAAAGGCTTTCAACTTGTCGGTGCTAAATTAATGGTAATCTCACAAGAACTTGCCGAACAGCATTATGCTGAACATAAAGAACGTCCTTTTTTTGGCGAGTTAGTAGATTTCATCACTTCAGGTCCTGTATTTGCAATGGTTTGGGAAGGTGAAAACGTAATTGCAGCAGCACGTCAAATGATGGGCAAGACAAACCCTAAAGACGCAGCAGTTGCCACAATTCGCGGCGATTTCGCTATGACGGTCGAAAAGAACATTATTCATGGTTCCGACTCACTTGCCAGCGCAGAGCGTGAAGTGGCATACTTCTTCAAAGAAGAAGAATTGGTTGCTAGCAAAAAACTAATCAATGAGTGGGTTTATTAATTCTTTGCAATATCCTGACTTAAAAAGCCTGGATGATGAGTGAATTTGCTCTTCATCCAGGCTTTTTGCTATTGATTTAATAAATTATATAGCCCCGCTTGAACGGAGAGTGATAAGTTAAGAATAAATAAGTGGAGGGAAGGAAAAAAGGATGAAAGTAACGCTTTAATTTTTCGGAATCAGGTTGAAAAGTACCACTCTCTTCCGATAAGAATAATAGATTGTATAAATAAAATATGCAAATAGTGCGGGGAGTCGTTAAAATGGTACAAGAGTATGAACAATTTACTTTGAAGATAAAAAAATTAACTGGCATAGATTTATCATTATATAAAGAAGCGCAAATGAAACGGCGTTTGACTTCCCTCTATGAAAAAAAAGGATATCGATCATTCGATGCTTATTTTCAAGCAATACAACAAGACACAAAGCAACGAGAAGAATTTCTTGATCGGATGACGATTAATGTGTCAGAATTTTTTCGAAATGCAAAGCGTTGGGAAGTGTTAGCAGAGAAAATTTTACCTCGGCTGCTTTTATCTAAACGAAAGTTGAAAATTTGGAGTGCTGCTTGTTCGACTGGGGAAGAACCGTATACGATTGCTATGGTGCTTGCATCCTTTCTTCCGTTGCAGCAGATAGAAGTACATGCGACGGATATTGATGAAAACGTTATTGCAAGAGCAAAGCTTGGTGTGTACCCGGAAAGGTCATTAAATGAAGTGCCGCTTGAGGTGAAAAAGAAATTTTTCATAAAAGAAGGAAACTTTTATCATATAGCGGATGAAATTAAGAGAACTGTTACATTTAAAAAACAAAATTTATTATCTGAAAGATTTGACTCAAACTATGATTTAATTGTTTGTCGAAACGTGTTAATTTATTTTACTGAAGAGGCTAAGCACCTCCTCTATACAAAATTCAGTCAAGCTTTAAAAAACGACGGTGTGTTTTTCGTTGGAAGTACCGAACAGATTTTCAACCCCAACCAATATGGCTTTGAGACGGAAGAAACTTTTTTTTATAAAAAACTTCCATGAGCGACTACTCTAAAACTAAAACATTGAAAAGGTTCAGGGCTAAAAATAGGATCACTTTATGAAGGTGGCGGTGTGGAGCTAGATTTACGTATACTTACTAAGGTCACATAAGTATACTGGCTAAGTAGATTAGCTAGATGAGTAAGTCGCGAAGCCCGTCCCGATGTCCTTCACACAAAAATCTAAGTCTACAAAAGTGACAGCTAAGAGAGTTATTTAGCAGTAGCGGAATCTTCCGTTTTGTTAGATAATCTCTTTTTGTTTAGACGATACATTTCATATAATTATTTGATTTTTCCTGAAAAAAGATGGATGAATCGTTAATTTGGATAAAACAGTAGTGTTTTTCTTGAATTCAAATTCCCATTTTTCATAAAATTGTGGTATATTGTTACTTAAATCAAAATCCTTTAACGGTTTAAATGGGGGCAGAGAAAATGAGATATTTAACAGCAGGCGAATCGCATGGTCCACAGTTAACGACAATTATTGAAGGACTTCCAGCAGGAATGCCGATTACAGCCGAAGATATTAATAATGAGCTAGCGCGTCGACAAAAAGGGCATGGTCGCGGAAGAAGGATGCAAATTGAGAAAGATGAAGCATTTATCGCATCTGGAATCAGACATGGCTATACGCTTGGCTCTCCAGTGGCTCTTGTTGTTGAAAATAATGATTGGAAGCATTGGACAAAAATTATGGGTAGCGAACCCATCTCTGCTGAAGAAGCGGAAGAGGTCAAACGAAAAATCACAAGACCACGACCAGGACATGCAGATTTAAATGGTGGGATTAAATATGGTCACAGAGATTTACGAAATGTACTCGAGCGATCGTCAGCAAGGGAAACGACAGTCAGAGTGGCTGCGGGAGCAGTTGCCAAAAAACTCCTTTCTTTGCTAGGGATTGAAATTGCATCACATGTGATTGAAATTGGCGGAATCAAAGCAAATCCGACTCCGTATTCTTCGATTAAAGAATTACAGCAAATCTCGGAAGATTCCCCTGTTCGCTGTTTGGATAAAGAAGTGGAACAGAGCATGATGGATGCTATTGATCAAGCGAAGAAAAATGGCGATTCTATCGGTGGAGTTGTCGAAGTAATTGTCGAAGGAATGCCGGTGGGAGTTGGCAGCTACGTACATTACGATCGTAAATTGGATGCTAAACTAGCTGGAGCAATTGTAAGTATTAATGCGTTTAAAGGTGCAGAAATTGGAATTGGCTTTGAAGCAGCTCATTTATTTGGCAGTCAGGTTCATGACGAGATCGCATGGGATGCGGAACAAGGTTATTATAGAAAAACAAATCGTTTAGGCGGTTTTGAAGGTGGAATGACAACGGGCATGCCGATTGTTGTACGTGGTGTCATGAAACCAATTCCAACATTATATAAACCATTAAAAAGTGTTGACATTGATACGAAGGAAGAGTTTGCAGCAAGCGTGGAGCGTTCTGACAGCTGTGCAGTTCCAGCAGCAGCAGTAGTTGCAGAAGCAGCAATAGCATGGGAATTAGCATGTGCAATCGTTGAACAGTTCCCATCTGACCGATATAGTCAATTATCCGAATATATCGAGCAATACCGTCAAGAAGTAAAGGAGTTTTAAGCGATGGAATCAATCGACATTAAAACACCTTCCAAAGAGTACCCTGTTTTTTTAGGAAATCATGTAATGGAGCAACTTCCGTTATTTTTAGAAAAAAATCATTCGGATATTACGAAAATATTGATTATTAGTGATGAAAAGGTAGCGAGCATTCATTTACGTACAGTGAAAGAATTGGCAGAAAAAACAGGAAAACAAGTATTGGAATATATACTTCCAGAAGGGGAACATGCAAAAACATTTGATGTGTTTTATCAATGTCAAAGCTTTGCCCTTGCGAGTGGGTTAAACAGAAAATCGATGATTCTGGCTTTGGGTGGTGGAGCTGTCGGCGATGTTGCTGGATTCGTTGCAGCGACATTTATGAGAGGGATCCCATTTATTCAGCTGCCTACGACATTGCTTGCTCATGATAGTGCAGTGGGTGGGAAAGTTGCGATCAATCATCCAGAAGGAAAAAATATGATTGGCGCTTTTCATCAGCCGGAAGCGGTTTTCTATGAGTTATCTTTTTTACATACGTTACCGATAAAAGAACTACGATCAGGTTTCGCTGAGGTCATTAAACATGCGCTTATTCAAGATCCGGATTTTTATAAATGGCTTCTTACAGAAATTCAAGATTTACAAGCCATCACAGATGAACAATATCTTTACATGATCAAAAGAGGTATTGAAATTAAAGCTTCGATTGTCAAAGAAGATGAGAAGGAAAATGGAGTGCGTGCTTATTTGAATTTCGGGCATACATTAGGTCATGCTGTGGAAGGATTAATGGGCTACGGCAATTTCACGCATGGTGAAGCTGTTTTAATTGGCTGTGTGTACGCATTGAAACTAAGTCAATACAAAGAAGGGTTAAATTTTGATTTAGTGGAATTTATGGAGTGGGTGCAATCATTAGGATACTCTATCAATATTCCGAAGCAACTTGATCACACATCATTAATCCAGAAAATGAAAAAAGATAAAAAAACAATTTCCGATACGATTACATTTGTTTTGCTGAACGAGATAGGATCTCCAATATTAGCAGAAATCAATGATGAGATCATTCTGAATCAGTTAGAAGTGATATTCTAAAATTAATAAAAGAAATATAAAAGGCCGGAGAGTGAATGACAATGATAAGAGGAGTTAGGGGAGCTACCACAGTTCTGCACGATGAAGAACAAGAAATTATACAAGCGGTAGAAACACTTCTAGTTGAAATGATTCAGGAAAATGAGATTCATCCTGAAAAGGTAGCATCGGTTTTCGTTTCAGTTACTGAAGAATTGCAATCAATTTTTCCGTCAAAAGCACTTAGAAATATCGAAGGATGGAAATATGTTCCGGTTGTTTGCATGCAGGAAATACCAGTTAAAGGATCGCTTCCTTTCTGTATTAGAATCATGTTGCATCTTAATACTGATAAAACGCAGCAAGAAATTCAACATGTATACCATGGTGAAGCAGTTGCATTACGACCAGATCTAAAGAATTAAAATAATAGAAGACTAAGAATTTCTATATAAAAAAATGAGGTGTAAGAAAATGAAGTGGAATCAATCAGTATTATCATTAAAACCGTATCAACCAGGAAAATCAACGGATGCGGTAAGAAGAGAGTATGGTCTGGATGAAATTGTGAAGCTTGCTTCCAACGAAAATCCATTTGGCTGTTCAGAACAAGTAAAACAAGTCCTATCAGAATTCGCTTCTTCATTAGCGATATATCCGGATGGTTATGCGACTACACTTCGAGAAGCGGTGGCTAAACACACAGGTGTGAAGGAAACACAGCTTATTTTTGGGAATGGTTCAGATGAAAATATTCAAATCATTTCTCGGAGTTTGTTAAGTGAAGGAAAGAATACAGTTATGGCGACACCTACTTTTTCCCAATACAAGCATAACGCCATTTTGGAACATGCTGAAATTCGCGAAATTCCATTAATTGATGGGGATCATGATTTAGAAGGAATGCTAAATGCTATTGACGAAAATACAGCAGTCGTATGGGTGTGTACACCTAATAACCCGACTGGTACATATATCGGTGAAAAGCAGCTTCGTGAATTTCTTGAGAAAGTTCCAGAAGATGTTCTCGTTGTCCTCGATGAAGCATATGCAGAGTATGTTGTGGCAGAAGATTATCCGCAGACGAATTCATGGCCTACTACATACAAAAACTTAATCGTTTTACGTACTTTTTCAAAGGCGTATGGTTTAGCGAGTATGAGGATTGGCTACGGAATAGCGGATGAAGAAGTGATTCAAAAGCTGGATCCTGCAAGACAGCCATTTAACGCAAACACACTAGGTCAAGCAGCTGCTATTGCCGCTATTTCTGATCAAGACTTTATTGCGCATTGTAGTATTGAAAATCGACAGGGACTTGCCCAATATGTTAGTTTTTGTGAATCTGAAAACTTATTTTATTACCCGTCACAAACGAACTTTATTTTGATTGATTTTAAAGTAGACGCTGATCAACTATTTCAACATTTATTAGAGCGTGGTTATATCGTGCGTTCTGGTAAATTCCTTGGCTTCCCTACTAGCCTAAGAATTACAGTCGGCACTAAGGAACAGAATGAAGGAATGATTGCTGTTCTAAAAGAATTCACGGCACAACAAGCAGCCGTTCTCAGCAAGAATAATTAAGAGAACCATTGAAATGAATGATTATAAAGGTGGGCGCTGTGCCATAACGAAAATGATGGTAAGTGGCTCACCCTTTTTAAAAGATGCTTTTAGAATGGATCGTTAGGATTTTAAAGAATGAAGCAGGTGGCATGAATGAACGGAAATGTATGTGTAATTGGTCTTGGTTTAATAGGTGGATCGCTTTCGATGGCGATTAAACATGAACATCCGGAGGTAAACATTGTAGGGTTTGACCGGGATGATAACAACGCTCATTTGGCAAAAATTCTTGGAATTATTGATGAAATGACTCCATCAATTGAATGGGGTGTACAAGAAGCAGACCTTATTATTCTAGCTGTACCAGTCAATGAAACAGAGCGAATTATCAATGAGTTGGCAAATATGAACTTAAAAAAGGACTGCATCGTGACAGATGCTAGTAGCACAAAAGGTTCAGTTGCAAGAGCGGCAGCAAGCTTACTAGATAAAGGAATTACGTTCATTGGAGGACATCCAATGGCAGGCTCCCATAAAAGTGGTGCTGGTGCTGCTAAGCTTCAATTATTCGAGAATGCTTTTTATTTATTAACCCCAGCAGAGGGAACTCTTAATTCAGACATCGATAGACTTAAAGCATGGTTAAAAGGAACAAAAGCTAACTTCTTACTCGTAACACCGGATAATCATGATTTATTAACGGGTGTCATCAGCCATTTTCCACATATTATTGCTTCAGGGCTCGTCAAACAAGCAGAACATTACAGTATTAAAAATCCGCTCGTCTCGCGTTTGGCAGCAGGGGGATTCCGGGATATCACAAGAATCGCGTCAAGCAGTCCAGAAATGTGGCGGGATATTCTGATTCATAATAAATCAGTATTAGTTGAATTAATGGATAACTGGATCGAAGAAATGGTTCAAGTGAAAGATTTGATCACGTCTGAGGATCGTGACGGTATTTATCGTTTTTTTCAGGAAGCCAAAGAGTTTCGTGATGATCTTCCTGTCCATGGAAAAGGAGCGATACCTGCTTATTACGATTTATATATTGATGTTCCGGATTATCCTGGTGTGATTTCGGAAATTACGGGATATTTTGCCAAAGAAGAGATAAGCATTACCAATATTCGAATTGTCGAGACAAGAGAAGATATATTTGGAGTCTTAGTTGTTAGCTTTCAAACAGATGTAGATCGGACAAAAGCCGCTGCATGTATAAAAAAATATACAAGTTTCGATACCATTCTCGTATAATGTCGGAATAATTATAAAGGAGATCAGTAGATGGCGACACAAACATTACAAACAAACATTGCATCACTAAAAGGAACTTTATCTATACCAGGGGATAAATCCATTTCACATCGTTCGATCATGTTTGGTGCTTTAGCGGAAGGAGTTACCAAAATTGAAAACTTTCTTCCAGGAGCGGATTGTATAAGTACGATCGATTGCTTTTCTAAATTAGGTGTCAGCATTCAGCAGAATGGCGACCGTGTCGAAGTAATCGGTAAGGGTTTTTCAGGGTTAAAAGCACCAAGTGAAGTTCTTGATGTAGGTAATTCTGGTACAACGATTCGGCTTATGCTCGGAATCTTGGCAGGTCAGGCTTTTCAGGCGGAGTTGATTGGCGATGATTCAATTGGGAAACGTCCAATGACACGAGTGGTGAATCCTTTGAAGCAAATGGGAGCGGATATTGAAGGTCGGAATAACGGTGAATTTACACCACTTTCGGTTAATGGAACTGAACTTAAAGGAATTCGGTATGAGCTTCCCGTAGCAAGCGCACAGGTGAAGTCTGCGATCATCTTAGCTGGTCTTCAAGCTAAAGGTACGACAACTATTGTTGAACCTGAAAAAACACGTGACCATACTGAGCGAATGATTGTCCAATTTGGCGGGAAAGTAGAAAGAAAGGGAAATGAAATTAGTGTTGAAGGTGGCCAAAGTTTTCAAGGCACTTCCGTGTATGTTCCTGGAGATATATCTTCAGCAGCCTTTTTCATGGTGGCTGCTGCGATTACACCTAATAGTGAAGTTAAGCTATTAAACGTAGGCTTAAATCCTACCCGTACCGGAATTATTGACGTGCTAGAACGAATGGGTGCAGATATCGAGATTGAACCAGTCCATGAAAAAGGCGAGCCGTACGGTCATATCACAGTACGTTCCTCCAAACTTCATGCCATTACGATTGAAGGAGATTTAATCCCACGTTTAATCGATGAAATTCCTGTTATCGCTCTGTTAGCTGTTAGAGCAGAAGGAACGACCATCATTAAGGATGCAGCAGAATTGAAAGTGAAAGAAACAAACCGGATTGATACAGTTGCAGATGAGCTAACACGTCTAGGAGCTAAAATCAATCCAACTGAAGACGGCTTAGTCATTACAGGAGGTTCGCCACTACATGGTGGTGAAGTTTCAAGTCATGGAGACCACCGCATTGGTATGATGCTAGCAATTGCAGGATTAGTTGCGAGTGATGAAATAATCCTCACTGATTCAAAGGCGATAGAAGTTTCATATCCTCAGTTTTTTGACCATTTGACAACATTAATAAAATAAGATAATTGTGATGATTCAACCAAATTATCCTTTCGAATGGGGAAGGTCTTAAATTAGGTTGAATCATCATTTTCTGTGGAAAAGGGGCGGGACTTCGCAAAATCAGCTCGGCACCGCCACCGTTATAAGGCGATACAAATTAAGAACCTGAACCTTTTTTATCGTTGGCTTGGGATCAGATGCCAAAGGATGTTTTTTTATAAATGAACATATCTCTTGGTTCCTTTTCATAAGCTGGTCATAAGACAAGGCTAGGGAGGAGTTCTATGTCGAATTATATCATTGATAAAGTAATGGTATGGCAAGACGTCAAAGAAGTCCATTGTAGTGAAAGATGATCAAGTGGATTCTATTCACAACCTTGTCAATCAACTGAAAATGATGAAACAAAATCTGGAAAACTTTATTATGAGTCCTGTTACAACGACAGTCTTAAATGAATCGAAACTACCTACCTCCCAGTCACTGTATGAACAGCATGTGTTAAAAGGTGTTGGGATGATCTTAATTCCTGTAAAAGTTGCTTACGTATATCTCCTCATTCCCTGTCTAGAAGAAATACGAAAACGTTTGAAAGAATCACCACTTGATTATCTACTTGCGATTAAAGTTGCCCAAAATACGATCTCCCCAAAGCTCATGCAACGCTGTATTAAAGAACGTATCCCCGCTGTATTTGTGGAAATTACGGATTTAGATGAATTAAAACGGCTTCCATGGAGCTGGATTCGCCAATTTTCCTTTCCATATAATTCGATTTTTATCCCTATATTCAGACAAGAAACTGCAAATGACAAGGGAAGACAATTTGGAATAAGATTATGACTGATGCCAAACTTTCACATAGTAAAGAGTCCCTTATTGAAGGTGCTCCTACCTCTGTTCCAACATTAAAAAAAATTGGTTTGTATCCGATAAAAGGATATTTGCGTAATAATGGAGAATTAAGCTATAACTTATTTTATTCTTCGTACGATACAAGTGACTTCAATGGAATTTCAGAAGCGGAATATGATAAACTGGTTGTCACCGTGTTAAATGGGGAGGTTGTGAGGGCAGGGTCAACACTATCCTTTTCCGATAAAAAAGGATCTGAAATAAAAATCAGAATTCCTGGATTTTTAATATGAAGAAATTGTATGCAGGAGGAAGGTTTTTATAATGAACACAATTGAAAAAGTGCTCAGCAATCTAAAAAAAGGCGAATTAGAAGAAGCATTTCTACATATAAATCGAATAAAATCATCTGAAGCAATTGAAGAGATGCTCCTTTTAGCTGAAGAATTATTACAGCTGGGATTTATGGAGCAAGCAAAGGATTTATACGAACATTTACTTAAGCTCTTCCCTAATGAAGGAGAGCTAATCGTCACACTTGCTGAAATTCTCGTTGATCTGGACCAAGAAGATGAGGCATTCCTGTTGCTTGAAAAAATTAGCATGTCGGATGACATGTATCCAAGCGCTCTGCTCCTTTTAGCGGATTTATATCAAATGCAGGGAATGGATGAGGTCAGTGAGCGAAAGCTTAAACAAGCAAAGGAATTGCTACCAAACGAACCATTGATTGACTTTGCGTTAGCGGAACTGTATTACCAGCAAGGGAAGGATCATGCTGCTGTTGCGAATTATAAAGAGGTACTTAAGCAGCAAAAAGAAATTGGCGGTGTAAGTATTAACCAGCGATTAGCGCAGACCTTAAGTAATTTGGGTGAGTTTGAAGAAGCCATTCCTTTTTTTGAAAAGGCATTGGAAGACAAACTCGAAATCAACACATTATTTGAATATGCATTAACGGCTTACCAAGCAGCCATGTTTGAAACAGCGATTCAAAGGTTTACCGAGCTCAAGGAGTTAGATCCAGAGTATCATTCCCTTTATTTGTATCTTGCGAAGTCTTATGAAAGTCTAGAGCGTCTGGATGAAGCTCTAGAAACGGTAAGGGAGGGGATTCACAAGGATGAATTCAACAAAGAGTTGAATCTTTTTGGGGGTAAAATTGCTTTGAAAAAGGGTCTGACTAATGAGGCAGAATTGTTTTTCAGAGAATCTCTTGCCATTGATCCGGGCTATTTGGAGGCTACGCTGACATTACTTAAGTTGTTCATGCATGAAGAAAAGTATGAGGAGATCATTGAAACGATTGAAAGTGTTAGGAAATATGGGGAAGATGATCCGCAATTTGAATGGATGCTTGCTGTGAGCCTACAAAAAAGCGAGCGTTACAAAGAAGCATTAGTAAGCTTCCAAAAGGCTTATGCATTTTTTGCGAATAATCAAGATTTTTTAGAAGATTACGGATTCTTTTTAATTGAAGAAGGAGTACTAGCTACCTCTAGAGAAATATTTAATAAGCTTCTCGAACTGGATCCGGCAAATGATGAATATGTGCTGATTTTGGATCGATTAGCTGAAGAATAAAAAAGGGTAAAGGATGCTGATTGATACAATATCTGTACAGAGGAGGGAACTCATGGTGGCAGCCCCTGTATCTGTTAACGAAAAGAAAGACTTTATTCGCTGGTTTTTAAATCATTATCAGTTGAAGCGCAGGGAATGTGTATGGATTTTGAATTATTTAATGAGCCATGATCAGTTAATGAAAAAGGTTCATTTTGTGGAAAGTGCTCAATACTGCCCACGAGGCTTGATTATGTCAACGCATTGTGTGGAAGAGGCACCTTTCCGGTTTTATAAATCCAATATCATGACAACTGACGCAGAGAAGTCGTTTCATGATATCCGCCTTAATCGGGATGAAGACATCTATATCCAATTAAATTTTAAATCGGCCTACTCATCCTACCACTATGCCGCGGTTTTAGAAGAAAATCCATTTATGCCAAAAAGCACAGGGAGTAATGAGAGAGATAAGCTTATGGCAGAGAAGTTTCTAGAAAATTCGTTGGCGACATTCCAGAAAGAGCGGATATTAAAAGCGATCGATAATGCACTTGACCTGAATGATAAAGAAACTTTTTATTCATTAACAAAAGAACTGAATAAGCTGTAAAGCGATGTTTCAATTAAGTTATGTTTATCGTGATGTTGATTTGCTACCTAACGGGGAGACGTGTGAAATCACGGTATTGCACCAATTAGTTTAAAATCATTATCAATTATGGATAACATAGCCTTCAATTAAAACGAAAAAGGTTGTCTAAGGATCAGACCTCACACTCTATACACCGTTTATTGCGTCATATACACGCATATAGACGAGGTATAGTAGCTGTGGCGTCTGGTCCTTTTTTTATGAGACAACTATATTTTTTAATTTCTGCGAAAACGCTACAAATAACTTTACAGATTTTAAATCTAGTTCAAATGAGATTTCGATCGCGCCATCTACTAAACATGATAATAGTTTAATTTGTACAAATAGAATTAGGTGTTATTAAGCCAAATTTGTATCTGATACTAATTAATGAATATTTTGTTAAAATGAAGGATTACTGGTAATGATATATGAAACAAGACTTAATCATGATAAAATGTTAGGAGATGATTGATAACTGCAAGGAGTGAGTAAATTGAAGTGGAATTATAAGGAAGTTGGGTTGTATCAAGAGTCGAAGGAATATGTGGATAGTCTAATCATTCCAATGAATCCGATTTCATTCGGAGTACAGATGAAACATTTTTCGTCCATGCATGAATTTATGGGAATATTAACGATGGAAGTCGAGAAGCAATTAAAAGGAAGACTCCTGTTAATGCCGGAGTTAACGTACTGGTCAGAAGGTCAGGACAAAGCAGATCTCATAGAAATATGGAAAATAAAATTGGCGGAAACTGATTTCAAGCACGTTTTTTGGATTACATCTGACAGTGAGTGGAAAAGATATGAAGATGAGCTTCCAGGTTCACTCCTATGGATTCCTTCTATTAGGCTTGAACATTTAGAAGAAGGACAAGCAAGGCAGATGATGAACGACCAAGTGCATCAAATGCTCGATATGCTTACGCAAAGCTGGAATAAATAGCATTGGATACACAGGCAATATACCACAATATTGCCATCATTTAGGACCGACATATATTGACCTTGACGGAATATTGAGATATCATTGTAATGTCCTAGTTTTATAGTGTTGCTATTTATTGGTTAATTGGTTCAGAATAGTAATAGAGGGGGGGAAAAGCATGAGTAAGCGTAATGTTTCACGACGTCAGTTCCTTAATTACACTCTTACAGGTGTAGGCGGTTTCATGGCTGCAGGAATATTAATGCCAATGGTTCGATTCGCGGTTGATCCAGTGTTGAAAGCAAGTGCATCAGGAGGATTTATCCCAACGAGTCAGAAAGTTTCGGAATTGACAGCGGAACCAATCCGAGTTGATTACACATTTGATCAAATCGATGGTTGGTACGAGTCCCAAGTGACGAATACGGCATGGGTATATAAAGCAGATGATGGTAAAATCGTTGCTCTATCACCTGTGTGTAAGCACTTAGGATGTACTGTTGCTTGGAATACAGACAAAGAACATCCAGAACAATTTTTCTGCCCTTGCCACAATGGTAGATACACAAAAAATGGGGTAAACGTACCAGGAACTCCACCGATCAAACCGCTAGATGTTTATGAAACGCAAGAAAAAGACGGAATTCTTTATTTAGGGTTACTAAAACCGCATGAGGGGGCGTAATCATTGTTAAACAAGATTTATGATTGGGTTGACGAACGTTTAGACATTGCGCCCATATGGCGGGATATTGCTGACCATGAGGTTCCTGAACACGTAAACCCTGCACACCATTTTTCAGCATTTGTTTATTGTTTTGGGGGCTTAACCTTCTTCATTACAGTCATCCAAATTCTTTCAGGTATGTTCTTAACCATGTATTATGTACCTGATATCGTGAATGCATGGGAGTCTGTTTACTACTTACAAAACGAAGTGGCATTTGGACAAATTGTACGAGGTATGCATCACTGGGGAGCAAGTCTAGTTATTGTGATGATGTTCTTACATACTCTTCGGGTTTTCTTTCAGGGAGCTTATAAAAAACCGCGTGAGCTTAACTGGGTTGTTGGAGTACTAATTTTCTTTGTCATGTTAGCTTTAGGTTTGACAGGTTATTTATTACCATGGGATATGAAAGCGGTTTTTGCTACAAAAGTTACATTAACAATCGCTGACTCTGTTCCATTGATTGGTCCAGCTATTAAAACATTAATTGCTGGAGATCCGACGATTGTTGGAGCACAGACGTTAACTCGTTTCTTTGCGATACATGTCTTCTTCTTACCAGCTGCACTATTAGGGTTAATCGCAGCTCACTTTATAATGATCAGAAAACAAGGAATTTCAGGACCGTTGTAAGAAACCCAGAAGCGCTTTAGAAATCTAGTTTGTACAACTGGACAAGCTTCCGGCTCAAATGCGTAGACTGCATTTACAGGACATAGAAATATTTTTATTCAATAACCTAAATAATAACCTTTTCATAAAGGAGGGGGATTGTTCAATGCATCGTGGAAAAGGTATGAAATTCGTAGGTGATTCTCGAATCTCAGCGAATAGTAAACCGTTTATTCCGAAAGACTATTCGGAATACCCAGGTAAAACTGAAGCATTTTGGCCGAATTTCTTATTGAAAGAATGGTTGGTTGGAGCCGTATTCCTTGTTGGTTTTCTTTGCTTAACGGCAGCGCACCCGTCGCCGCTTGAAAGAATTGCCGACCCGACAGATACTGCATATATTCCACTTCCTGACTGGTATTTCTTATTTCTTTACCAGTTACTGAAGTATACGTATGCTTCAGGTCCATTTAATATTGTAGGTTCAATAATTATTCCTACACTTGCATTTGGGGGATTGTTACTTGCGCCGTTTCTTGATCGTGGTCCAGAACGCCGTCCTACGAAACGTCCATTCGCAACTGGCTTTATGCTATTAGCTATCGCAGGGGTTGTGTTCTTGACTTGGCAATCTGTTTATTACCATGACTGGGATAAAGCAGCTACACAAGGGAAGATTGTTGAAGGGGTAGCGATTGATAAAGAGGCTGATGGCTACAAAGCCCTTGAAGCAAATACTTGTCTTTCTTGCCATGGTGCTGAATTGACAGGGGGAGCTGGTCCAGCTCTTATCGATACTGGGCATACTGCTGATGAGATTAAAGACATTGCCAAAAATGGTACTGGTGGAATGCCTGCTGGTATTTTTAAAGGTTCTGATGAAGAACTAGAAGCTCTTGCTGATTTTCTTGTGAATTTATCAGCGAAATAATGTGTGAAGGAAGAGGATATCCCATAAGTAAGGGTCAGACCCTTTGGGACATCCTCTTTTTTGTCATTTCATTTACATGAATAACTTGAAAGAAAGAGGTATATATATGAATCTGATCTATCCGATTCTTGCAAATAAGAAGTTTATCATGATGTTGCTAGTGATTAATATATTCGGAACATTGTATGGTTACATTTGGTATGGAAGCCAACTTGCTGTTACTCCTACCATTTTTCTCCCATTCGTTCCGGATAGCCCAACTGCATCTTTGTTTTTTGTATTTGTTTTACTTGCCTTTCTATTGAAAAAGAGTTGGGGACTAATGGAAGCACTTGCGATCATGACCCTTTTTAAATATGGAATGTGGGCAGTGGTGATGAATGTATTGACATTATATACGACAGGAGAACTTGCTTGGCAAGGATATATGCTGATAGCTTCTCACTTAGGAATGGCGATTCAAGGAATCTTGTATTCACCATTTTATCGAATTAAGCCATGGCATTTTATTGTCGCAGGAATTTGGACTTTACATAATGACGTGATTGATTATGTTTTTGATATGATGCCGGTTTATCGAGATTTACTTGTACATATGAATGAAATAGGCTATTTTACATTTTGGCTCAGCTTGCTTTCGATATTTATTGCCTACTATTTTGGGTATAGAGAAAAAAGATTTACATTATCCCTTTGAAATTTTTGTGAAACGGTGGTCTACTCCATCTTCCATTCTCATATTGATTAATAGAGAAATAAGGAGGGACAAGGAGTATGGTGAAAAAAATCCTGGTGCTTGCACTGCTGCTAGTAATCACCGTTTCTTTTTATCAAGTTCGTGCTGAGCCTACTGAAAGTATGGGGCAGTTGGATTCCATCTCCGACGAAGCACTAAGACTTGTAGAAATGAAACGATATAAAGAAACAGAGAAGATTCTTCAAAAATTTTCAGCACGTTATCTGCTTTCATCAAAAGAAAAAGAGCTTTTTAGCATGGCTGAATTAAGAGTTGTTACTGCTGCTTATGATGATGCACTGGAAGTCGTTCAAACCTTAGAAAAAACAGATTCTGAAAAAATAAATGCTGTGACGAAGTTTCGATTAGTACTGGATGCCGTCAATTCGAATAACCAGCCATTGTGGATGGCTTTAGAAGATCCAATCATGGAAGCCTTTAATGAAGCAAAAGAAGCAGTTAAAGCAGGGGATTCAGAAGGATTCAATGATGGGTTGAATGATTTGTTATCACAGTACAATCTCATATATCCAAGTTTAAAAGTTTCAGTGTCATCTGAGAAGCTTCAACAGCTTGATGCTCGTGTAACTTATATGGATCAATATCGTCCGGTTATGTTAATGATGGAGTCAAACGAACAGGAATGGGATGCATTGGAACAGGATTTAAAGTCTATATTTGATGAGCCCCATGAGGATGAAGCAGATCCATCATTATGGTGGGTAATTATTTCAACAGGAAGCATTATTATCCTGACATTATCTTATGTAGGCTGGAGAAAATACAAAGGCAATGTGAAGGCAGAAAAGTCACGGAAAGATCACAATGTTTGACAGAGATGATCGCTACTTTTACAATTGAAATAATCATTCTTTTAGGAGGAAACAATGTTTTTACTTTACTTTGCGATTATCATCTTAGTCCCGCTATTCGCTCAAATGAAAGTGAAAAGCGCCTACAAAAAATATTCTAAAGTGCCTGCTTCATCAAGAATGTCGGGTGCAGAGGCGGCAAGAAGAATTCTAGATTCAAATGGTTTGTATCATGTTACGGTAGAAGAAACTCGAGGGGTTCTTAGTGATCACTATGATCCACGATCTAAAACAGTTCGCTTATCCTCAGATAATTATCACGGTCATTCTGTGGCAGGAGTTGCCATTGCGGCCCATGAGGTAGGTCATGCTATTCAGGATCAACAGAATTACTCACCGCTTCGTTTACGTCACACATTAGTACCAGTGGCCAATATTGGTTCGAATTTTTCATGGATCTTGATCATTATCGGTATGATAGCCCATATGAGTAATTTTGTCTTACTTGGCATTATTTTCATGGCGGCAGCTGTTGTATTCCAACTTGTGACGCTCCCGGTAGAATTTAATGCTTCATCTCGTGCAATGAACCAGGTGGTTACTCTAGGTGTTATTCGTAACGATGAAGAGCGTGAGACGAAAAAAGTATTGAACGCAGCAGCATTAACATATGTTGCGGCAGCCCTTGTAGCTGTACTTGAATTACTCCGTTTAGTTTTAATATACACGGGTATGACTAGAAGTGACGATTAGAAAAAAAGCAGCTCCTTAGGATCTGCTTTTTTTCATTGTTAAGCGTAATTATGCGCAATTATTTTTGTGGATCACTTAATTAGTCTGTCTGAATCCGCCGAAAGCTTCTTACCCATTGTAGTATGGTTCCACTTGATGATTAAGTTAATGAATGATTGGATGAAAATACTGATTTTGAAGTGAGGACATATTTTTAGAGAGTTTTACAGATGCACCACCTTCATCCATAGAATGACTACTGTTAAATTTGGATTGGAAATTTTGATATCGGCGAGTGGATCAGTGGGTATATTTACCGTTCGATTGGATTTTTATTCTCATCTAATGTAAACCCTTCTCCAAGTACATCGTGAACTTCACTGACAGATACGAAAGCATGTGGATCTACAGAAGTGATAATGTTCTTTAAACGGACAATTTCCGTTTTTCCAACGACACAGTATAGCACTTCCCGATCTTCCTTTGTAAATGAACCATACCCCTTTAGAACGGTAATTCCCCGTTCCATTTCCTTCATAATTTTTTTTGCAATTGCTTCGTTATTGCGACTAATGATCATCGCGCCACGCGCAGAATATGCGCCTTCCTGCATGAAGTCAATAACGCGAGCAGCGATAAAGACTGCAACGAGCGTGTACATTGCTTCACGATATTCAAGATAGGTAATAATGGAAATTAAGATAACGACCGCATCAAATAAAAACATCGTTCTACCCATATTATGCCCCCAATATCGATTGGCAAGCCTTGCGATAATATCAACGCCTCCAGTTGTACCTCCATAACGAAAGATGATACCGAGTCCTACACCGATAAAAACCCCTGCAAATAAAGCAACAAGCATTAAGTCATTTCCGAGAGTTAATTTAATTTCATTTCGTTCAAAAATCCAAAGCCAAAAGGAAACGCCAACTGTCCCGATAATGGTATATAGAAACGTGGTTCGACCAAGGAACTTCCAGCCGATGAAAAATAAAGGAATATTTAGAATAAGGTTCGTATAAGCTGGGTTAATTCCAGCTAATTGATATATAATCAAGGTAAGGCCAGTGAAACCGCCTTCTGCTAAGTGGTTTTGCATATTAAAGTGTACAAGACCAAAACCAAAAATAGCTGCGCCAAATAAAATGAACAAAATATTTTTAAATCTCAAACCGTATATCAAGCGTTTGACCTCCAATATCAATTATAATAAAGTGAAACTTCCATTAGCGGTGACCTTTCGCTAATGGTTAGTCTCATTCTAGTGTCGCTAAATCGCAAGCTACCGCTTCGATAAAGAGACACTACGAACTAAGGTTCAATGAAATTAACAGACTAAGCGCGTCCTGCGACAACGTCTGTGTGACCCACTTCCTGTGGGCGCAAACTTACCTTTTGAAAACCACAAAGGTAAGTTTCGCTGTACCTCACCAATCGGGGGTTTACAGGCTGTTTTTCAAAAGCTAGCAATTTTAATCTTTCGCAAGAGTATATTTGATGATAATTAATACAGTCTGTTAAACCGGGATAAAGTGAACCCCACTTAGGTGGCATCTTAAAGTCTATGAAATCAGGGTAAACAAGAATGTTCTTTATTATATCGAATTCTAATACTAGTTACAAACAATGGAAAATCAAGTGGGAATCCAACCAGTAGGGGGCTTACTGCCTGTTAATGCGGGATAAACGAAAATCTTGTCATATAAGTGATTTTTGGCTAACATGGGGAAGAGATTCACTATAGAGGTCGTACAAAAAGTTCAGGGAAATTCACCGCAGAAAGAAATTTTTTTCCTTGTGCGGTCATAACTACAGTTGATGTTTAGGACAAAAACGTGTTATATGCTCCACTACTGTCCTCTTTGACTACAGTTTCTTGTCCTTTTTTAGCCTCCACTTATAGCACAGATTAATCTAAACTAGTTAGAAAGGTTGAGGGAATGGAACAGAAAAAAAATATGCAAGATCTTCAAAATGAAGTAGATCAATACATAAGTCAATTTAAGGAAGGCTATTTTAGTCCTTTAGCCATGCTTGCGAGAATGACCGAGGAACTAGGCGAGCTTTCTCGAGAAGTCAATCATTATTATGGTGAAAAGCCTAAGAAAACGACTGAAAAGGAAAATACAGTTGAAGAAGAATTGGGAGATCTCCTATTTGTCATCATTTGCTTTGCTAATTCTTTGAATATTGATTTAGCAAAAGCTCATGATCTTGTCATGCATAAATTTAAAACACGTGACAAAGACAGATGGACAAAAATTGATGAAGAGAAAAAAGGAGAATAAAGGCTATGGAAACAACTCGAATCATTGTGGCAGGACCTCGTGGAAGAATGGGAAGTGAAGCAGTCAAGCTTGTTTTAGAAACGGCGGGCTTTGAATTAGTGGCAGTCATTGACCGTAAACATGATGGGGATAATTTAGGAAATCTTGACGGGTTCCAGGGAATCGATGCACCGATATATTCAGATATTGAGAAATGTTTTTCTTCAGTCAAAGCGGATGTATTAATCGATTTAACTACACCTGAAGTTGGGATGTTGCATACGGTTGCTGCTTTAAACCATGGGATTCGTCCGGTAGTTGGGACGACTGGTTTTAGTACAGAAGATTTAGCTGAATTGGAAGACCTAACAACTGAAAAAGGCTTAGGTTGTATTATTGCTCCGAACTTTGCGGTAGGTGCAGTATTGATGATGAAATTTTCCCAAATGGCTGCTAAATATTTCTCAGACGTGGAAATTATTGAAATGCATCATGACAAAAAGCTTGATGCCCCGTCAGGTACAGGCGTAAAAACAGCGGAAATGATCAAAGCAGTTCGTGAACCCAAAGTACAAGGTCACCCTGAAGAAAAGGAAACGATGCAAGGGGCTCGTGGTGCGAATATAGATGGCATGCGTGTACATAGCGTACGCTTACCCGGGTTGATTGCTCATCAACAAGTGATGTTCGGCGAAAAAGGTCAAATGCTGACCATTCGTCATGACTCATTCGATCGCGTATCCTTCATGTCTGGTGTTAAGCTTGCAGTGGATTCTGTTATGAAACTGGATGTGCTTGTTTATGGCTTAGAGAATATTATTGAATAAAAGAGGGGGAGAATACCGATGAAAATTGCATTAATTGCCCATGATAATAAGAAAGAAGATATGATTCGATTTACAACGGCGTATAGAGACATTTTGGAGCAACATGAATTGTTTGCAACTGGTACAACTGGTAGAAGAATTAACCAGGAAGTATCTCTTCCGGTTCATTGCTTTAACTCGGGACCGCTTGGGGGCGATCAAGAAATTGGCGCACTTGTATCACGTAATGAAATGGATATGATTCTATTCTTTCGTGATCCACTAACTTCTCAGCCACACGAACCTGATGTGAATGCCTTAATCAGACTTTGTGATGTATATCAGGTACCACTGGCAACGAATATGGGTACTGCAGAAGTAATTATTAGAGGTCTAAAACATGGCTATTTAGACTGGAGAAAACTAGACAAAACAAAAGGTGAGTAAAATGGAAAAGAAAATAGATATATTAGCTTTTGGTGCCCATGCAGATGATGTTGAAATTGGCATGGGAGCCACGCTTGCTAAATTCGCAAAGCTAGGGAAAAAGATTGTCATTTGCGACTTAACAAAAGCGGAATTGTCTTCAAATGGGACAGTAGAGTTACGTCAACAAGAAGCGAAAAATGCAGCAAAAATCCTTGGTGTTAAGCGAATTTCGCTAGACCTCCCAGATCGAGGTTTACAGTTGAAAGAAGAATACATACAAGAAATTACAAGTATTATCCGCAAATATCGACCAAGTTTGGTATTTGCGCCTTATCGAGAAGACCGTCATCCTGACCACGGCAATTGTGCACAACTAGTAGAGGAAGCTGCATTTTCAGCAGGTATCAGAAAATATATGGAAGAATCAGGTCAGACTGCCCATAAGATTGCTTCTCTTTATTTTTATATGATTAATGGCTTTCATAAGCCCGATTTTGTCGTTGATGTAACGGAAACGATGGATACAAAGCTTGAGAGTTTACGGACATATGCAAGTCAATTCCAACAGACGGATACCGCTATTGACACGCCGCTTGTAAATGGGTATATCGAAACGGTGGAGGCAAGAGAGCGTCTCTTTGGAAAAGAAGTAGGCGTTACGTATGCGGAAGGATTTCTCTCGAAAAAACCATTATTACTTTCACAAGACCTAATAGGAGGATAACATGAAGTTGAAAATTGGTATTACATGTTACCCAACAGTCGGTGGGTCTGGAGTCGTAGCTACTGAACTTGGCAAACTCCTTGCTGAGAAAGGCCATGAAATTCATTTCATTTCATCGAGTCTTCCTTTCCGGTTAAATAGAATGTATCACAATATTTATTATCATCAAGTTGAAGTGAATTCATATTCCGTTTTTCAATATCCACCTTATGATTTAGCTTTGGCAAGCAAGATGGCAGAAGTCATTACGCGAGAAAAATTAGATATTTTACACGTCCATTATGCGATACCTCATGCTGTATGTGCGATACTTGCCAAACAAATGGCGTGTCATGATGTGAAGATTGTCACAACATTGCATGGAACAGACATAACCGTTTTAGGGAATGACCCGTCCTTAACGGAGCTAATTAAATTCGGAATTGAAAAATCGGATGTAGTAACGGCTGTATCGAACTCATTAGCGTTACAAACAAACGAATTACTAGCTCCAGATAAAGAAATAAGCACAGTTTACAATTTTATTGATGAACGAGTGTACCGTAAAACGGATTCTTCTAATCTCCGTCATGAATATGAAATAAGAGATTACGAAAAAGTAATCATCCATGTGTCCAATTTCAGGGCAGTAAAACGGGTAAAGGATGTTGTTCAAGCATTTGCTCTAATTAGAAAAGAAATCTCCGCCAAGCTAATGCTTGTAGGGGATGGTCCTGAAATATCAGAAATCACCAAATTGATTAACCGTTTGGGACTAGATGCTGATGTTCTCTTGCTTGGGAAGCAAGATAATCTTAACGAATTGTATTCAATCAGCGATCTCAACCTTTTACTTTCAGAAAAAGAGAGCTTTGGACTTGTTCTACTTGAAGGTATGGCTTGTGGTGTTCCTGCCATCGGAACGAATGTAGGTGGCATTCCTGAAGTAATTGTTGATGGAGAAACTGGATTTATATGTCATGTAGGTGATATTGAAGCGATTGCGGAGAAAGCGGTTTTACTTTTACAAGATGGCCAGCTTCACAATCAATTTAGCAGAGCTGGAATCATGGCAGTCGAAACGAAATTCCATTCCAATACGATCACTAAACAATATGAAGCGATTTACAGAAAACTGTTAAATCGGTAGGGGTGACAATCAACTTTGGATCAATTATTTACAGAGGCGATTCCAGTTATCGCTGCTATAGAAGAAGCTGGATATGAAGCCTATTTTGTTGGAGGATCTGTCCGCGATTCGCTAACAGGAAGATTGAGTAATGATGTGGATATAGCCACCTCTGCCACTCCTGACGAAGTAAAAGCTATTTTCCCAAAAACAGTAGATGTAGGAATTGCGCACGGTACGATTCTTGTCTTGCATGAATCAGGAAATTACGAAGTGACGACCTTTAGAACAGAAAGCGGATATTCTGATTTCCGCCGACCTGACGAGGTGAACTTTGTCCGTTCATTAAGAGAGGATTTACAACGACGAGATTTTACGATGAATGCGATCGCGATGGACCGTAAAGGAAAATTAATCGACCCTTTTGGTGGTAAAGAAGCGATTCAAAAAAAGGAAATTGTAACGGTCGGGAATCCTGATGAACGGTTTACTGAAGATGGGCTTAGGATGATGAGAGCAATCCGATTTGTAAGTCAGCTTAGCTTTAAATTAAATCTTGATACATATGCATCATTAAAGAAACATGTCCATCTAATGGAACATATTTCAGTGGAACGGATTCTTGTTGAATTTGAAAAGCTATTATTAGGTGTGGAGCGAAAGAAAAGCATGGAGTTGGTCGTAGATTCTTACTTGTATGACTATCTGCCAGGATTTAAATCTTATAAAAGTCAATTAGAGCGAGTTGGGACGTACTCTATCGAGGAGCTTAAAAATATAGAAGAATTATGGGGATTCCTACTCGTTCTATTAGACATAGAAAACATAGAGTCGTTTTTAAGAAACTGGAAAATGCCAATGAAAAATATTCGTTTTATTCAATCTGTCGTCAGACTGGTAAAACAAGATCCCTCTTTTCTGCAAGATAAGTTCCTTCTTTTTAAAGAGGGTGAAAAAGCGGCCGTATCGGCAGCTTCAGTAAGAGCTGTTCTGGAAAATACAAATGTAAAAAATGCGATAAATACTGTGAAAGAAACGTATAAGAACCTAATAATTAAATCAATGTCTGAGCTTGCTTTGACAGGACATGATCTACTCGCTTGGACATCTGACCGGAAACCGGGACCATGGGTGAAGGAAGCTATGGATGGTGCTTTGCAAGTGGTACTGACGGGGAAAGTGGCTAACGACAAAGTAGCAATAAAGGAGTGGCTTAACACGTGCAATCTGATGTGAGGAAAAAAATAATTGATGCTTTCTCAAATGCATTTGGTAGCTTTGTTTCTGGCCAAGAAATTGCTGATTATGTCGGTTGTTCTCGGACAGCTGTGTGGAAGCATATCGAGGAATTGAGAAATGAAGGCTACGTACTTGAAGCAATTCGGAATAAAGGATACCGAATCATTTCTGCACCTGGAAATGTAACGAGCAACGAAATTCAAATTGGCTTGCAAACAACTACATTTGGCCAAAACATTCATTATGAAGAGAGCGTCGATTCTACTCAAAAAATCGCTAATCGCCTTGCGAACGGGGGTGCAGCCGAAGGGACGATCGTGATTGCTGAAGAACAAACCTTAGGGAAAGGCCGATTATCTCGCAATTGGCATTCGCCAAAATTTACTGGAATCTGGATGAGCTTGATTCTAAGGCCAAAAATCCCTTTTCATGAAGCTCCACAATTGACCTTGCTTGCGGCAGTTGCAGTGGCTCAAGCGATCGAGGATGTCACCGATCTCTCGCCAGAGATCAAATGGCCGAATGATTTATTGATTAAAGGGAAAAAGGTGACGGGAATATTAACAGAGCTTCAGGCGGAATCTGATCGTATTCATTCTGTCATTGTTGGCATCGGAGTAAATGTAAATCAGAAGCTCAGTGATTTTCCTGAGGAACTACAGAATACTGCGACATCTTTGTTTATTGAATCAGGAAAAAGTATCTCGCGATCAACTTTAATTCAGCAAATCCTTCGTAATATGGAAAAACTGTATTCTACATATTTGAAACATGGATTTAACCCAGTGAAACTTCTATGGGAAAGCTATGCAGTTTCACTTGGGAAAGAACTAAAAGCGACAACTGTGAATGAAACGATTATTGGTAAAGCACTTGGTATTACTGATAGTGGTGTTTTGCTTTTAGAAGATAAAACGGGAAAAGTTCACCATATTTATTCAGCAGATATTACGATTCCGCAAAAATAGGCGTAATAATATTACTATAGAATATACATTATAAAGTTGGTATAATGCTTATGGGCAGTATCATTCGAACTGCACCTGCACGGCCATTTAAATTCAACAAACTAAAATTTCTGCCTTGATCCAGTAGTGGACGGGGACGGAGGGATGAATCTTCTGATAAATTTAAAGAGACGAACTTTTATATAGGGAAAACTGCCATATGCAAAGTTGGCTGGACAATGGGTCCTATTTCCTTTAAAGCTCGTCTCTTTTTTGTTATATGCCTATCAAGAAAGATTATTCATCTCCTCTAATAAAAGGAGGATATTTGAATGAAACTTTCCGGACAGTTTCTGAAAATGAAAAAAAATGATAAGAAAATTGTCATGCTTACTGCGTATGATTATCCAAGCGCAAAGCTTGCAGAACTTGCTGATGTTGACATGATTCTTGTAGGGGACTCCCTCGGCATGGTTGTTCTAGGTTATGAATCGACGCTCCGAGTAACAGTTGATGATATGATTCATCATACAAAAGCAGTGAAACGCGGAGCACCTAATACGTTTGTTGTTACCGACATGCCATTCATGAGCTATCATCTTTCATTGGACGAAACACTTAAAACCGCTGCACGCATGATTCAAGAAGGGCGTGCTGATGCTTTAAAACTTGAAGGGGCAGGCCAAGTAACTGAAAAGATTGCTGCCTTAACAAAGGCTGGAGTTCCAGTTATTGCTCACTTAGGATTAACACCACAGTCAGTAGGGGTACTTGGAGGCTATAAGGTTCAAGGGAAAAGTGCAAATGCCGCCGAGCAGCTATTAGATGAAGCAAAGCAATGTGAAGCTTGTGGTGCGATAGCTGTTGTACTTGAATGTGTGCCATATCAAGTAGCAGAAATGATTACCCAACACCTTAGCATTCCAACAATCGGTATTGGTGCTGGGAAAGATGTAGATGGTCAAGTACTTGTCTATCATGACGTCGTGAATTATGGCGTCGATCGCGTGGCTAAATTTGTCAAAACATATGCAAATGCTAATGAATTAATAAGCGAAGCCTTATCAAAATACGTAAGTGAAGTAAGAGAACAGCAATTCCCTGCATTAGAGCATAGTTTTACGATGAAAGAAGAAGAAGTAGCTGCGTTATACGGGGGTAAAGCATGAAAATCCTTACAATAGCAAAAGAGATACAGCAACAAATAGCTGAAGAAAAAAAGAATGGCAAATCGATAGGGTACGTCCCGACAATGGGGTTTTTACATGAAGGTCATGTAAGTTTACTGAAAAAAGCACGTCAAGAAAATGACATCGTTGTTTTAACAATCTTTGTAAACCCGCTTCAATTCGGGCCAAACGAAGATTTTGAGAGCTATCCTCGTGACATTGAACATGATGAAAAAGTCGCACAATCGGCTTTAGTCGACTATTTATTTTATCCATCCATTAAAGAAATGTACCCGGATGAAGTGTCCGTAAAAGTAACCGTTCAAAGTAGAACAGATGTGCTTTGCGGGAGAAAAAGACCAGGTCATTTTGACGGAGTAGCAACTGTCCTAACGAAGTTTTTCAATATGATTAACCCGGATAAGGTATATTTTGGCATGAAAGATGCTCAGCAAGTGGCTGTTGTGGATGGGTTAATTACAGATTTTAATTTCGATATTGAAATGGTCCCAGTCGAAACGATTCGTGAAGAAGACGGGTTGGCAAAAAGTTCGCGGAATGTTTATTTACTTAAAGAAGAGCGTGCCTGTGCTCATGAATTGTATAAAGGTTTGAATCTTGCACGAGAAGCAGCACAACATGGTGAAGACAATCCAGAAAAATTAGTTTCACTCCTTTCAAATCATATTATGAACTATACAAATGGAAACATCGACTATATTGAAGTATATTCCTATCCTGAACTAAGGCCAATCGAAAAAGTGACAGGAAACGTCATTATTGCTTTAGCTGTCCAGTTTACAACTGCTAGATTAATTGATAATGTAACATTTTCGGTTCATGAATGAAACGAACTAACTAGGAGGAGCTTGCATGTTTCGCACAATGATGAATGGGAAGATACACAGAGCTACTGTGACAGAGGCTAATTTAAACTATGTTGGTAGTATAACAATAGATGAGGACATTCTTGATGCAGTCGGAATTCTCCCTAATGAGAAAGTAGCCATTGTTAATAATAATAATGGTGCAAGGCTTGAAACGTATACCATTGCTGGTAAAAGAGGTAGCGGTGTTGTTTGCTTAAACGGAGCAGCAGCAAGACTTGTACAGCCTGGGGATATTGTTATTATTATTTCGTATGTCATGATTGCTGAAGAATCTGTTCGTATTCATAAGCCTAAGGTGGCAATTATGAATGAAAACAATGAAATTATTGAAATGATTTCTTATGAACCAGAGGCAACTATTTATTAAATGAACAGAATTTCGCTAACCTAAAAAGTTTCACTTAATCCTATAAAGCTGCTCATCATTGAAAAGGTAATTCCTTATAAGGAACGACAATTTCTCTATATGAGTGGCTTTTTCTTTAGTTAATTTAGAATCACGTTCATTTTCCTTATTGGATTAAATGTGGTATAAACAAGAAAGAACAACAAACGAACATACTTGTGTGAATGGGATTTAGAGGTGTTTTAATTAATGGCGCAACGCTATGTAGTAGTCGATTTAGAAACAACAGGAAATTCTCCGAAAAAAGGGGAGCGTATTATTCAATTCGCAGCAGTTGTGATTGAAGAAGATCAAATCATCGCTGAATATTCTACCTTTATCCATCCTGAGCAGGATATCTCGATGTTTATAGAAGAACTTACAGGTATTGACAATGATATGGTGAAAGAGGCACCTTTGTTTGAAGAAGTGGCCGAGCGTATTTCCGCTTTGTTAAAGGACGCTGTCTTTGTAGCGCATAATGTATTATTTGATTTGAATTTTTTAAAAGAAGAGTTAGAACGCTGTGGAATGGAAGCTTTCTACGGCTCTACAATTGATACTGTCGAACTTGCTAAAATCATGAAACCAACTTCTGATGGATATAAATTAAATCAGCTTGCTAAGCAAGAGAAGCTTGATCACTCTAGGCCACATCGAGCTGATAGTGATGCATATGTCACGGCCCAGCTTTTTCTTGAACTGAAAAAGAAACTTTATCAGCTGCCACTGCTAACTATGAAACAGTTATACCGACTTTCATACTCTTTGAAAAGTGAAATTTCGGAGCTCATTCAAGAATGTATAGCAGAAAAGCATTCTCAGCCAAGTGATTACGATGCAACGATTGAAGCATTCCAGGGCTTAGCTTTTAAGAAAATGAGCAGAGATTATGCTCAGAATACGTGGAAAACGGAGTATCCGAGTGATAGCCAAGCGAAATTAAAGCTGATTCGGGAATCATTACCCCAATTTGAAAGCAGAGAAGGGCAGCTTGAGATGATGGATCGGGTATATGATTCGTTTGAAAATGAACATCATACGATTATTGAAGCTGGAACAGGCATTGGTAAGAGCTTAGCTTATTTACTACCAGCTGCCTATTTTTCCGTGAAACAAGGAAAGCCCGTGGTTATCTCGACGTATACGCTTCAGCTTCAAGAACAGCTGCTTCAGTCTGAAGTGCCAAAATTAAAGGGGATCCTCCACTTTCCGTTTTCTGTCGTGCTATTGAAAGGGCGAAGTAATTATCTTAGTCTTGCAAAGTTTGAGAGAGCTATTAGGGAAAAAGAAGACAACTATGAAACCGCACTTACGAAAATGCAAATACTAGTTTGGTTAACAGAAACAGAAACGGGAGACAAGGATGAATTAAATTTAACGAGTGGAGGAGAGTTATTCTGGGAGAGGCTTCAAAGCAATTCATTTACTAAAACGGGATTACAAAAGCCTTGGCAAGCTGTCGATTTTTATGAAAGAGCCAAAGCTGTAGCGCTAAAAGCAGATATCATTATTACAAACCATGCGTTTTTAATGGCTGATTTAGTATCACCTGATCGTTTGATTCCGAGAGACGGTTTCTTAATTCTCGATGAAGCACATCATCTTGAACGTGCTGCAAGCAAGCATCTTGGGCGAAGACTCGATTATGTTTCGGCAAAAACCCTTTTAAATCGATTAGGCCATTCTGATCAAAAACAATTGTTATTTCGATTGGAGAAACTACTGCATCAATATTCGCTTACTCCTGTGACAAAGTCAGCAAATATTGACCGTACATTACTTGATTTTTTCTATGAATTTGACCAATTATTTTTTCAATTAGGGGCACTTGCGAATAAACAAGGAAGGTCTAGTGGTCCAAAGCAGATATCCATTCGCTTAATTGATGAACAATGGAAAATGACGACAATGCTTGCCGAAAGATTGGTCGATCAGCTCCAGGTGATTCTGTCTGGATTAGACGACAGAATTTCTTTACTAAGTAGTGTTGAAACTTTAAGTAAAAATGCCCAGTTTTATTTGAATGATTTTGAACTGATGCGTTATCAAATCAATGAGCTTAAGAAAACTCTCGCAGATTTTTTTGTCACACAAAATACCGATTTTATCTATTGGATGGACTATACAAAAGCCAATCCACAACAAGGGATATCTTTAGCTTCACAGCCGATTACAGGAAGCAAGTTGTTATGGAATACATTTTTTTCGAGACAAAAAAGTATTATTATGACATCGGCAACTCTTTCTGTTAAAAGTTCGTTTCAGTTCTTTATGAATCAGCTCGGGATGCAGGATGTTCCAGTAAAAACATTTAGCTATTCTTCGCCATTTTGCTATCATAAACAAGTTCGAATACTTGTACCAAAGAACATTCCAGATATTCAAAGCGTCGCACAAGAAGAATTCGTCCTTCACGCAGCTGAACATATTATTCTCGCTGCTGAAGCTGCAAAAGGGAGGATGATGATTTTATTTACCTCTCATGAGATGTTAAGAGCTACCTATTATTTACTTAAAGAATCTCAAATGTTGCAAGAGTATACGCTATTTGGACAAGGGATAACGAGTGGCAGTAAAACCCGGCTTCTGAAAAACTTTCAAAGCTTTGACAAAGCGATCCTGTTAGGTACGACTAGTTTCTGGGAAGGGGTGGACGTACCTGGGGAGGACCTTTCTTGTCTGGTTATTGTTAGGTTGCCATTTTCACCTCCTGATGATCCAATTACGGAAGCGAGATGCAACGTAATTAGAAATCATGGCAAGAATCCATTCTCACTCTATTCACTTCCGGAGGCAATATTGAGATTCCGACAAGGATTTGGCCGATTAATTCGTACAAGCACAGATAGAGGTGTGCTCATCGTTCTTGATCGAAGAATCATGACAACTGTATACGGAGAGGCCTTTAGGCAAGCCATTCCTTCAGTTAATTGGTTGCAAGTTTCAAAAAATGAACTAGTTAATGCAATTGAGGAATGGATTTAAACGACTTGCTATAAATGGAATGTTCATGATGCAACAGTGCACTAAAACGTCATGTATTAACGAGCCGGGAGACTTATTTAAAAGGGGAAAACCGGCTTACTTAAGGTGGCAGAGTGTAGCCAAAAACTATTAGAATTTTAGTTTACCTTTCAATTTATTTGATCATGCTGTTTACGTTCACAAAGCTCAGTCCGCTGTTGTTTCATACAAACGAATAAATTCTAAGAATAGCAAAAAAATTGATATGGAAATTCGAAACAAACTGGTATAATGTGAGAAGAAGTCATACACATAAAGCCTTGTTATTCCAAGGATTTATGAGAAAATTTGTTATTAAGGGGGTGCTTGAAAATGGAAAGCAAAATAGAAGTGATTTCAACCGTAAAATTGCAGCATTCCCCAGATTTATATAAAATTGTCGATTCTCTAAACCGTAATTTAAAGGAAAGAAATTTAATGTTTGGGCTTGCGCTGGATTCAGAGAATCAGGAAAAAGCGATATTCACGATTTATCGTACATAGAAAGAGTGACTGTATTTGAAAAAATGGCTGATTATATCTTCTGTTTTTATACTTTGTTTAATCGGCTTTGTGTCGGGGGCGTACATTAAAGCGATGGGGCCGAGGCAAGAAGCATCTGACATCGCTTATGCAAAGGCTCGGCAGGAGAGTGACCTAGTTACACTTGATGAATTTTATCTTTATCATGGACTCGAATCTTATTCTGTTGTTATCGGAAAGACCGCGGCTGGCGAGAAACTAGTTGTTTGGATTCCTGAGAACAAAGATTTAGATATAGTAACAGCTCAATATAAAAATGGTAAGACAAAGAAAGAAATCACGCAGATTGCCAAGGAACGATCAAAATCAAAGAAGATTATTTCAGTAAAACTAGGGATGGAAAACAATGTTCCACTTTGGGAAGTAACTTCTCTGGACGCTACAAAACATTATAATTATGAATATTATGATTTTAAGACAGGCGAAATGATTGATTACTATCGAGGTATTTAGACAGAAAATGGAGGGTTTTTTATGAAAAAGTTAGCAAATCGCGTACAGGCATTAACACCATCTTCTACATTAGCAATTACAGCTAAGGCTAAAGAGCTTAAGGCTCAAGGACAAGATGTTATTGGACTTGGAGCAGGCGAACCAGACTTTAATACTCCACAGCATATTATCGATGCAGCTTTTAAATCAATGAATGAAGGTCATACAAAATATACCCCTTCAGCCGGCTTGCCAAAGTTGAAAGAAGAAATCATCAATAAGCTTTCAAAAGAGAACGGTCTCTTATACCAACCAAATGAAATTATCGTTGGCTCAGGTGCGAAACACGTGCTTTATACATTATTTCAAGCGATTCTGGATGAAGGCGATGAAGTAATTATCCCTATTCCGTATTGGGTTAGCTATCCTGAACAAGTTAAATTAGCTGGCGGTACTCCAGTATATGTGAATGGAACAGAAGAACAGTCGTTCAAAATTACAAAAGAGCAGCTTAAAGAAGCAATTACAGATAAAACAAAAGCATTTCTAATCAATTCACCTAGTAACCCTACAGGCATGTTATATTCTGAAGAAGAATTACGCGAACTTGGGCAAGTATGTTTGGATCACGATGTATTAATCGTTTCTGATGAAATTTATGAAAAACTTATTTACGATGGTGCACAGCACACTTCCATTGCTTCTATTTCTCCAGAATTGAAAGAACAAACCATTGTCGTGAATGGAGTATCCAAATCCTATTCCATGACAGGTTGGAGAATTGGCTATGCAGCTGGAAACACTCAGATTATTAAAGCTATGACTAATTTAGCGAGCCATAGCACATCAAATCCAACAACAACAGCTCAATACGGAGCGATTGCGGCACTGTCAGGGCCACAAGATAAAGTAGAAGAGATGCGAGTTGCATTCGAGGACCGTTTGAATATCATTTACGATAAACTGACTGTTATTCCTGGAATCACTTGCCTGAAACCCCAAGGGGCATTCTACCTTTTCCCGAACGCAAAGAAAGCTGCTGAACTTACAGGCTATGGTAATGTAGACGCATTTGCTGGAGCTCTGCTTGAGGAAGCGCTAGTAGCTGTTATTCCTGGTTCTGGATTTGGAGCAGATGATTATATTCGTTTATCCTATGCAACATCCTTAGATCAGCTGGAAAAAGCTGTTGAACGCATTCGTTCATTTGTAGAATCAAAGATGGCCTAAATGGCTATCTTTATAGTAGAAAACAGAGTAATTTTTATCAGGTTTGCCACTACAATCAAGTACATGTATAATGAAAATGTTATATAAGTATAAGATTTATTAATGAGTTTTAGTGTCTAGCGTAAGCAGCCTAACCTCTCTAGGGTTTAGCCAATCAAGTTATATCAAGTGAAAACTACTTTCGATATAACTTGTTCGTCTTATGCTTAACGAGGTTGCTAAAAGGTGCTTGCGCTTTTCTTATGATTTGGAGGGAATGTATCGTGAAAATTACGATAGCACAGGTAAGTAAATATGTTGATCAAGAAGTGACAATCGGTGGTTGGTTAGCTAATAAACGATCAAGCGGTAAGATTGCATTTTTACAATTGCGCGATGGTTCAGGGTTTATTCAAGGCGTTGTTGTCAAAGAAGAAGTTGGAGAAGAGATTTTTGCACGTGCGAAATCAATTACACAAGAGTCATCTCTATATGTAACAGGAATTGTGCAAACTGATGAACGTTCTCCATTTGGCTATGAGCTGCAAGTGAAGAATGTTGAAGTCATCCATGAATCAGTAGACTATCCAATTACACCTAAATCACACGGAACAGAATTTTTGATGGATAACCGCCATTTATGGTTACGTTCGAAACGACAACATGCGGTTATGAAAATCCGTAATGAAATCATTCGTGCTACATATGAATTTTTCAATAATGAAGGCTTTGTGAAGGTGGATCCACCGATTTTGACCGGAAGTGCACCAGAAGGAACTTCAGAATTATTTGCAACAAAATACTTTGATGAAGATGCATTTCTATCACAAAGCGGACAGCTGTATATGGAAGCTTGTGCAATGGCACTTGGAAAAGTATTTTCTTTCGGTCCAACATTCCGTGCAGAGAAGTCGAAAACCCGTCGCCATCTAATTGAGTTCTGGATGATTGAACCGGAAATGGCCTTTTACCAACATGAAGACAGTTTAAAAGTACAAGAAGATTATGTGTCTTATATCGTTCAATCTGTTTTGCAAAATTGTAAGTTAGAATTGAACACGCTAGGCCGTGATATAGAAAAACTTGAAAACATTAAAGCGCCGTTCCCACGAATTACCTATGATGATGCACTTGAATTCCTGCATGAAAAGGGATTTGACGATGTTCAGTGGGGAGATGATTTTGGTGCCCCACATGAAACGGCGATTGCCGAAAGTTATGCATTGCCTGTTTTCATCACGCATTACCCAACGTCATTAAAACCATTTTATATGCAACCAGATCCAGAGCGAGAAGAAGTGGTATTATGTGCCGATTTAATCGCTCCGGAAGGATATGGCGAAATTATTGGTGGATCAGAACGTATCTATGATTACGATTTGCTTGAACAAAGAATTGAAGAACATAAATTAAGTAAAGATGCTTATAACTGGTATCTCGAATTACGTAAATATGGTTCTGTCCCTCACTCTGGTTTCGGACTTGGGCTTGAGCGTACTGTCGCTTGGATCAGTGGTGTCGAGCATGTTCGTGAGACGATACCATTCCCGCGTTTATTAAATAGACTATATCCATAATTAAATGAGAGTATCATAAAAAGGGTCTGACCACGTATTCTACAACGGTAGCAAAGTGTTGTATACACTTTGCTAGACTGTTATCCGTAGTTATGGGGACAGACCTTTTTTCATCTTTGGGCTTTAGAGCAGACGCTCATGGATGTTTTTATAAGCCGTAAAAAAGAATTATTAAAAAATGTTACGTTATTTTTGGCAATTAATTTCCAAAATGTATTATAGGTATTGTCGAACATTGTTTCATGTTATACTAATAATGAGGTGTCAAAGATATGAAAAATAACTTATATGCATGGTTTAAAGAAGGGTCGATGACGATTCCTTCATTTTTATTTACTCATTATAAAAAGATTGGCTTAAATGAGCAGGAAGTTATGCTATTGCTTCAACTCCAACAATTTATTGAATCTGGAAATGATTTTCCCGCGCCATCACAGTTAGCAGAACGAATGACTCTTCAGGAAACAGAGTGTTTGTTTTTAATACAGCGTTTAATTCAACGAGGGTATATTAAGTTAGAGGAAGATAAAGGGCAAGCAATAGGTGATGAAAGGTATTCACTTGATCCTTTATATGAGAGATTGATTGATTGCTTCTTGCAGGCACAGAAACAAGAGAAAGCGGAGCAGGCCTTAAATGAAGGGGAAAGCCTCTATACAATATTTGAACAGGAATTCGGACGGCCGCTATCGCCATATGAGTGTGAAACGCTTGCCTTATGGATGGATGATGATCATTCACCTTCAATCATAAAAGCAGCATTGCGTGAAGCTGTAATTTCCGGTAAATTAAATTTTCGTTATGTTGATCGCATTTTATTTGAATGGAAGAAGAATGGCATTAAGACGATTGATCAGGCAAAGAATCGTGGTCAGCAATTCAGAATGCATCAAAAGCACGAGAAGAAGCAGGTAACACAAACTCCACTTAAAGATGTGCCTTTTTATAATTGGTTGGAGCAATAGTTCTAAATAGTTCTAGGTAAAAGGAGTCAATTATGCTGAATAAAACCCAGATACGCTATTGTTTGGATACGATGGGTGAGATGTTTCCAGATGCACATTGTGAATTGAATCATTCTAATCCGTTTGAACTCGTCATTGCGGTTGCACTCTCCGCTCAATGCACAGATGTTCTCGTAAACAAAGTTACGAAAACGTTATTTCAAAAATACAAAATTCCTGAGGATTACCTAAATGTCCCCATTGAGGAGCTTGAACAGGATATTCGTTCGATTGGATTGTACCGCAATAAAGCGAAGAACATCCAAAAGCTTTCAAAAATGCTGATTGAAGAATATGGTAGAGAAGTTCCTAGAGACCGGGATGAATTAATCAATTTACCAGGTGTTGGTAGGAAGACGGCAAATGTTGTTGTTTCAGTTGCATATGGTGTTCCGGCCATTGCGGTTGATACTCATGTTGAGCGAGTAAGTAAACGCCTTGGAATATGTCGCTATAAAGACAGTGTTCTTGAGGTGGAAAAAACTTTAATGAACAAAATTCCAAAAGAAGAATGGTCCGTTACCCATCATCGCTTGATTTTCTTCGGTAGATACCATTGCAAAGCTCAAAATCCACAATGCCCTGTTTGTCCTCTACTTGATGTATGTCGCGAAGGGAAGAAACGAATGAAAAAGGAAGCTGTGAAATGATTGTACAATTACCACAAGAACTTGTACATGAAAAGTTCTTTTTCAGTGATAGGATTGAAATTGAAAATTTTATCACTGAGAAATGGAATCCGGATTTTAATCCAACACTTTTTGTGTATGACATGTTGTATTGGAATGGGGGACAAGGATTTCAACCATGGCAGCAGGGCTTTATAACAATACCTGTCCTTTTTGAAAAATGGAAGGAATTAGCTGACTCTTGCAGAATCATATTTGCTGAACGAAGGCAGAATGAAGCTGAGATGTTCATGAAAAAAGGAATGGCCTTTTTTTTTCAAGTGGTGTTTTGGATGAATGAACAACCAGTAGTCCTGCATAATTGGCATGAGCAAATTAACAGGCTTTCGGTAAAGCCGATAAATGTTGCTGAAAGACTGTCATTTGTTAACACGTCTCCCGCCCATTATGCTTCTTTTATCCAGCTAACAGAATTGTTTCTTGAAGCTGAAAAACAATTTTATAAAACCTTAGCAATGAAAAAACGAAATCAGCAAAAGTAAGAGGATGTCCCAAAGGGACATCCTCTTCTTTTATTGGAGACATTAAGGGTTGTCTCCTGCGGCAGGTGGTACCGTGTTTTCAGCATCAATAGGTGGTTGTGGTGGTTCAGTAGTTCCGCCAGTTCCGCCAGTGCTATTTTCAGAACCATTACCATTACCATTTCCGTTGCTATTACCATTACCATTACCATTACCGTTGCTATTACCATTACCATTACCGTTGCTATTATTATTACCATTACCGTTGCTATTATTATTACCATTACCTGGATTAGTAGTATTACCATCATTGTTTCCATTGCCTGGATTAGTAGTATTACCATTATTGTTTCCATTGCCTGGATTATTAGTGTTTCCGTTGTTATTACCGTTATTGTTATTGTCGTCATTCGAATTATCTTGCCCTTGATCATTCTGTCCAGTGTCATCTGTCTCTTCAGGGTTATTTAAGTCAGGTTCAGGCTCGATCGGTTCTTCCTGAATTGCAGTGACTTTAACACTGGCTGAAGCTGATGCACTTTTCTGACCGTTAACGATCGCTGTGACAGTGAATGTATAAGTTGAACCAGGGTTAGGCTGTTGGATTGTTAATCCCATTGTACTCGAACGTGCGAGTACTTGAGAGGCGCCTCCATCAATCGACACTTTAACCTCAAATTCTGGTGTTTTACTACTATCTGTTTGAGGGTAGTTCCATTGAAGATTAATGGAATTGCTTGCTTCATCATAACTTGCATTTACTCCAACAGGTGCAGATGTCTTATCATATTGCTTAGTTACTTTTGTTGGTTCATGTCCTCTTATGAAATATTCATAAGTAACTTGATCTTTAGGTGTATAATCACTTGCTTTTACTGCAGGGTTCGATCCTTTAAGAATGCCACGCTTTACAACATTTTTCGGCTGTTTAAAGTCTTCGGGTTTATCATCTTTATGAACATATGTCATTAATTCTTTAACCATCTTTTTTGGAATCCTTTGCGATTCTTTTCCAAGGTATTCGCTTTTTTTATCATATCCAATCCAAGCAGCGACCGTATAATTGGTCGTATAAGCTGTCATCCAACTGTCTGGAACTCCTGCTGATGGAATGTTAAATCTCTTTTTGTCAGCTGCATCAAAATTGGATGACCCAGTTTTACCAGCCATTGGCAAACCAGAGACTTTCGCTAATTGTCCAGTTCCGTAGCTTTCATCTATGACTCCTTTTAACATGTCAGAAATCATAAAAGCAGTTGATTCTTTCATAACAGCTTTTGATGTGAATTTGTTTTCGATTTCTGTCTTATCACGTAAAACTATTTTTGTGACAGTATGAGGCTGATTATAGATCCCGCCGTTTCCGAAAGCACTATAGGCGCCAGCGATTTGCATCGACGATACGGATTGAGTGCCTCCGATTGCGCCAGACTCATAATTATTTTTAGGGATAGGAATGCCTAATTCTTGCGCAAAGGCATATCCTTCTTCAACACCAACCTCTTGAAGAGCCTTCAGTGCCGGGATATTAAGGGATCGTTCTAGAGCCTCACGCATACTCACATCACCGCGATAATGCCCACCTGCATTTTTAATCGGTGTGCCATTCGAATATTGATATGGTTCATCGGTTAGTTGCTCATAAGTAGACCAATTTAATTTGTCAATTGCGGGAGCATAATCCATGATCGGCTTAATTGTAGAACCTGGTGAACGTTTTGCTTCCGTTGCATAGTTAAACACACGTTTACCTTGAATATTTCTCCCACCACCGATTGCCCTTATTTCACCGGTTTTCGTATCAATTAAGGAAATTCCGGCTTGCAATGATTTGCTCGGATATTGAATGATATCCTCGGTATTTAGCATGTCATAAACATATTTTTGTGCATCTTTATCAATGGTTGTATAGATTTCCAGTCCATCTGTATATGGATTATAATCTCCCATACTTTGGACTTCTTCAATCACTTGGTCAATAAAAGCATCATATGATGTTGTATCAACTTTACTCGTATCCTGTGCTTGTAACGTTTTGGTTACGGGTATGCTTTGTGCATTTTTCATTTCTGCTTCCGTAATAAATCCGTGACGATTCATTAAGTGAAGCACAATATTTCGTCTTTCTTCTGCGCGTTCAGGATATTTAAAAGGATTATATCTGCTCGGACTTTGCGGTAACCCGACAAGCATGGCTACTTCTTCGAGTGTAAGGTCTTTAAGATCTTTTCCGTAATACGTATCTGCAGCAGTTGCGATGCCAAATGCATGGTTGGCATACCAAATTTTGTTCACATACATTTCAAAAATTTCTTCTTTCGTGTATCTTTGTTCCAGTTTAATGGCCAGCCATGCTTCTTGAACTTTTCGTTTTATTGTCTTTTCATCGGTTAAAAATGTCCGCTTGACGACTTGTTGAGTTAGTGTACTGGCACCTTGTGAACCAAAGCCATTCGTTACATTGCCGATTACGGCACTACCTAGGCGCAGAATGTCGACTCCACCATGCTTAAAGAATCGAACATCTTCCGTAGCCAAAACGGCATTTTTAATAACTTCAGGAATATCCGCATAAGCTACATATTCCCGCTTTTCAACGCCTTCTTCGGTAAGTAAATTACCCTCTTTATCAAAAAACTTTGAGGAAAGGGGGTCTTTTAAAAGAGATTCGTCGATTTTGGGTGCATCGCTAATGAAATAGGCAAATGTTGCCCCACCCGCAACGACTCCAATAATCCCGAGCGTTACTAGAACGAGAAAAATCTTTTTAAATATTCCTTTTGGCTTTTTCTTACTCTTGCCTGTTTTATTAGAGTTTGCCTGCTTGCGGCGTTCCTCTCTTGTATTATATTTTTCAGCCACTACAGCTTACCTGCCTTTCGTAATGAATCATCGGGAAATTACCCCAAGATGGAATCTACTACTTTAATATAGTCAATCCTTGGATGAAAGCCAAGTGGAATTCGTTTTGAACAAGATTCCACCTCTGTTTTTGTAATTGATTTTCTTCCGCCTTCATTCATACGGTTCCAGAATTTTGTTAAATGCCCTAATTCCATTAAGTAAATTTCATCAGTTGTAGAAAATCGGATAATGACGAAAGCGACTCCACCTTGCTGGTCGATGCTTTTCATATGCTGGATTTGGTGTTCGTGAAAATTCTTAAGTGGGAACGAAGTTGGATTTTGTGTTTCCTTTGCTTCAAAATCTAAATGCTTACCCTTGTACACTCCATTATAATCCGTAGTAGATGCTTGTTTGAAATAAGCTTCTTTTATCACGGCTGCACTCCGTTTCGGATAATGAACATCGACAATTTGAATAGGGGTAGGCTTCTTATGGACGACAGCGATCCCATTTGCTACATAATATTCGTTCGTATCGTTTAAATCATCCTCCAACGTTTTTCCTCGATTGCCAAAGCTGCTTTTTTTGATGGAACGTTGAACGGCTTCCGAGCTTTTAGAGACGTATTTACGCCCATTGGGGTAATGAAAAGCCACATGAATTCCCCCTTGTTTTTCACTTATCATATAATAGCAAAAAAAAATGTGAAGTAGTGAATAAAATGATCTTTTTCTTTTCAATCTAACTATATATTTTATCACATTTAGGTGTAATTGGGTAATGAAAGAGGGAATGGTTCACTGATTTATGCTTTCATATACAATAAAATAGAATTAAGAATGGATATAAGAAGTCTCATTTGGAATCAATGTAATTAATTTGAAGTCGTTTTTAGGAGTAGACAAGGAGCAATCAAAAAGTGGTTGAAAGATTAAGTGGTGATGTTGGCCTAGTATGTAAATGAGCGGGTGTCCCAAACTAAAGGGTCAGCTCCTACCAACACTATATACAGTTCAAAATGAGTGTATATACCAGTATAAACCGGAAAGTCGTGTTAGGGGCAGACCAGTTTAGGACAGCCGCTTTTACAAACTTATTGGGCTTGCTTAGGTAGCGGGACGATCAGGACCGGTTAATTTCGGGTTTCCGATTGCTGCTTTCGTGCTCAAGTTCTTTTCATTTTTCTTTTTTTGTTGTTCTTTACTCTGATTTGTCGTCATGATTTAACACCTCCCACTACTAGTTTTATCTCAAATTGTCCACTCATTCATAAGATTTGTCGAAAGCTTAAAAAAATCCCCCTGTATTTCACTTTTTTTGACGATTTACTTCTAGTTTTGTCAGACGTGAAGGGCTTTTGATAAAAATAAAGAATACTTTTATAAAGAGATTAGGGAGGGATTTTAATGGGAATCAAACATGTGGATGTAGAAGAAATTCTTGGGTTAATGGAAGAAATCAATGAGCATTTAGAAACTTTAGAAACAACGTTATCTGTTTCCTTTGCCACGGAACGCAACAAGTTATGGACTAACGAGCATCACATGATCGATTCCGCAAGTATGAAAGTAAACGAAGCAGAAGCTAAATGGTTGTTGATGCAAAATGAACATACAGTTCTACGTGATATGGATAAGAATCGGAAGGAGATTCTTTCGATGAATCCGAGGCTAGGGTTTTAAATTACGAATGAAAGTAACAAATCCGGCAGCTAAGCTGTACGGGTTCTTTTTTTGCGAAAATGTTTTATAATTTGGTTATAGAGGATGTTCAAAAAATTAAGGGGAATAATGGTTGATTTTTTAAAGAAAGAACTATCTCTTTATTTATTATGGATTACCTGTGCGGGTGCAGATCATAGAGTCGATTATTCCACGAAATACTTGTTTCTTTTTGAATACACACTTATACATAAAAATGGGGGATTATATGCTGGATAAAAAACATGTAGAAAAACTTACCATTCAATTATTACAGTTCACTGAAAAATCGGATGAAATATATGAAGCAGTTAGGGAAGAAGGAAAGGAAAGGGATTTTTATCAAGAGGTGAAACCATTTGTTGATGAAGTGGACGCTGTCTTAAAATTATGGACACCTGGCATGAGAGAATGGATGAAAGCGGAAGACTTTACCCACTTGTTCCCACAACAAATTGAGCAAACAGCAAACAATCTTGCTGATGTAGTTGTACAAGCCTTCTTTCCAAAAACAAGCTATAAACGATTTAAAAGTCATATTCAATCAGTACGTTTTATTCTGCAAAATGTTTTAACAGAGATTCAACATAAATTGTAACGGATTGATTGGCTTCTCACCAAAAACACTTCCGACACATATAATAGATCAGCTAATGACTTAATGGGGGGAGTATACATGAACACGTGGGGGTCCTATGAATGGGATCACAGAAATAATGGAGCCTACTTTAATGAGATGAGCGGGTATGTGAATGGGTATCATATGCAGCAACCTTCCTACCAGCCTCATCCTCAATACGTGCAGGTACCAGGGCAGCACGCGACTGGACATATGTCTCAGCATGGTCAGCAACCATATCAAGTGGGTGCCTATCATCCTTTTATGCAACATCCCCAGCCAAGCGAACCGGTATCGGGGTTTTATGGACAGCATCCGATGCAGTTCTACCAACAGCCGGTACAGGGAATTAATCCATTTGAAAACCCATTATCTAAAACCAAAACAAAGAATGGGCAAATGAATAATGCTCAGGCAGGTTCCAATCCTTACCCTAAACAGCAATTTATGCAAAAGCAGCAACCGACAGGCGTTCAATCGATGCTCAACCAATTTAAAACACAAGATGGATCAATGGATTTAAATAAAATGGTGAATACAGCAGGACAGATGATGAATACGGTAAATCAAGTTTCGTCGATGATTAAAGGGGTCGGCGGTATTTTTAAAGCATAATTAATAAGGGTCAGATTCTACCGATTATCGACTTTACTGGTAAAATCCGGCCCTTTTAATGTTATAAAAAACGTCCATGAGCGTCTGATATAAAACCAACAATGGAGAAGGTTCAGGTTCTTAATTTGTATCACCTTATGAAGGCGGTGGTGCGGAGCTGATTTTGCGAAGCCCCGCCCCTTTACCACAGAAAAAAACAAAATAAGTTAGTCATCGACTTTAATTGATTTTCCTCTAATTTTCGGTATGGTCAGACGTAGGATTCCATCTCGATGGTGAGCGGTCACTCTTTGTTCATCGATAGGTTTGGACAAGCTAATTGTCCTTGTAAGGGAGGTTGACTGTCTGTTTCGTGTTGAAAGAAAATCTTTTTTTTCAACGGATTGCTGTTTGTTTTTGAGAATTCGAATCGTGATAGTCTGAGGTAGGATTTCTATATCAATATCGTTTCTACGGATTCCTGGCAAGGAAGCGCTGACGAAATAATCATTTTCTGTTTCTTCCACATCTACCGGAAAGCTCCCAGAAGAAACAGAGCCGAAAAATTCATTCATCGATTGGAGCATTCCCTTTGCTGGTTTATCACCAAAAAGTCGGTCCATTTTATTGAAGAAATCGTGAACACCTTCATGAGGAAATGTTTTTTTCCTTTTTTCAGAGTCAGTCATGGTTCATACTCCTTTCAAATTCATTCATGGAATAAGGAATCGTTTTTCTTGAAAAGGTGAAAAAGTAACAATTGAAAGTGAATTATCGTGGCCTATCGTCCACTTGGTGAGCAAAAAATTAAGGTCAATTAGGTTCATAATAATTATTTTTTATGCAAAGAATCTGTGGTGTATTAGCCTATGTATCTCGGCCTAATTATGTGACAGAACTTTGTATATTATGGATTAATGAAAGCTGAAAAGGGAAGAAATGCGGGATGAACATGAAGAAAGCAAGCTTTCAACTGCCTATACAAAGGAAGTGTTACTTAAGGATAGCGATCATATGGGAATGTTTGAATATCTGGTGACATTATCCTCCAATATTCTCAATTTTACCTAATTAAGTCGCCGTTTGAAATCTTATTCCATTTAAAGGGAATGAGATTTTCCTTTTGTATAGAACGTTTATTCGGTAATATAGAAGGATGGGGTGGTCTTTATGAAACTGAGAAAAAATTTACAAGAAATCATGGCTGAATTAAAAAGCAGTGAAGAATATAAGCATAATATTGCCCACTGGCATACGATTGAGGCGAAATTAGCAAAATCAGCACCATTTCCAGCTCGTATGCATGAATTGCTGCAAGCTGCATTAGTAAAACGAGGAATTCAAAGTCTGTATACACACCAAGCAACAGCTTTTGATGTAGCGGTTGAAGGGGGAAGCTTAGTCGCTATCACTCCTACCGCTTCTGGTAAAACACTTTGTTACAATCTGCCTGTTTTGCAATCCATTCTTGAAAATGAAAAAACGCGTGCGCTTTATATTTTTCCAACGAAGGCACTTAGTTATGATCAAAAGAGTGAACTCCATGAAATGATTAACGAAATGGATGCTGCAATTAATAGCTATACGTATGATGGGGATACACCTTCAAACATCCGTCAAAAAATCCGGCAAGCAGGGCATATTGTTATTACGAATCCTGATATGCTACATTCTGGGATATTGCCGCACCATACAAAGTGGGTATCTCTGTTTGAAAATTTGAAATATGTCATCATCGATGAATTGCATATATATCGCGGTGTTTTTGGTAGTCATATGGCGAATGTGATTCGAAGACTAAAGCGAATTTGTGCATTTTATGGCAGTGATCCTTTGTTTATTTGTACGTCGGCGACCATTGCCAACCCACTTGAACTTGCCGAGGAATTGACGGGAAAAGAAATGAAGCTCGTCGATAATAATGGGGCTCCGAGCGGAAGAAAACATTTTGTTTTTTATAATCCTCCAGTTGTCAATAAACCATTAAATATTAGAAGAAGTGTGGTACTTGAAGCGAGAACGCTTGCTCTTGAGTTCCTTTCGAATAAAATACAAACAATCGTGTTTGCAAAAAGCCGTGTCCGAGTAGAGATTTTATTAACCTATTTGCAAGAGCTAGTGGCGAAACAGCTAGGACCAAAATCGATTCGTGGATATCGCGGTGGCTATCTACCAAAGCAGCGACGAGAGATAGAAAGAGGACTGCGAGACGGATCCATTTACGGAGTTGTCAGTACAAATGCATTAGAACTTGGGGTGGATATTGGACAATTACAAGTGTGTATTATGAACGGTTATCCTGGTTCGATTGCAAGTGCCTGGCAACAAGCGGGGAGGGCAGGAAGACGACACGGTGAAGCACTGATCATCATGGTTGCAAGCTCAAACGCCCTTGATCAGTATATCGTTCAACATCCTGAGTACTTTTTCACGAGAAACCCCGAAACGGCACGTATTAATCCTGATAATCTCGTCATTCTTGTTGATCATTTGAAATGTGCCGCGTATGAACTTCCATTTAAAAAAGGAGATTTATTTGGTAAGAATGACGTTTTGGATGTGTTGGAATTTTTAACGGAAGAGAGAGTGCTTCATCAAAACGGCGACAAATGGTATTGGATGAATGATGCTTTTCCAGCCCACAATATTAGTCTACGATCTGCTTCACAGGAAAATGTTGTCATCATTGATCAAACAGAATCTCCTAATCATCAAGTCATCGGTGAAATGGATACGTTTAGTGCTATGACATTGCTTCATGATGAAGCGATTTATTTACACCAGGGTACTCAATATCAGGTGGAAAAACTTGATTGGGAGGAAAAGAAGGCATATGTACGTGAAGTGAATGTTGATTATTATACAGATGCCAATCTTGCTGTACAGCTTTCAGTATTAGAAATTGATAAGGAAAAGTCATTTGCACAAACAGAAGCGACTTATGGTGATGTATCAGTCAGAGCGATGGCAACCATTTTCAAAAAGATTAAATTTGAAACGCATGAAAACATTGGCTCAGGGCCGATTACGCTACCAGAATCTGAACTGCATACAAATGGTGCCATGTTATCGATCCATCATGATGCATTTGACTGGGATGAAAATCGAATGGAACAAGGCCTGATTGGTGCATCACACGCATTAAATTTTATGGTCCCGCTATTTGTCATGTGCGACCCGAATGATATTCACGTATATCCACAAGTAAAAGCAGCCCATAATGAAAAACCGACCATTTTTATCTATGATAAATACCCTGGTGGTGTCGGTTTAAGTGACAAGGTCTATCAAAATGCCGAGACGATCCTTAAAGAAACACAAGAGATGATTGAACGTTGCCTTTGTGAAAATGGCTGCCCATCATGCATCGGAACAGACACGGCATCATCCTCTGCTAAAAGAGATGCTGTGAATGTGTTGAAAATATTCCGTTAAAGAGGTTGTTCAAAAAGTCCGATAAAAAAGTTTGCGAATTGTGTTATCGCGTATTTTTGACCTTCTGTTAAGATCGCGCATGTCCTGTGCAAGTCTGGTCCCAAACGTTAGTGCATACGCGAAAGGTCCTTGAGATGCGCTCGCAGAACTTCTCGGCTCTTTTTATCCTTATTTTTGAATACGCATTTAAATGTTGTAAATAGAGGTGCTTCTAATTGTCATTAAAAAATAAATTAAATCGCATGAAGACACATATGGATTTACAGGTTTCCGAGAAAAAAGCAAGTTCAGTTGAAGTCACTAAAAAGCAGCTTCATGAAAAAAGTAATGGTCATCTAGAGCTGCCGTTTGCTGAAAAATGGCGGCAATTCGATACGTTACCATATAAGTTTGATGGCTCTTATTGTTGGATAAGAGAGGTTCGATATCCCATTGAGATGAAACATGGTCACTATTCGATTGCAGACTTACACACAGTCATGGATCTGTGGAAGAAAAGTGGATTGAGTCATCCGTTAACTGCTTCAGGAATCGGAATAGAGGATTTGTTTTTCTTTGATACAGAAACAACGGGCCTTGGTGGTGGAGTTGGGAATACCATTTTCATCTTGGGGTATGCAAGCTTTGAAAAAGATGAAGTTGTAGTTCGGCAACATATTTTGCCCCAGCCTGGCGCTGAGATCCCGCTGTACCAGAGTTTCTTAGAAAAGGTGAATTATGAAACGCTTGTTACGTATAATGGCAAATCATTTGATTGGCCTCAATTGAAAACAAGACATAGGCTCATCCAACAACATGTACCGAACTTACCAGAATTCGGACATTTTGACTTATATCACGCCTCAAGAAGACTTTGGAAACGCAAATTAGAAAGAGTGAAACTATCGATTGTCGAAACTGAAATTCTAAAGTTTAAGAGAGAAAATGATATCCCAGGCTATTTAGCACCGATGATTTATTTTGATTATGTCGAACGCCAAGATCCAGAAATATTATTTGGTGTTCTAAAGCATAATGAATGGGATGTCCTTTCTTTAATCACTCTGTATATTCATCTTTCACGGCAAATTCTCCAAGTTGATGGATATGGGGATGAGTCACTCGAGATCGCGCGTTGGCTCCAGTATCTTGGGAAAAAAGAGGAGGCAAATACAGCATTTGAACTTGTGGTCAAAGGAGGTTCTGAGGATGAAATACTACTTGCCAAACAGGCACTCGGCTTTGCAAAAAAGAAAAATAAAAATTTTAATGAAGCGTATTTGATATGGAAAGAGGTTTTTGAGAAAGGGAATGGCATGTTGAAAGTTGAAGCCGGTATTGAATGTGCGAAATTGCTAGAACACCAATTTAAGGATTATGAACAAGCAAAAAAATATACAGAAGATGCGATGGATACACTTACAGGTTTATCTAAAGATAAAGATTCTTTGATCGTCAATGAGTTGACGAAGCGTCTGTTACGACTGCAGAGGAAATTACAGGTTGATTCGAATATCCTTTAAAGAGGAAAGTGATAAAAATTTCCTGATTTTATATGATAAGAAATAATTGTGGCAACCTGTTAAAACATGTAATATTGAATGCGGATGATAAGTCCTAAAATATAATAAATGAGGTCGTACGGGTAATGTACAAAGCAATTTTATTTTTGTTTTTCGTTGTCTTATGTTTAACTGCATTTTTATTTTCTACTTTTGGAGATACGTTCTATACCTTTTTATTATAAATTAGGTTTTTGACTAGTACATGAAACCCCTTTTTATCATAGTCTGTAATTGAAAGCGATACTTTGATGAAAGGGGACATAAAAAAATGATGGAATATTCTAATAAGCAATTCGACTATCATAAAACAGTGGTAGGTGCAAAACACGGATGTGGTCACAAAGTAATGGGCGCACATACAGGTCCTGCATATTCTCCAGCAGTTATGGGTGCTGCAGTTGGCCCAGCACCAACTCCAGCACCTTATCCTTATGTTGGTGGTGCCCAGATGGGACCGGGTTATCCAGCTCCTGGATATGGAGGAGGTCCAGTAATGCCGACAAATGTTGCGCCAGCTCAAGTATCACCAACAACAAACACGGTCAATACCAATGTAATGAAGACGATTGTACCTCATATCCACCCGTCTCATAATACAACGGTTAACAAACATGTATTTCAGCATCAACATTATTTTCCTCATACCAATTCAGTAGTCAATGAATGCTATAATCAGCAATCAATTTGTAGTGGACCGCCACCATTTCCGCCATGTAATCCATGTTGTGGACCAAGACCAAGACCATTCGGTTTTTAACAAATAAGAACAAGGGCCTATACTTGCCCTTGTTTCTTTTTAATATAATAAGGAAGATGAGTGCTGAGAACAAGAAAGATGGTATACTAAATAATAGTATCAATAATGGGGAGAATAAAATGAAAGTTCTATACATAACAGGCTATAAGGCCTATGAATATGGTATTTTCAAAAAAGATCATCCAGGTATAAAATATATAAAGAAAGTACTAAAGCAGCGATTAACATCATTCATTGAAGAAGGATTGGAATGGGTCATTATTTCTGGACAGCTTGGAACAGAGCTTTGGGCAGCAGAAGTCGTTTTTGAATGTCAGCAGGAATATGCTGTAAAGCTTGCGGTGATTACGCCATACTTAAACCAAGAAGAGTCATGGAACGAAGAAAATCGTGAATTTTATCAATCGATTTTAGCGAAAGCTGATCTGGTCGAATCCATTTATAAAAGTCCATATGAAGGTCCAAGTCAATTAAAAATGAAAAATGTCTTTATGGTTCGCAAAAGTGATGGTATGATGATAATTTATGATGAAGAAAAAGAGGGATCGCCTAAGTTTGCAATGGCTGAAGCGAAGAAGTATAGGCTAGACTATGATTATTCGATCTTCCCCATCACATTTGATGATCTCGAACAAGCAGCTACGGAAGAGCAGTGGTCTGATTAATGCCTGTAGCTTTTTTATCCCGCATTAACGGGCAGTGCCCCCGCTGATTAAAGTTTCATTGACAAATTAAGTTTTTTTTGAAAAAATAAATGAAAAGTCGATGTATGGAGAAAGTGTAGAGGTGAGTCTTATGCTATCTGATAAGATAAAATTGACTGGAAAAGAGATTTTGGAAAAAGATTTCAAAACGGCAATGCGCGGATATAAACCTGAAGATGTGGATCAGTTCTTAGATGTTGTCATTAAGGATTATGAAGCATTCTATCAGGAAATTGAAGATTTAAAACAAGAAAATCTAAAACTGCGAAAACAATCTGAAGAACAAGTTAAGCGCCAGAGTCAAACAAACACTGGGCCTATGCCGGGAACAACGAACTTCGATATTCTTAAAAGATTATCGAACTTGGAAAAGCATGTATTCGGCAGCAAACTATATGATTGATTAAAATGCTGTTAACTTTGATTGTTGACTCTATTTTGTGAAAATCAGTTTTTTAAGATTTGGAGCTTGAGTAAGGTTGGAAAATCAATATAACATCCCCATTTTGTATCATTACCCAACAAGAGTAATATTTCTACTTGCTATCTAGAAAAGATTCATGTATAATAAATTCTTGTGTAATGACGTTCGGGTAATTGCTGCAGTTTTTAAAACTGTAGAGGAAAGTCCATGCTCGCACAGACTGAGATGTTTGTAGTGTTCGTGCCTGGCGAAAAAATAAGCCACGGCAGCAGGTGTATCCTGCTGACGGCCGGGAAAATGCCTAAGTCCTTTTTAGGATATGGCATGAATACCTATAAAAGTGCCACAGTGACGTAGCCTTTTCAGAAATGAAAAGGGTGGAACGCGGTAAACCCCACGAGCGAGAAACCCAAATTAATGGTAGGGGCGCTTTCTTCCTTGGAAATGAACGAGGAGAAGGACAGAGGCTGTTGTCTCTGTAGATAGATGATTACCACCTAAGTACGAGATGAATAATCGCTTGCAGTACTACGGTACAAAACATGGCTTACAGGACGTTATCATACAAAACAAAACTCTCCTTATTTAATGAGGAGAGTTTTGTTTTGTCTAGGCTACGCTTTTTTGAAAGTTATTCAATTCATGTTTAATTGTTACAATCTAAACTGAATGACTTGTAACTCATGGAAATGAAATTCGTTTTTGTATGTTCTAATATCAAACATCCACGAGATACTGTATACTTTGCTAGTGAATTGATAAAAGTGGTAAGGGGCTCTTTTTTTACAATCAAGATATTTCCACAACGACAAGTGTAGGAATCGAATGATCTCCGTTTGGTGGAACTAATAGGGGAACACTGCTTAAGGATATCAAAATGGAAAGAAACTATTCGTAAATTAGTGACATTGAAACAAGTAGGCATTAAACTAACTATTGATGACTTTGGAAAAGGGGTATTCGTCGTTAATCTCTTTAAGTCGCTTCCGATTGACACGTTGAGAAGGGACCAAAGATTCATCTGTCATTTACATATGTATCGCGATGATACCTCTGCTGTAAACACATTCTTATGATAATCATAGCCTTAATGTAATAGGATTGATGAATGTGTAAAATAAGAAAAATGTACGATAATTCAAAGATATTATATCTCAAGGTCAATTCTTCTAGGTGGATTGAAAAATTCATCAGAAAGTTGGATCTTGAGTTGTTAATAGGAAAGCTGGTGTAAAGATGAAACAATTTGATATTATTGCCACTTCGGCAATGGGGCTTGAGGCTGTTGTAGCAAAGGAAGTCCGCTCCCTCGGTTATGAGTGTGAAGTTGAGAATGGAAAAATTATGTACAAAGGTGATGCGTCTGCGATTGCAAGATCGAACTTATGGCTCCGAAGTGCAGATCGAATCAAAATTAAAATTGGCGAATTTAAGGCGACCACTTTTGATCAATTATTTGAAAAAACAAAAGCGTTGAACTGGGAAGATTATCTCCCCGAAGATGCAGAATTTCCTGTAAGCGGAAAATCTGTTAAATCCACTTTGTTTAGTGTGTCAGATTGTCAAGCAATTGTAAAAAAAGCAATTGTTGATCGAATGAAAAAGCATTATAAAAAAACAACATGGTTTGAGGAAAATGGTGCACTGTTTAAAATTGAAGTATCGATCCTGAAAGATATCGTTACACTAAGTATGGATACGAGCGGTCCTGGACTGCATCGACGAGGATACCGGACAGACCAAGGTGAAGCGCCATTGAAGGAAACACTTGCTGCGGCGCTCGTGATGCTGACTAATTGGTATCCTGACAAGCCGTTTATTGACCCGTTTTGTGGTTCTGGAACCATTCCGATCGAAGCAGCTTTAATCGGTCAAAATATCGCTCCAGGCTTCAATCGGGACTTTGTTTCAGAAAGCTGGAATTGGTTTGATAAAAAAGTGTGGGATGCAGCAAGAGTGGAAGCGGAGGATCTTGCGAAATACGATCAACCACTTGATATAGAAGGATATGATATTGATCACCGTATGATTGAAATCGCCCAGGCTAATAGCTTTGAAGCTGGCTTTGGTGATATAATTTCTTTTAAGCAAATGCAAGTAAGTGATCTAACAACGCGCAAGGAATATGGAGTGATTGTCGGAAACCCTCCATATGGAGAACGTTTGGGTGAAAAAGAACAGGTTGAAGAAATTTACAGAGGGATGGGTCAAGCGTTTTACAAGCTTGATACATGGTCTATTTATATGATTACTTCCCATCCGGAATTCGAAACGTACTACGGAAAACAAGCAACGAAAAAACGCAAGCTGTTTAATGGCTTTATACGAACCGATTATTATCAATATTGGGGGAAACGCCCACCTCGTAAAGATTGATGTTAATCAGATAAAGATAAGCAGTACCGCAAATAACGGAGTACTATTTGTCTTGACCACATTATTTTCGGTTTGAGGATGTGTAGCATAGGTTTATTATGAATAGTCTGCAGGCTAGTGCCTGTGGGCTCTTTTTATTCAATGCTAATGGTTAGTTAAACTGTGATAAATATAGCTTCCATATTGATCTTCCTGTACATATAGCAAAAGCTATTGCGAATATGAAAGAACGATTAGAATTGTACAAAGGCTTTTTAAGATTATCCAAAGGAAGTTGATTCTGGTGAACGAGTACTTATTTTCTGCTTATGCTTGCTTTTATTAGGACTATCTGTTATTCTAATAAAGAATTATTTTTGTTCGATATGAAAGAAATAGCTGTTGTATGACACATTATCTTCATTATCATCAGGGCAAGGATAGTAATACACTGTGTGCTATCACACTAGGAGGCAACAACAATGGAACAAGGTAAAGTAAAATGGTTTAACGCAGAAAAAGGATTTGGATTTATCGAACGTGAAGGCGGAGACGACGTATTCGTACATTTCTCAGCTATTCAAGGAGAAGGCTTCAAATCTCTTGATGAAGGTCAAGAAGTTACTTTCGAAGTAGAACAAGGTCAACGTGGACCCCAAGCTACTAACGTAAACAAAGCATAATAAGATTAATCATATATAAACAGGCTCCCTTTCTTGGGGGCCTGTTTTCATCTGGAATGAACTATCTTTTTAGCTGAAATGCTACCATGTTGCCTTAGTAATATCTTGACGGTCAACGAGAAATAAAGGATAATGTAATTTTGCTGATAAAGTAAATTTTAACCACCATGATGTACGTAGAATCCCCTGTTGGTTCGTTACGAATCATATAAAGTGAAACTTCAATTAGTGGGGGGCTTCATCCTCCCATCGACGCTTCTTCGATTCCTCTAAGCCTTGAGGTAGGGGCCTTACTGCCCGTTAAAGCGGGATAAATGAACAGAAATTTCACAAATGAAAACTTCAACCATCATGAACATGGAACGAATAGATGAAGATTATTCTTAAATATAAACATAAAATGTCTAGCTATGGCACCTTAACCAAGGCGCTTGCGCTTTTCTTATTAGGAGGAAATTGATGATCCAGTCGCTGCCTTTTCCGATAACGAAAGAAGATTCATTTTACGATAAGCTTTCTGAGTGGATAGGGGATGTTTTTTATGACATCTTACCAGAAAAAGGCTTTGAATTAAGAGATGAACAAATTTTTATGGCTTTTCAATTAGAAAAAGCTTTTAAAGAAAAACAAGTGATGTTCGCTGAAGCAGGAGTAGGGACTGGAAAGACACTAGCTTACTTGCTTTATGCAATCTGTTATGCGCGCTATACGAATAAACCGGCGATCATTTCTTGTGCTGATGAAACACTCATCGAGCAATTGGTGAAAGAAGAAGGGGATATACAGAAAATTAAAGAATCCCTTGGATTAACAGTTGATGTTCGCTTAGCAAAATATCATGATCAATACCTATGTCTTAAAAAGTTGGAACATGCTGTTAATACAGTGGATTCAGAAGGAATTGATCAGGTTTATGACTCTCTTCCTAAATTCGTACATGGTAATGAGTCAATGTCTGCATATACGGCATATGGCGATCGAAAGCAATACCCATACCTAAATGATGAAGAATGGTCACAGGTAGGCTGGGATCAGCTGCAAAATTGTTTTACCTGTGATGTGAGACATCGCTGTGGTCAGACGCTTTCACGTGACCATTATCGTAAATCAAGCGATTTAATCATTTGTTCCCATGATTTCTTTATGGAGCATATTTGGACAAAAGAAAAGCGAAAGCGTGAAGGACAGCTACCGTTATTACCTGAATACAGCTGTGTCGTATTTGATGAAGGACATTTATTGGAGTACTCTGCTCAAAAAGCACTCACATATAAAATAGGTGAAGCGACTTTAGCTACCGTTCTAGAGTCCCTAGTTGCGAATGAAGTTCGCGAAGAAACGCTTTATATGATAGAAGATTTAATCGATATGAGTGAAAATTTCTTTGCGGTCCTACATGAACAATCGGTCCCTGTTACCGGTTCAAACCGCTCTGAAATACCAGCATCGAACGAAATTCATTCATTAGCCGTTAAGCTTCATAAGAAAGTAGAAGAACTTGAAGAAAGTCTCGTATTTGAAGCAGAGCTTTATACAATTAATGAATATGATTTGAAGGTGACGGAAGAGTATTTAGAGCAATTGAACTATTCCCTTTCGTTATTTGTCAAAAATGAACAAGCGATCACATGGTTTGAGCAAACTGAAAATAGTAAAACATTGGTCATCATGCCAAGGCTTGTTCAAGAAATTCTGTCTGAAGAAGTGTTCACGAAGAAAATTCCTTATATTTTCTCGTCAGCAACTCTATCAAATGACGGTTCATTTGATTATATTGCAGACAGTTTAGGGATTAAAAACTCTAGTCATTTTTCAGTTTCTTCCCCATTTGAATATGATGAAGTGATGGATATTAAGTTGCCTGTTTTTTCAACAGATGACGCTGATGCTAAGCTAACTTATACTCTTAACAGTATCAAAGAAACAGAAGGTAGGACATTAGTCCTTTTCCAATCAAAAGAAGAGCTTCAGTGGTTTAAAAGACAGGCTGTATCCTCTCCTTATTCTTTCTATTTTGAAGGGGATGTAGAAATTAGCGAGCTGGTAAAGAAATTTCAAGAGGAGGAAACTTCTGTTCTGTTCTCTTACCATTTGTGGGAAGGTTTAGATGTACCAGGAGATTCACTAAAGAATGTCATTATCTTTTCGCTACCGTTCCCGCCACATGATCCTGTATTTCAGGCGAAACGTGATGCTTGTGCTAATCCTTTTGAACAAGTAGACTTACCGTATATGCTTTTACGCTTGAGACAAGGCATGGGCCGATTAATTCGTACAAGCGAAGATTCAGGTACTGTTCATATCCTTACTGAGAAAAGTCTTTCAAGATCAACTCTTGATAAAGTCATCGCTGTTTTACCAACATCATTAAAGTGAATAATCGTACAAAACGAATATGGTAACAGATGATTGTTCAAATGATAAACATAAAGCTAGTTAGATTGTGGGCAAATATCTTTCGGAGATTTTATAGATAAAATGTGAAGGTTTTGCGGTATTCAATTATTAACAAAAAGAAGAAAAAAAGTTCTGTTCAAATCGAATGACACCTGATATAATTTTATTACAATAATAATATTCAGTTACACTCATATAATAGCAGGGATATGGCCTGCAAGTTTCTACCGGATTACCATAAATGATCTGACTATGAGTGAGTCATATATACTTGATGCTAATCATGCAGGCCGGTACTATTTGTATGTTTACCTGTCCATGTAATGCCCAAGAATGATTGTCTCACTCTACTATTTGGAGTCAGGTAATGATCCTTGGGTTTTTTTATATTCTAAAATAACAAGGGTAATGAGTGAAAAGATCATGATGAATTGGGGGAGTATACACATGCAACTACTGAAAACGAAAATCCTAGAAGAAGGACAAGCATTATCCGAGAGCATACTGAAAGTCGATTCTTTTTTAAACCATAGAATGGATCCCGTTCTAATGCACGAAATGGGGAAAGAATTTAAACGTAGATTTCAAGATGAAAAGATAGATGTTGTCCTTACCATCGAATCATCCGGGATTGGTCTTGGTGTGATGGCTGCCCTTGAGCTTTCTGTTCCAATGATTTTCGCTAGAAAGCGCAAATCGGTGACGTTAACTGATGATCTCATTACAGCAAATGTATATTCTTTTACCAAAAAAGAAGCAAATGAAATCGCCGTATCCAATAAGTTTATTGGTAGCGGGGACAGAGTGTTAATCATTGACGATTTCCTTGCGAATGGGCAGGCGGCTTTAGGATTAATGGAAATTTGTCATAAAGTGAATGCCACTGTAGTAGGAATCGGAATTGTGATTGAAAAAGCCTTTCAAGATGGTGGTGAAAAATTACGAAAACAAGGCGTACGTGTTGAATCCCTTGCAAAGATCGAAGCACTTAGTCTAGGAGAGATTACATTTGTAGAAGAGCCGGAGGGTGCAATCCATGAGTAATCATCCGCTTAAAACGGCGTCGCTAGGAATTCAGCATGTCTTAGCCATGTATGCGGGTGCTGTTATTGTGCCTCTGATCGTTGGTGGCGCATTAGGATTAAGCGTAGAACAATTAACCTATCTTGTATCGATTGATATCTTCATGTGTGGAATTGCGACCATTTTACAAGTTTGGACAAATCGCTTTTTTGGAATCGGCCTGCCTGTAGTACTCGGCTGTACCTTTACCGCAGTTGGCCCGATGATCGCAATCGGTGGACAATATGGTATCACGTCCATCTATGGATCGATTCTTGTTTCGGGTCTTGTTGTGATGCTAATAGGGAAATCATTCGGAAAACTTGCTCGTTTCTTTCCGCCGCTTGTGACTGGCTCTGTCGTTTTGATTATTGGAATCACACTTATACCTGTAGCGATGAATAACCTAGCTGGAGGACAAGGAGCTAAAGATTTCGGGTCGTTAGAAAATGTGCTACTTGGATTTGGTACACTTCTATTGATTATCATTTTGTATAAATTTTTTACTGGATTCATACGATCTATTTCTATATTAATCGGTTTGCTGGTTGGAACAGTAGCTGCTTCGTTTTTCGGAAAAGTTGATTTTTCACCAGTTGCAGATGCATCAATTTTTCATATGCCGCATTTATTTTATTTCGGGATGCCAACTTTTAATATACCAGCTATTTTAACAATGATACTAGTCGCGATTGTAAGTTTAGTTGAGTCAACTGGCGTTTATTATGCATTAGGTGATATTACAAATCGAAAAATCAGTCAAGCTGATTTAACGAAAGGATATCGTGCAGAGGGGCTAGCGATTGTGTTAGGTGGCCTATTCAATGCATTTCCTTATACCGCGTTTTCCCAAAATGTAGGGCTCGTCCAGTTATCTGGTGTGAAAAGTAAGAATGTAATCTATACTGTAGGGGTCATGTTAGTTGTGATCGGGCTAGTTCCGAAAATGGGAGCTCTAACAACAGTAATTCCTACATCTGTACTTGGCGGTGCCATGATTGCCATGTTTGGAATGGTGATCGCTGCAGGCATAAAAATGCTGAGCCAAGTTGACTTTGCAAGACAAGAGAATTTATTGGTTATTGCTTGCTCCGTGGGCTTGGGGCTTGGGGTCACTGTCGTCCCAGACGTTTTCTTGAAATTACCGGAAAGCTTGCAGATCCTTACAAGCAATGGAATTGTAGCAGGAAGTATATCGGCCATTTTCCTTAATATCTTATTTAACATGATTCCTTCTAAACGAAGTATTAGTAATCCTATAGTGCTTGAGCAGAAGGCATCTTAACCCACAGGGTAAAAGATGAAGAAGAGGCTGTTTCAATGGTAATCTCATTGAAACAGCCTTTTTATATGCAATAATAAAGTGAAATGGAAACAGTTAACCACCTCATTCATATCTTATAAGAATAAGTATACGAAAGAGAGTGGAGTATGTGGAAAAGAAATATTGCAAACACTGCAGAACATTGTTAACCGTAGAATCAATTTGCGATCATTGTGGAAGAAATGAATTTCAAGATATCATTATTGAAGTGCAAAAGCAATCTCGTAGATTTAACTCGGAAAATCAGCTTTAGACATGCATGAATGATAGTTTGCACAAGTGAGTGACTTCGACCGTTACTTGCTTTTTTTGTATGAGGGACATGGGGACGGGGCTTCGCTACTTACTGATATAATCAACCTATTTATCGGATTTACTGATTTTACCTTAGAGAAAACATCCAAAATCCGGCTTCGCACCGCCACCATTGAGATTAGGTGAGTGTAGTGTGCTTCATGATACGTCCTTCATAGTAAATGGCGGCGTTTTAACGCCATATTTGTTTTGTAAAAAAATACAGACGAAATCAATAATCGTCTGTAATCATTCATTCTATTTACGAAATGACATTATGATTCAATCATTAATAGAATGTGGATTTCTTGATCAGCCTCAATCGTTATGGACAAATGTATGGCTTTTTCAAATCCATATAGTTTAGTTTCGCCGACTAACACTGTTGGCGGGGAGATATCCATTACGATATTGTCAACCGTAAGTTGGGTAGCTAAATTTCCAGCAATCATATTCCCAAGCTCTGCAGCAAAGGATTCTAGCATTTCTCCTTCTAACGTCATGCCGAACATCGTTTCACCAATCCGGCCAATTGCGTCTTGATTACCTTCGATTAGTAACCTTCCACGGACATCGCCAGTCATACCTATTAAGACCCCAATACCGTTTTGTAGAAATGGTTCATTAATTAATAATGGTTTGCTCATTTCGAGATTGAGGGGAATAATCGTCTTTACTGCTTGAATGGTCCCATTTAAAACGCCTGAAATCTGTGTGGTAACACTCATTCTATTACCTCCATAAAACAATATAATTAATCATACCACTTTATTGGGTATTTGGGACTGGTAATTTTAGAAAAGAACGAAAATTTTGTTAAAAAAACAAGAATGATGTCGATTTTTAGGTCTTTAGACTGATTTTTTTGCTCAGCCTATGATAATCGAAGCTATGAATAAAGAAAGTGATTTTGGGAATGATAACCATCATTATCACTGGAGGTGGAAATATTGCCATATATTTTATCAACATCACATATCCAGCTACCTTATTTATTTGCTCAAGAAAAATTAATGGAATTTTCACGTGAAATATTTGGTTCTACTTTTAAAGATATTGATCGGTTATTGCGGGCATTTAAAAATGGACAAGTGGATACGCGCTATTTTATTAAAGATTTGGATTGGTTTAAACAAGATCATACATTCGAAGAGCGAAACAATGCTTTTATTGAGGGTGCTGTGACATATGGAACTAAAGCCATTCAAAGCTGTCTATCTAATGCAACTTTTTTGAAACAAGAAGTAGCATTACAAGAAATTGAAGCGATTTTTTTCGTAACAAGTTCAGGCATAGCGACGCCAACCATTGATGCACGAATTATGAATATTCTCCCTTTCTCCCCTCATACGAAGAGAATACCGCTATGGGGTTTAGGTTGTGCAGGAGGTGCGTCAGGGTTGTCTCGAGCCTTCGAGTATTGCAAGGCATTTCCAGAAGCAAAAGTGCTTGTTCTATCTGTCGAGCTATGTAGCCTGTCTTTTCAAAGGAATGATCGGTCGAAAAGTAACTTAATCGGCTCATCTTTGTTTTCAGATGGAGCTGCATGCACGCTTATTTGCGGTGATGATGTTGCACGTAAAAAAATAAGTCAAGTAAAACGAGTCCCTAAAATACTATCTACACAGTCCACTTTAATGCCAGATTCATTAGATGTCATGGGCTGGGACGTGAAAAATGAAGGCCTTCATGTTATTTTTTCAAAAGATATACCGACGATTATTAGCAATTGGTTGAGTCCGAATGTAGACGTTTTTCTCGAGAAAAACGATATGAACCAGCAAGATATTCGCCATTTCATTGCCCACCCAGGTGGTAAGAAAGTAATTGATGCGTATTGTGAATCATTAGGATTTCATGAGGAAATGGTGAAGATTTCGATGGAAGTGTTAAGAGAGCATGGTAATATGTCTTCTGCCACCATTCTTTATGTGCTAGAGAAATTTATGGAACAAGATATAAGCGAAGGAGAATATGGTCTTGCGGCTGCGCTTGGGCCTGGCTTTAGTTCAGAATTACTATTAATGAGGTGGGAAGAATGACATTTCTACTATTTATTACGCTGCTCGCGGTACAGCGACTAAGCGAACTTGTATTGGCGAGATATAACGAAGATCGTTTAAAGGCGAAAGGGGGGCTTGAGTTCGGTAGCTCCCATTATCCATGGATTGTCCTTATGCATCTTGGGTTCTTTTCGTCATTCATTGCAGAGGTCAATTTTCTTGATAAAAATGTCTCGGCAATATGGCCTTTTTGGCTAAGTATATTTTTACTAGTACAGATTGGAAGAGTCTGGGTCATTGCATCACTTGGACCGTATTGGAATACGAAAATTATCGTTTTGCCAGATGTAGAGGTTATTGCGAAAGGACCCTATAAATATGTAAAACATCCGAACTATATCATTGTTGCAACAGAGATCCTAGTCATATCATTCTTATATAATGCCTTTGTCACAGCAACATTGTTCACATGCCTAAATGCATGGGCTATGTCAGTTCGAATTCCAATTGAAGAAAGAGCGTTGAAGAATTTAACAAGCTATTCCACCGTTTTCCAAAAAAATAAAAAATAATAAAAATCTTATTGAAAATGATTATCGTTCGTGATAAGATCTCTATATAAGATGAAAATGATTATCAATTGAGACAACTATAAATTAATTTATATAAGGATGGTGTATAAAATGGTCTGGTTTTTTGTTTTACTAACAATTGTTACATATAGCTTTGTGATGAAATATGTGTTAAGCCATATTGCAAGCTCTAAAAAAGCACAAAAAGGTCCGGCAATGAAACAAAACATAACGAAAAATAACCAAACATACATCCCGACACCGACAACCAGGTAATATACTTGGTTGTTTTTTTATTCTTTTCGTTAATTCATTTCCAAACATATGAATACTTAACGAAATCGTTTACAATTAAAAGACAAGCTTGTATTGAATTTTCCATTTGATAATGCATATGATAAATCGTAATTATACAACGATATTTAAGGGGAAGAGATGAATGGTTTACACTGATACAACACTAACTTACAACTTCACTGACTTAATGTCCTTATACGAAAAACTTTCTGCAGAGGGAGATCAAACGAATGCAGAGAAAATAAAAGAACTTTTGCTAAAATCTCAGAAAGAAGAATATGTGATAGCGTTCTGCGGGCACTTCTCAGCAGGAAAATCAAGTATGATTAATTTCTTATTAAATAAACAATTGCTTCCATCGAGTCCAATCCCGACAAGTGCGAATACGGTGAAAGTTCAAAAAGGTGAAGGCTTTGCAAAGGTCTATTATCGTAACCGTAAACCTGTAATATTTCCTGCTCCATATGATTACGCTGCTGTTAAGAATTTTGCAAAAGATGGTGATACCGTATCCTCTATTACAATTAGCTCGAAGGATTTTCCTTTACCTGATACTTGTGTGATTATGGATACACCTGGTATCGATTCAACAGATGATGCTCATCGAATTTCAACTGAGTCCGCCCTTCATTTAGCCGACGTCGTTTTTTATGTGATGGATTATAATCATGTTCAATCAGAAGTGAACTTTCTTTTTACGAGGGAACTGACAGAAGCGGGCAAGTCTCTCTATCTAATGGTCAATATGATTGATAAACACGATGAAAACGAACTAAGTTTTGAAACATTTAAACAATCCGCTCGTGATGCTTTCGGGGCTTGGGGTGTCATTCCCGATGGTATGTTTTTCACATCCATTCGTGATTTGACGAATTCTCATAATGATGTTGAAACCGTCCGGCAATTTATTGGCACTTTAGTTCAAAATAAAGAAACAAATCGTGAGCATACCCTAATTGTTTCTACGAAAAGGGTAATCAATCAGCATCTTAGTTGGTTAAAGGATAAATATGAGGAGGCGCATTCAGAAGAACTTGAGTCATTATATAGCCTTCCTGATACTGAAAGAGCCGTGATAACAGAAAGTGTGAATCTACTTCTTCAGGAAAAACATGAATTAGTTCGTAATATAGAACTGGTGAAAGAGAACTTTGCTCAAGGAACACAATCTATCATAAAAAATGCCATACTCATGCCTGCAGGAACCCGCGAATTGGCCAATCAATTCCTAGATTCCACGCAGAGAGACTTTAAAACGGGTCTGTTTTTCACAAAGAAAAAAACAGAACAAGAACGTCAAGAACGAAGACAAGTATTTCTAACAGATATACAGGAAAAAGTCAAAACACAGTTAGAATGGCATATTAAAGAGCAAGCTGTCCAAACGGTGGCTGCGTCTGGCGTCCATGATGCGCTGATGGAACAAACTGCACAGAGCCTACACGTAGAGATTACGGAATCCTTATTAACTAGTTTACTTAAGGGGCAAGTCCAAATTACGGGAGAATATGTATTAAATTATACAAATGAGCTTTCTGAAGCAATTAAAAGAGAAGCAAGAAAATCGTGTGAACAATTCATAGATCGACTTTCTCAAAAAATGCTGGAAAAGAACGAGCGGCGCACTCAGGAATTAGATGTTGAATTGAAGCGGTTTTCATCGTACCAATATGCGTTAATTTTGGTCAATGCGATGGAAAAAGAACTCCAAGAAGAAAAAGACGAGCTTGCTAAAATACTTGCAGGTAATGGAAACCAACAGCCTCAAGTAGAACAAATATTGGCAGCTTGGCTGAAAGAAGAAAATGAAGCAGAAAGAAAAATAACCGTTCAAGAGGAAATTCAACAGCAGAATAAGGTTGAAAAGAAGAAGAAAAAGGAAGAAGTTCCTTTAGGTCGAGTAGAATCGCAAGTAGCAACCAAGCGAATCAGTTCGAAAGATAAACTACACCAAACAGCTGTTAGTTTGTCGGGAGTCGCAAATTTGATTTCACCTTTAAAAGGTTTTCAATCTTTATATAAAGAATTAAAGGAAAAATCTAAACGACTTGAAAATCAAACGTTTACTGTTGCTTTATTTGGTGCTTTCAGTGCAGGGAAATCTTCCTTTGCCAACGCATTGATGGGAGAAAGCGTACTCCCTGTTTCACCAAACCCGACAACAGCGGCAATCAATAAAATTATGGCAGCAGATCAAGCCCATAAGCATGGGACTGCATCCGTCAAGCTTAAAACGGAAGCCATGCTCCTTGAAGATGTGAATGTAGCGCTCGCTGTTTTTGCAGAAAAAGCAGCAAATCTAGATGAAGCGCATCATCTTTCTAAAGTCCTTATCGAAAAAAACAGCAAAACTGAAACGGGTAAAACACAATTGTCATTTTTACGTGCTTTTCACGCAGGATTGCTGCAATACAAAAGCGAGCTTGGTACGACTTTGACTGTGGATTTGGCTGGATTTCGTCAATTTGCTGCCGAAGAGATGAAGTCTTGTCTGGTTGATTTAATTGAATTATATTACGACTGTGAATGGACGAGGCAAGGCATGGTATTAGTCGATACACCTGGGGCAGATTCGATTAATGCCCGACATACCGATGCCGCATTTGAATACATTAAGAACTCTGATGCAGTTCTGTTCGTAACCTACTATAATCATCCATTTTCAAAAGCTGATCGTGAATTTCTCATCCAACTTGGCCGAGTGAAAGACTCCTTTGCGATGGATAAAATGTTCTTCATTGTCAATGCCGCTGATTTAGCAGAGTCACAAGATGAGATCAATGAGGTCAAAGAGTATGTAAAAGATGAATTGTCTGGTTTTGGTATCCGTTTTCCGAAGCTATTTGCGCTAAGCAGTAAAGGTGCTTTAGGAGAAAAGCAGAAACAAGGCTCGTTTTCCCATCCTTTTCTTCCAGACAGTGGCATTGTCAAATTTGAAGCCCAGTTTCATGCGTTTATCGAACATGACCTAATGGATCTTGCTTTAAAATCAGCAAAAGCTGCCATGATTCGGGCTGAGGAGTTATTGATGGATGTTATTATCACATCTAAGCAAGATAAAGAAACGAAGCGAAAAGCATTGCTCAAGCAAAAGGTAGATTTTCAAAAAATGACAAAAATTGTGCAGGAAATGAGCGGTGAAACCGATAAACAACGTTTGAAAAAAGAACTCGATGAGCTGATCTTTTATAGCAAACAGCGAGTGTTTTTCCGATTTTCTGATTTTTTCAAAGAATCCTTTAATCCAGCTGTATTAAAAGATGATGGACAGGATGTGAAAGTCGTCTTGAAACAATCGTTAATCAGTTTATTAGAAGCATTAGGTTTTGATTTTGCTCAAGAAATGCGAGCAACCGCTTTAAGAGCTGAATTATACGTGAATAAGCTCGTTTTAGAAAAGCAAAAATCGATGATGGAGCAAATTCAAAAGGTAAAGAAGAACATAGCCCTAAAACCGTATGAATCACAAAAGGGTCCAATTATTGAATTCAAGCGTGCGTTTATTGGGCTAACAGAGAATGAATTTAAAAAAGAACTTGCCTTATTTAAGAACCCAAAAACATTCTTTGAGAAAAATGAAAAAGTCAAAATGAATGATGCGCTAAAAGAAAAGTTGGATAAACCAGCACTTGATTATGTGAATGCAAAAAGGGAGCAGTTAAATGAAAGCTATCAAGAGCATCTTGCGCAACAATTGATTTTGCTGCAAAAAAATAGTGAAGCAGAACTCACTGAAATTTTTGCAGGTCTACAAGCTGCTCTTGAAGAAACGATTGATATTCCCCGCTATGAACAAATTGTAGAAGAAGTTAAACGTTTAAATCAAAAGTAAGGCAAAAAATGCGGGGGCTGATCCTTGAAACAACCCTAATTAAAGGAGCAAACAAAAAAATGTCATATTTGATTGAAACGTATGAATTATTGGAAGCAATGAAAGCTGAAGAAATTAGAATTGTCGATTGCCGATTTAAGCTTAGTGAACCTTCATACGGCAGAGAACGTTATAACAAAGAACATATTTCTGGAGCTGTGTATTTCCATCTTGAAGAAGATATGTCAGGATCGGTGGGTACCCATGGTGGCAGACACCCGCTGCCTAATCTTGATGAATTTAAACAAAAGCTTGAAGAAGCGGGAATTGGGAATAACACAAGAGTGGTCGCTTATGATGGTGGAGAAGGAGCCTTTGCCTCAAGATTTGTTTGGATGCTATCCTACCTAGGGCATAAACATGTGCAAATTCTAAATGGCGGCTACCCTGCATGGAAACGAGCAGGGGGAGGAGTAGACGGAGAGTTGCCTCATTACAATAAACAAACTTTCGAAGTTGTGACTGATTCTACCATTCTTGCTACATATGCTGAAGTGAAAGAATATGTGAATCGCAAGCCGAATGAAGTTACTCTGCTTGATTCTCGGGAAGAAAGACGTTATATGGGAATAGAAGAGCCAATTGATAAAGTTGCGGGACATATCCCATTTGCACTTAATAAAATGTGGAATGATGGAATAAAGGATGGCTCATTTTTATCTGCTGAAAAACAACGAGAAAGGTTTGCTGAATTAAGCAATATTCAATCAGTGATCGTGTATTGTGGCTCAGGTGTCACAGCCGCGCCGAATTATATTGCACTAAAAGAAGCAGGATTCGAACAAGTTAAGCTATACGTGGGAAGCTTTAGTGATTGGATTTCTTATGAGGAGAATGAGGTTGCTAAGAAAAGCTGACTTTATCTCGCATTAACGGGCAGTAAGCCCCGCCGATTAAAGTTTCACTTTATTTTTATGAAACTAGTAATTATCCTGAAATAATAGTAGAGTAGTGTATGAGGTGATTGTTTTGGATGTAAAAGAAAAAGACCAGCTGCCATCCTTTTTGCTTGTCGATGGAATGGCGCTTTTATTTAGAGCATTTTATGCAACAGCAGTAACCGGACAATTTATGATTAATTCGAAAGGCGTTCCAACGAATGCAGTTCAAGGTTTTCTTAAACATATGCTCATGGCTATTGATCATTTTTCACCAAGTCATGTTGCCGTTTGTTGGGATATGGGAAGTAAAACCTTCCGTAACGATTTATTCCCGGAATATAAGGCAAATCGATCGGAAGCGCCGGTTGAGATGAGACCTCAGTTTGAGTTGGCAAAGGAAGCTGTTGAAGCATTTAGCATTCCTAACATTGGTGTTATTGGATATGAAGCAGATGATTGCATGGGAACCATTGCCAAAACAGCTATGAATGAAAGTCATGTATCAATATTGACCGGTGATCAGGACATGCTGCAATTGATTGATGATCGCATTTCTGTTGTACTGCTTAAAAAAGGATATGGAAACTATGAAGTCCATAATGGCGAAAGCTTTTTTGAGTGGAAGGGTATTACACCAAAGCAAATGATTGATTTAAAAGCACTGATGGGTGATACTGCGGATAATTATCCGGGAGTAAAAGGGATAGGAGAGAAGACAGCGTTGAAGTTGCTCATTCAATATGAAAATATTGAAGGTATTCTCAATAATCTTGCATCACTTACAAAAACTCAACAAACAAAAATCCAAGATGCCGTTGACATGCTTCATTTATCAAGACAGCTCGCAGAAATTAAATGTGATGTTCCTATTTCATGTCCACTTGAAACGAGCGTTTATCGCTATGACCAGGAAAAGGTTAGAAAGCTAGCAGAAGACCATGAATTCAAAACGATTCAACGAATCATCTAATAAAAAACCGCACCCTAGGGTCCTATGATCCGGAATGCGGTTTTTTCCACAGTACATTTTACGAAAGATATAATTGGATCACTTGGGAAGTCGGTCTACTAGCAGAAAAGCCCTCAATATATGTCAATTTTGATGGGGAGAATCCACGCTGATTGAGACTGCTCATGACTTTTATGTTATTGTTCGTTTAACTATTATCCCACTCTTAACGGGCAGTAAGACCCCCACCTCAAGATTTTGAGCATGAAAAATGAAGATAGGTGGGGGATCAAACTGCCCATAAAGGTCCGATTGGTTCAACTAACCATCAGTGGGATGAGGAACCCCCCACTGATGGAAGTTTCACTTTATTTATGATTTTCTTTCTTGGCTTTTTGTTCTAATTGCGATTTAGGACTTGTGTTGCCTTTGCCTCCACCTGAATACCCTTGAGGATTTACTCCGCTAAATGCATCATTGCCACGGTTGCGATTTTTGCTCAATGAAAACACCTCCTAGCTCTACTATTTCCTTAAAGTTCAAAAATAATATGGAAACTTTTGTCGAAAAATGGATAGTCAAATAGGGTGATTTAAGGTAATATGTAGAATGGAAAAGGATGGAGTGAATGTTTGTGGAGAAAACAGTGGAGGAATATGTTTGTTTTCTAGAAGAAAAAGGCTTCACTTTTGGAGAAGATGCCATTGGCTTTATTTATTTCGGCCAGCGTTATACAAAAGCGAGCGATTTCCTTGTTAATATAGCCATAGAATTAACGTTAAAAGCACAAAAAAACTTCGATGGTAGCTTTTATATTTCTTTACTGGAAACCATGAAGAGAAATAAGATAGCCAGTCGTTCTAAAGCTGAACGATTTGCCCGTGAACAGGGATTGTTAAATTAGATAGAATGGTGAAATGAAAGCTACTTGAATTGTTAGCTAAGCCGCCCTATTCAAGTTGGGCGGCTAATTTTTTCGGAAAAGGTAACTCGGCACAAATCATGCCTGTAAGAATAAATAAACAGCCAATAAGTGACACGGTTGTAAGACTTTCGCCGATTAAAACAAAGGATGTTAGTGCCGCAAATACAGGCTCCATTGCAAAAATCAACGCAACTCTCGTTGGAGAGGTATAGCTTTGAAAATAGGTTTGGGCAAAGAATGCAAAAGCTGTCGCAAAAAAAGCAGTAACAAGTAAAGCACTCCAAACGTCTGGCTTTAGCATAACGTCTGGGTTCATTAGCACAGAGAAATCTTCGAATAAAAGGGCCGACACGAAAGAAAGAATGGCAACCGACAAGACTTGGATAATCGTTAATGGCAAGGCTGGATGTGCTTTCGCATATTTTGCGGTCATAATGATCTGCATCGCAAAACTGATGGCACAGAAAAATACGAGAACATCACCAAATACGATCGTAGAGCCTTTTGCAGCTGTTAAAAAATATAATCCAAAAGTCGCAAATAGCACGCCCAGAATGGTTGGCAGTCGTAATTTTTGCTTCAATAACAGCAAAGAAAATAGCGGGACGAGTACTACACTTAAGCCGGTGATAAAACCTGCTTTTGCAGGCGTTGTCGTTAATAAACCAACTGTTTGAAAGGCGTAGCCCAAAAACAGCCAGATGCCGATTTTAATTCCAGAAAAAAGTAAAGATCTTGTCCAAATCACATCGATTTTTTTGGAATAAAAAATTCGATAACCAATAATTAGTAAAACAGCTGCGATAAAAAAACGGATCGCATTAAATAGATGTGGCTCTAAGAAACCGATTGCATTTTGAACCATAACGAATGTTGAACCCCAAATGAAAACGACAAATAATAAGGTTAAATCTGCTACTGTCGCTTTCTTCATGATTCTGTACCTCTATTATTCATTCGAACCGCTCTCCTTGCTAGCTCATCAGCGGATTTATTCTCGCTACTTGGAATCCACTTTAGAAAAAACAAGTCCAATTTACTAGACAAATCGAGGACCTGATCTAATAATGTAGAATACCTTTTATTTTTCACAAATCCTTTTTCAACTGCTTGATTAATAAGTTGTGAATCTGTACGAAATGAAACAATCTTAAATTGATGACTCAGACAAATTTCCAGAGCCTTAATCAATGCCCAGTACTCCGCTTCGTGATTTTCCATATTTCCAAGTGGAATGGAATGCCGTTCGACTGTTCCATTATTATTTATAAAAATGCCAGCGCCGCTCGGTCCAGGATTTCCTGCACTAGCCCCATCGATATGTACCTCAATCATGATGATAAACACTTCCTTAGAAAATTTGTATGGCATTAAAACGCACCATTTACCATGAAGGATTAATCCTATAATACGCTACACTCACCTAATCACAATGGTGGCGGTGCGAAGCCGGAGTTTGAGGTACTCTCTATAATAAAAATAAGGATACCTGCTAAGTAGAGAGCTTATTAGTAAGTCGCGAAGCCCCGTCCTCATGTCCTTCATGTAGAATAATTTGATAATGTTCAGTAAAATCCTTAAGTAACATATCTGATATTTCTTTCATTCAATAATAAGCATGAATCCATGTATTTCTGCGTAAAATATGAGAAAATAATATCGTTTAGTATGAAGACACAACAGTTATTATAGTCTTTAATGAATGAATTTTGTATAAATATTTGAAAAAGTTTATTAGGGGGTAATGAATTGAAGGTCACCATGCTTTGGCAGTATCATCAGGCTAAGAAACCCTCTGCCATGTTTACCTCGGATTGGATTTCTGCAAAAGAAGCGTTGATTATTGCAGACGATCTTGAAAAAACAGGACGTTTGAAGGACATAGAGTTCAAAGATGAAAGAGGAACCTCTTGGACAAAGAAGGAAATGAAAAAATTATTAACTGAAATCGAGCATGAACCTCAGGATGTAACGGTCTACTTTGATGGTGGCTATCATAAGGATTCAAATATGACCGGCATTGGTGTAGTTATTTATTATAAACAAGGCAGGGAAAGTTTTAGAATTCGTCTGAACGGTTTACTAGAGGAGCTTGAATCGAATAATGAAGCTGAATATGCTGCTTTTTATGAAGCAATGAATCAGCTAGAGATACTTGGTGTACATCACCAAATCGTTACATTCCATGGAGATTCCCAAGTGGTCCTAAACCAATTATCAGGAGAATGGCCTTGTTTTGAAAAGGTATTGAATGCATGGGGGGATCGAATCGAGGAAAAGCTGAAAAAACTTGACATCACGCCGATTTACGATCCTATAACCCGGAAAAAGAACGCTGAAGCAGATCAACTTGCTTCACAAGCTCTCCGAGGAGAAGAAATTTATAGTCAACTTCAGGTTAAATGAAAGGATTTATCGTTTTAAAAAGTAAAGAAGGAGTAGAAAAGATGAGCAGGAATGAATGGTATAATGAAGTACAAGAAATTTTAGAGCTTCAGTGCAAAGGGTGCTTTGTTCATAAACAATTTAAAAAAGAAAAAGGCAGACGGTTTGCCCATAAATTTTGTATTTCGCAGTGCACTGTCGGAGAGCAACTGCGAACAGTAGGAAATAAGCTTATTAAATAAAAGCTGTGATACTACTTTCTCATTACCTATTGACAATTTTCTAATTTTTTTGCATACTTAATAAAAACTTGAACGAAGATAGAAGAATAGTAAATGTCATTTATTGTGTCAGAGAGCGGGGGATTGCTGAGAACCCGTCACAATGAACCATTGAACCTGCTTCTGGAGTCCTGGGAGAAAACCGGGCGTATCCTTGGCGTTAACAAGAAAAGTGGGATGCAAAATAATGCATTCAACAAAGGTGGTACCACGGAAACTTACCCTTTTCGTCCTTTTTTTAGAGGATGAGAAGGGTTTTTTTATACATAAATGATGATTTATGGAGGAAATATTCATGCAAAAGAAACGGATCGTCGTGAAAATAGGAAGTAGCTCTTTAACAAATAGTAAGGGGCAAATTGATCAGGAAAAAATAACGGATCATGTAGCAGCGATTGCCAAGTTGAAGGATGCTGGGCATGAGGTACTATTAGTATCTTCCGGAGCCGTTGCGGCTGGTTTTCGGAAATTAGGCTATTCTTCACGTCCCGTCACCTTAAAAGGAAAGCAAGCTGCTGCAGCTGTCGGTCAAAGTGTACTTATTCAGTCGTATAATGAGCAGTTTAGTGAATATGGAATCATTCCTGCACAAATTTTATTAACAAGAACCGATTTTTCCAATAAAAATAGGTATCGAAATGCACATGAAACATTGACGGAATTGCTTAGTCGAGGGATCCTGCCAATTATTAATGAAAATGACACGGTTTCTATCGAAGAACTAACCTTTGGAGATAATGATATGCTATCTGCTTTAGTAAGCGGACTTGTACATGCGGATCAGCTTATCATTTTGACGGATATAAATGGGTTATATGACGCGAATCCGAATAAACAGCATGATGCGAAACGAATTGATTATATAGAAATGGTGACCGATGATCTCATGAAGCTTGGAGGAGATTCTGACTCGAAGGTTGGGACTGGTGGAATGAAGTCCAAGCTTTATGCTGCTAAAACTGCTTTATCATTAGGGGTAAAGGTCTTTATCGGAACTGGCGATGGAAGTAAAAAGCTCAAAGAAATTATGTCTGGAAAAGGTGACGGCACCTATATTGGGAAAGATGCCCTCCCGACCATAGCCAGAAACAAACAGTGGATATCGCTTCATTCACATGTGTCAGGTGCCTTATTTGTTGATGAAGGCGCCGAAGAAGCGTTAGTGAAAAAAGGTAGCAGTTTGCTTCCAGCTGGCATTTATAAAATGATTGGTAGCTTTGATAAAGGAGATGTAGTTGAGGTATACGGATCATTAGGACTGCTTGGAAAGGGAGAAGTGCTCTATTCGGAAAATGAACTAAAATCGGTCATGGGCAAAAGAAGTGATGAGGTTGTTTTTCCAGCAATCGAAGTGATTCATCGAGATAAGTGGGTAAAAATTAAGGAGGAAAAATAATGAGTGAAATAGCTGAAAAAGGAATTCGAGCCAAAGCTGCAAGTTATCAAATGGTCAATGTTTCAACAATTGAGAAAAATGAAGCATTAAAAAAGATTGCTGAACAGTTAATCGCTGAACAAGCCTATTTAATGATGGAGAACAAAAAAGATTTGGTAGCAGGCAGTGAAAATGGCTTAACTACTGCGGTGCTTGACCGAATTATGTTAGATGAAAAGCGCATTACTGCAATGGCAGAGGCGATTCAATTATTGATCGAGCTTCCTGATCCAATTGGCGAAACATTAGAAACGATAGAAAAAGAGAATGGTCTGTTAATAAAAAAAGAACGAGTTCCTCTTGGCGTTATCGGGATGATCTATGAAGCTAGACCGAATGTAACGATTGATGCTGCAACGCTTTCTTTAAAAACGGGAAATGCGGTCATTTTACGTGGAAGTTCTTCAGCACAGCATTCTAACCAAGCAATAATAAAGGTCATTCATCAGGCATTGAAAAACACGAAACTACCGGTTGATGCTGTTCAATTAATTGAAGATACTAGCAGAGAGACAGCAAAAGAGCTTTTCCATGCAAGTGAATATTTAGATGTGTTAATACCGAGGGGGAGTAAAAATCTAATAGACACAGTTGTAAGAGAATCTACAGTTCCCGTTCTCGAAACAGGCGCAGGAAACTGTCATATTTATCTTGATGAAAGTGCAGATTTTGCAATGGCAACAGATATTATTGTAAATGCAAAAACTCAGCGTCCTTCGGTATGTAATGCTGTGGAAAGCCTTGTTATTCAAGAAAAATGGTTAGAGATTCATGGGGAAGATTTGTTGAAATTTCTGCATGAAACGGGTATAAATCTATTCGGCGATAACAAAGTTCTAGCACAATTTCCTGAAGTAAACGAAGCGACAGAAGAGGATTGGTCTACAGAATATTTAGACTTATCACTAAGTGTTAAAACAGTTGCTAATGTATTAGAAGCTGTCCATCATATCAATACTTATGGAACAAAGCACTCAGAAGCAATTCTTACAAATGATAAGGTCGCAGCGAAATTCTTTTTAACAAATGTTGATGCGGCGGCTGTTTATCATAATGCATCTACTCGCTTTACAGATGGATTTGAATTTGGCTATGGTGCTGAAATTGGCATTAGCACCCAAAAGCTTCATGCTAGAGGACCAATGGGGCTACCAGCACTCACGTCCACGAAGTATTTCATTTATGGACAAGGACAAATTAGATCCTAATTAAAATTACACAGTAACTAATCAATATGATATGAAAAAGGAAAACTTTAGTGATGGAGAATGTGAATCGCAATTAAATCGGATTACAATAAAAATTATGGTTATCGGGCTATCAGCTCGGTAGCCTATTTTTATTTTTCAATACCTCAAGATTGATACATAACGGTTAGATCAAGCGGCATTTCATTTTAGAAAATAGGTCTGTGTTCTAAGTCAAGAACATATTGCTTTTTTGAATTTTGTATATCGTATCGGTTTAGTTTCGTCCTATTCGGCGATAATTAAGGACGCTAGCGCTTTTCTTATTTTGTGATCTTTCCTTGACATTTAAAAAAATAAGAGTATAGTTACCTTTAGTAATAGTTACTCATAGTAACTTTTTAGAGGTGAATAAATTGGAAGGTTTTTTTCGACATTTTTTAAGTCTATATAGACCACTTATCACTACATTGAACGAACTCTTAAGCGCATATAACCTTTCTTACTCTTTATGGCAGGTTATTGTGTTTGTGAAAAACAATGGACCTTCGACGCTTGTAGATATTTCAAATCACTATAATGTGGAAAAGCCAACCATTACGAGGAGGGTTCACCGCTTAGAAGAACTCCAAATCGTCAGGCAAATTCCTGGTAAGGATAGGCGTGAAAAAATCATTCAGTTAACGGAATCAGGGGAAGAGATTTACCAAGAATGTCGTAAAATGATAACAAACTTGGAATATAGCGTTATGGAAGGTATTCCTAAAGAAGAGCGATTCGCTACGTTCCAAACACTTCCTAAAATACAGGATAATATTATAAATAAGGAGAGTAACAAAAATGAATAAACCTAAATTGTGGACGAAGGATTTTGTCATTGTTTCCTCCGTCAATTTTTTCTTAACGTTAGTCTTTTATTTATTAATGGTAACAATCGCTGTCTATGCAGTGGAAAAGTTTGATGCTTCAACAAGTCAGGCTGGACTTGTAACGGGGATTTTTATTATCGGAACGTTAATTGGTCGGCTGTTTATCGGTCGTTTTATTGATTCGATTGGCCGTAAGAGAACGTTATTCATTGGTTTAATCTTTTTTATTTTGACGACACTTTTATATTTTGTGAATTTAGGCATCCCCTTTCTTCTTATTACCCGCTTTATTCATGGTCTTGCACTTGGTATAGCGAGCACAGCGACAGGAACGATCGTTGCTCAGACGATCCCTTCAACACGAAAAGGGGAAGGCATCGGCTATTATAGTATGAGTGCGACACTAGCTACAGCAATCGGGCCATTCATCGGACTATATATGAGCCAACATACAAGTTTCCAAATGATTTTTAGTGTCTGCCTTGCTTTAGGGGTAATTGGTTTGATAACTGCATTCTTTGTGTATGTGCCAACACTACCAGTATCAACAAAAACTCCTGAAATCAAAGGATTCAAGCTTTCCCAATTTGTTGAGCCAAAGGCACTGCCGATTGCATTTATTACTCTGGTCGTAGCCTTCTGTTACTCTAGTGTCCTTTCTTACATTAACTTTTATGCAATTGAAATCGACTTGGTTGATACAGCAAGCTTCTTCTTCATAGTGTATGCAGTAGCAGTATTGGTATCGCGGCCATTCACAGGTCGCTTAATGGACACAAAAGGCGCAAACTTTATCATGTATCCAGCTTTTATTATCTTTGCTGCCGGGATGCTACTTCTAAGTTTAGCAAGCAATAGCATCATTTTATTATTATCAGGAATCCTTATTGGCTTCGGCTTCGGTAATATGCAGTCAAGTACCCAGGCAGTCGCAGTCAAATTGACTCCTCCACATCGAATGGGTCTAGCAACGTCGACTTTCTTTATATTTCTTGATGGTGGGCTCGGCTTCGGTCCCTATCTACTTGGATTTATCATTCCATTAACCGGCTATAGTACTCTGTATGTCATTATGGGTGTTGTAATCTTGGCAACTATCGTTCTTTACTATTTCATGCATGGTAAGAAAGAAAGTTCAGCAAGGGCGAGTATGGAAGTATCAACGTCGATTTGATAGCTAGCTAGAAAAGGGACATGTTTTCAAGAAAGATCATGTCCTGTATTCCTTAAAATTTATCTGTTATGATAAGGATGGAAATACTAGATGGACGATATTTTCTTATCCAATTCTTTTTTATTATTCTTTTACAAAAGTGATGAAAAAAATTCGTATAACTCCAATGATATGGTTTGGAGGTCTCTACCAGGAACCGATAATTCCTGATTACGAAGAAGGTGCATGTAAGTGTATTTTCTTCGTAATCAGGAATTTTTTTTACCTTTTTACTTTTCAAATAACATAAAATTAGGAGGTTATTATGAATTTCGCAGAGTTACCTAAAATTGAACTTCATTGCCATTTAGATGGTAGTCTTAGACCTGAAACGATCATTGATATAGCAAAGAGAGAAGACATCGGTATCCCTTCTTTTGATCTTGAAGAAATTCAGATAGAACTCACGGCTCCAATAGAATGTGAATCTCTTGATGAATATTTGAGAAAATTCGCAATCCCGAATTTAGTTATGCAGTCAAAAGAAAATTTAAGAAGAATTGCCTTTGAGCTGTTGGAAGATGCTGCACAGGAAAATGTAAAATATATGGAGGTTCGATTTGCTCCTTTACTTCACACTAAAAAAGGATTAGATGTAGAAGAAATCATACAAAGCGTCTTAGAAGGAATGAAGGACGCTGAAGATCAATACGATATAAAAGGAAACTTAATACTTTCATGTATGAGAACGATGTCGGTAGATCGTGCTTTTGAGGTCGTAGAAAAGGGTAAAAGCTTCCTTGGAAAGGGAGTTGTTGCTATCGATTTATGTGCATCTGAGGAGGAAGGGTTTTGTAGAATCTTCGAAGCACCGATACGATTAGCGAAAGAATATGGCTATCGAGTAACGATTCATGCTGGTGAAACTGGTATAGGCAAAAATGTACTAGAGGCAGTTAAACTTTTGGGCGCTGAAAGGATTGGACATGGAGTATTTATGAAAGATTGTGATGAAGCATATCGAATAGTGAAGGAACAACAAGTTGTGCTGGAAATGTGTCCGACAAGTAATGTCCAAACAAAAGCAGTGAATAATTTTCGTGAACATCCAATCTATAATTTTCACAAAGATGGAATAAAAGTAACTATTAATACGGATAACAGAACGGTATCAGCTACAAATATGCTGAATGAATGCACTATAGTATTTAACGAATTTAATATGAGTTTTGAAGATTATAAACACATTTATTTTAATAGTGTTGAAGCATGCTTTGCAGATTTAAAGACAAAGGAAATGCTGAAAAAGTATATATAATGGAGAAGATTAAGCTGCCAGAACCAAGGAAATGAGGGTTCTGGCAGCTAGAAACCTCATTTGCCATTACTTATATTGAGTTAAGTACATAGAAAGAATCGAATAACTACACTTATTTAGAAAGCTTCTGAATTAGTTCTGAAAGTCTTATTAATCCTTTTTTTAGTTGGCCGGGCGATGCATAACAATAAGACAACCGAAGATGCTGTTGATCGTTTCGATCGTATACATTTCCTGGGTTTAATAAAATTCCTTCTTTCAGGGCTTTTTCAAATAATTTTCGGATTGAAATTTGTTTATGGATAGAAAGCCAAATATAAAAACCGCCTTCTGGTATATTCCAGGAGGCTAATTCTTTAAAATAAGTATTTAGTATGTCAATAGTAAAGTCTCTACGGCATTTTAATTCTACTCTTATCTTCTTGATATGTTCATCATATAAACCACTTGATAGCCATTCGGCAACGGCAAATTGAGATAAAGAACTTGAGCCATAATCGGTTTGCATTTTAATATCTGATAAACGGTCGATTACAGGTTCGGGTCCCACAATCCAACCTATTCTTAAACCGGGGCCTACGGTTTTAGACATGCTCCCCATATATAAGACAAGTCCCTGGTTATCCCGGGCTTTTAATGGATTAGGTGGCGAGTGTTCAAACCATAAATCTCCATAAACATCATCCTCAATAATCGGTAACTTTTCATTCTTACAAACATTCAATAAATCTATTCGTCTATTTTCAGACATTAATACCCCTGTTGGGTTATGAAAAGAAGGGATGGTATAGAGTAAAGCTCCGTTATGCTGCCTTTTGAACCTTCGTATCGATTCCGTTAGCCCTTCATGGTCCATAGGAATACCAAATAAATTCATTCCTGCTGATTGAAAGACATTCACCGAATTCAGGTAGGAAGGTGTTTCGAGAAAAATGGTTGAGCCACGGTGTAATAAGCCTAAAGAGATTAATTGCAATGCCTGAAGTCCTCCAGAAACAATCAAAATAGAAGAAGGCGAGGCTTCAATCCCTTTGGCTTTTAAATATTCACTTATTATTGCTCTTAAATGGATACTCCCTTTTGGTTCCGAATAGCCTAAAGAGAACATTTTTGAAGTACAACTTTGGAACATTTGTTGCATTTTTTCAGTAGGCAACAATTCAGGAGAAAGCTCCCCTGTGCCGAGTCGGATGATTTTCGGGTTCATTTCAGCTTTATTGATTTCTTGAATGATTTGGATATTTGGCTGATAAGATCCAGATTTCACGTAACTATTCCAATCAGGTGGTGGCGTAGTAGCGAGTATACTCCATGTATTATTTACAACGATGGTACCTTTTCCAACTTTGGATTCGATTAACCCATCTGCTATTAGCTCTCCTAGCGCATAGACAATTGTACTGCGATTCACTTGGAATTTGTTTGCTAGCTCCCTTTGTGTAGGAACTCTAGTCCCAACTAACCACTCACCGTTCATGATTTTACTTTGAATATATTCGTATATTTGTTGGTGTAGCGGAATTGAAGATGATTTGTTTAAGGTCCATTCTTCTGGCATAAAAAATACGCTCCTCGCTTTTTTTATCCATTATAATCGATTGGTTGGATTAAATTCCAACCAATTGGTTGGAGACCTTTTGAACTTTTTCTTATACAATCATAACAATAATCAAGCAGGAGGAGCAAAAATGTTAGAAGCAATTATTCATGGTTTCATTTTAGCGTTCGGATTAATTTTACCATTAGGGGTTCAAAACGTGTTTGTGTTTAACCAAGGTGCAGTCCAGTCTCAATTTATGAGGGCATTACCAGTTATCATGACTGCAGCCATTTGTGACACTCTATTAATTTCTTTAGCCGTTTTAGGGGTGTCTGTTGTTGTTCTTGAATATTACTGGTTAAAAACAGTCCTACTTACAGCAGGTATTTGTTTTTTACTTTATATGGGTTTTGTTACGTGGAGGAGTACACCGATTGTTAAAGAGCAGAGAAAAAGCGTTTCGTTTACTCCTAAAAAACAAATTGCATTCGCTATGTCTGTATCGTTGTTAAATCCACATGCGATTTTGGATACAATTGGTGTGATTGGCACAAGTTCATTAAAATATACTGGAGTTGAAAAAATCGCATTCGCTGTCGTATGCATACTGGTTTCATGGGTATGGTTTGTAGGATTGGGAATTGTCGGCAGAGTAACAGGGAAAATGGATCGGTCAGGTCGCTTTTTAGCCATTCTCAATAAAATTTCAGCAATTGTCATGTGGGGAACAGCTATTTATATTGGATTTACTTTAATAAAATAAATATAATATATAGATTGATCTCCATTGAACGGATGGATAATTCTACGATTCATCCATATACGAAAAGCGAAATTTGCTGTAAAGTTATTAGTATAAGGAACTTGTTCAAAAAGGAGGGTGCACTAACGTTGCCATCCGTGTTAATTATTGCCGAGAAGCCTGATCAAGGGGCAACATTGGCCAAGCAATTTAAAACGAAAAAAAATCAAGGGTACATAGAGATTTTCCCAAATGAGCTTTTCCCAGATGGGGCCTATGTATCATGGGCAATTGGCCATTTAACGGAGCTTATTTCACCAGAGAAATATAAGCCAGAATGGAAAAAATGGTCGCTTGATACGTTACCGATGATACCTGAAAAGTTTCAATATGAAGTGACGAACTCGAAGTATAAGCAATTTCAAGTAGTCAAATCGTTACTGAGAAAAGCAGAAGTGAAGGAAATCATCCATGCAGGAGATGCTGGTCGGGAAGGGGAACTAATCGTTCGCAATATCATCCAGCTAAGCGGTTCAAAAAAACCAATGAAGCGGCTTTGGATTTCATCTCTTACACCAAAATCTATCTATGAAGGGTTCCAGCATTTATTAGCGGAACAAGAGACGAGACCTTTGTTCCATGAAGCGTATACAAGAGCATGTGCAGATTGGACTGTTGGAATGAATGCTTCAAGAGTTTATAGTATACTCCTGAAGAAAAAAGGAATCAGCGATGTATTTTCAGCAGGCCGGGTGCAAACGCCAACGCTTGCATTAATTGTGAAAAGGGAAAAGGAAATTGAACAATTTGTATCGAAGCCTTTTTGGGAAGTCATAGCTGACTTTGATATGGAAGGTGGAAAATATCAAGGGAAATGGCAGAAGAATCAGGAGCCCCGTATTGACGATCAAGAAATGGCTGAGAAAATCGCAGCATTTTGTAAGGGGAAAGATGCAAAAGTAACCGATATGGTAACAGAACGCAAAGAATTTCTGCCACCGCTACTATTCAATTTGTCTGCATTACAGGCAACCGCAAATAAAATGTATAAATTTCCACCAAAAAAAACGCTTGATGTTCTACAAAGCCTCTATCAGAAAGGCATTGTATCTTATCCCAGATCAGACTCCAATTATGTAACTAAGGGAGAAGCAGAAACCTTTCCAGATATCATGGATAAATTGAGCAAATTTGCCGACTACTCGCCATACTTTCCACTGCCACAGCCATCCATTCTCCATAACAAACGCTTTGTCAATGAAAAAAAGGTGACCGATCATTACGCTATCATTCCAACAGAACAAGTCACTGATCCAGCACGTTTGTCTGATGACGAACGAAAAATGTACGATTTAGTCGTTAAAAGACTAATTGCTGCTCATTATGACAAAGCTATTTTTGATTATACGACCATAACAACAATGGTCGATCAACGGGCTGAATTTGTTTCAAAGGGGAAGCAGAAAATTCAAGAAGGTTGGCGGAAGGTCATTTTTAATAAAGAGAAAGAAGACGAGGACATTTTGCTTCCGAATGTTGAAAAAGAAGCTACAGGAAAAGTAGTGAAGTGTAAAGTGAAAGAAGGAAAAACACAGCCACCTAAGCGTTATACCGAGGGTCAGCTGATTACGCTTATGAAAACTGCAGGAAAGCATCTTGACAATGAGCAGCTTGAGAAAGTATTAATGAAAACAGAAGGCCTTGGAACAGAGGCAACAAGAGCTGGGATTATTACGATGCTAAAGGATCGAAAGTATATTACGGTGCAAAAAAACCAAGTCTTTGCGACAGATAAAGGGAAGGTGTTAATTGAAGCAATCGGTGAAAAAATTCTTGCATCACCAGAAATGACAGCAAAATGGGAACAACGTCTCAGAGAAATAGGCGAGGGCAAAGCATCTGCAGGAACATTTATGGAAGCTGTAAAGAAATTATCATCGAAAATCATTACTGACGCAATAGCAGCTTCAAATGAATGGGATTTCTCTCAATTTGATACAGAATCGATTCAACGGAAATCTTCGAAACGAAAGGGTTCTGCATCACTTGGTACATGTAAATTATGTGATGGAAAGATCGTCGATAAAGGAAACTTCTACGGCTGCACAAATTATTCGACAACAAAGTGTACATTTACCGTTTCAAAAAAAATTCTTAATAAAAACATTACGCAGGCAACCTTGAAAACATTATTAAAATCAGGGGAAACGGCTGTTATTGCAGGATTTGAAAAAGGGGACAAAACATTTAATGCAGCCTTGGTTTGGGATGAACAGTCAAAGAAAGTCAACTGGAAGTTCCCGAAGGAAACGAATGCATCCGAGTAAAGTCTTTTGGTTTGTACTTGTTTAAGTAAGTTTAATATAGTAGAATTTTTTAGTATATGTATAAAACATTTCATACATTTTTAGAGTCTAACTTTATACATGTCACGCTCGCTATAGACTAGTCCGAGCTAAATAACTAGCTTTTTGTGACGAGTACCTGTGACAGTTTTTCTTGATTGATAAGAAAGTATAAGGTTTTTTAATGAGTTTTGGCGAAAGCATCCTACTATCTCGATTAGGGTTATATAGGACGTACGAACTTCGGCGATCGCCACAGCATGAGGTGGAACTTAGTCGAAGTTCCTTATTTGGCGCTTTTCTTATGAATGGGAGGATTAATAAATGCCTACACCGAGTATGGAGGATTATATCGAGCAAATCTATTTATTAATAGAAGAAAAAGGATATGCTCGGGTTTCTGATATTGCGGAAAACCTGTCTGTTCATCCTTCCTCAGTTACGAAAATGGTACAAAAACTTGATCAAGAAAAATATCTAGTTTATGAAAAATATCGCGGACTTGTACTAACCGCTAATGGAAAAAAAGTAGGGAAACGGCTCGTGTTTCGCCATGATCTGCTAGAACAATTGTTGCAGATTATTGGGGTAAAAGAAGAAAATATTTATCAAGATGTTGAAGGAATTGAACATCATTTAAGTTGGGATTCCATCGATCGAATTGGTGATCTAGTCGAATATTTTCAAGAAGTTCCAGAACGAATCGAGCAACTAAGAGCCATACAAAAGAAAAATGAAGACGTAGAAAAATAAGAATGGTTTAGAGGGCCTGACCTCGCACTTTACACATAGTATATTTAAGTTTACTACAAAACTTATGCTGTACTCGTAATGGCGAAGTCAGGTTTTTTGTGCTTAAACCGTCTTTCCGTGGAAAAGGGGCGGGACTTCACAAAATCAGCTGCGCACTGCCACCTTCATAAGGTGATACAATTTGAGAACCTGAACCTTTTTATCGTTGGGCTTTAGAGCAGGCGCTCATGGATGTTGTTATAAATAAATAATAGAATATACTGAAACCTTTTTCAATTATTATCGTAAGTATAAATAGCTAATTTCACTTGTAGGCGTGCGATAATTTTAGCAAAATACGTAGATACACTTGAAGAGATGAGGTGTGAAACATGACTATACATAATTGGCTTTTAGATGCCGAGGAACAATGGAATCAATTTGCACTTGATTGGTCAAAAAAATCACAAGAGATGTGGGAAATGGGAAGTAGACAGACGATCATACCTTTCTTTAAGGAACATGTTCCATTTGGGGCGAAAGTAGCTGATTTAGGTTGTGGCGATGGATATGGATCACTTAGACTTGCAAGCCTGGGTTACCATGTTACTGGTCTTGATTTATCCTCTGAAATGATTGAAATTGCTCAATCAAAGACGCTTGGAATTGAACATATGTCATTTGTTCAGGGTGATTTAGCAAGGCTTCCATTCTTGAATCAAGAATATGATGCCATTATGGCGATAAACTCGCTAGAATGGACCGAAAATCCAGTACTTGCCCTAAAAGAAATGCATCGTGTTGTAAAGCAAGGCGGTTACGGCTGCATAGGTATATTGGGACCAACTGCTATGCCAAGAAAGAAGCATAGCTATCCTAAAATCCTTGGGGAAGACGTAATTATGAATACTTTGCAATCATGGGATCTGGAAAAATTAGCTACGGAAAATGGCTGGGAAATCATAGCGGAAAAAGGAATTCCGAAGCGTGGAGTGGACCTTACAAAGCTTGATTATTTAGAAAAAGATTCGCAGCAATCGCTTTCATTCACGTGGGTATTTATGTTTAGAAAAAAATAATGGAGCTGATTAGTATGGAAAAATACAGAATAGATCAATTCATTAATCAAACGAAACAAGAAGATAAAGGGCAGGGCTTGTTTGAATTGGAAACATCAAGAATTCTTGAAATTAACCTTGAAAGCCAAATTTGGGCAAAGATGGGATCGATGATTTCCTATCGTGGTAACATAAAGTTTGAACGTGAAGGCATTCTTGAACATGGGATTGGCAAGCTCTTTAAGAAGGCATTTACAGGCGAAGGTGCTCCGCTTATGAAAGCTACAGGGCAGGGTAAACTATATGTTGCCGATCAAGGCAAGAAAATCTCTATTTTGAATTTATATAATGAATCAGTTACTGTGAATGGTAATGACTTACTTGCATTTGAACCTAGTATTGACTGGGATATTAAGCTAATGCGTAAGGTTGCTGGTTTGATGGCAGGCGGTCTTTTTAACGTTACGTTGAAAGGTACGGGAATGGTAGCCTTCACGTCTCATTATGAACCTCTTACTCTATTAGTTGAACCAGGAAATCCAGTGTATACAGATCCGAACGCAACTGTTGCTTGGTCTGGGCACCTTGAGCCAGAGTTTGTCACAGATGTTTCACTTAAATCATTTTTTGGGCGAGCAAGTGGTGAATCGATTCAAATGAAATTTCAAGGAAATGGCTTCGTTGTTGTACAGCCATTTGAGGAAGTGTATCTTTCGCAGCAAAGCTAATAGAAGGTATCGGACTATTTTTACTCTTTCTATGGTATAATGAGTTTAGAGAGGGAGTGTGGACGGTGTCCAATAAGAATAAATTCCAACCAGGCGAAGTTGTCAACCTTGGAGAAACTGGTGAAGAAGTAACAATTATGAAGTGGCAATATGTTCCAAATATGAAAAAGTATACGTATGTAATCAAAGAAAAGCCGTCAACTTTTTACTTTGAGGAAGAACTTACAAAAATATGATGTAATGGATAGGAGACCAACTTTTAAACGAGTTGGTCTCTTTTAGCGTGAGATTAATGAGGTATTATTACCTTAATCCCATTCATAAGGTGTTTCTTGGTATACATAATAATTGAGCCAATTTGAAAATAAAAGACTGCTATGGCTTTTCCAGCGATGAAGTGGGGTCTTTTCGGGATTGTCGTCTGGATAATAATTCTCAGGGATATCCGTTAGAAGACCTTTTGCCTGATCACGTGTATATTCTTGTCCTAATGTGTCGGCATCATATTCAAGATGTCCTGTAATCATAATTCTTCTACCATCTTTTGATGCGAGCAGCAAGATCCCCGCTTGGTCTGATTGGGCAAGTACGATCAGCTCTTCTTGAGTCAACAATTGATCAAGGTTAATGTCCGTGTACCTGGAATGTGGAGCCAAGAATTGATCATCAAAGCCGCGAACAAGCCGCTCGTTAGGCTGAAGAACATGATGTGGAAAAATACCAAAACATTTCTTTGGTAACTCGTGTTTGTTAATTCCATAATGATGATATAGGGCTGATTGTGCACCCCAGCATATATGTAAGGTTGACGTAACATGTTTGGTTGTCCAATCCATAATTTCTTGAAGCTCTTCCCAATAATCCACTTCCTCAAATTCCAACTTTTCAACGGGTGCACCCGTAATAATCATCCCATCAAATTTATTGTTTTTCACCTCCGAAAAAGGCTTATAAAATTGATCTAAATGAAGCTTACTTGTGTTTTTTGCTTCATGCGAGATTAATCGTAAAAATGAAACATTCACTTGAATCGGTGTGTTTCCCAAAAAACGAAGAATTTGAGCTTCCGTTTTTTCTTTCTCCGGCATTAAATTCAAGATAAGTATATTTAATGGACGAATGTCCTGCTTAGTTGCCAGTTCTTCTTCCATTACAAAAATATTCTCCTGCTCGAGAATTTGTTTGGCGGGTAATAAACCCGGAATTTTTATAGGCAATTTATATCCTCCTCCACGGTTTTATTAGAATTAGAAAATTCTAATAAAACTTATTATATAGAAGTTTCAGTAATAAGGCACCATTTTTTGTCTAAAATGAACCTGATGATTGCCTAATGATGGGAACATTGCCTGCATAAAATGTTGAATTGGCGCCGATTACGAAAGGATATGCTATATATTGTTAAACCCTCACTGATTGATGTTTCACTTTAAAGACGTGTATATGACACGATAAACGGGGGATAGAGTGTGAGGTCATTCGCTTTTGGGAAAAACGTGTCCTATGGTAAAATATGAAGCTAAGAAAAAATGAATCAAGAGGTGTGTTATGGTATTTGATCCTACTGCATTTGATAATATGAAAGTTATAGTTGAAGGAGCGGTATATGACCGGGATTTAGACGGTGATATCCTTGTGACGAATCGAAAAGATTTAGTGAACCTTGCAGATTTGTCACGAGAGTTCAGTATGGAGATGGAGTTAAAACATGTACATACAAGAAAAAAGGTCCTCGCTGGAATAACGCTGATTTCGAAATTAGAAAACCTTAGTGCTGAATTGCTGCCCCAATCCGATCATGAATCTGCTTCAGGGTCAATCCTAAAAGTTATGGTCGCAATCCAAGATAAGCTGGATGAAATTCAAACTCAACAATTAATGAATGTCCTTACCCATATTTGGGGTGAAACTCGTCTCATTGAAAAAACGGATTCCGAAACGAAAAATAATCTAGAAAAGCAAATTCTCTATACAACGGAATGTACCATTTCTTTTGGAAGGCTAATTAAAGAAGAACAGATAGATGATCTTGTGGAAATTGTCGATTACGTAATTGAAACGTTGGAGCAATTAGAACCTATATTCAAGTAAAACGTAAAATTGGGAAAGTTAGCATGAAATGATATACAATATATCTACTAGTCGAAGGAGTGACCTTGTATGTCTATTTATCAATTTGATGTAAAAAAAATAAATGGTGAATATATATCAATGGGGGAATTCGAAGGGAAAGTAGTAATCATTGTTAATACGGCAAGTAAATGCGGTTTTGCGCCGCAATACGATGAACTACAGGCGTTATACGAGCAATATCAGGATGACGGCTTGGTCATACTCGGTTTCCCATGTAATCAATTTCTCTCACAAGAGCCTGGCGATAATCTTCAAATTGATTCGTACTGTAAATTAAATCACGGCATCACATTCCCGATGTTTGCTAAAATTGACGTGAACGGTAAAAATGCCCATCCTATGTTTCAATATTTAACCGAACATGCTCCTGGTATGCTCGGTTCAAAGGGGATCAAGTGGAATTTTACAAAATTTTTACTAGACCGTAATGGAAATATTATCAGCAGATACGCTCCACAAACAAAGCCTATGGTATTAGAAGACGAAATAAAGACACTTCTCTATTGAAACCGAGTAAATAGGAAATTTAAAATAGCCTGATTCCCAATCCATCTGATCAATACGTTGATTGAGATTTCTGAGAATTAGGCTTTTTATCCCGCAGCGTCGCTTTACCTACGCTGTGCGGAGGTAAAGCGATACTAGAACGGTACTAACAACCAGTGGGGGATGGGAAAAATCCTCTACTGATTGAAGTTTCACTTTAGGGGAATGACCTATTTTTGATAAAAGCAAATGTTCATCCCTGTTCCATCATATAATTAGAAAACGATTACATACATGTGGAGGGCATTCAGAATGACTAAACGTATAGCCTGGGTGATGGACAGTACTGGTTACTTGGATGACGAATTACAGAAAAATGATGATATCTATATCGTCCCGATGGTTGTCATACTGAAGGGAAAAGAGTATCGAGATGGAATTGATATTGTACCAAAAGAACTTTATCGTGTGATGGAAGAAGAAAAAGTGGTAGTGACAACGTCTCAGCCTTCTATTGGAACCTTTATGGAATTGTATCAGTCACTTGAAGAGAAGAGGTATGATTGTGTCATTTCCGTTCATTTATCGGGAAGCTTAAGTGGAACGGTTGCGGCAAGTAGGCAAGCAGCTGAAATGGTTTCAATTCCTGTTCATGTATTCGATTCACTTGTCATTTCTTATCCATTGACAATGGTGTTGAGAAAAATCATGAGTAATATCGAAAACGGAATGGAGGTCAGTGATGCATTACGGGAAGCAGAGAAATATAGTCAGAGCAATGAGACGTATGTATTAATAGGATCACTTGACCAGCTTCATAGAAGTGGTAGGCTTTCTGGTACCCAATATCTGCTCGGCAGTATGTTGAACTTCAAACCAATTATTTCGATTGAAAATGGCATGCTTGCGACGATAGCAAAAGTGAGAAGCGAGAAAAAAGCAGAAGCGCGGATTTTTGATCTATTTAAAAAAGCGTATAACTCCAAAAAACTGAAGGAATGCTGTTTATTATTTGGTGCATCGCCTTCGCAGACTGACAAATGGCGTGACGTCATTCATGATATCGATTCAAGCATCATCATCCATGCCTCCCCAATAGGCAGCGCCGTTGGTGTTCATGCAGGTCCAAAGACTCTTGGATTATCTTGGTTTAATGAAGAATGACCAAAGCGTTCCAGCATGATACAATATGAAAGAAAAAGACCAGGGAGTGCACAATGAATAAAGATCTAATTGAATTGGCTGAAATCTTTGTGAAGAATAGGTTTGGAAATGACACAACAGGACATGATTGGTTCCATACAGACAGGGTACGAAAAATAGCCTTGCATATTGCATTTGAAGAGCAAAGGGGTCATGTACCTACAATTGAATTAGCTGCATTATTACATGATATACCTGATCGTAAATTAAATGAATCTGAAGGAGATGGCTGGCGCATATTGAATGATTGGTTTCTTCATTCGAAAATTGAGAAGCAGACCATCAACGAGGTAACAGCCATCATTGATTCTATTTCATATAGTAAAGGACAATCCAGACTACCTTCCATTGAAGCAAAAATTGTGCAAGATGCGGATCGGTTGGACGCAATTGGTGCAATTGGAATAGCAAGAACATTTGCGTATGGTGGAAGTGTAGGCAATCCAATCCATCATCCAGATTTAGACACAATTGAGGCAAAGCAATCAACGATCCAGCATTTTTATGATAAATTATTGAAGATAGCGGATCAATTACATACAAACACAGCAAAAGAATTGGCAAAAAAGCGAAATCAGTATATGCAGGAATTTTTACAGCAATTTTATATAGAATGGGATGTACAAATATGAAAGTTTTTGCAATGGAAAACGTAACAAAAATGCAAGGTGAAAAATTAGTCTTTGAAGACCTTTCTTTTTCAATTTCTGAAGGCAATAAAATTGGTATTATCGGTGTAAATGGAACAGGAAAATCAACACTTTTAAATATCATCGCTGGAATTGAGGAACCTGACACTGGGAAAAAAGATCACCCTAACGACTACTCCATTTCATACTTATCTCAGGATCCAGATTTTCCTAGCGGTGTTACCATTATGGATTTCCTTTATGAAAGTGACTACCCTGTTTTTAAAGTCATTAAAGCCTATGAAAACACGCTACAAAAATTGCAAAATGATTCGGATAATACCGAGCTACAGAACAGGTTATTAAAGCAACAACAGGAAATGGATGCATTAAACGCATGGGATACAAGTGCTGACGCTAGAACGATTTTAACAAAGCTCGGACTCCCTGATTTCTCAAGGAAATTAGATGAGTTGTCAGGCGGGCAAAAAAAACGGGCAGCGTTAGCGAAAACGTTAATTGAAACAACCGATTTGCTTATTCTTGATGAACCAACGAACCACCTTGACTACGATAGCATTAAATGGTTGCAGGAATATTTAATGAAATCGAAGCGTGCCGCTCTCTTTGTAACCCATGATCGTTATTTCCTTGATACGGTAGCGGATAAAATCTGGGAGCTTAGCGGTGGCAGCCTATTTGAATACACAGGAAATTATGGCGATTTTCTAGAAGCAAAAGCAATCCGAGAAGAAAATGAAGGCATTGAACGAAGCAAAAAGGAAAGCTTATTCAAAAAGGAACTGGCTTGGATAAGAAAAGGCGCAAAAGCGAGAACAACGAAGCAAAAAGCAAGAATTCAACGCTTTGAAACCCTCGAAACGGATGTACAAAATAAATCGCAGCAAGGGTCTCTTGATATCGAATTAAGCGGGGCACGCTTAGGGAAAAAAGTGTTGGAGCTTGAGTCCATCTCGAAGTCATACGGCAATCACACGATCCTACATAATTTCTCCTATTTATTTAAACGAGGAGATAGAATTGGCATCGTCGGTCAAAATGGAACAGGAAAGTCGACGTTGCTTAATATTTTGGCAGGTAGAGTAAACATAGATTCTGGTGTGATTGAAACAGGACAAACTGTGAAAATCGGCTACTATACACAGGAAAGTGAAGATATGGACGATAGTAAGCGGATGATTGAATATATTCGCGAGACAGCCGAATCGATTGCCTTGAAGGATGGAACCTATATATCTGCTGCTCAAATGCTCGAGCGATTTCTTTTTCCACTACACACTCACGGTACACTAATCCGAAAGCTTTCGGGCGGAGAAAAACGAAGACTTTATTTATTGAAGATACTAATGTCTGCACCGAATGTCCTGCTTTTGGATGAGCCAACCAATGATCTCGATACTCAGACATTAACCGTACTTGAAGATTATTTAGAGACATTCCCTGGGGTAGTCGTCACTGTTTCACATGACCGTTATTTTCTTGATAAAGCATGCTCCCAGCTGTTTGTTTTCAAAGGGAATGCTGTTGTCAGTCATTATTACGGCAGCTATTCTGAGTTTTTAGAAGAAAAAATAGCAGTGGAGCCTGTTGAGAAGCCTGTTGTTCAATTACAGCAACAGCGTTCTGAGAAAAAGAAAAAGAAATTGACTTACGCCGAGACGAAGGAATGGGAAGAAATTGAAGAGAAGATGGAGAAAGCCGAAGAACGTTTAACAAGTATTGCTGCGGAAATGGCAACAGCAGGCAGTGACTTTGATAAACTTCACCTCTTAATGGAAGAGGAGACGAAAGTTAAAGAAGAGCTTGATTATATGCTTGAACGATGGGAATATTTAGCGGAGAAATTAGAGGGATAAGTAGGTTAGGTATGACTAATCATTCACACTAACAGCGTCTAAACCCTAGATTATGATAAATTATAGTCACATATTCTAAAAATATGTGTAAAGGAGCGAACGTATGAATATTATATCGATTGAACCTACACCAAGCCCAAATACGATGAAAATTAACTTAACCGAAGAGCTTCCAACTGGTAGAAGCAATAATTATAAAAAAGAGGAAGCCGAAAAAGCGCCGCAATTGATCCGCGAAATCTTAAATATCGATGGTGTCAAGGGCGTTTATCATGTTGCTGATTTCTTAGCCGTTGAGCGAAATGGTAAATATGATTGGCAAGAAATTTTGATTAAAGTTCGCCAAGTATTCGGTGAAGATACTAGCGATGAAGAAGCGGGACAGATTATTCTCGAACATTATGGAGAAGTCAATGTTTCGATTTTGCAGTTTAAAGGATTGCCATATCAAATTAAGCTTAATGATGGAAATAGTGAAAAGCGTTATGCCCTTCCGGAAAACTTTGCTCAGGCTGTTCAAGCAGCGCAAAAACAAGATGATAATGTTGTTTTGCAAAGAAAATGGAAAGACTATGGCGTCAGATACGGAGATATGGATGTAATTGGTGCAGAAGTATCTGAAGAGCTTATTGCTGCGTATCCACCAGAGCGGATAAATGAACTTGTAGCTCAAGCGAAGCAAGAGAACGACAACAAAAAAGAACTAGTAAAACGGACTAAAATCAAGCTTACTGCAGAGATGCTTGAGGATGAAAACTGGGAAAAACGCTATCAAGCACTTGAGCAAATGGAGGATCCAACTATAGATGATATTCCATTGCTAAAAAAAGCTCTGTCAGACAGTAAAGTATCCGTACGTAGAGAAGCAGTCGTATTACTAGGGATGATTGAAGATCGAAAAGTATTACCTGCTCTTTATCTTGGCTTAAATGATAAAAATCCAGCAGTGAGAAGAACGGCTGGAGATTGCTTATCTGATCTCGGATTTGCAGAAGCGATGACGGAAATGGCATCTGCCTTAAAAGATAAAAGTAAGATTGTTAGATGGCGTGCTGCGATGTTCCTCTATGAATCTGGCGATAAAAGCGTGTTATCTGCTTTAAAAGAAGCGGAAAAAGATTCTGAATTCGAAGTGGCTTTGCAAATAAAAATGGCAATAGACCGGATCGAAAATGGGGAAGAGGCAAAAGGATCTGTTTGGAAGCAAATGACAGAAGCGAGACAGGCAGAAGAATAATATGTTGCATAGATAAATAGAAAAAGTCTCTCTCTTTTTTTATACTAACGTATAAAAAAGAGAGAGACTTTTATTATTATTTTGACATATCATATGTTCAATTAGATTTAATTGTGTTAGAATTTTTAGAGAATACAAAATAATGCTATTTATTATTTAACTTAATATATTGGGGGTTTTCAATAAATGTCTACGCCAAAAATGAGAAGTGACATGATTACACAAGGAATCGACCGTGCTCCGCACCGTAGTTTGTTGCGTGCAGCCGGCGTTAAAGAAGAAGATTTCGGCAAACCGTTTATCGCCGTTTGTAACTCTTATATTGATATCGTTCCAGGACATGTACATTTGCAGGAATTTGGAAAAATTGTAAAGGAAGCGATTCGCGAAGCGGGCGGTGTACCTTTTGAATTTAATACAATCGGAGTTGACGATGGAATCGCCATGGGTCACATCGGCATGCGCTACTCCTTGCCAAGCCGTGAAATTATTGCCGATTCAATTGAAACTGTTGTTTCAGCGCATTGGTTCGATGGAATGATTTGTATTCCAAACTGTGACAAAATTACGCCAGGGATGATGATGGCGGCTCTTCGTGTCAATATTCCAACAATGTTCGTTAGTGGTGGACCAATGAAAGCGGGTGTGGATAAAGAAGGTAACCCACTTAACTTAAACTCTGTTTTTGAAGGGGTTGGAGCTTACCAAGCTGGTAAAATTGATGAAGCAAAATTACAAGAGATTGAGCAATTTGCTTGTCCTACATGTGGTTCTTGTTCTGGTATGTTTACTGCAAACTCAATGAACTGCTTGGCAGAAGGTCTTGGTCTTGCCCTACCTGGTAATGGTACAATTTTAGCTGTAGCTCCCGAACGTAAAGAGTTTGTTAAACGCTCAGCTACGCAATTAATGGAGCTTATCAAAAAGGATATTAAGCCACGTGATATCGTAACAATCGATGCAATTGACAATGCGTTTGCGTTGGACATGGCGATGGGTGGTTCAACAAACACAGTCCTTCATACACTTGCATTAGCACATGAAGCTGGAATTGAGTATTCATTAGAACGTATCAATGATATTGCAAGTCGTGTACCTCATCTTGCAAAAATCGCTCCGGCATCAGATTATCACATTGAAGATGTTCATAATGCAGGAGGCGTTAGTGCCATCATCAATGAGGTTCTTAAAAAGCCGGGTGCAATCAATGGTGATTGCCTAACTGTATCTGGTAAAACATTACGTGAAAATGTTGCTGGGGCGGAAATCTTGGACAAAAATGTTATTCGTCCATTAGACAATCCTCATTCTGAGCGAGGCGGCCTTGCTGTATTATTCGGTAACCTAGCGCCAAATGGTTCAGTTATTAAAGTTGGAGCTGTCGATCCAGCAGTTGGCGGCTACCATAGAGGTCCTGCAATCTGCTTCGATTCTCAAGAAGACGCACTTTCTGGAATTATAACTGGGAAAGTAAAAGAAGGCGATGTTGTAGTCATCCGCTATGAAGGCCCTAAAGGGGGACCTGGTATGCCAGAAATGCTTGCGCCTACATCTCAAATCGTTGGTAGAGGTCTTGGAGCCAAAGTTGGTTTGATTACAGATGGACGTTTCTCAGGTGCGTCGAGAGGTATTTCAATTGGACATATTTCTCCAGAAGCAGCAGAGGGCGGGCCAATTGCATTTGTAGAAAATGGTGATATCATCGAACTTGACTTGAATAATCGTACGATCCAATTAGAAGTTTCTGACGAAGAATTTGAAAAACGTAAAGCAAACTGGAAAGGCTTTGAGCCAAAAGTAAAAACGGGCTATTTGGCACGTTACTCTAAGCTTGTTACAAGTGCTAACACAGGTGGCGTAATGAAAATCTAATCAGATGGAGTTAATCTATCCAGAAGCTTGTTAAAGAAGGGGCGGGTTCACACTCTAAATTAGAAGAAAGTGTTTATACACGAATTCTCTAATAAGAGTTGGGCCTGGCCCTTTTTAATTTGGAATTGTAAACTTCAGATCTATTCAAGAAGTAGTGGAGCAGTCGATTCACTATTTTGAAAAAATGAGCGGATTATCTAACTTAAACGTATTATAGACGATTCACTTTTTTGCATAATTGTTAATATGTATAGTATTCTTATGGTGTATGGGAAAATAAAGGAGGCATTTACTTATGTCAATGGCATATGAAGAATATATGAAACAAGTGGTAAAACCAATGCGTGCCGAACTTGTTCAAGCGGGTTTTACGGAGTTTACTACTCCTGAAGAAGTAGAAAATTTCATGAATACAGTAAATGAAGAAACAACTCTTGTTGTTGTAAATTCAGTATGCGGATGTGCGGCAGGGCTTGCCCGACCAGCAGCAACTCAAGCGGTGTTAAATTCGGAAAACAAACCAGATCATATCGTGACCGTGTTCGCCGGCCAAGATAAAGAAGCTACGGCAAAAATGCGTGAATATTTCACAGGTTATGAACCATCCTCACCATCGATGGCTTTATTAAAAGGAAAAGAAGTGATCCACTTCATTCCACGCCATGATATTGAAGGGTTTCCGATGGAAGCGGTAATGGAAAACCTTCTTACAGCGTTTGCACAAAAGAAATAATTTAGTATTGGAGTATGTAGAGACTTATCTCTTGGGGCCTGACCTTTTAGATAAGTCTCTACAGCTTTTTAGTTGAATAAAAAGGAGAACAGAAACAGTTACTAAAAATATGCAAATATGTGTAGATATGTGACACAATATGTTTGTGGGGAAATAATACAATCCTAATGAATTTGGAACACTTATTAACTGATCAGTCAAAACACTTCAAAATGGGATAGAGAAGGTGTATTGACAGCTTTTCGAACACCGACAGGAAGAAGATTTTATACTCACACTCAATACCTAGAGTATATAGGCGCTTCATCGAAAAATGAAAATAAGAGAAAAGTAGTTATTTACACTAGAGTATCTAACTCAGGTCAGAGAGACGATTTGCATTTACAAATTGAATTTCTTCAACAATTTGTAAATACAAAAGGTATTAATGTTGATGAAGTGGTGAAGGACATCCGGAGTGGATTAAATTTTAATCGAAAAAAATGGAACTTGCTTTTGAAGGATGTGCAAGAAAATAACGTATCAGAGATTTATAATTCACATAAAGATCGCTTTATTCGTTTTGGTTAGGACTGGTTTGAGCGATTCCTTTTGAGTCACGATACAAAATTAATTGTTGTGAATAACGAAAAATCGTCTCCACAACAAGAATTGGTTCAAGATTTGATTTCTATTGTTTATGTCTTTTCATATCGAATCTACGGATTAAGAAAATATAAGAATACAATTAAAAAGGATGGTGAGTTGGATGAAAACTTATAAAACAGAGATTTATCCAACTCAAGAGCAAATTATTAAATTAAACCAAACGATTGGTGTCTGTAGATTCCTTTATAATCAGTTTATTTCATATAATAAGGAAGTATATGAGAAAGAAGGGAAATTTGTAAGTGGCCTGGACTTTGATAAGTATGTTAATAACGAACTATCTGTCCAAGAAGGATTTGAGTGGATTAAAAAAGTCTATGGAAAAGCTCGCAAGAAATCCATTATGAATGTGGAAAACGCCTTTAAGAGGTTTTTTTAGGAATTATCTAAATTCCCTAGATTTAAAAAGAAAAGGAATCAAGATGTCTCTTTCTATGCACCGAGAAACAACAAAGGCGATCTTCTTATCGAACGCCATCGAATCAAAGTTCCCTTTCTTGGTTGGGTTCGATTGAAGGAAAAAGGGTATCTGCTTGTCAAACAACAGGCAAAAAATATTACGATTACACAAAAAGCAGGAAGATACTATATTTCGGCACTCCTTGATTGTGATTTTCCTTATTCAAATAATCAACAGAAATCTGAAGGTATAGGTATTGATCTAGGCATCAAAGAATTTGCGTTTGCAAGCAATGGTCACTCGTTTAGAAATATCAACAAAACACCAAGAGTAAGAAAGTTTGAGAAGAAATTAAAAAGAGAACAGGGATCACTTAGTCGAAAATACGAATTTTACAAAAAGAAAGGTGGGAAATCTGCTGCTAAAGAGAGGCGGAACCTCAATAAAAATATACTCAGAGTTCAGAAACTTTATCAACGGCTTTTAACTATTCGTGAAGCGTATCGACAACATGTTGTATCTATGATGGTGAAAACCAAACCATCATTTATTACGATCGAAAAGTTTAACGTTAAAGGCATGATGAAGAATCGACATGTAGCAAAAAGTGTTGCCAATCAAGGGTTTTATGATTTTAAACAGCGCTTACTTCATTCTTGCAAAAAGTTTGAAATTGAGCTTAGAGAAGTCGATACGTTTTATCCATCTTCTAAATTGTGTTCATGTTGCCGACACAAGAAAGTTAATCTTTCTTTATCGGATCGAATTTACAAGTGTGATAACTGTAAAGTTGAATTAAATCGAGATCATAACGCTAGTTTAAATCTAAAACAAGCAACCCAATATGTTGTCTTAACTTAACTAAACAACATATATGTACCGATGGCTAGTCGGGGATTGACGCTTGTGGAGAATCAAACCCACTACGGTAGCGAGAAAGTAGCGAAACAGGATTCGTTGAAGCAAGAAAACTCTGGATACGTATATTTATACACATTTTTAGTAGCAGAGCTATCATGTTTGTCACAACAGCTGGTCGGACCGATGATCTACATATTGAACAAGCTAAAAATATTGCCACTCAATTTTCACTTCCATTTTACCAGAGGAATAAACGTTCTATAGCTAGAATGCATCAAGACTATAGAATGGATTGCCTAGTAGTAGGAAAAAACAAACTGGAACTTCATAAAATTTCTGGAAGTATGCCTTTCTTTTTTCACCCAAATCTCGCAATGGTTCGTACTAAACGATTGATGAATGGGGAAGAAGATCCGTATATAGCGGCTGCTAAAATTGAAAGAGGGTCCTCTATACTTGACTGTACACTAGGCCTAGGAGCAGATGCTATCATCGCGAGCTATGTATCAGGTCCTGGTGGGGAAATTAGAGCAATTGAAGGAAATCCGATCGTCTCTTTTATTGTGGAACAAGGACTGTTGCAGTGGGAAAGTGGCATCGAACTTATGGATGCTGCGATGAAAAGAATCCATATTCAAACAGGCAATCATCTTGAGGTGTTAAAGACGCTTACGGATAATAGTTTCGATGTGGTGTACTTTGATCCGATGTTTGAAGAACGTATTGAAGAATCAGAAGGTATGAAAGGGTTGGCACAATTTGCATCGCATGAAGATTTACAACTAGAAACGATAGTGCAGGCAAAGCGGGTTGCTAGAAACCGAGTCGTGCTAAAGGATCATTTTCAAAGTAAACGTTTCGAGCAATTGGGGTTCACAACAATCAAAAGGAAAACTTCTTTATTTCATTATGGCTATATTCAATTATAAACGAAACTCGTCTCTTTTTTTTCGACGGGCTTCTTCGCGTTTGAATTTTAATCGATCTATAATGAAAAAAGAAGCCTTGCCATCTGTTAATGGCAAGGCTAGTTAAGGCTATTAAAATGAAAAGCCACTTCTTTTTCTGATTAGAAACAAGCGAAGAAATGAAGTAGGTCCATTCATGGCAATACAAGTGATTAATCGGCAATCGCTTCATAAATGAAATAAACAAGTGAAATAACGACAAGAATCAAAATCGCTGACGATCCCATAGATGAATTCCTCCTTTACAAAACAATGGGTTACTATTAATAATTCTACATCAGATAAGGATAATCCTTCATTCTTATTTGCATATGTAAAAATTCTTGAGAGGGAAAAATGGTATTTCTTTATTATATGCAAGTAAGCCTTTTCTCATAATGAAACCGTATATACATTTTTTTCGTAATTTCCTAAGAAATTCAGTATACTAGAAACTAGAAGATAGAAATGACTAGTTATGTATAATGGCACGGAAATATTCCAAATAAAGATTAATATGTGAACCGAAATTTGGAAACTAAAATGATTAAGGAGGAGAGAAAACATCATGCAGAAATCGAGATGGTTGAAGAAAAGCCTCGTTGTATTAGTATCTGTTTTAACATTCGGTATGGTTTCTCCTTCCGATATATCTTGGCGTGCACAAGCACATTCTGATAAACACGCGAAGAAGGACATCTTTGAAGAAGCAGAAAGTACAGGCTATTCTTTATTGGAATCAGCTGATGATCCGATTTCAACAACAATATTTGACCGAAGTGAGTTTATTGAATCAATGATGGCAAAGGCCCAGGACCATGCCTTTACGAAATTCGGTGCAAAGATTGGTCCGAAGATTGAGGATGAATTTAAATTTTCTGTTTTACCAAAAATTGAAGAAGCTATTACTCAAATGGCAGTAAAATTTCCTGATGAAGAGCTTGTCCAGTTAACCATATCTAAAGGTCCTTCTTCAGGGCGCGGTGAGAAAATTTTTCATATTTTTAATGAAAATACCGGAAAAGATATCATTCGTTTTCATGTTAGACAAGAGAATCCGCCCCAAGAAGGATATTGGTTCAATTTTCACTACCATACGTATCATGATGAATTCGCTACACATTATGCTTTAGGCAAAATTTATTGGAATAAGAATACACCTCCAAAATGGTCGGAGCAAACTTATTTTTCTTGAAAATGCTTTATTTTTGCTGGAAATTGAAGTTAACATTTGAAACATAAATCCAATAGGCGTATGCTAAACGATATAGCCAAACTGAATGCGCTGCTATTAGCGCATTTTTCGTTTTTTAAAGAATGATGTATACGGTATTCAGTTTGGTTTCGAAGTTCCTGTATAGGCACTTACGATTTTCTAATAAAAGAATCAATTTATTTTACAAGAAAGCCGGGATAATATGTTAACAAGCATTATGGACACATATGCTCAATTTTTTGATTGGGGGATGTGGGTTGAAGTATTGTCAGATCCAGTAAGCTGGGGGTTAATTGGCACACTGATTTTACTTGAAGGTTTGCTGTCAGCGGATAATGCACTGGTTCTTGCGGTCATGGTTCGTCATTTACCTAAGAAACAACGAAAAAAGGCACTCTTCTATGGATTACTTGGTGCTTATGCATTCCGATTCATTGCAATTGGACTTGGTGTTTATTTAATTAATCTATGGTGGGTAAAAGTATTAGGAGCAACATATCTTGCGTGGCTTGCCATTAAGTATTTTATTGATAAAACGAAACAAGGTGAAAGTGAAGAAGAAACAAAAGGATTGTCTAAGGAAAGTTTCCTGATTAGAATGTTCGGTAATCTATGGGGAACGGTAGTTGCTGTTGAGTTAATGGATATTGCGTTTTCGGTTGACAGTGTGCTTGCTGCATTTGGTGTCAGTGAAAAAGTATGGGTGTTGTTGATTGGTGGTATGCTTGGTGTGCTAATGATGCGTGGCATAGCAGGTGTCTTTCTTAAATTAATCGACAAAGTGCCTGAACTTGAGACGGCTGCGTACGTATTGATTGCGATTATCTCAGTTAAAATGTACCTTGCTGTCATTCATATTGAGATTCCTTATGCAATGTTTTTCCTTTTGATCGTCATCACGTTTGCGATTACTTTTGTTGTCCATTTCCGCAACTTACGTCATCTAAAAGAATAAGTGAAAAAAGTGTTTCCCAAAAGGGTCAGACCTCACACGCTATACATCGTTTATTGTGTCATTTATCCGTCACATAAACGATATATAGTAGATGTGTGCTCTGACCCTTTCGTTATGGGGTAGACTCTATTCTACGTTCAGATGGAAATAGGGTAGGGATACATTCAAATATCCGGAAATTTCCGTTTGATGATCTGAAACACTAAGGAAAAGAAGATGAAGAAGCATAATGGAATAAAAATGGACCATAGAATTGAGCTAATTAAAGGGTGTAAAAGGAGACCTAAAAAGAGAGAAAATATGAAAAGGTCAAGATAAATGAAAACCTCTAAATTAAATACATCAAGCACTTCATCTGCAAGTTCAGGGTGAAGTCTTAATAGCTCCTGTTTATTAACACGTCTCAATATAATCACCTAGCATTCATCCAGTTACTTCTTGTATATGTTCAAACCTACCGAAGCGTTACTCATAAAGTGAAACTTCTATCAGTGAGTTTTTTTATTCCCCACTGATGGTTAGTTAAACTGAGATAAATTCATTGAAATTCTTCTGTTGCCATCAGTGATCTCACCTTATTTTCCCAATATTTTCGAAAGTTTAATGATTTCATAATATGTTATACTTCAATAATATGAAAGTAGTAGTTTATCCCGTATTAACAGGCAGTAAGCCCCCACCCCGAGGCTGAGAGGAATCAAGGAAGGACTGCCCGTAAAAATCCGATTAGTGAGATACTGTGAAACTTACTGATGCGTGAGCAGAAGGTTAGTTGAGGCCCACAGGATGTGGGTCACTCAGACGTTGCCGCAGGATGCGGCGTATTTAGTATGAGTTCGTTGAATTCGGGTTTGTAGTGTCGCTTTAGCGACGCTAGAACGGACTAACAATTAGTGGGGGATGAAAGAACCCCTTAATGATTGAAGTTTCACTTTATATTGCTAGTTTAATGAATTGGTGGTTGTATACATGAGAAGAATATTATCTTTAGTCTTATGCCTCCTTCTTTTCTTCATTCTATCTTCATTTTCATTTGTTGAAACGGATGGCATAAGTGTTGGTGCTTTTGCAGAAGATCATCGTCTAAAATTAACGAAAGTATGGCAGGAAAATACAAAACTAGGCAGACTTTTTTTATTTCCTGAACATTCCTTTAATGTAGACGAAGCTGTTCAGATTGTTGAACAAATTAGTGTGCTTCCTCCTGCTACAATTCAGAAGTTAGTTGATAAAAATGTGAAAATTAAACTGTTCACAGGTCGTTTAACTGATGATCCATTTGCTGAGCATTTAAAAGGAAGTAAGCCAAGAGGATATAAAAATGAACAGACGACTTGGGATGATGTGCCAGGAATGGGAGGGGATCGAATTGTCCTTGTGAAAATTGGTGCAAGTGAACCAGGAAACGGGCACAGTTCGATTAATCTTGAGCTTCACGAATTAGCCCATACGATTGATACATATGCATATGACGGAATTCGTGATGATGGAGTATTTTTGGGAGCTTGGGAACAAGAAGTAAGCCGTCTTTTTCCTGACAAAGCCTATTATTCTACATATCCAGAAGAATACTTTGCCGAAACATATGCGATGTTCTTTGCGAATGCAGCTTCTAATAAAGTGCTGAAAGAGAAGGCACCGCACACGTATTTATATATTAAACAGTTAAACTAAAATGGGGATTAATGTAAGTGTCTTCGTTGGAATATTACTTTGCGAAGAGAACAGATATTTTGATTATCACTGCATTTTAAATGGTTCTCCTAATCTAATATTCAAAAAGGTTTTGGTGTTGAAACCAGAACTAGGCTACAATAATAGTGTGTATTTGAAAAAAAGGTGGTTTATTTAATGAAGCAATATTTGGATTTATGTAAGCATGTGCTTGAAAATGGTACAAAAAAAAGTGACAGAACAGGAACAGGTACAATCAGTACTTTTGGCTATCAGATGAGATTTAATCTGCAAGAAGGCTTTCCAGTTCTTACGACCAAAAAACTAAGCTTAAAGGCAATCATTCATGAATTATTGTGGTTTCTGCAAGGCGACACGAATGTTTTGTACCTACAGGATAATGGGGTACGCATTTGGAATGAATGGGCGAATGAAAATGGTGAGCTTGGTCCTATTTATGGCCATCAATGGCGTTCATGGGGAACAGCTGATGGCAGACAAATTGATCAAATTTCACAATTGATTGACCAGATTAAAACTAATCCTGATTCACGCCGTTTGATTATTAATGCTTGGAATGTCGGCGAGTTAGAAGAAATGGCTTTACCTCCCTGCCATGCGATGTTCCAGTTTTATGTTCGGGATGGAAAACTGTCTTGTCAGCTCTATCAACGATCCGCTGATGTATTTTTAGGTGTGCCATTTAATATCGCGTCATATGCCTTGCTGACAATGATGATTGCACAAGTCTGTGACTTGGAGTATGGAGACTTTATTCATACATTTGGGGATGTTCATATTTATAACAATCACATTGAGCAAATCAATCTCCAGTTAACTCGGGAACCGTATCAATTACCAGTTATGAAAATTAATCCAGATGTAAAAAGTATTTTCAATTTTAAATATGAAGATTTTGTACTGGAAAACTATGAGGCGCATCCACATATTAAAGGAGAAGTGAGTGTATGATTTCTTTCATGTTCGCAATGGATGAGAATCGAATAATCGGCAAGGATAATACCTTGCCTTGGTATTTACCAGCGGATCTCCAGTATTTTAAAAAAGTGACAATGGGTCACCCTATTCTGATGGGGAGAAAAACGTATGAGTCAATTGGAAAGCCTTTACCGGGTAGAGAGAACATCATCTTGACTCGAAATGCAGATTATCAACAAGAGGGCATAACAGTGATCTCAGATATGAAAGAAGCCGTGGCATATGCGGACGCCTTGGATGAAGAGGTATTTGTTATTGGCGGAGCAGAAATCTTTCAGCAATTAATTTCTGATTGCAAGCGTCTATACATAACGCAAATCCATCATTCATTTGAGGGTGACACGTATTTCCCGGAATTAAATATGTCAAAATGGCAGACGGTATCTAAAACGACTGGTATCGTAGATGAAAAGAACAAGTATCCTCATGAATTTATTGTATTAGAACGAATCGAGAACTAGACAGAATGGGAGTACTCCATTTGTGGAATTAAATGTAGTACTCGCTGTCTTATTTAATATTGAGACATGTTAGTTGAACTTGTTAGAGTTTTCTATCAGGTGCAAATATGGTGAAATGTCTGAAAAATCTGTTGATTTATTTTCGATTTGTGATATAATTTACAAATTATCTAGAGATGTGAAAAGAGGGTATTACATGAGCCAAATAACATCAACAAGAAAATGGGTCCAAGTTGAAGATATCTTAGTTGCTTATCAGGAGCTTAAAGATATCGTTGCGCACACGCCACTGCAAAGAAACGAAAGATTATCCGAGAAGTATGAGTGTAATGTTTACTTAAAACGAGAAGACTTACAGCATGTGCGCTCTTTTAAGCTTAGGGGAGCCTATTATAAAATGAAAAAGCTGACTGCAGATGAAACAAGAAATGGAGTTGTCTGTGCGAGCGCGGGCAATCATGCGCAAGGGGTTGCGTTTGCGTGTAGTCAGTTGGGGATTTCAGGGAAAATCTACATGCCTGCGACAACTCCTCGGCAAAAAGTTGACCAGGTTCAGCTATTTGGTAAAGACAAAATTGAAATTGTTTTAGTAGGCGATTCGTTTGATGATGCCTTTCTTGAAGCAGAGAAATGCCAGGAAACAGAAAAAAGAACGTTTATTCATCCGTTTGATGACGAACTTGTCATCGCTGGTCAAGGAACAGTAGCTATTGAAATATTAAATGATTGTGATGAAAAAATCGATTATGTCCTTGCAGGAATTGGCGGAGGGGGCCTAGTGTCAGGTATCTCTACATATTTTAAATCGGTCTCACCTGAAACATCTTGTATCGGAGTCGAACCAGAAGGCGCTGCTTCAATGAAACAATCTTTAATGAAAGGTGAAGTAGAGGCTTTACAGGACATTGACACGTTTGTAGATGGTGCAGCAGTTAAATGTGTAGGACAAAAAACGTTTGATCTCTGTCAGGAATATATGGATGATATCATTAAGGTCCCTGAAGGAAAGGTCTGCACAACCATACTAGACTTATACAATGAACATGCGATCATAGCAGAGCCTGCAGGAGCGTTGTCTGTTGCGGCGCTTGATTTTTATCGGGATGAAATCAAAGGGAAAACCGTCGTTTGTGTAATTAGTGGGGGCAATAATGATATTGGCCGTATGCAAGAGATAAAAGAAAAATCACTTTTATATGAAGGGCTACTTTATTACTTCATTGTCAATTTTCCTCAGCGGGCAGGAGCTTTACGTGAATTCCTTGATGAAGTACTCGGACCTAATGATGATATTTCAAGATTTGAATATACGAAAAAAAATAACAAAGAACAGGGTCCTGCTTTAGTTGGCATTGAGCTGAAAAATAGACAAGATTATGGACCTTTGATTGAGCGTATGAGCAAAAAAGGGTTTCCATATGTCGAAGTAAATAAAGATAGTAATTTATTTTCTTTATTGATTTAAGGTTAAAAGAATGGGATGTTCCAAAAGGGCCTGACCTAGCACTCGCCACACAGTTTATCGTGTTACTTACACTTCATTTAAACTGTATGTAGTAGTTGCTGGGTTTGACCCTTTATTTATGGGATACCCGCTATTTTTAATAAAACTGGAATTAATTACTGGTATAGGGTAAAATAATAAGGTATAAATCGTCGTTTATTACACATTTTAAAAGTATTCTAATCAAGTTATGTCAATCTAAAAGTGAGCTATTATTTAGCGAATGTATTATTTTATGTAAGAAAGTAACAGGAGGGGTGTTATCATGTTTTCAAATATAGGGGTACCAGGATTAATTTTGATTTTAGTGCTTGCACTCATCATTTTCGGACCAAAGAAATTACCTGAAATTGGACGGGCATTCGGTCAAACTTTACGTGAATTTAAAAGTTCAACTCGTGAGTTAACACAGGATGTCTTTGAAGAAAAAGATGAAAAAAAGAATAATTCAGTAAAATAAGTACTGTGTCTAAGAGGAGGTTGTCCCATAACGAAAGTGTCAGGCCCCACAAATACAATATATAGTTGAAATAATGTGTATATAACACTATAAACTGTGTATCGCAAGTGAGGTCAAGACCCTATTGGGACATCCTCCTTTTAACTTGTAAGATAAGGGCCCTTAGTTATATCGATGTGTTTAGTGACAAGCAAATGAAGTACAGTCTTACAGGTCAAATAACTTCCAAGCTTCTTTGAGTCGCTATACAAAGTGGATATAGGAGATTTGTTCTTCTTCATCCAAGTAGATTTAACTTTACCTTATAATGAATGGATACATAAAGGATTGTAGTTTTTTAGAAGTAAAGATGAATATGTGGGCATTATTACCATTGGTATGAGTTACCCGTTACATGCCGGAATAATGAAGAAAATTCGGTAATATTCGTATTTTTAATAGAGAGCGTGATAGATTTGGCAGATCAAGAACAAAACGTAATTGCCCATTTAGAGGAGCTGCGTAAACGTTTAATTATTACGGTAATTGCATTTATCCTCTTTTTTATTGTTGGTTTTATCTATGTTGAAGAGATATATCAGTGGCTTGTTAAAGATTTTGATGAAAAACTAATGGTGCTAGGACCAAGTGATATCCTCTGGATTTATTTCATGCTTGCAACGGTTGTTTCGGTAGCGGCTACAATTCCGGTGTTTGCGTTTCAATTATGGTTATTTGTGAAACCAGCGTTGCTGCCGAGGGAGATAAAAACAACCCTATCTTATATTCCAGCACTTTTTCTTTTATTTGTTGGTGGTCTAGCATTTGGATACTTCATTATTTTCCCAATGGTACTGGATTTCTTACTTGGATTAAGCAGTGGAATGTTTGTGACCAATTTTACAGCAGATAAATATTTCCAGTTTCTTCTTAATATGACATTGCCGTTTGGGATTCTTTTCGAGCTTCCTGTTGTGACGATGTTTTTAACATCAATTGGGATCGTTAATCCATATGTGTTGCAAAAGCTTAGAAAATACGCGTACTTTGTCTTGGTCGTCATAGCGATATGTATTACCCCACCAGATTTTGTATCAGATTTTCTCGTAACTATACCGTTGCTGCTGTTATATGAAATCAGTATTTCGTTGTCAAAATTTGTGTACAAACGGAAGCAAAAACGAGATGCACACATTCAAGAAGAGGTGCAAGAAGAAGGCCTAGATTAATAAATAGCTTTCATATGGCGAGCCATTCACAAAGAAACGCATAAAATTATACGATGCTGTCTGAAGTATTGAATGAAGAAGTAGAGGAGGAATTTGCCTACTTCTTCAATTCGATCAAGGACAGCATTTTTTATTTGGGAATTCCGTTTTTTTTTTTTTTTGAAAAATTATAAAAAAGGGAAGAAATGTGTCGAACTTTCAAACTTTGTCAAAATAGCTCGAAATATTGGATATTAAGATTGAATGATCGTATTAACAAGGTATAATTAAGGGAATTGTTAAGGTTGGGAAGTGGAATGATGGGAAATGTGAAAATTGTAACAGATTCGACTGTTGATATGACGCAAGAGGAAATCAAGCGATATGGTATTGAAATGGTACCCTTATCGATTTCAATAGACGACATGATTTATTTAGATAAGATCGAAATAGAACAAGAAGAATTTTTGATAAAAATGAAGAATGCTAAGGAGCTTCCGAAAAGCTCTCAGCCATCGACAGGCACTTTCTTAGACGTTTTTGACAGACTTGGAGAAGATGGAAGCGAGATTATTTCTATTCATATGACTGGTGGAATGAGTGGTACTGTTCAATCTGCAGAGAGTGCAGCGAAAATGACTGAATCCAATGTCACGGTGTTTGATTCAAAATATATTTCAAAGGCATTATCATTTCAAGTAATTGAAGCTGCCAAAATGGCGAAGGAAGGCAAAAGTGTTGCTGAAATTCTGGAGAGGATCAAAGATATTCAATCCCAATCAAGATTGATTATTTCCATTGATACGTTAGAGAATTTAGTGAAAGGCGGACGAATCGGTAAAGTGTCTGCCATGATTGGTTCGTTACTAAACATTAAACCAATTGCGATCTTAGAAGATGGAGTACTTCATCCTGTCTCAAAAGCAAGAAGTCAATCTCAAATTGTTAAATTTGTCGTGAATAAATATAAAGAAGATTTGAAGGATAAGCAAATCACAGGAATTGGTATTGTTCATGTGAATGGATATGAAATCGCTTCAAAGATTAGAACAGCATTAGCTGAAATCAGCGGCTTATCCAATATAAAAATTGAAGGTACGTCTCCTGTAGTAAGCACTCACACGGGCGAAGGTGCTATGGGAGTTATGTATCATTGGGAATAGAAGCATGAAAAACCTGTGAAAACTAATAGATGTCACAATTTGTGAAAAGGTCATAAAATTTTTAGCTTGAATGCAAATTTCTTTAAACAGCTTACATCCTCTGGTAAAATAATATAATCATAATATGCAAATAAAGGCGGTAAAACAATGAAAAGGCGGCAAAGCATAATATTGTTCATTGGAATTATGGTTGTTTTGTTATTATCGGCATGCAGTTCACAAGGGATTAAAAACGGGTATAATTCGGATCTTGAAGAGTTTACTTTCATGGATCATAACAACAAAGAATTTTCGAAAAGTGACTTGAAGGGGAAGGTTTGGCTTGCTGATTTTGTGTTTACAAACTGCACAACGGTTTGTTTACCAATGACGAGTAATTTGGCTGAATTTCAAACGATGCTTAAAGATAATGACATTTCAAATGTAGAAATTGTTTCTTTCTCTGTAGACCCTGAATTAGATACACCAGCAGCGTTGAAGGAGTATGCAGAACGATTCAATGCTGATTTATCCTCTTGGCATTTCCTAACGGGCTATACTCAGCAGGAAATTGAAGAGTTTGCTAAAAAGAACTTTAAAACGATTGTTCAAAAACCAGCCAATACTGATCAAGTTATCCATGGTACTAAGTTTTATTTAGTTAATAAATCTGGAGAAATTGTTAAAGATTATTCAGGCGTGAGTGATGTACCGTTTGAAGAAATGCTGAATGATATTAAAATTTTACAAAAATGATGTGGATGTCCCTAAAAGAACTGACCACGAACGCTATACATAGTTTATAGTAGTCGAAGGGTTTGGGGCTTTTGTTATGGGACATTCTTTTTTATTGCCTTGCGTTTTGAAAGCTGATTATGTCATCAAACTTCATGATTTGCGATTTTATTAATCGTACGTGATATAATAGTGAAAGACCTTTTTTAGGACGGTGACACCTATGAAGAAAAAAATATCCTGTCTATTGATTGGACTGTTGATCCTCACTTCATGTTCAAACATTCGAACAGTTTCAAATTATGCTTTACAACAAGAAAACGAGCTTGAGTTAAAAAAAAAGGATGCGATCCCTGCTACTTTTTTTCCTGATCCGATCGAAATCGTTTCGTTAGGTGATTCTTTGACACAAGGCGTAGGGGATACGACTGACAAAGGTGGTTATATACCCTATTTGCGACAACTGCTAGAAAAAGAACCAACGATTACGTCTGTGAATGTTGTCAATCATGGCGTAAAAGGCAATCGAACTGACCAGCTATTGAAGCGTATGAAAGAAGATAAGGTGATTGCTAATATTAAAAAGGCAGATGCGGTTGTGATTACGATTGGTGGCAATGATGTCATGCAGGTATTCCGCCAAAATATAGTCGATTTGAAAATGGCACAATTTGAGAAAGCAAGAATAGGGTATGAAAAAAGATTGGAACAAATATTCAATAGGGTTCGCTCAAACAATGAGCATGCACAAATTTATTTAGTTGGCATATACAATCCATTTACCAAAGTTTTAAGTGCCTTTCAAGAATTGGAAATTATTATGGACCAATGGAATCGCAGCGGCCAAACAATCGTTGAGAGATATGATAATGCGTATTTCATTGGAATTGGCGATTTATTTGAAAATACGGCAGAGAATTTATTATTTACCGAGGACCATTTTCATCCAAATAATCGAGGCTATGAGTTGATTGCAGACAGAATCTATCAAGAAATGAATATTGAAACAATAGGAAGAGGTTCAATAGAGGCGAGTGCAAAAGGGGATGAAGAATAATTAATGTCTAAAGCAAGTTGGAAATACTTATTTCTAGGATTAATGGCAATAAATATTATTGTGCTAGTTACACTTATTATATTGATTAATTTACCTGCGAAAGATGAGGAAGCTGCACAAATAGATCGTCAAGATCAAGGTGTTTCATTCGTCATAAATACGAATCGAGATGATTTAAATATGTTGATTTCTCAATATATTGAAAAAGAGGGATTAGCTGGACCTGTCCATTATGATGTTCATTTATCAGATGTCGTTGAACTTTACGGAACAATGCCTTTTTTCGGAAGAGATATTGAATTAAAACTCACGTTTGTTCCTGAAGCTCAAAACAATGGAGATGTTGTGTTAAAACAAGAGTCGATTTCAGTTGGCCAACTCAATTTACCTGTCTCCTATGTATTGAATTTCATTAATCGTCAATATAAAACACCAGAATGGGTCACGATACAGCCAGATAAAGAGCAAATATACGTATCATTGCAAAATATGGAATTGAAAAGTGATGTACATGTGAAAGCAAAAGAATTCGATTTAAAAAATGATAAAATTTCATTTGTATTAACAGTGCCCTCTTTACAGCCATAAAAAGGTCATATCTCACATTCTACACATCGATTGTCGGTCTAGTTAACGATATATAGTAGATGTGGGATCTGACCCTTTTATTATGGGGCAGGCAACGGAAGTTTTTGTATATCTTTGTTAAGGAGAAACGAATAATGCTTCCAACTCAGGCTCTGCATCCTGTAAACCGATTATATAGATGGTATAGGCCATATCTGCTCTGAATTCAGCGTGTGGAATTGAGAGTACGTCTTGTTTTGTACTAGTAACTCTTGCTTCAAGGTCAATGCTCATTGGCGTAATTCCCATATAATTTGTTGCTGTTCTGTACGGTACATTTCGAAATACTACATCGCCATTTTTTACAGCTAGATCAATCGCTGGGCTATCTGAAGCCAAATGGATCAACCGAACTTTGGATTCACCGTTAGGAACAGCAGGTAGGTCTTCATGGACGACGAGTCGTATCTGTTTATCCAGGCCGCTTACAGCTAATGTATAAAGCTTTCCTGGTTCAACCTGAATCTTCTGACTGAGAATGGTTGAAGAGAGCTGACCAGTTGGATAGACATCTATTTGATATTTTCCGGCAATTAATGGTAAATAGTCACTGATTGTTTTATATGGACTGTTCTGCAAAATTCTTGTTTCATTCACATACACATCGACATTTCCTGCTTTTGGTGCTGCATGGAGGATTCTTACCCTGCCAGGACTCTTTCTAAATACTTCTTCTGAGCGCATCACTTCAAAAGCTTTATTCAAAGCCGTTAAATGTTTGTGGTAATAATGAACATGCAGGTTTGGGTCCATGTATTTATAATAGCTAGCTAATAGATCATACTTTTGTGCTTTTTTAAAATAATTTTTTCGATTATTCTTAGAATTCGACATGCGTTTCTCTCCTATCTGCAAAGCTTTCGTAAACAGCATATGCAAACCGAAGTAGGCTGGTGTCACAGTAAAGGAAAGATTCCTTTTTCATTGTTCATTAAAAATGATTAGAAACGAATATGAAATGGATTGAGGTAGAACAGCGTATTATTTTACACTGCATGTAAAAAGCGGTAAAATTCATACAATATGATTTTTATCTTTCATTAACGGGGAGTAAGACCCCCACTGATGGAAGGATCGCCTTATGCTAACGAACAGATCATACTCGATTATTAGCCATATATTCGAAAATTGGAGGTTGAATAGTTGTGACTCGCAATTTAGAAAAAGCAACATTTGCAGGAGGATGCTTTTGGTGCATGGTAAAACCGTTTGATGAGCAGCCGGGGATTGAATCTGTGCTATCCGGTTACACGGGCGGTAACAAAGAAAATCCAACCTATAAAGAAGTTTGTTCTGAAACGACTGGGCATTATGAGGCTGTACAGATTACATATGATCCCAATGTGTTTCCATATGAACGATTAGTCGAATTATTTTGGCAGCAAATTGATCCGACAGACACTGGTGGACAATTTTACGACCGCGGTGGATCCTACCAAACCGCAATTTTTTATCATACAGCCGAACAGAAGCAAATGGCTGAAGCTTCAAAGGAAACATTACAAAACAGCGGAAGATTCAATCATCCAATTGTCACACCTATTATACCGGCTAAGCCGTTTTACCTTGCCGAAGAATATCATCAGGATTATTATAAGAAAAACCCAGCTCATTATAATCGGTATCGAATCGGATCAGGGCGGCAAACATTTATCGAACAGAATTGGGGGAGTCGTAATGACTAATCAAAATCATGATTTAAAACAAAAATTAACACCTATACAATATGAAGTAACACAAAATAATGGAACAGAGCCAGCTTTTAGAAATGAGTATTGGGATAATAAAGAAGAGGGTTTATATGTAGATATCGTTTCTGGTAAACCTTTGTTTACTTCAAAAGAAAAATATGATGCAGGCTGTGGCTGGCCAAGCTTTACAAAGCCACTTATAGACCAGGAAATTATTGAGAAGGTTGATACGAGCTATGGAATGCGACGAACGGAAGTAAGAAGTAAAACTGGAGATTCTCATCTCGGTCATGTATTTGATGACGGGCCGGGGCCTGAAGGATTAAGATATTGCATCAATTCTGCTTCTCTTCGATTCATTCCAGTTGCTGACCTTGATAAAGAAGGTTATGCACAATATAAAAACGTATTTCGTTAATCACTTAGAAGGTACAAAGCTTTTGTGCTATTATAGAAAAATGTTACATCATCTAAGATAGGGAAGGGGATTTTTATGTTTAAGAAATTATTTGGGAAAAAAACGGAGGAGTCCGTAGCAAAAGATATCGTATTATTTGCGCCAATGAATGGAAGCGTGGTAGCTTTGGAGGATGTTCCTGATCCGGTATTTGCAGAGAAAATGATGGGAGATGGCCTTGCTATCGAACCAGAAGATAATACAGTGTATTCACCTGTAGATGGTGAGATCGTGCAAGTTTTTCCGACAAAGCATGCGGTTGGGATTAAGGCTGCAAACGGAGCGGAAATTCTGATTCATATTGGCCTCGAAACAGTAGCATTAAATGGTGAAGGCTTTGAAGCCTTTGTCAGTGCGGGTGACAAAGTGAAAATGGGGGATAAACTCATTTCCTTTGATCAAACGATTATTAAAGAAAAAGCAAAAAGTACACTTATTCCAATTATTATTACGAATAGCGATGAAATGGAGTCTATTGTGAAAACGACTGAGACATCGTTAACTAGAGGAGAAACTCACTTTTTAACAGTAACAGTTAAATAACGAGGTTGTCCCATATCAACAAAGGTCAGACCCCGCATCTACTATATATCGTGTAAACGACATATACGATGTGAGGTCTGACCTTTTATTTATTTGTAATAATACCGAAGATATGAACATCAGTTTTACCCGAACGATTCATTAATGATTTTGTTCCACTTGTCTCAAAACGAACCTTATGTAATCCGTCAGCTAAACCACTTCCAATATAGAGATATCGTACTTTTGAAAAAGGCCACCAAGTGTCGAGTGTAGTCGTATATTTTCCATCGATAAATACATCTAGTTTCCCGCCTTCAGGTGTTCTTAAGAAAATCCCGCCTAGAGTAGTTCCGGTAAAATCATACTCGATATAATTGCCTTTTATTTCACTGACAAAGCCTAAAGAGGAATGACTAAAACCATATAAATGGCTAGGCTGATTTACTTTAATAAGGTTCAAGTCCTTTTGCCTATATAGAGGTGTGGACAAAGAGGCGATGACTTTATCTTCAATAGTATGACGAAGTAACTGCGAGTATATCTCATTAGCATAAAGCTGATAACCTGTTCCGTTCGGGTGAATAAGATCTTTTGTAAGTTGCTCTGTGCTTAAGCCGGATTTCGCAAAGACTGGGCGCATGTCTTGGTGGGCGGTCCCATAGTGACGAGAAATTTTCTTGATTTGGTCAGCAAAGTCGTAAAAAGTGAGGGAATTTTCTGTTATGGTAAAAATCTCAGCATTCGGAAAACGTATTTTTACCTTTCTCACTAGAGCTTCATAAATTTCTCCGAAATCATCTGAAGACATGTATTTTCGGTCGTTTTCTCCAAAAACAATAAAGACAAGATCAGGGGGTTCTTTTAAATTAGTTTGAGAAAAATTATAGAGCCCTTCAAAGGCTGTGGCACCACTTTGAACAATATAATCCCCAGATATCTTACTATTCTCTTTTTGTTTCATCATATTCTCTAAACGGACAAACCAGCGTTCTTCCGGAGTTTCTGCTCCTGAACCTCTACCTATGCTATCACCGATTACTAAATAGCGAATGGGTTTGTTGGTTTTTATCTTATCGTAAACATTTAGATGAGTATCGTTCCCATAGGTTTTCTGATTTAGGAAAAAAACAAACAGTATGCTCATGAATAGGAATAAAGCAATTAACGTCTTGATCATTCTTCTCTTCAATATTTTTCCGACCTTTTCTTTTTTATATAAGTTGGTTTGTAGCGGAATTTGGCGGCTTACTTCAATACGCCTTTGACTTTTTTAAAACCTGCTTATATTATATCCTATTCTTTAAATAACCTCTCAATTTAATGGTCGAAAACCACCTTATTTATAGGATATTGTCCTTAGATAAATAGAGCAGTCGTAAAAAAATAGGCAAATGCACAGACCGAATCGGGCGCATCTGCATATTGTAAAAATGTAAGAGATATCAAAAAGAGGAGTGAATGTAATGTACGGATACGGATATGGTGGCGGATGTGGTGGATACGGATATGGTGGCGGATGTGGTGGATACGGCGGCGGTTTTGCCCTAATTGTGGTGCTGTTTATCCTATTAATCATCATTGGTGCATCTTTCTGCTGTTAACAAAGAAAAAATAGTAACCGACCTTATTATAAGGTCGGTTTTTCTGCTGTTAACCCAAAAATAGAAATACAATTTCTCTTCAACATTTTTGATGATTGTAGCAATCTTTTAGAACATGTCGTAAGAATTAGTATAAAGTCAGACCTTTTTCTAATGTGATCTTCTGAGCGTGTTAAAAACGAGTAGATCTGTTAGTAACAACATTTTAATTACGGGAAGAAAGATTGCGCCATTCAAGACATACACTAGATTATAAGGTTCGTAAGATAAGCGAAAAGGAGTGCTGCAAAAATGGGGGAATCGTCGTTAATTAAACCAGTACTCGACGTAGAATACCCGATCATTAGTCATGGGAAAGGGGTATTTCTTTATGATGCTTTTGGAAAAGAGTATCTTGACGGATGCTCTGGAGCAGTGACAGCGAATATCGGCCATGGTGTGGAAGAAGTTACAAAAGCTATGGTGGAACAAGCTGAGAAGGTTTCGTTTGTATATCGTTCCCAGTTTACGAGTGAAGTGGCAGAACAGCTTGCTTTAAAACTTTCAGATTTAACGAATGGCGACTATCCTTGGAGTTTTTTTGTGAACAGTGGCTCTGAAGCAACGGAGACAGCCATGAAGCTAGCGATTCAGCATTGGCAGGAAAAAGGAAAGCCACAAAAGAACCGAATCATCTCGAGATGGATGAGCTATCACGGGATCACGCTTGGAGCCTTGTCTATGTCTGGGCATCCAGTACGCCGTGAACGATTTACGGAAATTCTTGAATCGTATCCGGCAATCTCTGCTCCCTATTGTTATCGTTGTCCATTACATTTGGAAAGCAAATCATGCGGGCTTGCTTGTGCGAATGAACTTGAAGCAGCAATTAGAAGAATTGGAGCGGATCATGTGGCCGCCTTCATTGCTGAACCAGTTATTGGTGCAGCGGGAGCAGCGATAACACCACCTGATGGCTATTTTCAAAGGTTGAAGCAAATTTGCGAGAAGTACGATGTCTTATTTATTGCCGATGAAGTGATGACAGGAATGGGGCGTACGGGGAAATTACTTGCTTCGGAACATTGGGGAGTAAAGCCTGATATTGTGACACTTGGTAAAGGAATGAGTGGGGGATACACGCCGATCGCAGCGACGCTCGTTTCGGATCCGATCATTCAACCGATCCTACACGGTTCAAAAGTAATTATGGGTGGTCATACCTTTAGCGCAAATCCATTATCTTGCGCTATTTCACTTGCTGTACTCAATTATCTCACCAAGCATGATGTAGCTAATCATGCCGCCGCTGCCGGTGTTTATTTGAAAAACAAGTTGAACTCATTGGCACAGAAGTATTCCTTTATAGGTGATATTCGAGGGAAAGGCCTTCTTCTTGGTATTGAATTTGTCCAAAATAAAGAAACGAAAGAACCTTTTCCACTAGCCGCATCTATAACAAGTACAATTATTAGGCTTGGGATGAAGCATGGTTTGCTTTTATATCCTGCAGCAGCAGGAGAAGAAGGAGTCACAGGAGCAGCGATTATTGTCGCCCCACCGCTAACGACCACGGACAAAGAATTGGATGAATTAGTGAATCGATTAGAAGCTGTTTTTGTAGAATGGACTGAAAAACATTTACCGAACGTGCATGCAGAAATGTAACAGGAGGTGAGGAATATGACTGAAAATACGTATAAAAAAGTAACGAACCGTGACAGTTTGGCCCCACTTTTTAAAGATGGAATGAGCATCTTATTCGGTGGTTTTGGAGGAGTAGGTACACCGCCGGGATTGGTCGATCTTATTATAGAAACAGGTATTAAGAATCTAACATTAATCGGCACAGACGCTGGATTTCCTACGATTGGAATCGGGAAAATCATTACAAAAAAACGAGCAAAAAGATTACTTGTTTCCCATATTGGATCCAATCCTACTGCAGGAATTTATATGAACGCTGGTGAGCTGGAAATTGAATTTAGTCCACAAGGAACATTAATTGAACGAATTCGAGCAGGCGGGATGGGCCTTGGTGGTATATTATCTGACATTGGTATTGAGGCAGAAATTGTAAACCAAAATAAAGAAAAAGTGAAAGTTGCAGAAAAAGAATATTTAATTGAACCAGCTATAACGAGCGATGTTGCCATTGTTTATGCAAAAAAAGCTGATTATTATGGAAATTTGGTTTTTGATAAAAGTGCCAGAAACTCAAACCCTTATGTGGCTATGGCTGGAAAAACAACGATTGTAGAGGCATTAGAAATTGTCCCCATTGGCTCCTTGAACCCAGAAGAAATTATTACTCCAGGGGTATTTGTAGATTATATCGTGCAATCGAAAGGAGTGAATTGGCAATGGGCATGGGAACAGAAATAAGAAAGATACTAGCAAAGCGAGCAGCACAAGAAATTAAGGAAGGGATGCTAGTTAATCTGGGTATTGGGATTCCTTCTTTGGTACCTGATTTTTTGCCGGAAAATTTTCCAGTCATGTTTCATACTGAAAATGGAATTATTGGAATGGGATCTTCTCCTAAACCTGGAAAAGAAGACGAAAATCTTTGTAACGCCGGAGGGTATCCTGTCACATTGCAGACAGGAGGTTCGTATTGCGATAGTGCCACGGCATTCGGGATCATACGGTCAGAACGTATCGATTTAACCATTTTAGGAGCTTTACAAGTTAGTGGAAAAGGTGATCTTGCGAATTGGATAGTGCCAGGGAAGCGAATTCCTGGGATGGGTGGGGCTATGGATTTAGCAGCCAAAGCAAAGAAGGTCATTGTTGTAATGAATCATTTTGACAAAAGTGGCGCTTCGAAACTAGTCAAAGCATGTACATTGCCCTTAACAGCCCCTAACTGTGTACATATGATCATTACAGAGCTCGGTGTTTTTTCCGTTACTTCTGAAGGGCTTGAGTTAACGGACATGTTCGAACCTTATACTTTTGACGATGTTGTAGCGAAAACAGATGCGGAAGTAAAGCAGGCCAAACATATTCACATCATAAAAGAAAGGTAGAGATTGTGATGGATAAAAAACAAAGAGTGATAGATTGGATTCATGAGAACTATACTAAAGGCGTCAAATTATTGCAAAAGCTAATTCAAGAACCAAGTAAGCGGGGCAATGAGGGTGGTGCACAAGCGATTATCATTGAAAAATGCCGCGAACTCGGATTAGAATTGGATATTTGGGAGATTGGCGATGATGTATTAAAAAATCACCCACAATTTCACTGTGACCGTAGTGATTTTACAGGAAATCCAAACCTTGTGGCGATAAAAAGAGGGGAAGGATTTGGAAAATCTATTCTTTTGAATGGGCATATCGATGTTGTACCAGAAGGGAATCAAAATGATTGGGAAATGGATCCTTTTAGCGGAAAATATATGAATGGTAAAGTGTATGGCAGAGGGTCTACTGATATGAAAGGTGGCAATGTTTCGTTGCTGTTGGCGATTGAGGCAATTATGGCAAGTGGAATCAAGCTAAAAGGAGATATGATTTTTCAAAGTGTAATTGAAGAGGAAAGCGGTGGGGCAGGCACACTTGCAGCGGTACTACGAGGATACCGTGCAGATGGGGCGATTATCCCTGAACCTACGAATATGAAAATCTTTCCGCTTCAACAAGGTTCGATGTGGTTTCGACTTACTGTAAAAGGAAAATCAGCTCACGCTGGCACTCGATATGAGGGTGTGAGTGCTATTGAGCAATCCGTCATTGTGATGGAAGCCATCCGAGGCTTAGAGAATAAAAGAAACGCAGCACTCACTCATCCATTGTATGAAAATATCCCCATCCCGATTCCGATCAATCTTGGAAAAATCCATGGCGGTGAATGGCCATCTTCTGTTCCTGATACAGTCGTTTTGGAAGGACGTCTTGGAGTCGCACCTTTTGAAACAGTAGATGAAGCCAAAGCCAGCTTAGTAGCGTGTATTTTAGAACTAAACTCCTCGTCTGACTGGTTTAGGAACAAACCGGTTGAACTTGAATTTTTCGGTGCACGTTGGTTGCCTGGTCATATCGACTTAGAGCATCCATTTCTTCAAACCGTGCAAGCTGCTTATAAAGAAAAAACGAATCAAGAAGCAAAGTTAGAAGCATCGCCATGGGCAACGGATGGTGGCTATTTATCTGGAGTTGGCGGAATCCCGACCATTGTGTTTGGACCAGGCAAAACGGAATTAGCCCATGATGCTAATGAATATATTGAAATAGAAAAAATGATTGAAGTGGCCCAAATTATTGCGTTAACAATTCTTGATTGGTGTGAAGTTACCGAATAATGAAAACAGTGAGAGTAGTTCATCGGGGTTAGACCAGGCATAAGAAATAAATTCAACCAAATATACAAGAGAGAGAAGGTGTGAGGTCTGACCCTTCCCATATTTTTTGGTACACTAAATACAAAATAAAGTAAAGGGGAAGGCTAATGAATCATATACCTTTGGAAAAAGTGATAAATGGAAATAGCTTTTATGTGAAACTTGTAATCGATCCTTTTAATAAACGGGTTAGAATGGATGATTATTTAGGAAATATTACACATTGTTTAACAACAGCGGAAGAAGCCGTCTTAGAAATCGGTGCAGAGAAACTGATTGTGAAAGCGCGTGAGGAAAATTTCAAAGAGCTTATCTTAGCAGGTTTTGTCTTCGAAGCAAGTATTGATAAGTATTTTTTTGGCAGTGATTGTTGTTTTTTTGCAAAATATTATCAAAATGAGCGTCGAAACAGTATAAATTGGCAAGAAGAAGACGAAATTTTAACCCGGGTATTATCCCTTAGCGCTATTGAACAAAGAAAACAGCTTCCTTTAGGTTATACAATAAGAAAAGCGAATAGTGCTGATGCAAAAGCATTGGCACGTTTATATAAACAGGTTTTTGAAATTTATCCGGTTCCGATGAATGACCCAGAATATGTGAAAAAATGTATCGAAAACGATGCTGTGTTTTATGTTTGTCTTTTTAACGAGAAAATTGTAAGCGCCGCGTCAGCAGAAATGAACAGCCATTATCATAATGCTGAAATAACCGATTGTGCGACACTGCCGGAGCATCGGCAATTCGGTTTAATGAAGCTTCTAATTAAGGAGCTAGAAAAATACCTAGCCGAACAGCAAATCTTTTGTATGTATTCCATTGCAAGAGCTCTGTCATTTGGCATGAATGCGGCCTTCCATTCACTTAATTACACGTATCGTGGAAGATTAGCGAATAACTGTTTTATTTCTGATAAACTAGAAGACATGAATATCTGGGTGAAAAATTTTTCATAAATGCTGAAAAATCAGCAGTAAACTGACAAGATTACGGCACTCCTTCATATAGTTTAATAGACAAGGCTTAAAGGAGTGAATAAAAGGTGAATCAGGAATTTTACACGACTCGAGAAGTGTTAGAAGCGATTTTAACGAGTATTGATGAAGGTATTCATGTTATCGATACGAAAGGTTATACAATTTTTTATAATCAAGTAGCAGCGGAAAGGGATCGAATGAAGGTGGAAGAAGTGTTAGGGGCGCCACTTATACAATCCTTTCCGTCTCTCAATCACCATTCTTCAACTCTGCTTAAGGTGATTGAGCGAGGAGTACCAATTAAAGATAAGCAACAGTCTTATATGAATATTCATGGGAAAATGATTGAAACCATCAATACGACCTTGCCACTACATGTAAATGGAGAGCTGATTGGAGCCATCGAAATTGCCAAAGATTACTCCAACTTGAAAGCATTAAAGGGTACTCATGCACTAGACATTCAGCCGTTAAGAAAGGCTTTGAAGCAAGCAGAAGAAGAGCTGATATCTAATGCTTTAACAAAAACAAAAGGGAATGTTTTACAAGCAGCAAAATTGCTCCAAATACCCCGTCAAACGCTTCAGTATAAGCTTAGTAAAATATAATCATCGGATATGATGATAAAAATTTTTTTATAAAATACATGATTTTTGTCTATATTGTCATGATTCTTGCATTAACTATTACTATCAAGATGCAAGGGGGAACCATGATGTTATTCGATTTATATAAACCTGATCGACACTGGAAAAATATTGAGCTGTGGCAAGATGTTACAGATGAGAAGTGGAATGATTGGATTTGGCAGCTTACGAATACAATTCGAACATTAGATGATTTAAAAAAAGTGATTAACCTTACACCGGATGAAGAAGAAGGTGTTCGAATATCGACGAAAACGATTCCGCTTAATATTACACCCTATTATGCCTCACTAATGAATCCTGATGACCCACGATGTCCAATACGAATGCAAAGTGTCCCGATTTCAAGTGAAATGCATAAAACGAAATATGATATGGAAGATCCGCTTCATGAAGACGAAGATTCCCCGGTGCCAGGGTTAACCCATCGTTATCCGGACCGGGTCCTGTTTTTAGTGACGAATCAATGCTCTATGTATTGCAGGTATTGTACACGAAGAAGATTTTCTGGGCAGATTGGAATGGGGGTTCCAAAGAAACAACTTGATGCAGCGATTCAATATATTAGGGAAACGCCAGCTGTTCGTGATGTTCTTTTATCTGGTGGCGACGGACTTTTGATTAACGATACGATTCTGGAGTATATATTGAAAAATTTGCGTGACATCCCACATGTGGAAATTATCAGGATTGGGACACGTGCGCCTGTTGTTTTTCCGCATCGGATCACCGAAAATTTATGTACAATTTTAAAAAAATATCACCCAGTATGGCTCAATACACATTTCAATACATCCATTGAAATAACAGAAGAAGCAAAGAAAGCGTGCGAAATGCTTGCTGATGCTGGTGTTCCTGTAGGCAATCAGGCTGTTATTCTCGCAGGAATTAATGACAGTGTGCCGATTATGAAAAAATTAATGCATGATCTCGTGAAAATCCGCGTCAGGCCTTATTATATTTACCAATGTGATCTGTCTGAAGGAATCGGTCATTTTAGGGCACCGATTTCAAAAGGAATTGAGATCATTGAAGGATTGCGGGGACACACTTCAGGTTATGCCATTCCAACATTTGTCGTCGACGCTCCTGGTGGCGGAGGAAAAATTACTCTTCAGCCTAATTACATTATTTCGCAATCACCAGAGAAAACAGTTCTTCGCAACTTTGAAGGTGTTATTTCAACGTATCCCGAACCAGAAAATTACACACCAGGGCGGGCAGATGATTACTTTGAGAGTATTTACCCGCACGCTGGAAATAAACGTTCAGATATTGGCATTGCTGGTTTGCTGAATGAGAGTAAGTTCAATTTGGTCCCTGAAGGACTTGAACGTTTATATCGTCGTGAAAAATATGAAAATAATCCTGAACATAGTACATTAAAGGATCAACGTGAAAAGCGTGACATCTTAAAAGAAAAAAAATATCAGGCACAACTAAAGAAAATGTCATCTGCAAAGAGTGATCAAGATAAGGGGGATCAAAATGGATAAATGCAGCTGGTGTGAAGTCGCTGGGGTTGTACTTGGTGCTGGATCGGTCTATTGGGAGCTTCCAGATGGTACAAAAGCGATTGAAATCTTAAATACTCCCACCTATTCCTGTGAAAGCTGTGGGGCTGTGTATCAAAATGACGAAACGGTGAAACAAATTGAAGACCAACTATTCTTAATCTCTACGGAGAACTTAAATAAAACGGTTGATTTTCAAGAATTGATGAAGATGAAGCGACTGCTTAAGCGAAACTATTTTGACTTTTCGTGAATACAATTTGTTCGCCTCTATATTTGTTACGATAATAAAATTGTAGTAGTAGGGCGAATAAGCGAAAATGTAACCATTCTGTTGAAACAATAGTAGTAATGATAGAGAACATCCGATTTCTATCTGGATGTTCTTTTTTGACGGCAAGACAAATCTCCATTATATTTATGTCAGATTTAATTTATTTTGGAGGGTTATCATGAAGTCTTTTTACACTTTTTTAATGAAATATCGCCAGCCGAAAGAAGTGGATGAAATGACGAAATTTGCGAATGAAGCATTTAATGATCATACATTTCCGAAGCAAGCTAATAATTATGATGAACTTAGCCGGTATTTAGAAATGAATGGGCATTATCTACGCAGTATGTCTATTTTTGATGAAGCTTGGGATGTGTATATGTTGAACGAGAAGAGATGATACATTCATAAATCAAATGAGGTATCTATGGATGTTTGTTCATACAAAGCTAATTGCTTATCGGCTTATTAGTAATGGCTACACTAAAAGGTTGGATATTGTGAAATTACAGCTACTAATGAGTAACCAGATTTACTGAATAGTGTAAAAAAGAATTGAGAGCTAGTCCTTTTTTTACGACTGAAAAAGGACTGGCTTTTTTGTATGCGGGTATAAAGGAAATAATACAACGGCATCAGAGAATTCAGATTAACGCAGTGAATATATTCTGCATATACTTTATATTAATTAAACATATAGGACCGATTTATAAGGGGATGTCTCTTATGGGGAAAAAGAAACAGCCGAAATTCAAGAAAGGCGATACAGTGGTTATTACGATGTATGGGACAGTAGGGAAAATCACAGATGTGAAATTTATGGATGAATCTTTTGTTTACGAAGTGAATTACAGTCAAGGTCTTTATTTAGAAAACACACTTCAAAGTGTCGAAGAATATGAAGGCGAGTTAGTGCCTGATTCAGAGCATATTGATATTGAATATAAATTTACCTTCGGTGACCTCGTTCAAGTTGATGGATATGAGCGTGATTATTTTAAAATACTTGGTTTTAGAACCGAGATATGGCGTTATAAAGAAGATGCCTGGGAAGATATTGTCTATGAACTTTCTAGAATTTCCGACGGAGAATGGCTCGAAGCCCATGAGGAGGAAATTACGTTAATTGCTGATGCAGAACGAGCTGAAAGTATTATGTCTAAATTAGGTCTTATTGAGGACCAGCAAAAAACATCCAAAGTTGCTGACTCCTTGAAAAAAAATGGGCTAAAAACAGAACCAATCTCGAACGTTCAAGATGGTGATAAAAAGGAGTTTATAGATGGTTTGCTCGATCTTTATAATGATTATCAATTGCTTTATAAATGGTTTGAGGATGAAGACTATTTCCATGTAATGAAAATAGCCCTATTAAAAATAAAAAAGACAGTGGAAGATACGGCAGGTGATGGAAAATTAAAGAATTGAAGGAATAAAATCAAGCAGTCATAATTCGTCTTGCAGGCTCATACATCTTTAATAAGGGGGCGATGACATGCGAGAAATTGAGGTATTCATTGATACAGAAGAAATTGCGGAATTCTTCTTTCAGGAGTTAATGAGACGGGGCTATATACCGACTGAAGAGGAGTTAGAAGATCTTGCAGACATCACATTCGATTATTTGCTTGATAAATGTATTATCGATGAAGATACTGAGGACTAACTTGGGTGGAATTTACACTTTCCCATATCAGTTTAACTCACTTTAGCGGATAACCCCTCACTTCTTTAAAAAGGTTAGACTTACTGTGTGATCAACATAGTGACTATGTCAAAAAACATACATGGCGCACCAAAGCATTGTTTCTCCTCAGCAATGCTTTTTTTTGCTTAGCCTAACGGTATAAACTGAAAAATAGAGTTACCCCTGTTTTTACACGAAGTTTTTAAAATCTTCCAAAGAAACTGATATAGATGAGATAACAAAGGTATTGAATAGCATGCATTTTTAACAAAAATCAATTATAATGAAGATTCCGTGCACATTTCCATTTTAGGAAGGTGCTATGGTATAGTTATTTGCGGTATTTACTATTTAAGCTTTAGAGGAGGACACAAAAGTGAGTGTACATATTGGTGCAAAAGAAAATGAAATTGCTGAAACGGTCTTGTTACCTGGAGATCCACTTCGGGCAAAATATATAGCAGAAACATTTTTGGAAAACGCTACACTTTACAATGAAGTTAGAAACATGTTTGGCTACACAGGCACATATAAAGGAAAAAGAATTTCTGTTCAGGGTACAGGAATGGGTGTACCTTCGATTTCTATTTATGTTAATGAATTGATTAATAGCTATAATGTTCAAAACCTCATTCGTGTTGGTACAGCTGGAGCCATTCAAAAAGACGTAAAGGTACGTGACGTTATTCTTGCAATGAGTGCTTCAACAGACTCACAAATAAACCGTTTAACATTCGGCGGTATTGACTACGCACCAACAGCAGATTTCGATTTATTAAGAAAAGCATATGAAGCAGGTCTTGCAAAAGGTTTGCAATTAAAAGCTGGTAATGTCTTTACAGCAGATCATTTTTACAATGAAAACAGTGATTTAGAAAAATTGGCGAGATACCAAATCCTTGCCATAGAAATGGAGTCTGCAGCACTTTACACGCTTGCTGCCAAGTTTGGTCGGAAAGCTCTGTCTATCCTGACAATTAGCGATCATATTCTTACAGGGGAAGAAACAACTTCAGAAGAACGTCAAACTACATTTAATGACATGGTTGAAGTTGCTTTAGAGGCAGCGATTCAAGAATAAGATGAAACGTTCAATTATGGGATAGTTTGCTGATTGAAGAAATTTGGCTAACTATCCCATAACACTTTCATTATCCTTTTTTTGCTTAACCTAAACATTTATATTTTTAGTAAAGACATAAATCTGGTAAAATAATTTTACATACAAACTAATGTTACATTTATTTGCATAAACGGGCAGTAAGATTCCGTAGTTACCCTAAATGAATATGAGTGAAAATTGAAGGTACAAATTGAAAGTGGTGAACACGCATTGGAAGAAGAAAATAAACAAACAGAATCTCCAGAAAAGACCCGATATGTTAAAATGAGAAGATTTCCGTTTATTATGGGGATATTTTTACTTGTTTTTTTAACGGCAGGAATTACTACGATTGCGCTGACTTTTGGAACAGATAAAGTCGAATCATCTTTACCTTCTCAAATGTCTTCCGGTGAACATCCTGAATTCGCCAAACTTTATTCTACTTATGACACATTAAAGAATCAATTTTATCAAGATGTAAATGAAACGGACCTTGTGAACGGTGCCATTGATGGTATGATTAAAGCACTTGATGATCCATATTCTACCTATATGAATCAAGAAGAAGCAAAGAGCTTTCAAGAAAGTATTTCTGCTTCTTTTGAAGGAATCGGTGCAGAAATTCAACAGGAAAATTCATTTATTAAGGTCGTTTCTCCGATTAAGGGTTCTCCAGCAGAGAAAGCTGGAATTAAGCCTAATGACTTAATTCTAAGCGTGAACGGTGACAGTTTGGAAGGTGTAAACTCAACTGAAGCTGTCATGAAGATAAGGGGAAAAAAAGGAACTAAAGTTGACTTAGAAATTTCTCGAGAAGGATCTGAAAAACCAATTGATATCACAATTACACGTGATACCATTCCAGTTGAAACAGTTTATGCCGAAATGCTGGACAATCATATTGCTAAAATTCAAGTAACTAGCTTTTCAATCGATACTGCTAATGAATTAAAGCAGGCTATTGCAGAAATGGATAAGCAGGGGATGAAGGGTATGATTCTGGATTTGCGTGGTAATCCAGGTGGACTTCTTGATCAAGCCGAAGAAATTGCTAGCATCTTTGTACCAAATGGCAAACCTATTTTACAAGTGGAAAATCGGACAGGCGAGAAACAGGTGGCTAACGCAAGAAACAATGGTGTGTTTGAAAAACCTGTAGTCGTGTTGATCGATGGCGGTAGTGCGAGTGCTTCGGAAATCGTAGCTGCTGCAGTCAAAGAATCAGCTGGTATTCAGCTTATCGGAGAAAAATCATTTGGTAAAGGAACCGTACAAACAGCAACAGATTTTAAAGATGGCTCCAATTTTAAATTTACAACGGCAAAATGGCTGACACCTAATGGAAACTGGATACATTCGAAAGGAATCGAACCGGATGTTTTGGTTAAACTTCCAGATTATGCGAGTCTTACTTATATTTCACCTGAAAAAGAACTGAAGGTATCTGAATCAGGTGTGGAAGTGAAAACGGCAGAGAAAATGTTAGAAGTCGCAGGGTATAAACCTGGCAAAATTGATGGTTTCTTCGACAATGAAACTGAAAAAGCTGTATCACAATTCCAAAAAGACCAAAGTATCAAGGTAACGGGAATTCTTACTGGTGAATCTACGACAAAGCTTATGCAAGTTCTGCGAGAAAAGATCCTTGCAAACGATACACAGTTAAAAAAAGCATCGGAAGTACTTGAAAGTCAGTTAAATACTAGCAAATAATCAAACCAGCAAAGTTTCTCTAAAAGGACACTTTGCTGGTTTTTTTGTTGAATTTTCATGCGACGAGCGTTGTAACGCAGCAAGATACATGTTAAGTCACGTTAACTTATGGTACACTGCTAGTGAAAGTAAATTGATTTGAAACAGGAGTTTATTTAGAATGGAAAAAATGACAGAGGTATACATATTAAGTGGTTTTCTAGGAAGCGGGAAGACGACATTATTGCAGGAAATTATTCAACAGGAAAATGAAGCAGGGCGTAAAGCAGCAATTTTATTGAATGAACTTGGCAGTGTTTCCGTTGATACGGCAAGGCTAGGGGATGAGGTTCCTTTCAAAGAGCTACTAGGTGGCTGTATTTGTTGCACCATTCAAGATAAGGTGGAAGTGCAGCTACATAGTTTGCTATCTGAGCATGAACTTGATGCGATTTATATAGAAACAACTGGAGCTGCTCATCCGGTTGAGGTATTGGATAGCATCATGAGTCCATTATTTGCTAAAAAGCTAAAATATCGCGGGATTATTACAGTAGTGGATTTACTTCGTTTCAGAGATCGGAACGAGCTGTCACCTCAGCTTCGTCAGCTTTTAATTGAACAGGTGCAGCATGCAGACTTTATCCTCTTAAACAAACAGGATTTGGTGAGTGAGTTAGAGGCAGGACAGCTTGTATACTCGATTCAGGCAATAAATCCTGAGGCAATAAGTTTACTTACTACACAAGCTAAAGTCTCCCTTTCTTCTTTACAAAAAATGAAAATGAAGAAAAAAAATGTCCATAGTCAATTGGATGTCCATAGTCATTTACATTTGCAGGCTATCGTCCATTCCTTCAAAAAGTCTATAGATCAAACCTCCTTCGAAGAGTGGCTTCGCGGTCTCCCGGATACGGTTTATCGAATGAAGGGCTATTTGTCCTTTACAAACGCTGAGCAGCCATACTTATTTCAGTATTCTTACGGTATGCCAATCTATATGAATGAATTTATTAAAATGCCGCTCAATCTTGTTATTATTGGTGAAAAACTTAATGAAGAAGAGATCCGGTATCAACTAATAGCTTTGGAAGAAAAATAGTTTTCGATCAGTTTTTCTTGAAATCTATTGGGGCAGATAGAAGTTAAGGTATAACCCATCTTGGACAAAAAGGAGTAGACATAGCAAGAAGCTGGCTATGAAGAGTAAAAAGTCAGCTTCTTTGTTTGTAATTAGTTTTGAATTAGCACAATTTGTACGAAAACTACATGCTTCGTTCTCCAAATGCTGCAAAGGTTTTTTCGTCTTCGATTAAACCGCATGCTGCACATTGGACTCTCACCTCTGGTCCACGGTAAGGAAGATGAAATGGCTCTAAATTATCACTTGAGAATTCTTGTACAACTTCACCAGATTGAGGATCTTTTTTTACAGAAGTTGCGACTTGTTGAATAAGATTGAATCTTGATTTATTTGTTCGGCAATTTGGGCAGCGGTAAACTTGTGCCAATAGAATCACTCCTTTATACAGTTGGCTAAAACGATTTGGGTTTTGCTTTGAGCTGACAAAAATGTCATATAGGAAAGTAGATTGATCTATTATTAGGATTACCTTTATAAAGGGAATTATGTAAATCAAAGGGGGGAGTAAAATGAATGAAGAAAACGCCAAAAATCTATTGCGAATCTATTCGAAATTATGGAAGAATCGAATAGTAGAGGAGCGAGGCAATAAAGCCGACGAATTTCTTCGCGAAAAAGTAAAAGGAGAACTGCTTGATGAAAACAGTCATCCAAGAGCGAGGAAAAATAGGTATGAGAAATTTTATTTATGTCTTCAAAGAGTTCATCATTCCCAATTAAGCCGCGAAGAGAAGAGTATGATTATTTCGGTTTATCTGGAAGAAATGGAGAAATTAGCACAGACACCGATGTGATTATCTGGAATTTGTCACATTGTTTACTGATTTAACTCTCAATTCATGATATCTTGTTATAAATATAGTAATTAAAGGGGAAGAATGATGAGAAAAAAAGTAGGAAGCATGTTACTAATGATTTCAATGATCGTTCTTGCTGCTTGTTCTAACAATCAGGAGCAAGATACTGAACCAAAAATGCTAAACGTAAAGCTGACAATTAATCCTGAGCATGCCCAAGTAAATGATGTCGTTACTTTTAAAGCTAAAGTTACATATGGTGATGAAGCAGTAGAAGATGCCGATGAAGTGAAGTTCGAAATTTGGCGTTCACAAAGTGAAAACCATGAAACGATTGAAGTAAAACATTCAAAAGACGGGGTATATCAACTGGAGCAATCATTCTCTGAAGAAGGTACTTATTATGTGTATGCTCATGTACAAGCAAGAGACTTACATAATATGCCCAAGGAGGAATTTGTGATTGGGACTGCTAGTGAACCGGAAGAAAAAAGTGCAAGTCAATCGATGAATGATGAAAATCAACATAACCATCACGATAAATAATAGTAAACAGATATTGTCTTAGGAAGGGTCAGACCTCACCACTATATATTCCGTTAATCGTGTTAAACACACTTTTTTTAACGATATATAGTAGATGTGGTCTGGTTCTTTTATTACGTTTAAAATTCTGAATATTACGTTTTTTAAATGTGACAAATAATTATTTTTGTAATATAAAAGTAAAGAATGTTACATGAAAAGACTATAAAAAAAGTTGTCAATCCTAAATTACTAGTTTTATTTGGTAGTTAAGCGTGTGACTACCATTGACAGCGACAAATAGAAGGAAATTGAATCTAGTTAGAAATACGTTAGAAAACTATTAATCTATAGGTTTTCGTTGAAAAAGCGATAGAATATTACTACTCTGAATAGCAGTTCATTTCTTAATTTCCCCTCAAGGTAATTCATGGTACGAATGTTACAAAAAAAGCCGTGTTATGATTTTGGCAGAAAGAAAACACCATTGAATTTCAGGGAGGAATTAATAATGAACAAGAAATCACTATTTACAGCAGCGGCTGCAGCGGCCCTAATTTTCACAGGAGTTGGAGCGAAAGAGGCTGATGCTTCTACAATAAAAAATGTAAACATTCAAACAGTAGCATTTAAGGTTAATAGCCAAGAAGACTTACAAACAGCACTAGATCAATATCTTGCAAAATATAATATTCCAGTAAACTATAAAGTTAGCATTCAAAATCAGTATGGTGCAATAACTAAACAAAATACGGCAAAACCAGCCGCTCCAGTTCAGCAACCGACACAAGCACCTGCAAAACAGCCTGTACAAACGCCAGCTGAAAAACCAGTAAAAGAACCAAGCAAGCAACCAGTTCAAACACCTACTGCTCCAACACAAACTCAAACACCACCACCTGCTTCAAAACCGACTAATTCTGGAACTCCAACAAGTTCTTCAGTCAGTCAATTTGAAAAAGAAGTGGTTGAGCTGACAAATGCTGAGCGTGCAAAATCCGGTTTAAAAGCTCTTACACTTGATACAGAGTTAAGCAAAGTTGCACGTGCAAAATCTCAAGATATGAAAGACCGTAACTACTTTGATCACACTAGCCCAACATATGGTTCACCATTTGATATGATGAAACAATTTGGTATCAACTATTCTTCTGCGGGTGAAAATATTGCACAAGGTCAAACGACTCCTCAACAAGTTGTACAAGCTTGGATGAATAGTGAAGGACACCGCGCTAACATTTTAAAAGCAAGCTACACTCATATCGGAGTTGGCTATGTACAATCAGGAAACTACTGGACACAAATGTTCATCGGAAAATAATCTAGATTCATTTGCTAAGAATAGGCTTCCACCCAGCATATAACGGGGTGGAGGTCTTTTTTTTGTATTGAAAACAGAAATAGACGTCTTATTAAATTTCCGAGACGTCTATTTCAGAAAACTGAATATCTTGCTGCTTTGAAAGACGAATTTCCAGTGTTTCATTTTTATATTGCGCCGTCGTTCCTTTTTTCTTCACGATGCATGGTAGGGTAGTAACAAATTTTTCTTCATATCCAGGAATGCCATCTATTAAAAGTTGATTGGAAGTATGGTAGATTTTTAAATGTCTAATACATGTTGAATCTTTAATTAGGATGCGAACATAAACATCTGAATGCGTTTCAAATACAGCAGCTTGTAGTTTTCCATCTGAAGAGGTGTTTTGTTGTGTGTGTGAACTTGAGTTTGGGTTTTGTTGATTCATGAACTGTTGCATCTGATCAGGCATCGCTTGTGAAAAAATTTGATTCATGAACGATTGAATATCATTTGGATTCATATGCTTGATTTTATCAGAACTATTTTTCTGAAAGGAGAAAAGAGAACTCCACGGAAACATTCTGTACACCTCATTTCTTATCCGTTAAGGGCCGTACAAGGCTTTAAATCAATTTATTTACAATATAATATGCGAAAGGTCTCTATAGGGTAACGAATAGGGAAGAGCATCCGATATGCAAAAATAGTGAAACAATTCTTATGCAGTGGGATTATAGGCAACGTGGTATGTAAAGAACATGAAATAAATCTGTGATGTGTCATCCAAGTTAGGAATAAAACATTCCTGTTAATAGATCAGGAATCGTGATGAAATCTCGATTAGATCCTAAATTTGTGGATGCACAACGAAAAAGTCCGCCTCGAATAACTACTGATACAGTTCAAATTAAATACAAATATAACGATAAACTGTATATAGAATATGAAGACAGACCTCTTAAGATCATCATTGTGTTTAATTTTCTTTCACCGATGAATACTTCACTCGCTGCAAGAATAGCAGTCGAGTCAATAAGCCAATTGCGCCTAGTGCAAGGCCGGAGATAAGACCAATCCAATATCCGAACGGACCTAAATCCGTTAAGTTTGCAAGTATATATCCAAACGGAAGCCCGATAATCCAGTAAGAAACTAATGACATGAAGAACGTAAAATTCACATCTTTATACCCGCGAAGAATTCCTTGGATCGGGGCTTGGAAAGCATCTGAAATTTGGAAGAAGATTGCATAGATTAAAAAGTGTGTTGTCAATTTTAGGACAAGCTGATCATCTGTGTAAATTGCAGCAACTTGCTCCCGTAAAAAAAAGATAACAAGAGAGAAAATTAAAGACATCAAGACTGCAATGGATATTCCGATTTTGCTGTATTCAAGTGCGTCACTGTACCGTTTTGCGCCAACTTCAAAAGCAATAACAATGGTTAATCCCATCGAGATACTTAACGGTGCCATATAAAGAAATGAAGCAAAGTTCATCGCAATTTGGTGAGAAGCAATTGTGATCGTATCATAACTACTCATTAACAAAGTGACAGCTGCAAAAATACTTGTTTCAAAAAAGATTGAAAAACCAATTGGTAGTCCGATGACAAGGAGGGTTTTCCAATTTTTTAATGATACTCGATAAAATCTTTCGAAAATTCGATAGGAGGCAAAAGGTTCTGCCTTCATCACTACTAATGTGGCAATGATAAAAATTAGCCAATAGGTGATGGCTGTAGCATAACCAGAACCAGCTCCTCCTAATTCAGGGAAACCAAGTTTACCATAAATTAATAAATAATTAAAAATGATATTGATAGGTAATGCGGATAGTGTGATGAGCATTGAAATTCTCGTTTGACCAAGACCATCCATGAACGAACGGAGAACATTAAATACAAAAAGCGGCAGAATTCCGAAACCAAGTCCTACTAAAAAGGAATGAGCAATTTGTTCCACAGCTGGTTCTAGATTCATCATATTTAAAATAGGGTTAAGAAAGATAGCACCGATTATTGTAATACCAACTCCCATAGCGAGAGCCAAATATATCGCCTGAATGATATTGAAAGGAACCTTTTTTGTATCTTTTGCTCCGATTAGTTGAGAAATAATTGGAGGAATGGCGAGCAGTATACCACCCAATCCTGAATAAATGGGCATCCACAAGGAGCTGCCGATTGAAACCCCTGCAACATCAGCGGTGCTGTATCTTCCTGACATCATAATATCAAAGAAGGTCATCGCATATAAACTAAGCTGAGTGATAAGAAGCGGGAATAAAATAGTGGATAATTGGCGGATCTTTCCACGTTTTGTATAGGTCTTTTGCATAATATTACCTCGATTTATTAATTTTTGCACAATGGTAGAATTATATCATAAGTTGCAGTGCCAGCCAGTTAATAAGTGATTAAATGTTGATGTTACATACTAAATTTTGGGTCTGTTGTCCTGTTTTTATGCAGATTGATAAGTTTTTCCCTATGTATCAGCTGGAAATGTGGTATGATGAGGGGTAGAAATTTTTGGCTTTGGAAGGTGAATCAATTGAAAAAGAAGATTGTGTTTACAGGTGGAGGATCTGCTGGTCATGTTTCTGTTAATACAGCAATCATCCCTGAATTTTTGAAAAATAATTGGGAAGTTACATATATAGGCTCTGAAAAAGGAATCGAGAGAGAAATCATTGAAAAAGAATTTCCGACCGTCAGCTATCAAACGGTTTCAGTTGGAAAATTGCGAAGATATATGTCATTGGAGAATTTAAAAGATCCGTTTCGTGTTATAAAAGGAATTTTCGATGCACGGAAAATCCTCAAACAAATCCAGCCTGAATTTGTTTTTTCAAAAGGTGGTTTCGTTTCAGTACCTGTCGTATTGGCAGCAAAAATGTTACGAATTCCTGTGTTTATTCATGAATCCGATTATACCCCTGGTCTTGCGAATAAACTTGCAATGCCATTTGCTTCAAAAATATTTACGACATTTGTAGAAACGGAAAAACATGTTGCCAAATCAAAATCTATTTATATTGGTGCAGTTCTCAGAGACGGAATATTTAAGGGGAATGCTGACAAAGGTAGAGAGAGATATGGTTTTGATAAAAGTAAACCTGTTTTGCTTGTGATGGGTGGGAGCCTAGGTGCGGTCAGAATAAATAACCTAATAACGGAAAATCTTGATGACCTATTAGCTTTCTACCAGATTATTCACATATGCGGAAAAGGAAATATTCAAGAAAAATTACGGAGGAAAGGATATCAGCCATTTGAATATGTTCATGAGGAACTATTCGATATGTTAGCCTGCGCCGATGTGGTTGTGTCTCGTGCAGGATCGAATTCTATTTATGAATTTCTTGGTCTTGAAATACCGATGCTACTTATCCCACTGAGCGCCAACGCTTCAAGAGGAGATCAAATCTTAAATGCAGCGAGCTTTGAAAGTCAAGGTTTTAGCAAGGTTATTCAAGAGGAAAATTTAACATATCAGGCTTTTTCTGATACGCTTGATCATTTGGTGGATGAATCGCCACAATATAAAGCGAAAATGCAACAAAAACGTCCGTTTAAAACTGGTACAGAGATGTATGAGTTGCTTATACAGCTTCAAAAATAATTCTTTTTCTACGTATAAAACGTAAACCATTGGAAATCTCTATCAAGAAGTAATAAAATAGAAAAAACAAGCATGGATTTGATTCTATGCTTGTTTTTTTATAGTCTGAAAAATTGAATGTTCTTCGTAATCCATTTTAAAGGTCTATGCAGTAATTTATCCCGCACAAACTAAAAGGCTTAGAGGAATCGAAGGTGGAGGCTGAAGAACCCCCCACCCGCTAATTGAATAAATTCATTTCGTTGCCTTTTTTTATCTTTCAATTAAGCTTCTAATAAATGTTGCGTTTCATCTTCGTCTTGACGGAGAACATGAAGATTATAAAGATCTTTCGGTATTTCATAAAGATCATATATTTCGCTGTGCTTATTTAATTGTTCATACAAATATTTGCGGGATTCATTGGCTAACAAGACATAAGGTAGTTTTTCTGCAGCTTTAATAGATCGGATATTTTGCTTTCTTATTCTCATGAAAACCGTTTCGATACCTAGCTCGAAAAAAACCTCATTAAAGAAAGCTTCTTTTGCCATGGAATTATAGCCTTTACCGTGATAAGGTTTCCCTAACCATGTTCCAAGAAAGCCAGCTTGATTTTCAATATCAAATAATGAAATGGTACCAATAGGTGTACCCCATTCATCGGTAATTGTTCTTGAAATCAATTCGCCTTTTTCTTCTGCTTCCATTGTTTGTTTCGTGACGAATAGATACTCTTCATAGGAATCTACTTTATGGCGCACGAAAGGGAAGACATCTGGATGCGTCATAATTTCATAAAGAGTATTGCAATCAGAAAAGTCTCTTTTTTTTAACATTTCCGTCCCTCCGTTTGAGGGCAGTCCTAGTGTATACCTGCTCTCACCCTCGAAATTTTTTAGTCATTCATCAAAAAATTTCGGGGTGGGAATCGAACCCACTAGAACCGGAAACCGGTGGCGCACCATTTGCCTTCCCTATTTTTATTTTCCAGCAATATCAAAAAAACAAAAGATCCTAAAAAGATAATACTAAAAAAAGTTTAAAAAGAAAATAGGTATTTGCGGTTTTTTTTTCAACAAATTTCAACAATTTAATGGACCTATTATTTTACTGTTTCTAGAATGGTCTTTCCTTAAAAATATAGATGTGAATCATCGGAAAATTAGTCTGATTAAAGGCTTTGAGGGAATGATTAAAATTTTCCAGTGTATTGAAGAAATAAAATGATTCCTCCTAATGCCCACACATAAAAGGAAAAGATTTTCAGTGATTTTTTCTTTAAAAAATTGATCATCCACATAACGGCTAAATAGCCGAAAAGCGCGGAGGAAAGTGTCCCGATAAAAAGTGTTGAAAACGGCAGGGGTTCAATCGCTCCTGTTATGACTGGTTTTAATTGAAAGATAATTCCGCCGCTAATCGCTGGTATTGATAATAAAAAAGAAAAATAAGCTGCTGTTGCACGGTCAAGCTTACATAATAGACCTGCTGCTATCGTTAAGCCGGAACGAGAGAGGGCGGGCATGATGGCACAAGCTTGGAAGCTTCCAATAATAAAGGCATCTTGAAGGGAAATTTCGTCTAGGGTTTTTGTGCCCCGTCGAGAATTGTCAGCGATCCATAAAATGAATCCTGTAGCAAGAAATTCCCACCCGATCGTCACACCCGTTTTTGACAATTCATCAAACCAGTCACTAAGAAGTAACCCTGCAGCTACTGCTGGAATCGTACCGACGATAAGCAATGCAGTTAATTTTGAAAAGGGTTTTTTTATTAAGTGACCAATCTCGCCTTTATAGACAACGAGGAGAGCTAGAAGAGTGCCGATATGCAGCATCGTATCAAGGTAGATTCCTGCTTCGTCTAAATGGAATAAATGTCTTCCTAAGTACAAATGACCAGTACTTGAGATTGGAAGAAATTCTGTTAGACCTTGTATAATTCCGAGAATAAAGGCTTGAAGTTCGTTTAACAAGGAGCTTCACCTCTCTTTTTTGTATGAAGAATATGGGGACAGGGCTTTGCGACTTACTAATTAAGACGATCTACTTAGCGGGTAGACTGAAAGCATCCAACATTCCTGCTCCGCATCGCCACCATTGTGATTAGGAGAGTGTAGCGGGCTACAGGATTAATCCCCCATGGTAAATGGTGGCGTTTTGTTCATTTAAGGCAATCATCACTTTCATATGTATGCTTGTCTAAATTGAACATGTTCATAAAATTTTTTATGCAAAGTGAAACTTTTTCTGAAAAATTCGTATAGAATAGAGAAGGAATAACAGAGGAGGGGATTTTGATGCCGAATCAAGATGAAAAATTTTTAGCAATGTTAATTTATTTACTTAGCTTTTTTACCGTTTTTTTAGGCCCTTTAATCATATGGTTAATAAAAAAGGATTCTTCTAAATTTATAGATTACCATGGAAGGGAATATTTGAATTTCCTTATTTCTTACACCATCTATACATTTGTTGCATCGCTCACATTTCTCATAGTAATCGGCTTCGTTCTGGTACCGGTTGTAGCTATTGCGGCATTTATCTTTACGATTATCGGCGCTGTGAAGGCGTATGAAGGGACGGAGTATAAGATTCCATTTATTTTTCGTTTGTTATAAGCCAAGTCGTTAAGGGTCAGACCTCGTACTCTATTACAGTATAGTGTTGAATACACTTATCTTTCCTGTATTTAGTAGCTACAAGGCTTGACCCTTTATTGCTTATTTTAGTGGTTATGCCAAACTTTTTATGTAGTTCATTTATTTTGCCTTTCCGTATCCATAACAAACAGACGATTCAAACTCACTCTCCATATTCTTTGCTCGTCTTATGCTAGCGACTAGGATCATCAAATCTAAGGCAATTTTTTATGATTTTACTTCTTTCTTTAGTCAAAGTTTTCATTCTAACAGGCTGTTTTTTTGAATAAACTAATTGGACAAGCAGATAATGTTATTTTTTTAAAAGTTGCCGTTTTCCAATTAAGAACTGGGCTCTTGGGGGAGAGAGAAGATGGATATTCAGAAGTATTACGAAAAAACAGCGAAAATTTCCTTTTATGCAGCCATGATCTCACTAATCATTGCGATTCTCTTTGTTGTGCTACATTTATCAGGGAGAATGGCTGGGAATATTCTCTGGCTAACCTTACCATTTATAATCCTTAGTCTGAATTATTATATACGTTTTCGTTTGTATGAGAAACGTATGAATGAGACACCAATAAATGTCCAGTCCGAAAGCATGCAACTTCTTGATACAGAGCATTTGTTAATTGCCTTTCTGCCAGCTCCAAGCTTGAGGATGCAGTTTTTTAATAAAGATGGAGCTGTCGTAGGGGAAATTAGGGATCAAGACATGTCTTGGTACAAATGGTTGCTGCCAAATGCTGTATCTATGCTTATGCCAAAGCGGTACGGATTATTTGATTGTTTTGGAAATCGACTTGCCCAGTTTCAGTCAGGGGTAGGGCTGTGGAGTAATATGATTGTAAAGGATCATGAAGGAAATGAACTTGGACGTTATAAAGAAAATAGGAAGAAGGCATTTGTCAAAACAACAGGGATGATTTCAAAACCGGATGGAACAGACTGGATACCTATCAAAATTGGAGGGTTAAACTCATTTCAATTGGATGAAATGAATGGCAAAAAACTTGCTTCGTTTCAAACAGGATGGATGCCCCGGGAATGGGGGAAACTGTTTAAAAACCCTAATATGCCTATCCTAACTTTTCATGAAAAAACAGATTTAGAAGTAAAACTCGTGACGCTCGGTTTCTTATCCGCAATCTTCCACCATGTCTCTAATTGAAGAGAAAACTAAATAAAATATAAAAATCAGACGTTTATTTAAGCGAATTATCAAATGTTTTGTTATAATTTAAGAATTCTAAAGAAAAAGTGGTGGAAATGATGAGTTTATTAAAAGAAATAATCACCTTTAATGAAAAATTTGTCGAAGAAGAAGAATATGTAAAATATGCAACAGACAAATTTCCTGACAAAAAATTGCTTGTACTTAGCTGTATGGACACTCGACTTGTCGAGTTATTGCCAAAATCGATGAACCTAAAAAATGGCGATGTGAAATTCGTTAAAACAGCAGGTGCAACTGTTTCTCATCCATTTGGAAGTGTAATGCGTAGTATGCTTGTAGCTGTTTATCAACTGAAAACAGATGAAATTTTTGTTGTTGGACATCATGATTGTGGCATGGCTGCGATAAATGCAGATGTCATGATTGAAGAAATGAAGGAACGTGACATTACTTCTGAAACACTTAGCACAATCGAAAACTCGGGAATTGATGTTAAGAAATGGTTACGTGGATTTAATGATGTAAGTGAAAGTGTAAAAAACAGCGTCCAAATTATTAAAAACCATCCGTTAATGCCAACAGGTATTGCGGTACATGGTCTTGTAATCGCTCCTGATACAGGCAAGTTGGATGTAGTTGTGGATGGATACATAGATTTACATAAATGAAGAAATTGTTAACAGCTTTCTTACAGGGAGTGCATGGATCATTGTGAAAAGGATTCTGATTATTAGCGTCTAAATTAGAAGACTTGTATCTTAGTGAATGTTTGATAAACTCACAGTGTGTGGTTTGTCACATCTACAAACGGGTGGGAGAGGGAGAAAACTAAAGGGAAGTAAAATGAAAAAGACGAACTTAGAATCTTACTACAAGTTTGCAGAGAGTGGCACAACTGGAAAACGGGAAGTACTAGCAGGTTTTGTTAGCTATTTCACCATTGTGTATATCATCATTGTCAATTCGATGATTCTTTCAGAAGCCGGAATTCCTCTCAATGGAGCAATTCTCGCAACAATCTTGATTTCTGCAGTAGGTTGTATTTTCATGGGCCTGTATGCAAATGTGCCGATCATCCTTGTGCCTGGTATGGGAATTAATGCAATGTTCGCATACACAATGGTGCAAGGAATGGGCCTATCTTGGCAATCAGCGCTTGCAGCTGTGTTTGTATCAGGACTCATTTTTGTTGCTATTGCCTTTTCACGCTATTTAAATGTCATCAATGCAAGTATCCCACATTCTTTGAAAGAAGCAATTTCAATTGGACTTGGGTTGTTCCTTCTTTTTCTCGGATTGGAAAAAGGAGGGCTTATTACAGCCGGATCCTCTACACTTCTTCAAGTGGGCGACTTTGGCAATGCCGAAGTAATTGCGACGATTTTGACAATGATTCTTGCTTTTGTACTTTTTATTCGCAATGTTCCGGGCAATTTTCTTTTAACAATCATTGCCGGAACCGTAATTGCATGCATTTGTGGGACAATCAATCTTACAGACATTGCTTTCACAGTTCCAGAGGTTAGTGAGTACAAAGAAGTGTTCAATGCCCTTACTTTTGTCGAAATTAATCGTCTTGAATTTTGGATTGCTGTATTTTCAATGACCATGGTGCTTGTATTCGAAAATATCGGGCTCGTTCATGGATATGTGAATAGTATTGGTAAGCCTGAGCGCTATCAGAAGGCGTTTCAAGCAACCGGAATATCTGTGCTCCTATCCGGAATATTAGGGTCAAGTCCACCAGTTGCGACTGCAGAAACGGCTGCGGGCATTGCATCAGGAGGACGTACTGGATTTACATCGGTGGTAACAGGAATTCTATTCCTTTTCTCGTTTTTGTTCGTTCCTGTCATTAAAGTGATTCCAAACAGTGCAATCGCTCCGATACTTATCATCATCGGTATTTTAATGCTCTCGAATATTAAGTATCTTGATTTCGATGATTTCTCAGAAAGTATCCCAGCAATTATGATTATTGTCATGATACCATACACACTTAGTATTCCTGATGGTATGGCTGCTGGATTTATTTTATATCCGATACTAAAGATTGCTGCAGGCAAAGCTAATCATGTATCAAAGCCAATGTATTTCATCGCATTGTTATTTCTTACTTACTTTGTTATTGGGGTAATCAGTTAAAAAAGTAGGCAGCTCTTTAGGAGGCTGACTTCCACGTAAATATCTATTGATATTATAATGTGGAGTCTAGCCGCCTTTGTTGTTTTGTCAGCTTCCATTTTGTTAATTGACTGAATATTTTTAAATTAGAATTAAAGTAAGCATCGTATATAGAAATTTTCATGAATTTGAAAGGAGTGTACCGATGATCATTGATATTTTAAAATGCCATGGTTCTGGCAATGATTTTTTATTGATTGATGAATTAACGAGAGATTATCGGTTTACAGAAGATGATAGAAAAAGACTGGCACAAGCATTATGCAAGCGAGAGGGTTTGCTTGGAGCAGATGGAATTCTTTTTGTACTTAAAAGTGAGAAAGTAGACGCAAGAATGCGTGTATTTAACGCAGATGGATCGGAAGCAAGTATGTGTGGCAATGGATTACGTTGTGTAGCGCGATTTGTTTGTGAGACCCTTGGTAAGGAACAACTTGTAATTGAAACAATGAAAGCTGATTTATCAGTTGAAAAAACAGGTGATTTATATCAGGGAATTCCTACGTTTAAAGTTGAGATTTCACCAGTTCTTTTTAATGTGGAATCCTTGCCGCTTACCATTAATAAAAAGACGCTTATCAATGAACCACTAGTGCAGCTATCCAATTCATTAAAATTCACAGCATTGGCGGTCCCGAATCCTCATTTAGTCACGATTGTTGAGCAAGATGAGCTCAATTCCGATGTTCAGGAAAAAATATCGCTATCTGTGAATAGTCCCAATGAATTATTTCCAGATGGAGTTAATGTCAGTTTTGTAAAGCTTTTAGAATCAGGGGAGATCTTTGTACGGACGTATGAACGTGGGGTAGGATTTACGAATGCCTGCGGCACAGCGATGTCAGCCGCAAGTCTAGTGACCTGTTTGAATGGCTTCAATGAGACGGAAAGGGAAATTTCCGTTTATAATAATGGTGGGCAAGTAAAATGCGTGGTTCATTATTATGAAAGTTTCGAGAAGAATTGGATTGACTTGATTGGAAATGGCACCTATGAATATAAAGCATCCATTGCGTTAGAACTTGAAAATTGCGAAGATTTCAAGCTGCTTCATGAAGTGCGTTTTGACAAAGAAACGGCTTTGTATGCAGCTTTTCAAAGTGAAATTCAGGAACATCTTAAAAAGTTCATGTGAAAATGGCAGAGGATGTCCCAAAAGAGCCTGACCTTACCCTCACCACACAACGTATAGTGTTACTTACATGATATTTAAACTGTATGTGGTAGTATAGGGGTCTTGCCATCTATACTTATGAGAGCTCCTTTTTTTATGTTGTTGTAAAAAGTTCGATAAAAATAGCTGTGAAATGGCACCAAATCTCTGTTTCTCCAATTCTCACGTATTACTGTATATGTGTAAGACTACAGATGGTCGCTTGCAGAACTTCTCGGCTCTTTTTATCCTCCTTTTTAAACACGAACTAAAAGTGAGACCCTCCTCTTTTCAATGGGAAATGAAGGGTATCAGACGTATTTGATTTGAGGGAAACGGGATTATGCTATTCATGCATTTTTCTTTCTAAAATGAGGAAGATATTGTATAATAAAGTCAAGTTAATAGTCATTTAGGAAATTCGTGAGATCACAAATGCATAGCAATTGCTGTGTACGTTGTGGTCTCTTTTTGTTTCAAATAAACTCAGATAAAGGAGGAAAAAAGCAATGAGTTTTTCAAGCTTAGATAGAAATGAGAGGATACATAGAGTCCAAGAACAAGCATTTGATTTATTAGTAATCGGTGGTGGCATCACAGGTTCAGGTATCGCCCTTGATGCGACAACCCGTGGGATGAAAACAGCATTAGTGGAAATGCAAGATTTTGCAGCAGGTACTTCAAGCCGCTCAACAAAACTCGTTCATGGTGGTCTTCGGTATTTAAAACAGTTTGAAGTGGGGATGGTTGCTGAAGTTGGTAAAGAACGTGCGATTGTTTATGAAAATGGTCCACATGTAACAACACCAGAATGGATGTTACTTCCATTTTACTCAGGCGGAACATTTGGTAAATTTACAACATCAATCGGTTTACGGGTTTATGACTACTTAGCTGGTGTAAAACGAAAAGAACGAAGAACCATGCAAACAGTAGAGGAAACGATCAAGAAGGAACCTCTTGTAAAACGAAAAGACTTAATGGGCGGAGGGTATTATGTAGAGTACCGTACAGATGATGCTCGATTAACGATTGAAGTGGCAAAGAGGGCATCAGAACTAGGTGCTGAATTACTAAATTATGCAAAAGTAGTTGACTTTACTTATGAAAATGGAAAAGTGACAGGAGCGGTCGTAGAAAATATATTGACAAAACAGTCATTTACCATTAAAGCGAAAAAAGTCATCAATGCTTCAGGTCCATGGGTGGAAACCCTTTTACAAAAAGATGGTTCAAAAAAAGGGAAAACATTGCATTTAACAAAAGGCGTACATATCGTAATCGACCAATCCCGTTTTCCTCTGAAACAGGCGGTTTATTTCGACACGCCAGACGGACGGATGGTTTTCGCGATTCCTCGTGCAGGCAAAGCATATGTAGGTACAACGGATACATTTTATGAAAAGGATCCAATGAATCCTAAAATGACTTTAGCTGACCGTGACTATATTCTCAAAGCGATTAAATTCATGTTTCCAGATGTGGACATTACCAACGATGACGTTGAATCTAGCTGGGCCGGTGTTCGCCCACTTATTCACGAAGAAGGAAAAGACCCATCAGAAATTTCTCGGAAAGATGAAATTTGGGTATCTGATTCTGGATTAGTTACAATCGCAGGAGGTAAATTAACTGGTTATCGTAAAATGTCCCAACAAGTGCTTGATACAGTGGCGATAAGCTTCGAAACAGATTATGGAATTAAATATGACAGATGCCAAACTAAGGAAATTCGCATCTCTGGCGGTGAAGTAGGTGGATCGAAAAACTTTCATGCATATGTTGAATCTCAAAAAGTAAAAGGAGAAGCAGTTGGACTTGACTCTAAACAGGCTTTGGCTATTGCTCAAATGTATGGTTCCAATGCATCTGATGTTTTTGCTCTTATTAAGGATAAACGTAGTGATGCCGTGAAATATAATCTGCCTTTAGATGTTTACGGCATGCTCGTATATGCGATTCAATCTGAAAGCACCGTAACCCCTGTTGACTTCCTTATGAGGCGGACAGGAGCGATCCTGTTTAATATCCAAGGGGCAAAAGCCTGGAAAGATGGAGTTATTGACTATATGAGTGATACCTTCCAATGGACAGAAACGGAAAAGCAGAAATATACAATTGCTTTAGAAGAGCAATTATATGCAGCGCAGCATCCCGAAGAGTAATGGAAACAAAAAAGCTGACAACCAGGATGAACACTTCCTACTTGTCAGCTTTTTTATGTAGCAAAAACCCATCTTTTTTATAAAAAGGTTTACAAACTTAAGGCAATTCATAACATAAAAAAACCTAGGACGAGCAACTTAAGAACAAAGTGAAACTTCTATTAGTGGAGGTTTTCTTCATCCCACATGGATGGTTAATTAAACCGGGATAAAAAGGAAAGGTTGGACATATGATGAGAGTATTCCTTAGCTTTATAATCGTCACACTATATTCATTCACTATTGGCTTAACTATTTATGCAATACCCATTCCTGATGAGTTAGTCCCATTAACCAACACATCAGAATTCGCAGAACGTAAGGTTGCTTATTTAACCTTTGATGATGGGCCGTCTCATAATACAATTCCAATTCTCGATATATTAGATAAATACCAAATTAAGGCGACTTTTTTTGTTATGGCAAATCGACAAAGCTATGCTAAACAGGCTTATGAAGAAATGGTTAGACGTGGCCATACTATTGCTTTACATTCGAATACTCATGATTATCGAAGGATTTACAGATCGAAAGATGATTTTTTTAAAGATATGGGAAAATTAGAATCACTGCTGGATCATAAGTATGCCATCAATACAAAGTTAATCCGCTTTCCAGGTGGTTCCAATAATATGCTTATTCAAAGGAGTGAAAAGAAATCGATTCGTACAGATATTATTTCAGAACTTGAACGAAGAGGCTATACGTATTTCGACTGGAATGTAGATTCAAAGGACGGCATTAGTCCGATGATTAGTCAACAAACAATTACGCAATCTGTTTTAACCGGAGCTAAGAAGCATAAGCAAGCAGTAATTTTGCTGCATGACATCGATGATATGAAAAACACAGTTAGAGCATTACCTGATATCATTATCGGACTTAAAAAACAGGGTTTCGAGTTTGAAATGATTACGGAAGACAATGGAAAAGTGCAATTTCCATGAATAATGAACGTACAACCGTTTTGCCACCTGAAAGAAAATTAGAATTGTATGAACTAAAGGAGTAAATAAGTGTATTTTTTATGTGTTAAAAAACGAGCGTGTTTCCGAGAACGAAAGGGTTAATACTTACAAATACATGCAGTTTATGTGATGTATATGAACGATAATAAACTGTGTATAAAGGCGATTTAACCCTTTTGAGACACCTGTACTTTATTCCATATTACGTTGGAGAATATTATTGTTATAAAATTTTGACCTTTGTGAAGATAACACGATTAATATGGATCATTATCTAGCTATTTTAAAAGAACAATCGGAAAATTCAAATCAAAATATACTGAAATTGTGAAAAAATTCAACAAATTACCAAGACATGACCTTTATTCAAATATACAAAATACAATCCTATTTAATCAAATACTAGAGTTATAGAAAGGAAAAGGGAGATAAAAGCTGGCTAATGCAGAAAATTGAGGGTCTTAAACATAAAGTATTGCAATGCGTTAGCATAATTATGTTTTTTTCTCTATTTTTCTAGGTTTAACCTTTGGATATTTGTTAAAAACATGGTAGTATAATTATTGAAAACGTTTTATCCTTTAAATATTGATAATAGTATAAAAATATAACTTTTTTAGGAGTTTTTTAATAAAAAAGTTAGCTAATATCGTGGGGATGGGTAAAACAAAATAAAAATTATTCGTTAAATTTGGGGGTTTAAAAAATGACCATCAAGGAAGCTAAGGCATATGACCCATGGAAAGCTTTTTCTGGTCCAAACCTTGGGTACGTCTTGGAGCAATACGACCTATTTCAACAAGATCCGGATTCAGTCGATCCAGAGCTAAAAAACTATTTTAAAATTTTCGGACCACCTACAGTAAACACTGTACCAAATCAAAAAACAATCGTCGAAAATCAAACGGCAGTGGTTTCATCAGGTGATGTACTTTCAATGAAAAAAATCACATCTGCTGTTAAACTTACAGAAAATATTCGTTCATATGGTCATTTAGCAGCGAATATTAATCCGTTGAACGAAGTGGCGTTGGATAACGAACTTCTTCAATTGGAGAAATATGAATTAACAGCTGACGATTTGCGAAAAATTCCGGCTGACTTTATTTGCCCAGAATCACCTGAAACCGTCAAAGATGGCTATGAAGCATTTCGTTATTTAAAGGAGCTTTATACAAAAACGATTGCTTTTGAATTTTCGCAAGTGAATGATTTGGATGAAAGACAATGGCTAATTGATGCAGTTGAATCAGGTAGTATTTTTCCTGAAGTTACAAATGAGAAAAAAGCCATTTTATATAAACGATTAGCGGAAGTTGAAGGATTTGAGAAATTCCTTCACCGTACGTATGTTGGACAAAAACGCTTTTCAATTGAAGGCCTTGATATGCTTGTTCTGGTTCTTGATCATTTAATTTCTCAAACTGTTCAAAATGGCACATCTAACGTAAATATCGCCATGGCACACCGCGGCCGTTTGAATGTGTTAGCACACGTTCTTGGTAAACCATATGAAATCATTTTCTCTGAATTCCAGCATAGTCCTAATAAGGATTTAGTCCCATCAGAAGGGTCAATAGGGATTAATTACGGCTGGACAGGTGACGTTAAATATCATTTAGGATTGGATACACTTATCACAAATGGAAATACACAAAAAGCAAGAATTACACTAGCTAATAATCCATCCCACTTAGAGGTCGTTGGTCCAGTCGTTGAAGGATATTCCCGTGCTGCACAAGAAAATCGGACAGAAGCGGGCTTCCCAATACAAGATATTTCTCGTTCAATGGCGATTCTTATTCATGGTGATGCAGCATTTCCAGGGGAAGGTATTGTTCCCGAAACGCTTAATTTAAGTCGTTTAAAAGGGTACCAAACAGGTGGCACGATTCATATTATCGCGAACAATATGATTGGATTTACGACTGAAAGCGAAGACTCTCGTTCTACTAAATATGCAAGTGATCCTGCAAAAGGCTTTGAAGTACCGATTGTACACGTGAATGCAGATGATCCAGAAGCGTGTCTTGCTGCTGTTACACTTGCTTTTCAATATCGTGAAAAATTCAAGAAAGATTTCCTGATAGATTTAATCGGCTATAGAAGGTTTGGTCATAACGAAATGGATGAGCCGCTAGTTACCCAACCAGGAATGTATGGCTTGATTCATAAACATCCAACCGTTAAAGACTTATACGGAAAAAAATTGCTTGAGACGAGTTCAATCAGTAATAAAGAACTGGATGCACTATCAGAGCAAGTCGAGGAGAAATTGAAAGAGGCTTATGACAGAATTTCTGGTAACAAACCAGAAACTGTTTGTGAACTAGATCCACCTCAAACCGTTGAAAAGGGATTTCCAAAACTTGATACTACTGTAACTTCAGAAGATTTAATTCGCATGAATGAAAGTCTTGTGGAATGGCCAGAAGGATTCCAGATTAATAAGAAGTTAGGCCGTATTCTTTCCCGTCGTCTCGATTCATTTGGAGATGAAGGGAAAATTGATTGGGCTCATGCAGAAACATTAGCATTTGCTTCAATACTTTCAGATGGTACGCCGATTCGATTAACTGGACAGGACTCTGAACGTGGAACATTTGCCCAGAGAAATATCGTATTACATGATAGTGAAAATGGCAAAACATACTCACCGCTACATACATTAAAGACTGCTAAAGCATCTTTTGCTGTGCACAATAGCCCGTTAACGGAAACAGCAGTTCTTGCATTTGAATACGGATATAATGTTTTTGCACCTGAAACACTTGTGCTTTGGGAAGCGCAATTTGGTGATTTTGCCAATACAGCTCAAGTAATATTCGACCAGTTTATTTCTGCAGGTCGCGCTAAATGGGGTCAGAAATCTGGACTCGTTATGCTATTACCACATGGATATGAAGGACAAGGACCTGAACATTCTAGTGCACGTCTGGAACGTTTCCTTTCCCTTGCAGCGGAAAACAACTGGACAGTTGCCAATTTAAGCTCTGCAGCTCAATATTTCCATGTGTTAAGAAGACAAGCAAAAATTCTTGAAATGGAACAAGTTCGTCCGTTAGTGATTATGGCACCGAAGAGTATGCTGCGTAATCAAGTGATGGCCTCTACCTTTGCTGAATTTACTGAAGGAGAATTCCAGTCATTTATTGAAACGCAAACTTTGGGTCAAAATCCTAATACGGTTGAAAGGATTGTACTTTGCACAGGTAAAATAGCAGTAGAGATACGTGAAAAGATTGCCAGTGTTACAGATACTGACTGGCTTCAAATCATCAGCCTTGAAGAAATCTATCCATTCCCACTAAAGGGAGTGAAGGAAGTTTTCGTAAAATATCCAAATTTGAAAGAAATAGTATGGCTCCAAGAAGAGCCGAAGAACATGGGAGCATGGACATTTGTTGAGCCCCGCTTATATGAAACAGTTCCAAATGGAGTTTCTGTCTCTTACATTGGTAGAAAACGGAGATCGAGTCCATCAGAAGGGGATCCACTTGTTCACAAGCAGGAACAGCACCGTATTATGACTGAATCAATTACGCGTACTAAAGAGGGGGAGAAGTAAAATGGCTGAAGTGAAAGTGCCTGAACTAGCAGAATCAATCTCAGAAGGAACGATTGCACAATGGTTAAAACAACCTGGGGAAACGGTTGAAAAGGGAGAATATCTTTTAGAACTTGAAACAGATAAAGTAAACGTTGAAATTATCTCTGATTATGGTGGTACATTATCTGAGTTACTAGCAGCAGAAGGAGATACCGTTCAAGTTGGACAAGCTATAGCTGTAGTTAGTGAAGACGGAACAAATGAAGGATCTTCATCTAAAGTAGAAGTACCTGTTGTAGAGGAATTGAAGGCAGAAGAAGTTAATTCTGTACCAACTGCTCAAAGAACGATCGCTTCGCCTGCCGCTCGTAAACTTGCACGTGAAAAAGGGATTGATTTATCCCAAGTACCTGCTGTAGATCCACTTGGCCGTGTAAGAATCCAAGATGTAGTAGCAGCAAAAGCACCGGTACAAACAAGTGCACAAGAACCGGCACCAGCTAAACCCGCACCTGCAGCGCAAACAGAACATGATGATCGAGTAGAAGTCGTGAAAATGTCTCGTCGTCGTCAAACGATAGCGAAACGTTTAGTAGAAGTTCAACACGAAGCAGCAATGTTGACAACATTTAACGAAGTAGACATGACGGCTGTTATGGATTTACGGAAACGTCATAAAGATGCATTTGTAAAACAAAACGATGTGAAGCTTGGTTTCATGTCATTCTTCACAAAAGCTGTGATTGGTGCACTTAAGAAATATCCATTACTTAATGCAGAAATTAATGGGAACGAAATTCTTAAGAAAAAATTCTATGATATTGGTGTTGCTGTATCGACAGATGACGGTTTAGTTGTGCCAGTCGTTCGTGATGCAGACCGTAAAAGCTTTGCTGAAATTGAACAATCGATTAGCGATCTTGCTGTTAAAGCAAGAAACAATAAATTAGCACTTGCAGATCTTTCAGGTGGAACGTTCACCATTACAAACGGTGGAACATTTGGATCATTGCTATCTACGCCAATTCTTAATGCACCACAAGTCGGAATTCTTGGAATGCACAAAATCCAAGTAAGACCTGTAGCCATTGATAACGATAATTTTGAAAACAGACCAATGATGTATCTAGCTCTTTCTTATGATCACCGTATCGTCGATGGGAAAGAGGCGGTTGGCTTCCTTGTAACTGTTAAGGCGTTACTGGAAGACCCAGAACAACTATTGTTACAAGGTTGATAAAAAATCCCCAATCAGATAATCTGATTGGGGATTTTTTATCTCATTTTTGTAGAATTTAACATTAAGTTTTCATTTGAATGAATGGTTTTGAATAAAAGTGAATGAAAATGGATGATTTCAAACGATTTTGATTGAAATTTTGCGGATAATCATTTATTATACAGATATAGCAAGGGAGGTAATTGTTTTGTTAACAACTGAGAGGCATCAATTGATTTTAGCTTTGCTGAAAGAGCAAGGAACAATCAAGCTTCAGGACCTTGTTGAGCAGATGAATGCTTCTGAGTCAACCATTAGACGTGATTTAGTTCAACTAGAAGAAATGAAAGCGTTAAAAAGGGTGCATGGCGGTGCTGCATTATTCAAGCAAAAAGGACTCGAACCTTCAATAAATGAAAAAAAGCATGCAAATCATGTAGAAAAACAACAAATTGGCAAACTAGCTGCTTCCTACATCGATAATGGAGACTGTGTTTATCTTGATGCAGGAACAACCGTACTTGAAATGATCCCTTATATGAAGGAAAAGAATGTTACGGTGCTCACAAATGGACTTATGCATCTTCCATTACTTATGGAGGCCGACATAAAAACATTTCTTGTTGGAGGAAAATTGAAAATTGCAACGAACGCGATTGTAGGTACTCAAGCCGTTCAGTTCCTTTCCGATTATCGTTTTGATAAATGCTTTTTAGGTATGAACGGAATCCATCCGGATTATGGGCTGACAACACCAGATCCCGATGAAGCACTGTTAAAAATGAGAGCGATTCAATTATCGAATAAATCGTATGTTCTTGCAGATCGTTCGAAACTATTTGAAACCACATTTGCCAGAGTTGGCTCAATTGAAGAGGTTACGATAATAACAGATGCAAATGATGAAGAAGCAGTACTTTCATTACGAAAACATTCAAATGTAAAGGTTGTGACACCATGATATATACGGTAACGCTTAACCCTTCCATCGATTATATAGTGGAAGTTGAACAGTTCAAAGTGAATCAATTAAATCGAACGAAGCGGGATACGAAATTTCCTGGTGGCAAAGGAATAAACGTGTCACGTGTTCTAAAGAGAATTAATATGGATTCTATTGCTCTTGGGTTTTTAGGAGGGTTTACTGGTTCATTCATTCGCGATTTTTTACAGGATGAACAAATTCAGACGGACTTTATTGAGGTGTCTGAGGATACGAGGATCAATGTTAAATTAAAAAGTGATCGTGAGACGGAAATCAATGGCTTGGGGCCGAGTATTTCTAGATTTCAATATGAACAAATTTTGGAGAAAATCAAACTATTAACAAATGGGGATACGATTATATTAGCTGGTAATGTAGCTCCCAATATGCCTGCAGACTTTTATGAAACGGTTGCAATGGAATGCGAACATAAAGGGATTGATGTAATTGTTGATACAAGCGGCCCTTCTTTGTTGAATGTACTGAAATATAAACCGTTTTTAATTAAACCGAACCATCATGAACTTGGAGAGATATTTGAAACGGAGATTCATACGATCGAGGATGCTGCTACATACGGGAAGAAACTTGTTGCTTTAGGTGCGAAACATGTTATTGTTTCCATGGCTGGTAATGGTGCAGTCTTATGTACATCTGACAGAATATATACAGCGAACGTACCTAAAGGAAACGTCGTGAATTCGGTTGGAGCAGGTGATTCACTAGTAGCGGGTTTTATCGGGACGTATAAAAAAACAGAGAATCTACTTGAAGCATTTAAATTTAGTATTGCTTCGGGAAGTGCCACTGCGTTTTCAGCCGACCTTTGTCAAAAAGTCGATATCGAACATTTAGTATCGCAGATTGAAGTTAGTGAGATTACAGGGGGATAAAAGGATGAAAATCACCGATTTATTAAAGAGAGAAACAGTGATCATAGATTTTAAAGCAACGACTAAGCAAGATGCCATTGATGAATTGGTTGAGAAATTATCAGGTGCAGATCGATTGAATGATAAAGAAGCATATAAAAAAGCCATTTTAGCACGTGAAGCACAAAGCACGACAGGGATAGGCGAAGGAATCGCGATCCCGCATGCAAAAACAGCTGCAGTAAAAACGCCTAGCATTGCGTTTGCACGATCCACGCAAGGTGTAGATTATGAATCTCTTGATGGTCAGCCGGCACATTTGCTCTTTATGATCGCTGCAAGTGAAGGTGCGAACAATGCTCATCTAGAAACTTTATCAAGATTATCTTCTTTATTGATGGATGCTAGCTTCCGGGATCAATTGTTAGCTGCGCAATCAGAATCAGAAATCATTTTATTAATTGACAACAAAGAACAAGAAACTGCAGAGGAAGAAGAATCAGAAAAAAATGAACCTGTATCTTCTACTGGAAATAAAAAAATCTTGGCTGTTACCGCTTGTCCAACAGGTATCGCACACACATATATGGCTGCTGATGCGCTTAAAGCAAAAGCGAAAGAAATGGGTGTTGATATTAAAGTTGAAACGAATGGTTCGACAGGGATTAAAAATGGCTTAACTGCTACAGAAATTGAAGAAGCAGATGGGATTATTGTTGCGGCGGATAAACAAGTTGAAATGAATCGATTCGCTGGAAAAAAAGTCGTAATCGTCCCTGTTGCACAAGGGGTGCGAAAACCGGAAGAATTGATTACGCGAGCAATAAAAGGCGATGCACCTGTCTATCAAGGTGATAACAGTAAAACAGAAAGCAAAGAAAAAGCGGGAAATGGTATTTATAAGCATTTAATGAGTGGTGTAAGTAACATGCTTCCATTCGTCGTTGGTGGCGGTATTCTGATTGCACTATCCTTTATGTTTGGCATTCATGCAAATGATCCTGCTGATCCAAGCTATAATCCGATTGCTAAGGCTTTAAATGATATTGGTGGTGGCGGAGCTTTCTTCTTCCTAGTACCAATTCTTGCAGGGTTCATCGCGAGCAGTATTGCTGATCGACCAGGATTTGCCCCTGGTATTGTAGGTGGTTACTTAGCGGCACAAGCAGACGCTGGATTCCTTGGCGGCTTGATTGCCGGATTCCTTGCCGGTTATGTAGTATTAGGCTTGAAAAAACTATTTAATAAGCTCCCTGCAACATTGGAAGGGATTAAACCCGTTTTACTTTACCCGGTATTTGGTATTTTAATTACCGGACTTATTATGATGTTTGTTGTAAACGGACCCGTTTCAGCGATTAATAGCGGTCTTACGAATTGGCTACAAAGCTTGTCAGGTACGAATGCAGTTTTACTTGGTATATTGCTAGGCGGGATGATGGCTGTTGATATGGGCGGCCCTATCAATAAAGCTGCCTTTACATTTGGTATAGCAGCAATCGAAGCTTCAAGCTTTGGACCGCATGCAGCAGTTATGGCGGGCGGTATGGTTCCGCCACTCGGAATTGCCCTTGCGACCATCATGTTTAAGCATAAATTCTCCGATACAGAAAAGAAATCAGGATTTACGAATATTTTTATGGGAGCATCCTTCATTACAGAAGGCGCCATTCCATTCGCAGCAGCTGATCCAATACGTGTGATCATTAGTAGTGTAATAGGTGCAGCAACAGCTGGTGGTTTATCTATGTTATTTAACGTAACTTTGCCAGCGCCACATGGTGGAATTTTTGTTATTCCCCTTGTCAATCACCCATTCCTCTATATTTTAGCGATCTTAATCGGTACATTAATCACCGGGATTATTCTTGGGCTTTGGAAAAAGAAAACGGTATAACAAATTTTGAAAAGATGATCAATGGAGCTCATTTAAGCCCTTCATTGGTCATCTTTTTGTATGGAAATCAAAAAAATTCTTAAACGAACGAGATGAGCCACTATTAGTGATATGGTAAGAATGAATGAACGAGCAAAAAACCGCTTGAATAATTCTTTCACGAGGAGGTTATAAGTGATGAATGGAATGTTTTTTTATCCAATAAATACCATATAATGAAATCAATTCTAATGTAAGTTCATGCATAGCTTCCATGTTATTCAATGGCTAAATTATGTAAAGTAAAAAGAATTTGCGTATAAACACTGATATAATGCGTGTATACGCATTATTATGAAGCAATCAATAAAATTACTATTCTTTTCCTCAATTTCCTTGGGAAAAATTAAACACTGAAAAACGCTTGAATGCTTGTTATCCTTGTGAAGTGCTTAACAAGGAGGTTACAGGATGAAACTTTTAAGTATCGTGATATGTATCATCACTTTTTGTATAATTTCTATTGGGTATAATTTACCTGTAAATACATCAAAGGTATATGCTGCACAGAAACAGCATCTTACAAAACAAGGGGAAACGATTTGGGATATCGCAAAGCAATATGGTGTGCCAATTCAACAGTTAAAGGAAGTTAATGATAATGATAATAATGTCGTGATTCCTGGTGAAACATTTATCATACCTACAAGTATTAGTGACAGTGATAAAGAGCTGTTAAGCAGATTGGTTCATGCTGAGGCGAAAGGTGAACCATATGACGGCAAGGTTGCAGTTGCAGCTGTTGTTTTGAATCGCGTTCATGATCATGCTTTTCCGGATACAATTTCTGAAGTCATTTATCAGGACAACCAATTTTCACCGGTAGATGACGGTAGTATCAAAGAACCTGCTGATGAAGATTCGAAAAAAGCTGTTAATGAAGCACTCGCCATTCAAGGTTATACGTTTGATCAATTATATTTTTATAATCCGAGTATATCAAGCAGTAAATGGATGAGAACGCTAAACGTGACGAAAATAATTGGTGCACATCATTTTGCCATTTAAAACATATTAAGGGATGAAGAAGGTATACGCTTCTTCATCCCTTTTTCTTTAATACAGCAAAGAAGTGGAGTATACTAAATGAAATGAATCATAAAAGGCTGAAATTCCTGAAATAAGGAAGAAAAATGGCCGGAAATTTGGAGCTGAGTGAATGGCAAATACTCATGTTTATACTAAGAAAGAAGAAGTTGCCAATGCAATCACGCACGGTATCGGTGTAGTGCTTAGTATCGCAGCCTTAGTATTTTTAATTATTTTTTCAGTGCAGCAAGGAAATGCCTGGCATGTGGCAGCTGCTACAATTTATGGAGTTTCGATGCTCACCTTGTTCGTAGCATCAACTTTGGTGCATAGCTTTCCAGAAGGAAAAGCGAAAGATGTTTTTGAGATTTTTGATCACTCAGCAATCTATTTTTTCATTGCCGGTACATATACGCCGATTATGCTTATTGTGGTTCATGGTAAGCTAGGTTGGACTCTCCTTAGTATCGTCTGGGTAGTTGCTATAGTAGGGACTGTTTTTAAAGCATTCTTTGTGAAAAAGTTTCTATTTCTCTCGACCCTTTTGTATATTGCAATGGGGTGGATGATTGTCATAGCATGGGGACCAATATCCGCAAACTTGCCGGCAACGGGTGTCCAATTATTAATGATAGGTGGCTTACTTTACACAGTTGGAGCCATATTCTATGTGTGGCGTGGGTTTCCATTTCATCATGCAGTATGGCATTTATTTGTATTAGGCGGATCTGCTACACACTTTTTTGCTGTATTACTGTATATAATCCCGATTCAGTTATTATAACGGGACAAATTGATTAAAAAAGGAACGTTCATTCAAGGCTCTATTCTTGTTGATTTTTAACTAATGCGATATTGAATTAAAAAACAAAAATCAACCAAATATGAATAATTTGGTGGTTTTAGTTGAAGATTACTTGTGCAAGGTTTAAATTTCTTTATTCGGGAAATAGATAAACTAATAAGTACAAGGAGGTATCGTTTTGTGAAAAAGTCATTACAAGTATTATTTGTCTCATTTGCAGCCTTAATTTTGTTAGCTGCTTGTGGAAACAAAAACGAGGTTGATAATCCGCCAGCGGAAGAAAAGGCCGGACAAACAAATAGCGGGAATGCTAATGTAGAGCAGGATCAAATTCAGAACACAGAATTAGCTTCTAAAGGTAAATTTAAGGAATTTGAACTTGGCGTGGAGTATGCGGGCGATAAAGAGTATAGTGTTGATTATGATACATTAGGTGATATGGAAGCATCTATTGAAGATGAAATCAATGGCGAGCATATTTATGGTGATGATGCGATGAGTCAATTAAACACTAAATTTGAGCAACTAACTTTTACAAAAGATACTTCAGATAATGAAGTCATTAAAGAAGTACTGCAAGTGTTTAACCTTGATGAAAATTATCAGGAATTTGAATTAGATGTTCATTTTGATGATGGTACAAAGAAAGAATATAAGAATAAAAAATAAACAAAAAGGAACAGCGGTGCTGTTCCTTTTTGTTGTTGGTTTATGATTAAGCCACAGTGCTCTTAGGAAGTACTTTGGCTGTCTCTAACCTAGAGCGAAGAAGAATGCCTAACCAGCCAGCAAGGATTGCTTTTGCAATGCCGACAAGGATGAAAGGGAGAAAACCCCCAACAAATGCAGCTGTCCAAGACATTGATGCTGCAATCTTAAGCCAGGCTGTACCGATTAGTAATGGAAAGAACATGGAAATGATGTTCGCGATGATTGCATGAAACACAGTGTACTTCGTTTTTTCAAGATAAAAGCCAATGAAAAAAGCAGCTGGAATAAAGCCGATTAAATAACCACCAGTAGGTCCAACAATTCGTGAGATTCCACTTGTCATTTCTGCAAACACAGGGATTCCGACTGCACCAATTAATAAGTAAAGAAGTACAGAATACGTTCCTCTTTTTGCGCCTAATATTGTTGCAGCTAAGCCAACTGCTAATGTTTGCCCTGTAAATGGAACAGGTGGAATTGGAATCATGACTTGTGAGAGGATTCCAATGATTGCTGCAAATAAAGCAATAATAATAAGATTGACTAGCCGAGTTTGACTTTTAGTTTGCAAGATTTCCACTCCCTTTGTTAACTTATGAATATATTCGGTTTACAATTAAATTTTAATCGTGATGATGTTGACTGTCAATCTATTATTTTTTAACTTTTTTGAAGTAATGTGAAAACGAGAATGATTCTAAAGATTTTAAAAAAGATGAAACCTTCGCAAAACAAATTCGTATAGTAGGTAAGCAACAAAAAAGAAAGAGAGGAGTGCTTACCAGTCATGTAAATGAGATGTATGACCAGAGTTAAAATTTGAGATAAAAGGATGAGGACGATGGAGTTGTTTGGATTACCACTTGAAACAATTTACTTATATACCTTAATTATTTCTGGTGCATTGACTTTTATTTTTATTTTATTCAATGATATCCTTTCCGGCTTGGAAGCTCCCGATTACTTAAATCCGGTATTAATCCTCGCTTTTCTCACCGTTTTCGGTGCATCAGGTTATCTATTTGAAAAGGTAACGAACTTGCATAGTGGTTTATCTGCAGTCATATCTGGATGCATTGCGCTCCTGATTGTCAGCTTGTTGAATATTTTCATTCTTATACCATTATCAACTGCAGAAGAATCATTATCCATTTCTGAATCGGATTTGAAAGGAAGAACCGGCAAAGTGTTAACATCCGTTCCAGTGGATGGTTTTGGGGAAGTGCTAATTGAAGGTGCGAGTGGCTCGATTGCGAAGCCTGCAGTAAGCTTTAATAATGAAGCAATTCCAGCAGCATCGATTGTATTAGTGATTGAAGTGAAAAATGGCGTATTACATGTTTTGCCACATCAACAGATAGAAATTGGATAGGGGGATATTTATCATGTTTGATTATTTATGGATTATTGGAGTTGTTGTTGTTTTATTATTAGCTCTTGTTGGAGTTTTTATCACGAAATATCGTACTGCAGGCCCTGATGAGGCTTTAATTATTACAGGAAGTTACTTAGGCAACAAAAATGTACACACAGATGAATCGGGTAATAAAATTAAGATTGTTCGTGGTGGCGGAGCATTCGTTCTTCCAGTTTTTCAACAAGCAGAACCACTGAGCTTATTATCTAGTAAGTTGGAAGTTTCCACTCCGGAAGTTTATACAGAGCAGGGTGTTCCAGTAATGGCAGACGGTGTTTCCATCATTAAGATTGGGAGTACTATCAACGAGATTGCGACTGCTGCCGAACAATTTTTAGGAAAAGCGAAGGAAGATCGCGAACAAGAGGCGCGTGAAGTGCTTGAAGGGCATTTGCGTTCCATCCTTGGTTCAATGACCGTAGAAGAGATTTATAAAAACCGTGAGAAATTTTCACAAGAAGTTCAACGTGTGGCTTCTCAGGATCTTGCGAAAATGGGTTTGGTGATCGTATCATTCACCATTAAAGATGTTCGGGATAAGAATGGCTATCTTGATTCACTTGGTAAACCTCGAATTGCTCAAGTGAAACGGGATGCTGATATTGCTACAGCTGAAGCTGATAAAGAAACAAGAATCAAACGAGCTGAAGCATCGAAAGAAGCACAGCAAGCGGAACTAGAGCGAGCAACAGAAATTGCTGAAGCAGAAAAAATCAATAAACTGAAAATTGCAGAATTCCGCAGAGAACAAGATATCGCAAAAGCCCGAGCTGACCAAGCATACGACCTAGAGACTGCTCGTTCAAAACAGGAAGTAACGGAACAGGAAATGCAAATTAAAATCATTGAAAGGCAAAAGCAAATTGAACTTGAGGAAAAAGAGATTCTACGCCGTGAGAAACAATATGATTCTGAAGTGAAGAAAAAAGCAGATGCAGATCGCTATGCTGTTGAGCAAGCTGCTTCAGCAAATAAAATGAAAGATATTGCTGAGACAGATGCGAATAAATATCGCGTAGAAGCAATGGCGAAAGCAGAGGCAGAAAAAATTAGAGTGGATGGCCTGGCAAAAGCAGAGGCTCAGAAAGCTCAAGGAACAACAGAAGCTGAAATCATTCGACTAAAAGGGGTTGCCGAAGCAGAAGCGAAGCAAAAAATCGCCGAGGCATTTGAACAGTTCGGTCAAGCGGCTGTTATGGACATGATTTTGAAAATGCTTCCTGAATATGCGAAGCAAGTGGCAGCTCCATTAGGTAATATCGATAAGATTACAGTAGTAGATACTGGTAGCAATGGCCCAAACAGCGGTGCCAATAAAGTAACTAGTTATGCGACTAATCTCATGTCAACTTTACAGGAATCATTGAAGGCTTCTTCAGGAATTGATGTAAAGGATTTATTAGAAAGTTTCGCAGGAAAAAGAAATCTACAATTAGATCGAAATCGTGCTGAAACTGAACTCGTTGAAACAACCCTAACAATGGCTGCAAGTAAAGAAACGCAAGAAAAATAAGGATATCCAAGGGTTCGACCACGTACTCTAAATCCAATATGTAGTGTAATTACACTATATATTGGATTTACTAGTTTCGGTGTCGGACCTTTTATTTTTGATGAAGTAAAGGAAACGAATGCGGATGACTAAACTTGTCCCATTCTTAATAAGCTGTGTGATATGGAGTTGCCTTTTACTGGTTGAGGGTTTACATAATAAATCGATTTGTACAGCTAATTTAACAAATCTAAGCCGAATGCCTATGCAAATAAGATTATAGAACATACACCTAATAGGAATAGGAATTTAGAAAACATCGAGGAGGGTTATAATGAACCAAGAATATCCTTATTTTTATCATGGTCATAATCTAAGAAGACCTGTATATGGTGGTCGGCCAGGATTCGGTGGATTTGGCTTTGGAGGCTTTGGTGGCGGATTAGCTGGCGGTTTGCTCGGTGGGCTTGCTGCAGGCGCTTTATTAGGCGGAAGTTTTGGAGGCTATGGTGTCAGACCGAGCCCATACCCTTATCCCTACCAGTATCCTTATTATGGTGGTTATCCGGTATATTGATGGCGTAATAAAGAATGTATTCCCATTAGACCTCGTTATCTATGCACGTATCCAGTGTTTTAGTATTTACGAGGTCTAAAACTATGTATTGGGATATCTGCATTACTTTGTCATAGAATCAATTCCAATCAAGTCGGTCAAATATCTTCGTAATTAACCACCAGGCAGCGCGGAAAGGTAAACTTAATACTTGAAAAATTAGATGAAATATACCTTCTCCAATTAACTCTCCGAAGAACTCCTTTATTGTTTCGAATCGATTCTTTTTTTGTTTTTTTATCTGTTTCGTCATACTTAAACACACCATTCAAAAAGTAATATTTCGATGGTTTTAGTATGCTGGATTTTAAATCAATAGTATATCGTTTATTAATTGATCCAATTATTTTTAATGGAGATATTTTGAAAAATTCTAAAATGAAAAGCGAATTCATCAAAAAAAAGTGGTTCATTTTGTTGAAATTCGTAGCAATTTAAAAAACTCTCCAATATTTCTGGTTTTATTTTTCCAAGTAAGTCTGTCACATAAAACTGATATTGGAATTTTTCAAACAAAAACAAAAGGCCTGCTTCTTCAAAAAGTTCCTTGCTCTCACTTTCATTCATGAATCATCACTCCTTATTTCCATTATGCCAAAATGGTTCCAACATAAACCTCGGTAAAATAACTGGAGAAATTTAAAAATGAAGGGGATCTAAGAAAAATATACATTTCAACAATTTCCTCGTCAGAATATAATAAGACATGCTAATGCCATAAATGAATTAAATAAAGTATCCAGGGTTCTAAGTTTCAACCATATAAAGAAAAGGCGACTCATTTTGAGTCACCCATGGATTAAACCTATTAATACATCGCAGCAATTTGTTTTTGAAGTTCGCCATTTTCAAGATATTCATCATATGTTACTTGTTTATCTACCGTACCACTTGGAGTTATTTCAATAATACGGTTAGCAATTGTTTGAGTAAACTGATGATCGTGTGATGCAAAAATCAATGAGCCTTTAAAATTAATAAGGCCGTTATTCAAAGCAGTGATGGATTCTAAATCAAGGTGAGATGTTGGTTCATCAAGCATTAGAACATTTGAACCACTCAACATCATTTTTGATAACATGCAACGAACCTTTTCTCCACCAGATAGAACACTAGGTTTCTTCAGTACTTCTTCACCAGAGAAGAGCATTCTTCCTAAGAAACCACGCAGGAAGTTTTCTGTTTGATCGTTTGGTGAGTATTGACGTAACCAATCGACTAATGTAGTGTCAATTCCTTCAAAGTATTCAGCATTGTCTTTCGGGAAATAGGCTTGAGTGGTTGTTATACCCCATTTGAATGAACCACTATCTGGTTCCATTTCGCCTGCTAAAATTTTAAACAATGTTGTTTTAGCAATTTCGTCTTTCCCAACAAAAGCAATTTTGTCGTCTTTATTCATAATGAAGCTTACATTGTCTAATACTTTAACACCGTCAATTGTTTTTGAGATGTCTTCAACACGTAATAAATCATTGCCAATTTCACGTTCCGGTGTGAACGCAACATATGGATAACGACGAGATGATGGTTGAATATCATCTAAAGTGATTTTTTCAAGAGACTTTTTACGCGAAGTTGCTTGACTTGATTTAGAAGCGTTGGCACTAAACCTCGCCACGAAGGCTTGTAATTCTTTAATTTTTTCTTCCTTTTTCTTGTTAGCATCTTGAGCCATTTTAAGAGCAAGTTGGCTTGATTCATACCAGAAATCATAGTTTCCGACGTATACTTTGATTTTACCGAAATCAAGATCAGCAATATGCGTACAAACTTTATTTAAGAAGTAACGATCATGTGAAACAACAATGACCGTGTTTTCAAAGTTGATTAAGAATTCTTCTAACCATTTAATGGCTTTTAAGTCAAGGTGGTTGGTAGGCTCATCTAGAAGAAGAACGTCCGGTTTACCGAATAGGGCTTGAGCAAGTAATACTTTCACTTTCTCTCCACCTGATAATTCAGCCATTTTCTTTGTGTGAAGATCTTCACCAATTCCTAGACCTTTAAGAAGGATAGCCGCTTCAGATTCTGCTTCCCATCCATTCATATCTGCAAATTCACCTTCAAGTTCAGCTGCTTTCATACCGTCTTCGTCCGTGAAATCTTCTTTCATGTAGATGGCATCTTTTTCCTGCATCACTTGGTACAGTTTTTCATGGCCCATAATAACAACTTTAAGTACTTCATGTTCTTCGAATTCAAAATGGTTTTGTTTCAAAATAGCAAGGCGTTCACCAGGTCCCATGTGAACGTCGCCTGTTTGTGCTTCTATCTCACCAGAAAGAATTTTTAGAAATGTAGATTTTCCAGCTCCATTTGCTCCGATCAAACCGTAACAGTTGCCCGGATTGAATTTTATATTAACTTCATCAAATAACTTACGGTCACCATAGCGCAGGCCGACATTATTAACAGTAATCATTTACTTACATACCTCCAATGACAATATCTATAAAAGTATACCATGTATTGCCGTCGTGGAGAAATGTTTTCAGTTAAACTGTGAATTTATCTACAAATTACTGCTATTAATCATCGATTCAAGCGGTTATTCATAAAAATGAATGATATTTGGGAGAAAAGTTGATATTTGTCAAAATAATATCAAAAATTTGAAACTTTTTTGATATTGAATACGTTTAATAATAGAGAGATGCAAAATTCTTGTGGGGGTGGGTGTTCGTGGTAAGAAGTATAATATTGGGTGGAATATGTAGCACGATCATTCTATTAAGTTCCTGCAGTTATTTTTCTGTTAGTAGCACGGAAGATGCAAAACTTCAGGAAATGAAGATTATAGATGAGAACTTACAATTAAAAGATAAAGTCGCGGAATTAGAAGAATATATTTCGATGCTTGAAAAGAATCAGCAAACTGCATTTGGAATTAATGAAGGTATTTTTCGTTTTATGGAAGCGGTCGAAACGAAGGATCTGGTTGAGTTGAAGAATAGAGTGGCAGAAGATGTTAGTGTCGAGTCAACAGGCATTACATTCGATAATGGAAAATATTTGAGGTATAGCTTCAGTCAGTCTAATGATTATCTGAAGTTGAAAGAGCATGAGATTAATTCTGAAAAAGCGATTTTCGTATATGAGGTTTTTTCCGATGACAATAAAGTGAAAGCAAAGCACCTATCAGTTGAAGTTGTACATCAGAAAAATGGCTGGAAAATTAATAATGTAACAGAGGAGATCTTATAATATCCTTTATAATTAAGGGGGGGGGGGCGATGGGCCATCCCTTTCTAAAAAACAGTAGAGACAGTTAACATTAAATATTACTGTTGTAACTAAAAGAAATGTCCCAAAAGCAGACGTTTTTTAATGTTTTAATTACGGAGAGGATCTCGCCTTCCGTAAGCAACTTAGAGGCTTTGCAGAAAGGTTGTTATTCATGGGCAAATGCTATTGTTATGAAAAATATAAAGATGAGCTTCCTAAGGGGATAAAAATAACATGTTTCAGGGATGCCTGCAAAAATTATAGAGAGCATAATGCAGGAATGCATAAAGAATTGGAGGACAACCAAAAAGAATAAAAAGGTCGAACTATTCCTCCAAAAGGAACTAAATAGTTCGACCATTTTTAGTATGGTAAGTAAAAGCTAGATTACAGCTTACTAAGTTAAAACGATAATCAATTGTGTTCACTTATCAATTTGAATTCACGTCCTTGGCAGACTATTTATTTGTATTCTTCAATTTTTAATACTTGTCCATTGTTTGCATCAATGATCACTCCTGCTTCACGATGGTTGGCTGTGCTTATTTCGAAATTATAGACTATACGATTGTTAAAGTAATCCAAATCCGCCTCGGTTATCGTCCCTCTTACTTTATCTAAAGCTATTTGTTTTGCATCTACTAAAGATATATTTGTCGAAACGTTTTGAAGTTCATTTACCTCAATCTTGAGATCGTTTTTTCCTAATATGTTTTGATCGACTTCTAAAACTTTTCCTGTTAAGGCATCAATATCTATTTCGTATTTTCTATCTTGTTTTACGATAATAACTTCGTATTTTTTACCCTCTCTATCTTCGTCTAAATGAGTATTCGTTACAATCCCACCTTTTGTTTCATTCAGTGCAAGTTCATTTGCTTTTTGTTCAGTAATCTTTTGTGAGATTACACTTTTTGGTGAAGTTTCATTTGTCGGTAGTGTAGTAAGTTTATTACTTGTCATCGCATAAGCACTTGCTCCGATCCCACCTATGACTATAGCACCGGTTATTAGCTTTGTTATGATATGCATGGTTTTTAACCTCCATGATTGTTTATATATTTATTTTTATCATAACCAATGGAATTTATAGAAAAAAAAAGAAGGTTAAAATTTCCTTAGAAAAGTATAAGAATATAAAGTGGTCGGTTTGTTGCTTCCGTTAATACTTACTCATAAACATGATACGAGTCATTTTTTTTAGCGTAAAAATGTTGATAGTAATTGTGCAATATGATTCGATTCCAATTGAGAAAACTGGAATCGGGTCATAATGACGAAAGGATAATATCTGGATGGTTCTTGACATTTCATAACCTTGGGAGTCTTCATATTTTTTGATAAAAGGAATCGAAAGTAGGGAGTGTAGGGAAATGGACGATCGATTTATACAGCAGAAGCGATTTCAAATGCTTGGTACAGAAGGCCAGCGCAAGCTTCAGGAAGCTTGCGTGACTATTATTGGCTGCGGAGCGCTCGGAAGTGCGGTGGCAGATATTCTCGCCCGTGCTGGTATTGGAACATTAATTCTAGTAGATCGAGATTATGTTGAAATTTCTAATTTACACCGTCAAACGCTGTACACTGAACAAGATGCTATTGAGATGATTCCCAAAGTAGAAGCTGCAAAAAGACGACTCAATCAAGTAAATCAACATGTTTTAGTTAAAACGGTATTTGATCATGCAGATGCTGAACTGATTGAACATTTTGCTAAACGAAGCGATATTATTGTCGATGGCACTGATAATTTTGAAACAAGGCTGATTGTTAATGACGCCAGTCTGAAGCATCAGATACCGTGGATTTACGGCGCGTGTGTGGGAAGTACGAGTGTTGTGAAGTCTTTTTATTCAGATTCATCTGCCTGTTTTCGCTGTTTATTGCCCGTTTTACCAGCTACTAACGATACATGTGCTACGGTTGGAGTGATTGCTCCAGCGGTTTTTATGACAGCTGCTTTCCAATGTGCTGAGGTGTTCAAATATCTATGCGGTGATAAAGATAATATGAAAAAAAAGCTGGTATGGCTTGATGTCTGGACTAATCAACAGCATCAATTTGGAATAGAAAAAATGAAGCGTTCTGATTGCCCTTCATGTGGTGGGGAACGTACGTACCCTGCACTTCAACGATCAACTCAAACAAAATTCGCTTCATTTTGTGGCCGTGATTCCGTGCAAATTATTCCTGCTAATGAGCGAACACTCACACTTGATGATGGTGAAAATGTAGCAAAAAAACAAAGACTTCCGTCAAAACGAACTCCTTACTTCGTTCAAATAGAATATAAAGGTTGTCGTGTAATGATGTTTGCCAATGGTCGTTTACTCTTACATGGAATTCAAGATGTGAACGAAGCAAAATCGTTGTATCATCAATTATTCGGTTGAAACTACATCATTTAATATGGTGGCATTTTGTAATACATGTCCGAATATAAGTAAAATAGTTGAAATTTTAAAATGCTCTACCTGACTAAAGGGTGAGTTTTTATGATTATTTGGCACCGAATCTAATATCTAACAGGGAGTGGTTATTTCTTACCGAACATACACACTTTTCTCTCGAGAGGAGGTCATTAGCCATTTTTGAAAACAGGAATCCGATCACGGTAAAAGAAGCAATCTCAAGAATTATGAAAAAAGTAGATAAAATCCAAAGTGAAACGATTCCTCTATCTGAAGCGGCAGGGCGTATTTTAGCAGAACCTGTATTGGCGAACCATGATGTCCCGCCATTTAACCGTTCTATTTATGACGGTTTTGCGGTTCGTTCTGTAGATACAACAGGAGCATCCAGTCATTCACCAATTGCTTTTACAGTGATTGATCGTATTGCTGCAGGTGATGTGTCGACCGCCCTGCTTGGCAAAAATAAAGCAGCCCGTATCATGACGGGTGCTGAACTACCGAAAGAATCGGATGCGGTGGTTATGCTTGAGCAAACAGTTAGTGGTGAACATTCATTTACAATTCGCAAGACGTTTACTCAACTTGAAAATGTATCCTTAAAAGGAGAAGATGCAAAAAAAGGTGAAGTCATTATTGAAAAAGGGTCCCATGTTACTCCAGGCGTGATTGCTGTTTTGGCGACGTTTGGCTATACGCATGTGAAAGTGGCGAAACGACCCGTTGTTGGTTTGCTTGTTACTGGCTCTGAATTACTGGATGTGTCAACTCAGCTTAAACCAGGGAAAATTCGTAATTCTAACGGTCCGATGATAATAGCCCAGCTCAAGAGACTGGGTGTGGAGCCCAGATGGCTAGGTGTATTGAATGATGATGTAGAGGCCTGTTATTTATCAGTTAAGCAAGCGGCAAAAGATTGCGATGCTGTAATTACAACAGGGGGCGTGTCGGTAGGTGACTTTGATTACTTACCAGCTGTTTATGAAAGGATGGGGGCGGAAGTCCTATTTAATAAAGTAAAAATGCGTCCAGGTAGTGTGACAACTGTTGCACATACTGATCATGTTTTATTATTTGGCTTGTCTGGAAATCCTAGTTCCAGTTTTGTTGGATTTGAATTGTTTGCCAGACCAGCGCTTTTGGCTATGAGCGGTTCAAATAAGCCGTATTTACCTTATAATAAAGCAGTTTTACAGGAAGATTTACAAGACAATCCGTTTACGCAATTTATCCGGGCTGTCTACGAATCAAGTCCAACAGGCGCAATCATTAATCCTGCCGGTTTTAATAAATCGAACTCTGTTACTTCGATCGCACGAGGCAATTCGTTCATAGTTCTACCAGGCGGAACACACGGATATAAGAAAGGGGAAATAGTAGACGTCTTGTTACTTGGCGTGGATGAAGGCGGAGAAAACTGGGTCATACATGAGTAAGAAGCAGTTAAATTTCCGGACGGTCCACCCCAAAAATCTTTAGACGGAGGAAAATATGAACCTATTTGAAGTTACGCCAGAAGAGTTATGTCCTAATCGTTATTTACAATACGTGACACATGCAGAAGTAGGTGCAGTGACGCTGTTTTCCGGTATTGTCAGAGAGTGGACGAATGGAAAACGAACGCTGTTTTTAGAATATGAAGCTTATGTACCAATGGCTGAGAAAATGCTTACCGAAATTGGAGCTGACATTCAAAGGAAGTGGCCGGGAACTCGTATCGCAATTGCCCATCGAATCGGAAAATTGCAAATTTCTGAAACTGCGGTAATCATAGCTGTATCTTCGCCGCACCGACAAATAGCATATGAAGCTAATGAATTTGCAATTGAACAAATTAAAAAACTCGTCCCAATTTGGAAAAAAGAAATTTGGGAAGATGGTGAAAAGTGGATGGGTGGGCAAACATATAAACCGTTGTGAGGTGGGGAACGATGATTCATCTTTATTATTTTGCACAAATCAAAGAATTGACTCAAAAAAAAGAAGAAACGATTTTATGGGCAGATGGGACAGTCGCACAGCTTGTCAAATGGGCGGATGAGACTTATCCGGGATTTACAGACTATTCATGGCAAGTCGCAGTAAATGAAGAATATGTATTAGAAACAGAACAAATAAATCCGGGTGATACTGTTGCTTTTATTCCTCCGGTAAGTGGTGGGTAAAATGAATCAGAATCGTAAAGGACTGATATGATGAAACAACCGCTTACAGATACATTAAACAGGCCTTTGCACGATTTACGCATTTCAGTAACTGACCGCTGTAATTTTCGCTGCACGTACTGCATGCCCAAAGAAGTGTTTGGTGATAAGTATGTGTTTTTGCCAAAAAGTGAATTATTAACCTTTGAAGAAATGACAAGACTTGCTTCGGTCTTTGTTCAAATGGGTGTAAAAAAGATTCGGCTGACTGGTGGTGAACCATTGCTACGTAACGATTTGCCAGAATTCATCAAGATGCTCAGGGATTTAGAAGGGCTAAAGGACATTGGTTTGACAACAAATGGATTGCTTTTGAATAAATACGGAAAAGCTCTTTATGAGGCAGGACTGCGGCGCTTGAATATTAGCCTTGATGCATTATCCAAAGAAATATTCAGCAAAATGAACGGTCGTGGCATCAATCCAGCTCTAATCCTTGAGAATATCGAGTATGCCAAAAATCTCGGTTTTTCAGTAAAAGTTAATATGGTCGTCCAAAGAGGTGTCAATGAACAAGAAATTATTCCGATGAGCGCTTATTTTAAAGAGAAAAATATTACGCTTCGGTTTATTGAATTCATGGATGTTGGCAATGATAACGACTGGAGTTTTCAGAAAGTAGTTTCGAAAAAAGACATTTTAAGTGAATTGCTCAATCAATATCAATTGATTCCTGTGGATGCTGATTATTTCGGTGAAGTGGCTGAGCGCTATCGTTATGAAAATAGTGAAGTAGAAATCGGCTTTATACCGTCTGTCTCTAAATCCTTTTGCTCATCTTGTACACGGGCACGTTTATCATCGGACGGAAAATTGTATACGTGTTTATTTGCGTCAAACGGTTATGATTTGCGGGAACTTCTTCGGGGAAATGCGACAAGTGACGAACTGTCTAATGCAATTTGGCAAGTATGGACTAACCGAACAGATCGCTATTCAGACGAACGGACAGATCTTCAGGCAATAAGTCGTAAGAAAATCGGTATGTCTTATATTGGTGGCTGAATACATTGATGTTGGACCTTATTGAAAAAAGGGAGTGTGAAATGATAGAATTTACGCATTTCAATGAACAGGGTCGTGCTAGAATGGTCGATATTACTAAAAAACATGAAACGAGTCGAACAGCCATAGCCCAATCCAGTCTTCTATTAACAGATGAAATATACAAAAAAATTGCGAATGGTTCGATGGAAAAAGGAGACGTTCTTGCTGTTGCCCAAGTTGCAGGGATTATGGCGGCGAAACAAACGAGCCATATTATCCCGATGTGCCACCCGATTGCTTTAACTAGCATCGATATAGTTTTTCACTGGGAAAGGACGGAAGATGCTTACCGATTAAATATTAAATGTTCTGCAAAAACGAAGGGGAGCACAGGTGTTGAAATGGAGGCGCTCACTGCAGCTTCCGTTTGTGCCTTAACCGTATATGACATGTGTAAATCTATTCACAAAGGAATCATCATCGGACCGACATTTTTAGTTAGTAAGACAGGCGGTGAGAGTGGGGATTATAGTAGAAATGAATATACAAAGTCTGTATAACGGGAAATATTACTTACTATGAAGCGCGCTACATTTGCCTTTTCATAATGAACATTTTTTCGAAAATTGGATTTTGGATACTGTCTCGATAAAAGTAGATTTTCTGCTTAGTAGATTGGCAAAATTAATAACCTGTGAAGGTCCGTCCCTTCAGTTACAAAACGCTTAGCTAATTATTGCTAAGCGTTTTGTATTGGATAGGCGCTAGTATGAATCATTTCGTTTGTTAAGTATTTGAAAGTAGTCCAAGTAAAATAAAAGCTAATGTGATGCTAACTAAAACATAGCTGGAGGCAAGTTTGGTGTCGCCGGACTCTACGGCAATATAAATCGCGGTAGGAATTGTTTGCGTTTTACCGGGAAGGTTGCCGGCGAACATAAGTGTTGCTCCAAATTCGCCGAGTGCACGGGTAAAGCTCAAAACGCCACCAGCAACAAGAGCATTACTAGCTAAAGGAATTGAAATTTTCGTGAAAACGATCCAATTAGAAGCCCCATCTACTTTAGCGGCCTTTTCGATATCTTTATTAACTATTGTGAACCCTGCTTTGGCTGATTGAAACATGAGCGGAAACGCGACGACGCTTGCAGCTATTATTGCAGCAAAGGAGGTGAACAGGATGGTGCTTCCTGCCCAAGTTTGCTCCAAAGATTAAAATTAATGAGAAACCAATTACAGAAGGTGGTAAAACGAGTGGTAGCATTAGTATTGTTTCAAGTATGATTTTTCCTTTAAATGATTTTACAGTGAACAACTTACCTACTAGTACTCCACTGATAAAAACAGCAAGAGCTGCTGAAAATGAAACGATTAACGATAATTGAATGGGAAAAAAGTAATGCTGGTCCATAAACTTCCACCTTCAATTTTTAAACTTTATTTTGAAGTAATCGACATAAACCCGTTCTGTGAAAAAATATTTTGTACATCTGAATTATACAGAAATTTGATAAATAGTTCTGCCTCTTTCTTATTAGTACTATTTTCGACTATCCCTCTGTAATTTTGGATAAATGTTCAATAGATCAGCCCCATTTTAGATAGCGTATAAATCTTTTCTAATTTCACGAACCACATGTCTGAGTTCTGGAAGAATTAACTTTTCCATTGCCAGTTTAACTGCACCTACTGATCCAGGTGTGCAAAAAATCGCTGTATTGCTTGAGACACCCGCGATTGCTCGTGATAGGATAGCAGCAGAACCGATATCTTCCAGATAGCTAATAACACGGAAAATCTCACCAAATCCAATCATTTCTTTATCTAATAAAGGTTGAATACTTTCAATCGTTACATCTCTTTTAGCAAGTCCCGTTCCACCATTTAGTAAAATTACATCTACCATTTGATCAATGCATCCGGAATGAAAGGCCTGTACGATTTCCGTTTTTTCATCTGCAACAAGTTCATAAGCTGTCACATTATGGTCATATTTTAAAAGCATTTCTTTCATTAACTGGCCGCTGTAATCCGTATCAATTGTTCTGGAATCACTAACCGTTATAATTTTACAATTGATAATGTCTTGCGCTTCTTGTTTAAGTTCGTTTGACATGACAGCCTCCTTATCCTCTTACAGTGTTTATATATGTCGAGATAAAAAAATAAAGAACTGGCTGAATGGGTATCCTTTATAACAAATCATCTACTTTTATGAAAAATGGGGTCATATTTCGAATGAAAAATAACAAGCAATTAAAAAAACAAATGGAAAATAAGGCACTTCTTATTTTGAAAATGGCTCTTGCTTCCGCTCTGTCTTGGGAGATTGCTAAATTAGCTGGATCACATCATCCTTATTTGGCACCGATTTCAGTCATTCTATGTTTACAAACGACGATTAAACGGTCCATTCGCTTTTTCTATCATCGAATGATCGGGACGATTATTGGCATTTCAATGGTCATGCTTTTTGCCCCACACTTAAAAGTAAATGGCTGGACAATTGGAGCACTTATTCTTATCGCTTGTTTTGTCGCAGAATGGTTAAAAACTGATGAAACGGCTATCCATCAAGTCGCACTAACGGTGCTTCTCGTTTTTGTTTTAGGGCATAAATCAGGTAATTATCCAATAGATCGTTTCCGTGATACGTTGATTGGTGCGATTGTTGCTGTTATATTACATATGCTCATATACCCACCGAATTTCACAGGACATGTTTCAAAAAGTATCGATCATTTCGCTGATCAATTAACAACAATCTTTAGTAAAGTATCAGAGTGGACCAAGTCTGGTCTTAAGAAACACATCGGCTACACCTTACAAACAGAGACAAATCGAGTACTCCAAGAGCTTCACGAAACTAAGAATCTTATGAAAGATGCCGCAGATAGCCTTTCATATAATCCATTTGCGAAAAGAAGTAAGAAGGATCTGAAAAGATTTCAACAAAGGCTACATTACCTTACTCAAAGTTATTCTTATCTTTCAAATATTGTCGGGATACTAACCGCTTGGTCTGAAGCGGGAACAATAACTCCAGTCCAACAAGCTTTATGGTCTGACCAGATCAAAGCATTAATCCCTTTATTCCAGACAAAAGAAAACCCGATTGTGTTTCATCTATCGGGTGATGCATTACAGGTTGTCATTCCTGCTAATCTTGAAGAACAGCAATTTCATATTTCTTTATTTTACGAAACGCGGAGCTTATTGAAAAAACTAGGTCAGCTGCCTAGCAACAAAGGTTAAATCGGTGGCAGAATGCGGTGGTCACCTCCGTCCGTATTAATGAAATTCCAAATTTCAGTCGAACCAACATGTGGATGTTCAGTAATCGGATCGTCCCATTTTTTTGATCAAGAAGAAATAAAGGTCTCCCGTACTGATCCTTCTCCTTACTTAATTGTAGATATCTATGATTGCTTGCTGTATATTCAGCTGGCCATTCAATAGAACCCATAAAGGCCGGTATAACGCTTGTATCGATATTGGAAAGCAGTTTTGTAACTCGAAATTGCATAATAATCCCCGTTGAATCTGGATCCACAGGATCTCCAATAGGAAAATGAGTAGGGACATCATTTTTTAGTGTAATCATTTTACCGCCAAGATTTGAAAAATCAATAATCACATCTAATCGCTCTGCAGGTGCGAGCAACAACGATTTCATCCCAATCGGTTTCTCAAGAAAGCTACTATCCGTGCCGATTTGGTAAAATAACTGATCGGAATCCAATGTTAAGCGAAAGAAGCGTGCGTTCGCTGCATTTAATAAACGAAAGCGATACTTACGCAGCGCAACATTAAGATATGGCCAAACCTTCCCATTTACAACAATTGTATCACCAAAAAAAGAAGGGACTATTGAAGGGATTATCCCAGAAACATTGTCCTTAGGCTACTCTGGATAGGCTGAGGAGCCATCCTCCCTAAATGAACGATCCTGAAGTAATAAAGGAATCTCATACTTGCCACTTGGCAGATTTAACGATTGCTCGTGCCAATCGCGGATTAGATAAAATCCTGCCAAACCAGTATAAATATTTAATCGCGTTAACCCGATTGCATAATCATGATACCAAAGTGCACGGGAACTTTGCTGATTATCATATTCATACACACTTTTTCTCAAAATGATTCGAATTTGTCGAATCCTTTTGAGAACCATGCATCCGGATAACCGTCACTTTCTGGCTCTGTTCGACCACCATGAAGGTGGACAACTGTTCTTACATCAGGTATTTCCTTTTCTGCTCCATGTACGGTGTGATCAATTGGATATAAATGGTGTTCTGGCAAATCATTCATCTACTTAACAAAAACCTTTTCACCTTGTACGACTTCAATCGTTGGCCCTGGATATATGTCTTCATAGCCCCAAATGGTTGTTTCCGGCATGTCATGATGCAAAGCTTGCTTTGTTTCCTTCATGGTCACTTCATAATACGTATAATTCTCTGAGAGAAAAGTCGGCTTTAATACAGGCGGAATAGGCAGAGGATCCATAAATTTTCTCATATTCATGATTTAACCGCCCCCTACAAAGTCTTTTTACTATGTATATGTCTTGGTTAAGAAAAAAACTATCCATTCTAGGAATAGGGTGACCGTGAATATAAATAGGATAGAACGTTTTTGTATGAAGGGCATGGGGACTTAGGATTCGCGACTTACTAATCTAGCCAATCTACTATGTAGATATACGTACATTATTAAGAAAGTACTTCTAAATCAAAAATCCGGCTCCGCACCGCAACCATTGTGATTAGGCGAGTGTAACGTGCTGCAGGACGGATCCTTCAAAGTAAATGGTGACGTTTAGCGCCATAGGAGTTTTGTATGAGATGGGGGAGTTACATGGAAGATATTTACCGAATATTAGAAATGATTGACGATACAAGGAAAAAAGCATTAGCGACCGTTATTCGGGTTGTAGGATCGGCCTATAAAAAAGAAGGTTCTCAAATGCTTATCTTTGAAGACGGAACACAAATAGGCATGTTAAGTGCTGGTTGCTTAGAAACGGATTTGGCGATTCAAGCACAAGAAGTGTTGAAAAAACAAATAACTATTTTGCTTCAGTACGATATGAGCGAAGAAACTGATTTAGCGTGGGGCCAAGGGGCTGGCTGTAGTGGAATAATTGATATATTGCTTGAGCCAGTCAATGGAAAAGTTCAGGAAGATTTCATTTTAGTAAAGAAATTGCTAACTTCCAATCAAAAAGTAGTATGGTTGAAAAAGTATTCAGAAGCAGGGGAGTATATCTTTATCTCAAGTGAAGATCAGGCATTCGGAAGGTGGTCAGGTCAAATACCTGAAATAAATTTTGATGTAAAAAGTGGAGTAATGACAAATCAACCGATTTTTCAACATACTTATCAGCCGAAACCACATTTAATTGTGTTCGGTGCAGGTCCTGATGCTAAACCGCTCGTTTCTCTTGCAGCAGAAACTGGTTTTTCTGTAACTGTGTGTGATTGGCGGGAAGAGTTCTGTCAGCAGAAGGATTTTCCGGATGCAGATCAACTTTTTATTGGCTTTCCAACTGAACTTATGAAAAAAATCTCGATTTCTTCCGATGCCTTTGTTGTTATTATGTCGCATCATTTTCAACGGGACCAACAAATTCTTTTGTCATTAATAGATAAAAAGATAAGGTACTTAGGTATTTTAGGTCCAAAAGAAAGGACAAAACGGCTTCTTAAGTGTGAAAACGTTCCAGAGTGGATTCATTCGCCAATTGGCTTACCGATTGGAGCTAAAGGCCCTTTTGAAATTGCGGTAAGTGTTTTAGCTGAAATGATTGAAGTATGGAGAAAACCTGTTCGTAAAAGAGTGGGATTTGTATGAATCATTCTAGTTTAGTGGGAATTTATCTAGCAGCAGGTAAAAGTAGCAGAATGGGTAGAGCTAAGCTTAATTTACCAGTTGGTAATCAATTCTTAGGAAGTATGGCTTTCAGGGCGGCACTTGAGTCAAAACTTGATTGCACTATCGCTGTTACTCGGGAGGGAGATTCTCTTGAGTGGTTGGCACCTTTTTCGAAAAACAAGGGTTGGAGTTATTTGGAATGCCTAAAAGCTGATCGCGGCCAAAGTGCTTCACTTAAAGCAGGTGTAAGGATGGCGGCTGATATGGGTGCTACTGGCGTGGTTGTTTTACTTGCAGATCAGCCCTTTATAACGAGCGAGATGATAAATCGCTTAGTTGATGAATTTAAAATCTCGCAAATGGGTTCTTATGTTTCTTTTTCACATGAAGGAATGATAAAGCCACCAGTCCTTTTTGCAAAGAGTTTCTTTCCAATGTTATTTGAATTAACAGGTGATCAAGGAGCTCGAACGGTTATTCGTGAGGAAATGAGAGAACAAGGAAAACAAATTGAAATAAATAGTGATCTTCATTTTTTTGATATTGATACAGAGGAGGAATATCAACTTTTAATGCAACAGATGCGAAAAAAATAAAATAAGTAGCTTTATAGAAAAATCTTTAAAATTGGCAGATAACCTCTGACAATGCGGACGGTTAAAACTTACACGTCGAAACTTAGAAAAATATAAACTTTGAAGAAATCGGAGTGGTGAAATTGGATGTTATCGGAAAAAGTATCATTCGTAAAGAGGCTCAGGATAAAGTGACCGGAAGAGCGAGATACACACATGATCACCACTCAAATACTATGCTCTCAGGGAAAGTCGTTATTAGTCCGTACGGCCATGCTAAGATTATTAAAATCGACACAATAGAGGCGAGGAAAATGCCGGGCGTTAGAGCGATACTCGCTGGCGAACATTTTCCGCTTACTGGTGAAGATATTCGTGATAGACCGCCGCTCGCTGTCGATAAGGTGCGCTACCATGGAGAAGCGATTGCGCTAGTTATTGCTGATACACCAGGCCAGGCGAAAAAGGCAGCCGACCGGATTAAGATCCAGTATGAATTACTGCCTGTAGTTCATTCACCGATACAAGCGTTTCAAAAGGACGCCCCATTAGTGCATGAGGGCTTAGGAGAATATGTAAAAGAAAAACATACCTCCCCTGTTCCAGGAACAAACATAGCAACACATATCAAAATCCGAAAAGGCAATATGGAAAAAGGCTGGACTGAAAGTGTAACGACTGTCGAAGCAGACTTTTCCTTTCCACCATCCGATCATGTTGCGATGGAGACTAGATGTTCCATTGCAGAGATATTGCCCGATGGAACCATCAAAATCATGACATCATCGCAAGCCCCATTTATGGTTAAACAATTAATCGCGAAATACTTTAATGAAGATATTGGAAAAATAATTGTGGAAACGCCACTCGTTGGCGGTGCATTTGGCGGCAAGGCATCCGTGCAGCTTGAAATCCTTGCCTATTTAGGGTCGAAAGCAGTTGGCGGATTGCCGGTGAAAATATTAAATACTAGAGAAGAAGATATTTTAATGTCCCCATGCCATATCGGCTTGGATGCAAAAATAAAATTCGGAGCTGACCACCTTGGGATCATCAAAGTAGCTGAAATTCGTTATTTATGGGATGGTGGAGCTTACTCGGATAAAGCGATTGATTTAACGAGAGCTGGGGCTGTTGACTGCACAGGTCCCTATAATATTGAAAACCTATGGTGTGATTCGTACTGTATGTACACGAATCATCCATATGCTTCACCATTCCGCGGTTTTAGTCATTCGGAACTCTCATTTGCCATTGAAAGAACGATGGATTTATTAGCGCAAAAGCTCCAAATTGATCCACTTGAGCTACGTTATAGAAATGCTATTAAGCAAGGTCATACAACACCAACAAGAGTGCTTTTGAATCAAAGTAATGTTGGAAACTTGCAGAAATGTATTGTGAGATTGAAAGAATTAATCCGTTGGGATGAGGGACAGATCAAGGAGATTAATAACCGCTTGGTCAGAGTGAAAGGAATTAGTTGTAGCTGGAAAACTTCAACAATTGATCCAAACGCCCCCTCAGGTGTGATTTTAACGTTTAATCGGGATGGAAGTATAAATATAATGTCAGGAGTCGTTGAAATAGGTACGGGGACAAAAACCGTTCTTGCTCAAATTCTTGCAGAAAGGCTGAAGATGAATGTGGACAACATTCATGTCAGGATGGAAGTAGATACACAAACAACACCAGAACATTGGAAGACTGTCGCGAGTAGGGGCATCTACATGGCGGGAAGAGCCTTATTAGAAGCTGCAGAGGATGTCATCAATCAGTTGAGGGAGATAGCTTCAATTGTACTAAGGGCACCAAAAGAAGATCTCGAATTGGCCGATAGCCGGGTATTTTTACGCGACAATCCTTTAATGGGGCTCCATTATAAAGATATTTGCTATGGATATCAATATCCGAATGGAAACTCAATCGGTGGCCAAATTATCGGGAAAGGAAATTTTATTATGCGCCATCTTACCCATTTGGATCCTGAAACAGGGGCAGGGAAGCCTGGACCAGAATGGACAGTTGCCGCGTATGGGGTTGAAGTGGAGTTTGATCGCCGTGATTATACATATCGATTAGTGAAGGCGGCAACGGTTGTTGATATAGGTAATGTATTAAATAAAAAAGCAGCGTTAGGTCAAGTGATGGGGGCAATGAGTATGGGTTTAGCGTTTGCTGGACGAGAAACGTTTTATTTTGATGAGTACGGTCGGGTTTTGAATCCGCAACTACGTACTTACCGACCGCTCCATTATGGAGAAAATCCTGAATATCTTGTTGATTTTGTTTATACCCCTGACCTTGAAGCACCATACGGGGCACGCGGGGTTGGCGAGCATGGACTACTTGGAATGCCTGGTGCACTAGGGAATGCCTTGTCTGTCGCTGCTGGTGTTTCACTTCATCATTTACCTCTAATTCCAGAGTTGATCTGGAAAACAAAGGAGGCGAAAAGCTAATGTTACCGTTTGATTTTGATTATTATAAGCCAGCATCATTGAAAGAAGCGATCGACCTTTACCAATCTAAAGCAAGAAATAGGGAAAAGTCGATGTTTATTTCGGGTGGTACGGAATTAATCACTCTAGGAAGAATTAATCTTGTTCATACTGAAGCGGTTATTGATTTGAAAGATATTGCCGAATGCAAGGTCATGCAGTTTGAAGGGGATTATCTTGTCTTCGGAAGCACATTAACTCTTACAAAAATTGAAGAAACCAATCTTTTTCCACTATTAACAAAAACGGCGAGTGAAGTGGCTGATCATACTTCCCGTGGGAAAATTACTCTTGGTGGCAATATCTGTGCGCAAATTTTTTATCGCGAGACTGTATTGCCATTTTTATTAGCAGACAGCCAAGTGATGATTGTCGGTCCCGATGGGGTAAAAGTGGCACCGATCAATGATCTTTTTCACGAACAACTTCGATTGAAAAATGGTGAGTTCCTAGTTCAACTTGCAACAGAACAGAAATTTATTCGCGCACCATTTGTCAGCATAAAACGGCGTCAGCAATGGGATACTGGCTATCCATTGATCACAGTCGCCGCTTTAAAAATGGGGGAAGAAGTGCGTGTTGCCTTGAGTGGACTATGTCCATTTCCGTTTCGATCCAAAAAGGTGGAGAACTCGTTAAATAACCGGGAATGGCCGATTAATGATCGAGTTGACGCTGCTTTAGCAGAATTACCAAGGCCGATCTTAAACGATATTGAAGGCTCTTCAGATTACAGACTCTTTGTGTTGCGGAATTTATTGCATGATGTTTTAGAGGGATTGGGTGTTAGTTTTTGAGTTTTCTGTTTTTAAGAATCCTCAACCCTTTTTGACAGAAACTCATCTGTTATGTCGATGAGTTTACTGTCTAGCAAAAGCGGTCTTCCTCTAGGACTAAGTAATCAATTGGTTGGGGAGAACACCGCTAGCCTGTTTCTAATCGCTAACTCGTTTTATGAGAGGGGCAATAAGTATGAAAACGCAAATCATTGATTTACATGTAAACGGGAATCTTCGCACGGTGACAGTCAGGTCGGCAGATACGTTATTATATGCAATAAGAGGAAAGCTAGGTTTGACTGGGGCAAAACCAGGATGCTTGAATGGTGACTGTGGCGCATGTACGGTGAATGTTGACGGTTGGCCAATGAAATCGTGTTTGATGCTCGCGATCGAAGCCGTTGGGAAAAATGTAACGACCATAGAAGGTTTGAAAAACACACCTATTCAGCGGGCTTTTATTGAGAACTTTGCGTTTCAGTGTGGTTACTGTACGCCTGGTTTTATTATGAACTGTCATTCGCTCATCCTAAAGCATCCAGATGCTGATGATGCAACTATAAAAGAGTGGCTAGAATCAAATATTTGCCGCTGCACAGGCTATACTGAAATCGAAAAGGCGGTTAAATCCGTTTTAGAGAAGAATTGAACAAAGATTGAACTTTGGAAGCATAATGTATCAAATGTACTATTTCGAAAATGGTAACTCGATGAAATTATCATAATACACATCTATGAGCGTCTACACGCAACCCAACGATGAAAAAGGTTCAGGTTCTCCAATTGAAACACCTTGAAGGTGACGGTGCGGAACTGATCTTGCAAAGCCCCGCCCCTTTTCCACAGAAAAGAAAAGTCTCCGTAAGTACTAGCTTCATAACAACTTGACTATGTGTGGGGGTCTTGTTCATTCCTAGCGATAACTAGCTGGACGTAGGTCAGGGAGACAAAAACACCGGGCCGGGATAAACGGCATCGTTTTCCTTTTGAAATAGGTTTTCTTCTTGCATTCGGCGGAGTTTTCTGATAATATTTATTATCCATTTCACCGTTGCAAACGATTGTCAAGATGCTTATTTCAAGAGATGAAAGGAGAACACAATGACATCGAAGCAGCATCCGGATCTGAAACATGAACAAGAAAGATTAGAATTTACGAAGCGCTATATTGATGTAGTCGTAAAGACCGCTGCGACGAGTAAAGATCAATTTAAGAAAATTATGCAGGAGACATTTGGAGATGAAGATTGGCAAGAGTCGGGACGGTATTCAGAATTGCTAACAACGGCCAATTTTTTTGATATGTCGAAAGCTGAGTTGGAAAACTTAAGAAAAGCAAAAAGTAAACCATATTTTGCTCGGGTCGATTTTTCACGTGATGAAAACGATCTAAAGGAAGTTCTTTATTTTGGAAAGGCATCCCTTTATCAGCGGGAAAATCAGGAGCAAATTATCGTGGATTGGCGTTCGCCGATTGCGAACCTTTACTACGAAGGAAGAATCGGACCGGTCACATATGAAGCAGAAGGGGAGAGTTTTTCGGGAGATATTACGTTGAAACGGCAATTAATGATTGATGGAGGAGAGTTAGAAGAGATCCGAGACATTGATTTAACGACAACCGATGAACTTCTTCAAGAATCGCTTTCAAAGAGTTCGAGTAATCGTCTGACAGAAATTGTCTCAACGATTCAGGAAGAGCAGAACAAGATTATTCGAGCAGACTTAAATAAACCGATCATCGTTCAAGGGGCTGCGGGAAGCGGAAAGACGACGATCGCTCTGCATAGGATTTCTTACTTCATCTACCACTACAAAGATTTGTTTGATCCAAGACAGCTGATGATTCTTGCTCCTAGTCGTCTGTTTATTGATTATATTTCGGAGGCGCTGCCTGAATTAGGAGTCGAGAAAGCGAAGCAATTTACCTTTTCTGAATATGTACAAGTGGCAATTGAACGCGAATTGAAGCTTGTTCCTGATAAGAAACTAACCAATTTGCTTGAAAGAAATGATGAGGAGACATTGGAGTCCATCTGGGTATCTAGTATCAAAGGTTCTTCGCAATTTAAAGGAATTCTTGATCAATTTATCATGGACATTATTAATCGATTTGTTCCAAATGAAGATTTTTATTGTGATAAGTATCGCTTATATTCTGCTAAAAAATTCAAAAAGCTATTAGTGGAAGAATATTGGTATATGCCGGTATATACTCGGGTTGATAAATTAAAACAAATTTTGCAAAGTCTAGTGAAATCTAAGAAAAAAGCGATGCTCGAGCGAGTGGAGAGGTTCTATGATGCTCGAATTGAGAAAGCTTTATATAAAAATATTGACCCTACTGTCCGACGAGAATATGTGACAAAATGTCTTGATAAGAAAGCAGAACGCCAGGAAGACATTAAGAAAGAAGTGCGCAATTCTGTTAAAAACTATTTTAAACAATTTGAACGAAAAATGATTTTTGAGTATTATCAGGAGTTGTTCTCTGATCCAGAAATACTAGTTACATATAGCAAAGAGTCTCTATCCATACATGAAGCAAAGCGTCTTTGTGTATATCAATCGCAGCTTTTTAAAAGAAAGCAATATGAACTTGAGGATTTAGGAGCAATTCTTTATCTCTATTCCCACCTTTTTGGGGTAGATAAAGAAAAGCGAGCGAAGAATATTGTCATCGATGAAGCTCAAGATTACAGCTTTATGCAGCTGCAGGCGTTAAAAACGGCTTCGGACACTGATATGTTTACGCTTGTTGGAGATCTTGCTCAAGGTATTTATTCGTATCGTGGATTAGAGGAATGGGATGAGGTCCATCGGAGCATATTTCCAAGGGCTACCTACACTGAACTTAAGAAAAGCTATCGAACAACAGTAGAAATTATGAATGAAGCAAATAAACTATTGGATCTATTGCCTTATCGTTTTCCTCAAGTAGAGCCTGTTGTTCGACATGGTGAGAAACCGTTATTTATAAAAATAGAGGATGATAGATGGGGCAAAGAACTACTTGAGCGGGCAACTAAAATGAAAGAGCAAGGATTACGGACATTTGCTGTGATTGCAAAAACAATGGCTGATTGCCGTAAAGTTTATAACATTTTGAGTAAGATCGATTCAACCGTTTGCTTGCTAGAAGAACAAGCTTCCATACCTAAGGAGCGTTTGGTCATCTTGCCTTCATATCTTGCTAAAGGTTTGGAGTTTGATTGCGTGTTTGCGATTTCCTTGAACGAACGATATGAGCGAGAACGTGAACTAGACATTAAACTGCTCTATGTGGTTATGACAAGAACGCTACATCGCTTGTATTTTATCGGAAACTCAGAAGCGGATTTTTTAATAAAGTGAACCGTCGATGTAATAATAAGTCTGAACCAACTCTCTTAATGAAGAAGGGTTCAGACTGTTATTTCAGTATTTTAATCATTAAAAAATATCTTTTGTTAGTCCACAGTCAATTTCTTTAGTTCCAATTCCGCAAAGGTTAAAAAACCGGCTAATGATTCAGAATTGGAAAATCCAGCTTGAGCTGATTTGTCATTCCCACCACCTTTTCCACCATACACTCCTAAGTTCTGTTTGAAAAATTGTCCGCAATTCACCCCTATTACCCCATTTTGATAAAGCACTGCTTTATTTTCTAGAACAGAGCCGAAAAGGACAACAGCATCTCGTTTAGAGGTAATCTTCGCGGCAAGCAGCTGTAGTTCTTTTAATGATTTATTGGAAAATTCACGAGTGATAAGTACCCCGTTGTTCTCAGACAAGATTTCTTTCATTTCAAATAATGCCATCTCTTCTTTTAATTTTTCATTTTCATCAAGTAGATGCTTTTGGTTTTGCTCAGACCTATTTATACGGTCAAGAATGTCATCTCGTCCCGCGCTGTATTTACTGGATAATCTTGTGATTATTGCTAAGCTTTCTGAGAAATCTCGTAACGCCCGAAATCCACATTTGAAATAAATACGAGTGAAGCTTTTTTGTTTTTCCATTTTCAACAGTTTAATCATCCCAATTTCGCCTGTTTGCCGGACATGAGTTCCACCGCATGGGTTATATTCGATTCCTTCCATTTCAACAATACGAATATTTTCCGTAACTTTAGGTAACTTCACGACTGGCAATTCCTTAAGTTGTTCAGAAGTAATGAAATAGGTGAGCAGCTTTCTATTTTCGAAAATATATTGATTCGCTAGTTGTTCTAAACTGTTGACTTGATCTTTGGAAAATTCTTTTCTGTCCACATCAATCGTCACATAGTCTGTTCCGAGGTGAAAACTTAATGTGTTTGCGTCAAATAACTCACGACATACTGCTGACAACAGATGCTGACCACTGTGATGTTGCATATGATCAAAACGACGCTCCCAGTCAAGTTCACAGTAAACCTTACCTAGTTCTGGTTTTCTAGTTAAAACATGAACAATTTCCTCATTAATAACTTGCACATCTACTATATCAATTCCGGCGATCTTTCCGCGGTCTGATGGCTGGCCACCACCTTCTGGATAAAAAGCTGTTTCTTGCAGCGTAACGTAGAAATGGCTGTCTTTTTCAGTGACTGTCAGGATTTCAGAATCCCATGCTTTTATTGAAGTATCATCATAATATAATTTCGTTGTCATTACTTTCTCCTCCTGAACCAAATATCGTCATTATATCATGTAAGAATGAACCAATAATATAGATAATCTGAGTATTGATTTCATAGTAGAATTTTATAGCGCTCTAAAAAATCTAGCTTCTTTTTCTCGATTATTTGCTTTCCAATTGCCGAGAACCTTTAATTTATTAGGGTTTCAGTTTTTTTTTATTTCCAGGAAGTAAATTGACAATGTAAATTCCATTAGGTAATATTTCTAATATATCAATTATAGAAATGATTGTTTCTATAATTGAAACGATAAATAATGTTGGAGGTATAGGATGGTTACTTTAATAACAATTGGCCAGACCCCTAGAGATGATTTGTTGAAAGCGTTTAAAAAAGAGGGTATATGTGATTATCAACTGGTTGGTGCACTTGATCATGTTTCTCAAAATGAAATAGATGTATTAGTAAAACAGCCAGGAGAAGAAAAATTATACGTTGTATTGAGAAATGGAATGGCAAATATGAGCCAAGGCACGATCGAAAAAAAGGTAGAAGATGCAATAAAAAAATATGAGGATTGTTCTGAAGTTATTGCAGTGTTGTGCATGAGTGAATTTACGTATACATCTAATCGAACAGAAATAATTTATCCGATTAAAGAATTGAAAGAAAAGGTAGGAAATATAAAAAACGGTGATACTACGATAATATTTGTTCCAATCAAAGAACAGATAGGAACAGCGAAAATAAAATGGGCAATTGTAGAAGGGAATAAACATATTGTAGCTGTTCATCCAAAATCTGAAGCAGTACTTGAAGAAATGATTAGAGAGATTGAATTACATCATCCAAAGTATGTGATCATGGATTGCTATGGGTATGACTCGGATTTAGTAGCTCAAATTGAAAGTAAATATTCATGTACTTGCTATAACGCCCAACATTTAATTGTTCAGAAAGTGAAGGCAGTTAGGAATGAATAAAAATAGTTCAGAAATTTTATTAACCTTAGATAAAGGATTACAAGTTATATCACATTTATCGATTATTAATAGACCAATATCAATTGGTGAATTATCTAAAATAATGAAGATAAATAAATCAACTTTATTCAGAATATTAAAAACGCTACAAAGAAGAGGATTCGTCTTTCAACAAGATAATGGTGATTATGGTTTGCGTCCTGAGGAATTTAATATTATTGTGGATCGATTTGATAAAAATGAAGCTCTGCAGCGCACATTACGACCGGAATTAGAAAAATTATCGAGTCAATGTTCAGAGACGGTAACTCTTTCGGCTCTTGTTGACGAAAAAGTGGAGTGCATTGATAAAATAGATAGTCCCAAATCTGTACATGTCACCCATATTATTGGCAGATATTCACCTTTACATGCAGCTGCTTCTGGAAAAGCGGTATTGGCTTTTATTCCTCAAGCTAAAATAGCTAGGATTATGAGTGAAGAGGTTTTGGAGAAATTTACTGATTCTACAATTGTTTCAAAAGTGATACTTGAACAGGAATTAAAACAAATAAAAAAGAATGGATTTGCTGTTAGTCATGGGGAGTTAGATTTAGGGATTAGTGCAGTAGCTGCACCCATATTCTCGAAGTCTGGAAAAATAGTAGGATCAGTTAGCATCCTAGGAATAAGTCAAAAATTTTCGGAAGAAACAATCATAAGTCTTTCAAAAACAGTGATAAATTCAGCTGATAAAATGTCAGCATTATTAAACTATTGATGGGGTGTAGAGATGGAATTGATAAATAAAGATCGATTATGGAAAACAATAAATGATTTAGCTGCTCTCACAATTGAGAATCAACCATGGACGAGACGGTCATTTACCGCCAAATATAACGAAGGGCGAGAATGGTTAATAAATGAAATGAGAGAAATAGGTTTAGAAGTAAAAAAGGATGAAGGAGCTAATGTAATTGGGCGTTTAATTGGAACTGAACCAAATCTACCTCCAATTGTTATTGGATCTCATACGGATACGGTTCCAAATGGAGGTAGATTTGATGGAATTGCTGGTGTACTTGTAGGATTAGAAATTGTTAAATCTTTGGTTGAACACAACATTGCAATCAAACATACAATTGAAATTGTAGATTTTACAGCAGAAGAACCATCAGAATACGGTTTATCTACAGTTGGGAGCCGTGCATGGTCTGGTAACTTAACTGAGGAAATGCTGACTTACACGAATTCGGATGGACAATCGTTATCAGCTGCGATTTCATTTGCAGGTGGAGACCCAAAGACTCTATTTAATTGTAAAAAAGAGAAAGATACAATTGCTCTATATTTAGAATTGCATATTGAACAAGGACCAGTTTTATTAAGAAATAATGCGAGTTTAGGTGTTGTAACAGGGATTGTAGGAATTCAACGTTATAAAATTTCAGTAGATGGATTACCAAATCATGCAGGAACAACACCGATGGATATGAGAAATGATGCTCTTACAGCAGCTGCTGAAATGACGCTTGCTCTAGAGAAAGTAGCAAATGAAGAATTTGAGCAGCCAGTTGTTGGAACAGTTGGCGTTTTTAATAATTTTCCAAATGCATCAAATGTGGTACCTGGAAAAGTAGAATTCGCTGTTGAAATTCGTAGTATTTCTGAAGAAGTGATTGACAAAGTAGCAAATGACTTTTTAGAAAATGTTGATTCGATTAGGAGGGCTAGAAATGTAAATGTACAAATTGAAAATATCTCAAGATCAAGCTCAATTGTAATAAATGATGAAATTAAGCAATTATTACATAACTCATGTAGAAAAGTGACAGATAGCGTTATTGAATTACCAAGCGGTGCTGGTCATGATGCAAATCAAATGTCATTGCTTGCTCCGGTAGGGATGATATTTATACCATGCAAGGATGGTAGAAGTCATTGTCCAGAAGAATGGGCAGAGAAAGAGGATTTATATTTAGGAGCAAAGGCCATGTTAAATGCTGTTCTAGAGTTTTCAAAATAGTTTTCAAAGATAATACTGTAAAAAATCCATTCATCTTATTTAAAAGATGAATGGATTTTTTTATTAAATGAAATTTCTGAATAAAAGCGCTTGCAAAAAAGGGTTGTAAAGTATATATTATCAATATTAGATAATGTATTATCACTAAATGATAACCTGTAACATAATTGGTGATTTCACATTATCTAAAGAACGGAGGATTGTAGTGAGCGCAGAAAAAACTTTGGAAATTTTAGAGCAATTTGATTTTGAATCAAGAACACTTTCTGTCCCTGAACTAGCAGCGAAGCTACAACAACCACAAAGCTCAGTGTACAGGCATTTGAGGGTACTGAAAGAAAAAGGATACATTATTGAGTATTCACCTGGATTGTATAGCTTGGGATATATATTTTTAAAACTTGCTAAAATTGTAAAAATGGATATTGATCTACCAGTCGTTTCGCAAGAAGCAATGAGAGAATTAACTCGATCAACAGGAGAAACCTCCATATTACTAGTACCCTCGAATTTACAAGCGGTTTGTTTAGCAGCAGTTCCTTCTGGCCACCCAATTAAGGTTTCTTCTGAACAAGGAAATATTGTCCCTATTTACGGAGGAGCTTCCTCAAAAGCTTTATTGGCTTTTATGGGTGACCAAATTGTTAAGGATCTTTATCTTAGTGGAGTTGTAAAAAAACACACGAATCAAACGATTCTCGATTTGGATGTCATGTTAAATCAATTAGAGGAAATTCGCCAAAAAGGGTATTCTTATTCGGAAAGTGAAATTGATGATGGTGTTATTTCTTATGGTATGCCGATATTTGATAGTGACAAGAAGCTAGTTGCATCTTTAAGTGTTGCTGGCCCAAAAGAAAGAATGGAAAAAAAAGGGAAGAATGAAATTGTACAGGCAATAAAAACTGCTGTAGAAAAAATTGAAAATCAACTATAAGGGAGTTTTTACGTCATGACCAAAGTAGAGCAGATTATTAAAGGGAATATTGTTACTAAAGATACAGTAATCCATGGAGAAGTTGGAATTAAGGAAGGGAAAATCGTTAGTATTCATGAAGGATCAGGAAATTTGGAGTCTGAAAATATCAAAGATTTTGGTGATGCATATGTTTTTCCGGGAACGATTGATGTTCATGTGCACTGTTTTAGTAATCCAAATGAAGGATTTGTTACAACTAGTTCTTCTGCCGCAGCAGGTGGGATCACAACTTTCTTAGATATGCCTTATGATTTGCCAAACCCAATTAATAATGTTGAGCAATTCAATAAGAAAGTTAAGCAGTTAGAAGAAGAAGCAGTTGTAGATATTTGTTTATGGGGAACCATTTCAAAGAAGGGTGGAACAGATCAAATTATTCCTTTAGCAGAAGCTGGAGCGATTGCTTTTAAGATGTCTACTTTTGAAACAGATGAGTATCGTTTTCCGAGAATTCCAGATCCGGAAATCTTAAAAGCTATGAAACTGATTGAAGAAACAGGTTTACGAGCTGCTTTCCATTCGGAAAACGATGAAATCATAGTTGATATGATTGATCAATATCAGAAAGAAGGAAAGGTTTATCCTAAAGCGCATAACGAAACACGCCCGCCAGTTACTGAAACAAGTGCTGTATTAAAGTTATTGGAATTCGCCTATTGGACGAATGTGAAACTTCACATTGTTCATGTTAGTCATCCGAGAACAATAGATTTGATTAAACTATTCCAAGCTCAAGGAGTTAAAGTAACTTGTGAAACATGCTATCCGTATTTATTAATGGATGTAGATGATCTGGAGAAATACGGGCCAGTTGCGAAAAACAACCCACCATTAAGAGAAAAAGAGGAAGTTCAAGGGTTGTGGGAGCATATTAAAGAAGGCAATATAGATCTAATCTCTTCTGACCATGCTCCATGGAGTGCTGAGCAAAAAGTTAAAGGAAATGATAATATTTTTCTTGCATCATCTGGGCTGCCTGGTGTTGAAATTATGACACCGTTAATGTTTAATAGCACTGTTTCAAATGGGAAATTATCACCAAATGACTTTGCAAATTTAATGTCTACTCATCCAGCAGAAGTATTTGCTATCCCTGGAAAAGGACAAATCAGTGTAGGGTTTGATGCTGACTTTACTGTAATTGATCCGAATCAAAAAACAGTTATTGACCAAAATTCATTTAAATCCTTCTCGAAATTAACTCCATTTGATGGACAAGAATTAAATTGTAAAGTGATTTCTACCATTGTTCGTGGGGAAGAAGTTTTCGATGGTGAAAATGTAACTAAAAATCCTGGATACGGTAAATTTGTTGCTGGATCAGCAGCAAAAGCAACTGTATCTATGTAAGTGTTAAGGTAAGGTCCATACTTCTTTAGGTAGGAGCTTCCAATCAGATGGGGAAGAACCCCATCTGATTTCCTTAAATGTTTAATCAAGTAAAACGAGTGTACTTTATCACATTTGAAAGGCATGGTGAAGATATGAAGTTATACTATTTACTAGCGTTAATACCCTTTATTGCAATACTAGGTGGGGCTCCTTTTGTAAACAAAGTCGAACCTTATGTATTAGGATTACCGTTTTTCTTATTTTGGATCATATTTTGGGCAATATTATGCTCAGTGATTATGTTCGTTATTTATCGTTTGGATCCTCTTAATAAGGAGAATGAAGAATGAATATAGCGTTGTTAATTATCATCCTATTTTTAATCATCAGTATTATTTTGGGGCTTTTAGCCAAACGTGGGAAAAATATGAGTATGGAACAATGGGCAATTGGCGGCCGGGGTTTTGGCGGGATATTTGTATTCCTCCTGTTAGCTGGTGAAACTTATTCCGTTTTTACGTTGCTAGGAACGAGTGGTTTAGCATTTAATAACGGCGCAGCAGCCTTTTATTTATTAGCTTTCACTGCTTTAGGAACAATAACATCGTATTGGCTATTACCGGTCATCTGGAAATATGCGAAAGAAAACAATGTAGTATCTCAATCGCAATTCTTCTCCAAGAAATATAACAGTACAGGTCTTGGAGTATTCGTTGCAATAGTAGGTGTAGTTGCACTGATTCCGTATATCACAATCCTGTTTAAATCAATGGGGATTTTAGTTGCAGCAACATCATACGGTGCTATCTCATCAAATGTAGCCATTTGGGTGGGGATGATTGCATTATTAGGTTATGTTATGGTCTCAGGAATTCATGGATCGGCATGGACCTCGACAATTAAAGATTTTTTAATATTCTTTGTTATCTTATTTTTAGGAATTTATTTACCGCTGCATTATCACGGAAGTTTTGAAGGGCTGTTCCAAGCGGTTAGTGAGGTCAGGCCTCAAGCATTAACCCTTCCTGAGAAAGGTTTGAGCGTTTCATGGTTTATCTCAACTGTAGCAATTAGTTCCTTTGCGTATTTCATGTGGCCTCATGTTGCACCAACAGTATTTGCGTCTAAAAATGCAAAAGCATTTCGTTTAAATGCAGTATTGCTACCGATATACGCTATTATGGTACTATTTGTTTATTTTGTTGGATTTACAGCAATTGTCGAGCTTCCTGGCTTAAAAAACGGTGACTTTGCATTGTTAGAACTTTCAATGAAGTCGTTTGATCCATGGTTTGTCGGTATTATAGGTGCAACAGGATTGCTTGCAACGCTAGTTCCCGGATCGATGATGTTAATGTCAGCGGCGACAATGATTACGACCAACGTGATAGAACCATTAAAGCCCAATGTTTCTGATAAAAATAAAGCACTCTTTGCAAAGGGATTTGTTGTTTTATTATCAATAGTATGTGCATTTTTCTCCATGAGTGAAAGTAGCACATTAGCCACTTTATATTTGACATCATTTAGTTTAATTACCCAAATGGCTCCGTCGTTGTATTTAAGTTTAAGAAAAAATAATGGAATTACTAAATATGGTGCTGGAATCGGAATGCTGGTAGGTGTAGCGATTGTTATCTATGTCACATTTACGAAAACAACAATGGCAATATTATTTCCATCGCTTCCAAGTGTCATTCAAGATTTGAATATTGGCATAATCGCTCTTGCTGCTAATATTTTGGTAATGTTTATTGTAAGTTCACTTACAAAAAATACTAGTATGAATGATAGAACTAATGGAAAAAAAAGCGATATAAAGTTAACGAGTTAAATAGAGTTGAATATAGAATTAATATAACGACTGTTGATTAACTACTATAAACCAAAAGGGATGCATGTTGGGGCACTACTTCTATAGTTTGTAGAACACAAACTATAGAAGTAGTGCCCTTTTGTTTATGAATACGACATTCCTAATTTGTTTTGAAAGAATATTTTAGAAAAGGCTGTTTTCGCATAGAGTGTGATTTAATTGAACATGACTGTTAAACAGTTGATATGTTAAGAAGCGCATAATAAAAGATCACAACAAGAGGTCTCTTTATTATAAGAATATTGATGCGACTACAAACCTATTATGATTAAGAGGGAAGGTATTCCAGTACCATTCCAACTTAAACTATCTATTAAATCAGCAAGATTTCCATTAACAAACCTGTAAAACGCATTGTTCATATTTCCAGTTGGATTTCCTTTTTATTCTTCTTGTCTTAGCCTCTCTCTTCTTTTTCAGAGTTTCTGAATCTTTACTCATTACCCCACCCCCACTTTCTATTCATCTAATATCTATTACTTAATCTACATTATATAAATTTATCTTTTTAGAATTGATAAATTTTCGCATTTAATAAACAACAATCCTTTAGAAAACAGCCATTTCTAAATATGTAACCCTCTTAGCAAAATGTAAGTTGAAATAGAAAACTTTCATGAGCGTCCGACCCAAAGCCTTACGATGAAAAAAGTTAAAGTTTAAGAATTGTATAACCTAATGAAGGTTGTGGTGCGGAGCTGACCGCGCGAAGCCCCGCGCCTTTACCACAGAAAAATGTCTATGTAATGCGAGTCGATTGTATTATGATGAAGGTACGTTAGTAATAGGGGGATATTTGTGAATCTGGAAAAATATAAAAATCATTTAATACAGAATACGAAAAAAATTCTAATGGATTGGTTTGAATCTAAAGAAAATGAAAGGATTCCTCAAAGAGAAGTCTATCGTTTTCTTCATTCGATTAAAGGAACTGCTGGAACCATTCAGCTTGGGGGCCTGATGCAAGTATCTGATCGGCTACTTTCTGTGCTTGATGAGAATAGTGAAAAGGTTTGGGAGCTTGATGAGCTAAGAAGCTTTCTATTTGATTTGATGGAATTAACCTACGAATATGAAAACTATGAACATGTAACGATGAAAACAGGCGCAATCAGACAATCGAACGCACAGCTTATCCAAATCATTGATGATGATGTGTCCATGTTAATCCTACTTAAAGATGTGCTTGAAGAAAAAGGGTGGATGGTTATAACGAATACAGATCCTGAAAAAGCGGTTAATCAATATTTCGAAATGCAGCCTGATCTTTTAATTCTAGATATACATTTACCGACGAAAGACGGCTTTCACGTATTAGAGGATATACAGACTCATAATGAAAAGTATTTCATTCCCAAGATGATAATAAGTATACAAAATGACAAGCAAACAAGAATAAAAGCTTATCAATCTGGTGCAGATGATTTTATCGGTAAGCCAATTGATATAGAAGAGTTCATCGTGAAGATAGAACGACATTTACAAAGGAAGAAAATGTTTGATCAATCGGTCTTGATAGATGAATTAACTCAAATCTATAATAGAAGATTTTTGGAAGAAACGCTTCCACGATATTTTCAAGAATTTAAACGGTCGAAACAGGCTTTCTCAATCAGCGTGGTAGATATTGATTACTTTAAGCATGTGAATGATACATATGGACATTTGTATGGGGATATAGTGTTAAATGAATTTGCCCAATTTATTAAGAGATCCATTAGAAGTTCCGACTTAATTTTCAGGTATGGGGGAGAAGAGTTTGTCATTATATTTCCAGGAACCAAGGATACAGATGCTCGACAAAGGCTGACGGAACTTATTCATGCATTTTCCCAAAAAGTGTTTATTTATAAAGAGAAGAGTTTTACAGTCACATTCTCTGCTGGATTGTTTACGGTTGATGATGAATTCGTAACTCCTGACGAAGCGTTTAAGTATGCAGATCATGCCTTATATGAGGCAAAGCGATTAGGTAGAGCGAGAGTTGAAACTGCTGGAAAATCCCTTTGTTACAAAAAGAATGTACTTAATGTGTCAGTCATTGACGATGATATCATTATTCGGACCATGCTTTATAAAATAATCGAATCGATTGACATGGGTCATATAGAACTAAATATTGCCGTCTTTGAAAACGGGCCTTTATTTTTTGAATCAGGAAGGGCAGATGACGGTCGGGATCATTTTTTGATTGTTGATGGTGTCATGCCAATCATGGATGGACTTGAGGTCCTACAAAAAGTGAAAACTGGTCCTTATGCAAACCAATTCTCGGTATTAATGCTGACTGGACGAAAGAGCAAAGAAAATATTGCTCAAGCATTAAAGCTTGGTGCAGATGATTATGTTACAAAGCCATTCTCAATGCCTGAACTACAGGCGCGAATTGAACGTTTACTAAAACGAGAAAAATAATGCAGATAAGCTAGAAAAACTGACAAAAAATCCGATCTATATAGAATGGGTGTTATTAGAAGATCACTTACAAGTATGAGTATGATAGAAAAATAATGTGGGTGATTCAGCTATTTTCGATTTCTACTCATTTTATTCAAGGAGGAAAAAACATGAAACGGATTTTATTGGCAGAAGATGAAGCAGTGTTACGGATGTTAATTGTTGACACGCTTGAGGATGAAGATTTTATCGTTGACGAAGCGGCTGATGGCCAAGAAGCACTTGATTATTTGAAATTGGAAAAATATGATCTTGTAATTCTTGATTATATGATGCCGGTATATACAGGTCTTGAGCTTATTGAAAAAATTAAGGCAGGAGAAACGCTGGGACATTCGAAAATTTTGATGCTTTCAGCAAAAAGCCAAGCCTATGAACAAGAAAGAATTCTGTTAGCAGGTGCTGACTACTTTATGGAAAAACCATTCAGTCCTCTTAAACTTTTAGAAAAAATTGAGGAAATTGTAAATGAGGCTTAGTAATTATTTTCGGAACAGCCTGTCCAGACAGGTTATTTTACTCATCAGTGCTTGTTTAATATTTGGTCTTTTTGGTACTGCCATTTTGTTTTTTCTTCAACAAAACTTAAATCATCAATATATCGAGAATCGCAAAGTGCTCGTTGAAAAACGGAAAACAATTAATACGATTTATGATGAATATAACGCTGTTTTTTTAGATATTAGAGGATATGTTGCATCGAATAACTCACAATTGATGGAGCGTGCAAGAGGGAAAGAAAAGGGTATAAGAGCGTTAATTTCAGTACTAGAACGAGATAGTGTGACTATTTCTGAAAAATCCGATTACCGAGAAATGGTTGAGTTTTCTGATTATTACTTTGGTGATGTGTTGCCAAATATTATCACTAATTATGAAAATGGTAATCATACTGAAATTCTTGATCTAGCAAATACAGAGACTACCATGAAAGTGGAACGGTTTCTAAAAGATACGAAGGCCAAAAGCTCAGCGCTTGATAATCAGTTAGCGAAGAATGTAGTCGAACTTAGTAAAAATCAATCAAATTTACAGCTAATCTTTATCGGTTTTATTGTTCTATTCTTATTGCTCGTCCAATATATTATTCGAATGATTTTTAGAAATATTGGCAAACCACTGATTGACTTCTCATTTGCCGCAAATGAAATTGCCGCTGGTAGAGAAGCGGTTATTCATGTAGATCCTAAGAGAAAAGACGAACTAGGTATGCTATCTGTTGCTTTCCAGAAGATGGTTGAAAGCATTCAAGAAAAAGAACAGGGATTAGTTGCGCAAAATGAAGAGTTAATAGCCCAACAAGATGAATTACATGCACAGCAGCATGAACTTGAAGTCACGTTAGAAAATCTCAGATTACATGAGCAAAAACTCACTAGAAGAAATGAATTAATTCATAGTATTTCTAATACCTTAAATAAAAAAGAAGTTCTTCAAAGTGTTGTTCAAAACATGTGTAAACTGATTGGTGCAGATCGAGGAATCATTAAACTAGTAGAAGAAGACGCTTATGCCGCTTTTGGTCTAACTCAAATAGGTATCGATCGATTTATCCGTTTTATGGATATAGGGTTGGTACAGCGTCTATTTGAGACAAAGCAAGCATTTACCTTGAAACGGGAACAAGAAATTGCAGAAAAAGGATATCATGAGAATATCAACTATAGTTATGATTTGTATTTACCCGTTCTATCATCTTCGCATAAAGTTGAAGCTATCATGGTGTTCAGCCGATATGGTAACAATTTCTCAGACAAGGATTTGAGTGAATATGAAGCATTAGCAAGACAAATTGCAATTTCTCTTGAAAAAATCAAGATGTATGAAGAAACGGAGAGTAATCGTAATTTAAATCAAGATATTTTAAATGCAGTCCAAGAAGGGATTCAGTTGATTGATCAAAATGGTAAAATGATTCAAGTAAATCAGCGTCTAAATTCCATCTTTAATCAAAAACAATTAATAAATGGATTGATAGGATTGTCATGGACTGAATGGAGCTCGCTTATGGCTGAGCAAATAGAAGGGGATACATTCCTTGTCAATTTGAAAAGAGCTATTGAATCTGCTGTAAATGCAGAAGAAGAGCAATCATTTGTTTATTGTAAAAAGGATACAAAACAAGTAATGAAGGTGTATGCGAAAACGATTTATCATGGGGATGATTCTCTAAGAACAATCCTTGTTCATCGTGATATAACGAAGGAATACGAAGTTGATCAAATGAAATCTGAATTTGTAAGCACAGTGAGTCATGAATTACGGACTCCTCTAGCAAGTGTCCTTGGTTTTACAGAACTTCTATTAAATAAAAAATTAAAGCCTGAAAGAAAAATGAAATATTTACAGACGATTTATAATGAAGCAAATCGGTTAACTTTATTAATTAATGATTTCCTTGATGTTCAAAGAATGGAATCAGGTAAGCAAACGTATGAGAAGAAATATGTGGATCTATATCCAATTATTGAAACTACAATCGAACACCAAAAAGTGAATACGACCCTTCATCATTTTGCGTTTGAATCGGGTGTTCATCAGTCTATTATTTTTGGAGATAAATCTAAGCTTGAACAAGTGTTTACGAATCTTCTTAGCAATTCAATAAAATACTCGCCAAATGGAGGAAATGTTACAGTTAGGATAAATGAGAACCCTGAATCTGTATTCATCGAAATTGAGGACGAAGGATTAGGTATTCCTAATGACGCCATTCCACATTTATTCCAAAAGTTTTATCGAGTTGACAATTCGGATCACAGAAGAATTGGTGGAACTGGCCTTGGACTAGCAATTGTTGAAGAGATTGTTAAAGCTAGTGGTGGAAAAATAACCGTCGAATCTGAATATGGGAAGGGAAGTGTCTTCAAGCTTGAATTTCCAAGGGTGATAACAAGGGAGCTAACGAAACAAACGGAAGGAATCTCATCAGATTTGAATTACAATATCATAGTCATTGAAGATGATTTAAGTTTAGCTGAACTTTTAAAACTTGAATTACTTGATAGCGGATTCCATGTAAGTTACTTTAGCAGTGGAAGTCAAGCGTTGGAACAAATGAAAACAGCTGCCCCAGACGCCATTGTTCTAGATATTCTTCTTGAAGAAGATGAAATGGATGGCTGGAGTGTTATGAAAGAATTAAAGGGAAATGAACGATTCAAACATATACCCATCTTTGTTTCAACAGCTCTAGATGAAAAAGAACAAGGTTTTTCTTTAGGTGCTCAAGAATATCTAGTAAAGCCTTATCAGCCAAGTCAACTTTCAAAAGTGATTATGCACACTCTGTTAAGCAATGGGAAACAAGGTCAAATCTTAGTGCCTGAATAAACAATTTACAATTATGGGGATTGGTGTTAGGGATGTTGGAATCTTTAGGAAAAATAACTGGATGTGTTTAACAGAATTACCAGTGTTGGTATAATAGACAGATAAAGTCTATAAAATAGGAACGGAGAAGGTATATGGGGAGAAAATCGCGAAGAACAAGGAAACTGCTTATTCAAACGACATTACTATTATTTGTCTGTTTGATTATTAGTGTCGCATTTTATCTTTTTCAACTCCAATCGATAGAGCGACAGGCTGTACCGGCTTTTTCTGAAAAAGAAAGTCAGGTTACAAAAGTGGCTGTTAAGAAAGCACCAGAATCTTCTTTTCTAGAGAAAAAAACGGACGTACATAAGTACGAGCAATCGGGAACGCATAAACCCATCACAGTAACGTTTACCGGAGATGTTTTATTAGATCGAAGTGTAGGACAATTAATAGAAGCATATGGAGTAGATTATCCATTTATACAAGTAGGCGATACGCTCCGGAACTCTGATATCACGGCAATTAATCTTGAAACATCAGTCTCAACACGTGGCATTCCATCTGATAAGCAATTTACCTTTCGATCGGAACCAAAGACATTGCAAGGTCTAGTCAACTCAGGTGTTGATGTCGTTTCCTTGGCAAATAATCATACACTAGATTATGGACTCGACGCACTACGTGATACATTTGATCATTTGAAATCGTATAATATTGCCTATACAGGTGCAGGGAATAACGAGGAAGAGGCTTTTTCTGCCTTTTATAAGGAAGTGAACGGTAAGAAAATTGCAATCATTGGAATAAGTAGGGTTTTACCTGAGGTATCTTGGGGTGCAAAAGAGGATCAACCTGGTATTGCAAGTGGCTATCAAAATGAACCGATGATGACCTATATAAAGAAAGTAGCTGACCAGTCTGATTATCTAATGATAATGATTCATTGGAATAGGGAAAGACAAGATTACCCCGAAAGCTATGCTAGAGAAATGGGGAAAGCTTTCATTGATGCAGGAGCTTCAGCCGTTATTGGCTCTCACAGTCACTCATTGATGGGGATCGAGGAGTATAAAGGCTGTCCCATTTATTATAGCCTTGGTAATTTCATCTTCACAGAATCGGCTTCACCAAAAGGTTCAGAAACGATGATTGTCCAAGTTACTTTAGATAATGGAGAAATTTCTTCTTCGCTCAAACCTGCGAAAATTGTCAAAGGACAACCACAATTCATGGACGAAAACTATAACCAAGCGATTATATCAAAGCTCAATCAACTTTCTTATAATGTAAAGATTGATGGAAAAGGTGCAGTGAGTTACTTGCAGTAACTCCGCGCTTTTTTAAATTAAACATATACAACTCTTTCGAAAAATGATAAATTCAAATATGGTAATCAGAATAGAAACGTGGCTGCTAGCGCTGGATACGGACAGACGAACATAGTTAAAGACAACTATTATCCGTTTTTAATACGCTAAACGATAAAAAACGGGTACAATATTAGAAGTAGATGTAGCGAAATGCTTCAGGAGGTATAAAGATGAGTAAGATTCAGGCTGGAATGGCCATTAAATTAGAAGTGGAACGAGAAGCTGAGTTTGGTTATTTTATTGGTGACGGGATGGATAGTATCCTTCTACCGAACAGTGAAATCCAATCTGATTCACAGATTTCAATAGGTGATAAAGTGAAGGTTTTTGTCTATCTAGATAAAACGGGTCGCTTGACTGCAACAACGAAAATTCCTGAAGTGCGCTTCGATAGTTATGGCTGGGCAGAGGTTGTCAGCGTGAAAAAGGAAATGGGTGTATTCGTAAACATTGGCTTAAGTAAAGATATCTTAGTTTCAGTTGATGATTTGCCGAACCTGCGTCATCTATGGCCGAAAGTGGGAGATGCTCTATATATTTCACTAAAATCAGATCGGCATGAAAGGTTATTAGGAAAACTTGCGTCAGAAGATGTAATGCAGGAAATGTCAGTCGAAGCCCCATTAAAAGGAATTCGTAACGATTCTGTTAAAGGAAACGTTTACCGCTTATTAATGGTTGGCTCTTTTTTCATCTCCCAAGAAGGATATCGCTGCTTTATCCATGAAACAGAACGGGTTGAGGAACCTCGTCTTGGTGAGCTTGTGGAAGGACGAGTTATTGATCGGAAAGAGGATGGTACGTTAAATGTTTCCCTTTTACCTTTCAAACAAGATAAAATGGAAGAAGACGCAGCCGTTATTTATAAATATTTATTAAATCGTGGTGGTGCAATGCCATATGGCGATAAAACATTGCCAGAAGATGTGAATTTCCATTTTGGCTTAAGCAAAGGTGCGTTCAAACGTGCACTAGGTAAACTAATGAAAGAAGACAAGGTCTATCAGGAAGATGGCTGGACCTATTCTGCAAATCGAAAATAAAGCTTAGGGATGATGAAATTTTTCACTGTCATTTAGTGAAATACGTTCATCATCCTTTTTGTACTAATAATAAATCGACTATTCTGTTTCCTTGTTATCTCGTTGTCATCTTACTGTTATGTTTGTTACTAGATCTTTATCTGCTTGTTCTTTGCAGGGGGAGATTCTGTGTTAACATGAATATTGTTAGCTTGAACAAGCATAACAGGGAGGGAACTATTATATGAAAAAATCAATCTTATCATTAGCTGCGGTTGCGGTATTGTCCGTTAGTCTAGGGTCACAAGCAAATGCGCAGGATGTGAAAGTGAAAGATGGAGATACAATATGGGGACTTTCTCAAACACATCAAGTATCTGTAGAAGACATTATGACATGGAACGGGTTAGAAACGGCTCGAATACATACGGACGATATATTAAAGATTTCAAATGAAGAATATTATACGATTAAATCTGGCGATACATTATGGAATATTGCGAAAAAAAATGGCGTAACAGTCGATGAAATTAAAGAATGGAACGGAATCGAAAGTGATTTAATCTACCCTGGCAATCAGATTGTTATTTTGGATCGTACAAGTCAGGCACCCGTTCAGTCTGCGTCTGTTCAAAAATCAAGACCTGTTGAAGCTCCACAGACAGAGTCTACAAAGCAGCCAGTATCGGCAGCATCAGCAGAACCAGTCGTTAAACAGACTGCGAAAACTGCAACTAGCACGGAAAATGTCGCAAAGGAAATAAGCGTTACTGCAACAGCTTATACGGCAAGTTGTAATGGCTGCAGTGGAATCACTGCAACTGGAATTAATTTAAAAAACAACCCTGATACGAAGGTAATATCAGTCGATCCGTCAGTCATTCCGTTAGGTTCGAAAGTCTATGTTGAAGGATATGGAAATGCAGTAGCTGGAGATACGGGCGGGGCAATTAAAGGAAATAAAATCGATGTCTTTATTCCTAACTTGCAAGATGCAAAAAAATGGGGAAGAAAAAATGTGAAAGTTAAAGTTTTAAACTAAAGGTCAGATAATAAATAGATGATTATCCCATAACAAAAGGGTCTGAACCCACATCTACTATATATTGTTTATATTATGTGTAAATGACACAATAAACGGTATATAGTGTAGTGAGGTCAGACTCTTTTCTTTTTTATCCCAGGCTTAGCGAGCAGTAAGACTTCCATTGATTGAGGTTTCACTTTATCATTCAATTTGTCATCATATCTATCTTTTCGTATAATGAAAGAGCTTATACAATCTATGAAAATGGCTGGAAAGGGTGAACGTGTTGAAAAGTGAGCATCAACAACTGCTTCAAACCTATTTCGGATATGATTCCTTTCGATCAGGACAGGAAGACATTATCGAATCGGTTCTAGCAGGATACCGTACGGCTGGAATTATGCCGACTGGTGGAGGGAAATCAATTTGTTATCAAATCCCCGCACTTATTTTTCCCGGAATTACGCTTGTCATTTCCCCCCTTATCTCATTAATGAAGGATCAGGTGGATGCTTTACACCAAAATGGCATTTCAGCTACGTTTCTAAATAGTTCCCTTGGAGCTAGTGAAGCGGCAGAACGACTTGCTGAGATTAAAGCAGGAATGCATAAGCTGGTGTATATTGCTCCGGAAAGATTAGAACTTCCTCATTTTTTGCATCAATTAAGTGAACTGGATATTTCGTTTGTTGCTATTGACGAGGCACACTGTATATCACAATGGGGGCATGATTTCCGTCCGAGTTATTTGAAAATCAATACACTCCTACAAGAAATTCCACAAAACCCGGTTGTCCTCGCCCTTACAGCCACTGCTACGCCAATCGTCAAGGAAGATATTTGTCGGACTCTAGATATCGATTTAGACCATCAATTCTCCACAGGATTTGCACGAAGTAATCTTACCTTTTCCGTTATGAAGGATGAAAATAGAGCGCAGTTTTTAATGAGATATTTGGAAAAAAATCATAGTGAGTCAGGGATTATTTACGCATCAACAAGAAAAGATGTGGACCGGATCTCACAAAAGCTTACGAATACTGGGATTAAAGCAGGGAGATACCATGCTGGGATGAATGAGGAGGAGCGTACACGTCAACAGGACGCTTTTTTAAAGGACGATATAACAGTAATGGTGGCTACTTCTGCCTTTGGAATGGGGATTGATAAATCGAATGTGCGGTTTGTTGTACATTATCAAACACCGAAAAATATGGAAAGTTATTATCAAGAAGCGGGACGTGCTGGTCGTGATGGACTTGAAAGTGAATGCATCCTTCTTTATTCGCCCCAGGATTTACATATTCAACGGTTTTTCATTGATCAATCGCAAGGAACAGATGAATGGAAGTATCAGGAGTTACAGAAGCTGAATCAAATGAAGGATTATTGTTTCACAGAAGGGTGCCTGCAAGCCTTCATCCTTCGCTATTTTGGAGAAGAAAACCCTGATGATTGCGGGCACTGTGAAAATTGTAAAGATAATCGTGCTGAAATGGATGTAACGACAGAATCACAAATGGTTTTGTCTTGCATGATCCGAATGGGTGAACGTTTTGGGAAAACATTAATTAGTCAGGTGTTAACGGGTTCAAAGGTGAAAAAGATAGAAGAGTTTGGCTTCCAAAAGTTATCTACTTATGGCATTCTTTCAGCGAAATCAGCCAAGCATGTTGCGGATTTTATCGACTATTTAACTGCACAACAATTCATAGAAATTACCGGCGGGCAGTTTCCAGTGCTAAAGGTAAGTGATACGGGTAAAGAAGTTTTACTAGGAAAACGGAAGGTAATGCAAAAAGAATTAAAACAGGTACAGACTATTACAAATATCGACAGCGGCTTGTTCGAAATGCTTCGCCAAACTCGAAAGGAAATTGCTCAGAATGAAAAAGTTCCACCTTTTATTATTTTTTCCGATGCTGCGTTAAAAGACATGGCAGTCAAATTGCCGGTTACAGTTTCGGAGATGCTTATGGTTAAAGGTGTTGGGGCACAGAAACAAGAACGATACGGGGAACAATTTCTTCAAACAATTGCTGAATATCTAGCTGACAATCCAGATGCTGAATTGGAGAAACCTCTTGTGGCTCATGCTGAAGTGAAAAAACAAACTAAAAAAGAAGCCACGCATCTAGAAACTTATCGTTTGTACAAAGAAGGAAATAGTATGAGTGAAATAGCCAGCACTCGTGGTTTAAGTAGAATAACCATTGAAAATCATCTTGTAACATGTGCGGAAGGTGGTTTTGATTTAGAGTGGGAAACGTTTCTACCGAAGGAAAAACTGGAGTTGATCTATCAAGCTATTGAAAGCACAGGTGCTGAGAAGCTCAAGCCGATTAAGGAAAATGTACCAGAGGATATTTCCTACTTCATGATAAAATTAGCATTATTGAAAATGGGACAAACCAATGGATGATTTGGATAAATAAATTCAATTTTTATGAGTATACTAATTTCAGAGGTTAGTATCCTGTTTCATTGTTAATGTTAGATGAGTATCAAAAAAAGAATTGAACATCTAAAGTGACTATTTTTTATCGTGGCTAAGTAAAGTGAATGATTGTAGTTTTATTAGTTTTACATTTGATTTTTGGAGGGGACAGATGGAAGAGAATCGTGATACACCAATTCAAGAGCAGGAGTATACCCCAAGTAATACGAATGTAGTTTCAGTCAAAAGTTGGTTGGGTACTTTAGCATTGTTAATCATTCCAGTTGTTAATATTATCTTATTGTTTGTTTGGGCATTCGGTGGTGACACCAATTTGAACAGGCGGAATTTTGCTAAGGCACAATTGATTCTAATGGCCATTATTATCGGACTGTATCTTATTGTTCTCGTGTTTTTTTTAGTATTGGTTGGCATTACAGCGAATACTTATTGAATAATCTATGCTAGACACGGTTTGGATTATCAGAACCATTCATTTGTAACTGTGGTTTCACATGAATGAGCCTAAAATTGTTTAACATAGCCATTGAATTAGAGAGAAGATGGAAGAGGATTTTTTTATGTATCAGCAGACTTGAGTGTTGACTATTTTTTGAATGTCCGCTTAATTAGATAAAGTGAAATTTCAATCAGCGGGGGTTTCACTGCTCGTTAATGCGGGATAAATAAAATCCGACTATTTTTTTGATAAATAAATCCTGGTAATTATGAGTATACTATCCATAAAGGAGGTTACTCTTATGTACTTTGGTAAAAAGAATGCAGAGGAACCCGTTGTTGAAATGGTCGATACAGACGTCTATTCATGTGAATCGGAGGCTTGTAATGGCTGGATGAGAAAAGACTTTGCAAGTGCAGAAAATACTTGTCCAATGTGTGGGAGCAATCTAGTTGAAGAAGTAAGGGAGTTACCGAAAATTTCGAACGAGTATAATGCTTATCGTTAAGAAGTGAAGGGGTTACCTGAATGGTAATCCCTTTGTTCATGAAAAGAGAACTTGACCTCTTTATTAAATAATGGTATGATTGTTATCTTAGTGTTTTTCTTATGAATAACACAGAGGGTAATTTTATATAGAACATTTTTATTAAAGCATGGTAAAACAGTTTTGTTTTAGCAGCATAGAAGTACGACAACGTGTATGTTATGAAGCCTTATGGCCTATTAAGTAAAGAAACCCATTTGTTTTTTCCTCACAAGTTTTTTTATTCTTCAAGTAAACACACTTCTATTCTTTCTTTCCATTGGATTATGAACCCTTGTGTCTAGGGATTTCCGACAGTTACCTTTAATAAACATGTGCTTACAGTCAAATCTGATTCTCACTGGCGCGGTCTAGGAACCGTAGAGATGGGAGAGAGGCAGGGCTTTCATTGTTTTAGGTTTGGAACAGAAATTACTCTCATGCTTTTCGAAGTTAATTTGAAAAGCTGGTCATCATTGATAAACTAACTAAAGCTGCTCTTATGAGAAAGAGCAGCTTTTTATTTTTTGAAATTATTTCTTAATCTACAGGCTATTTTCCTTACTAGCTCTAAATCTTTAAAAAGATAGGCTTTTTTCGTAAAGATTGTTGTTTTTGCAAATAACAAATTCGGGCAGATGTTGATTGTAGTGGAAGGTGCGAGGCTCCAGAGACCGCCTGCGGAAAGCGAGTACCTGCAACGGAAATCAACCCAGGATAGTTGTGTAAATATCATTCAAAAGCAACAAAGTATGCGAAAACAGCCAAAAGATAAGAGTCAAAACGGGAAAGATCTAACTATGATCCGACGATAGTTTTCCTTTTACAAAGCGCTTAGGCTGTTCTTATGGTATAATGAAAGAGAACGATTATTTACAGGCAAGTTTTTTGAAAAATACGCACCGAACCATTTTAATCAAAGGAGTGAGCTATTTTGTATAGACGTAATAATACAGAAGAAGTGGAACCGGAAGAAACAAAGATTTGGGATTGTGCATCTCCGACTTGTAAGGGATGGGTTCGAGCGAATTTTACAATGAGTGAACAGCCTAGCTGTCCTTTATGCGGTAGTGAAATGGTTGCTACGACAAAAATGCTTCAAGCAATTGATAATCCAAGGCATAAATAAGAACGACAAACAATGCACACTGCCAATGTGTATTATTTTTTGCAATAAATATAAAGACTGCAATTATTAACATTCTTTTTATCTCGTATTAACGGGCAGTACCCCCTCAAGGCTTAGAGGAAGCATAGGTGTAGGTGGGGATGAAGAAAATCATTCACTTTATGAAAAAGAACTACCCATTAGAAGGTTACTCATAACCTCACTGATGGCTAGTTCTTTTTTTGTTTGAAGGACATGGGAACCGGGCTTCGTGACTTACTAATAAGCCCTCTACTTAGCTGGTTTACTAAAGTTATCCCAATTCGGACTCTTTACCGCCACTATTGTGATTAGGCAAGTGGAGCGTGCTACATGTGGTAAGTGATGGCTTTTTAACGCCATATTCGATTTGTTAGTGAATGTCTCTCTTTTTAAACTGGCCGCCGCGCACTTCAGCAATATCTCCGATTGCTAAGAAAGCCGATGAGTCAAAGTCCTTCACAATGTCCTTAAGCTTTGCTTCTTCAAGTCGGTTGATTACACAGAAAATGACCTTCTTGTCGTCTCCGGAAAAAGCTCCTTCTCCACTTAAGTAAGTAACACCGCGACCCAATCGATGCAGAATAGCATCGCCAATTTCGCGAAATTCATCACTGATGATCCAAACAAATTTCGATTCATCCAATCCTGCGATGACAATATCCATTGTTTTAAATGCCACATAATACGCGAGGATGGAGTACATTGCACGATCCCATGAATAGACGAATCCGGCACATGCAAAGATGAATAAGTTAAAAAACATGATAATTTCCCCTACAGAGAATGGAAGCTTCTTGCTTGCAAGTATCGCTAGGATTTCTGTTCCATCAAGAGAACCTCCATAACGAATAACGATTCCGACTCCAACGCCGACAATCATTCCGCCAAAGATTGAAGCGAGTAAGATATCTTGAGTAAATGCTGGTACATGGTGAAGGAAAATGGAAGTTATGGAAAGTACAACAATTCCATAAAGGGTGGATAATGCAAATGTTTTACCAATCTGTTTATAACCTATGAAGAAAAACGGAAGATTGAGAACGAAGAGAAATACTCCTAATTTCCAGTCAGTTATGTAAGAAAGCATGATTGATATCCCTGTTATTCCGCCATCGATGACATTATTAGGGACAAGGAATACTTCAAGACCGATACTCATTAAAATCGCTCCGATTGTAATTAATATCCCCCTTTGAAGAATTTGCCTTGCGGTGAGTTTCTTGTGTTTCGCTTTTTTAATCATTGCTTCTACTGTCGTTAAATCTGATGCATTTGACATATAGATACCCTCTCTTTCTGTCTTTATACGCGGAAAAGAAACTTGAAAAATAAAGACTTCTTAAATTATTATACAGTTTTACTATTCATAAAAATATTTATTTGCATTCAAACTTTCAAAATTATGTATTTTAACCAGTTGTTTTCTGCTAAAGCAGATAGTGATATCAAATTATTCTAGCTGTTGTCTCCAATTCTCATTCTTTTTTTCGGTACCTAAAAACGATGTGAAATTAAGATTTGTCTTTTCTGAATGGACGGATTACTATACACTGATAATAAAAACATCCCTAATGGAGACGATTATTTCTTAGATAAGGAAGTGCATGAATTGGAGCAATATTTTGTATCATCCAATCCGATTCTCTTATTAGTCGCATTAATATTGACATTTATGGCGGCTTATACGAGTTTGGATTTACTTACATTACTGAGAAGCTCTGCTGACCATAAGAAGTTTTTGTTATTCGGCGGAAGCTTTTCAATGGGAATTGCGATATGGACGTTTAATTTTTTTGGAATCTTGGCTTTTGAGAAGAACAGCGTAGTTACTTACAATTTATCAGTGATGGTGCTTTCACTCGTTCTTGGCGTGGCACTTGCATCAATGGGGTTTTTGGCATTAACCATTAAGAAACTCTCATTCATAAACATTGTTCATTGTGGTACATTATTGACCGTTTCTTTGTTATCTAACTATATTATTGGCTTATATGCCTTGAATCTTTCTATTAAAATCCATACAGTTTTGTTAATCCTAACAGTGATGATCACGTTAATTATTTTTGTTGTCGCATTTTTATTATTTTTTTATTCGAATTATCGGCAAAAAGAAAACCAAATATGGTTGAAGCCGACGAGTACATTTATCGTCTCTGCTGCGATTATCCAAGGCCATTTCATGTTAGTGCGTGCGCTACCTGTTAAACAATCGGTTGATAATGTGAATGAACTTGTCCATGATACTTCTTTTGTACCGTTTCTTGTGTTGTTTGTTTTTTTATTAATCGTTGGTGGGCTGATTACTTCAAGCTCTTTCATCACAAAACGCCTGCAGAATAGTGATAAATATTTGCAAGATTATCGATATGCGCTTGATCAAGCTTCGATTGTGGCAGTCACGGATTCCAAAGGAAAAATCATTTATGTGAATGAGAAGTTTACGGAAATCTCGCAATATAGGGAAGAGGAATTACTTGGGAAGACTCATTCAATCATCAATTCTGGCTATCATTCTAAGGAGTTTTTTCAGGATTTGTGGGATACCATCCTAAAAGGCAAGACATGGAATGGTGAAATTTGCAATCAAGCGAAGGATGGTAGTCTATATTGGGTTTCAACGACGATTGTCCCATTTCTAAATAAGAAGGGAATACCGTACCAATTTGTCTCGATCCGAAATGATATTACTGAACGAAAACAATCTGAGGAGCTACTTCATCGACAGGATAAACTGGCTGCTGTTGGTCAATTAGCTGCAGGAGTTGCCCATGAAATTCGTAACCCGCTAACATCCATGAGAGGATATGCTGAATTTCTGCAAATGGATGAGTCGAAGCCAGAAAGATTGGAATACTTCGATATTATTTTGGATGAAATAGAACGAGTGAATACGATTGTCGAAGAGTTTATGGTACTAGCAAAACCGCAGACCGTTCATCTTGAGTTGAAAAACATCGTCTTAATCGTACAAGACGTACTTACTTTGATTGCATTTGAAGCGAAAAACAAAAACGTACATGTTCATTTTGAAAGTCATAATCAAGAAATCCTTGTGAATTGTGATGAGAATCGTTTGAAGCAAGTGTTATTAAACTTCGCGAAAAACGGAATAGAAGCGATGCCTTCTGGAGGAGACTTGTATGTAAATGCTTTGCAGCAAGGAGGGAAAGTGATGATCCATATTCGAGATACGGGAGTTGGGATTCCTTCTGAAAAGTTGAATAAGTTAGGCGAACCATTTTTCACTACGAAAGAACAGGGAAATGGGTTGGGATTGATGGTGAGTTATAAAATTATTGAAGGTCATAAAGGGAGAATTGAGGTGGTTAGTGAAGTGAATGAAGGCTCAACTTTCATCATTAAGCTACCCACTGTCACGGTTTAAAAAATTTAATTGAGCATTAATGATAAGTACATTCAGTACGGGGATACTTGTTGATAAAGGAAGGGTTTTTAACGTGTATTTACTTTTGGTATTTTATCTTTAATCAGTGTTCTAATGACAGTATAACTCTTCATCGTTGAAGAAATAACGCCTTCTTAGATATTAACAATGAATGCTCGGCTTCTCGCTTCTAGAGAAACTGAGCTTTTTTGTATTCTGATGTAAATTAAGTTATTGCTTTATATTGGAACCTCGAATTTTATAAAGCACAAACGGTGTGATTTAATAGAGGGAAAGAAGCAAAGGAGAGGGTGAGTGTGCTGGGGAAGAAAAGTATACGTTACATAACGATTATTGCTGCGACTTTATCAATTCTTTGGCTGTTAAGTTTTGGTTGGGCCATTCAGGATTATTATGCTACAGGTGCAACAGACAATGTGGTTAAAAAACAGGACAGTTCCCAAAAAACAGTGATAAAAAATCATATGTTTACAGTAGTTGCATTAGGGGATTCATTGACAAGAGGGACGGGTGACGATTCTGGAAAAGGCTACGTTGGCTATGTGGTGGATGATTTGAATGAGCGATTTAATGGAAGTGTTGTTGTTCAAAACCTCGGTATTAATGGTCAAGTATCTAGCCAGCTGAAAAAGCAGGTGAAACAACCGAATATTCAAAGACAACTTGCAAAAGCGGATATTATTTTACTTACGATTGGTGCGAATGATTTATTTCAGCAGGGAAGAACATTGGAAAATTTTGATTTAGCTACTATTAAAACCATTGAAGAAGCTTTTGTTGAAAATATAACTACGATTTTCGCAGATATTCGTAAGGCGAATCCAGATGCTACTATCTTTTTTGTTGGACTCTATAATCCTTTTATTGACGTTGATGAAACAGGGGTAACCAGCCCAACCGTCCGTGACTGGAACCGTATAGCTGAGGAAGTAAGTTCAACAATCCCGAGAATTGTCTTTGTTCCTACCTATGATATTTTCCAGTTGTCTGTAAATGATTATTTATTTACGGATCAATTTCATCCAAATCAAGAGGGATACCGATTAATAGCAGACAGAATTGCTCCGTTAATTAAATGGGAGGGGGAAAGTAAATGAGCGCGACGACTCTTTCTGTGCGGAATTTAACGAAGACGATTAAAAAGCACAAAATCATTAATGGAATCAGCTTTGAATTAAAGGAAGGCGAGGTTTTTGGCTTTCTCGGTCCAAATGGTGCCGGTAAAACTACGACAATTCGAATGATTGTTGGTCTAATTAGACCGACTTCTGGAACTATTGAAATTTGTGGTTACGATGTAAAGAAAAATTTCACAAAAGCGATGGCGAATCTTGGTTGTATAGTTGAAAATCCTGAGTTATATCCTTATTTAAGCGGTACTGATAATTTACTTCATTTTGCGAGAATGCTTCCATCAGTAGATGACAAACGAATTGCGGAAGTTGTTGATATGGTAAAGTTAACAGAAAGAATTGATGATAAAGTGAAAACCTATTCGCTTGGTATGAGACAAAGGCTTGGTATTGCTCAAGCTTTGCTGAATCGACCAAAGGTACTTATTTTAGATGAACCGACTAATGGGTTGGATCCTGCAGGCATTCGTGAAATGAGGGTTTTTATTCGAGAACTTGCTGAAAATGAAGGTTTAAGTGTGCTTGTATCCAGTCATTTGTTGAGTGAAATTCAATTATTATGCGATCGAGTGGCTATTATTACAAAAGGAAACATTATAACTGTAGATACAGTAGAGTCTTTGCTCTCGAGTCAGGAGCAAGCCATTTGGCAACTCGATCCATCTGTCAAAGGAAGAGAAATATTGGAAAGCCTAACTGAGGTAACTACACTTGATGATGGTTATATGGTCACGCCTTATGATTCTACCCAGATACCTAAATGGAATGCTGCTTTGGTTCATGCAGGAGTACAAGTACTACAACTGAATAGAAAGATCCCTGTATTGGAAGATTTATTCCTTCAATTGACGGATACAGGAGGTGCCCATATTGAATAAACTAATCTCGAACGAAATGATGAAGCTTGTGGCAAGGAAGCGTTTGTTGGTGATTGGAGCGATTGTGGGAATATTGGTGATCCTGTTTACCTTTGCACAGTATAAGGAAGTGCAAACACAGCGAGAAAGACTAGGGACAGATGATTGGCGAAATTCTCTTCAGCAGCAAATTATTGATATGCAAAACAGGCTTGGATCAAGCCGAATCTCAGATGAGTGGCGTGAACAGATTCAAGTTAGTGTACAGCAATTGCAATTCTATTTAGATCAAGATATTAACCCAAGCGAACCAGGGGCCGTTACATTTGTTAGAATGTTCATTGAAAACTCTAGTGATTTATTTATTCCATTACTAATCATGATTGTTGCGAGCGACCTTGTTTCTTCTGAGCATACTCTTGGGTCTGTCAAATTACTATTAACAAGGCCTGTAAAGCGATGGCGGATTCTTTTAAGCAAATATATAACGTTATTGATGGCAACTTCGTTAATTGTTGCGATGACCGGACTGCTATCGTATGGATTGTCAGGGATTGTCTTCGGATATCATGGCTGGAATGCACCGATTATTACGGGCTTTGTTGTAGATGGAGGCGATGTAGATACGAGTAGTATCAGGCTTATTAGTCAATGGAAATTTGTGTTGATGGATTTTGGACTTGTTTGGTTTGTGGCTGTTGTAGTTGGAACATTAGCATTTATGCTCTCTGTTTTAATAAGAAGTACGGCGGCAAGTATGGGTGTTATGCTTGCTGCGCTTATATCAGGAGCTATTTTAAACAATATGGTGTCATCTTGGGAATCGGCCAAATATTTGTTTATGGTGAATTTGAAATTGACTAATTACTTAAATGGAGTGGCACCGCCGATTACAGGAATGACTTTGCTTTCTTCTATGTCGGTTCTCCTGATATGGTGGGCGGCGGCATTAGTCCTATCGTTCTTTGTCTTTACACGACAGGATGTATATTAATAGAATTCGGATTTACTTCCAGCAAGCTTGCTTGTTGGATTTTTTTGATGCTAGAGATATAAAAAGAGTAAAAATAAGATCGACATATGGTGAGCATAATTCATAGTGTGATGCAAATACTAGGCAATAGAAGTGTTTAGCTTGGATGATGGTTCTATTCAAAATGTGTTTGTAAAAGCGTATAAAGCCTTATATTTCAAATCGATTACAAATCTGGATTCTGGAAAATTTGTAGAAGGAGAGGGTACACATTATGACAAAGAAAAATGAAAATCAAGCAGAAATTGCGGGTAGACATTATCAGACTGAAGATTTTGAGAAGAAAGACCAAATTTCATCTGGATTTGCTGAAACTCATGAACAAGTAAGTGACCATTTTTTTGAGGGTACGGTAGATCAACTAATAAATAATCAAGAAAACAAAACGGAATAAGGGGGATTGTTTTGAAGTCTATTAGAGAAATCATGACATCTAATGTAGATTACTGCACAACCCTTGATAATGTGTACGAGGCAGCTGTAAAAATGGCGGAAGGGGGCGTAGGTGCTATTCCAGTTTGTGAGGATGGAAAATTAGTAGGTGTTCTTACAGATCGTGATATTGCAATCCGTTGTGTAGCTGGCAAGAAACCAGGTTCGACGAAAATTACCGATGTTATGACGAAGGAACCAATTGCGATATTACCAGAAACTTCAATCATGGAAGCGGAAGAATTAATGGCAGAGAAACAAATCCGTCGTTTATTCGTTGTCGAACAGGAATCCCTCATAGGCATTGTTTCGTTAGGCGATTTTGCTATTCATAAAGGCACCAACATGGCGGCGGCACATGCGCTCACCGAAATCTCGGAAAAACAACATATTCAACATTGAAATATATTCGGTTGTAAGATTAGAAACCAAAACTCATTTTAAAAAATATTTCTAATGAAAAAAGAAACTATCCCAGAAGGAAAAAGTAAGACCCCACATCTCCTATATACCGTTTAGATAACGTGGAAATGACACAATAAACGGTGTATAGAGTGTGAGGTCAGTTCTTTTTTGGACATTTCCTTTTTGCGCTTTTATTAATTAATATGTTTATTAAACCAAGCGCGAATATGCTCGGTATGCTGCAAGCGTAATCGTGGAGCTCCGCTTCTTGATACTTCATGTGTCTGTTCTGGAAAGACTACAAGTACCGCTTCTTTTTTCTGACGTTTTAACGCAACGAAGAATTGTTCTGCTTGTTCAATTGGACAGCGATAATCTTTATCGCCATGTAATAATAACAGAGGTGTTGTAACATTACCTACATATTTCAGAGGAGAGTGTCCCCATAGTTGTTCAGGAGATTCAATAATATTACCGCCTAATTCCCATTCAGTGAAGGAATAGCCAATATCGCTCATACCATAGAAGCTGAGCCAATTGGAAATACAGCGCTGGGTAACGGCTGCTTTAAATCGATCTGTATGCCCAACAATCCAGTTTGTCATAAAACCGCCGTAGCTTCCACCTGTTACACCTAACTTGTGTTCATCAAGGAAATCATACTCTGCAAGTACATAATCTACGGCCGCCATTAAATCTTCATAATCCATGCCTCCATAATTGCCTCTGTTTGCATTAACGAATTCTTGACCGTAGCCAGCACTTCCTCGTGGGTTTGTGAATAGGACCGTATATCCTTGTGCAACAAGGGTTTGAAACTCATGAACATACGTATTCCCATACATGACATGCGGTCCACCATGAATTTCTAGAATCAACGGATATTTTTTTCCCTGTTGAAAATCAGTCGGTTTCATAATCCACCCGTGCAATTCGAGACCATCTTTAGCAGGAAAAGTAATGGGTTCAGCTTCCGAAAGTTTTTTATCTTTTAGAAATTCATCATTAACAAATGTAATTTGCTCAATTGCACCATTTGTTAAATCAAAGGAGTACAAGTCACCAGGATGAGTGGGTGTGCTAATTGCTACAACAGCTTTATGTGTTTCGGGATTAATGGTTAATCCATAAACATGCTGATTTTCGAGAAGAGAAGGATACATTGCACCTTCAATGGTTCCGTAATATACGCCTGTGTTTCCATGGTCACTAATTAAAAAATAAAAGCCTTGACTGTCATTAGTCCAGAGAAGTCCCGGATTGACCGCTTCAATATGAAAATCGCCTGCTGTTAAATCACCGACTTCAACATCCCAATCTGTAGTTATGCATGAGAGGGAATCTGTAACTAGTGTGTATAACCAAATCTTGGATACCGTCGCTCCTTCATATTCTCGTTCATGCCCAATTAACGTTAAATAATTGCCATCAGGTGACCATCTAGGAAAATAAAAATGCCCATTGGTTGCCGTTATTTTTCTCCATGATCGATTTTCTAAATGGAAAATAAACACATCGGAAGCGAGATTATAATCAGCATCGTCTGTGTCATTACTCACATATGCAAACTCTTTCCCGTTTGGCGCCCATGAGGAGGGAGTAAAGGACTGTTCCCCTGAGGTTAATTGCTCTACTTGACCTGTAGGTACATCGATTAGTATGAGGTGAGAAAATGAACGATCAAAATAGCCGCTTCCATCTGCTTTGTATTTAATTCGATCATATACAATTGCTTCTTTGCGTTCCTTTTCTGGTTCTTTTTCTTTCTCATGTAAAGTGTATCCAGCTTTTATTTGCGTAGAGGTAAGGATTTTCCTTGAATCAGGAGACCATATAGGCGTAGTAGCTCCCAGGTGAAATTCTGTCAGCTGACTAGCTTCTCCACCAACTGTATTTATTATGTATACTTGATTTTTTCCAGACCGGTTTGATAAAAAAGCAAGGTGGAGTCCATCAGGAGACCATCTTGGTGAAGACTGACGATGAAGTCCATATGTCCATTGAACCGTTTGTTTCGTTAAAAAACTATATACATATATATTTGAAATATATTTCTCATCATCCTTAGCAACAGAGGTCTCAATATAGGCTACCATATTGCCATCAGGCGAAAGCTGTGGATCGGTGACAGATTTTAAGTCAAATAAATATTCTGCTAAGATTCCTTTATTACCCATTATATTCATCCTTTCTTTATGCACTATGAAGCTAATTCTATCAAGTGATTGTTGATTCGACAAATATCATGGAAACTTCCCTTAAATCATTTAGTGAATGGAAATATAAATCCTTCATCAATGGAAAAATGTTAAGCAGAAAAGTTTGAAAAAAGTCTTGCCAATTTATTAGAGATAATACTCTATAAGAGGCAAGACTTTTTATGAAGCAATTGTATTATTCTGCTGGTCTTTTGTGGTGATGAGTGTGGTGTGGTTGAAAGCCGTTTTCTACTAACTTTTGATAATGCTTTTCCATATGTTTCACAATCATTGCAGATTTCTCTTTAGAAATTGCACCGAATTCTACATATTTATGCACAATTTCTATTTTCTTAGCCAGCATTTCCTTATGCAATACTGCAAGTTCGTCTTGTTGTTTTTGGGTAAACTCTATTTGTTGTTCTTGTTTAACTTCGCTTTCTTGGTTATCTTTCTCAGCAAATGCCGTGATCTCGAAGTTACTAGTTACGAAACTAATTGTCAGCAAGGCAATAAGTAATTTATTCATGATACGATCTCCTTTTGTTATTATCTTTTTGTGAAAAATGCTTTAATACCCTTTCTAAAAAATTTAAGATGCTGTTAGTTTTTTTATATTGGAACCAAATTATGCATGTATATAAAATAACTAAAGGATTTATAGAAAATGCTTGTCTCCCGAATAGATGTAAGGATAAGTAAAAGGTGATTGCACTTAAAGTAAATCTTAACGAGGAAGCCTTTAATGTGGACAAGGAATCATCAGCAACTTGCGGTATAAATGTATGAGTAGCAATTGAGGCAGTGACCAGATTGATTGATTGATTTCTTATTTACGAATGTAGTGATCATAATTGTTAGTAACAAGGTAATACATAAAAAATAAACTATGAAAAAAAGAACATGTATGACAGATCAATTAGCTAATAACTTTTTAAATATCCACTAATTAATTATGCCAAGTAGCCTCAACTTGAATATCTTGTAATACAGAAGGAGGGATGAGCATGAATGCTGAACGAAAAGAAGTAATAAAAAGATTTCTCGAACAAAGGTTTACATTAGATAATAATTTTGTTAATGAAGAAGCACTTTCGCAACTTATAAATATGTTTAAAAATAAAACAGAAGATTATGAATCTGAAGATGTCGCTCTAGAGCAAAGTGAAGACGAAGTCCTAGATTTAAGCTCAAACGAGAGTGGGGATGAAAATTTAGGCGAGCTGGGGGATGAAAGCCCAGACGAGAGTGGGGATGAAAGCCCAGACGAGAGTGGGGATGAAAGCCCAGACGAGAGTGGGGATGAAAGCCCAGACGAGCTGGGAGATGAAAGCCCAGACGAGAGTGGGGATGAAAGTCCAGACGAACTGGGAGATGAAAGTCCAGACGAGAGTGGGGATGAAAGTCCAGGCGAGCTGGGGGATGAAAGCCC